>CAWCFJ010000015.1:20000-88160 GCA_963794695.1 uncultured Actinomycetes bacterium | reverse complement strand
TTGGCTGCGATGATGACGCCGTCAAGATCGTCAACCGGCTCGTGCAGCAGACGGGCGACCGTATCGCCCGGGAGCACGGCCTCACCATGCAGCAGTGGGAGCTGCTCGCCCGCCTCACGCGCGCGGGCGCTCCCGTCGACCAGGCCCGCCTGGCCTGCGGGCTGCACGTCTCCGCGCCGACCCTCACCGCCCTCGTCGACACCGTGTCCGAGCGCGGCCTGGTCGAGCGCCAGACACACCCCGACGACCGGCGCCGCCGCCTGGTCGCCCTCACCGACGACGGGCGCAGCCAGCTCGAGCGCACCCCGCACGTCGGCCGCACCGTCGGGCAGCGCATGCTCGCCGGCTTCACCCGCGAGGAGCGAGACCAGCTCGCAGCCCTGCTGCAGCGCTGCGCCGACAACCTCGAGGTGGCCCGTTGAGCGCCGCCGAGGCCGCAGCCGCCGAGAAGCGGGTGCACAAGAACACCCGGCGCATCCTCGCCTCTTCCGCCCGTACCGGGTCGCCCTGGGCTCGCTGCTCGGCCTGATCGTCCTGTCCGCCGCGCTCGGCCTGGTCCCGCCGTTCCTGCTGCGCGACCTGTTCGACAACGTCCTGCCGCAGGGCAAGGACCTCGACACCACCCGGCTCGACCTGCTGATCGCCGGCATGGTCGCCATCCCGATCCTGACCGGCGTGATCGGCGTGGCCCAGACCTGGCAGTCGAACCGCGTCGGCCAGCTCGTGATGCACGACCTGCGCGCCGCGGTCTACAACCACCTGCAGCGCCTCTCGCTGGCGTTCTTCACCCGCACCCGCACGGGCGAGGTGCAGTCGCGCATCGCGAACGACATCGGCGGCGTGCAGAGCGTCGTCACCACCACGGCGACCTCGATCGTCTCGAACGTCACCACGGTCGCTCGCCACGGCCGCGGCCATGCTGCTCCTGGACTGGCGCCTGGCCCTCGCGGCGTTCGCGCTGCTGCCGGTCTTCGTGATCCTGACCCGCCGCATCGGCAAGCGTGCGCCGCGGCCATCGCGACGCACCAAGCAGGGCTCGCTGGCCGACATCTCCTCGCTCGTCGAGGAGTCGCTCTCGGTCTCGGGCGTGCTCCTCGCCAAGACGATGGGCCGCCGCGACGCGCTGACCGAGCGCTTCAGCGAGCGAGAGCGCCGCGCCTGGCCGACCTCGAGCTGCGCCAGCGCATGGCCGGCCGCTGGATGATGGCCTCGATCCAGACCAGCTTCGCGATCATGCCGGCGCTGGTCTACGGCGTCGCCGGCCACGCTCATCGCCGGCGGCAACGCCTCGATCTCGATCGGCACCCTGGTGGCGTTCACCACGCTGCAGACCCGGCTGTTCTTCCCGACGCAGCTCGCTGCTCGGGGTGCAGGCCGACGTGCAGACCTCGCTGGCGCTGTTCGACCGGGTCTTCGAGTACCTCGACCTGCCGGTCGACATCGACGAGCAGCCGGACGCCGGTCGGCATCGACCGCGCGACGCTCCGCGGCGAGCTGCGCTTCCGCGACGTCGCCTTCGCCTACGACGACGACCGCCAGACGCTCGAGCACGTCAGCTTCATCGCCGCGCCCGGGCATGCGGGTCGCGGTGGTCGGGGAGACCGGCAGCGGCAAGACCACGCTCGGCTACCTCGCCGCGCGGCTCTACGACGCCGACCGGCGGCGGCATCGAGCTCGACGGCATCGACCTGCGCGACCTGTCGTTCGACGCTCGCTGCGCGGCCGATCGGCGTCGTCTCCCAGGAGACCTACCTGTTCCACGGCACGGTGCGCGACAACCTGCGCTTCGCCCGGCCCGACGCGACCGACGAGGAGCTCGAGGCAGGCGGCCCGCGCGGCCCAGATCCACGACCACCTGGCCTCGCTGCCCGACGGCTACGACACCATCGTCGGCGAGCGCGGCTACCGCTTCTCGGGCGGCGAGAAGCAGCGCCTGGCGATCGCCCGGGCGATCCTGCGCGACCCCTGCGTGCTGATCCTCGACGAGGCGACGAGCGCGCTCGACGTCGAGACCGAGCGGCTGGTGCAGGAGGCGCTCGAGCGAGCTCGGCCGCGACCGCACCGTGCTCGCGATCGCCCACCGGCTGTCCACGATCCGCGACAGCGACCTGATCCTGGTGCTGGACGACGGGCCGCGTCGTCGAGCGCGGCACCCATGCCGAGCTCGTCGCGATGGGCGGCCGCTACGCGACCTTGGTGGAACGGGACGCCGTCATCGCGTGAGCGGGGCGCGGCAAGTGGTAGAACCTGGCCATGCCGCGCCCCATCGTGCTCCTCGCCGCGGCCGCGTGCGCCCTCTGCAGCGCGCCCGCGGCCGCCCTCGCCGACTTCGAGCCGGGCGCGCCCGGCGCCGGTGACCCGTTCTTCCCGCTCGAGGGGAACGGCGGGTACGACGTCGGGCACTACGACCTGCGCCTGGACTTCGATCCGGCGACGAAGCACCTCGACGCCACGACCACGATCCGGGCGACGGCGACCCAGGACCTGTCCCGCTTCGACCTCGACCTGCGGGGCTTCGACGTCTCCCACGTCGCCGTCAACGGCCACGACGCGACGTTCACCCGCGACGGGCAGGAGCTCGTCATCACCCCGGCGCGCGGCATTCGCAGCGGCACCGGCCTGAAGGTCACGGTGGACTACGCGGGCACGCCGCAGGCGATCAACGACCCCGACGGCTCGCTCGACGGCTGGATCGCGACGTCCGACGGCGCCTTCGTGGCCAACGAGCCGCAGGGCACGCCGACCTGGTTCCCGGTCAACGACACCCCTCAGGACAAGGCGACGTTCCGCTTCGAGGTGACCGTCCCGAGCGGGCTCTGGGTGCTGGCCAACGGCGTCCTCGCCTCGCACACCAGCGCACAGAGCCAGGACACCTTCGTGTGGCGCGAGCGCGACCCGATGGCGCCGTACCTCGCGACCGCCACCACGGGCCGCTTCGACGTCCAGATCTCTCGCATCGCGGGCAGGCATCCGGGTCTACAAGGCTGTCGACAGCGAGCTGGGCCCGCGCCGGTGCTCGATCAGCTCGAGCCGATCGTCGACTACTTCTCGTCGCTGTACGGCCCGTACCCGTTCGACGCCGTCGGCGCGATCATGGACGACGCCGGCTTCGTCGGCTACGCGCTCGAGACCCAGACCAAGCCGCTCTTCCCCGGGCTCAGCGGCGAGGGAACCCTGGCCCACGAGCTGTCGCACCAGTGGGTCGGCGACGACGTGACCCTCGCCCGTGGCCCGACATCTGGCTGCACGAGGGCTTCGCGACCTGGTCGCAGTGGTCCTGGGGCGAGCACCAGGGCGGCGAGACGACCGCGCAGATCTTCGACGAGCTGTACGCGACGCCGGCCACCGACCTCTCGTTCTGGGAGCCGCCGCCGGCCGTTCCGGGCGAGCCGGCCGACCTGTTCACCGGGTCGGTCTACGCCCGCGGCGCGATGACGCTCGAGGCGCTGCGCCAGAAGATCGGCACGGACGCGTTCCACGAGGTGCTGCGCGACTGGGTCGCCCAGCATGCCTACGGCAACGCGACGACGGCAGAGTTCGTGGCCCTGGCCGAGCACGTGTCCGGCCAGGACCTGGCGCACTTCTTCGACGTCTGGCTGTACCAGCCCGGAAAGCCGACAGCCTGGTGACCCGCCGCGGCGGGTCGTTCGCGGATCAGCCCTTGACGGCGGCCTTGAGCTGGGCGCCGGCGGAGAACCGCGGCACCTTGGACGCCGGGATCTGAACCTTCTGCGACGGGTCGCGCGGGTTGACGCCCGTGCGCGCCGACCGCTGGCCGACCGAGAACTTGCCGAAGCCGGTGAAGGTCACGTCCTGGCCGCTCTTGAGGGCGTCACCGATCGACGCCAGCATCGCGTCGACCGCTGCCCCCGCATCCTTGCGGGAGAGCCCCGCTCGCTCTGCGACCTTCTCGACGAACTCGGCCTTGGTCATCTCCCGTCCTTTCCAATTCGGGTAGGGCAACGCTACCAGCGCCACCGGCGCGCGTGGGGTGCGGATCGCAACGATTGCGGCGAACGCGGTGATCGAGGACGCCGGGCGCGCTACGCTCCCGCCCCGGAAACGCTTCCGGGGAGGTTCGCCGTGTCCGCTCGCATCCGCCGCTCGGTCCTCGTGCTGGCCGTGGCCGCGACCACCGTCGCCGCGCTGCCGGCCAGCGCGCCGGCCCACACCGAGACCTCGGCCAAGAGCTTCCGGCTCGTGTTCAAGGACGACTTCAACGGCCGTGCCGGAAAGCCGCTCGGCCGGCAGTGGATCTACGACCTGGGCCACGGCTACGGCTGCGACGGCTGCCCGACCGGGTGGGGCACCGGCGAGGTCGAGGCGATGACCGACAGCACGCAGAACGTCCGCACGGACGCCGCGGGTCACCTCGTGATCACCGCACTGAAGGGGTCCGACGGCAGCTGGACGTCGGGCAGGGTCGAGACCCGCAAGACGTTCACGGCGGGTCGGCGCGGCATCCTGCGCGTCGAGGCCCGGCTGCAGCAGCCCGACGTCAGCGGCGACGCCGCGGCCGGCTACTGGCCCGCGTTCTGGATGCTCGGAAAGCCGTTCCGCGGCAACTACCTGAACTGGCCCGGTGTCGGCGAGATCGACATCATGGAGGACGTCAACGGCTCCTCCGACGTCTTCAGCACGCTGCACTGCGGCACGAACCCGGGCGGGCCCTGCAACGAGTCGAGCGGCATCGGCAGCGGCCCCGTCCACGCCGACGGCCTGCAGACCGGGTTCCACACCTACGCGATGGAGCTCGACCGGTCGCTGCAGCCGAACCAGATCCGCTGGTACCTCGACGGCGCCCAGTACTTCCAGGTCAGCGCCGACCAGGTGGACGCCGCGACCTGGGCGAACGCCACCGACCACGCCTGGTTCGTGATCTTCGACCTGGCGATGGGCGGCGGCTTCCCGGACGCCGGCTGCCAGTTCGCCTTCGCACCGCCGACGGGCTGCCCGTTCCCCACGCCCGGCGCGACGACGGTCTCCGGCGGCGCCCTGAAGGTCGACTACCTGGCGGTGTACCGCAAGTAGGCGTACGTAGGGGGTGTGCGCCAGGACTCGGGGTTCGCCTGGTGCGAAGGACCCTGCGCCGACGCAGAGTCGTGGCCGTGCCGAAGGGCCCCGGCACAAAGGCTCCCTGGCAGCCGTTCGCGGCTGCCCGACTCCCCTCGTAGGAGAACCATCGTGAAGAAGCTCGTCACCCTCGCCGCCGCCGCGGTCGCCATCGCCGGCAGCGCCGGCATGGCCTCGTTCGCCACCGCCGGCGGCTCGACCAGCGGTTCCGTCGTCAGCGCCTCCCCGACCGGTGTCGCCCGTACCGCAGCCGTGCCCCAGGGCTGGCAGGGCGACTTCGTCTACGCCGTGCCGTCGGGTATCAGCGGCGTGTTCTTCCACTACCCGTGCCCCGGCGGCGGGACCCCCGACGCCGGCAAGTTCCTGGTCGACTTCTCGGATCCGTCGGCCAACAGCATCCACCTGATCGGCGAGGGCCTGCGCACCGACGTGGCCTCGCACGAGTGGCAGTGGAACCTCAACTGGTCCGGCGGCGTCGCCCCGGCGGGCTCGCACATCACGTTCAACGTGCACTGCTCCGAAGAAGTAGGCGCGGCCGCACGCGCGGCGCCCGGCCGGATCCCCCGGTCGGGCGCTGCGGCCCGGCGGCTCGGCGGACGACACCAGAGGGACGGGTCCTGCGATCCGTCCTTCCGCCATGCGCCGCCTCGCCCTCCTCCCGCTGCTCCTCACGTCGCTCCTCGCGGCCGTCCCGGCCGCGCATGCCGACGCGACCGCGCCTGCCGCGGACCCGTTCACGGCCACGCTGGTCGACCCGCAGCCGAGCACCCCGCAGGCCGCGGCGGGACGGGTGCTGGTGCGCTTCGACGCCGACGCCACCGCCTCCCAGCAGCAGGCCGCGCTGGCCGACGTCGACGGCGACGTCTCGCGCCAGCTGCCGATCCCGCAGACCAAGGTCGTGGAGCTGCCGGCCGGCGCGTCGCCGCAGGCCGCGGCCGCCGACCTCGAGGACGACGCGGGCGTCCGCTGGGCCCAGCCCGACTACCGCGTGACGGCGCTCGCGACCCCGAGCGACCCGCTGTTCTCCCAGCTCTGGGGCATGCAGAAGATCTCGGCGCCCCAGGCCTGGGACATCGCCACCGGCTCGACCAGCACCGTGGTCGCGGTCGTCGACACCGGCGTCGACCTGACGAACCCCGAGCTGGCCTCGGAGCTCGTCGCCGGCCACGACTGGGTCGACGGCGACAACACCCCGCAGGACCAGCACGGCCACGGCACGCACGTGTCGGGCACGATCGGCGGCATCGCCAACAACGGGATCGGCGTCGCCGGCGTCAACTGGCGGGTCTCGATCATGCCGCTGCGGGTGCTGAACGCCCAGGGCAGCGGCTGGACGAGCGACATCGCCTCGGCGTTCTCGTACGCCGGCCAGCACGGCGCGAAGGTCGTGTCGGCGAGCCTCGGCGGCGGCGGGGACGACCCGGCGCTGCACGACGCGATCGCCCAGAACCCGAACACCCTGTACGTGATCGCGGCGGGCAACTCGTCGCAGAACAACGACGTGATCCCGACCTGGCCGTGCAACGTCAAGGCGGCCAACGAGATCTGCGTCGCCGCCACCGACTCGAACGACAACCTGGCCTCGTTCTCGAGCTACGGCGCCTCGACGGTGCAGATCGCCGCGCCGGGCGTCGGCATCCTGTCGACGCTGCCGAACGGCCAGTACGCCGCCTGGAACGGGACGTCGATGGCCACGCCGCACGTATCCGGCGCCGCCGCCCTGCTGTTCTCGGCGAAGCCGAGCGCGACGGTGGCCGAGGTGCGCGCCGCGATCCTGAACGGCGCCGACCGGCTGCCGCAGCTGACCGGCAAGGTCTCGACCGGCGGCCGGCTGAACGTCTTCAAGGCGCTGCAGCTGCTCGGGGCGAAGCCGCTGCCGATCGTCACGACGGGCGCCGCGCAGGGCGCGACCACGACCTCGGTCACCCTCACGGGCACGGTCGACGGCCGCGGCGAGACGACGACCTACCACTTCGACTACGGCACGACGACCACCTACGGCCAGCACACCGACGAGACGCCGCTGAGCGGGAGCGGGGGCCAGCCCGTGTCGGCGGCGGTGTCCGGCCTCCTGGCCGGCCAGGCGCTGCACTTCCGGCTGGTGGCGACGTCACCGGGTGGGACGGTCAACGGCACGGACGTCACGACGGCCACGACCACCGCTCCGCCGGACGTCGCCACCGGCGCCGCGAGCGGCGTGAGCTGGCGGGCCGCGACCCTCGCGGGCACCGTCAACCCGCAGGGCCTGGCCACGACCTGGCACCTCGACTACGGCCGCACCGCCGCCTACGGCAGCCGCACCGCCGACGCGACGCTGCCTGCCGGAAGCTGGTCGACGCAGGCCGTCACGGCCGCCCTGACGACGCTGCGGGCCGGCGACGCTCTACCACTACCGGGTCGTCGCGATCAACGCCGCCGGCACGACGAACGGCGCCGACGGAACGTTCCTGACCGCGGCGCTCGGCGCGCCGCGGGCGAGCACCGGCGGTGCCAGCAGCGTCGGGGCCACCGACGCGGCGCTGGCCGCCTCGATCGACCCCTCGGGCGCGCCCACGCGCTACGTCTTCCAGTACGGCCCGACCCCGGCCTACGGGGACAGCACGGCGCCGCAGTGGCTCGCCGCCGGCGACGGCTCCGTGGCCGTCTCGGCCAGGCTCTCGGACCTGTTGCCGAGCACGCTCTACCACTACCGGGTGCATCGCCGTCAGCGCCGCCGGGACGAGCGCCGGCGCCGACGCCACCTTCGTCTCGAGCCGCACGCCCGGCTCGCGCGCCGTGCAGACCTTCGCCGACGACGGCGACGTGCCGGCGCTCGGCGCGCCGGCCGGCATCGCCGCAGCGGCGCCCCAGGCCGTCTCGACGGGCGTCCTGCCCGAACAGACCCGCGCCGACGCGCTCGGCTTCGTCACGGCGAACGGCGGCGCGACCACGGTCTTCGTGCAGTACGGCGCCGACGCCAGTTACGGCAGCCAGACGCCCGCGGTCGCCGTGAGCGCCTCGGCCAGCGGCCAGCTCGTCGACGTCCCGCTCGAGGGCCTCTCGGCCGGCGCGACGCTGCACGCCCGGCTCGTGGCCCAGAACGCGCTCGGCACGAGCTACGGCGACGACGAGGCCTTCACCCTGAACCCGGCCGGGCCGCAGGCCGACACCGCGCGCGGCCCACGCCGTCGCCAGCCGCAGCGCCGAGCTCGACGCGCTCGTCGACGCCGGCGGATCGGCCACCGACTACCGCTTCGAGTGGGGCACGAGCACCGCCTACGGCAGCTCCACCGCGTCCTCGAGCGCGGGCACCGACGCGCGGCCGCCAGGCGCGTCGGCGCGACCCTGACCGGCCTCGCGCCGGGCACGACGTACCACGTCGCGGGTCGTGGCCCGACAGCGCCCGCGGCACCGCCTACGGCCGTGACGTGACCTTCACCACCGACGCCGCCGGCGCCTCGCTCGACCACCGACGCCGCGTGCCGGGACGACGCTGTACGGCGCGCTCAACCCGGGCGGCGAGCAGGTCACGACCCACTTCGAGTACGGCCCGACGACCGCCTACGGCCAGACCACGCCGGACGAGACCAGCGGCTACGGACGCGAGCTTCCGCGAGCTGCACGCCGCAGGTCACGCGGCCTGGCTGCGGGCACGTACCACGCCCGCCTCGTCGCGACCGGCCCGAGCGGCACCCGGCGCGGCGGAGACGTGACCTTCACGGTCGCCGCCGGCCGGCCCCGTCGCCACCGCCTACGTCGCGACCGAGATCGGCTCGACCAACGCCCGTCTCGGCGGCTGGGTCGACCCCGCCCACGTCGACGCGACGGTGCACTTCGACTACGGCACGACCACCGAGCTACGGCAAGCGCACGCCCGACGTCGTCCTCGAACGGGGACGCCGGCGAGCAGTGGGTCGCCGCCCGCCCGACGGGCCTCGCGCCGAACACGACCTACCACGCCCGGCTCGTCTCGGTCGGCGCCGACGGCACCCAGGCGAGCCTCGGCAGACGTGACCTTCACCAGCGCGCCCGCGGCGGCCCGACGCTCGGCGCCGCCGGCGTGGCCTCGGTCGGCTCGACGACGCGCCGCGCTGAACGTGCAGGTCGACCCGAACGGCCAGTCGACCCGCTACCACGTGGACTACGGCGACGACGCCTCGTACGGCCGCTCGAGCGGCCGACGTCGACGCCGGCTCGGCCGAGGCCTTCGCCGACGGCCAGGCAGCGCTCGCGGGCCTCGATCCGTCGACGACCTACCACTACCGCGTCGTCGCGGCGAACGCCGGCGGCACGAGCTACGGGCGCCGACGGGACGTTCACCACGGCGAGCGCCGGCCCGACCGCTCGGCCCGCCGAACGTCCTGCACCCGGCGGCGCGCAGCGGCGAGGTCTCGCTGGCGGTCGGCCCGAACGGCCAGGCCACGACCCTGCACGTCGAGTACGGCGCGACCGCGTCGTACGGCCAGCGCAGCGACGACGTCGCCGTCGACGCCGCGAGCGGCGACCAGGCCGTGGCCGTGACCCTGCGCGGCCTCACCCCGGCGACCGACTACCACCTGCGGGTCGTGGCGACCAACGCCAGCGGCACCCAGGCGACCGACGACCTCGCTCTTCAGCACCGAGCCCGCGGGTCCGACGCGTGCTCACCGGCGACGCCGCTCGCGGCGGGCCGCAGCGCGACGTTCTCCGGCCAGGTGAACCCGAACGGCGAGGCCGTCACCTACCACTTCGAGTACGGCAGGACGACCGCCTACGGGACCCGCACGCCGGACGTCGCGCTGCCCGGCCGGCGACGACTACGCCGACGCCGGCGCCGACGTCGTCGGGCTCGCCGCCGACACCACCTACCACGTGCGCCTGGTGGCGACCTCGGCCAGCGGCACGCGCTCCGGCGACGACGACGACCTTCGCCACCGACCAGCCCGGCCCGAGCGTCGCGACGGGCTCCGCCGGCGCCATCACGGGCTACGCCGCGAGCATCGCCGGGACGGTCAACCCGAACGGCCTCGCCACCACCTACCGGTTCGAGTACGGCCCGACGACGGCCTACGGCTCGGTCACGGCGACCCAGAGCCTGGCCGCCGGCTACCGCACGGGCGCCGTCGCGGCGGCCCTGGCCGGCCTGCTGCCCGGCCGCACCTACCACTACCGGGTCGCGGCGACCAACGCCTCCGGCACGAAGTACGGCGACGACGCGACCCTGGCCACGACCGCGCTGCCGCCCGACGTCACCACCGGCGCCGCCAGCGGGCTCGGCACCCACACGGCCACCGTCGCGCTGCAGGTCAACCCGAACGGCGACGCCACCTCGTTCCGCATCGAGTACGGCCCGACGACGGCCTACCAGCAGCAGGCGGTCGGCACCGGCGTCGGCTCGGGCACCGGCGTCGTGACCGCGATGCAGTCGCTCACCGGGCTGGCCCCGGGCACGCTCTACCACTACCGGGTGGTCGCCGGGAACGGCGCGGGGGAGACCGCCGGCCAGGACGCGACCTTCCGCACCGTCGCGCTCACGGCGCCGCTCCTCTCGAGCGTCGCGCGTGAGCGGCCTGACCCGCACCGGCGCGACCATCGGGGCGAGCGTCGGCGCGAGCGAGCAGGCGACCACGGTCACGGTCGAGTACGGCCTGTCGACGGCCTACGGGAGCTCGAGCGCGCCGGCCGCGATCGCCGCCGACGCCACCTCGGGCCCCTTCGTCCAGCCGCTCGCCGGACTCGCTCCGGGGACGACCTACCACTACCGCCTGGTGGCCCGCAACGCCACCGGCACGACGACCACCGCGGACGCGACCTTCAGCACCGTGCCGCTGCCGGCCCCGGTCGTCGACGGCGGCGCCGCCGAGGGCATCGGCCGCAGCCTCGGCGACGGTGCACGGCCGCGTCGACCCGAGCGGCCTCGCGACGACCTGGCGGGTCGAGTACGGCACGACCAACGGCTACGGCCAGTCGACCGCGGCCGTCTCGACCGCGACGCCGACCGACGCCCAGGACGTCGCCGCCACGCTGAGCGGGCTCGCGCCCGGCACGACGTACCACTGGCGCGTGCGTGGCCCAGAACTCGACCGGCACCACCCGCAGCAGCGACGCGACCTTCGACACCGACCCGCTGCCGCCGCCGGCGATCGGGTCGGTCGACGGCGCCGCCGACGGGCGCGCCGCCGGCGTCCTCAGCGCCCACGGTGACCGCGGGCGGGCTGGCCACGACGGCGCACTTCGAGTGGGGCCTCGGCACCGCCTACGGCCAGGCGACCCCGGACGTCGCACTGCCGGGCTCGGCGACGCGACGCCACCGTGACCACCCGGCTCGCCGGCCTCGCCCCCGGCACCACCTACCACCTGCGGGTGGTGGCGACCAACGCCACCGGCACCACCCGCTCCGACGACGTCGCCTTCAGCACCGACGCCGCGATCCCGCCGGCTGCGAGCACCGGCGCGGCGAGCCAGGTCACCCGCGTGAGCGCCACCGCTGGCCGGCGCGCTGAACGGCTACGACCTGCCCGCCACCTACCGCTTCGAGTACGGCCCGACGACGGCCTACGGCTCCTCGACGGCCGACACCGCCGCCGGCAGCGGCGCCGCGTCGGTGGCCGCCGGCATCACCGGCCTCACCCCGGGCGGCGACATACCACTACCGGCTCGTCGTCACGACCGCCGCCGGCCAGAGCGCCGGCGACGACGCGCTCGTCACGGCCGCGCCGCCGCTGCCGCCGGCCGCGAGCGCGCCGACCGCCGACCCCGAGCTCGCCGCACGGCGCGCTGCTCGGCGGCTCGCTCGACGGCCGCGACCTGGCCGCGAGCTACCGCTTCGAGTACGGCACGACGACCGCCTACGGCTCGACCACCCAGACCCTGAGCGTGGCCGCCGACGCCGGCCCGCGCCAGGTCAGCCTGCAGGTCGAAGGCCTCGACGCCGTGACGACCTACCACTACCGCCTGGTGGTCGTGAACGCCGCCGGCACCACCCGCAGCGGCGACGCGACGTTCGTCACGCCCGCGTTCCCGGCGCCGAGGACCAGCGTGCTCGCCCCCGACGCGCGCACGATGACCGGCGCGACGCTGCACGCCTCGATCGACCCGTCCGGGGCTCGCGACCAGCTACCACTTCGAGTACGGCTCCGGCAACGGCTACCAGTACCAGACCGGCGAGACCAGCCTCGCGAGCAGCACTGCCGTGACCGCCGTCGCGGCCGCCGTCAGCGGCCTCTCGGTCGGCAGCGACTACCACTACCGCGTCGTCGCCACGAACAGCACCGGCCAGACGGCCAGCAGCGACGTCCGCTTCACGACCCTGCCGTGGCCGCCGCCGTCGGTCGTCTCGATCGACGCGCCGAGCGCGATCTCGCGCACGGGCCTCACGGTCGGCGCGAAGGTCGACCCGGGCGGGCTGCCGACCACGGTCTCCGTCGAGTACGGCGCCGACACGAGCTACGGCCGCTTCACGAGCGCGGTGATGCTCGACCGGCTCGGCGGCGTCCAGGCCACCAGCTTCCCGCTGGCCGGCTTCGCCCCCGGGCACGACGATCCACTACCGGATCGTGGCCACGAGCGAGGTCGGGACGACCCGCAGCGGCGACCGGCTCGCGACCACCGCCGCGCCGATCCTGCCGAGCGCCGCCACCGGTGCCGCCACCGCCGTCACCCGCACCTCCGTGACCCTGCAGGGGTCGGCCGACGGCCACGACCTCGCGGTCGGCTACCGCTTCGACTGGGGGACGACGACCGCCTACGGCAAGACGACGCCGACCGTCGATCCGGCGAGCGGCGCCCAGGCCGCCTACGCGCTGGCTGACCGGGCTGGTTCCGGGAACGACCTACCACTACCGGCTGGTCGCGATCAGCGACGCCGGCGAGTCGCCCGGCGCGGACGCGAGCTTCACGACCGCCGCGCCGATCGCGCCGACGGCCGCCACCGGCACGGGCATCACCGTCCTCTCGTACACCAGCGCGGCGGTCTTCGGCACCGCCAACGGCAACGGGCTCCCGGTCGACCTGCAGTTCGAGTACGGCACGACGACCGCCTACGGCACCCGCTCCCAGACGGCCTCGCTGCCGGCCGCCACCTACGACCAGGGCATCGGGATGACCCTGACGGGCCTCCTGCCGTCGACGACCTACCACGTGCGCACGGTCGCGAGCTCGAGCGCCGGCACCGCCGCGGGCGTCGACCGCACGTTCACCACGCCGCCTCCGCCGCTGCCCCTGGCCATCCCGAACCCGGCCTCCCAGGTGACCCAGACCGGCGCCGTGCTGAACGGCCTCGTCAACCCGTACGGCTCCTCGACGACCTACCGCTTCGAGTGGGGCACGAGCACCGCGTACGGCAACGGCACCACCAGCATGGGGATGGGCGCCGTCCTCTCAGGCGAGCGCGATCGCGGCCCCGCTGAGCGGGCTCTCGCCGAACACCACCTACCACTACCGGATCACCGCCACGAACGCCTCGGGCACCACCCGCAGCGCCGACGCGACGTTCACCTCCCAGCCCCTGCCGCCGCCGGGCGCGGCGACCGGCGCCGCCTCGTCCAGGTCACCCGCAGCAGCGCGACGCTGGCCGGCACCGTGACGCCCAACGGGCAGTCGGCGAGCTACCGGATCGAGTACGGCACCGGACGCGGGCTACGGCTCGGTCACGAGCTGGGTGGCGCTCGGCTCGGCCACCGGCACGCCCGCCGTGAGCGCGACCATCTCCGGCCTGAGCGCCGGCACGACCTACCACTACCGGGTCGCGGCCCAGTCCGGCAACGGCACCGGGCTACGGGGCCGACGCGACCTTCACGACCCTGCCGCCGACCCCGCCGACGATCGCCACCAGCGCGCCGACCGGCCTCGGCCGGACGACCGCCACGCTGCGCGGTACGGTCAACCCGAACGGGATCGCGACGACCTCGCACTTCGAGCTCGGGACGAGCGCGAGCTACGGCGCCTCGACCCCCGTGACGAGCGCCGGCAGCGGCAGCAGCGCGGTCAGCGCCTCGGCGAGCCTCGTCAACCTGGCTCCGGCGACGACGTACCACTACCGGCTCGTCGCGGCCAGCGCCGACGGCACCGCCACCGGCCCCGACCAGACCTTCACCACCGACCCGGACGTCGCGCCGAGCGTCCTCACCGGGGCCGCCGACGGGCTCACCCGCACCGCCGCGGCGCTGCACGGCACGGTGACCCCGAACGGCCAGGCGACGACGTGGCGCATCGAGTACGGCACGACCACGACCTACGGCACGAGCACGCCGGAGGCGCCGGCAGGGAACGGCTTCGCCGACGTCGCCGTGGCCGCGCCGCTCGGCGACGTGCTGGCCCCGGGCACCACCTACCACTACCGGGTCGTCGCGACCAACGCGACCGGGACGACGAAGGGCGCCGACCAGGCCTTCAGCACCGGCGTCCGGGTGCTGGCCGACGCCGCGACCGGCGCCGCGAGCGCGATCAGCGAGTTCGGCGCCCGGATCGCCGGCAGCGTCAACCCGAACGCCTCGGCGAGCGCGGTCTGGTTCGAGTACGGCACCGACACGACCTACGCCGGCCGGATCGACGCTGCGGCCAGCCTGACCGGGGCGAGCGCGCAGGCGGTCTCGGCCGTCCTCACGGGGCTCGCGCCCGCGACGACCTACCACTACCGGGTCGCCGCCAGGAACGCCGTCGGCACGAGCTACGGCCCCGACCAGGTGCTCACCACGGCGGTGGCGACGGCGGCCTCGACGACCACCGCTCCGGCCTCCCAGGTCGGCGTCGGCGCCGCGACGCTGAACGGCTACGTGGCCACGGGGAGCTACGCGACCAGCGTGGCCTTCGAGTGGGGCCTCGACACGACCTACGGCCAGAGCACGGCGGCGTCCTCGCTCCCGGCCGCGAGCGGCGGCCAGGCGACCGCCGTGGCGATCGCCGGCCTGCAGCCGAGGACGACCTACCACTACCGCCTGGTGGCCACGAACGCGCTCGGCGCGGTGCGCGGCGCCGACCAGACGCTCACCACCCAGCCGCTCCCGCCGCCGGGCCTCGGCGCGGTGCAGGCGGGCGCGGCCAGCGTGAGCGGCGCGACCCTGAGCGGGTCGGCCGTCCCGAACGGCCTGGCGACCCAGGCCCACTTCGAGTGGGGGACGACCACCGCGTACGGCAGCCGCGGCGCCGACGTCGCCCTGGGCGCCGGCACCGACCCCCAGTCGCTGACGCTCTCGCTGAGCAGCCTCAGCCCGGCGACGACCTACCACTACCGCCTGGTCGCGGCCAACGAGACCGGGACGACGTACGGCGCCGACATGACCTTCACGACGCTCAACCCGGCGCCGGTCACGGCCACCGCCGCGGCCAGCGCGGTCGGCCCGACGCAGGCCACGCTGAGCGCGAACGTCAACCCGAACGGGATCGCCGCCACGCTGCGCTTCGAGTACGGCCCGACGACCGCCTACGGCGCCTCGACCGCCGCCGTCAGCGCCGGCAGCGGCTCGGCGGCGCGCGCCCTGACCACGGCGGTCGGCGGGCTCGCAGCCCACACGACCTACCACTACCGGGCCGTGGCCACGAACGCCACCGGCACCACCTACGGCGACGACCAGACGGTGACCACCGCCTGGTTCGCGGTGCCGTCGGTCGGCACCGACGCCGAGACCGGGACGACCTACTCCTCGACGACCGTGCACGGCCACGTCGACCCGAACGGCGCGCCGACCACCTACCGCTTCGAGTACGGGCCGACGACCGCCTACGGCGCGGCGACCACCGAGCGCCAGGCCGGAGCGGCGCTGGTCTCCGGGCCGGTGAGCGCCGACCTGTCGGGCCTCGCTGCGGGCACGGCGTACCACGTGCGCCTGGTCGCCACGAACGAGACGGGGACGAGCTACGGCGACGACCGCGTCGTCTCGACGCCGGCCTGGCTCGCTCCGACCGCGGCGACCGGCGCGACGCTGCAGCTCGCCGGCACCTCGGTGACCCTCGTCGGCCGGGTCAACGCGAACGACGCCGCCACGACCTCCTGGTTCGAGTACGGCGCGACCGCGGCCTACGGCGCAGCGACCGCGCCGGCTCAGGCCAGCGGGCGGGTCCAGGTGCAGGTCACGGCGGCGGTCGCCTCACTCAGCCCGGGCACGACCTACCACTACCGGCTCGTGGCCCGGAGCGCGGGCGGCACGACGGCCGGCGCCGACGCCACGTTCACCACGCCCGCCGCGCCCGTCGCCGACCAGGCTGCCCCGACGGTCAAGATCGGCGCGCCGACCTGTCCCGCCTCGATCAGGGGCAAGGCCTGCACGAGCTACCTGCAGACCACCGCGGCCTGGAAGACCCTGAAGGGCACGGTCAGCGACGCGAGCGGGATCGACTCGGTCGAGGTGAGCCTCTGGCGCAAGGGTGCCGACGGCAAGTGCTACGCCTACTCGGGCGACGGCTTCAAGGCGCTCCGCTGCGACAAGGCCGCGGCGGTGTGGGTCGACGCCGTGGTCTCGGGGAGCTCGTGGAAGCTCGCGCTGCGCAGCCTGCCCGCCGGGGCCTACACCCTGCGCGTGCGGGCCAGCGACACCGCCGGCAACGACGTGACGGCGTTCAGGGCCGGGCAGAACCAGCTCAGCCTCAAGCTGTCGCCACCGTAGCCGCGACCGTGGGCACCACGTCGTTCTTGGCCCTGGCCACCTGCAGGTAGCGGGCGGCGGCCTCGCGGTGGTTGTCCTCGCGCTTCGTGAAGTTCACGGTCAGCGCGTGCTCGGCCGTGTACGTCAGGAACAGGTACCGCCGCGCTGCCCGGGCACCGAGGGCCGACTTGACCTCGTCGGCCTCGGACAGCCAGGTGTCGAGGTACAGCCCTGCGCGCCGCGGCGACGGCCAGTCCACCGCGCGGCTGAAGTCGTACATCATCGCTCCGCCTCCTCGCAGATCGGCTTGTGCCGCGCGGGAGGCGCAGGGCGAGCGATCCGTCACCATGAGCTTACACCAGGCGGACTCCCCGGCTCCCTTCAGTCGGTCTGCTGCCAGGGCTCGCCCGGGCGGCGCCAGAGCCACTTGCCGCACACCGGACACTCGGCCGTCTCCGAGGACCGGGCCGCGGTCGAGCTGGCCGCGGCGCGGTCGGGCCGGGTGATCTTGGTGCCGCAGTTCGGGCACTGATCGAGGCGCGCATCCACGGCCGTCATCTTCGCATTCGCAAATACCTCTGAGACAGAGGTATAGTGCGGACATGGACCTACCGGACCTCGCCGACGAGCTCCTGCGCGCGATGGGCTCGATCCGCCGCAGCGGCCGCCGCGCCGCCGCCCGGCCGGCCGAGCTGTCGGCGCTGACCAGCGCCCAGGTCGACCTGGTGCGCGTCGTCCGGCGCCGCCCGGGGATGTCCGTCGGTGAGGCCGCCGAGGAGCTCGGTCTCGCAGCGAACACGGTCAGCACGCTGGTGCGCCAGCTCGTCGACGCCGGGCTCCTCGAGCGGACGGCCGACGCCGCCGACCGGCGGGTGGGGCGGCTCGACCTGTCGCCGGCGACGGCGCGGCGGGTGGGCGCGTTCCGCGACCGCCGCGTGGCGCTCCTGAGCGACGCGATGGGCCAGATGGACGAGGAGGAGCAGGTCAGGATGCGAGACGCGGTCGAGATGCTGGGGCGGCTCGCCGCCTGCCTGCCGACGAACGAGGCGGCCCATGTCTGAGGTCGTGCCCGCGCTGCTGTGCCAGGGCCTGCGCCACCGCTTCGGCGAGCACCTCGCGGTCGACGGCGTCGACCTGCGCATCGAGCGCGGCGAGATCTTCGGGCTGCTCGGGCCGAACGGCGCCGGCAAGACGACCACGATCCGCATGGTCAACACGCTCCTGCCGCTGCAGGAGGGCCGGATCGAGGTCGGCGGCGACGACGTCTCGGCGCATCCGATGGCCGCCCGGCGGCGCCTCGGCTACGTCCCGCAGCAGCTGTCGATCGAGGGCGCGCTGACGGGCCGCGAGAACGTCATGCTGTTCGCCCGGCTGTTCGACGTGCCGCGTTCCGAGCGGCGCGAGCGGGTCGCCGACGCGCTCGACGTGATGGGGCTGCTCGAGGTCGCAGACCGGATCGCCGGCACCTTCTCCGGCGGCATGATCCGCCGGCTCGAGCTGGCTCAGGCGCTGGTCAACCGGCCCGAGCTGCTGGTGCTCGACGAGCCGACGGTCGGCCTCGACCCGGTGGCCCGCGACGGCGTCTGGCAGCGGGTCGAGGAGCTGCGCGACACGACCGCGATGACGGTGCTGCTGACGACGCACTACATGGAGGAGGCCGACCTGCTCTGCGACCGCGTGGCCCTGATGCACCTCGGGCGGGTGCAGGCCGAGGGGACGCCCGACGAGCTGAAGCACGAGCTCGGCCCGGACGCCACGCTCGAGGACGTGTTCCGCCACTTCACCGGCAACGACCTCGACGGCGGGATCGAGGGCAAGCGCGGCCTGCGCGAGACCCGCAGCACACGGCGGACGGCCGGGCGCGTTGGCTAGCGCCCAGACAGCCGCGTATCCGCCGATCTGGCGGCTGTTCCCGGACCGGGTGGCGACGTTCTGCCTGGTCGAGCTGCAGAAGCTGCGCCACGACCGCACCGAGGTCTTCACCCGTGCGCTGCAGCCGGTGCTGTGGCTGCTGATCTTCGGCGAGACCTTCAACCGGCTGCACGCGATCCCGACCGGGGACGTCCCGTACCTGGACTTCCTGGCGCCCGGGATCATCGCCCAGTCCGGCCTGTTCGTGGCGATCTTCTACGGCATCCAGATCATCTGGGAGCGTGACGCCGGACTGCTGACGAAGCTGCTGGTGACGCCGACGCCGCGCTCGGCCCTGGTGCTCGGCAAGGCGTTCGCGGCCGGCATCCGGGCGATGCTGCAGGTGGTCGTGGTGCTCGTGCTGTCGATCGTCCTCGGCGTCGGGCTGACCTACAACCCGCTCGACATCCTGGGAGCGTTCGCGATCGTCATGCTGGGCTCGGCGTTCTTCGCCTGCCTGTCGATGACCATCGCCGGCATCGTGCTCAAGCGCGACCGGCTGATGGGCATCGGCCAGATGATGACGATGCCGCTGTTCTTCGCCTCGAGCGCGCTCTACCCGGTGGCCATCATGCCGGTGTGGCTGCGCGGGCTCAGCCGCGTCAACCCGCTGACCTACGAGGTCGACGCGCTGCGCGGCCTGCTCATCAACACCCCCGCCAACCTGTGGCTGGACTTCGGCGTCCTGATCCTCTCGGTGGTGGTCGCGGTGGTGACGGCGTCGAGGCTGGTCGACCGCCTGGCGCGCTGACGGCGCCCACTTGATACATCGCGTCGCGGGGTATAAGGTCGCTGCGTGCACGGCGAGCCGCTCAAGGGGCACATCGACACGATGGTGCTGGCGGGGCTGCGGGAC
Organism: uncultured Actinomycetes bacterium; assembly: GCA_963794695.1. Taxonomy (GTDB): domain Bacteria; phylum Actinomycetota; class Thermoleophilia; order Gaiellales; family JALYLC01; genus CAWCFJ01. The sequence goes on along the minus strand of CAWCFJ010000015.1, from coordinate 68,783 downwards.
GAGCCCGCGCACGGCTACGCCCTCGTCCAGCGGCTGAAGGAGCGCAGCGACGGGATCTTCGAGCTGGGGGAGGGCACGGTCTACCCGGCGCTCCACCGGCTCGAGCGCGACGGCCTCGTCGAGAGCACGTGGACGCGCGCGGCGGGTCGGCGCCGGCGCGTCTACGCGCTCACGCGCGCCGGCCAGGCGTCGCTCGCCGAGCGCGGCGCCGAGTGGCGGACGTTCGCCCGCGGCATGCAGGCACTCCTCGAGGGGGCGTCGTGAACGAGATCGACCGGCGGCTGCGCGAGCTGCGCTCCGAGCTCGACGGGCTGTCGTGGCGCGAGCGCCGGCGGGTGCTGGCCGAGGCCCGCGACCACCTGCTGAGCTCGCTCGAGGACGGCTGCGACGAGCGCCAGGCCGTGGGCCGGCTCGGGCCGGGCGCGGCCTTCGCCGGGTTCCCGGCGCGGCGCCGGCGGCCGTGGCCCGCGGCGTGGCAGTCGCCGTGCCGCTCCTGCTGGCGGGGCTGGCGCTGGCGCCGTCGCTCGACGTCGGGCTGCGCACGCCGGGGCTCGACGCCGGCGCAGGCGAAGCCGAAGCCGACGCTCACTGCGGCGTCGCACCGGGCCAACATCCGGCGCTGCGTGGCCGCCTGGAACGCGCCAGCCAACGCGCGCTTCTGGGCGCTCGCGCGGCAGCACGCGCGACGCGCGCGCTCGTGAACCCGTCCTATGGCGGGAAGGTAGCACGAAGGTGCACGGACACCTGCACTTCGGGCCGATGCACTTCGCCGGCTGCGGCGTCAACCTCTGGCTCGAGCCGGATGCGTCCCCGTTCCAGCGATACGTCTTCGTCGGCGCTGCGATCGGCCCGCACGGCCTCCGCTTCACGACCGTCCACCGCGGACGCGCCCGGACTGCGGCCCGCTCGGCCAACTCCCACGTGCTCGCCAGCGGCCGCCTGGCCTATGCCGGGCACCAGCTCCCGCGCGAGTCGTACTGTGGCGGCAGGACCGCCGGCACCGCGGTCGTCGGGGTCGAGGCGCTCCCGGCCGGGGTGGCGCTCAGCCCGACCGGCACGACATCCGTGCCGGCGACGCCGCGTCCGCGGTTCGTGATGACCGTTCGCAACGTCGGCACCGTGGCGGTGCACGGCGCGATCCTCAGCCTCGAGGTCGGGGGACCGTCCCGTCCGCGCCGCCCGTGGTTCCGCACCAGGCCGCACGTGGTGGCCCTCCTGCAGCCGGGCGAGACCGCGACGCTGGTGGTCGCGCCGCCGCCGCTCGGGCATGGCCCGCGCTACGTCCGGGCGAACAGCGCGGCCGTCGGCTGCGAGAGCCGCGTGGCCGACAACAGCCGGGTGTTCAGCCTGGTGCTCCGCTGAGCTCCCCGTTCACCCGCGGCGGGTGAGCCCTTCCCGGCCGCCGCCGTCCACGGTGCCGGCGGTGGCGTCAACGACGGAGGCTCGACCAATGCCCGCAGGAGACAAGCCGAACATCCTGGTGATCTGGGGCGATGACATCGGGATCAGCAACCTGTCCTGCTACAGCGGCGGGTTGATGGGCTACCGCACCCCGAACATCGACCGCATCGCCGACGAGGGGATCCGCTTCACCGACTCCTACGGCGAGCAGAGCTGCACCGCCGGTCGGTCGTCGTTCATCACCGGCCAGAGCGTGTTCCGCACGGGCCTCAGCAAGGTCGGGATCCCGGGCTCGCCGGTCGGCCTGCAGGCCGAGGACGTCACGATCGCCGAGCTGCTGAAGCCGATGGGCTACTCGACCGGGCAGTTCGGCAAGAACCACCTCGGCGACCGCAACGAGTTCCTGCCGACGGTGCACGGCTTCGACGAGTTCTTCGGCAACCTCTACCACCTGAACGCCGAGGAGGAGCCCGAGCGCGAGAACTATCCGCCGGCCGACGACTTCCCCCGGTTCCGCGAGCGGTTCGCGCCGCGTGGCGTGATCCACTCCTGGTCGACGCCGGTCGACGACGACACCGACCAGGGCCGTTTCGGCCGCGTCGGGCGCCAGAGGATCGAGGACACCGGGCCGCTCACGAAGAAGCGGATGGAGACCATCGACGACGAGGTCGTCGACGCCGCGCTCGACTTCATCGACCGCCAGCACGCGGCCGGGGCGCCGTGGTTCGCGTGGGTCAACACGACCCACATGCACGCCTTCACGCACACCAAGGCCGAGAGCCTGGGCCAGGCCGGGCGCTGGCAGTCGCCGTACCACGACACGATGATCGACCACGACCGCAACGTCGGGGCGCTGCTCGACAAGCTCGACGAGATCGGCGTGGCCGACGACACGATCGTCATCTACTCGACCGACAACGGGCCGCACATGAACTCCTGGCCCGACGCCGGGATGACCCCGTTCCGCTCCGAGAAGAACACCAACTGGGAAGGCGCCTTCCGGGTGCCCGAGGTGATCCGCTGGCCGTCGAAGATCCCGGCGGGGAAGGTGTCGAACGACATCGTCCAGCACCACGACTGGCTGCCGACGCTGCTGGCCGCCGCCGGCGACGCGGACATCGTCGAGAAGCTGAAGGCCGGACACGAGATCGGCGATCAGACCTACAAGGTGCACATCGACGGCTACAACCTGCTGCCGCTGCTGACGGGCGAGACGGACGAGTGCCCGCGCAAGGGGCTCGTCTACTTCTCGGACGACGGCGACGTGCTCGCGCTCCGGTTCGACAACTGGAAGGTCGTGTTCATGGAGCAGCGCTGCCAGGGCACGCTCCAGGTGTGGGCCGAGCCGTTCGTGGCCTTGCGGGTGCCGAAGCTGTTCAACCTGCGGATGGACCCCTACGAGCGGGCCGACGTCACGTCGAACAGCTACTGGGCCTGGATCCTCGAGAACGCCTACATGGTGCTGGCCGCGCAGGCCCTGGTGACCGAGTTCCTGGCGACGTTCCAGGAGTTCCCGCCCCGCCAGAAGGCGCCGTCGTTCACCATCGACCAGGTCGTCGAGAAGCTCGAGGCGGTGCTCACGACCGGGCACTAGGGTGGCGGCGCGCCCTGACAGCCTGCTCGAGCCGGCGTGGATTCCGTCCGCCACCTTCCGCATGGGCTCCGACGAGCACTACGTCGAGGAGGGGCCTGCGCGGGAGGTCGCGGTGGACGGGTTCTGGATCGACCGCGTCCCGGTGACCAACGACCGCTACGCCGAGTTCGTGGCCGACGCCGGTTACGTGACCGTGGCGGAGCGGCCGCTCGACCCGGCGCAGTTTCCCGGCGCCCCGGCCGAGAACCTGGTGCCCGGGTCGATGGTCTTCACGGGGACGCCGGGCCCGGTCGACCTGCGCCACCTGAACCTGTGGTGGGCCTGGACGCCGGGTGCCGCCTGGAGCAGTCCCGAGGGCCCGGGCTCGGACCTGGACGGCCGGGGCTCGCACCCGGTCGTCCACCTGGCCTTCGAGGACGCGGAGGCGTTCGCCGCCTGGGACGGCGCCGAGCTGCCGACGGAGGCCGAGTGGGAGCTCGCGGCGCGCGGCGGGCTGGACGGTGCCGCGTACGTCTGGGGCGGCCAGCGCCGAGCGCCCCGGAGAGCGACTGGCGAACTACTGGCACGGCGACTTCCCGTGGCGGGCCCAGCCGGGGTACGGGACGACGTCGCCGGTCGGCTCGTATCCGGCGAACGGCCTCGGCGTGCACGACGCCGCCGGGAACGTGTGGGAGTGGACGCGCGACTGGTGGGCCGACCGCCGGGCCGAGGAGGGCGGCTGCTGCGTGCCGCGCAACCCGCGCGGCGGCACGCAGGAGGCGAGCTGCGACCCGCGCCAGCCGCAGTTCCCGATCCCGCGCAAGGTCGTGAAGGGCGGGAGCTTCCTGTGCGCCGACAGCTACTGCCTGCGCTACCGGCCCGCAGCGCGGCGCCCGCAGATGGTCGACACGGGGATGAGCCACATCGGGCTTCGCTGCGTCCGGCGCTGACGCGGCGCCCCGCCGACGATCTCGAACGCGCCGATCGGGAACCGTCGGCGCCACGGCCGGTCGAACCGGGGTGTCGAGCACCTCGATCGTCACCAGAGCGCCCTCTTGGGCCTCGCGCTCGCCGCCGTCTGGCTCGGGCTGAACCTGGCCGCGTGGAGCACCGTGTTCGAGCCGCTCCCGCCGACGAGCGGCTGGCTGTGGCTGGGACTGATCCTGGCCGCGACGATCGGCACGGGGATGCTGGCGGGGCGGCTGCACTTCGTCTGGCTGTTCGTGCTCTCGGCGGTGCCGGGCGTTGCGGGGTGGCTCGTCGGCTGGCCGCAGTTCCGCTACCGCGAGCCGCTGCTCATCCCGTGGTGGACCGACCCGGTGGTCTTCGTCGTGCTCCTGGCGGGCTGGGTCGCGGCGCGGCTGCTGCCCCGACGCGGCGGCACGCTCGTGGGCCTGGCGCTCGTGGCCGCGCCGCTGCCGTGGGTTGCGTGGGCCGTCGAGCTCCAGCTGGACCCCGTGAACCTGACGCCCGCCCACCCGAGGCTGATCGACCTCAACGCCGCCTCGTGGAACGGGATCCGGCTCGGTGACGAGTCCACCCGGCTGCGCCGGCGCCTCGGTCCGCCGCCCGTGATCGACCTCGATCCCGAGAGCGGCGACGAGGTCTGGCGCTACGGCCGGCAGGCGTTCCACATCCACGGCCCGACGGTCGCGGAGATCGAGGTCACCGACCCCGATGCCCAGACGGGCGCCGGGGTCGGGCTCGGCGACAGCCTCGAGATCGCGCGCCGTGCCTACCCCTGGCTGCAGTGCTGGCCCGGTGACGACGCGCAGCGCCGCTGCGAGGGGCACGCGCCGTCCGGCGCGCTGGTGCTCATCGGCCCCGACCCGATCGAGAGCATCGAGCTGGTCGACGTCGACCAGTACCGCTGATCGCGTCAGTCGGCCGCTAGCCTTGCGCACATGGCTGACGGCTACCGGATCCTGTCGCTGGACGAGATCGAGCCCGTCCTGCCACGACCAGCAGTCGAAGCTGCTGGCGGTGCGGCGCCAGCTCGGCTTCCGCGCGGCGGGCGTCAACGCGTGGGTCGGTGACGCGGGTGAGCCGCTCGTGCCGCCGCACGAGGAGGAGTCCGGCAACGAGGAGCTGTACGTCGTCGTCCGCGGCCGCGCCTCGTTCACCGTCGGCGACGAGACCGCCGACGCGCCGGCCGGCACGTTCGTCCACGTCGTGACGGGCGAGCGGCGGGTCTCGACGGCCGCCGAGGACGGGACGATCGTCCTGGCGGTCGGGGCGACCCGCGGCCAGCCGTTCCGGATCTCCGCCTGGGAGGACTACTCGATCGCCGACGCGCTCCGGCGTGAGGGGCGGCTCGACGAGGGCAGGGCCGTGCTCGCCGCGGCGCTCGAAGCCCATCCCGGCCACCTGGGCCGTGGCCTACAACGCCGCCTGCTGGGAGTCGCTCGCCGGCAACGCCGACGCGGCGTTCGCGCTCCTCGAGCGGGCGCTGGCCCTCGACGCGGCGGAGGTGCGCCGGCACGCGGAAGGCGACCGGGACCTCGACCCGCTGCACGACGACCCGCGCTGGCGGGAGCTCCTCGCATGAGCCTGAACCTCGTCCACCTCGACGAGCTCGACGCGATCGAGCTGCCCGACGGGTTCGTGTGGCGCCCGCTGCGGCGCCACTTCGGGATCCAGGCGTTCGGCGCCAACGCCTACACGCCCGGCGCGAGCGGCCAGATCGTCGAGACCCACACCGAGGAGAGCCTGGGGCACGAGGAGATCTACCTCGTGCTGCGCGGGCGGGTGCGGTTCACCGTCGGCGACGACGAGCACGAGCTCGGCCCGGGCCAGCTGGTGTTCGTGCAGGATCCGACGCTGCGCCGCGGCGCGGTCGCCCTCAGCGACGACGCGGCGGTGCTGGCGCTCGGCGGCAAGCCCGGCGAGGCCCACCAGGTGTCGGCCTGGGAGGCGATGTTCGCGGCCGTGCCGGCGGCGAACGCCGGGGACTGGGACGAGGCGGTGCGGATCCACGAGGAGGCGCTCGCGGAGCGGCCCGACCACCCGGCGCTGCTCTACAACCTGGCCTGCATGGAGTCCCGCGGCGGCCGCCGCGCCGACGCCCTGCGGCACCTGCGGCGGGCGGTCGAGATCGACCGGATCTGGGCGGAGCGGGCCGCGGGCGAGGCGGACTTCGACGCGATCCGGGACGACCCGGCGTTCCCCGCGTACGACGGCTGACCGATGCCATTGCGCGCGGCGAGCGCGCGGCTACTAATTGGAGGGCCGGGTCGTGGAGAGCCCCCGGCGCGTCCCGTCCCTGGAACCGGAGACTCCTGCGTGTCCATCCGCCCGCGCCTGCTTGCCCGCCTGTCGGGCCCGATCGTCTGCCTCGCCGCCCTGGGCGCCGTCGCCTCGCCCGCGTCCGCCCAGACGTACTACGTCGACTGCAGCGCCGGCAGCGACCTGAACGCCGGCACGGCGAAGACGCTCGCCTGGCAGAGCCTGGCGCGCGCGAGCAGCGCCGCGCTCGTCCCCGGCGACCAGCTCCTGCTGCGCCGCGGCTGCACCTGGCAGGGCCCGCTCGAGGCGCGCTGGTCGGGCACCGCGGTCGCGCCGATCACGATCGACGCGTACGGGCACGGCAAGCTCCCGCTGATCGAGAACGCGCCGAACGAGGTGCTCCTCGCCGGCTCCTACCTGACGGTGTCGAACATCGACGTGCACGCCGACCCGCCGGCCTTCGACCCGGCCTGCGACAACCGCCCGATCGGCATCCGGATGGGCTTCCGGATCCCGGCCGGCGCGTCCCATGACACGCTGATCGGGGTGCACGCGAGCGGCCTCTTCGCCGGGGTGTACGTCGAGCGCGGCGCGAGCCACAACCGCATCCTGCAGAGCACGTTCAGCGGCAACAACATGGGCGACCCGAACCTGGCGTCCGACGCCGGCGGGGTCGGCGATCGCGCTGCTCGGCGACGACAACGAGGTCGCCTACAACACGCTGTCCGGAAGCGACGCCGTGCTCGACGTTCTACGGCCGCGACGGCACGGCGGTGGAGGTCTACGGCGGGCAGCGCAACAGCATCCACCACAACGTGGCGCGGCAGAACAACAACTTCGTGGAGCTCGGCAACCCGCGCTCGCAGGACAACGACATCGCCTACAACCTGGTCACGTCGACGCTCAAGGCGCCGAGCGGCCTGGTGACCCGCGGTGCGATGGACAGGTACGGGCCGGTGTTCCGCACGCGCTTCTACAACAACACCGCTCTACCTGACCGGAAAGCGCGCCTACGCCATCCAGTGCTACCTCGGCTGTGACACCACGATCCTGTCGATCCGCGACAACATCATCTGGGCGAACTGGCTGACGGCGTTCATCGACGCCGGCGCCGACGAGGGCCACAACATCTTCTGGAAGACCGGCGGCACCCCGCGCGTGGACTTCCCGATCTCGCCGACCTCGCTGCTGGCCGACCCGATGTTCGTCGACCCCCAGCATCGCGACTTCCGGCTGCTGCCCGGCTCCCCGGCGATCGACAGCGGCGACGGCGCGGCCGGCGCCGCCGGCTTCACGCACCGACCTGGCCGGCACGCTGGTGCCGCAGGGCGGGGCGCCGGACATCGGCGCCTACGAGTGGTCGTCCACGCCGTAGCGGTCGAGCTCAGCCGTCCAGGAAGTCGCCGGTGTCCAGGGTGACGATGTCGTCGCCCTGGCCGCCCACGACGTGCTCGCCGGCGAGGCCGTCGGCGGCGTCGATGGTGTCGATGCCGTCGTCGCCGATGAACAGGTCGGTGCCGGTGCCGCCGGTGATCGTGTCGTCGCCGTCGCCGCCGATGAGCACGTCGTCGCCGGGACCGCCGTCGATGATGCTGTCGCCGGTGTAGTTCTGGCCGATCTCGGCGCCGGCGAGCTCGAGGGTGTCGTTGCCGCCGTTGCCGTCGACGACCAGCAGGCTGCGGTCGCGGGCCAGGGTGAGGTCGGCGTCGGTGTCGTCGTTCAGCAGCAGCACGCTCAGCCCGCTGGCGGGATCGACGCCGCCGCTGATGAAGTCGCTCCGCGCGGAGCCCGAGATCTCGACGGTGTCGATGCTCGACGGCGCGTCGAGGTCGACGCTGATCTCGATCTCGGAGGAGCCGTCGGCCTCGGCGGTGCGTCCGGGCGCGAAGCCGCCGGGCGAGAGGGGGAACCGGTTGGCGAGGTCGATCACGAGGTCGTCGGCGTCGACGGTGCCGGTCACGTCGATGGTGTCGGTGTTGGTGACCGTCGCGCCGGGGCAGGCGCGGAAGGCTGCTCCCGGGGTCGGCCGGCCGTCGAGCCAGCCGATGGCGTTCAGGCGCCGCGCGAGCGTGTAGGCACCGTTCGCCGCCGGCGCGTCCAGGGCCAGCTCGACGGTCGCGGTGGTCGCGTCGTAGGTGCACGTCGGGGCGGCGCGGCCGTCGCCGGAACGCCCAGCGCTCCGGCCGCGGCGAGCGCCGCGGCGAGCATCGGTGTCGGGATCCTGCGCATGTGAGCCTCTCCTGCCTGGTCGGTGGAACTCCCCCACCAGGACCCCCGCCGGGCGGCGCTATTCCGTCTCCGTCGCGGGGTTCCCCGCTTTCGTCCTCGAACCCGCCGCCCTAGCGTCGTTCGCCGAGGCTTCCGATGAGAGGACGAATCCATGCACAGGTTCCTGCTCGGGCTGGCGATGGCCGCCGGCCTGACGACCGTCGCAGCTCCGCCCGCCGCGCAGGCCGCGGGCACGCCGCCCGCCGAGGTGCACCGGGGCGAGTGCTTCCCGGTGGACGGCGGGCCGTGGACCGACCCGGGCGGCACCCGCCTGTTCGGCCACGCCTGGGGTGTCTACTACGGGCTCGGGTCGGCCGTGCTGAACCACTACGGCGGCCGGCTCGGGTTCTGCGAGGTGGCACGAGCCTACGTCGCGCGCGTCACCGAGGGACCCCACCACGGCGTCACCCGGCCGGTCGCTCCCGGCTTTCGCTGCTCCTGGACGGGCAAGGCCACCGGCCTGTGCCAGTCGGGCACGCGCGGCACCTCGGCGCGGGCGGCGTTCGCCTGGTCTCCTGCCCTCCCCGGCACGGTCGCCTGACGGAGGCTCGACCGTCAGGTGCTGAGGATCCGGTAGCCGAGGTCGAGCTCCTCGAGCTCGAGGAGCTCGGCGTTGCGGCGCCGCCACTCGCCGCTCGCGAGGTCGGCCCGAAGGCGTTCGAGCGCCGGGCGGGCGGCGTCGCCGAGCCGCGCGAAGTTGCTCATGCCGGCGGTCACGGCGGGGTCGAGGTAGGCCTCGGGGCGGCGCCAGAACGCGCCGGCGAAGCCGTCCTGGCAGTCGTGCGGGACCGGCACCGGCTCGACCGAGACGTCGCCGCCGAGCAGCGCTGCGACGCGGTCGACGGTCGGGAAGCGCGCCTGCTCGAAGGCCTGCGTCTCGGGCAGGTAGTCGCGCACCAGCCAGAACGTGCCGAACAGCTCGGCGTCCCAGGTCAGGATCACCTGGCGCCGCGCGACCCGCCGCAGCTCGGCCAGGCCGCGCTCGAGGTCGTCCCAGTGGTGGATCGTGAGCACGGCCAGCGCGACGTCGCAGGCGCCGTCGTCGAGCGGGAGGTCCTCGGCGCTCGCCTGCACGCAGGGCGCAGCGCCGGTGGGGCGCTGGGCGATCATCGTCGCGGACGGCTCGACCGCGAGCACGGTCTGCGGCGGCTCGTACGAGCCGGTGCCGGCGCCGACGTTGACGACGCTCCCGGCGTCGCCGATGGCGCGCAGGAGCCGTGCCGCGATGCGCGCGTCGGGGCGGCGCGTGGCGGAGTACGTGGTGCCGATGCGGTCGTAGCGGGTCGCCGGCCGAGCCTAGCCTGTCGTGCCGGCGTCGTCGCCGGCGGACCGTCCGGCGCTCTCGGGAACCCGGCCGTCGCGCGTGGTGTACTGCGTCCGTGCGTCCGTTGCTGTTCACCGTCGCGGGCTCGGTGCTGCTCCTGGCGTCGGCGGGAAGCGCTGGCGGCAGCGGCGAGTCGCTGAACCGTCCGCTGCACCTGGCCCACGTCGCACCGGGAGCGCCGTGCCCCGTGTCGGGCAGCGCGCGGGCGGTCTTCGCCGGTCACCCGTCGAGCCAGTGGTTGATCGGCAAGGGCCCCGCCTACCTGATCACGGTGGCCGGCGCTCCGGCCGGGTCGGTGGACGTCGTCGCAGTCGCCGGTCGACGCGAAGGGCTGGCGCGGCGAGAAGGCTCCGTGGAGCGTGCGCGGCTACTGGGGGCCGCTCCTGATCCGCGGTGCACGCCTGGACGCACCCGGCGAGGTGCGCTTCGCGTGGGGCACGGGCCAGCACCTGCGCTCGCTCTACGCGCAGCGCGGAAGCGGCCGCCAGCCGAACGGCTCGCGGTTCCTGCCGAACCTGCTGCTGGTGCGCGAGCCGGGCTGCTACGGGCTGCAGGCGGACGGCTCGACCTTCAGCACGACCGTCACCATCCGCGTTCGCGGCTGATCCAGCGCCGATCAGGGGCAGCGTAGGCTGGGCGTGAATGACGTCCGGCGCCCACGTCCTGGTTGCGACGCTCGTCGCGTCGACCGTCGTGCTGGCCACGGGATGCGGCGGCTCGCAGTGGCCGTCGGCCGACCGTGTCGCGCAGCGCGCCTCGCAGGGCCGGTCAACGCCCGTCAAGCACTGTCGCGAAGCCGCCCGCAACAGTCGCGGGCGGGTCTACGTGTGCGACGAACGCCTGGTGGTCGGAAACGACGACCACGGGCTCGGCCTGGTCTTCCTCGGCGACGCGCCGGCCCACCCGACGGCCGGGCAGATCCGCGACGAGATCCGCCGCCTCCTGCCGTCGCTACGGCTGATCCGTAGGCTTCGTGACGACGCGCGGATCCCGCCTCCCGGTTGCAGCGCTCGTCGCGTCGACCATCGTGCTGGGCACGGGATGCGGGGGCTCGCAGTGGCCGTCGGCCGACCGTGTCGCGCAGCGCGCCTCGCAGGGCCGGCCAACGCCGCTGCGGCACTGTCGCGAAGCGGCCCGCAACAGCCGCGGGCGAGTGTACGTGTGCGACGAACGCCTGGTGGTCGGAAACGACGACCACGGGCTCGGCCTGGTCTTCCTCGGCGACGCTCCGGCCCACCCGACGGCCGGGCAGATCCGCGACGAGATCCGCCGCCTCCTGCCGTCGCTGATGGATCACCCCGACTGAGCCCGCCGGCGGCACCGTCGGAGCCGTCGACGTCGCCAACGTCACGGAAGCGTCGGGCAGATCTTGCGGTAGGGCTCGCCGGGGAGGTACCGGCGCCACTCCTCGCGCGTCAGGTTGCGCGGGACGATCGCGCAGACCCGGCGGCGGAAGGCCTCGGGGTCAGGGTGCGTGAGGAGCGGACTCCACCGGATCGCGTTCCCGGTGCGGTCGGCCGTGGCGATCCGGTCGCCGGCGCCGACGACCACGCCGGTCACGCCGTCACCAAGCCCGCCGATCGGGTCTCCGAGCGACCGGCGCAGGACGAGATCGGTGAGCTGCAACGTTCCCCCCTGGCTTCCGACCACGAGGAGCCGGCCGTCGGGGCTGAACGCCATGCTCTCGGCCGGCTGTCCGGTGAGCGGCGCTCCCGACGGGTGTCCCTCCCCGTCCCACAGGCTGACCGTCCCGCGGTCGCCGCCGGCGGCGATCAGGTCACCGGACGGGGCGAAGGCCACGGCGTTCAGGTGCTCGCCGGGTGGCATCGTCGAGAAGCGCCGGGCCAGCTGCTTCCCGGTGACCGCGTCCCAGACCGAGAGCTCGCCTGACTGGTGGTCGAGGACCGCCAGCCTCCGCCCGTCGGGCGAGAAGGCGGCCGACGTCGTGTCTGTCACGTACCCGGGGATGCGCCAGCCGACGGTGGACATCCGGCCTGCGGAGACGCGCCGGACCTGGCCATTCGCGTCGACGACCTCGACGCTCCGACCGTCGGGACCGAACGCGACGTCGTCGATGTCGCCCTTGAAGACGTGCGACGTGCCGGCTGGCTCGCCGCGGGCGAGGTTGAACACGCGGAGCAGGCTCTTCTCGCTCGAGGACGTCGATACGACCGCCAACGCGCCGCCCTCCGGGCTGAGCGCGACAGGCCCCACCCCGAGATCGCCGCCGGCGCGGAGCGGGCCGGCGATGCGCGTGTTGCGACGATCGCCGGCGATCCACACGCGGTCGCTGGCGGCGCCTGCAGCCGCGAGGACACGGCCGTCGCGACTGGCGGCGATCTGCGACATTCCCGTGACGAACGTCGCCGTCGCCGCCGTCGCCGCCGACGCGGTGCCGGTCGTGCGGATCTGGTTGTCCTGGTGCGCCAGCACGTCACCGAGTCCGACCGGGCGGTGCAGGTCGTAGACGGTGACGGTGCCGTCGTCGCCCGCGATCGCGAGGCGCTTGCCGTCGCCGCTGAAGGCGCCCGCCGACAGGGCGTTCCCGTGGCCACCGAGCGTTCCCAGGAGGGGCAGGACCCGGCTCAGGTCGGTGACCACGGCGGTGCGGCTGTCGGACAGCCACGCGATGGTGCGGGCGTCGGGGGCGATCAGGGGGTCCCACGCGCAGCGATGTGCTTCTGCCGCGGACGTCTGGCGCTGCGCAGGTTCCATTCGGCCAGCGCGCCGTTGGCAGTGGCCAGGATCAGCGACCGCCCGTCGCGCTGGAACGCGGCGGCCTCGGGCAGATCGCCTGATTCGCCGGCGAACCACGCGTGGTACCGCGCCGTGCCAGGATGGCCGATGTCGACGACGTCGACGCCGATGTCGTTCACGCACGCGATCGTTCGCCCGTCGCGGCTGAACGCCAGGCGATACGGGTAGCTGTCGCCGGTGACGGCGGGGTGAGTGCGAGCCCCCCGGGCGGCGTGAGCGCGTGGCGGCTCGCGACGTCCCATAGCAGCAGGCTGTCCCCGCTGGCAGCCAGCGTGTGGTCGCCGCGACCGAACGCGAGTCCGGCCGGACTTCGCAACGTGGCCAGCCGCAGCGCGCGCGGGCGAGGTGCCTGTAGGTCCCAGAGGAACACGGCCCCTGGTCGGGAGGGTCGGTGTCGTAGAGCTTCGCGATGGACATGCCGGCGTGGACGTCCGAGTCGAGGGACGTGCTGGCGGCGGCGAGCAGTCGGCCGTCGCTGCTGAAGGCCAGTTGAACGACCGTGTCGGGTACGTGCCCGCGAACCGCTGGACTCGCCGGGCGACGTCCCACACGGTCACGTCCCCGTCCGCGGCGCCGGTCGCAAGCAGGCGCCCATCGTGGCTCAGTGCGACCGCCGTCGCCGAGGCGTTGACGACGGCCAGCAGTCGGGGGTTTCGCTGCAGCGTCAACAGCGCCGCGTTGCGGGCGTCGTAGCTCGGCCCCCACGAGTCCGGCGCAGCGTGCAGGGACTCGTAGCCGAGCAGCAGGGCCAGCGCGGGCGCCGTGGCGCTGTTGGCGGTCGCGGCCGCAGCCAGCGCGCGGGACGTGGCCACGCGCTTCTGCGCCGTCGCCTGGTCGCGCTGGGCGTTTGCCTCGTCCGTCTGGCGGACTGCGTACACGGCCGCCGCGACGGCGGCCAGGAGGAGGAACGCCAACGCGCCGGCGAGTGCGCGCAACCGTCGGGCGCGGCGACGGGCCTGCTCGAGCTCGCTGCGCTGCGCGGTGGCGCTGGCGTCCAGGAACGCGCGCTCCAGGCTGTTGAGCGACTCGTCGTTGGCGGCGCGCCACTCGAGCGCCTCGGCCAGCCGGGCGCCGCGATAGAGGGTGCCTGGGTCGTGGCCGAGGGTCTCCCACTCCTGGGTGGCCTCGGTGATGCGGCGCTGGATGCGAAGACCGGCGCGGCCCTCGTCGATCCAGGTGCGCAGCGTCGGCCAGCCGCGGATCAGCGCCTCGTGGGCCACCTCCACCAGTTCCGCGCCCGACGTCTCGTCACGTGACGTCGTCAACAGGCGTGCGTCCGACCAGCCGACGCAGCACGTCCTCGCCGCTGTCCGAGCGCGACTCGAGCTCGGCCAACGACGCGCGCCGGCGCGTGTCCTCCGTGCCCTCGCCCGGCTGCGTGAGGCGGAGCAGCGTGCGCCGTACGTCGTCCCGCGCGGCGGGGTCGAGCGAGGCCAGCACGTCGTCCGCGCGCTTGGCGATCGCGCCCTGCACGCCTCCCGTCTCGCTGGTAGCCGGCCAGCGTGAGCATGCCGCCGCGCCGGCGCTGCCACAGCTCGTAGCAGCGCGTGCTCGAGCAGCGGCAGCGAGCCCGGCTGGCTCCCGAGGTCGTCCACGATGGTGGCCACCAGGCCGGGCTCCAGCTCGCAGCCCCACGCGGCGCGCAGGCTCGACGATCGCCTGGCGCAGACCGTCGGCGCTCGAGCGGGCTGACCAGGTAGGCGCGCGAGGCCAGCTCCTGTGCGAGCTCCGGGTAGGCCCCGCAGCGGTGGTAGAAGTCGGCGCGCATCGTGAGCACCACCACCGCGCGGCCCTCCGGCACGGAGGCGGCGTACAACAGCGTGGCGAGGAAGGCGCGGCGCTCCGTCGTCGTCACGGCACAGGGTGAAGAGCTCCTCGAACTGGTCGACGACGAGCAGCAGCCGCGCCTCTCGCGGCGCGTCTGCGAGCGCCAGCGAGGCCGCGAGGTGCAGCGTGCGCGGATCCGAGGTGAGCTCGTCCAGCGTTCGCTGCATCGAGGCGCCGCCGCCGAGCCCGCTCAACCGCGCGGCGAGCGCCTCGAGCGGGCGTGCGCCCGGCCGGACGAGCTCGATCCGCCAGCTCTCGCTCCCGGGCAGGGCGCCGCCGCGCACGGCCGGCAGGAGCCCGGCGCGCACGAGCGACGACTTTCCGGAGCCCGACGCGCCGAGCACCGCCAGGAAGCGGCCTGCCTTGAGCTTCTCGCACAGCCGCTGCACGTCGCCGTCACGGCCGAAGAAGAACTCGGCGTGCTCCTCGTCGAACACCTCGAGACCGCGGTACGGGCAGACGTCCTCCGCCTCGAGCGGCACGGCCGGGCCGACGGGCACGCCATTCACCGCGCCGCACAGCGCCTCGAACGCGCGCTCGTCCTCCAGCCCGCGACGGTAGTCCACCCACGTGCGCATCCGCAGGAACGGCGAGAGCGAGGCGGCGTCGAAGCTCTCCGGCAGGCCCGGCAGGAGCACCAGGAACAGCCGGAAGTCGGGATCCTTGGCGGCCCGGTCGAGCGCCACCGCGACCTCCTGGTTGGCCCACGCGCCGAGGTCGGAGGGCCCCACGAACACCGCGCACGAACCCGACTGCGCGAGACCGTCGCTCAGTCCGCGCTGCCAGTCCGCGCCGGGCACGAGGCACCACACGTCCAGCCACGGCTCCATCCCGGTCCGCTTCAACCGCTCCGCGATGCGCTCGACGAGCGGCTTGTCGCGGCTGTTGTGGCTCAGGAAGACGTCGAACGGCGCCCGCACGGCCGTGCGATTACATCCCGCGGACGCCGTGAACACAAGGCGATCGGCGGCGGGGTCCCGTCCTGGTGTCCGCGGAAACCGCGCTCTCGTCGTCGCCCGGCTCAGCGCGCGTACGTCGCCGTGCGCGTTACCGTTGGCGCCGGTGTCCGGGAACCGCGGAATCGTGTCGAGCACGAGACAGGCGCGCAGCTCGAACGGGCGAGCCGTGGTTCTCGCCGGCGGCGGAGCGGCGGGCAATGCGTGGGAGCTCGGTCTCATCGCCGGCCTGTCCGATGCCGGGGTCGATCTGACCGGGGCCGATCTCATCGTCGGGACGTCGGCAGGATCGACGGTGGCGGCCCAGATCACCAGCGGGATACGGCCGGCCGAGCTGTATGCCGCCGTCCTCGCCGAGGCGCCTCGGCCCCCGGCTGGCGAGGCCGGATCGGGGAGGGGACGCGCTCCGGCGATCTCAGGGGCGACCTACATGGAGTGGTCGAACGCAATCATCGGTTCTGCCGAGGATGCGTCCGACATGCGCCGCAGGATGGGCGCCGCGGCGCTCGAGATGGATGCGTCCGACGGCTCGAGCCAGACAGCGCTGGCGCGACATCGTCGCGGCTCGGCTTCCGAGCCAGGAATGGCCGCAGCAGCGTGTGCTCATCGTGGCTGTCGATGCGCATACCGGGGAACCGGTGGTGTTCGACCGCCACGGTGGAATCGATCTGGTGGATGCCGTCGCCGCCAGCACCAGCAACGGCTTCGGTCCGTTCGGGGCCTACCGCATCGGCGAGAACCGCTACATCAACGGCGGCTATCGGCGTAGCGAGAACGCCGACCTGGCGGCCGGATACGGGCGGGTGCTGGTGCTGTCACCGTTCGGAGGCAGGTCGCGGATGCCGCCGGAGTGGGGCATGGATCTCGCAACCCAGGTCGACGAGCTGCGCGCAGGCGGCAGCAGGGTCGAGACCGTCTTTCCGGATGGCGGCGCGGGTGACGTGTTCAACGCCAATGCGTTGGATCCATCAACGCGTCCGCAGGCCGCGCGAGGAGGCTACGACCAGGGCCGAGCCCTCGCAGAGCGGCTCGCCGAAATGTGGCGCTGACGCCGGCGAAGCCGGTCGACGCACTCGACTCGCGCCGGGCAGCCAGCGCGCTTGTGCTCCCGCGCTAACCGGAGTGACCGCACCAGGAACCGCCCTCGGAGCAGGGAAAACCGCTCAGCCACGCGAGAGGCGACGGTCGGATTCGAACCGGCGTACACGGCTTTGCAGGCCGCTGCCTAACCACTCGGCCACGTCGCCACGAGGCGCGCACCATCCTACCGAAGCGCCTCGGGCGGGCAGCCGCCCCGCTCGGGCTCAGCCGCCGCCGAAGACCTTCCCGATCTGCATCATCGCCGGGCCGAGCACCACGATGAACATCGCGGGGAAGATGAAGAGCACCGTCGGGAAGAGCATCTTGACGGGGGCCTTCATGGCCTTCTCCTCGGCCGCCATCTGGCGCCGGTTGCGCATGTCCTGGGCCTGCACCCGCAGGATCCGCCCGAGCGAGATGCCGAGCTGGTCGGCCTGCACGATCGACCGCACGAACGAGGTCGTCTCCGGCAGGTCGACACGCTCGGCCATGCTCTTCAGGGCCTTCGAGCGGCTCTCGCCGATCCGCATCTCGTGCAGGACGATCCGGACCTCCTCGACGAGGGGGCCCTCCATCCGCTCGGCGACCTTCGCCATCGCGGCGTCGAAGCCGAGACCGGCCTCGACCGACACGCACAGCAGGTCGAGGATGTCGGGCATCGCGATCCGGATGTCCTCGCGGCGCTTGCGCGTCCGCATCGTCAGGAACGTGTCCGGCAGCATGAACCCGGCCCACGCGCCGCCCAGGCCGATCAGCAGGCCCATCGAGTTCCCGCCGAGCATGAGCAGCACGCCGACGCCGACCGACCCGATCGCGAAGACCGTCTTGCCGGCCAGGAACGTCGAGGGGTTGATGGTGTTCGCGAGACCCGCGGCGATCAGCCGGCGGCGCAGCTCGTCGGGGCTGATCGCACCGGGCAGGCGGAGCGCGAAGCCCGCCAGCCGCTCGATCGCCGGCGACAGCATGCGGTCGCCCATGCCCTTCCCGAGCTCGACCTCCCGCAGCGTGAACCCGCCGTAGCGCTTCGCCCGCCGCATCGACAGCGCCAGCTGGCGCTGCCTGACGGTCATGGCCTCGAGGCAGAGGAAGATGGCGACCGCGATCGCCACGCCTCCGAGGAGCAACAGCAACATGTCGTGAACTCCTCGTCCCTAGTAGCGGAAGTTGACCATCTTGCGCACGATCAGGCCACCGATCGTGAGCGAGACGCAGCCGATGAACATCAGCATGTGACCCGTGCTCGTCCAGAACAGCGGCCGCATGTACGACGGCTTGATCGCGAACATCACGAGCGACAGGAAGAACGGCATCCCGAGCAGCACCCAGGCCGACGCGCGGCCCATCGCCGTCAGCGCCCGGACCTTGCGGGAGAACTGCTCGCGGCCGCGGACGGTGTCCGCCACCATGTCCAGGATCTCGGCGAGCGAGCCGCCGACCTGGCGCTGGATGTTCACCGCGATCACCACGAACTCGAAGTTCTTCGAGGCCAGACGGTCGGCCATGCTCTGCAGGGCGAGCTCCGTCGACCGGCCGAGGCGGGTCTCGTTCTCGACCCGGCCGAACTCCCTGGCCGCCGGGCCGTCACCCTCCTTGACGATGGTCGTCACCGCCTGGGAGAACGAGTGGCCCGCGCGCAGCGACGCGGCCACCGAGAGGAGCACGTCCGGGAGCTGCGACTCGAACGTCTTCCGCCGCTTCGCCGCCGCCCGGCGGACGTACATGAACGGCAGCGCGCCGCCGATGGCGACCAGCAGCAGCATCAGGAAGCCGGGTCCGGCCAGCACCGCGCCGATCACGGCCGCCGATCAGCGCGCCGCCGATCTGCAGGTAGAACAGCTCGGCGGGGCGCAGGGCGATGTCCGCCTGCTCGATCATCACGGCCAGGCGCTTCCAGTAGGACAGGTGCTCGAAGACCCGGTCGGTCGAGGCGAACAGCGCCTTCAGCGCCTCGAACGCGCTGCCCCGCGGCGACTCGTCCTCGCTCCGCTTGATCGACGTGTAGGCCGCGATCCGCTTCTCGAGCCGCGGCTCCGGCCGCGCCGCGAACAGCAGCATGACGATCAGGAGCGTCACCAGTCCGACGGCGACGACGACGCCGATCCGGCCGTACGGCCCGCGCATCAGCTTCGCCACCGGCGACCCGTCGGCCTTCGACTCGACCACCACCGGGGCGTGGGTGAGCGTGAACGTCCTCGTCGCGGTCCCGGCCCGCGCGGTCGAGACGGCGAGCTTGATCGCCCCGTTGGCGTGTGCCGTCGAGGTGTAGGTGAAGCGGCAGGTCGCCCGCAGGTCCTGGGCGATCTGGCCGTAGATCGACTGGATCTCGCTCGATCCGGCGGCCTGGTAGAGCCGCCCGCCGGTGCCGCTCGCGAGCTGCCGCAGCGGCCCGATCCTGGTCGCGGCGGTCTGCAGCGCGATCGCGTACACCACCGCGTCGGCGGCGTGCGCCGCGGCCACGGCACCGGCCAGCGACGTCAGCGACGAGCTGTCGCCGCCGTCCGACAGCACGACCAGCACGCGCCGGCCGCCGGGGGCGGTGGAGAGGTCCTCGCTCGCCTGGCGCACCGCGTCGTACAGCGCCGTGCCCTGCTGGGCCGACACGGCGACCGAGCCGAGCGAGGCGTCGAGCTTCGCGGTGTCCGCGGTGAGCGGCTGGGCCACGCCCGCGTCCCTGCCGAACGTGTACAGCGCGACGCGATCGACCGATCGCTTCGAGGCCACGAAGGTCTTGGCCGCGTTCAGGGCGTCGCGCAGCGGCGCGCCCTTCATCGAGTCGGAGGCGTCGATGGCCAGCGCGATCGCGGCGGTCCGGTTCGGGTCCTCCGCGGTGATCGCCGACCTCGGCACCGCCGTGCCGTTCTCGGCGACCGAGAAGACCGGCGCGCCGGAGCTCGACGAGCAGCCCTGGACGGCCACCGAGACCAGCGGGAAGCGCGACTGGTCGACGGCGGTGATGGACAGACCCGCCGCGTGGGCGGGGCTGGCGGCGAGCGCCGTCGCGACCAGGGCGGCCACGGACGCGCCGGCCGCAAGAGACCGGCGCAGGAACGTCACGGACGCCTCCCGAACGCGCCGGTGTAGCCGCCGCCCTCGCGCGGAGCCTCGGTCTGGAAGAAGCCCGGCGGGAGCTGCACGCCGTTGCCGAACAGCTTGTTCAGGAACTGCGGCTGGATCCCGGTGCAGACCATCGGCCCGAGCAGGCGGCCGCCCGGACCCGCGTCCTCCTCGGTGTCCTCGACCGGCTTGGCCAGGAACAGGTCCTGCATGGTCACGACGTCCGACTCCATCTTCAGGACCTCGGTGACGTGCGTGATCCGGCGAGCGCCGTCGACCAGGCGCGAGACCTGGACGACCAGGTCGAAGGCCGATGCGATCTGCTCGCGGATGGCCTTCAGCGGGAGCTCGACGCCGGCCGTCAGGATCAGCGTCTCGACACGGGAGAGGGCGTCGCGCGGGGTGTTCGCGTGGATCGTCGTGAGCGACCCGTCGTGACCCGTGTTCATCGCCTGCAGCATGTCGACCGTCTCGGGGCCACGACACTCGCCGACGATGATGCGGTCGGGCCGCATCCGCAGGGTGTTGCGGACGAGGTCGCGGATCGCGACGGCGCCCTTGCCCTCGATGTTCGGCGGGCGGGTCTCGAGCGTGATCACGTGGTCCTGGCGGAGCTGGAGCTCGGCCGCGTCCTCGACGGTGACGATGCGCTCGTCGTTCGGGATCGCCGACGACAGCACGTTCAGCGTCGTCGTCTTACCGGAGCCGGTGCCGCCGGAGATGAGGACGTTGAGCTTGCCGCGGACGCAGGCCTCGAGGAACTGGCCGGCCTTCGGCGTCAGCGTGCCGAAGCGCAGCAGGTCCTCCATCGTGAACGGGTCCTTGCGGAACTTCCGGATCGTCACCGTCGGGCCGGACACGGCCAGCGGCGGGATGATCGCGTTCACACGGGAGCCGTCGGGCAGGCGGGCGTCGACCATCGGCGAGGCCTCGTCGACGCGGCGGCCGATCCGGCTGATGATCTTGTCGATGATCCGCAGCAGGTGCTGGTCGTCGACGAACTGGGCGTTCGTCTTGGTCAGCTTGCCGCGGCGCTCGATGTAGATCCGGCGCGGGCCGTTGACCATGATCTCGGTCACGGTCTCGTCGCGCAGGAACGGCTCGAGCGGGCCGTAGCCCAGGATGTCGTCGGTGATCTCGAGGGCGATCCGGGCGCGCTCCTGCCGCGTCAGCGGCGTCTTGTCGAGCGCGATGGCCTCCTCGACCGACTCGCGGACGCGGTCGGTGAGCTCGGCAGCTCGCGTCGTCACCGACCGACGTGAACAGGCGCGGCCCGAGCCGCGTGATCACGTCGTGGTGGACGCGGGTCTTCAGCTCGGCGAACGGGTCCGCGGCGGTCGCGGACTCGGTCTCCTCGCGGACGTTCGTCTGCTGGACCCCGGTGGTCTGGATCTCCGGGATCGTCGACTGGATGCGGGACTTGAGGCTCATGCCCTAGCTCACGCAGCCTTCCGCTTGAGGATGCTCTGGCGCTGCTTCTTGGCCGGCTTCTCCTCGCCGCCCGCGGGGGCGGCGTCGACCGGGCGCCGGCCGCGAGCGCGCTCCGGCACCAGGGCGTCGGCGAGCTGGGTGACGGCCTTCGTCACGTCGGAGCGGGGCGCCGACATCGGTCATCGGCACGCCGCGGTTGACGGCGACGGCGACCTCGCGGTCGTACGGCACCTCGCAGACGGCCTTCATGTCGAGCGCCCGCTCGACCTCGGGCCGCTTGATCTCGGCCTTCGCGTGCGGCCGGTTGAGCACCACGTTGATGCGCTCGCCGGGGTAGTGCAGCAGGCCGAGGGTCTGCAGCGTCAGCTTGACGTTCTTGACCGACGGGATGTCGAGGCTCGCGAGCAGCACCAGCTTGTCGGTGCGGTCGAGCGTCGCCAGGGTCGTCGCGTGGAAGTGGGTCGGGGTGTCGACGACGATGACGTCGTAGGCCTCCTTCGCCACCTCGAGCAGGTGGGCGACCCGGTCCTCGGCGACCAGCTCGGCGTCCTCGGGGCGCACCGGCGCGGGCACGATGTGCACGCCCGACGGGTGGGCCGAGACGTAGCCGGTGAGCTTCTCGGGATCGAGGTCGCCGGCCGTCATGACGATGTCGTAGATCGTCTTCTCGGGCTCGACGCCCATCATGATGGCGCAGTCGCCGAACTGCAGATCGAGGTCGACGAGCAGCACCCGGTAGCCCTTGCGGCGGGCGAACGCCGTCGCCAGCGCGCAGGCCATCGTGGTCTTGCCGACGCCGCCCTTGGGCGAGAAGACGGTCAGGATCTTGCCGTCGGCGCCGATGCGGGCCACCTGCGAGGAGGCGGACTGCTGCTGGCGGCCGGACGACAGGACGTGGGTGCGCCGGATCGTGAAGACCAGGGCGTCGGTGAGCTGCGGGAGCAGGACGACGTCGTGGACGCCGGCGGCCAGGGCCTCCTGCAGGAGGCCGTTGGCCGAGCCCGAGGTGACCAGGATGATCGGCGCCGCGGTCGCCTGGCGGATCGCCTCGACGTCCTCGGTCGGGAGCCGGTCCCCGCGGCTCGAGCCGTGCAGGATGACCTGCGCGTTCGAGGCGGCGAGCTTCTGGGCGGCCCGGGCGGGCTCGACGGCGGTGCCGACGATCTCGATCTCGGGGTGCGTGCCGAGGGCCTGACGGACCTCGGCGAGACCGGCGCAGGCGCCGGAGATGAAGACGCGGATGGGAGGAGTGTTCGACATGGGGGCGGTACCTACGAGCCGGCCGTGGTGGACGTGGAGACGGTCTGGCCGATCGCTGCGGCCGACAGGCCGCAGCTTCTTGATCGTCTTGGCGTTCAGGCCCTCGCCGAGGAGCTGGGTCTCGGCCTGGACGGTCGCGTTGACGTCCGAGTTGTGGCCGTTCGTCTTGGGCCGGGCGACCAGCCACGCGGTGGCGTTCTGCTGGACCCAGAGGAGCTTCGCGGCCTCGACGTCGGTGGCCCGGAGCATGATCGTGTTCGAGTCGTTCGAGCCGAGCTTGCTGTCGGTGCTGTTCGGCACCTGCAGGACCTCGATGTCGCGCAGCAGGAGCCGGGTGACGGGGATCGAGTTCGCCGAGCCGCCCGAGCTGTTGGCGCAGGAGAAGCAGGCGATGACGTCGACGTGGTCGCCGGCGTGGATCGTGCCGACCAGGCCGGACTCCTTGTCGAACGGGAAGGCGATGGCGCGGTCGGTGCCCTGCAGCTGCAGGCCGGCGCTCGCCCCGATCGGGTTGGTGAACACGGCGGACGGAACCTGCTGGCCGCTGAACAGCTTCTGGGCGACGACCAGGCCGCTGAGGCGGTCGCCGTCGAAGGCCTGCTGGGTGAGGACGCCCGGCAGCATGTCCGTCTGCAGCACCTCGCGCTCGGCCAGCATGTGGCCAGAACGCACCTGGGCGAACGTGGTGCCCGGCTCGATGTCGCGGGTGGCGACGAGGACCTTGACGCGCACCTCGGCGCTCTTGGCCTTGCTCTGCACGTTCGACGTGTAGAAGAGCACGGCGACGATCGCGAGCAGTGCGAGTCCCGCCGCAATCACGATGTTCCGCACGCTGTAGTTCATCCGTCCCCCTGTCGGGCAGCCGATTCGCTGTCCGTCGTAGTCACCGACGCTTCCTCATCGGCAAAGGAAGTCGCCGCCTCAACAACTGTCTGTTTCCGACCGTCGAACCCGCCTCGGCAGGCGGGTGCTCAGGGTCGGTTCATCCACCCTCGATGCGCATGGACGTCTTGATGTCGAACGAGCCCGAGAGGACGTGCAGGCTCAGGAGCCCGATCGACCACGGGTAGTTCTTGATCTCCACCGTGACGTCGCAGTCCGTCTGCCACGCCTGGGTGCACGACGTCGACCGCGCCGGGATGGAGCTGGTGACGGCGATGTTGCCGGTCCTCGCCAGGATCGTCGCGCTCACGCCGGACTTGTCCGAGGCGTAGCTCAGGATCTTGGCCCGGGCCGCGCTCTGCATGCCCGCCGAGCCCTGCGACGTCAGCACGATCGCGGTGCGGGCGCCCTCGCGGGCCGCCTCCTGCAGCGCCATCTTGTGGTACCAGGCGATGCCGCCCTGGAAGATCGCGAACAGCAGCATCAGGGCGAGGTTCGCGACGATCGCGAACTCGACCATCGACTGGCCGCGCTCGCCTGCGAGCCGCGCCGTCAGGCGCGGGCGGCATCACGTCATCCCCCGCGTCTCGATGCGCATGTAGACGGTGCTGCACACCGGGCCGTTCCAGATGACGACGTCGAAGATCTTGACGGCGGCGGGCATGCAGACCTTCGCCGACACCTGGTTGCCGGCGATCCAGGCGTTGTTCTGGAGCTTCCAGGTCACCGTCATGCCGGCCGCGTAGTTGGTCGACACGTTCGCCGACGCGAGGCCCGCGGCCTCGGCCGCGTCCCGCAGCGCGAGGTCGCTGGTGGTCGTGCCGCCGTACGTCGCGGCCTTGCGCGCAGCGGCGCGGGCGGCGTCGGTGGCCTGGATCTTCTGGGACAGCGCGTGGCCGAACTGGAAGATGCCGAGCACGACCAGGGCCAGGAGGTTCGCGACGAGCGCGAACTCGACGAACGCCTGTCCCTCCTCCTGCTTCAGCCTCCGTGGCGACCCATGCCCTCATAGATCGGGCAGGAGGGGTGTCATGCGCATCCCGCTTTGAGGGGATGCGGAGCGCCCCTTCGGGAGCCGAATCAGCGCGCGCCTTCCCGATCGGTTATCTTCTGCACCCCGTGACGGCACGCCGGATCGACGGGACCGCAGCCGCGGCCGACGTGCGCGCGGCCGTCGCCGCCGACGTCGAGGCGTTCGTCGCCGCCGGCGGGCCGAAGCCGGGCCTGGCCACGGTGCTGGTCGGCGACGACCCCGCCTCGCAGGTCTACGTGCGCAGCAAGCGCCGGGTCAGCGCCGAGCTCGGGATCGCCTCGCTGCACCACGACCTGCCGGCCTCGGCGAGCCAGTCCGAGGTCGAGGGCCTCGTCGAGCGGCTGAACGCCGACCCCGCGGTGCACGGGATCCTGGTGCAGAGCCCGCTGCCCGACGGGCTCGACGAGGAGGCGGTGTTCGCCCGCATCGACCCGGCGAAGGACGTCGACGGGCTGACGCCGGTCAGCCTCGGCCGTCTCGTGGCGGGCCAGCCGGGGCTCCGGCCGTGCACGCCGTCGGGCTGCATCGAGCTGCTGCGGCGCTACGACGTCCCGCTCGTCGGCGCCCGGGCGGTGGTCGTCGGCCGCTCGATCCTGGTCGGAAAGCCGGTGGCCCTGCTGCTGCTCGAGCAGCACTGCACCGTGACCCTGTGCCACTCGCGCACCCGCGACCTGGCCGGCGAGGTGCGGCGGGCCGACATCCTGGTGGCCGCGATCGGCCGGCCCGGGTTCATCACCGCCGACATGGTCGCCCCGGGCGCGACCGTGCTCGACGTCGGCATCACCCGCACCGACGAGGGCCTGCGCGGCGACGTCGATCCGGCCGCCTTCGAGGTCGCCGGCGCGATGACCCCGGTGCCCGGCGGGGTCGGGCCGATGACCATCGCGATGCTCATGCGCAACACGCTCGCCGCCGCGAAGGCCGGCTCAGGTCTTCACGAGCTCGGTGAGGTTCGCGTCGAGCGCCGGCGGGTCGAGCGGCTCTGCGACCTGCACCCAGCGCACCTGACCGTCCGGGTCGATGCCGTAGATCGCGGCGGTGTGCTCGCGGCCCTCGGGATCCTTCGGGTCGGGACCGGCCTGGATGTGCCAGGCCTTCCAGGTGCGCTCGAGCTGGCTCTGCGACCCGAGCAGGTAGGTGACCTGGCCGACCAGGCCCTTCCGCTTCAGGAACGCGCGCACCGCCGTCGGCGTGTCGCCCTTCGGGTCGACCGACACCGCCAGCACCTGCACCGCCCGGCCCTTCGCGCCGAGGTCGCCGCGGTACAGCTTGAGCGCCTGCAGGAGGACGGGACAGGTGTTCTTGCAGTGCGAGTAGACGAAGGTCACGACGACGTGCTTGCCGCGCAGGCTCGACGAGCGTGAGCGTCGTGCCGTCGAGGCGGTGCAGCTTCAGCGGCGGTGCCGGGAAGCTCTGCTGGGACACGCTCGGCGTCGGACATCGAGTCGCCGCCGCCGCCACCACCGCCGCAGCCCGCGGCGACGAGCAGCGAGGCCGAGGGCGGCGAGGCCGCGGGCCCTCACGCCCGCCTCCAGCGCAGCGCGACCAGGCTCGCCGCTCCGCCGACCAGCGCGCCGCCGGCGATCACCCCGGCCCACAGCCAGGGGCTCCAGCCGCCGCTCGAGGACTGCCGTCACGGCCGGCGCGACGCCGACCAGGTTCGACCCCGTCGGCGGTCAGCAGGCGCCGCGAGGCGGCGATCGAGTCCTCGGTCATCGCGTTCGGCGAGGACGCGTCGATCGCCAGGCCGTGCAGCAGGCCGGCGGTCGCCGCCGGCACGTGGCGGGTGGCGAAGCCCTGCGGCATCACCACCAGGAGCGGCCCCTTGTAGACGTAGGCCAGCTCGTTCGAGAGCAGCCGCGCGTACACCTGCGGCCGCCCGTACAGCTGGGGGTAGGAGCCGAGGTCGCCCTTCGTCCGCACGATCGCCACCCGCAGCGGGTGGCGCTGCTGCGCGCCGGCCTTCAGGAGCGCGTTCAGCTCGTCGCGCAGATCCTTGCCGGGGGCGGGCTGCAGCGGGACGTACGACGGCTGGAACAGCAGGTAGTCGCTGGCCGGGTCGCCGTCGGCCCGGGCCAGCGCCGGGAGCCAGGAGGCCGAGGCCGGCGAGCAGGACGAGGGCGGCCCTCACGTCGCCGCCCGCCGCCGCAGCACGACCACCAGCCCGCCGGCGGCCGCGAGCACGAGGACCAGCACGCCGGCGCCGATCGCCACCCAGACCCACACGGACGTCCCGCCGCTCGACGACGCGTCCGGCGGCGGCGCGATCTTGCTCACGTCGACGCCGGCGGCGCTGAGCAGCGCTGCGCGACGCGTCGATGGTCGTCCGGGTCATCGCGTCGGGGCTCGACGAGTCGATCTTGATGCCCGCCAGCAGCTTCTCGCGGGCCGCGGAGATGTGCCGGGTCCCGAAGCCGCCCGGCATCACGATCAGCAGCGGGCCCTTGTAGGCGAACGCGATCTCGTTCGAGAGCAGCCGCGCGTAGTCCTTCGGCTTTCCGAAGAGCTGCGGGAACGCTCCGAGATCCTCCTTCGAGCGGATCACGGCCACCCGCAGCGGCTTCTTCTGGGTCGCCGCGCCGCGCAGCAGCGCGTTCAGCTCGTCGCGCACCGACTTCGCCGGCGGCGGCTGCAGCGGCACGTAGTACGGCCCGAAGAGCAGGAAGTCGCTGGCCGGGTCGCCGTCGGCGCGGGCCGTCGCCGGCGCGACCAGGCAGAGCGCGGCGCACAGGAGGACGAGGAGGCGTCGGAGCGTCAAAAGGTGTCCAGGAGCAGGAGGAGGACGAGCAGCCAGGCCACGCCGGCGGCGACCAGGGCGCCGAACGCCGCGAGCAGCAGGACGGTGTCGGAGGTGCGGCGGGTCTCGGGCTCCATCAGCCGCCCGCCCGGTCGCGGAAGACGAGCTCGAACGGCTGGCCGCCCTTCGGCGTGACGCGCAGCGTGATCCCCCAGTGGCCGACCATGACCAGGGCCGGCGCCGTGCGCGTGTAGTGCCCCGGCGAGGTCTCGGGCAGGGTATAGGCGAGCTGCTGCATGTCCATGTCCAGCATGTCGAAGGTGGCGGTGACCTCGGCGCCGCTCACCGGCTTTCCGTCCCGGCTGAGCTGCAGGCTGAAGGTGTTCGGGAGGGCCGCCCGGTTCGGCGTGACCCGGACGACGGCCTGGTACGGGCCCTGCTTCACCGTCCTGGGTGACCGCGCCGGGGCCGATGCTGTGGGCGTTCGAGCCGAGCTTGCCGAGGGCCTTCGACGGGCGGCGCGACGCTGGTCAGCACCGCGGCGGCGGCCACGATGCCCGCCGCCAGCAGGGCCTCGCCGCTCGCGAGCCGGCGCACCCAGGTCGCGCCCCAGGCCCGCGTCAGGTCGTCGCGCAGCGCCGGCCGGGTCACGAGCAGGTTGACCGCCGCCAGCGACAGCGCGCCGCACAGCAGCGCGACCTTGACCAGGATCGCCCGCCCGTAGCTCGTGGTCCAGAGCGAGTCGAGCGTCGGCAGGTGCAGGAGCGCCGCGCCGGTGCCCGTCCCGATGATCAGGAGCATCGCGACGAACGCGGTGCGCGAGAAGCGCGGCACGGCCACGGCCAGGATCGAGCGGCGGCGCTCGCGCCCGGCGCCGCAGTCCGAGCAGCAGCAGGCCGACGAGCCCGCCGACCCAGACGCTGCCCGAGGCCAGGTGCACGAAGTCGAGCGACAGGGCCAGGCCGGCCGGCGAGGTGGTGGCCGGGTGGCCGGCGATCCCCGGGACGAGCAGCGCAGCGGCGGCGGCGCCGATCACCGCGAACAGCGAGACGAGCTCGACGACCGAGCGGGTCGCCCGCCGCGGCCGGTCGAGCCAGATCGCCACCGCCGCGCACGCGGCGAGCAGGGCGACGACGATCTCGAGGTCGAAGATGGCCCGGCCGAACGACGAGCGTCGGACCAGGGGTATGAGGCCGCCGACGTCGGTCGCCGAGCGCAGCGCGAACTCCGCCGTCGCCTGGATCAGGTAGACCGGCGTCGCCACCAGGCAGATCGCGAGCGCCACGCCGGCGGCGATGCCGACCGGCCGCAGGCTGGCGTTCTCGACCCGCGCCGCCACCGGCCGGGCGATGACCAGCCGGAACAGCGAGGAGGCCGACCCCGATCATCAGCGAGAGCAGCATCGTCCAGCGCTCGATCACCAGCGTCGGCGTGGCCGCGGTCTCGGACAGCGACGGGATCGGGAACTGCGGCGCCGGCCCGGGGGAGGGGCCGACGGCGAAGGTGAACGCGCCGCGCACCGGGTGGCCGTCGGCCGAGATGACCCGCCAGTAGACGAGGTACCAGCCCTGCTTCACGTCCTTCAGCGGCACCACCAGGGTGGTGCCGTCGCCGGGCGGGTGGGCCGGCGCGCCGGCGGTCACCTGGTGACCGCCGGCGTCCGTCACCGACACGATCGCGAAGCGCGGCTCGATCCCCTCGCTGAAGGTCAGCGAGACCTCCTTCGGCGGGGACGAGGTGGTGGCGCTGGCCGACGGCACGGTGCGCTCGAGGGTCGCGTGCGCCAGCGCCTGCGCGGGCAGCACGACGAGCACCGCGAGGGCGGCCAGGAGCGCGACGGCCAGCGCCCGGGCCCTCACGTCAGCGAGCGCTTCCCGCCGCGCAGCAGCAGCGCTGCTCCGCCGAGCACGACGCCGACGGCGCCGACGACGATCGCGATGATCGAGAGGGTGTCGCTGCCGCCGCCGCCGAGCGAGCTCTTCGCCTCGACCTGGGGCGCCGGGGTGTCGGAGCCGGGGTCGCCGCTCCACTCGACCACGCTGCCGTCGGAGTAGGTCTGGCGAACGGTGAAGGACAGCGTGCCCGGGTTCTCGGCGGCGCCGACGAAGCGGAACACCGAGTCCTCGTCGGTCGGCACCTTGCCGCCCGTCCAGGTGACGCTCTGGATCGTCGCGTTCTCGCCCGCACCGGACGACTTCACCTGGCGGTCCCAGCCGTCCTCGGCCTCGAACGAGTCGATCGAGAACCCGTCGGGCACGACGAGCTCGATCTTGTTCGTCGTGAGGTCCTCCTTCTCGGTCGGCACGGCCAGCGTCCAGACCTGGTCGACGCCGGACTCGGCGATCGGCGGACTGACGATGGCGTGCCCGAACGCGGCCGGTACGGCAGCCAGGGACAGGGCGAGCACGAAGGCGGCCGCAAGGCCGCGCGATCGGTTCGTCATGAGGTCACCTTCAGCGTGTAGGGAATCGTGATGACGCGGCCGTTGACCTTGCACTGCAGGAACACGCGCCAGGTGCCGGTGGCCGGCATGACCAGCCCGACGTTGAGCACGCCCGGCTTGTTCGCGTGGCCGACGGGGATCCCGCCGATGCTCTGCAGGCACGCCTTCAGGTCGGGCGCGCACACGTGCGTGTGGAAGTAGTCGAGCGTGCGCGCGTGGAAGAAGACCGCGTGCGCGGTGGCTCCGAACCACGGCTCGAGCTTCGCCGGCCGACCCTTCGAGTCGGTGATCGTGAAGTGGAGCGTGGCGCCCTCGGCGAACCGGATCTTCGGCGGCTTCGCGAGCTTCACCCTGAACCCGTCGACCGTCTGCGTGAGCGGCGGGTTGCCGAGCGGGACCGTCGTGGCCTTGCCGCGCACGGTCACGTTCTCGGTGAGCTGGAAGTTGCGCGGAAGCGTCGGCGAGGGCTTCGGATAGGCGTCGACGACGATGTGGTAGCGCCCCGGCTTCGGGAACGTCACCTTCGTCGACAGGACCCCGTCGTTGCCGACCGGGGGGTGCTGGTGGATGAGGATCGAGAGGTCGTCGCGCACCGCGATCAGGTGCACCCCGGTGTGGGGGCCCGCGCCGCGGGCGTACGACGTCAGGGTCTTGCCGCTCGGGAGCTGGATCCGGAACGAGACCGTCACCGGCTTTCCCGGGCGTGATCGGCTTGCGTCGGCGTGAAGCCGACGAGCTTGTAGGTCTTCGCGGGCGCGATCGTGACCGACAGCCCACCGTTCCCGCCCGACGAGCCGCAGCCCGCCGCGATCACGACCGCGCCGAGCGCGGCGAGTCCTAGCACCAGCCGACGCACGTCTCGATCCTCCTCGGGAAGGTGTACCTGGCATGCGGCCGGACGTGCCGTCCGACCTCGACCACGATCTGGGCCCGGTCGCGCAGCGGGATGTCCCGCACGTCGCCCGGCGTAGCGGCGCCCGCCGACGAACGCCTCGACCCGGCCGTCGCGTCCGAGCAGGCCGTCCGGCGCGAGCCGGCGCCCCCACAGCGCGAACACCGACCCCAGCGTGAGGTCGGTGCGGTCGAGGAAGAGGACGCCGGTCGGGTCGAGCGTCCGCACCGGGTAGGCGCAGCGCCCGTCGACGACCACGGCGCCGTCCCGCTCGGGCTCGTCGATGCCGATGCCCGGGCGGGAGCAGCACGACGCGCCCGTCGACGAACAGCTCGACGTGCGCGACGGCCGTCGCCGGCCGCGGGAAGGCCGTGCAGGCGAGCCTGCCGTCCGACGCCCACGGCACGGCGGCCGCGCCGGCCAGCGTCGGCGAGGCCCACGGCGAGGAGCGCGAGCGCCTTCATGCGAGCCTCCCGCGGGTCCGCGGGCCGGGCGTCCGGGCGAGCTGGGCCAGGCCGAGCACCAGCGCGGCCACGCCGCCCGCAAGGGCGACCGCGACCAGCGTGCGCTGGGCCTGCGCCGGCAGCACCGACAGGACGACCCCGTGCAGGAACACGCTGAACAGGCCGAGCGCCTGGAACACCGCGACGGCGCCCGCGCCGACGGCCACGAAGGCCCGCCAGTCGTCGCGCACCCGCACCGCGGCGAGCACGCAGGCCGCGCCGACGAGCGCGGCGGCGCCGACCTCGGCGATCACCGCGAGCGTCGACTGCGGGCTGTCGAGGGTCGTTCCGACGGTCGCCGCGAGCGCCGCCGGCATGGCCAGGCCGGCGCCGACGACGCAGGCCACGCGGGCCTGCCCGACGCGCCGGCGAAGCCCGACGGCCGCCGCGACGCCCAGGAGGGCGCAGATGGCGGCGATCCAGACCGCGAGCGGCGGCGCCGCCATGCGCCGGTCGACGCCCGGCGATCCGTCCCGTCTGCCCGTCGATCGTCAGCGGGACGCTGAAGCGCCCGCCGTCGGGCGGCCGCAGCCGGTGCTCGTGCCAGGCGTAGGTGTCCGAGCCTGCGACCACCTTCCACGACGGGGTCGACGTCGGGACGGTGCCCTTGACGATCCCCGAGGACAGCGCCGTGCCGGAGTTGGCGTTGACCAGCACCTTCCCGCCCGCGAAGCGCAGGAACGGCTCGCCGCCGTCGCCCGGCACCTGCACCACGTGCCCGGCGGGCACGGTGAGCTGCAGGCGGACGTCGCCGCCGAGCACGCGCCACTCGAGCCCGTCGAGCCGGGGCTCGACGGACGTCACGCGGGCGTGCCAGTCGCTGGCGACGGCCCCGCTGCGGCCGTGCGCCGACGCCGCCGGGGCGCCGGCGCCGAGCAGGGCGATGATCGGGAACGCGGCTGCGGCGAGTCGCCGCACGCACCGCGCGATGCTGGGTCGGTCCATGCTCCTTGAAGGTCGGTGTCCTCGCGGGCGAGCGCCCGCGCACGTGTCAACCGACGAGGAGCGGCGGGCCGCGGCGCCCGAGCGAGCAGGCCAGCGGAGAGAGCGGGCGCAGCGCGACCGGCCGCGGGCGTCCGAGGCGGACGGCGGCGCGGCGCGCGGCGGGCGGCAGGTCGCGGACGTGCAGCAGCGCGCGGGCCAGGCGCCCCGAGCCGCGCTCGGCGGCGGCCACCAGCAGGGCGCCGACGGCGGTCGCGAGCAGGACGAGCAGCAGGTCGCGGGCGTCGAGCGCCAGCAGCGAGACGCGGCCCTCCTGCAGCGAGCGCTCGATCGACTCCTGGGCCACGAGCCAGCCGAGGGCGGCGAGCCGAGAGCTGGAAGGCGCGCAGGCGCAGCGGGACGCGCGGCGCGGGGAGGACCCGGCGCACCAGCGTCGGCGGCGCGGGGCACCCGGCGGCCGAGCGCCGCGACCGCCACGAGCAGGGCCAGGCCGAGCAGGCCGGCGGCGCCCGCGCCGGTGACCAGCGGGGCGTACCAGCCGAAGTAGGCGTGCTCGCCCGTCCGCCGGCGCCCAGGCGCCCCACAGGGCGGTGTGGGCCGCGAGCGCGATCAGCACCGCCGGCGCGAGGAGCGCGGGCAGGCGTCGAAGGCGGCGCGAACGGGCGTGCACGCCACCAGGATACGGCCGGTCCCGGCGAAGGGAATCCGTCAGGGTGCTGGAGCGGCCGCGAGCAGGGCCGGCGGCTCCTGCCCCGGCAGCCCCGGCGGCAGCGCCAGCGCGGTCGCGGTGCCCGGCTCGAGCTCGGTGAAGCCGGCGTCGTGGATCACGATCGCGCTCGGCAGCGCGGCCAGCGCGTCGAACGCCGCGCTGCGACGCCAGGCGCACCCGGACCGGCCGCCCAGCGTCCTGCCAGGCCTCGAACGACGGGCGCAGGAACGGGTTCTGGGCCAGCGGCGAGCGGGCCGCGTGCAGCGAGGCGTGGGCGCCCTGGGCGCAGGCCTTGCCGGTGCTCATGCCGGCGTCGGCGTTGATGACCAGCGGCAGCGCGATCCCGCCGGCGGGCGGGGCCGAGGGCGGCAGCTCGTCGGGCGGGCCGGTCAGCGCCTGCAGCTGCACCAGCAGCTTCTCGCGCTGCGAGCGGCGCCGCGGCGGCAGCGCGGCCACCGAGTGCACGGTCCCGCGCGGGGCTGCCAGGGCGACGTCGAAGTCGTCGCGCAGCCGGTGCCACTCCCGCTCGTTGGCCCGCAGCGTCACCTTGCGCACGGCCATCGCGTACCAGGCGGCGAACTGCTCGGCGTAGCGCGGGTCGTGCTCGTAGCGGTCGGCGCAGCGCACGCAGGCCGAGGCGGTGGCCGCCAGCAGGTCGCCGAAGCCGAGGCCGGCCTCCTTGCGCACCACGAGGTAGAAGACCCACGGATCGTCGACGTCGTCCACGGCGGCCAAGAGTGGCAGACGTCCTAGACTGCGCCGGCGATGGAGCTTTCCCGGGAAGACGTACGCCACGTGGCGAAGCTGGCCCGCATCGGCCTCCGCGAGGACGAGCTCGACCGCTACCTCGGCGACCTGCGCGGGATCCTCGAGCACATCGGCAAGATCGCCGAGCTCGACCTCTCGGGCGTCCCGCCGACCTCGCACCCGCTCGACCTCGAGAACTCGATGGGGGAGGACGTGCCCCGTCCGTCCTGGCCGCGCGAGCAGATGCTGGCGCTGGCCCCCGAGGCCGCCGACGGCGGCTTCCGGGTGCCCCCGATCGGCGCCGAGCCCGAGCTCGAAGGGCCGAGGGCTGATGGCAGCCTCGACGTCTCGCGCACCAGCGCCGAGGAGCTCGTCCGGCTGCTCGACGCCCGCGAGCTGTCCTGCGTCGAGGTCGCCCAGGCGCACCTCGACCGGATCGCCGCCGTCGACGACGAGATCCACGCCTTCCTGCACACCCATCCCGAGGCCACGCTGGCGCGGGCCGCGCACCTCGACGAGCACGGCCGCAGCGGGCTGCAGGGCGTCCCGATCGCGCTCAAGGACCTGTTCATCACGAAGGGCGTCCCGACGACCGCGGGCTCGCGCATCCTCGAGGGCTACGTGCCGCCGTTCACCGGCACGGTCGTCGAGCGCTGCGAGGAGGCCGGCCTGGTGAGCGTCGGCAAGACCAACATGGACGAGTTCGCGATGGGCTCGTCCACCGAGAACTCGGGCTACGGGCCGACCCGCAACCCGTGGGACACGACGCGCGTGCCCGGCGGCTCGAGCGGCGGCTCCTCGGCCGCCGTCGCCGCGGGCATGGCGCCGCTCTCGCTGGGCACCGACACCGGCGGCTCGATCCGCCAGCCGGCCGCGCTGTGCGGGATCGTCGGGCTGAAGCCGACCTACGGCGCGGTCTCGCGCTACGGCGTCGTGGCCTTCGCCTCGTCGCTCGACCAGGTCGGGCCGTTCGCCCGCAGCGTGCGCGACACGGCGCTGCTGCTCTCGGTGATCGCGGGCAAGGACTGCTGCGACTCGACCTCCGTCGGGCTGCCGGCCCCGGTCGAGCTGCCCGAGCGGGAGGACCTGCGCGGCCTGCGCATCGCCTACCTGGGGCTCGACGGCGTCGAGGGCGTCGAGCCCGGCGTTCGCGACACCTACGAGCGGGCCATCGAGACCGCCCGGGCGCTCGGCGCCGACGAGGTCGCCGAGGTGCAGCTGCCGACGGCGATGTCGCCGAACGGCCTGGCGGCGTACTACCTGATCGCCCCGGCCGAGGCCTCGGCCAACCTGGCCCGCTACGACGGCGTCCGCTACGGCCTGCGGGTCGACGCGCCCGACGTCTTCTCGATGTACGAGGAGACCCGCCGCGAGGGCTTCGGCGCCGAGGTCAAGCGGCGCATCCTGATCGGCGCCTACGCGCTCTCGGCCGGCTACTACGACGCGTTCTACGGGCAGGCCCAGAAGGTGCGCACGCTGATCCGGCGCGACTTCGACGCGGTCTTCGCCGAGCAGGGCTTCGACCTCCTGCTCACGCCGACCTCGCCGACGGTGGCCTTCAAGATCGGCGAGCGCGTCGACGACCCGCTGTCGATGTACCTCTCGGACCTGTTCACGCTGCCGGTCAACCTGGCCGGGACGCCGGGCCTGTCGATCCCCTGCGGGCTGTCCGAGGGCCTGCCGGTCGGGCTGCACCTGTGCGGGCCGGCGTTCTCCGAGAACACCCTGCTGGCCGCGGGCCACGCGTTCGAGCGGGCCTTCGCCTTCGACCCCGTCCCGCCGTCGCTCGAGGCCGCCAGGTGAGCGTCCCCGACGGCTGGGAGGCCGTGATCGGCCTCGAGATCCACGTGCAGCTGCGGACCCGCTCGAAGATGTTCTGCCGCTGCGAGAACGTCTACGGCGGCGAGCCGAACACCCGCATCTGCCCGGTCTGCACCGCCCACCCCGGCGTGCTCCCGGTGCCGAACAAGGCGGCGGTCGAGAAGTCGATCACGGTGGGCCTGGCGCTCGGCTCGCAGATCGCCGAGCGCTCGCTCTTCTACCGCAAGAACTACTTCTATCCCGACAGCCCGAAGGCGTACCAGATCAGCCAGTACGACGAGCCCCTGTGCCTCGGCGGCGAGCTGGTGGTGCCGACGGCCGACGGCGACGAGCGTCGTCCGCTTCGTGCGCGCGCACCTCGAGGAGGACGCCGCCAAGACGATCCACGAGGGCGGCGCCGGCGGGCGCATCGCCGGCTCGGTCGGCTCGGTGGTCGACTTCAACCGCTGCGGCACGCCGCTGCTCGAGATCGTGACCGAGCCGGACCTGCGCTCGCCCGAGGCGGCGGTGCGCTTCCTGACCCTGCTGAAGGCCACGATCGAGACGATCGGGGTGTCGGACTGCGACATGGAGAAGGGGTCGCTGCGCTGCGACGCCAACGTGTCGCTGCGCCGGCCCGGCGAGACCGGGCTGCGGCCGAAGGTCGAGCTCAAGAACATGAACTCGTTCCGCTTCCTCGAGCGCGGCATGGCCCACGAGCTGCAGCGCCAGGCGGCGATCTACGACGGCGGCGGCGAGGTCGAGACGCACACCGTGCACTACGACCCGGCGCGCGACGAGATGACGATCATGCGCTCGAAGGAGGAGGCGGACGACTACCGCTACTTCCCCGAGCCGGACCTCGTCCCGGTGGCGCCCGACGCGGCCTGGATCGAAGGGCTCCGCGGCTCGCTGCCCGAGCTGCCGGGCGTCCGCATCCGCCGCTTCGAGCAGGAGTACCTGCTGCCGTTCCCGGACGCCGCGGCGCTCAATCGGACGCCGGCGCTGGCGGACTACTTCGAGGCGACGGCGAACGCCGCGGCCGACCCGAAGGGCGCGTCCAACTGGGTGCTGAACGAGTTCTCGGCCCACCTCAACGAGTCCGGGCTCGAGCCCGCGGACTCGCCGGTCGAGCCCGAGGCCCTGGCCGAGCTCGTCGGCCTGGTGCGCGACGGCGTGGTCGGCTCGGCCGGCGCCAAGCAGGTCTTCGCCGCGATGGTCGCGGGCGAGGGCGCGCCGCGGGCGATCGTCGAGGCGCGCGGCCTCGGCCAGATCGCCGACGAGTCGCAGCTGCGGGCGCTGGTCGAGGAGGTCGTGGCCGCGAACCCCCAGCAGGCCGAGCAGTTCCGCGCGGGCAAGCAGGCGCTGATCGGCTACTTCGTCGGCCAGGTGATGAAGTCCACCGGCGGCCGCGCCGAGCCGAAGCGCGTGCAGGAGCTCCTGCGCGAGGTGCTCTCCTAGTCTCGGGGGATGCCTCCCCGGCCTGATCTCGCCCGACGCGCTCGCCGCCGCCCCGTACGCCTACGCGGCGGTCACGCCGCCCGGCGGGCTGGTGTTCACGGCCGGCGCCTGCCCGCTCGACGCCTGACGGTCAGCGTCGTCCCGGCCGGCGACGTCCCGGGGCAGACCAGCGACGGCGCTCGACAACCTCGAGCTCGCGCTCGACGCTGCCGGCGCGGGCCTGGCCGACGTGCTGCGCAGCACCGATCTACGTGGCCTCGCAGGAGCGGGGCGACCTCGTCGCCGCCTGGCAGGTCGTCGAGGCGCGCTTCGGCCAGCACCGCCCGCCGAGCACCCTGCTCGGCGTCGCCGTGCTTGGCTACACCGGGCAGCTCGTCGAGATCGACGCGATCGCGGCGCTGCCGGGCTAGCCGCACAGCGCGGGTCAGGCCGCTTCGCCGTCGCCCTCGCGCCGGAACGGCCGCCGCAGCGGCGTCGCCGAGCTGTTCGCCGGTCGCCGCGGGCGAACGACATCGCGACCACCGTGCCCGACGAGTCGCAGGCGCGGATGTCGACGCGTGGTGGCCAGGGCGCCGATCAGCGGCAGCCCGAGGCCGAGGCCGGGGGAGTCGAGGCGCGGGGTCACGCCGCCGCCCTGGTCCCGCACGCGGACGCACAGGAGGCCCGGGCCGACGCGGACCTCGATGCCGAGCTCGCCGGGCTCGCAGTCGCGGTAGGCGTGGACGACGACGTTGGCGCAGGCTTCGGTGACGGCCAGCTGCACGCGCTCGAGCACGGCGTCCTCGACGCCGACCGCGCGGATCGCGCGGCACACCGAACGGCGGGCAACGGGGACGCTCTCGGGGTCAGCGCTCAGCCGGAGGGACAACAGCGGGCGGGTCGGTTGATCGACGACGCTCATGCTCTGTTCTGCCCGCCTGCGTTCCGTCTAACATCGTTGCGTCGGACGGCAGCTGCGATCTGGAAGAGAACGGCAGCGCCGGATGGTCGGGACGGCTTGCAGGGCGTTCGCCGTGCTCGTGCCAGAGCGTACGCCGCGGGTTCACCGGAGCGGAGCTAGATTGGGCCGCGGAGTCCCTGCCTGACCTCCGAGAGGGTGAGCCCGCTCTGCGACCGACACCGATCCTCCTCACGCCCGGCCCGACACCCGGTTCCCCCGGAGGTCGAGGCGGCCATGGCCCGCCCGCTGCCGCACCACCGCTCCGCGGAGTTCAAGCGGCTGTACGGCGGCGTCATCGAGAAGCTGAAGACCGTCTACCGGACCTCCGGCGACGTCCTCGTGTTCACCGCGTCCGGCACCGGCGCGTTCGAGTCCGCCTTCGCCAACACGCTGTCCCCGGGCGACCGGGTGCTGTGCGTGTCGGCCGGCAACTTCGGCGAGCGCTGGATCAAGATGGCCGAGACCTTCGGCGCCGAGGTCGTGCCGTTGCGGTTCGAGCTCGGCGCGCGTCCGGACGTCGACCAGGTCGTCGCCGCGATCATGGACGACGACTCGCTGGCCGCGGCCGTCGTCGTCCACTCCGAGACCTCCACCGGCGCCACCGCCGACATCGAGGCGATCGCCGAGGGCACCCGCGACCGCTCCTGCCTCCTGCTGGTGGACGCGATCTCGAGCCTCGGCGCGACCCGGCTCGAGACCGACGGCTGGGGCATCGACGTCGTCGTGACCGGCTCCCAGAAGGCCCTGATGTGCCCGCCGGGCCTGGGCTTCGCGCTCGGTCTCCGACCGGGCCTGGGAGGCCGCTTCCAGGGCGACCTCGCCGCGCTTCTACTTCGACTGGAAGCCGCACCGCTGGACGCCCAGAACAAGGGCGGCCAGAGCCCGTTCACCCCGGCCATCACGCTGGTGCTCGGGCCTGAACGCGGCCCTCGACCTGATCCTCGACGAGGGCGTCGAGGCCCAGTGGCAGCGGGTCGAGGAGCTCGGCGCGATGGTGCGCCAGCACGTCCAGCGGGAGATGGGGCTCGAGCTGTTCTCGCCCGACGACCCGTCCTGCTCGCTGGTCACCTCGATCAAGGTGCCCGACGGCGTCGACGGCGACGGCGATCCGCAGCCGGATCCGCGACAACCACGGGATCTTCGTCGCCGGCGGGCAGGGCCCGCTGACCGGCAAGATCTGGCGGATCGGCCAGTTCGGGGCGATCACCGAGCGCGACCTGCGGTCCGGCCTGACGGCGCTCGAGGTCGAGCTGGCCCGCGACCGGGAAGCCGTATCGTGAGTGCCGACGGCCGGCCCCGGGTGCTGGCCGCCGAAGAGCTCTCCGAGGCCGGTCTCGAGATCCTGCGGGCGGCCTGCGAGGTCGACGAGGGGAACGGCTGGGACCGCGCCGAGCTCGTCTCGAGGATCGGCGACTACGACGGGCTGGTGGTGCGCTCGGCGACGAAGGTCGACGCCGAGCTGCTCGAGCACGCCTCGCGCCTGCGGGTCGTGGGACGGGCCGGCGTCGGCGTCGACAACGTCGACGTTCCCGAGGCGACCAAGCGCGGGGTGGTGGTGTGCAACGCGCCCCAGTCGAACGTCGTCTCGGCGGCGGAGCACACGATCGCCCTGCTGCTGGCCGTGGCCCGCAACGTCCCCCAGGCGCACGCGGCGCTGGTGCAGGGCCGCTGGGAGCGCTCGAGGTGGTCGGGCGTCGAGCTGAAGGACAAGACGCTCGGCATCCTGGGCTTCGGCCGGATCGGCCAGCTCGTGGCGGCCGGCGCGCGCGGGCTCGGCATGAGGCTGATGGCCTACGACCCGTTCGTGACCCGCGAGCGCTTCCGCGAGCTCGGCGTGCACGCGGCCGAGACGCCCGACGACCTGTACGCCGCGGCCGACTTCCTCACCCTGCACCTGGCGCTCACGCCCGACACCCGCGGCCTGATCGACCGCGACGTGCTGGCGAAGCTGAAGCCGGGCGCCCGGATCGTCAACGCCGCCCGCGGCGCGCTGATCGACACCGACGCCCTGATCGAGGCGCTGCAGTCGGGCCACCTCGGCGGCGCCGCGCTCGACGTGTTCGAGCAGGAGCCGCTGACCGAGTCGCCGCTCTTCTCGCTGCCGAACGTCGTCGTCACCCCGCACCTCGCGGCGTCGACCGCCGAGGCCCAGGACCGGGCCGGGCTGCAGACCGCCGAGCAGGTGGTGTCGGCGCTCAACGGGCGGTCGGTGCCGTACGCCCTGAACATCCCGCAGGTGGCCGAGGAGGACATGGCCGTCATCGGGCCGTTCCTGCCGCTGGCCGAGAAGCTCGGCCGGCTGGCGATGGGCCTCGCCAGCGACGGGGTGGAGGGCATCGACGTCGCCACCGCCGGCCAGCTCGCCGCCCGCGACACCCGCATCCTGACGCTGGCCGCGCTGCGCGGCGCGTTCGGCGGGCTCGTCGAGGACGTGAACTACGTGAACGCCCCGACGGTCGCCGAGGAGCACGGGATCGAGGTGCGCGAGCAGCGCCGCGTGGGCGTCTCCGACTACACCAACCTGCTGGCGGTGACGGCCCGCGGCCGCACCGGCGAGTCCACCGTGGTCGGCACGACGCTCGGCACCGAGCACCGGCCGTGGCTCGTGCGGGCGCTGGGCTACGCGGTCGAGATCGAGCTCGACCCGCGCATGCTGGTCCTCGAGAACGAGGACGTCCCGGGCATGATCGGCCGGGTCGGCACGATCCTCGGCAGCGCGAGCGTCAACATCGCCAACATGAACGTGTCACGCAACCAGTCGGGCGGCAACGCGCTGATGGTGGTGTCGGTCGACGACGAGCCGACGGCGGCCCTGCTCAGCGAGCTCGAGGCGACGAAGGGCGTCGCCACGCGGCCCCGCTTCATCCGCCTGGACTGACGGCACCTATTCCAGCCGCGCGACGGGCCCCGGTAGGATGGGTCTCGTCCCGTCCCTCGAGGCCAAGGAAAAGGCGCCATGCAGGAGTCCGAGAAGATCTGGATGAACGGCGAGCTCGTCGACTGGCACGAGGCCAAGGTCCACGTCCTGTCGCACGCGCTGCACTACGGCTCCGGCGTATTCGAGGGCATCCGGGCGTACGCCACCGATCGCGGTCCTGCCGTGTTCCGGCTCCGCGAGCACCTCGAGCGCCTTCGCCGCTCGGGCGAGGTCTACTTCCTCGAGCTCCCATACTCGACGGACGAGCTGAGAGCCGCGGTGCACGAGACGCTCGCGGCCAACGAGCTCGAGACCTGCTACGTCCGCCCGATCGTCTTCCGGGGCTACGGCGAGATGGGGATCAACCCCCTGAACTGCCCGGTCGACGTCGTGATCGCGGTGTGGCCGTGGGGCGCCTACCTCGGCGAGGAGGCCCTCGAGCACGGCGTGCGCGTGGGCATCTCGTCGTGGCGCCGGATCGGCCCGAACACCGTGCCGGCGGCGGCCAAGGCCAGCGGCCAGTACCTGAACTCGCAGCTCGCGAAGCTCGAGGCCATGAAGAGCGGCTACGACGAGGCCATCCTGCTGAACGAGCAGGGCTACCTCGCCGACGGCTCCGGCGAGAACGTGTTCGTGATCCGCGACGGCGTCCTGGCGACGCCGCCGGTCACCGCCTCGTGCCTGCCGGGCATCACCCGTGACACGGTGATCCGGATCGGCCGCGAGCTCGGCTACGACGTGCAGGAGCGCGACGTCGTGCGCACCGACCTGTACCACGCCGACGAGCTGTTCTTCAGCGGCACCGCCGCCGAGATCACGCCGATCCGCTCCGTCGACGACCACGAGGTCGGCACCGGGCCGATCACGAAGGCCATCCAGAAGGAGTTCTTCGCGATCACCTCGGGCCGCCACCCGCTCTCCGACGAGTACCTCGACTACCCGTCGACGGCGCAGGTGCGGCCGATCGAGCGCGCCGCGTCGTGACGCTCGGCACGCGCTCGCTGCAGCTGGCCCGGCCCGACATCGGCGCGCGCGAGGAGGAGTACGTCCTCGACGCGCTGCACTCGGGCGTGCTCGGCCTCGGCCCGTACACGCGGCGCTTCGAGGAGGCCTTCGCGGCCTTCCACGGCACGCGCTACGCGGCCGCGGTGTCGAGCGGGACGGCCGGTCTGCA
The DNA here is from genome assembly GCA_963794695.1 of uncultured Actinomycetes bacterium. Taxonomy (GTDB): domain Bacteria; phylum Actinomycetota; class Thermoleophilia; order Gaiellales; family JALYLC01; genus CAWCFJ01. Next base: position 27,447 of record CAWCFJ010000015.1, on the reverse strand, counting down.
CCTCGCGGTGCGGATCGCCGAGATCGGCCCCGGCGACGAGGTGATCACCACCCCGATCTCCTTCGTGGCCTCGGCCAACTCGGTGCTGTTCGAGCGCGGGACGCCGGTCTTCGCCGACGTCGACGAGCGGACCTTCAACATCGACCCCGACGCGATCGAGGCGGCCATCACGCCGCGGACGAAGGCCGTGATGCCGGTGCACATCTTCGGCCTTCCGGCCGAGATGGACCGGATCAACGCGATCGCCCGAACGCACGGCCTGGCCGTGATCGAGGACGCCGCCGAGGCGGTCGGCACCATGCGTGCCGGCCGCCGCGTCGGCGGCGACGGGAACCCGGCGATCTTCGCCTTCTACCCGAACAAGCAGATGACCACCGGCGAGGGCGGCATCGTCACCACCGACGACGAGGACGTCTACGCGAAGCTGAAGTCGCTCTCGAACCAGGGCCGCTCGGACACCGGCGACTGGCTCGAGCACGACCGGCTCGGCTTCAACTACCGCCTCGACGAGCTGTCGGCGGCGGTCGGGCTGGCCCAGGTCGAGCGGCTCGACGAGATCCTGGCCGGCCGGGCCGCGGTGGCGGCGCGCTACGACGCGCTGCTCGGCGGGCTCGACGGCGTCGAGGTTCCGGCCGCGCCGGCACCGGGCGACGAGCGCTCCTGGTTCGTGTACGTGGTGCGCGCTCGCTCCCGAGATCGACCGCAACGGCGCGATGGCGTTCCTGCAGGAGCGCGGCGTGGCCTGCAAGCCGTACCTGCCGGCCGTCCACCTGCAGCCGTTCTACCGCGAGCTCGGGCACCGCGAGGGCGAGTGCCCGGTGTCCGAGGCGATCGCCCGCTCGACGCTGGCGCTGCCGTTCCACACCCGGCTCGACGACGACGACCAGGCGTACGTCGCCGAGCAGCTCGCGGCGGCGGTCGCCGCCAGCTGAGCGCGGCCGTGGGCGGCGTCGAGGAGCTCCTGCGCGAGCTCGCGCCGCAGGTCCTCGGCACGCTCGTCCGGCGCTACGGCCAGTTCGACGCCTGCGAGGACGCCGTCCAGGAGGCGCTCCTGGCCGCCGCGCTGCAGTGGCCGGGCGACGGCGTCCCCGAGAACCCGCGGGGCTGGCTGCTCACGGTCGCCGGGCGGCGGCTGACCGACGAGGTGCGGGCCGAGAGCGCCCGGCGCCGGCGCGAGGACGGCCTCGCCATGCAGCGAGCCCTGCGGACGCCCGGGTGGCGCCGGCGGCCGACGCCCAGGCCGGAGCCGACGAGCGAGGACGACACGCTGACGCTCCTCCTGTGGTGCTGCCATCCCTCGCTCTCGCAGCCCTCCCAGCTGGCGCTGACGCTGCGGGCGGTCGGCGGGCCTGACCACGGCCGAGATCGCCCACGCGTTCCTGGTGCCGGAGGCGACGATGGCCCAGCGGATCAGCCGGGCCAAGAGCACGCTGCAGGCCAGCGGGCTCCCGTTCGGCCCGCCGCCGGCCGAGGAGCGGGAGGAGCGGCTCGCGGTCGTCCGGCACGTCCTCTACCTGATCTTCAACGAGGGCTACACGGCGAGCTCGGGCGACGAGCTGCACCGGGTCGAGCTCACCTCCGAGGCGATCCGGCTGGCCCGGCTCCTGCGCGTCACGCTGCCCGGCGACGCCGAGACCGTCGGCCTCCTGGCCCTGATGCTGCTGACCGAGGCCCGGCGGCGCGGCGCGCACCCGGCCCGACGGCACGCTCGTGCCGCTGGCCGAGCAGGACCGGGGCCGCTGGAACCGGGCGATGATCGCCGAGGGTGTCGCGCTGGCCCAGGACGCGCTGGCCGCCGACCCGATCGGGCCGTACCAGCTGCAGGCGGCGATCGCGGCGCTGCACGACGAGGCGCCGACCGCCGAGGAGACCGACTGGCGCCAGATCCTGGCGCTCTACCGGCTGCTCGAGCGGGTCGCCCCGAACCCGGTCGTCACGCTGAACCACGCCGTCGCCCTGGCCGAGGTGCAGGGCCCGGCGGCAGGGCTCGAGCTGCTGGCCACGCTCGACGGCGACGGTGGTCTCTCAGGCCAGCACCGGCTGGACGCGGTCCGGGCCCACCTGCTCGAGCGTGACGGCCAGCTCGAGGCGGCCCGGGAGCACTACGAGCGCGCCGCCCGGCGCACCACGAGCGTGCCCGAGCAGCGCTACCTGCGGGCTCAGGGCCGAGCGGCTGGCGCCCGGGTCAGATGACGCCCATCGGGCGTAACGTCTCGACCGATGGCTGCCGCCGCACCGCTGCTCGAACGCGGTGCGCAGCAGGACGACCGGGACCCGGACGCCGAGCGCGCCCGAGAACCCCGGAGGTGCCGGAGCGACGAGCGGCACACCCTCTGGTGCCGGCAGCGCGACGCCGCCGCGCTGGCGGCGGTCGTCCTGCTGGGCGCGGCGCACGTTCGCGGCGGCACGGCGAGGCGCCTCGAGCGGTCGCTTCCGGTGCGCAGCTCGCTCGGCCTCGCCGGCGCCGTGGCTCTCGCCGGCACCGTCGGCCCCGAAGCGGCCGTGGTCGCAGTGCAGCGCCGCGCCGCCGCCCTTCGCCGGGTGGCGACGAACGACCCGCAGCCGGCGCGCCGCGCGCACCGCGTCGAGCACCGAGCGGGCCTCCGGGCCGGCCGACGAGGTACGGGTGCGGCGGCGACGCGCCGAGCCCGACGTAGTCCGTGGCCACGATCGCCCAGCCGCGCTGCAGCACCTCGGCGATGTCGGGCATCGCCCCGGCGCCCAGCGGGTCGGCCTGCAGCGACGGCGCGCAGCGGCTGGCCACGCCCGTCGTGCCGTGGGCCCAGGCGATGACCGGCCGCGGCGCGCGCTGCGGCGCCGCGCGCGACGACCACCAGGCCCGTGGCCTCGGCCGGCCGCCCGTCGATGCCGCGGGTCTCGTAGCGGATGCGCCAGGCCCGCGCCCCGACCGGGATCCCGCGGCTGAACGGCCTGCTCGAGAGCAGCGTTCCGGGCGCCGGCGCGGCCTGCTGCGCGGCGCCGACGCTCCCCGGCACGGCCAGCAGGCCGAGCGCGCCAGCGCCGCGGCCAGCCTCAGCCGCCAGCCGGCCCCGGCGAGCCAGTCGGCCAGCTCGTCGCCGAGCGGCGGGCCGATCTCCGCCACCAGGTGGTGGCCGTTGTCCTGCTTCCAGCGCAGCTCGGCCTGCGGCACCTGCTCGGCGAACGCCGCCGACGCGGCCCGGTTCTGGGCGAGCCGCTCCGCGGGCTGCCCCGCGAGCAGCAGCAGCACCGGCATCCCGGCCGCGGCCGAGCGCCGGCCAGGCGCGGCTCGGCGGCCGCTCCTGGAAGCCCCAGTAGGCCGCGGCGTAGGTCTCCGGGGCGAGCGTCGGCAGCGCGCGCCCGTCGACCTCGGTGAACGCGTCGCGCCAGGAGGCCTCGATGTGCGCCGACCAGCGCCTGGCCCCGGCGCGCTGGGCCTCGACGGCCTCGTCGACGCTCGCGAAGGTGTAGACCTCGGCGATGACGCCCCGCCCCTCCTCGACCAGCACCTCGAGGGGTTGCGGCGGCGAGCCGTCGGCGCCCGCGTCGACGTGCCCCGCGTCGAGCAGCACCAGCGCGGCGACCCGCTCGGGCGCGCGGGCCGCGACGTGCACCGCCAGCGAGCCGCCCCAGGAGAACCCCATGACCGCGGCGCGCTCGATCCCGAGCCGGTCGAGCAGGCCGAGGTGGAGGCCGGCCAGGGCGTCCAGCAGGTAGCGCTCCGCGGCCATCGGCGGCGTCCGGCCGAACCCGGGCTGGTCGGGCGCGACGACGCGGTAGCCGCGCGCCGCGAGCGCCGAGGCGAGCTCGTGCGGGTGCAGGCTCGCGCCGGCCACGCCGAGGTGGTGCAGGTACAGGACGGGCGCGCCGTCCTCGGCACCCCAGGCGCGGTACGAGACGGGCACGCCGTCGACCTCGACGACGCGCTGCGAGGGAGGGGCGGCTTCCGGCATGGGCGGCACGGTATCCTCGCCGTCACCAGTGTCGCCCGCGCCCCGCATGGTCTTCCTCGGCTACGGCAAGTACGTGCGGTCCGACCGGATCTACGCGCTCGAGCCGATCGAGGGCCAGCAGCGCGGCGGCGGCAGCCGCACCCACGTGTGGGTCGAGGGGATCGCCGAGCCGGTCGTGGCCTCGCGCACCGAGCGCTCGATCCTGGCCGAGATGGGGCAGACCGCGGCCATGCGCGCGTCGATCGCCGACGACGCGCTCGGCTTCGTGCGCGAGGTCGCGGACCAGGCCGACCGGGTCGGGCCGCTCACCCGCACGGCGCTGCGCAACGAGTCCGGTCTCGACCTCGAGAACCTGGCCCGCCGCGCCCGCCGGCTGCTGGCCCGCACGCTGCGCACCGACGACGACCGCGTCGAGGCGCCCCGGCTGTTCGACGCCGAGGAGTGAGCCCGCCGCTCCCGCCGCCGCTGCCGCGCGGCCTTCTTCGACCGCTCGGTGCACGAGGTCGCGCCCGGACGTGATCGGCTGCGTGCTCCTGGTCGACGGCGTCGGCGGGCCGATCGTCGAGTGCGAGGCCTACGACAGGACCGACCCCGCCTCCCACACCTACCGCGGCCAGACGGCCCGCAACGCGCCGATGTTCGGCCCTCGCGCGCACGCCTACGTGTACCACTCCTACGGGGTGCACTGGCTGATCAACCTGGTCTGCGGCCCCGAGCAGGGAGCGGGGGAGGCCGTGCTCATCCGGGCCCTCGAGCCGGTCTACGGCCTCGAGGTGATGCGGGCGCGGCGGGCGATCGGCGACGACCGGCTGCTGTGCGCCGGGCCCGGCCGGCTGAGCGAGGCGCTCGGCATCGGCCCCGACCTGAACGCGGCGGCCATCGGCGGCGGCCGGCTCGAGCTGCGCGAGGCGACGGGGGACTACGAGGTGGTCACGGGCCCGCGGGTCGGGATCAGCCGCGGGGTGGAGCGGCCCTGGCGCTACGCCGCCGCGGACTGTCCGTACGTCAGCCGCCCGTACCCGTGGCGTCGGCGCGCACCAGCAGCGTGATCCGGGCGCCGCGCGGCTGCAGCCCGGGATCGAGCGTCTGAGCCACGACCCGGCCCGGCGGTGCGCCGGAGTCGGCCGTGAGCTGGACGCGCACCCTGAACCCGGCGGTCCTGAGCTCCGACACGGCGTTGGCACGCGGCTCGCCGCGGACGTCCGGGAGCGTCACCTCGATCACCCGCCTGGCCAGCACGACGGTCACCCGCTGCCCGGACCGGGCCGGCTCGGCGGCCGCCGGCGCCTGCAGCAGCACCGTGCCCGGCGTCTCGCCGTGCAGCGCCGCCCGGTAGGTGAGCTTCGGCTTGAGCCCCGAGAGCGCGAGCAGGTGGCGGGCCTCGCCGACCGTCGTCCCCACCAGGTCGGGCGTGCTCGCGAACGTCCCGCTGCAGGACGACACGCCGCTCGGCGCCCGGCCGACGGCGTAGTACATCGTGCGCGCGCGAGGACAGCCGCTCGGTGCCCGCAGCCCGTTCGCGGTGTCGATCGAGACCGGCTCGGCGGCCGGGGCGGTGGGCTGCTGCCAGTCGGCCCAGGGCAGCTTGTCGATCCCGATGGCCCACACGTTGAAGGCCTTCCAGATGAGCGCGGGGTACGTCCCGCCGAACACGGGCTTGCCCTCGTACAGCGTGTCCATCGGCCGCGAGTAGTTCGGGAACCCGACCCAGACCGACGTCGCGAGCTGCGGGGTCATCCCGACGAACCAGGCGTCGACGAAGTTCGAGGTCGTCCCGGTCTTGCCGGCGGCGGGCCGCGGGAAGTCCGAGATCAGCCTGGCCGTGCCCTTCGCCGAGAGCACGGTCTTCATGATCTTCAGCGTGGTGAGCGCGTCCTCCTCGGCTGACGACCCGCACCCGCCTGGGCTTGTTGTCGGCCACGAGCCGGCCGTTGCGGTCGAGGATCTTCGTGATCGCGATCGGGTCGAGCGACGTGTCGGGCTGCTCGCCGGCAACCCTCTGGCGGAAGCGCACCGAGCCGCCGACCCGCACGCCCTCGTTGGCGATCGTGGCGTACGCGTGGGCCATCTCGAGCGGTGACACCCCGAAGCGCAGGCCGCCGAGGCTCATCGCCAGGTTCGCGTCGAGCGGGGAGATGACCCCGAGGCGGTGCGCCATCGCCCGCACCTTGCCCAGTCCGACGCGCACGGCGAGCTGGGTGAAGACGGCGTTGTCGGAGTAGGTCATGGCCGTCGACAGCGGGATCCAGCCGAGGTACGAGCCCTCGTCGTTGGTGATCGGCACCACGGTGCCGCCGGACTGGATGAACTGGGGCTTCGAGTCGAACACCGTCTGCGGCTGGATCCCGGCCTGCAGCGCGGCCAGCAGCACGAACGGCTTGAACGCCGAGCCCGGCTGGCGGTGGGCCTGGGCGGCCAGGTTGAACTGGCTCTTGCGGTAGTTCGCCCCGCCGACCATCACCTTGATCTGGCCGGTCGTGGGGTCGACGGAGACGAGCGCGCCCGAGGGCCCGACGTGCTTCAGCTTGAGCTTGACCGCCTTCGCCGCCGCGGCCTGCAGCTTCAGGTCGATCGAGGTGTAGACCCGCAGGCCGCCGCCGAAGGCCCGCTCGCGTCCGTAGCGGGCGACGAGCTGGTCGATCACGTACTGCGTGAAGTACGGCGCGACGCCGCGGGTGGTCGCCGGCAGCTGCACCTTGTGGCCCTTCGGCAGCACCGGCTCCCGGATGTCGAACGCGTAGTCGGTCGCCGAGATCTTCCCCTCCTGCAGCATCAGCCGCAGGACGAGGTTGCGCCGCGCTCGGGCCTGGTAGGGGTGGGCGACCGGGTCGTACTCGCTCGGCCCCTTGACCAGGCCGGCGAGCAGGGCCGCCTGCCACGGCTGCAGCGAGCGGGCGTGCGTCCCGAAGTAGATCTGGGCGGCCGCCTCGACGCCGTACGCGTGGTGGCCGAAGAACACGGTGTTCAGGTAGGCGGTGAGGATCCGCCGCTTCGGCCACTCCTGCTCGAGCTGGTAGGCCAGGGCGGCCTCCACGAACTTGCGCCGGAACGAGCGCGCGCCGCCGGTGTACACGTTCTTGACGAGCTGCTGGGTGATCGTCGAGCCGCCCTGGACGTGCCCGCCGGTCACGTCGACGGCCGCGGCCCGGGCCAGGCCGATCGGGTCGACGGCGCCGTGCTGGTAGAAGCGCTTGTCCTCGACGGCCAGGATCGCCTGCTGCATCACCGGGGCGATCTGGTCGAAGGTGACCGGCTTTCGGTTCTCGTCGGAGCGCAGGATCGCGAGCACCGTGTGGCCGTCGCCGGCGTACACCACCCCGTTCGACTTCTCGTGGTACAGCTTCGCCGGGTCGAGGCGCGGGATCTCCTGGGCGACCGCCGTGATGAAGCCGTAGAACATCGAGACGAGGGCCAGGAGGAGCCACAGGAACGTCCCGAAGGTCAGCCGGGCCCAGCGCAGGCGTCGCCGCCGCGGCCGGTGGCCGGGCGGGGCAGTGAAGGTGAACGGGAGCGGC
>CAWCFJ010000015.1:0-15000 GCA_963794695.1 uncultured Actinomycetes bacterium | reverse complement strand
TGCGGATGCATAGACAACCAGGAGGTTGGCTTAGAAGCAGCCACCCTTGAAAGAGTGCGTAATAGCTCACTGGTCAAGTGTTCGTGCGCGGACGATGTAACGGGGCTCAAGACACGTACCGAAGCTGCGGACTTCACCTAGGTGGAGTGGTAGGGGAGCGTTCTCAGGCCGACTGAAGCGGCAGCGACAAGCTAGCCGTGGAGGCCTGAGAAGTGAGAATGCTGGCATGAGTAACGAAAGACGCGTGAGAAACGTGTCCGCCGAACACCCAAGGTTTCCTGAGTAAAGCTAATCTTCTCAGGGTTAGTCGGGACCTAAGCCGAGGCCGACAGGCGTAGGCGATGGACAACCGGTTGATATTCCGGTACCACGTCGCGACCGTTTGACCGATGGGGGGACGAGGTAGGTGAGGCGATGTCCAGGCGTTGGTTGTCCTGGCGCAACCGCGTAGGTGGGTCAGTTGTGAAATGCGCTGGCCATTAACACTGAGACGGGATGCCGAGAAAGCCCGTAAGGGCCTAAGTCGCAGAAACCATGCCTCCAAGAAAAGCCCCTAGGGAGGTTGCGCGTGCCCGTACCTAAACCGACACAGGTGGGTAGGTAGAGAATACCAAGGCGATCGGGAGAACCTTCGTTAAGGAACTCGGCAAAATTGCCCCGTAACTTCGGGAGAAGGGGCGCCCCGTTAGCGTGTAGACACTTGCTGTCGAAGCGCGAGGGGGCCGCAGTGACTAGGCCCAAGCGACTGTTTACCAAAAACACAGGTCTCTGCTAAGTCGAAAGACGACGTATAGGGGCTGACGCCTGCCCGGTGCTGGAAGGTCACGAGGAGGGGTTAGCCGCAAGGCGAAGCTCTGAATCCAAGCCCCAGTAAACGGCGGCGGTAACTATAACCGTCCTAAGGTAGCGAAATTCCTTGTCGGGTAAGTTCCGACCTGCACGAATGGCGTAACGACTTGGGCGCTGTCTCAACGAAGGACCCGGTGAAATTGTAGTCTCGGTGAAGATGCCGAGTACCCGCAGCAAGACGGAAAGACCCCGTGAACCTTTACTGCAGCTTGATATTGGAGTCTGGGACATTTTGTCCAGGATAGGTGGGAGGCTGTGAAGCAGGGACGCCAGTCCTTGTGGAGCCACCCTTGGGATACCACCCTTGGTGTTCTGGGCTTCTAACCTCACGCCGTAATCCGGGTGAGGGACCGTGTCAGGTGGGCAGTTTGACTGGGGCGGTCGCCTCCTAAAATGTAACGGAGGCGCCCAAAGGTTCCCTCAGCACGGTTGGAAATCGTGCGTAGAGTGCAAAGGCATAAGGGAGCTTGACTGCGAGACCCACAAGTCGAGCAGGAACGAAAGTTGGGCTTAGTGATCCGGCGGTGGAGAGTGGAATTGCCGTCGCTCAACGGATAAAAGGTACTCCGGGGATAACAGGCTTATAGTCTCCAAGAGTCCACATCGACGAGACTGTTTGGCACCTCGATGTCGGCTCAGCGCATCCTGGGGCTGAAGTAGGTCCCAAGGGTTGGGCTGTTCGCCCATTAAAGCGCTACGCGAGCTGGGTTCAGAACGTCGTGAGACAGTTCGGTCCCTATCTGCTGTGGGCGTTGGAGGATTGAGAGGAGTCGTCCCTAGTACGAGAGGACCGGGATGAACAGACCTCTGGTGTATCAGTTGTCGTGCCAACGGCACTGCTGGCTAGCTACGTCTGGAACGGATAACCGCTGAAAGCATCTAAGCGGGAAGCCGACCTCAAGATGAGTCCTCCCATCCCTTCGAGGGAGTAAGGATCCTGGTAGACCACCAGGTTGATAGGCTGGATGTGGAAGCGCAGTAATGCGTGAAGCAGACCAGTACTAATGATCCGAGGTCTTGTTTTTCGTCGCCTCGAGAGAACGCCTTTCTACTACCGCTATGCAGTTTTGAGGGTACGCGCACCGCGCGCCTCGCCACTTTCCGGTGGTAATAGCAAGAGGGCCACACCTCTTCCCATTCCGAACAGAGTCGTTAAGCCTCTTCGCGCCGATGGTACTTGGGGAGAAATCCCCTGGGAGAGTAGGTCGCCGCCGGGATATCAGTGAACTGCGAGCCCCCTGTGAAGGGGGCTCGTGGCGTTTTCGGGCCGCAGGAAGCGCGCTGGGGCCAGACGGCGTGCTCGACGAGCTCCCGGCGTGGCTCGCTAGCGTTCGGGCATGGCTTCCGACCCCTCGCAGATCCCCGAGCACGTCCGCCGCGCCGCCGTGCACTTCCCGAGCTCGGGCCCGGAGGGCCCGACGCCGCCGGGCGTCCAGGTCGTCGACGTGACGGGCGGCATCGTGGTCGTCACCGAGTCCAACAACATGGTCGACACGCCGGAGCTCTCGCTCGGGCGCGTCGACCAGGCGCTCGAGGAGGTGCGCGCCGTCCTGCGCGGCGCCGGGCGCACCTGGGCGTACTGGACGGTCGACGCCGACCGCCCCGAGCTCGTGGCCGCGCTCGAGGGCCCGTGGGCTCGTCGTCAACACCCGTCCGCCGTGGGAGGCTCGCTTCACGGCGCTGGCGCTGGTGCGGGAGCCCGCCGGCGGCGACCCGCCCGGCGTGATCGCGCGCCCGCATCGAGTCGCTGGAGGAGGTCCACCGGGCGGACGACGTCCTGGCCGAGGTCTATCCCGGCGACGCGGCCAAGCGGAGCGCCGTGCGCGAGCGTGCCGCCGGGCGGTTCGAGTACGAGCAGCTGCCGGACGCCATCAGCCGCTCGTACGTCGCGTTCGTCGACGGCGAGCTCGTCGGCGTCGCCAACTCGCTGTTCACGCCGCAGGTGGTCAACATGATGGGCGGCTCAGTGCTCCCGAGCGCACGCGGACGAGGCGCCTACCGAGCGCTCGTGGCGGCCCGCTGGCGCGACGCGGTGGAGCGCGGAACGCCGGCGCTCACCGTCCAGGCGGGCGCCATGTCGCGTCCGATTCTGGAACGCGTGGGCTTCGTCCCGGTCGGCGCGATCGAGGTGCTGCTCGACGAGCTCTGACACCGCACGCGCGTCGCACGGGCGCCGAGGCGGTGCAAGGATGCCGGAGATGGAGGACTACACCCAGAAGTACAAGGGCGAGCAGATCGAGGTCGCGCTTTTCGGCGGCGAGTACACGGATGGGGTCCTCACTGCGTACTGCCTGATCGACGAGGTGCCGCACATCGAGCTCAACGGGCACATCCTCGTGCCGCTGCAGAACGTGGCCTCCCTCCACTGCTCGAGCCGGTGCGACGCGCCGGAGCCCGACTGGCCGCCGGCCGGGTTCGGCGAGCCGGAGGAGTGAGCCCTACTCGGTGCTCGGCTGCAGGGCTTCCTCTGCCAGCTCGGGCGTGAGGCCGTCGACGTGCCCGCTGTCGTTGTAGCTGACGACCACCCAGCGCTGCGGCTGGGCGTCGATCACCGTGATCGCGCCGTTCGGGCCGTTCGCGAAGCGGCTGCGGCCCTCCGCCGGTAGCAGCGCCGCCTCGGTGACGATCGCCCGGATCGGACCGCCGTGGGCCACCACCAGGATGCGCTCGGTGCGTTCCGGGTGGCGCGCGATCAGCTCGCGCAGCGCGGCACACACGCGTTCGGACATCCGGGCGTAGGTCTCGCCGTCGGTCCAGCCGGTGCCGCCGTTCTGCCAGCGCTCGAAGCCCGCGGGGTCGCGCTCGGCGGCGTCGGCTGCGGTGAACCCCTCCCAGGAGCCGACGTCGACCTCCTGCACCGCGGGCACCACGATCGGCTCGAGGCCGCAGGCCTTGCCGATCAGCTCGGCCGTCCGCCAGGCCCGGATGAGCGGCGAGGCGTAGAGCGCCGCGGGCGGCGGCTCCATGTGGGCCAGGCGGCGGCCCGCTGCCCGCGCCTGGGCCTCGCCGAGCGGGGTGAGGGGGACGTCGCGTTGCCCCTGCCACCGGTGCTCGCGGTTCCAGGCGGTCTCACCGTGTCGGACCAGGTAGATCAGCGGCATGCCCTGGCGCGGACGCTACCATGCGCGGCCGTGGACCTCGGTCTCGAGCAGCGCGCCTGCCTCGTCACCGGCGGCAGTGGCGGGATCGGTCTCGCCACCGCCGTCCGGCTCGGCCTGGAGGGCGCGAGGGTGGCCGTCTGCGGCCGGACGCCGGAGCGGCTGGACGCGGCCGAGGAGGCGATCCGCAGCGCCGGCGCCCCCGACGTCGTCACGATCCAGGCCGACCTGTCCGAGCCCGGCGGGCCGGAGCGTGCGGTCGAGGAGGCCGCGGCGCGCTTCGACGGCCTCGACGTGCTCGTCAACAACGTGGGCGTGGCGCAGATCCGCACCTGGGAGGACGTCGACGACGAGGCCTGGAACGCGTCGTTCGCGGTCAACGTGATGAGCTACGTCCGCGCCTCCCGGGCGGCCCTGCCGCACCTGCGCCGCTCGACCCAGGCCCGGATCGTCAACGTCGCCTCGACCGCGGGCAAGCGCCCGTCGCAGAACATGCCGGAGTACTCGGTGATGAAGGCCGCGGTGCTCTCCTTCTCGCGCCTGCTGGCGGATGCGCACGCGAAGGAGGGGATCCTGGTCAACGCCATCTGCCCGGGGCCGTCGCTCACCGAGGCCTGGGTGGGGGAGGGCGGTCTGGCCGACCAGATCGCCGCCCGTGCGGGCACGAGCCGCGAGCAGGCGCTGGTCGGCGCCGGCGCGGGCCGACCCGTCGGCCGCATGGCCGAGCCCGGGGAGATCGCCGACGTGATCCTCCTGCTCTGCTCGGCCCGGGCCTCGTACGTCCTCGGCGCCGCCTGGAGCGTCGACGGCGGCTCGGTGCCGGTCATCCTCTGACGGCCGCGGCAGGGCCCGGCGCCGCGTGCCCCCGAGGCTACGATGGCGCTGAGATGCACGCCGCGGGCCCCGTCGCCGACAGCTTTGCAGCACGCGTCTCGGCCCTCGAGGCCGAGCGCTACTCGCCCCTGGCCACGCCGAGCTACGGCGGGCTCGGGCGGCGGCGTGCCGAGGAGGACTGCTCGCTGCGCACCCCGTTCCAGCGCGACCGCGACCGGATCGTGCACTGCAAGGCGTTCCGCCGGCTCAAGCACAAGACCCAGGTCTTCGTGGCGCCCGAGGGCGACCACTACCGGACGCGGCTGACGCACACCATCGAGGCGACCTGCATCTCGCGCACCGTCGCCCGGGCGCTGCGGCTGAACGAGGACCTGTGCGAGGCGATCGGGTTCGGCCACGACCTCGGCCACCCGCCGTTCGGCCACGCCGGCGAGGCGGCCCTCGACCGGGCCCTCGCGAAGACCTTCGGCCGCTCGTTCAAGCACAACGAGCACTCGCTGCGGGTCGTCGACGTGCTCGAGCGCGACGGCCAGGGCCTGAACCTGACCGACGAGGTGCGCGACGGCATCCTCAACCACACGGGGCCTGTCGCGCCGGCGACGCTCGAGGGGAAGATCGTCAAGCTGGTCGACCGGATCGCGTACATCAACCACGACATCGACGACGCGATCCGGGCCGGCGTGCTCGAGCTGGACCAGCTCCCGCCGGAGCCGATCGCACTGCTCGGCACGACCGGCTCGCAGCGCATCGACACGCTGGTGCACGACCTCGTCGAGACGTCGGAGCGCGCCGGCGACATCGGCCAGACCTCGCGCATGGGGGAGGCGATGCTCGAGCTGCGCCGCTTCCTCTTCGAGCACGTCTACGAGCGTGGCGCCCTGCGCCGGGAGAAGGACCGGGCCGACTTCGTCGTCCGCTCGCTGTTCGACCGGCTCTGCGCGCACCCCGAGGAGCTCGGCGAGCCGCACGGCGACGACGACCTCGCGACCCGGGTGGTCGACCACATCGCCGGGATGACCGACCGCTACGCGATCCGCCACTTCGAGATGACGTTCGTGCCGCACGCCTGGCAGGAGCCGTGAGCCGGGTCTCGCAGACCTCGCTCGAGGAGGTCAAGGAGCGGGCGGACATCGTCGAGGTCGTGCGGGCCCACACCCCGCTGCAGCGGCGCGGCGCCGAGTGGACCGGCCGCTGCCCGTTCCACGAGGAGCGCTCTCCGTCGTTCTGGGTCAACCCGGACACGAAGCTCTACTACTGCTTCGGCTGCGGGGCCAAGGGCGACCTGATCGGCTTCGTGTGCGAGGCCGAGGGGCTCGACTTCGCCGGCGCCGTCGAGCTCCTGGCCGACCGCTTCGGCGTCGAGCTGCAGTACGACGAGCGCGACCCGAAGGCCGCGGAGCGGCGCTCCCGCGAGGAGCGGCTGTACGAGCTCCTGCGCACCGCCGCGGCGTTCTACGAGCGGATCCTGTGGGAGCGGCCCGAGGCCGAGCGGGCCCGGGCGTACCTCGAGGAGCGCGGCATCAAGCCCGAGACGGCTCGAACGTTCGGGCTCGGGTTCTCCCTCGACGAGTGGGAGCGGGTGGCGAAGGCGGCGCGCGGGCGCGGGTTCTCCGACCGCGAGCTGCAGGACGCGGGCCTGGCCCGGCCGTCCGACCGGGGCCGCGGGATGATCGACCGCTTCCGCGGCCGGCTGATGTTCCCGCTGCGCGACGGCCGCGGCCGGGTCGTCGGCTTCGGCGCCCGCCGGCTGCCGCCGTCCGAGGACGGGCCGAAGTACCTGAACTCGCCCGAGGGGCCGGTCTGGCACAAGGGCGACATCCTGTACGGCCTCGACCTGGCCAAGCGGGCGATCGGCCAGCGCGACCTGGCGATCGTCGTCGAGGGCTACACCGACGTGCTCGGGATGGTGCAGGCGGGGATCCCGAACGTCGTCGCCTCGATGGGCACGTCGCTGACCGAGCGCCAGCTGCGCGAGCTGCGGCGGCTGAGCCGGAACGTCGTCCTGTTCTTCGACGCCGACGCGGCCGGGGCCGACGCCGCGCTGCGCGGGCTGCAGCTCGCCGGGCGGGAAGGCCTCGAGGTGCGGATCGCCTCGCTGCCGGAAGGACGCGACCCGGCCGACGCCGCGCCGGACGATCCGGCGTCGGTCGAGGCGGCGATCGCGAGCGCCAGGAGCGTGCGTCGCGTTCCGGGTCGAGCTCGCGCTCGACCGGGCCGACCTGAGCACCGCCGCCGGCCGCGACGTGACGTTGCCGCTGGTGCGCGAGGCGCTGTCGGACGCGCCGCCGTCGATCGAGCGGGCCGAGCTGCAGCGGCTCGCGGCGGGTCGTCTGCGGCTCACGCCGGAGCTCGAGGCGTCGCTCGTGCGGGGCCCGCGGAGGGCCGCCGAGCACGCTTCGGGCCAGCGCCGCCAGCCGCTCCCACAACAGGATCCGGCAGTTCGCGACGAACGGCTGCTGCTGGCTCTGAGCCTGGCCGCGGGGGCCGAAGGACGCGAGATCCTGGGACAGTTGGACGAGAATTGCTTCACTGAGCCCTTGCACCGGGCGGCTCGGGCGTGGATACTGCGACGGCTAGGGGATGAGAAACCGGCAGAATCGGACGCCGCGGTGGCCGCGGAGCTCGAGCCGGAATTGGGAGCCATTGCCGCGCGGGAAGCCGGCAACCGCGCCGCACTCGACGAGGCGGCGAGGCGCTTGGAGGCGCGAGCAATCGAGGGTCGCATGGAAACGCTCAAGCGAAAGCTGTCGGACGCCGACGTAAGCCGGGAAGCGCTGCAGGAGCTCAAGCACCTGCAGGCGCGCGCCCACCAGCTGAAGGAACTGGCCACCCGCGCCGGCCACGCCTGAATCGCATGCTGTATCACGCCTACGACAGAGACGAGGACGCTCCCGTCCTGCACGGCCTCCTTTCCGGAGCCGAGCCGGAGGACGAGGAGCCTACGCCCGCGGCCGCGTTCGACACGAACGGGTTCGAGATCGTCGCCGAGGAGCCCGAGGAGGAGGACGAGGCCGAGGAGGCCGAGGTCGCCGGGCAAGCCGTCGATCGACGTCACCGTCCGCCACCGCTCCCACGACCCGGTCCGCGCCTACCTGCGCGAGATCGGCAAGGTCTCGCTGCTGACGGCCGAGATGGAGATCTCGCTCGCGAAGCGCATCGAGCGCGGCGACCCCGAGGCCCGCCGGCAGCTGATCGAGGCGAACCTGCGCCTCGTGGTGTCGATCGCGAAGCGCTACGTGGGACGCGGGATGCTGTTCCTGGACCTGATCCAGGAGGGCAACCTGGGCCTGATGCGCGCCGTCGAGAAGTACGACTGGCGCCGCGGCTACAAGTTCTCGACGTACGCGACCTGGTGGATCCGCCAGGCCATCACCCGCGGCATCGCCGACCAGGCCCGCACGATCCGCGTGCCGGTGCACATGGTCGAGACGATCAACAAGCTCGCCCGCATCCAGCGCCAGCTCATGCAGACGCTCGAGCGCGACCCGTCCGTCGAGGAGCTCGCCGAGGCGATGGAGACGACGCCGGCCCGGATCGAGCAGATCCTCAAGGTCGCCCAGGAGCCGGTCTCGCTCGAGTCGCCCGTCGGCGACGCCGAGGACTCGTCGCTCGGCGAGTTCATCGAGGACGACGAGCAGGCACGCGCCCGCACGCCGCCGTCGGGGTGAAGCTGCGCCGCGAGGAGGTCGACGCGGTGCTCGGCACGCTCTCGTTCCGCGAGCGCAAGGTGCTCGAGCTGCGCTACGGCCTCGGCGGCGAGGATCCCAAGACGCTCGAGGACGTCGGCAAGTACTTCGGCGTGACGCGCGAGCGGATCCGCCAGATCGAGTCGCGGACGCTGATGAAGCTGAAGACGTTCCGCGAGTCGCAGCAGCTCCGCGAGCTGGCCGAGGACTGACCGCCGGCGCCGGAATCGCGGCGCACGCAGGTGCTAATCTGCGCGGCAGCCACCGATCCTCGGTAGCTCAATGGTAGAGCATCCGGCTGTTAACCGGAGGGTTGTAGGTTCGAGTCCTACCCGAGGAGCTCTGAAAGGCCCGCTTGCCCGGGCCTTTCCTGTTTTCGGGGATGAGCGCTCCGGGCGCCATGTAGCGGCCATGCGGGCATCGGCAGCGACGACTTCAGTCCGGGCGCGATCGTTGGCGCCAAGCGGCCGTCGATACTCCTCCCGACGGGGTGATGACGCGCGTGCCTGGTGCCGGCACGTTGCTATGCGTCATGGACGAGGCCAGCCAGCGTGAAGACCGTCGGGCAGGCAGCCCCGGCCGCGCCCGGCGGCCGCGCGTGGGAGTGACACGGGCCCGAACCCGCCGGCGACACTGCCCGCCTCGGCGGCCCACCGGCGGGGCGTGAGGGATGCCCGGTTCCGGTCTTGTGGCCATTGCGCTGCTCGTCCTCGGCTACGCGGCCGTGTCGCGACGGCTGTCGGGGTCAGCGGTCACCCCGGCGATCGCGTTCGTCGCCGGCGGCATGCTGATGAGCGGGGACGCGCTCGGCTGGCTCGATGCGACGATCCGTGACGAGTCCGTCCGCTGGGTCGCCGAGGCGACGCTCACGGTCGTGCTCTTCTCCGACGCGTCCCGCATCGACCTCGGTGCCCTGCGCCACCAGTACGTGGTGCCGCTTCGCCTGCTCGCGATCGGCCTGCCGTTGACGATCGTGGCCGGCGCGCTCGCCGGCGTCGCCGTGTTCGGCGACTTCAGCGTCATCGAGGCGGTGCTGCTCTCGATCGTGCTCGCTCCGACGGATGCCGCGCTGGGACAGGCGGTCGTCACCGATGTGCGGGTTCCCTCGCGTGTGCGGCAGGGGCTCAACGTCGAGAGCGGGCTGAACGACGGCATCTGCGTGCCGCTGCTCCTCATCGCCATCGCGATCGCCAGCGCGGAGGAGGGTGCCATCGGCAACGGCGCCGCAGTGCACCTCGTGGTCGAGGAGCTCGGCTACGGGTGCGCCGGGGGCGTGGCTGCCGGCTTCGCCGCAGCGCTGGTCCTCAGGGTGGGCGTCCCACGCGGTCTTGTCGATGCAATCTGGCTCCAGCTCGTTCCGGTCGCCGGGGCCGCGCTCGCGTACGGGCTTGCCGTGTGGATGGGCGGCAGCGGGTTCATCGCGGCCTTCGTCGGCGGCGCCGTCTTTGGCGGGCTCCGTCGTGGGGTCGGCGGTGAGGTGACGGCCTTCCTCGAAGAGACGGGCGGCCTGCTCGGCGCGGTCACGCTCATTCTCTTCGGCGCCGTGATGCTCGTGCCGGTGCTCGACCACCTTTCCGGCTCCGTCGTCGTCTACGCACTCTTGAGCCTCACGGTCGTTCGATTGGCTCCCGTGGCTGTCGCGATGCTCGGCTCAGGAGCCCCGGCGACCGACGGTGGCCTTCCTCGGCTGGTTCGGGCCGCGGGGCCTGGCGTCGATCGTGTTCGCCGTGATCCTTGCCGAGGATGCCGATCTCGCCAACGAGCCCGTGCTGCTGAACACGATCTTCCTCACGATCGGCCTATCGGTGCTCCTGCACGGCATCACCGCCACGCCGCTCGCTGGGCGCTACGCCGCCTGGTTCGCGGCGCACCCGCGCGAAGCCATGCCCGTGTTCGAGAGTGCGCCGGCGCTCGAGCAGCCGCCCCACCGCTGGGCCGCCGGGCCGTGGCATGAGCATCGGGTCGCCAACGAGACTGAGAACGAGACGACGGGCGTGGCGCCTTCGTGATCGCTCACGCAGGCGACCGGTCATCGTCCGTTGAATGGAAGGCGACCACCGGAGCCCGCAGCGTCGGGCTCCGAATACAGCCCGCAGACGTAACAGTCCCCTCGAGATTCCTGCTCGGCGTCGTCCCAGTCTGCCGGCCGCGACCTGTCAACCGGAGGGTTGGAGGTTCGAGTCCTACCCGAGGAGCTCTGAAAGGCCCGCCTGTTCGGGCCTTTCCTCGTTAACGGCCGGGCGCTCGGGCGACCATCTCACGGGTGCGGCGACGGGCGGCAGCTGCGCATCCATGAACGCGCGCGGCCGCGAGGCATCATCCGTGCGAGGGATGCCTGGGCCCCGCGTGGATTCACTTCAGGAGGGTGAGCCATCGCTTCCGCGACGGTACGAACGTTGCCGACGCGGTGCCAGGCAATGCCGCCAGGAGAGAGGTGGGAGCGCGTCCTCGACGAGCTCCTCGCGCCGCCCGGAGGCTCGAAGAGCGCGTGGCCGATCGTCGCAGGAATACAGCGCGATGGCCACGCATGGCACCGGCGAGCCGCAGATGGCGACGGAGATCCCGGCGGCCATCACGATCCCGGACAGCATCGATACCCGGTTGGGGACGTTGCGCTTCGTCGACGGCTTCCCTGACCACGCGACGGTCGAGAAGGTCTTCGACAACCTCGACTTCCAGCTGGCCGACATCGGGCTCGCGGGGCTGGACCGGGGCCAGGGCGGCCGCCTCCTGTTCGTCCCGCCGGATCACGCCGGCGGAGCTGCCCGACGACGGCTCCTTCGTCTTCCGCTCGAACACCTGCGGCAACCTCATCGGCCTGCGTGGGTTCCTGGTCGACGGCGACCCGTAAGCCGGTGGCCGAGGCCATCAAGCAGCATCTGCGGATCTACTCCGCTCGCGGACGCCGACAAACCCGCCAGCGATGAACTTCGTCAATGTCTCCGGGCAGAGCTTCAACACGATCCACGCGATGGACTTCTCGTTCTTCGAGGAAGTCAACGAAGTCGTGCAGGAGGAGCCGAACGCCGCCATCGACCCGGAGACGCTGGGTCTGCTCGCCGTCGATCGGCATCGAGAAGGGCAAGCCCTTCGCGCCCGACGCGCGGATGAAGAAGATCCTCACCGAGGCGGCGGCGGTGGGTCAACGCCACCGCCCGCGCGCTCGCCTACCGGTCGCGGTTGAAGGATGCGTTCTTCTATCCCGACAGCGCGTGGTGCACACCGTTCGTCGGCGGCAGCTACGAGTTCCTGCACGATGGCGTCCGCCTGCTCGACGCCCGCTCGTTCTTCTTCTTCTACGCGACCGGCATCACGCCGGCGATGGCCATCCAGCGGGTCGGCGCCGGTCGGCGTACGCCGCCGCGTTCGTGGACGCGCAAAGCGAGCCGCTCGACGGCAGCGAAGACCTACCGGCTGCACCTGCCGCCCGAATATCCCCGCCAAGAGCTTCTGGTCGCTGGTGCTCTACGACAATCAGACGCGCTCGATGCTCCAGACCGACGACCGCATCCCGAGCATCGGCAGCCAGAAGACGGGCGTCGTGGTCAATCCAGATACGCTCGGTCGACGTGTACTTCGGGCCCGACGCCGCCGCCGGGCAACGAAAGCAACTGGGTGCAGACCTGGCCCGGCAAGGGCTGGAAGCGTCATTCTTCGGCTGTACGGCCCACTCCAGCCGTGGTTCGACAAGACCTGGCGACCGGGCGAGATCGAGCCGGTCGACGCCTGAACGGTTTACGTCTCCTCGTTTTGGGGCGGTCAGTCGGAAGCGGCGGCAATGCGTCGAGAAACGCTCGCGGCGTGAGGACTGGTGGTCGCGGCGCGTCGAGGCCGAGCAGGTGGTTGTCCCCCGACACGATGCTGTTCGCGTCTGCTGCCCGGGCGAGGCTGACCAGGTAGTCGTCGCCCGGATCCGGCGTGAGTCCAGGCTGGGGCGGCGGGTTGGCGACGATGACTGCCTGACGGACGACTGCATCGTGTAGCTCGCCTGCCTCGGTCGGGTCCACGTAGCGGGGATCTTCGGGCGGGAGATCACTCGCTCGAGCTCCTCGAGCCAGAGCGCCGAGACGACCAGGTCGAAGGCGCCGTCGCGCCACTGATCGAGGACCTCCTGCCGGGCCATCGGCCGACAGCAAGCCGGAGACCACGACGCCGACGTCGCACACGACCGTTGCACGGTCAGGTCGAGCGGCTCGCGTGGAGTTCGTCGTACGTGAGGTGGTCCGCCGCGTCGGCCGAGATCTCGGTCTTCGCCCGGACGCGATCGACCACCGCGAGGCCGAGGTACGCCCGGAGTGCGTCCTCGACGAGCTCGGAGTCGCGTTTGCCGCTCCGCGCCGCAGCGATGCGCGCTGCGCGGAGGACCTGATCGTCGATCGAGAGCGTTGTGCGGAAACGGCCATACATGCACGATAGCGCGATCGCACATGTATGTCGCTTGAACGAGCGAGGCGGATCGGTTTGACCTGGCGTCACGTCCGCCGCCGTGTCGAGCGGAACCGGCGAGGTGTCTGCGGTGTAATCCCCTATGACGCTGCAGACGCGGCAGAGGGGTGCTGCTCGTCGGTGTGCTGGCCGCTGGTGGCTCAGCGGCGGCGACGGCGGCTCGCTGCGCCGGCCGCTCCATCTGCCTCACGTGGCCCATGGCGCCCCGTGTCCGCTCTCGATGGGGCACGTCAAGCTGTTCGGGCCTGGGACGCCGATGGGAATCACCGACGCCGGCCCGGCGCACATCATGAGCGTTGGCCGCGACCGCCGGCGGTCGTAGACATCTCCCAGTCCCCGCGGGACGAAGGGCTACGCGGGGCAGAAGGCGCCGTGGATCGTCGACGGCAGCTACCGCGGGCCGGTGCTGATCCGTGGCATACGGCTCGACGCGCCTGGCCCGGTGCGCTTTGCGAAGGGCACCGGCCACATCTCGCGCGCCTGTATCTGCGCCGCGGAGACCGGGTTCAGCCGCGCGGTCGCCGCACGCTGCCATCGCTCCTCCTCGTCCGCGCGCCCGGCTGCTACGGCCTGCAGGTCGACGGGCTGACGTTCAGCCAAACGATCGTCATCCGCGTGCAC
The DNA here is from genome assembly GCA_963794695.1 of uncultured Actinomycetes bacterium. Taxonomy (GTDB): domain Bacteria; phylum Actinomycetota; class Thermoleophilia; order Gaiellales; family JALYLC01; genus CAWCFJ01. The sequence goes on along the minus strand of CAWCFJ010000015.1, from coordinate 1,466 downwards.
GGTTGACGCGTCCCGGGTACCGCCTCCTGCCGCTCACCGCACGTCGACGGAGACGACCTCGATCGCGTTGTTGCCGTACCCGAGGCGGTTCCAGGCCGGACTTCGGGATGGGAGGCGCCGGCGGCTCGGTGGCGCGGGCGCGGAGGCTCTGCCGCCCGGTCCGGCGGCGGCCCAATCGAAAGTCCACCCCTGCCACTGGTACGGTCCGCTAGGTGGCGCGAGCTCGGCCGGGATGCCATTCGCCCGCCCCGGCGATTCTGACCTCGACCCCGTGACGGGCCCGTGCCCGACCACGCTTTGCCGCGGACGGTCTACGGGCCGCGCGAGCAGCGATGGTCGCCGGGCGCGGGATCGGTGATGAGGGCGCGGGGGCTGCATCGTCGTGACCCGCCTGCTTCGCCCGGTCGGGCCACTCGAACTGGTAGGGGACTTGGTTTGGAACTTGCCCCTCATAGGGTGCGGTCCACGCCTTCGATCTTCTCCAGCCGCTTGACCGACGCCATGCCATACCAACCGGGCATGAGCCAGGCGCAACGGTGCGCCGTGGTCGGCGGCCAGCGGGGCTCGTTCATCGCCTAGGCGACGAGCATGGCGGGTGCCGGATCCATGGGGGGGGCCAGGGCCAGCGAGCGGACGAAGGGGAGCTCCTGCTTATCCGTGTCGGCCAGGACCGCCCGAGGTTGTACGGGCCGTGATCGGCGCCCTCGAAATGGACCGCGACGCCCCCGGGGTCGGCCCCGCCTGCGCGAGCACGTCGGGAGCAGGGCGCCCTTCCAGCGGGCGGTCCAGACGGCGTAATCGCCCCAGGGCTCACCGGTCGGCAGCGGCCGCATCACCATTCGGCCGTTCCCGGCGCATTCGAGCGTGACGGCGTGGTCCGCGCGGGCAGCGCTCCAGTCGTCGAGGGTCAGCGTCATCGGTGGCCCCACCGCGCCGCCGACCGCGACGTTCCGTCGTGCTCCGGGCAAGCGAAGTTCCAGCGGACGTAGTGCAGCCCGGTCGGCGTCACCTCGCCTCCGAGCGCCTCCTGCGGCGTCTCCGCGTTGAATGGGTCCGGGTTGACCATCTGCAGCGCAGCGCGTGCAGCGGACCAGATCGTCGGTGATCGTCATGGCACTTCTCCCTCGTCGGTCGTCTCTCCTCAGAAGTCGACGTCGCGGAAGACGGGATCGCGGTTCTCGTTGAACGCGCCGATGCCCTCGACACGATCGGGGTGGACCGCCGATCGCCAGTGCTCCTCCATCATCGTCGCGATGGCCTGCTCCGTCGGCTGGCCCTCCCCGAGCCGCACGGCCTGCTTGACGGCCTGCACGGCGGTGGGGGAGTTGCCCCGCGATCTTGTCCGCGATCCGCACGCGCGGCGTCGATGAGCTCGGCCTGCGGATGGATCTCGTTGACCATGCCGAGCCGGTAGCGCCTCCTCGGCGCGTGATCGGGTCGCCGGTCATCAGCATCTGCAGCGCCCT
>CAWCFJ010000014.1:0-44437 GCA_963794695.1 uncultured Actinomycetes bacterium | reverse complement strand
GCTCACGCGGCTGCAGGTGCACCCCGCCGTGCCGAGCGCGGCATAGGTGTCGGCGATGACCAGACCGTGCCGCGGCGGGCCACGGCGTCCCCCAGCAGGCGCCGAAGTGGCCCACGGCCCACTCGGGGGCCGGCCCGGCGTCGGGGTCGCCCGTCTCGAGGTAGGCGAGGAGCTGGGCGGCGCTCGGCTGAGCCCCACCACTTCTGGGTGGCGACGTTCAGCACCAGTGCTGCGTCGTGCTCGGCCCGGGCGACCGCCATCAGCGCGTCCACCGTCCCGGCGGCGTCAACGGCCCGGCGACCGCGCCCCCGTGCGCTCCCCCCGGTAAGCTCGGCGACCGCGCGCACGAGCCCGCCGGCGGCGGTGCCGGCCCGCTCCTCCTCCTGCTCCACCGGGACCACGAGGCGGTAGTCGCGCCGCCCGTGCTCTCCCGGGGCAGCGGCTCGGCGTGCCCGTCGGGCCGATCGTCGTCCCGGCCGCCAGCGCGACGTCGTCCTGGTCGAGCCCTCGATCCCGGCCGCGCGCAGCGTCAGCAGGGTGCAGAACGCCCCGCACAGCTCATCCTTCTGCGGCAGCTCGGCGGCGTGCAGCCGGGCCAGGTCCGCGGCGCGAGGCAGCAGCCCGGCGTCGGCCAGCGAGAGCCCACGTCAGTACCGCTAGCGGTGGAAGTCGACCACCTCCTCGGGCGTCTTGCCCTCGGCCCGGCGCCGTCGCCGCGACGCACGGCGGTCCAGGCGCCCAGTAGCGTCTCCGAGCGCCTCGCGCACCGGCCCCGACCCCTCGACCGCCGCGACGGCCTCGTCGTGTTGGGCAGCCGGGCGATGCCGCGGGCCGCGACGCTCCTCGTCGCCCCACGCGCCGGGTCGTCCTGGACCGGCTCGGGCAGCGCAGCCGTCCTCGATCCCGGCGAGGCCCGCGGCGATCACCGCGGCCAGCAGCAGGTACGGGTTGCCCGAGGCGTCGGAGGCCTTCAGCTCGACGTTCGCCGCGGCCCCGGCACGAGCGCGGGGGCGGGCACGATGCGCAGCGCCGCCTCGCGGTTCTGCACGCCCCAGAACGCGTAGGCCCCGGCGAAGTACCCCGGCCGGCGGCGCAACAGCGAGGGCACGCTCGGCGCGGCGACGCCCGCCAGGGCGGCGAGCTCGCGCAGCATCCCGCCGACCCAGGCCTCGCCCTCGGCGGTCATGCCGGCGGGCGGTCGCCGCCGGACAGCAGGTTCGTCCCGTCGCGCAGCACGGAGCTGTGCAGGTGCCAGCCGTTGCCCGCGCTCTCGGCGACACCAGCGGCGCGAACGAGGCCCGCAGGCCGGTCGCCCGGGCGGCGGCGTGGATGGTCTGGCGGGCCAGGAGCTGCAGGTCGGCCGCCGCCACCGGGTCGGACGGGGCGATCGCGAGCTCCATCTGGGCCAGGCCGTACTCGGCGTGGAGCTGGCCGACGCCGACCCCGTTGGCCTCGAGGTCGGCCAGCAGGCGGGCGCAGAACTCGTCGACCTGCAGCATCGCGTGCGGGCTGTAGACCGGCCCCTGGTGGGCCGGCGCGATCTCCTCCCCGGTGGCCGAGAGTACCACTCGAGCTCGAAGCCCGCCCGCAGCTCGAGGCCCGCCGCCGCGGCGCGCTCGACCTGGCGCTCGAGCACGCCGCGCTGGCAGTAGGGCGAGCGGCTGCCGTCCAGCTCGAACTGCCGTCCCGGCGTCCAGGCGAAGGCGGGCTGGCCGGCCAGCGGCGTGACCCGCTCCGGCGTCGCCAGCAGCCGCACGTCGCCCGACGGCGTCGACAGCGGCGCGTGCGCGAACGTGATCCCGTCGTTCGACGATGAACACCGGGAACAGCGTCGTCATCCCCACCCCCCGCTCCCCCGCCTCGTCGAGACGGGAGAGCGGGACGGTGCGGGAACGGGGATGCCGTTGTTGTCGCAGAACGCGATCGTGACGCCGAGCACGCCGTCCAGGCCGGCCATCAGTCGGCGGGGACGGCCGCGCCGCCGCTGTCGACCTTGACCTCGACCAGGCCCTCGTCGCTGGCGAGCTTCTCGCCGACCCTGCGCGACAGGCCGGGCAGAGCCAGGATGAGCACCACCCCGATCGCGAGCCAGATCGCCGCGGTGTAGTAGTTCCAGCGGGTGGCCTTCGCCGCGTCGAAGTCGAGGTTGTAGTACAGCGTCGCGATCAGCACGAGCGCGCCCGCGATGGGCACCACGATCTGCCACAGCGGCACCAGGAAGCTGCCGCGGAACCACAGCATCCACACGGCCCCGGCCGTGGCCAGCAGGTAGGCCACGAGCAGGATCAGGGTGCCGATGACGCCCGACCAGATGAACACGTCGAACGGGTTCGAGGTGAACAGGATCCGGTTGCCGACGATGATGATCGCCGCGGCGCCGCAGATCGTGCCGAGCGCCCGCACCGGGGTGCCGGTCCTCGAGTGCACCACGCCGAGGCCCCTGGTGCCGAAGCCGTCGCGGCTGAGCGCGTACAGGACGCGGGTCGCGCCGACGACGCAGGCCAGGATGCAGGCGAACGCCGAGACCGCGGTGCCGAGCGTGATGACGTCGCCGATCCAGCTCGCGACGTAGACGCTTCCGAGGTCCCCGAGCAGCGACCCGGATGCGTAGAACGCGTCCGTCCCGGCCTTGTCGGTACCGAAGCCCATGACCTCGATCGCGGTGACGTAGACGAAGTAGATGCCGCCGAAGATGGCCGTGCCGAGGATCGCCCGCGGGATCGCGCGACGCGGCTCGCGGGTCTCCTCGCCGAGGGTGGCGGCAGCCTCGAACCCGGCGAAGGACAGGAAGCCGAAGACGGAGCCCTTGAACACGTCGCCGAGGCCGGTGCCGCTCGGCGGCTTGAACACGTCGAGGGTGAAGCTCTGGTTGCCCGGCGTGTCGCCGCTGATGAGCTTGATGAGGACGATCGTCGCGACCACGACGATCAGCGAGACGGTCAGGCCCTCGGCCGTCAGCAACACCCGGGCGGCGTTGCGGGCCGGCCAGGTGCCGAGCAGGAACGCGCCCGCGAGGGCGGCGAGGCCGATGATGAACCCCGCGCCGTTCCCGGGGTTGTTCCAGATGCCGATCCGGTCGAGGAAGTCCGCACCGAAGATGCCGGCGGCCATGCTGGTGACGCAGGCGTAGAAGGTGTAGGTGCCCATCAGGGCCCAGCCGGCGAGCACGCCGGCGCGCGGCCCCAGGGTCACGCCGACGAAGGCGAAGACGGATCCGGCGTGGTTGTAGTGCTGGCACAGCCGGCAGATGCCGTACGAGACCAGCAGCACGCCGACGGTCGCGAGGACGAACGCCAGCGGGACGGCCCGGCCAACCAGCGGCACGGTGCCCTGGGGGTTGATGTTGGCCGCCATCGAGGGCGCCATCAGGGCGATGGAGAGCCCGATCGCCCCCCAGATGGAGAGGCTGCCGCCGCGCAGCCGACCACCCCCCTGCGCGCGGGCCGCGGTCTCGGTCGAGGGTCCAGGCATCGCTCCCTCCTTCTGCGGGTGGTCTGCGGCAGGCAACGTCGCCGCCGGGAATAGGTACGCGACGGATCGCATCTGCCCTGCCTGGAAACCATCAGGAGGGTTCACCTTGCACCGCACACTCAGGGCCGCGGCCGGTCTCGGCGTGGTCCTCGCCGGCGTCGCCGCCGGCCCGGCCCAGGCCGCCGGCCAGCGGCAGGTCACCGAGTTCCCGCTGCGCGCGCAGTTCGCGCTGCCCAACGAGATCGCGAGCGCCGGCGGCGCTCTGTGGGTGACCGACTCGAGCCTCGGCGCCGTCTGGCGGCTCACCACGAAGGGACGGGCCCGGTTCATCGACGTCGGCGACCAGCCGTCCGGGATCACCGTCGGCCCCGACGGCGCGCTGTGGCTCACCGACGCGTCCGACAGCGCAATCGTGCGGCTCTCGCTCGACGGTACCCCGACGCGCTTCCCGCTGCCCCGCGAGACCCGGCCTTCGGACATCGCGAGCGGCGCCGACGGCGCGCTCTGGTTCACCGAGATCGGCGCCAACGCGGTCGGCCGGATGACGGTGGACGGGGCGCTCACCGAGTACCCGCTGCCGGTCGCCGGCGCGTTCGTGGGCGACATCGCCGCCGGCCCGGACGGTGCGCTGTGGGTCACCGAGCAGGAGGGCAACGCCGTCGACCGGGTGGCCCTCGACGGCCAGATCACCCGCTTCCCGCTGCCGACGCCGAACAGCCTGCCCGGCCCGATCGTGGCCGCGCCGGACGGCGCGCTGTGGATCGCCGAGCGCAACCTCGGCGCCATCGCCCGCATGACCACCGACGGGGTGATCACCGCAGAGCATCCCCTGGCCAACCCGACCGCCGACCCGTTCGCCCTGACCGTCGGGCCCGACGGCGCCATCTGGATCTCGGAGCTCGAGGACGACGCGGTCGCCCGGATGACGCTGGACGGCACCGTCACCCGGGAGATCCGGCTGCCCGGCGGCCGCCCGGTCAGCGCGGCGGCCGGACCCGACGGTGCCCTGTGGGTCGCCGAGTCCGGCGGACAGGTCGCCCGGGTCGACGTCGGCTTCGATCCGCCGGTCGAGCTCGCCGCCGACGGCCTTCACGGCCGTCGCCGGCTTCCCCGGCGAGCGCACCGTGGCCCGCTTCACCGACGCCGACCCGAACGCCCGCCCGCAGGACTACTCGGCGATCATCGACTGGGGCGACGGCTTCACGTCCGCGGGCTTCGTCCGCCGGACCGCCGACGGGTTCAACGTGCGCGGGCTGCACGCGTACCTCCTGCCCGGCAGCTACCGGGTGGTCGTCCGGCTGGCGGACGCGGCCGACGGGCACCAGGTCGGACGGGTGGTGAGCGAGGCGACGGTTCGCTGAGCGCAACTGGAGCGACCATGCCGGGATGACCGAGCTCGACCGCGTGGCGTTCCGCATCGACAACGAGTCCGTCGCCATCGAGGTGAACGGCCGCCCCCTCGTCGAGCTCGTCGGCGAGGTGGAGCGGCCGTTCGCCGAGCGCGAGGGCTCCCCGGACATCGCCGGCGCCTACGCGCCGCTCGAGCTGCGGGTCTTCGACTCGCTCGAGCAGCACTTCCACGGCGCGCCGGGCTCCGACCTCGTCTGTGGCCCGCGCGACAAGACGGTGCTGCTCGGCTGCGACTGCGGCGAGCCTGGCTGCTGGCCGCTGATGGCCCACGTCGAGGTGCGCTACGACACGGTGACCTGGGACGGGTTCACCCAGCCGCACCGCGACGAGCGCTGGTCGTACGACGCGATGCGGCCGCTGACCTTCGACCGGCGCCAGTACGACGAGGCCCTGACCGCGCTCCTGGCCGAGGCTGGCCGGCGCTAGGCGGGGTCCGGCGCAGCGGGCGGCGGCCCGCCGCGGATCTCGCGCCGGTAGCGCGTGATCTCCCGGGCGACGACCTGCGCCGAGCCGCCGATCGGGATCGCGGCGAGCGCGCCGACGATCCCGAACACCTCGGCGCCGATCAGCACCGAGAGCAGCACCGTGAGCGGCGAGAGCTGCACCGTCCGGCCGTACACCAGCGGCTGCAGGACGTGGTTCTCGAGCTGCTGGTAGGCGATGAAGAACGCGACCACCACGATCCCGGCGACGATGGTGTGGACGAAGGCCACCAGCCCGACCAGCACTGCGGCGATGGTCGCGCCGGCCAGCGGGACGAGGTCGAGCACCGCCACGATCACCCCGAGGGCCACCGCGTACGGCACGCCGACGATCAGCAGGACGATCGTCGTCGACAGGCCGGCGACGAAGCTGATGGCGAGGTTGCCGCTGACGTAGCCGCCGACCGTCTTGTAGATCCCGTCGATCGACCGCTGCCAGTGCGGCCGGGCGGTCTCGGGGACGAGCTGCTCGAAGCGGGACACCCAGGACGGGCCCTCGAGCAGCATGAACAGCGTCATGAAGAGGATCGTGACCGTCGCCACGACGAACGTCACGAAGCTGGTCACGATCTCGACGCAGCGGCTTGGTCGCGCCGAGGGCGCTCGACGCGCCGTTCCCCTTGAGGGCGGTGCGGACGCGCTCGACGATGTGGTAGTCGCGCTCCAGGAACCCGAGCCGGCCGCGGCCGTGCGTCAGGTCCGAGACCAGTCCCGGCGCGGCGTCGATGAACTCGCGCACCTGGTCCACCAGCGGCGGGATCAGGATGAACCCGACGCCGACGATCGCGAGCAGCGCCAGCAGCATCACGACCGCGGCCGACGAGCCCCGCCCCAGCCCGCGCTTCTCGAAGAACGCGACCGCCGGGTTCAGGGCCATCGCCAGGAACAGCGCGATGAGGGCCCACACGAGCACCCGCCGGGCGGCGTAGACCAGGTACAGCGCCAGCAGGAACACCAGCACGATCGCCAGCACCATCACGATCGTGCGCGCGTAGACCAGCACGGTGCGCGAGGGCGCCTTCTCGGGGTCGTGCACTCCCGTGGGTGTGGTCGTCGCTGCCAAAAGGTCCGGCTCCGCGACCCGAGTTCGGCGGCGGGCGCGCCGGTCCTACGCAGGGATGTCGGTCAGTCGCTGCGCAGCGGCCCTCGCCTCCACCCGGCGGCGAAGGTCGTCGGGCTCCAGGTTCGGCGGCACGAACTCGGCCCGCCAGGTCGCCCCGGCGGCCGCGATGGCCGCGCCGTAGGCCCGCTCCTCGTCGAGGTCCTGCCTGCGCTGGCGCCCGCCGACGCAGACGTCGTATGGCGGCGCGCCGGGCCCGCGCACGGCTGCGGCCCGCTGCTGCATCGCCCGCACGTCCTCGGGCGTCACGTCGACCCACTCGGGCGGCTGGGCGCGGTACAGGCAGGAGCCGTCCCAGCGCGCCGCCCGCTCGCGCGGGCCGCGGGCGGTGAGCAGCCCGCCGACCCAGATCGGGATCCGCGGCCGGGCCCGTGACGGCGGCTGCAGCGCAAACGGCTCGCCGCTCCACAGCCCGTCGATCACCGCGAGCCCCTCGTCGAGCAGCGCCGCGCGCCGCCGCAGGTCGCGCTCCTCGTCGAACGCCGTGAAGTCGGCGCTGGTGTCGTCGCCGCTCCCCACGCCGAGGATGAAGCGGCCGTCGCTGATCGCGTCGAGCGTCAGCGCCTGCCGGGCGACCATCTGCGGTCGGCGCCGCGGCAGGGCCACCACGTGGATGCCGATGGACACCCGTTCGGTCGCCAGGGCCATCGCGGCCAGCGCGATCCACGGGTCGTAGGTGGCGTCGGCCAGCGGGTGGACGATGTAGTCCTCGACGAAGATCCCGTCCCACCCCGAGGCCTCGGCGGCCCGGGCGAGCTCGGCCATGCTGCGCGGATCGCCGAGCCGGCCTGCCGGAGAGATGTCCAGGGCGTAGCGCATGCCGGTCACCATAGAAGTGCGCCCGGCGGCCGTACGAGACGGCCGCCGGGCGCGGGCTGCACCAACCGGGACGTGCGGGGTTACCGCACCAGGTGCAGGCTCTTCGTCTTGATCCGGGCGAGGCCCTGCGGGTCACGGGCGGTGATCCGCACGGTGTACGTCCCGGCCTTGATGCCGAGCAGCGGCAGGCGCAGGGTGAACGCTCCCTTGCCGGCCCGCTTGGTGACCAGCCGCTTCAGCTGCTTCTTGCCCTTCAGCAGCTGCACCGTGACCGTGCTGCGCTCGCTCACCGACAGGTGCAGGACGAGCTTGCGCGGCTTCGCCAGCCTGTGCAGGGCGACGGTCGGCTTGTAGAGCGCGAGCCCGAGCGTCGGGGCGACGTTCGGCGCCGGCTTCGTCGGCGGGTTCGGAGCCGGGGGCGCCGGCGGGTTCGGGGACGGCGGCGCCGGGGGCGCAGCCGCCGTCACCAGCACCTGGTCGGCGCCGACGACCGTGGCGAAGTCGCTCTGGGCCACGAGCCGGTAGTGGACGGTGGTCGAGGCCGGCAGGTTCGCGACGGCGGCGCTGACGCCCACCGGCGTGCTGCCGACGCCCAGGTCCTGCGGCGTCGTGCTGGCGCCGTAGGCGGGGGTGTCGCCGAACTCGAAGTGCACCCGGACCGGCGCGCCGGCGGGGTTCACGCTGCCGTTCACGGTCGCCGAGCTCGAGCCGACGCCGGTGGCCGCGAGCGTGGTCACACCGGCCGGCAGGTAGGCGTCCGAGAACAGCCGCTGCGGGTCGCCCGCCGCGGTGTGCAGGAAGAACGGCGTGCCCACCGCGCTGCCCTGGCAGGCGGCGCCGTCGGCGTTGAACGGGTTCGCGGTGCAGGTCGAGGAGAGCGGCACGCGCTGCTCGACGACGCCGGCGGCGGTGCGGACGATGCCGCCCGGGGTGTCGAGCTTGAAGACCGGCGCCGTGCCGGGGCCCTCGAAGTGGCCCAGGAACGCGCGCTCCTGGCCGTTCACGTTCTCGACCCAGCTGACGTACGGGGTGTTGTGGGAGAACGTGATGTCCGGGGTCACCGAGTCGTTCACGGTGTTCGACACCGGCTGGCCGTTGTTCAGGACCTCGAAGTGGTCGCCGGCCAGCCGCGAGACGAAGATCGCGTGGCGGCCGCCGCCGATCTCCTCGTCCCAGGTGACCCAGGGCGAGGTGACCCCGCCGGGCGCCATCGTGCCGGCGGCGACGCGCGGCTCCTGGGCGGAGGCGTGCGGGTCGCGGTTCAGGCTGCAGGCCCGCTCGGCGTCGGCCGTCTCGGCGCAGCTGCCGAGGTGGTGGGCGTTCCCGCCGGTGTCGAGGACGTTGGTCTGGCCGAGGGTGCCGTTGCCGACGGCGACCCACTTGAAGCCGCCGGGCACGGTCGCGTCCTTGACGGCCTTGGCCGCGAACACCATCTGGTTGTTCGCGAGGCCGATCCCGCTCGGATCCTCCTCGTACCAGACGACCCACGGAACGGTGTCGCCGGGGCCGGTGAAGGCGACGTCCGGCTCGACGCCGTTGCGGGTCGGGTCGATGCTCAGCGTCGGGTCGGTGGCGTTCGGCCGACGTGAGCGAGTTGCGGCTGATGCGGTCGATCCCGACCTGCTGCCAGCAGAAGCCGTTGACCGCGGCGCCGCCGGCCGGCAGCGTGCCCGGCGGGCAGGTCGTGGTGCCCGTCAGCTTGATCGCCCGCGAGACGAAGATCTGGTCGCGCTGGTCGTTCTTGGCGTTGGCGCCGTCGAACTCCTGCCACGCGATCCAGGGCACCGGGTCGGCGCCCGCGGTGGTCGCGCCGCCGGCCACGGCCGGGTTCTCGGCCTCGCGGTCGGTGTTGATGTTCAGCGACGGCACCTGGGATCCGGCGGTGCGGTCCTGGCCCGAAGGCAGCCAGACGTTGCCGGCAGCGTTGAAGCGGCTCGCGAAGATGTTGGTCTCGCCGCCGGGGAGGTTGTCGTTGGGCTCGTACCAGCTCACCCAGGGCGTCGTACGACCGGCGCCCGCGAAGTCGATCGACGGGGCCTCGGCCTCCTTCGTCGGGTCGAGGTTGAGCGAGGCCGGGAAGCCCTGGGTCACCCACTGGCCGCCCTTGAAGGCGCGGACGAAGATCTGCTGGGCATCTGCCCCGGTCCGCTGCTCGAACGCGGCCCAGGGCACCTGGACGTTGCCGGCGACGACCGTGCCGCCGGCGGTGTCGACGACGCCGGCGCTCTGGCTCGGGTCGATCGAGTTGGCGGGGTCGTCGTTGACCTGGGCGCCGCTGCCGGGCAGCGGGGCGAACGCGGCGAACGCGGAGCTCGCCAGGGCCAGCGAGGCGATCGCCACGGCGGCCGCGGAGCGGCGGCGCAGCCGGGGCGTCACGAGCGGGCCCTCGAAGGTGTGCGGTGCATGGATCCTGTCCCTTCCGTTCGGTCTCGCGTCCGGCCTCCGAGGCAGCGAGGCCGATACGCGTGGTCGAGGGAGAGGACACCGACCCTGCGGCGCCTATTCCACTGGCCGAAAAACACGAGAGCCCCGGTTGGGGCCGGGGCTCTTCCTCTCGAGGAGGGCGTGTGGGCGGCTGGTCAGCCGCCGCGGAAGGGATCGACCTCGACGTCGTCGATCGTGTAGCTCGCACCGCCGTTCATGACGGTGAAGCGCAGCTTCAGCGTGGCCGTGGTGTTGCTCGCGATCCCGCTGTGCAGGTGGGCGTTCGCGGCGCCACGCAGGTCGAGCACCTGCGTCGGGGCTCCACGCGCTGTTCGACGAGACGGTTCCGATGATGGTGCTCGTCGTTCCGATCTGGGACGTGATCAGGGCCTCGATCATCAGGTAGGAGCTGTCGACGCCGCCGGTCGCGGTCGACTTGTAGAACAGCCGGGCGCTCGGGTTGTTCAGGTCGATGCACGTGCCCGGGGACGTCGCCGAGGCGCCGCTGCCCTTGAGCAGCAGGCCCTTCGTGCCGCCCGCGACGTGCCACGGCTCGTTGTCGTTCACGATCGCGGCGTTGCTCTTCAGCCAGCCGCTGCCCCAGGCCTCGAAGCCGCCGTCGGGCGCCAGGAAGTAGTCGGCCGAGTCGCCGAAGGCCGAGAACGCCGTCGTCGTCTGCGGCTGGGCTGCAGGCGGCCTGCGCCGGCCCGGCCAGCGCGAGCGCGGCGATGCCGGCGGCGGCCAGGGTGAGCATGTGGCGCAGGCGCCTCGGGGCGGTGTTCTTGTTGGGCATCGGTACCTCTGAGAGTCAACGGTCGTGGGGTGCACTCACCATGACCAGGAGTGCCGGTCCGCGCACCACCCGGTCGAGGGATTCAGTCCGGCGTACCACTGACGTTGACGTTGCCCGGGGGTGGTTCTAGGCTTCGCGCCGCCTGTCTCGTGACCGGTCACGACACCTCGACGGGGGGAGCAGACATGACCGTCCGATGGAACCGCCGCCTGTGCCGCGGAGGCGCAGCAGCGCTCCTTGCGGGGGCGCTGGCCGCCGCCGCACTTCCGGCTCCGGCCGCCGCCGCGCCGGCGCCGCTGGAGCTGAACCTGGCCATCGGCGCCAGCGCCAGCGCGACCACCGAGGCCAGCGGCAGCCCCGCGGCCAACGCGGTCGACGGCAGCGCCGAGACGCCCTGGTGCTCGGCCGAGTGGACCGGCACCCTCACGGTCGACCTCGGCCGGGCGCGCCGCCTCACGGGTCTCGGGATGACGCTCGGCCCGCAGACCCAGACGGCCCTCGTCAACCTGTCGTACGCCGCCCGCGCCGGCGCGCGCCTTCAAGCCGCTGCCGAACGGCTCGCTGCTGTCCTGGCCGGCGAACGACCCGGCGTACCTGGCCAGCCCGGTCAAGGCGCGGCTGGTGCAGGTGCAGGTCACCGACAACGACGGCACGCCGCCGTGCATCCAGGAGCTCCGGCTGTACGGCAAGGCGCCGCGCACGAGCGTCGTGCAGCGCGGCGCCGACCTCTCGTTCCTGCCCCAGGAGGAGCAGGCCGGCGCGCGCTTCAGCGAGGGCGGCGTCCCCGCCTCGGCGATGCAGATCCTGCAGGACCACGGGCTGAACTACGTCCGCCTGCGGCTCTGGGTGAACCCGCCGGCCGGCTACCCGAACCTGGCCCGCGACCTGCAGATGGCCCAGCGGATCAGGGCCGCCGGGCTCGGGCTGTACCTCGACATCCACTACTCGGACTTCTGGGCCGACCCGCAGCACCAGGACCCGCCCGCCGCCTGGGTCGGCCAGACGCTGCCGCAGCTCGCGACGACCGTGCACGACTACACCCGCAGCGTGCTCGCGGCGTTCGCCGCCCAGGGCACGCCGGTGGACATGGTGTCGGTCGGCAACGAGATCCGGCACGGGATCCTGTGGCCGGTCGGCCAGGTCGACGACTCGACCGACGCGAACTGGGACAGCCTCGGCGCGCTCCTGCGCGCGGGCGTCGCCGGCGCCCGGGCCGGGAACCCCGCCGGGCACAGGCTGCTCGTGATGCTGCACTACGACCAGGGCGGCGACAACGCGGCCACGGTCGCGTTCTTCGACCGGGTGATGGCCCAGCACGTGCCGTTCGACGTGCTCGGCCTGTCCTACTACTCGGTGTTCCACGGGCCGCTGACCGGCCTTCGGGACAACGTGGACGACCTCGCCACCCGGTACGGCAAGAAGATCGTGATCGCCGAGTCCCAGTACGCCTGGACGCTCGCGAACGGCGACGGGCTCGGCAACTTCCTGTGGAACCCGAGCCAGCTCTCGGCCGGCTACCCGGCCACGCCGGGCGGGCAGGTGTCGATGTACAGCGACCTGCTCTCGATCCTGAGCCAGGTGCCGCACCAGCTCGGCTACGGGCTGTTCTACTGGGAGCCGGAGTGGATCCCCGGCGTCGGCTGGGAGCCCGGCGCGGGCACGCCCAACGACAACCTGACGCTGTTCTCGTTCACCGGCCGGGCGCTGCCGTCGGTCGGCATCTTCGAGAGCCCGCTCGCGGTGTGCGCCCGCTACGCGTCGACGACGCCCTGTGAGGTGCCCAACGGGGCCAGCTGAGCGGCACGCTCGACCGCGTCTCGCACCTGCGCGCGCTCGGGGCCCACGACGAACAGGGTCTCGGTGTTGCGCAGGTGCGAGACCGTGCCGACCTTGCGGCCGGACGGGTCGTGGATCCCGATCTGGGCGCCGACGTAGCGCTTGAAGTCCACGCTCAGCGAGGCGACGTGGCCCTTCGTCGCGAGCAGGCGCGGCGACGGCGTCCACGTCGTGGAACCCCTCGTCGCTCAGCGAGACGACCAGCCACGGCGTCTGCAGCCGCTCGACGACGGCCTGCAGGGCGTCCCCGGCGGTGCGGCGGGAGTTGAACCGGCTCTTCGTGGTGCGCACGTCGACCCGCTTGCAGGCGACCCCGTAGTGCTCGGGCGCGTCCCAGCGGACGAGGGTCTCCCAGACGTGGTAGTTGGCGTAGTAGGAGTGCTGGTTGTAGGGCGGGTCGAGGTAGGTGCAGTCGACGTCGAGGGCGCCGGCGAGCCCCTCGGCGTCGGCCCGCGAGACCTGGCCGGCGGGCCCGTCGACCAGCGCCGGCTCGCGCAGCCGCAGCGGCTCGTACGAGCGGGCCGCCCACTGCTTCACGTAGGCCATCTGCAGCCCGCAGGTGGAGTCGACCCGGTCGGCCGCCTCGAGCAGGCTGGTGAGCAGCAGGCCGCGCTCGACGGGGTCGTCGGTGGCGGCGTCGATGGCCTCGCGGATGGCGTCGACCCGGGCCCCGTTGTGGGGCTGGAAGAAGCGGGACTGCTCGCAGAACGTCTCGGTGAAGTAGCCGGGCCGGCCGGGCAGCCGCGTCGAGCTCGGCCAGCAGGCGCCGCAGGCGGGCCCGGTCGACGCTGCCGTCGTCGACGATGTAGGCGTACCCGATCGGCTCGCTGTAGGTCGCCGTGTCGTTCGACACCACCTGCACCCCGGCGCGCCGGAAGGCCTGGCCGACGCGGGTCGTGCCGGCGAACAGGTCGCAGGCCGTGACGGATCGGCAGGGCCCGGGCGAGCTCCTCGATCAGCGGCACGAGCGACCGCTTCGAGCCGAGGTACTTGATCACGCGCCGGACTCTAAGGCGCGGCCCCGACGACGAGGGTGACGTCGCGCCACGCATCCTGGGACGGATACGTCTCGAGCGTGCGGCGAATCGCCGTCGGCAAACCGCGACGGCTCGTGCTGCGACTGCCGACGAGTGGGACCCACGCCGGCCTGATGCTGGTCGAGATCCTCATCGTTCTCGGCCAGCGCCGAGCGGTATCCCGACGAGATCGCCGAGGCGTACGCCTCGGCCAGCATGGCGTCCTGCTCGCGGAGCGGGAGGTCGCGGAACAGGGCCTCCCGGTCGGCGTAGTCGCGAAGCAGCCAGATCGCCTCCCACACGTCCATGCCGCTTCCGACCAGCCACGGTCGGCGCGCGTCGGGCGTTCCGCGGTACGCGATCCCAGGGAACTCGCGCATCCGGGACTGCTCGAGCGTCCGATTGGCCGGCTGGTGCGTCACGGCCACATTGTCGCGCGGTTCGCGCCCTACAGCTCGGCCGCGACGACCGCGCCAGCGCCTCGACCACCCGCGGGTCGAACTGGGTGCCCGAGCAGCGCCGCACCTCCACCATCGCCTCGGAGACGGGCCGCGCCTTGCGGTACGAGCGGTCGGTGGTCATCGCGTTGAACGCGTCGCAGCAGGAGATGATCCGGGCCACCAGGGGGATGTTCTCGCCGGCCAGGCCGTCGGGGTAGCCGGTGCCGTCCCAGTCCTCGTGGTGCGAGCGGACGATCGTGCCGACGTCTCCGAGCAGGCCGCCGACCCGCTTCAGCAGCCGCTCGCCCTCGGTGGTGTGGGTCTTCATGATCTCCCACTCCTCCGCGTCGAGCTTGCCCGGCTTGTTGATGATCTCGCCGGGGATGCGGATCTTGCCGACGTCGTGCAGCAGCGCCGCGAGCTCCACCCGGCGGCGGGTCACGGGGTCGACGCCGAGCACGTCGGCGACCTCGAGCGACAGCCCGACGACGTCGCGGCTGTGCGAGCCGGTGTAGGCGTCGTCGGCCTCGATCACGTCGCCGAGCAGCAGCGCCGTGCCGCGGTACGCGGTCGAGAGCTCGATCTGGTGGCCGAGCCGGCCGCGCCGCTCGCGGGCGAACACCGTGATCAGGCCGGCCAACGGCAGCACCACCAGCGAGAGCGCGGGCTCGCCGGTGACGGCGATGGCCACGGCCAGGGCGACCGGCGAGAGGGCGACGTCCACGAGCCAGACGAGCCCCATCGAGCGCAGGTGGGAGCGCGGCGAGGAGCCGCGGGCGAGCCACTCGTGGCCCGCCGAGACGGCGAAGTCGACGCCGAACTGGGCGGCCAGCGCCAGCAGGTACAGCGGCCAGTGCGACCAGCTGGCCTGGTCCTCGCCGGCGATCAGCAGGACGATCGCAGGCCCGAGGGCGTGCCAGCCGCTGGCCAGCGGCGCGAGCGTCCGCAGGCCCCGCCTCAGCGAGCCGCGGTCGAGCGTGCCGAGCACGAACCCGGCGCCGACGCAGGCCGGCACCAGCGACGTCGGCAGGGTGAAGAGCATCGGCACCAGCAGCAGCTGGGTGGGCACGGCGATCCCGTCGCCGACCTCGAACTCCACCCGCGAGACGACGGCGTAGGCCGCCACCAGGGCCAGCAGCGGGAGCACCGGAACGTGCGACGGGGGTGCTGCGATGAGCACCCCCGCTGCGGCGGCGACGAACCCGTAGATCACGAGCGGCGTGGCCAGGCGCTCACGCCCGCGCAGCACGCCGCGACGGCGCTCGCGCTGAGCGCCGACGGACTCGTCCCAGCCGGCGGCGAGGGGGCCGCCGGCAGGGGACGAAGGACCGATGATCAGATCAGACAAACTTCCAGGGGTCGATGTACACGTCGTCCACCATGGCGTCTCCATCGACAGCCGTGACCCGAACCTGAATGCTGTCGGTGGCCAGCAGGCCGCCGACGCTGCTCAGGAGCAGGGAGAGCTGCGGCGAGGGCTGCCACGTCTGGCCGGCCTGGATGGTGCCGCCGTCGAGGATGCCGAGGACGCCGAGCAGGCTCCCGACGACGACGTTCACGCGCACCTTGCCGGTGCCCTTGACGAACATCCGCATCTTGACGTCGCCGAAGGCGAAGCAGCTCGCCGGGCTCAGGGCCGACGCGCCGCGCGGCAGCGACAGGGCGTGCGAGTCGCCCGCGCCATTGACCTTCCAGGGCTCCTGGTCGGCCACGATCGAGGCGCCGCCCGAGAGCTGCCAGGTGCTCTGGCCCTCGAAGTCGCCGCCGTTGGCGAGCTGGTACCAGGTCGAGTCGCCGAACTGCTTGAAGGACTGCACCGGAACCGGGCAGGTCTTGGCGACGTTCTTCGGCGAGAGGATGCCGGGCAGCAGGCCGCCCAGCAGGGAGGCGTGCGCCGCCGGCGCGCTGAAGGCACCGAGACCGGCGACGGCGGCGCCGACGACGGTCATGGTGCGAAGACGAGAGGGGATGCGCATGTGGGGGAACCTCGAGGGTTGAGGGGCGTGCCGGGGCTTTTCGCCGTGCTCTCTCATGGAGCATGAGCGCCCCCCATCCGGCGTCCCCCGGACGTGGTATTCAGTGGCCGCCATGAGCTGCCGGCATCGGAGAGGAGCCCGCCGAGCAGGACGAGAACGCGGCAGGCCGAGCAGCTGCGCTGGTTCGTCCCGCCGCGCCTTCGCACCACGGACCGGCTCGAGGAGCGGCGCGCGAGCTGGCTCGAGCTGTTCTTCGACCTGGTCTTCGTGGTGGCGATCACCCAGCTCTCGCACGAGCTGGTGGTCGACCACTCGCTCGCCGGGTTCCTGAAGTTCGCCGGCCTGTTCGTGCCGGTCTTCGTCGCCTGGCAGGGGTTCTCGTTCTACGCCGACCGCTTCGACACCGACGACCTCGCGTGCCGGGCCGTGTTCGGCGCCGGGATGCTCGCGATCATCGCCCTGGCCGGGCTGATCGACGACGTCGGCCACGGCGAGCGCACCGCCGGCTTCGCGCTGGCCTACGTCGGCGCTCCGCTCGCTGATGCTCTCGCTGTACGCCCGGGCCTGGTTCGCGGTGCCCGCGGCGCGGCCGCTGATCCGGCTGTACGGCGGCGGCTACAGCCGTCGGCGTGGCCATCTGGCTGCTCTCGCTCACGGTCGACACCCCGACGCGCTACGTCGTCTGGGGCATCGCCCTGACGCTCGAGCTGAGCCTGCCGCCGATCTCGACCCGGATCCACCGGCGCGTACCGACCAGCGCCAGCCACGTGCCGGAGCGCTGGGCCCTGTTCACCCTGATCGTGCTCGGCGAGTCGGTGGTCGCCGTCGCGGCGGCGACGTCGTCGGACGAGTGGCACCTGTGGTCGGCGACGCGTGGCGATCCTCGGCTTCCTGTGCGGTCGGCGCGATCTGGTGGCTGTACTACGACCGCCAGGCGCTGGTGGTGCTCACCGGCAGCACCCGCTCGGTGGTGATCTACTCGTACGCCCACCTGCCGCTCCTGATGTCCCTCGCCGCGCTCAGCGCGGGCATCCGCCTGGCGATCGAGGAGTCCGGCCACGACCACCTGGCGGCAGGGGCGGCCGTGGCCCTGTGCGGCGGGCGTCGCGGTGTTCCTGGGCGCGCTGATCGTGACCCGGGTGCTCACCGTGACCGGGCTCGATCACGGCTCGGCCTGGCGCTCAAGCTGTCGACCGCGATCGTGGTGCTCCTGCTGCTCGTGCTGCAGCCCGTGGCCGCGCCGGCGCTGCTGGTCGGCCTGGTCGCGCTGGCGCTGGTCGTGCTGGTCTACCTGCAGCGCACCTACGTGGACCCGGCGAACCCGGGCTCAGTCCTGCAGGTGCGGCCCGAGCAGGGTGAGCTCGGGCGCGCCGAGCCGGTCGCGGGCGGTCTTGGCCTGGTGCCAGTGCGGGTACAGGAGCGGCGGCGCCGAGACCTCGTCGAGCCGCGCGACCTCGTCCGGGCGTGAGCACCAGGTCGGCGGCGGCCAGGTTGTCGGCGAGCTGGTCGTCGGTGCGGGCCCCGATGACCACCGAGCTCACGCACGGCCGTCCGAGCAGCCAGGCGATCGACACCTGGGCCGGCGAGACGTGGTGGGCCTCGGCGACCTCGACCAGCACGTCGACGATGCGGCCGCAGCCGCTCCTCGTCGCGGATCGGCGGCTCGTCCCAGGCGCTCAGGTGGCGCCCCGACGAGGGCTTCTGGTCGCGGTGGTACTTGCCCGTCAGCAGGCCGCCGGCGAGCGGGCTCCAGACGAGGATCCCGACGCCCTGGTCGAGACCGGCCGGGACGAGCTCGTACTCGGCCTCGCGGGCCTCGAGGGTGTAGTGGATCTGCTGCGAGACGTAGCGCTCGTAGCCGAGCCGGTCCGAGGCGCCGAGGTGCTTCATCAGCTGCCAGCCCGAGAAGTTCGAGCAGCCGACGTAGCGCACCTTGCCCGAGCGGACGAGGTCGTCGAGCGCCGCAAGCGTCTCCTCGACCGGGGTCTGGCCGTCCCACTCGTGCACCTGGTAGAGGTCGATCCAGTCGGTGCCGAGGCGGCGCAGGCTGTCCTCGCAGCCCTGGATCAGGTGCTGCCGCGAGAGCCCGGCGTCGTTCGGGCCGTCGCCCATCTTCATGCGGGCCTTGGTGGCCAGGACGAGCCGTTCGCGCCGGCCCTTCAGGGCCTCGCCGAGGATCTCCTCCGAGACCCCGGCGGCGTAGACGTCCGCGGTGTCGAAGGTGGTGACGCCGGCGTCGAGGCACACGTCGACGTGGCGGCGGGCGTCGTCGAGCCCGTTCATGCCGACCGGCGCGTCCCCGCCCCGGTTGCCGAACGTCATCGTTCCCATCGTCAGGGCCGAGATGCGAAGGCCGGAGCGTCCAAGCTGGCGGTACTCCACGCGGTTCCTCCGTCGTAGGTTCGATCGAGAAGAATGCCCGACATGCAGGGAAGCGGAGAGCAGCGCTGCGCGCTGGTGACCGGCGCGGGCAGCGGGATCGGCGAGGCGGTGGCCCGCCGGCTCGCAGCCGAGGGGTACGACCTCATCCTGATGGGGCGGCGGCCCGGGCCGCTCGAGCGGGTGGCGAAGGCCACCGGCGGCACGCCGGTCGCCGGCGACGCGGCCGACGCCGAGGCGGTGCGCGAGGCCTGCCGGATCGCCCACGAGCGGCGCGGCGGGCTCGACGTCGTCGTGATGAGCGCCGGCGGCGCCGGCACCGCGGCGCTGCTCGACACCGACGACGCAGCGTTCGAGCGGGCGCTGCACTCGAACCTGCAGACCGCGTTCGTCACCGCGCGCGAGACCCTCCCCCACCTGCAGGCCCGGCGCGGCGCGATCGTGGTCATCAGCTCGATCGCCGGGCTGGCCGCGCCGCCCGCGGCGCTCGGCTACGCCTGCGCGAAGCACGCGCTGCTCGGCCTCACGCGCTCGCTGGCGCGCGACTACGGCCCCGAGGTCCGGGTCAACGCGGTCGCCCCCGGCTGGGTGCGCACGCCGCTGGCCGACATCGAGATGGACGCGCTGGTCCGGCGCCACGGCCTGGCCAGCCGCGAGGAGGCCTACGCCCTGGCGACCCGGAACACGCCGCTGCGCCGCCCGGTGGAGCCCGACGAGATCGCGGCGATCGCGGTCTTCCTGGCCTCGCCCGCGGCGTCGGCGATGACCGGCGCGGTCGTCGTCGCCGACGGCGGCGCGACCGCGGTGGACCTCCCCACCCTGGCCTTCGCGACGTGAGCGCGCGCCCGCCCCTCCCGGTGCCCGGGGTCGGCGGCCACCCGCCAGGCGTCATGCTCGTCCTGTCCGAGAACTGGACGATGACCTCGCCGCGCGACCTGCGGGCGCTCGTCCAGCTGGCGGTCGAGGCCGAGCACGCCGGCGTCGAGACCGTGATGCTGTCCGAGCACGTGGCGCTCGGCTCCCAGGCCGACGCCCACGGCCGGCCGGCGAACCCGCGCGAGTACGCCGCGCCGGGCACCCAGGACCCGGCGATGCCGTGGCCCGACTCGACCGTGCTGGCGGCGGCGGTCGCGTCGGCCACCACCCGGCGTCCGGATCGCGCTGGCGGCGGTCATCGCGCCGCTCCGCCACCCCCTGCTCCTGGCCAAGCAGCTCGCGAGCCTCGACCTGCTCTCCGAGGGCCGGATCGTCGTCCAGCCGAGCGTGAGCTGGCACGAGCAGGAGTACGAGGCGCTCGGCGTGCCGTTCGACCAGCGCGGCGCGATCCTGGACGAGCAGCTCGAGGCGATGCACGCCGTCTGGCGCGACCATCCGGCGACGCACCAGGGCCGGTTCTTCACGTTCCGCGAGATGTACGCCGAGCCCCGGCCGTACCGGCTCGACGGGCTGCAGATGTGGTTCGGCGGCCAGACCCTGCACGAGGCGACCCTGCGCCGGCTGGTGCGCTACGGCCACGGGGTGCACCCGTTCGGGCCGATGACGCGACGACGACGTCGAGCGCCTGCACGACGGCGCTGCGGGCCGCCGGCCGCGACCCGGCCTGGTTCGAGCTGATCGGCGGCATCCGCGGCCGCTTTCCCGACGGCCGCTCGACGGCCGACCTGGACGAGGCGCTGCGCTCGGTGCCCGACCAGCTGCGCCAGGGCTGCACCACGATCGCGTTCAAGCCGTCGATGTTCTCGGACGACCGGCGCGACGTGCCGGACATCTGCCGCACCGTCGCCCAGCGGGTCAGGGAAGCCGCGGCGGCCCGGCTCTGAGCCGCACCTCGGCCGTGGCCCGCACCTTCTCGGGATCCATCTCGGACCAGTCGGCGTCGATCCACCAGGTCGCGCCGGCGTCGGCCCACGGCTGCACGATCCGCCCGGCCTCGTCGGGATCCGGCGGCGTGGTGCCCTCGGCGACGACGTCGAAGCCCGTCGAGCGAGCGGCGCTCGGCGAGCCAGGCGACGCCCTCGGCCAGCGCCTCGGGCGACGGCCGGCCCATGCCGCCGTCGGCGCCGCGGTAGTTCGGGAGCCAGCCGTCGAAGCGGGCCACCCGGCGCATCGAGCGCGGCGCCGGCCAGACGCCGACGACCCAGGTCGTCGGGCCGCGGCCGCTGCACCGGCAGCACCGCCGGCGGGTCCGGCACGGCCGGCACCTCGTGCTCCGTGCGCCAGTGCGTGCCGTGGTAGGTGAACGCCTCGCCGCCCCAGAGCCGCTCCATCAGCTCGAGGCTCTCGTCCATCGCCTCGGCCCGGGCCCGGCGGCCCGGATCCTCCTCGAAGTACCAGAACCGCTCGCCGGGCGCCCCCAGCCCGGCGGCCAGGATGACCCGCCCGCCGGACAGCTCGTCGACGGTGGCCACCGAGCTCGCGAGATCCCACGGCCTGCCGCCGCGGGACCGGCGTCAGCATCGTCCCGAGCCGGATCCGCTCGGTGCGCAGCGCGGCCACGCCGAGCAGCACCCAGGCGTCGAGCCCCCACACCGCGTCCCACACGAAGAACCCGTCCCAGCCCGCCTCCTCGGCGATCGGGGCGAGCTCCGAGACCGTGCGCGCGCTGCCGTACGGGAGGACCCAGCCGAAGCGCATCAGCCGGCCGCCCGCTCGAACGAGGGCGATCGCATCCGCCGCGGCGTCGAGCCCGAGCGTCCAGGGCGCGTCGATCGAGACCTCGTCGAAGCCCATCCGGCCCAGCCGCGGCAGCAGCGCGGGGATCTCGCCGACCGCCTCGGGCCGGGAGTGCAGGAGCAGCGTCAGCTCGAACGGCCGCCCGCCCGCCTCGGCCCGGCGCCGCTTCACGTCCTCGACCTGGGCCTGCAGCTCGTCGAGGTCGAGCCGGTCGAGGAACGCGATCGCGAGCCAGCCGTCGCCGTGCTCGGCCGCCCGCCGGCGCGAGTTCTCGTGCATCCCGCCGACCAGCAGCGGCACGCCGTGCTCCTGGTGCGGCCGTGGCTTCAGCACCAGGTTCTGGGCCACCGTGACCTCGCGGCCCTCGTACGCCGCGGGCCGGCCGCTCCAGCAGTCGTGCAGGACGTCGAGCATCTCCTCGAACCGCCGCCCGCGCGTCCTCGCCGGGTAGCCGAGGGCCTCGATCTCGTCGCGGTACCAGCCCGAGCCGACGCCGAGCGCCAGGCGCCCGTGGCTGAGCTGGTCGATGCTGGCCGCGGTCTTCGCGAGCTGCAGCACGTTGCGCTGGGTGATCACCAGCACCGCCGTCCCGACCCGCACGCGCTCGGTGGCCGCCGCCAGGAACGAGACGCAGGTCAGCGACTCGTAGTAGTCGATGTCGGGGCTCCAGGTCGGGACGCCGGTGGCCGCGTACGGGTAGTCCCGCGTCGGCGCGTCGACCATGAGCACGTGATCGGCGACCCACAGCCCGTCGGCGCCGGCCTCCTCGGCGATCCGGGCCATGACGCCGAGGCCCGGGTCACGGGGCAGGGATCCGGTGCAGGGCATGCTCGTCGAGATCCTCATCGGCGAGGCGGAACCGTAGTCGACCGGGTCGCCGCGACCAGCCGCTCGAGCCGCGGCGAGCGCGGGATGCCGAGCGCCTGGCGCAGCGCCAGCGCCCGGTCGACCAGGTCGCGGGCCCCGCCGCGCCGGCCCTGCACCAGCAGGAGCTCGGCGCAGGCCAGGTAGCGCACCTCGTCCGCCGGCTCGACCTCGAGGGCCCGCTCGATCAGCCGGATCGCGTCGTCGACCTCGCCCCGCTCCCGGGCCTCGACCGCCAGCAGGTCGAGCAGGTCGAGCACCCGGCGGCGCACGTCGTCGCGCGGCGCCCCGCTCCACGGCGCATAGCGGTCGGCCGGCAGGAGCTCGCCGGTGTAGCGGGCCAGCGCCATGCGGGCCAGGCCCTCGCGCTCCTCGCCGGCGCCCTCGAGCGCCTGGCGGGCCTCCCGCTCGAACAGGCGCAGGTCGACCTCGACCTCCGGCGCCAGCACCAGCGCCTCGCCCTGGCGGAGGATCAGCTCGCCGCTGGCGCTGCGCACCCGGTTCAGCACGTTGCGCAGCCGCCGGCGGCCGGTCTCGAGGTCGGTGTCGGGCCACAGGCCCTCGACCGCCACGTCCAGCAGCACCGGCCCGCGGGACACCGCCATCAGCTTGACCAGCGTGGCCGGATGCCCCGGCGGCGGGTCGGCCGGACGGCCGTCCGCGGTCACGCCGAAGCCGCCCAGGAGCTGGACGGCGATCGCCGGCGTGCGGGCCTCGACGGCGCTCGCGGCCTCGGAGCCGGCGGCCGAGGCCAGCGGCGCCAGGCGCGCGGTCAGCTCGGGCTCGTGCAGCGCGGCGAGCTGCTCGACGCCCAGCGCGCGGGCGGCGGCGAACGCCCGGGCCGCCAGGGCCGCGGCGTCGGCCCTGGCGTCGCGCCGCTGCGCCGCGAAGGCCCGCTCGAGCAGCACCCGCCACTCCTCACGCTGGGCGATCTGCTCGGACGCCTCGTAGGCCCGCAGCGCCTGCTCGGCGGCCGCGGGGTCGCCGAAGCGGCTCTCGACGGTGCCCCGGGCCAGCAGCACGACGTCGCGCAGGTCGGGCGCCGTGGCCCGGGCGTCGGCCTGCTCGAGGTAGGCGTAGGCCTCGTCGCGTGCGCCGAGCCGGGCCAGCAGGGTGGCGGCGTCGGCCAGGAACAGGACGCCGCTGCCGTGCTCGAACCAGACGCCGCGCTGGCGTTCGGCCAGCCGCAGGCGCTGCAGCGTCCCTGGCAGGTCGCCGCGGACCGCCGACACCCCGGCGCCGGTCCAGGCGGCGTAGCCCATGATCCGGCGGTCGCCGAGGGCGCGGCCGATGGCCTCGGCCTCGCGCAGGGCAGCCTCGGCCTCGGCCAGGTCGCCGCTGTAGGCCGCGATCTCGGCGTGGAACGTCTGCCAGCCGGCCCGGTCGCGCGTCGGCCCGGGCAGGCAGCCCAGGGCGGCGGCCATCGTCGCAGCGGCGCCCGCGAGGTCGGAGCGGCCGTAGTGGTAGTGGAACGCGAGGGTCGCCAGGGCGTCGCCGCGCCAGCGCTGCTCGCCGATCGTGGCGAACAGCGCCGCGGCCTCCTCGAGCGCCGGCTCCCCCGCTGCCAGGCTCTGGCCGTCGCCGCGGTGGACGCCGACCAGGGCGCGCGCGAGCAGCGCCCGGCCGCGGGCCACCGCCTCGCCCGGCTCGACCCGCTCGAGCACCGCGGCGGCCAGCGCCAGGGACGCGTCGTAGGCGCCGTGGCGGGCGGCGAAGACGGCGCGCTCGGCGCCCAGCTCCCGCGCCTCCGGGCCGTCGTCGGGCAGCAGCCGGCCTGCCCGCTCGAGCAGCCGGGCGGCCTGCTCCTGCACCCGGGCCAGGTCGGCCACCCGCACCGCCTGCAGCAGCGCCGCAGGGTGCCGGCGGAGCGCGTCGTCGGGCAGCAGCGCCAGCGTGGCCAGGAGCAGCGGCAGGCCGAGCTCGTCGAGCTCGGTCAGCGAGCGGCCGGCGAGCAGGCTCGCGGCGGCCTCGCCGTCCCCCACCCCGGCCAGGAGCTGGACGGCGGTGGCGAGCTCGCCGCCGGCGGTGTAGGCGCGGGCCGCGGTCCGGGCGGCCTCGGGCGACAGCGCCTCGCGGCCCGCGAGCTCCTCGCGCAGCCGGCCGGGGAGCTCGTGCCAGCCGTCCCGCCGGGCCGCCAGCGGCAGGCCGGCGCGCAGCAGCCGCTCGAAGCCGCCGGCGCCGAGCAGCTCGTCCACCAGCGCCGGCGAGAGCAGCGGCAGCCGGGCGAGCTCGGCGACCCGCCGCCGCTCGTCTCCGTCGAAGCCCGAGAGCTGGTCGTCGACCAGCAGGGCCAGCGTCCGCCGGGCGAGCGACATGTTCGGCCCGTCGGGGCCGGCCTCGCGGGCCAGGCGGGCGGCCAGCAGCGACGTCAGCGCGGGCCAGCCCTGGCCGGTCGCGTAGACCGCCGCCGACTCGGCCGGTGAGGTCGCCCGGCCGAGCGCCGCCTGCAGCAGGGTGTCCGCCTCGGCGGGCTCGAAGGCCAGGTCGTCGGCGTCGAGCCGCGGCGCGCCGTCGAGCGCTCCCGGCAGCCGGCGGCCGAGCACCAGCAGGCGCCACGGCGGGCCGGCGGCCCGGGTCAGGGCGGCCAGGGTCTCGGCCGCCGGGCCCTCGACGTGCTGGGCCTCGTCGACCACCACCAGCAGCGAGCCGCCCGCGCCGGCGAGCGCCTGGGCCAGGAGCGCCGCCGCCTCGGCCGGCTCCTCCCCCACCTCCTGCTCGAGCGCGTGCGCCAGGTCCCAGAGGCCGGCGCGCAGCGCCCCGCGCCGAAGCGCCGCGGCCAGCAGCGGCGGCGTGGCGATCGGCCCGATGACGTCGGCCTCGAGCTGGGCGACCTCGAGCTGGGCGGCGAGCTCCGCGGCCAGCGTGCTCTTGCCGTAGCCGCCCGGCGCCTCGACCAGGGACGCGGGCGCGGCAACGAGGGCCGCGAGCAGGCGCGGCCGGGGCACGTGGCGTTCGGAGAGGGCTCGCAACCGGGCCTGGCGACTCGTGGGACGGCGGTGGGACGTCCCGTTCCTAGCGTAGCGACCGTCCACAGCGCGCAGTCCCGGAGGAGCCCAACATGCGCCGAACGACCGTCGTGGCGGCCACCGCCGTCACCCTGCTGAGCCTCGCCTTCGCCAACGCCGGCAACGCCGCGCCGAAGCGGGCGAAGGATCTCGGCCCCACCCCCGTCGCCAGCGACTGCCTCACCTACCGCGGCAAGGCGCCGTGCTACTACAACCTGTGGAGCGGGATCTTCGAGGTCGACCGGCACATCCTGCGGGTCGGCGACACCCTCACCGCCCAGATCGAGACGCACGCCGGGCGCTACCCGGTCTACTCCTGGGCGTCGCCCGGCGGATCAGGCCTGAAGACGCTCTCCTGCCCGACCGAGGCGCCACCCGGCCCGACCGACGGCAGCCCGAACTACTGGCACACCTCGTGCCGCTTCGAGGCGACGTCGCGCACCAGCGGCTGGGTCGTGTTCGGCCCGACGATGGGCCTCGCGATCTCGGCCTACACCGACGGCGACTACTACGCGGTCGTCGACGGGCCGTCGCTGAACGGCCGCGTGGTCGACGGCGAGGGCGCCGGCCTCGGCGGCGTGCGGGTGTCGATCGACGGCCCCGAGCAGCTGTACGCGGTCACCGACGCCGACGGCTACTACGACGCGATCGACATGAAGCCCGGCTCGTACAGGATCAGCGTCGGCAAGAGCAAGATCTGCATCGACGACGGCAACGCGATCTCGTCGAAGACCTGCAAGACGAGCGTCACGAAGGTCATCAAGGGCAACGTCGAGGTGAACTGGCGGAGCCTCGGCAAGTACGCCGTCCTCGGCCGGATCACGGACGAGTTCGGCCGTGGCGTGGCCGGCGTGGCGGTCAAGGTGTCAGGCCTGCCCGGCGGCGAGGAGCTGACCGTCTACACCGACCCGAACGGCAGCTACCGGGTGGGGCTCGAGGACGCGAAGACCATCGACCTGCGCGCCGTCCCCGCGGGGATCGGCCCGTACGAGCTGTACTACGTGATGCAGAACGGCAAGGCCTCGACCGGCACCGCGGCGGACGTCACCCCGAACAAGCGCGAGCCGCAGGTGAAGGTCAACTTCGAGCTCGACCGGCGGCTGCAGTTCCGCTCGAACCGGCTCGACGTGCCAGGCCGACGGCACCTCCCGCGGCGTGCTCACGCTGAGCGCGCTGACCCAGCACGGCGATCCCGCGCCGAACGTGGACGTCACGGTGGACGGCCCGACCGAGAACTCGGCGGTCATCTGCTCGACCGACAACCAGGCGCTCTGGCCGACGCTGTTCAGCGACGGTCAGGCCGACACGATCGGCGGCTTCCCGGCGAAGACGGGCGCGGACGGCAAGCTCAGCTACACGATCTACGCCGGCACCAACGCGGGCCCCTGGTACCTCGACGTGACCCGCAAGAACGGCAAGCCGGACGAGACCTACCGCGCGGGCGTCAACTTCCTCGGGGTCGACGCCTCGACGATCCCGAACGGGCAGAGCCTGCTGCAGGCGATCATCGGCGCGGCCCGCGGTGACGGCGGCGTGTCGACCTCGGCGCCGCTGCCGTTCCTGCCGAGCGCGACGGACCTCGCCGAGTGGATGGTCGGCCTGCGCCCGGCCTCGCCGCTCCTGAAGGGTCTCGACGTGATGGCCGTGACCAGCGGCGGCTCGCACGCGCTGGCGCTCTTCCCCTTCGGCCAGCGGCCGACGGTCGACAAGCAGGGCCACGTCTCCCCGTCGACCGGCGCGTACGTGTTCGACCCGAGCTGGACGCGCAACTGGATCGGCTTCACCACGCCGCCGACCATGACCGAGTGGGCCAACGGCTCTCCGATCGCCGTCGACCGCAGCGACGTCCGCACCTGGGCGGGCTACCCGATCCCGGTCCAGAGCGGCGTCGGCGGCTGCCTCGGAGGCGCGACGACCGGCTCCTCGGTGCTCACGGTGCACTCCCCGGTGCGGCTGCTGTTCTCGGACGCCGCCGGCAAGAAGCTCGGGGTCGACTCCTCCGGCCAGGTCATGGCCCAGGCGCCGGGCGCGGTGTACCGCAGCGGCGAGGCCGTCAGCTACGTCATCCCGAAGGGCACCTACCGCGTCGCCGTGATCGGCACGGGCAACGGCCCGGTGACCATCGAGTCGCACACCCCGTCCGGCACCAGGACCCTGCACTTCCGGGCCAGGAAGGGCGCCCGCGCGACCGTCACCCTGGCCGCTGGCAAGGCGCTCGCGAAGCTCAGGTTCGCCGGGGTCACGTCGACCGCGGTCAACGGCACCCCGCTCACCCTGAAGGGCCTGCCGAAGCACCTCGTCGCCGGCCACACCGCGGACGTCGTCGCGGTGGACGTCCTCGACCTGAACGGCCACCCCGTCCCGTACGCCCAGCTGCAGGTCCGGGACGACCAGAACACGCTGTACAAGCTGAATGCCGGGCTCGACGGACACGTGACCGGCTTCTGGCCGGCACAGAAGAAGGGCACGGCCAGGATCGTGGTGATCGCGCCGGGCTTCGCGCGCACCACGCTGGCGCTCCGGGTCACCAGGCACTAGAGCGCCGGGCGCGACCGAGGGCGGTGCCGCACCGGGCGGCGCCGCCCTCGACGCTTTTCGGACAGGTGTGCGGTCGGCGCGAGACGGGAAGTGAGCACTCGATGCGGCACACCGACTTCGTGCTGGTGGTGGCCATCGCAGTCGTCGTGGGCCTCGGGCTCGCCTGGCTCCTGCCGGCGTTCGACGGCTGGGCCTCGTCCATCGTGGCAGCCGTCGTCGGCGTCGTCGTGCTGGCGCTGCTCACGCGGCGGCGCCGGCGCGTCGGGCACGTCTGAGTAGGGCTCAGCGCCCCAGGTACGCCTTGCGCAGCCCCTCGTTGGCGAGCAGCGCGTCGGCCGTGTCGGCCAGCACGATCCGCCCCGTCTGCAGCACGTAGCCGCGGTCGGCGACGGACAGCGCCATGTTCGCGTTCTGCTCCACGACCAGCATCGCGACGCCGCTCTCGTGCACCTGGCGGATCACCGCGAAGCTCTGTTCGACCAGGATCGGGGCGAGGCCCATCGACGGCTCGTCCATCAGGATCAGCCGCGGCCGCGACATCAGGGCCCGGCCGACCGCCAGCATCTGCTGCTCGCCGCCGGACAGCGTCCCTCCGAGCTGCTTTCGCCGCTCGTGCAGCCGCGGGAACAGCTCGTAGACCCGGTCGAAGTCCTCCTTGTCGGCGCCGCCGCGCAGGTACGCGCCCATCTCGAGGTTCTCGAGGACGGTCATCGGCGCGAAGATCCGGCGGTTCTCGGGGACGATGGCGATGCCCCGCCGCACCCGGTGGCTCGTCGAGCGGGCGGTCACGTCCTCGCCGGCGATCGACACCGTCCCGCGCCGCGGGCGCACGATCCCGAGGACCGTCTTCAGCGTCGTCGACTTGCCCGAGGCGTTGCCGCCGAGCAGGCACACGAGCTCGCCGGGCAGCACCTCGATCGACACGCCCTGCAGGATGTGGATCTGGCCGTAGTAGGTGTCGACCGCGTCGAGCTTCAGCAGCGGCTCGGCGCCGTTTCCGCCGCTGCTCACTTCGAGGCCGTCGCGCCGGTGCCGAGGTACGCCTCGACGACCCGGGGGTCGGTGGCGACCTGCTCGAACGAGCCCTCGGCGATCTTCTCGCCGTGGTCGAGCGCGACCACCCGGTTCGAGATCCCCTCCACCACGTGCATGTCGTGCTCGATCACCAGGATCGTGCAGCCGCGCTCGTCGCGCAGCCGGCCGATCAGCTCGGTGATCTCGTGCGTCTCCTTGGGGTTCATGCCGGCGGCGGGCTCGTCGAGCAGCAGGATCCGCGGCCGCGTCGCCAGCGCCCGGGCGATCTCGAGCCGGCGCCGGTTGGCGTACGACAGGCTGTAGGCAGGCTGGTCCCAGCGGTAGCCCATCAGCCGCTGCCCGAAGAAGCTCAGCTGCTCCTCGGCGCAGGCCAGCATCTCGCGCTCCTCGCGGCGCGCGCGCGGCGTCCCGAGGATCGACCGCAGCGGGCCGCTCCTCGTCGAGCCGTACTGGGAGGCCAGCACGTTCTCGCGCACCGTCATGTTCAGGAACAGGCGGATCGTCTGGAACGTCCGGGCCACGCCGAGCTGGGCGATCTTGTGGGGCGCCTTGCCGACCAGCGAGGCGCCCTCGAGCTCGATCGCTCCGCTGTCGGGTCGGTAGATGCCGGTGATCAGGTTGAACAGCGTCGTCTTGCCGGCGCCGTTCGGCCCGATCACGCTCACCACCTCGCCCTGGCCCACCTCGAGGTCGAGGTTGCCGACGGCCCGCAGGCCCCCGAAGGCCTTCGTGACGCCGCGCAGCGACAGGACGGAGTCAGGCCATCAGACCAGCTCCACGCGCATGCGTCCGAGGAGCCCCTGCGGCCGGGCGACCATCATCATCACGAGCAGCGCCCCGAACAGGATCAGGCGGGTGGTCGTCGGCTCGATGATCAGCCGGTTCTCCCACACGAACGCCGCCAGGTACAGGACCGGGATCAGGAGGTACGCCTGCAGCCGCGAGTCCTTCACCAGCGAGAGCCCGAGCAGGGCGAAGACCAGCACCACGAAGGCATAGTTGCCGATCGTGATGTTGTTCTCCGGGAGCAGCACCCAGTGCGAGATCAGGTCGCCGAACCATCCCGACGCGGCGGGCTCGCCGGCGGTCGCCCTCGGGGTGATGGCGTTCCCGATCTGCCAGACGATCTCGCCGAACAGCACCGTCCCGCCGAGCACGATGGCCAGCCGCGACCAGGGCCGGATGCGCACCACCAGCAGCACGATGATCGCCCCGTAGAACAGGAGCTCGGCCTTGCCCGCGTCGCGCAGGATCTCGGGCAGGACGGTGACGATCACCGCGCCGAGCACGACGCCGGCCTGGGAGCCCTCGCCGCCCAGGACCACCGCCGCGTAGATGGTGATCAGCACCATCACGTCGAAGTTCGACGGGAACACCGAGATCTGCTGGGAGGCGAAGATCGCCCCGGTGAGGCCGGCGATCGCAGCCCCGACGGCGAACGCGAAGATCCGCAGCCGGAACACCGGGATCGTCATCTGGGCGGCCGCCAGCGGGTCCTCGCGCAGCGCGCGCACGGCGCGGCCGGTGCGGGACGCGGACAGCCGGTAGAGCACGATCATCACGATCCCGAACACCACCAGCAGCAGGTAGTAGTAGTCCGCCACCGAGAACAGCGTGTGGGTCGGGAAGGGCTCGCCGATGACCCGGATGGCGTCGACGCCGACGATCCCGTTCGGCCCGCCGGTCAGGTCGAGCGCGGAGTCCTGCCAGGGCAGCTTGATGCGGTCCGCGTTCGTCGCCAGGGTGATGAAGAGCTGGCCGAAGAACAGCGTCACGATGGCCAGGTAGTCACCCTGCAGCCGGCGCGTCGGCAGGCCGACCAGCACGCCCACGCCGGCCGTGGCCACCATCACCACCAGGAGCGCCGGGATGCTCGGCCAGTGGTGCCCCAGCTGGGGCGAGGCGAGGAACGGCGAACAGGTAGGCGCCGATGCCGTAGAACGCCGTGTAGCCGAGGTCGAGCATCCCGGCCATCCCGACGACCACGTTCAGGCCGAGCGCCAGCAGCGCGAGCAGCGCCGCGTTCACCGCGACCTGCTGGATGTAGTCCGACGAGTCGAGCGTCGGCAGCAGCGCGAGCAGCACCACCACCGCGACCACCCGCAGCGTGATCGGGACCCGGTCGAGCCGCTTCAGGAAGCGCGACAGCGGCTTCGAGCGCACCTCGACGCGCTGCTCGTGCTGCGCGACCCAGGTGTCGGTCCCGATCTCCGGTTGGCGCGGCGGCTCGGAGGACATCAGACCTTCTGGATCGCCGGTGAGCCGAGCAGGCCGCTGGGACGCAGGAGCATCACCGCGATCAGGATCACGAACACGATCGCGTCCTTGAAGGTCGACGACACGTACGCCGTCACCAGGGACTCCGACAGGCCGAGCAGGAGGCCGCCGAGCATCGCGCCGGGGATGTTGCCGATCCCGCCGATGACCGCGGCGATGAACGCCTTCAGGCCGATGCCCAGGCCCATCAGGTTGTAGATCCCGCCGTACATCAGCCCGAACATCACCCCGCCGACGCCGGCCAGGGCCGAGCCGATGAAGAACGTCCACACGATCACCCGGTCGACGTCCACGCCCATCATCGAGGCCGCCTCGCGGTCGTACGCCGTGGCCCGCATCGCCCGGCCCAGCGGCGAGCGGTCGACCAGCACCATCAGCGCCACCATCAGGACGAGCGCGAGCACGATGACCAGGATCCGGACGAGCCAGATGTGGACGCCGCCGATGCTCAGGTTCGTGCCGAGGCCGATCAGCTTCGGGGTGTCGTAGGAGCGGATGTCGGCGCCGAACAGCAGCAGCGCCACGTTCTGCAGGAAGAAGGACACGCCGAGCGCCGAGATCAGCGGGGCGATCCGCGGGGCGTCGCGCAGCGGCCGGTAGGCGAAGCGCTCGACGACGATCCCGAGGAAGCCCGAGACCGCCATCGAGGCGACGAACATCAGGAGGAGCGCCAGCGCCACGGGGATGCCGAGACCGCCGGGCCCGCCCGAGCAGGTCGAGCACGCCGAACGCCGCGAACGCGCCGAACATGAAGATCTCGCCGTGGGCGAAGTTCAGCAGCTTGAGGATGCCGTAGACCATCGAGTACCCCAGCGCGATCAGCGCGTACACGCTGCCGAGGCTCAGGCCGTTGACGACCTCGTTGAAGAAGAACGTGAAGTCCAAGAGGGGTCAGGTCGGGACTGCACGACGCGCGGCCCGCCCGGACGTCGCCGGACGGGCCGCGGTCGCATGAGCCTGGCGCTAGTGCACGAGCGTTGTAGTCGCCCTGCGCGTTGATCTTGAAGATGAAGAAGCGGGCGCCGCTGAGGTTGTGCTTCGAGTCGAACTTGATCGGCCCGAGCAGCGACTTCGCCATGTTCGTCTTGCCGACGTTCGCGAGGACGGCCGAGCGGCTCGCCTTGCCGCCACCCGAGGCGCACGCCTGGGTGATCGCGTTGGCGACGACCTGCATCGCGACGTAGACCGGCGGGCCGAAGGTGCCCCACTTCTTGCCGTACTTCTTGTCGTACGCGGCGACGGTGGCCTTGTCCGCGGGGATGCCGCGGATGTCCGGGGCGAACGACGAGACGTAGGCGCCGTTGGCGGTGAACGTGCCGGGCGAGAACAGGCCGTCGGAGCCGAAGAGCTTGACGTTGCCCTTGCCGGCCGCCTGCAGCGCCTGCGGCGAACTGCTGGGCGTTGGCCGCGATCTGCCACGGCAGGAACACCGCCGCGGTGTCGATCTTGTTGGCCAGCGAGCTGAAGTCCTGGCCCGCGACCTGCGTCACCGAGTCGGTCTTGACGGTGGCGCCGTCCTTCTGCGCCTGCGCGCCGAAGGCCTTCGCCAGGCCGACGCCGTACGAGCTCTGGTCGTCGATGACGTAGACCGACTTCAGCTTGAGCGTCTTCACGACGTAGTCGGCGTCGCTCGGGCCCTGCACGTCGTCGGTGGGGACGACGCGGTAGAACGTCTTGTTCTTCGACAGGCTCGGGTCGGTGGCCGACGGCGAGATGTACGACCAGGCCCGCGCGGGTGTAGATCGGGCCGACGGCCGCGACCTCCTGGGAGCCGGCGGGGCCGACCACGCCGACGATCGAGCTGTCGGACTGCAGCTTGCGAGCCACGGTGGTGGCCTGCGGCGCCTTCAGCTGGGTGTCGCCCTTGACGATCTGGATGTTGGTGCCGTGTGCAGCGTTCCACTGCTGCAGGCCGAACTGGCCCCACTTCAGCTGCTCCTGGCCGATCGGCGCCGCATCACCCGTGAACGGGCCCATGAAGCCGATCTTGGCCGTGCAGCTGGCCGCCGCGGTCGACGTTGCCATCGGGGTGGCCCCCGCGACGCCGCCCAGGGTGACCGCCGCTCCAACAGCCGCGGTCGCCGCTACGGCGCCAACGACTGCTCGTGCTCGTCTTACGTGCACGCTCTCCTCCTTGATCCTGTCCCCCCGGCCGGCGGTGCGATGGTGCGCAGCACCGGCCTTGCCGCCTCGCGCGGCAGAAGCGCCAGTCTGCACGCCGCAAAGCGGCCATGTCAAAGACAATCTGACGTCAGGGGTCCCGCCGGTTAGGATCGTGGTCAGCCGGGAGGCGTCGATGTTGCCCCCGGACACGATGCACACGACCTTGCCCTCGCCGGCCCGGCCGGCCAGCGCGCAGGCCAGGGCGAGCGCTCCGGCGCCCTCGGCGACGACCCGGGCCCGCTCGGCCATGAGCCGCACG
The DNA here is from genome assembly GCA_963794695.1 of uncultured Actinomycetes bacterium. Lineage (GTDB taxonomy): Bacteria > Actinomycetota > Thermoleophilia > Gaiellales > JALYLC01 > CAWCFJ01. The sequence continues at coordinate 11,457 of CAWCFJ010000014.1, read as the reverse complement.
GCGGCGGCGGTCTCGTCGAGCGAGGCGACGAGCGCGCCGTCGAGCAGCTCGCGGCCCAGCTCCCACATCTTGGGCAGGAGCGCCTTGCTGCCGGACCCGTCGACGAACGACGGGGTGTACTCGACGCTGCGCATCTCGCCGGCCGGCAGCGAGATCGACATCGGCGCCCCGGTCTCGGGCTCGGCGCTGTAGATGCGGACGTCCGGCTTGAGCGCCTTGACGGCGCTCGCGATCCCCGAGGTGAGCCCGCCGCCGCCCCACGGGACGACGACCGCGTCCAGGTCCGGCAGGTCCTCCAGCAGCTCGAGGCCGATCGTCCCGTTGCCGGCCATCACCGGGTCGTCCAGCACCGGGTGCACGAAGTGCCCGGCGACGCCCTCGTAGCGGGAGTCGACGATCGTCTGCCACCAGACGTCGAACGGCACCTTGACGACCCGCCCGCCGAGCCGCTCGACGGCGTCGAGCTTGGTCTGCGGCGCGTGGTCCGGCACCACCACGGTCGCCGGGACGCCGCGCACCCGGGCGGCGTAGGCCACGCCCTGGGCCATGTTGCCGGCGCTCGCGGTGACCACGCCCTGGCGCAGCTGGTCGTCGGGCACCTGGCTGATGGCGTTGTAGGCGCCGCGGATCTTGAACGAGCCGATCGGCTGCAGGCACTCGAGCTTGAGGTGGATCTCGCACGGGGCCTCGGGCAGCAGCGGCCGCACCAGCGGGGTGCGCAGCGCGACGCCGGCGATGGCCTCGCGCGCACGCCGGATGTCGTCGAGCGGGATCACCAGGGCACCTCCGCCCCGGCGCCGGCGGCCGCGGCCGCGCGCACCGCGAGCTCGGCGGCGGCCAGGTCCTCGACCGCCAGGCCGAGCGACTTGAACGCCGTGATCTCGTCGTCCGAGCGCCGGCCCTCGGCGCTGCCGATCAGGACCTCGCCGAGCTCGGCGGCGATGTGGTCCTCGCCGATCGCCCCCTCGCGCAGGGCGAACAGGAAGTCGCCGGCCTCGTTGACGGTGGACTCGCGGCGGTCGACGAACAGCCGCGTGGCGGCGATCGCCGCGCCGCTCAGCTCGCGGGTCGTGGGGATGCTCGAGCCGACCACGTTCAGGTGCATGCCCGGCTCGAGGTGCTCGCGCTCGACCACCGGCTCGCGAGCGGTCGTCGCGGTGACCACGACGTCGGCGCCGCGCAGCGCGTCGGCCACCGAGCCGGCGGGCTCGACCGGGAAGGCGTAGCGCGCGCCCGCCGCAGCGCACAGCTTCTCGGCGTTGGCCGCGCTGCGCGAGTGGATCCGCACCCGGCGGAGGCCGGGCAGGGCCTCTGCGAGCGCGTGCAGGTGGGCCTCGGCCTGGACGCCCGAGCCGAGGATCGCGAGCTCGCCGGCGTCCGGCCGGGCGAGCGCCTTCGTGGCCACCACCGAGACGGCGGCGGTGCGCACGGCGGTGATCGCCGAGCCGTCCACCAGCGCCCGCAGCTCGCCGGTCTCCCCGTCGTACAGGAGCACCCCGCCCTGGTGGGCGTCGAGCCCCTTCTTCGGGTTGTCCGGGAAGATGCAGACCGCCTTCAGCGCGTACAGCGGCTCGGAGCCGCCGCGGTAGGCCGGCATCAGCCCCATCAGGCCGGCGGCGCCGGGCGGCCGCACCACGAAGCGCAGCGGCATGTGCAGCGTGCCCCGGGCGAGCTCCGAGAGCACCCGCTCCATCGCCTCGGCGCACGGCCCGGGCCGCAGGTGGGCGTGGACGTCGTCGCTGGACAGCACGCGGAGCGGCATCATCGGCCTCGGGGTCGCGGAACGTCGTCGAACAGGGCCCCGAGCGAGGCGTGCTCCTCGGGCGTCATGGACAGCTCGAGCGCCTGGTTGGCCGGCGCGAGCTGGTCGGGGCTGCGCGGCCCGACCACCACGGCGGTCACCCGCGGGTGGTGCAGGAGCCAGGCCGAGCGCGAGCGCGGCCATCGAGACGCCGCGCTCGTCGGCGGCGGTCTGCAGGGCCTCGAGGGCGTCGAAGGTGCGGTCGTCCTGCAGGTGGGCGTACGGCTCGGGCCGGAGCGTCATGCGCGAGCCGCTCGGCGCCGTCCTGGCCGCGGCGGTACTTGCCCGGTCAGCCAGCCGCCCGAGAGCGGCGAGAACGGCGTGAAGCCGAGCCCGAGCTGCTCGAGGGCCGCGAAGAGCTCGGCCTCGCGGCGTCGCGGTCGAGCAGGCTGTAGGAGTTCTGCACCCAGGCGAAGCGCTGGGTCGCCGTGCCGCTCGGCGAGCCACTGGGCCCGCACCAGCCGCCAGGCCTCGATGTTGCTCGCCCCGAGGTAGTGGATCGTGCCCGCGCGGACGAGGTCGTCGAGCGCCCCGAGGGTCTCCTCGAGCGGCGTCGTCGGGTCGGGCTCGTGCACCAGGTAGAGGTCGGCGTGGTCGGCGCCCAGGCGCTGCAGGCTCGCGTGCACCTGGCGCTTCAGGTGCCGCCGCGACAGGCCCTGGTCGTTCGGGCCCATCGCCCCGACCGGGTTGAAGGCCTTCGTCGAGACCAGGACCCGGTCGCGCACGGCCGCGCCGCGGCGGTCGAGCCAGCGCCCGATGATGCTCTCGCTGCGCCCGCCGCCGTAGGCGTCGGCGGTGTCGAACACGTTGATGCCGAGGTCCAGGGCGGCGTCCATGATCCGGAACGCCTCCTCCTCGCTCTCCCCCTGGCCGAAGAACGCCGGCGACGAGCCGATGCCGCCGAAGTTGCCGCAGCCGAGGATGATCCGGGAGACCTTGACCCCCGCGGGGCCGAGCGGGACGTACTCCACGTCAGCGGGACGCGACCGCGGGCTGCTCGGCGAGCCGGGCGAGCTCCTGCACAGCCGGTCGACCTCGGCCGGCGAGTTGTAGTGGATGAACCCGAGCCGGACGGCCTCGTCGTAGTCCAGCTTCGGGTACAGCCCGAGCGAGTAGTAGGAGTCGTGGCTCCACACGCCCATCCCCCGGGCCGACAGGGCCAGGGCGACGTCCTTCGCCGGGATGCCCGTCGAGGTTCAGGAGGAACGTCGGCACGCGGCCCTCCATCGTCGGCAGCCCGTAGACCGTGGCGGCGTCGGTCAGGTTGTCGAGGAACCGCTGGGCGAGCCCGCGCTCGTAGTCGCGCAGGACGGGCATGCCGCCGAGCGAGTCGAGGTAGGCGAACGTCGCGTTCAGCCCGGCCAGGAGCTCGTACGGCAGGGTGCCGGTCTCGAAGCGGCGGGCGACCGGGGTGTCCGGCGCCGGGCGGGCCTTGTACGGCCGCCAGGTCTCGGCCAGCGACTCGCGCACGTAGGCCATGCCGAGGTGCGGCCCGCACCACTTGTACGGCGAGCACAGGAGGACGTCGGTGTCGACGTCGCGCACGTCGATCGGCTCGTGGGCGGCGTAGTGGACGGCGTCGATCCAGGCGATCGCACCGGCGTCGTGGGCCAGCTTCACGACCGCCTTCGCGTCGACCACGGTGCCGATGGCGTTCGAGGCCCAGGGGAAGGACACGACCCGGGTCCGGTCCGAGAGCTTTCGCTCGAGGTCGCCGAGGTCGAGGGTCGTGTCCTCGTGCAGGTCGACCAGCTTCACGACCAGGCCGCGGTCCTCGGCCAGCTCGAGCCACGGCGCGACGTTGCCGTCGTGGTCGAGCCGGGTGACCAGGATCTCGTCACCCTCCTCGAAGCGCCGCCCGGCCGTGCGCGAGAGGGCGAAGTTGAGGGTGGTCATGTTCGTCCCGAACACGACCTCCGAGGGGCTGCAGCCGAGGAAGCGGGCGCCGCCGGCCTTGGCGTCGGTGACGATCCGCTCGACGCGCTCGCCCGTCGCGTACGGCGCGCCGAGGTTGGCGCTGGCCTCGGCGAGAGCCTTCGCGATGGCGTCGCCGACCTCGCCCGGCACCTGCGTGCCGCCAGGCGCGTCGAAGAACGCGAACTGGTCGAGAGACGAGAAACGGCGGCGGACGGCATCGACGTCGAAGGTCACTGGCGCTCCCAGGGAACGAGCTGACAACGGGCCATCGACTATAACCAGCAGGCGCCTTCGGCCCCGTACTCTCCGGTGCATGGCTTTCAGGATCACGCGCACCTCGACGGTCACCTGGACCGGCTCCGACGCCACCGGCAGCGGCGAGATCGCCCTCGGCAGCGGCGCCTTCCGCGGCCCGTACTCGCTGAAGTCCCGGGTCGAGGACGCCCCGGCGACGAACCCCGAGGAGCTGCTCGGCGCCTCGCTCGCCGGCTGCTACACGATGTCGCTCGCCAACACCCTGCACGAGGCGGGCCACGAGGGCGTCGAGCTCGAGACGGTGGCCCGGGTGAAGCTCGAGCAGAAGGACGACGGCTTCTTCATCACCCGGATCACGCTCGAGGCGACCGGCCGGGGCGGCTCGATCGACGAGGACGAGTTCCGGGAGCTGGCCGAGAAGGCCGAGTCCTGCCCGATCTCGAGGGCCCTCACGGGCACCGAGATCGTCGTCGAGGCGCGGCTGGCCGCGATCGGGGCCGCCTGATGGCCGAGCGGCTGGTGCGCGACGCCGGCGTCGCCGAGCAGGTGACGTTCGACGGGTCGAACGGCTCGCCGGCGCTCGTCCAGACGCTCGTCCGGATCGCGCCCGGCACGACGTCGGCGCGCACGGCCGGCGGCTGCGACGAGGTGCTGTACGTGCTGTCCGGCTCCGGCGTGCTCGAGCTGGACGGCGCGCGCCACGAGCTCGAGCGAGGCCAGCGGCGCCCAGCTGCGGCCGGGCGAGGCCTACGCGCTGCAGGCGGACGACGGTGCGCCGCTGGCGGTCGTGTCGGTCCGGATCACCGATCCCGAGGCCGTCGAAGGGCCGCGGACGCTCGTCTCCCGGCTGGACGACCAGGCGGCCCAGGCGGCGACCGCGAACCGCGAGTTCCGCATCGTGGCCGACCCCGCCAGACGGGTGCGGCTCGGTGACCCAGTTCGTGGGCTCGATCCCGACCGGACGGGCGCCGGATCACTACCACACCTACGACGAGGTGCTCTACGTCGTCGAGGGCTTCGGCGTGCTGCACGTCGGCGACCGACACGACCCGGTCGGCCCGGGCTCGTGCATCCACCTGTCGCCGAAGCTGGTGCACTCGCTCGAGAACACCTCGAGCGCGCCGATGCAGGTGCTCGGCGTGTTTCGCCCGGCCGGCTCGCCCGCCGAGGCGTACTACCCGGACGGCACGCTCGCAGTCCCGGGCTGAGTTCCTTGATGCAAGGTGTTCAAGTTCGAGCGCCCGCCTCCCGATTGAAGGCCGGGGCACACGCGACGGTGTGCCCCTCCATCCTCGATCCACAGGAGCGGTCACCCACCGTGAAGCTCGATCTGTCCATCCGCACCAAGCTGCTCGGGAGCTTCGCGGTCGTCCTCGCTCTGATGGCGGGACTCGGCGTGTACGCCATCTCCTCGCTCGCCAACGTCAAGTCCTCGGCGCTGTTCATCGTCGACAACAGCGTCCCGGGCGTCAAGATCGCCGACGACGCCACGGTCTCCGCCGTCAAGTACCGCAAGGATCAGCTGCACTACATCGCCTCGGTGGACGCCAAGGACCGCGCCCAGATCGCGCAGGACCTGGCGGGTGACATCAGCGACGTGAACGCCGCCGTCAAGGCGTACGTCCCGACGCTGGTCGACGCCAAGGACAAGGCCGACCTTACCGAGTTCGACCAGGCGTTCAAGACCTACGTGGCGCAGTCGAAGACGCTGCAGGGCCTCGTCGACCGCGGTCAGATCGACGCCGCCATCCGGCTGATCGGCACCGGCAGCCGCGCCGACCACAGCTGGGATCAGGTCAAGAAGGGCTACGGCGACCTGCGCGACTACAACTTCGTGCTCGCCGCCCACGCGCGGGGCAACGCCGTGTCCGTCGCGCAGACCGCGCGCACCTGGGTCATCGGCCTGCTGGTCGCCGCCCTGCTGATCGCCGGCGCGCTGGGCTTCGTCCTCGCCCGCTGGATCGGCAAGCGCCTGGCCACCCTGCGTCGCGGCGCCGAGACGATTGCCGCCGGCGACCTGTCGATCGAGGTCGAGACCGGAGCCCGCGACGAGATCGGCGCGGTCACCGACGCCTTCGCCCGGATGCTGACCTACCTGCGGGACATGTCCGGCGCCGCCCGCCAGATCGCCGACGGCGACCTGACCGCCCCGGTCGAGGCACAGGGCGAGCGCGACGAGCTCGGCACCTCGTTCGTCGAGATGCGCGGCCCGGCTGCACGCCGTCGGTCAGCCAGGTGGCCGACGACCGCGGCGTCGCTGGCTTCGAGCTCGCAGTCGATGGCCTCGACCTCCGAGGAGGCCGGCCGGGCCGTCGGCGAGATCGCCAACGCCGTGTCCGACGTCGCGGTGGCGCCGAGCGCCAGGTGCAGATGATCGCCCAGGCCAGGAACGCCACCGAGCGGGCCGGCGAGACCGCGTCCGGGACGCGCGCCGTGGCCGACGAGGGTGTCGCCGCAGCCGACGAGGCCAGCAAGGCGATGGAGCGGGTGCGCGACGCCTCCGCCGCCGTGTCCGAGGCGATCGGCGGCCTGGCCGCGAAGTCCGAGGAGATCGGCGGGATCGTCCAGACGATCACCGACATCGCCGCCCAGACCAACCTCCTGGCCCTGAACGCGGCCATCGAGGCCGCCCGCGCCGGCGAGCAGGGCCGCGGGTTCGCGGTCGTCGCCGACGAGGTGCGCAAGCTGGCCGAGGAGGCCACGAAGGCCGCCGGCTCGATCGGCACGCTGATCGGCGAGATCCAGGGCGAGACCGAGCGCACCGTCACGGTCGCCGAGGACGGCGCGCGGCTCTCGCACGAGGGTGCCGGGGTCGTCGAGCGCGCCCGGGACGCGTTCGCCCAGATCGGCTCCCGGGTCGGCGAGCTCGCGGGCTCGGTCGACGCGATCGCCGGCGCCACGGGCGAGGTGGCCGCGGTCGCCGAGCAGACCAGCGCCGCCACCGAGCAGGTCTCGGCCTCCACCGAGGAGACCAGCGCCTCCACCGAGGAGATCGCCGCGTCGGCTCAGGAGGTCGCTGCGGCGGCCCAGGAGCTCAACGCGATGGTCTCCCAGTTCCGCATCTAGACGCCGCGTAGGCGCTCTGCGCCCAGCGTCTCGAGCAGGTCGACGGCACGACGGTTCTCGTCGACCTGCTCGGGGCGTGTCGCCCCGAAGAGCACCGTGGCCACGCGCGGGTTCGCGAGCGCGAAGGCCACGGCGATCGCCGCCGGCGTCGTCCCCCACTCCGGCGCCAGCGCCTGCAGCCGCTCGGCCGTGGCCCGGGCCGCGGCGAGACGCGGGTCGTCGAGCTGGCCGGCCATCCGGCCGTCCAGCGCCACCCTCGCGGTACTTGCCGCTGAGGATCCCGCCGGCCAGCACGAACGAGGCCACCACCGAGGCGCCGCAGATGTCGAGCGCCTCCTCCATCTCGGGATCCTCGACCGGTGAGCGCTGGGCCAGGCTGTAGGGCAGCTGGGCGCAGCACGGCGCCGGCAGCCCGCGGTCGGCGGCGATGCGGCCGGCCTCGGCGATCCGGCTCGCCGGCCAGTTCACGATCCCCCAGGCGCGCACCAGGCCGCCGTCGACGAGCTCGGCGACCAGCTCGACCACCTGCTCGAGCGGCAGGTCGGGCGGCGGCGGGTCGGAGTACACGTAGTCGAAGCGCTCGAGGCCGGTGCGCTCGAGCGAGCCGGCGAGCTCCTCGCGCGGGCGACTGCGGCCAGAACTCCCACCACAGCTTGGTGGCGATGGTCGCCTCGTCGCGGGGCCAGCCGGAGGCCCGGAAGACCTCGCCGAACACGACCTCGGAGTACCCCGTGGGGATCGGGGCGCTGCCGCTCTCGTCGTTGTAGCGGGCGACCTCGAGGGTGTCGATGCCGGCGGCCCGGGCGGCCTGCAGGACGGCGGCGCCCTGCGCGCGCGGGATCCGCTCGTAGGTCCGCCAGGAGCCGAGGGCCAGGACCGAGACGTCGAGGCCCGAGCCGCCGAGGGCGCGCTGAGGAAGAGGCATTGGATCGTTCTAACGCATCTGCCGTCACGCGCCCGTGGGCCTCGGCCGCGAACCCGTACACCGCCGCGGCGGTCTCGAGGACGACGGCGGGCGTCGGCACCGGCGGCGTCTCCTGGCCGAGGCCGAGCGCCCGGCCGATGCCGATCGCCGCCTGCGGCAGCGCTGCGCGACGGCGGGCACGAGCTCCTGCAGGCAGCGGAAGTCGTCGGCCAGCTCGGCGCTGATGCCGACGAGCCGGGCCTTGAAGCGCTCGGCCATCCGGACGATCGTCGAGACGCTCGAGGGCGGCGGCACGATCAGCGGCCGGAACCCGGCCAGGGTGACCAGCGGCGCCACCGTCTCGAGGGTGAGCTGGTGGCTGCGCGGCGGGGCGCAGGCCAGGATCGCGACCGGCGCCGAGGCCGCCGGCTGGACGGGCCGCAGCCGCACCAGGTCGCCGACGGTCAGCTCGACGATCAGCGACGTCCTCGCGGGTCAGCTCGCCGACGTACACCCGGCGAGCCACCTCGGCGAGGGCCGGATGGATCAGCTCCTGCCAGACCGCCAGCACCCCGCGCTCGCCCGCGTAGGCGTCGGCCAGGCGCGCCAGGCCGGGCGCGTCGCCGGCGACGGCCAGGTCGAGGAACGCCTCGAGCCGGCGGGCGTGCGGGCCCTGCACGCTCCTCGAGCGCCCGCGCCACCGGGTGGTGCTCGCGGGCGGACAGCTCGTCGCGGTGGATCCGGGTCTGGTCGCCGCCGCCGGCCTTGGCCACGTACAGCGCGGCGTCGGCGCGCTGCAGGAGCCGCTCGGGCTCCTCGACCGAGCTCAGGCAGGCGACGCCGCAGGAGGCGGTGACGTGGACGGTCGGGTGCAGCGGCGGCTCGTGCAGCGCCAGGCGCAGCCGCTCGGCCGCGGCGTAGCCGCCGGTCACGTCGCTGTCCGGCACCAGCACCGAGAACTCGTCGCCGCCCTGCCGGGCCACGACGCCCCCGCGCCGGGCCGTCGCCGCGCAGGCGCCGCGCGACCTCGCGCAGGAGCTCGTCGCCGGCGGCGTGCCCGAAGCGGTCGTTGACGGCCTTCAGCCCGTCGAGGTCGAGGCACACGAGCGCCAGCGGCTGCCCGGCGCGACGGGCCCGGGCCGCCTCGTCCACCAGCCGCTCCTCGAGGTGCCGACGGTTCGGCAGGCCGGTGAGGGGGTCGGAGCGCGACTCGGCGGCGAGCCGCCGGCGCTCGTCGTCGGCCCGCAGCAGCGGCCCGATGAGCTCGACGAACCCCTGCAGCCGCACGCTCGCCCGCGGCGGCAGCGAGCCGTTGCTGCCGGCGACCGCGATGGTGCCCCAGACCTGCGCCGCCGACGGCCACCGTGAGCGGCCAGCGTCGAGTGCGCCTCGGGCGGCAGGCCGCGGGCCGCGCGCCGGCAGGCGGCGATGAGCCGGCGCCGCTCGGCAGCCAGCGCCTCGACCGCGAACCAGCGCCCCGCCGTGGTCAGACGGCCGTTGTCGGCCCGCAGGACGAGGGCGCACTCGAGGGCCAGCAGACGGCCGACCTCGGCCGCCACGGCGTCGCCGAGACCGTCGCCGTCACCGGCCGCCACCTCACCGAGCCTGACGAGCGCCGCCCGCTCGCCGCGATGGACGCGCGCACTCATGTGCCAACGCTACTCCTCGACGAGCCGTGGGGCGAGGGCACCGGCGGCGTATCGAATTTCCTTGACCCTCCAGCCGTACCCCGGTTATGGTCGGCCGCCGAAGGGACTCTGCGCTCCGACGGTGAGGGACGAGCGCAAACGGAGGGGTCCCCCCACGGGAGTTGGAGGTGGAGCGGTGGGCGGAGTACGCCGATCGGCGCTCGCATGGGCGTCGACAGTGGCGGTCGGCCTCACGGGGCTGGCAGGCCAGGCGGCAGCGTCGAGCCCCGCGGCCGACGCGAACGCTGCAAGCCAGATCCAGGCGCTGCAGAGCTTCAAGGAGTCGCTGACTCCGACGCAGCAGAAGATCGACAGCAAGCTGCTGCTGACGATGGCGCCAGCGGTCGGGCAGTCGTGGCCGCGGCGCTGGTGCCGAAGCTGAAGACGCACGTGGCGGTCTCGAAGACCGGCACGACGGTCGTCGACCTGACGGTCACGAAGACCACTGCCGGGCTGCTGGCCCGGCTGCGCGCCGCGGGCGCGACGATCCAGAACGCGACGGGTCGGCGGCCAGACGATCGAGGTGGCCCTGCCGCTCTCGATCGTCGACAAGGTCGCCGGGTTCGCCGAGGTCAAGCATGTCGCCGTGCCGATGGGCTACGCGACGGACAACGAGCTGACCAGCCAGACCCCGCTGCAGCAGGCGCAGGCCCGGCTCGGCAAGGCGACCGCGCTGCGCAGCAAGATCACGGCGCTGGTGCGGGCCAACGCCCAGACCACCGGCGTGGACAGCGAGGGCGACACCGTCCTCGGCGCAAAGATCGCGCGCCAGACGTTCCACGTCAGCGGCACCGGGACGAAGGTCTGCGTCCTCTCGGACGGCGTCGACTCGCTGTCCGACGAGCAGGCAGCCGGCGAGCTGCCCGCCGTCGACGTGCTGCCCGGCCAGGACGGCGCGGGCGACGAGGGCACGGCGATGCTCGAGATCATCCACGACCTCGCGCCGAACGCCGACCTGGGCTTCGCCACGGTCAACCCGACCCAGCAGCAGTTCGCCCAGAACATCCGAGACCTGCGGGCCTCGGGCTGCGACATCATCGCCGACGACGTCGTGTACTACGCCGAGGGCGTGTTCCAGGACGGGATCGTGGCCCAGGCCGTGAACGACGTGATCGCCGACGGCGCCTTCTACTTCAGCTCGGCCGGCAACGAGAACAACAAGATCACCGGCACCTCGGGCAACTACGAGGGCGACTTCGTCGACTCCGGGCAGACCGTCGGCCACTTCGCCGGCACCGCTCACGACTTCGATCCGGGCCCGGGCGTGCAGATCTACGACCCGGTCTCGCCGTTCACCTCGCCCGGCGCGGCGATCATGCTGGACTGGGCGGATCCGCTCGGCGCGGCGAACGACGACTACGACGTCTACGAGCTCGACCAGGACGGCAACGTCATCGGCGCGTCTCAGGACACCCAGAACGGCGACGACGACCCGTTCGAGATCTTCGGCGGCGGCTTTGCCGACAGCCCGCGGATCGCGGTCGTGAAGTTCCGCGGCAACTCGGTGTTCTTCAAGGTCGCGGCGTTCCGCAGCCGGTTCGTCGACTCGCCGGACGGGCTCACCGGGTACTCGACGAACGGCATGACGTTCGCCCACTCGACCGCGGCCGGCGCGTTCAGCGTCGGAGCGGCTCCGGCGCACACCGCGCTGGACTTCGACCTCGAGCCGGGCGATCCGGCCGAGCCGACCGGGCCCGTTCCCGAACCTGTTCACCGCGTCCCAGGAGCCCGAGCGGTTCACCTCCGACGGTCCGCGGAAGATGTTCTTCAGCGCCGACGGCACGCCGTACACGCCGGGCAACTTCAGCTCGACGGGCGGCATCGTG
>CAWCFJ010000013.1:0-287471 GCA_963794695.1 uncultured Actinomycetes bacterium | reverse complement strand
GCCGAGCCTCCGATGGTGGGGCGTGTGCGGCTCTCGAGTAAACACCGGTGAGGGCCACGCCGAGCTCGAGGCGTGGGCCGTCGCCCTGGCCGAGGATCGCCGGTTTGCGATCGAAGGCGCGCGCGGGTACGCGGCAGCGCTCACCGAGCGGCTGCTGGCGGGCGACGAGGTGGGGGTGGAGGTGCCGGCGTCGTTGACCCCGGATCGGCGCTGTTGGCTACGACTTGGGCTGCTTGCCCGCGAGGCTTGAAGGCTGCCTAGCGTGCCGCTCGCGGCATTCCGCTGCCCGCTTGCATCCGGTCGCCGTACTCGTTACGTTTGGCACGAAGCGGGCCTGGTCGAGCCCGCACGCCTCGCACGAGGAGGACTCATGGAGTCGCCACGCACCACAGTCACGGCACCGGGTCGGGCTCGGCGCGCGGGCCGCATCAGGCGCGTCCCGTGGTTTGCGGTGGCCGTGCCAGCGTTGGCACTCGCGGCGCCTGGCGCGCAGGCGGCGACGATCCGCGTGACGACCTCGGCCGATTCCGCCGCGCTGCCCGGCGTCTGCTCGCTGCGCGCAGCGATCATCGCAGCCAACAGCGATGCCGCCGTCGGCGGCTGCCCGGCCGGCTCGGGCATCGACGCCATCACCCTCCCGCCGGCCACGTACGACCTCACGATCGCGGGCCTCGACGAGGACGCCGGGCTCACGGGTGACCTTGACGCGACCAGCAGCATGCGGATCGTCGCTCGTGAGGGTGCGGTCATCGACGCCGGTGCGACAGGCGACCGCGTGCTGGACGTGCACGCGCCCGCCGTCGTGCTCCTCGACGGCGTGACCGTGCAGCACGGCGCTACGGCGACCAATGGACCCCCGGAGGAGAGCCGAGGCGGCGGCGGGATCTTCAACAGCGGAACGCTCACCCTCGTCCACACCATCGTGCAATCGAATGCGGCAGACGGAGGCGCGGAACCGTTTGGCGGCGGCATATTCAACAGCGGAAAGCTCACCCTTCTCCACAGTGTCGTCCAGGCCGACGAGGCAGTCGCAGGGGGTGGCGTGGCCAGCAACGGAGAGCTGACGGTACGCGACAGCCGCGTTGTCAACAACCGCTCCCAGAACTTTGACGGGGGAATCGGGAGCCGTGGGACGCTGCGCCTGCTGTCGAGCACGGTGGCGAACAACACCACATCGCGGTTGGAAGGCACTAGCGGTGGTATCGGCAGCTACGGCCCGCTGGTGGTGCGCAACAGCCACATCATCCGCAACTTTCCCGGGGGAATCCGGGTGTCGTCGAGCAGCATCAGTACCATGACCGGGTCGACGGTTGCGTTCAACCATCTGGGAGGTATCTACATCGACCCCTGGGGCGTGATGACCATCAGCCGCAGCGCGATCCATGACAACCACACCCGAGGATCGGGTGGTGGCATCTTCAACCGCGGCCAATTGCGCGTCGAGCGCAGCGCGGTCTTCGCGAACCTCGCGTACGGTTCCACTGACGGGCAGCGCGGCGATCCGGACGGGCCCGCGTTTGGCGGCGGCATTTACAACGAGGGTGCGCTGCGGGTCATCAACAGCTCGGTCTTCGCCAACCAGGCGATTGTCGGCGCGTGTTTGGATATGACCTGCTATTCCGGAAGTGGTGGCGGAATCGCGAGCGTCACGCCCGCCGGCGCCGCCGCGCCGGCGACCCTTGTCGTGGCGGCATCCACGATCAGCCAGAACGCCGTCGTGGCCCGGGCGCCCAGCGACCCGGCTCCGGTGGTGAGCGGCGGCGGCATCGGCCTCGTCGACTCCACGGCACAGGTGCGCGGCGCGCTGGTCGCCGACAATACTGCGCCGGTCGCGGCCGACTGCGCCGGGTCGCTGCAGGTTCTCGACTGGAGCCTGCTTGGCGACGCGAGGGGCTGCGCCTGGTCGAGCGGCAGCGGCGACCTGATCGGCGTCGATCCGCTGCTCGGCGCGACGACACCCGAGCAGCCGGTGGTGCCGCTCCAGCCCGGCAGTCCCGCCATCGACGCCGGCCCGCCCAGGACGGGCCGCTCATGCCCACGCAGCGACCAGCGCGGCGTCGCCCGGCCGCAGGACGGAGACGGCGACGGCATTGCGCGCTGCGACATCGGCGCCTACGAGCTGATCGCCGGCGCGAGCTGATCATGCTCTGGAACCCACGGCGTGGCGTAGGTGTGTTATGGCGCTCTCGATCGCGTGCGGCGTCAGGTGAGCACGTCGGCACAGACGCGCTCGATGCCGGGTCAACCGGCTACCTGGTCGCTGATGCCCGAAGTCAGCCGATAAGGGGGACACATCTGCGACGAGCGTGAACAGGGCCAGGCGATCACGCTCTTCGCGGCGGTCAACCCTGTCCAGACACACACGATCGACATGCACCGCATGGGGTGGTAGTTGACGGCCTGATCTGCCCGGGGTTTGGTGCGGTCCGGGTTCTGGAGTCAGGCGGCGTCGCGGGTTGCGAAGTAGCGTTCTCGTACTCGGTGGGGTGAGCATGCCAAGGGCTGAGTGGCGTCGTCGGGTGTTGTGGAGGAGCTCGACGTAGTCGTGGTTCGTGGAGGCCAGCTCGATGCGGGTCTTCCAGCGTTTACGGTCGGCAGTTGACCTGCATGCGGGCCTAGAAGGCTTCGACGACGGCGTTGTCGGTTGGAGGCCACGCTGCCGCCGCCGTCTCTCGAGGCGGTGGCGTCGAACCTCAACGCCTGCGCGGCGGTCTGTGCCGTGAACGCCGCCGACGGCCACGGGTCGGGCGTGACCGCCAGGTCGATCGGCTCGTCGCCGACCCGGATCGCGGGCCGTGCGCTGTTCGTTGTGACATCGATCGGCGTCACCTGCGAGGAGCCGGTGTCGCTGCACGTGGCCCTGACCTGGGAGTCGGCACTCACCGCGGCCTGACCGTCGACGGTACCGGGCTGCTACTTCTTCTACCGCTGACCGGGCCGTACTTCGGCATCGCGTCGTGCTGCTCGGGAGACGAGCGGACGCTCATCGGACCAGGGCCTGCCGCAGCCGCGTACGCCGATCGGGGTCGCCGAACCAGCCCCAGCCGTCGGTCGCCGTGGATCACGCTGCGTCAGGTCATTGCGTGTTCGAGGCGAACGTCCGCCAGTCGACGTCGTTTGATCCCACCGCGGCGCGGTACGAGATCGACCAGACGAGCGTCAGCGCGCCGCGCCGATCGCTGGCCAGCCACGGATCGCCCCAGCCAGCGGCGAGCGTCTGATCCACGGCGAACGACGTTTGGGGCTGCCAGGGACCGGTCGAGGTGCGGGAGGCGACCTGGTAGGTCGTCGGAACGCCGGCAAGGTCATCCGGCGCGAACACGCCGAAGGCCACGCTGGCGGTTCCGGCGGGATCGATGGTGGCATCTGGCCTCGAACTGCGACCCGGGCTCGGCGCTGACCTCGAGCGGCCGGCTCCAGGTGCCGTCCGGCGTGCGTCGAGCCGCGACCACCTGCGCCGAGCCGGTGCTCCACTCAGACCAGGCGAGCACGCCGTCTCCGGCGTCGTTGATCGCCACGGCCTGCGGTCCGAAGACCTGGTACGGCATCTGGGGAAAGCTGCGAGCGTCGTCGAGGAGGCCGCCGCGGACGGTCCCCGTGAAGACCTCGGTACCGTGCGGGTTGAAGAAGCCGAAGCGGTTCGTCCAGCGCGTCACGGCGAGCAGGAACCGCCCGTTCGGTGAGGTGGCAAAGCCAGCGAACCCGGTATCCGGGCCGGCGTCGACGCTTCCCCGCACCAGGCCACGGCTCAGCCGGACCAGCCCTTCGCGAAACGCCGAGCCAGCCAGCACGCCGCGGTCGACCACCACCAGCGCGGCGCCGCCACCGCCGAGAGCGACCGCTCTCGGGGTGATTCTGGCGTACCCGCCGTTGTCCAGCAGGACCGGCGGCAGCCAGGTTCCGTCGCTCCGGCGCTGGGCGACGCGAGCGTGCGCGTCGCCGCCGCCCTGCTGCTCGCCCCAGGCAGCGACCACCACGCCGTCCCGGCGGATCGCGAGCACCGGGGGGCCAGCCGTGAACCCGGGGTCGTTGCAGGTGTCGGTGAACGTCGTGGGCGGCTCCCAGCCGATGCCCATAAGGTTCACGGCCACGTGCACGACGCACGTGTCCGGGCCGTCGATGTACCCGACCACCAGGTCGCCTTGGGGGTCTGCGGCGAACGTGGTGAAGAACGGGTTGAACGGCGAGAGCGGTGCCTGCGGCAGCCAGGCGGCCTGGGGGCCGGGACGGACTGCGACGCTCGCCGGCTGGGTGAAGAAGTAGGCCGACGCGGCGCCGGCGCTGGTCACGGTCAGGCCCAGCGGCGCGGCTCCGGGCGAGTCGCCGATGACCACCGGAGCGCTCCAGGTGTCCGCGGCGCTGGCGATGCCAGCAGAGCTGGCAGTGCAGGCAGCCCCGGCGATGACCAGCACCACGGCCACGCGTATCGCACGGAGTCGGCTCATGTGTCGCGGCCCGCGCACACGCGACGCGTCGTCCGACGACGTCGCCGCCCGCAACATGCGCTGATCGCCCGAGCGACGCATCATGAAACGCTCCTTCTCGGCTGGCTCCTGCAGGCGACGACGCCAGTTCGCGGCCATGCGGTTCGCGGCCAAGCGGCGTCAAGGCGCAGGAGCGACGGCGGTGCGGCGGTGATACACCCCTCGAGTGGTGCCGTCAAGGCGCTCCGCAGCAGGCGCGCGCCACCCGCTCCCTCCATCGGGCCGCGTTCGGTTCCTCCCGACCGCCCGGCATCGACGCTCGTCGAACGACGACTACCGCCCGCTTCGGTTCCTCACAAACGCACCCGCACGCCGCCGGCCAGTCGCCGCTCCTCGGACCGCGTGTGCGTCGCGCTCGCGGCTCGCGGATCCCGACCAGCGGATTCCGCGCCGCCTCACGAATGCTCGCCGAGCTCGTCAGGCGGCTCGGCGCAGATCAGCGTGTCGGCGCCGACCCGGATCGAGAGCCGCTCGCTGCTGACCCAGGCATCACGGAAGTCGTCGGGGTCGAGGTACAGCCGAAGGCCCGGGACGTCCTCGAGGCCGAACGGGCAGACCTCGGCGACGGCGTTCACGTACGCCGCGTCTAGGTGGCCCTGGTCGAAGCCGGGACGCAGCGTGCCGGTCACCTGGAACCCGCTGGTGCCCGTGGTCTCGAAGGCGCCGACCGACACCCTGCACGCGGTGGCCGCACCGGTCGCTCAGCAGGACGATCCTCTCCTCGAAGGTCATGAGCGCAGGTTACGAGCGACGCCGCTCGGCGCTCACACCCAGGCACGAGGTCGACGCGTTTCACCCGTCGCTCGGCACTGCTGTTGAGGTTGAAGCCGGACGTGATACACAGGGGAACGCGATCTACCGCGATCTGATCCAGACGAGCCTGTTGATCGACGCGCGTTTTCTAGCACTCGCGGTGCTGATCGAGTACCGGTTTCGGAGTAGCGGCAAGATGGTGGCTTCGCCCGACTACCGAAAGACGATCAGCGTTCTGGATGCGATCTACGCCAGCGACGGGCTCCGCCTTCCGCTGGAAGGCGGACCCGCGGCGGAACCACACTCCTCACATGTCAACCAGCAACCGGGGGCGGGGCACGACACAGACGGATACGTGCTCGCGGCACAGCCGGGCGAGTCGCAGGGGCGGCCAAAGACAACGTCGAGCTCGCAGCTCATCGTATTCGGCGGCCTGCCCTGCCATGCCCCTCCCGAGAAGCCCCGAGACCGGCCCATCGACTCTAGACCGGACCCCGGACGCCTCCCACCACCAGTTTCATGGCTCGACAACGCCATGCCGAAGCCTGGGTGGCGACCTACAAGACCGAGCTGGTCGACGGCCGGCAATAACGCAGCTTCGAGCACGCCGAACATGCCGCGCTCTCCTGGATCGCCTTCTACAACACCGAACGCCTGCACGAAGCCCTCGGCGACATCCCGCCCGCCGAGTACGAAGCCATCAATCCCGGCGTTGCCTCGGTCGGCGACGCGCTGCGGCGATCTGACGGCCTGCGAGCACGGAGCCCAGGTGATCACCCTGCCCGATCCGCCGGTCTCGAACAGCACTCTGCCCGGCGGTCGCCGCTTCGATTACGAGGAAACCACCAAAAACAGCCTCCGGTGACCCTGGGGCGCTTCAGGCTGCGCCATTGGCCGCTCTTCGAAGCGGGCGACTGGCGCGCTGACAGGCGCGCGTGTCGACAACCGCCTGCAACGTAGGCTCGTAACCGCTGTCGCCAAAACCGATGGGCGAACTGTTCGGGCGTTGCTCCGTTGAGGCTGCCCGCTGCCCGATCGGAGCATCCTCGGTGCTGTTGGGCCCGCCAGGATCCGCCGCCCTCCTGCCGGGGTGCGGCGAGTGGCCCCGGCCACCCCCTGCTTCCGGGATCTGGTGCGAGCGACCAAGGTACCGTCTTGGTACCGAAATGAGCGGATACGACCGTTTCGGACGCTGCGCAGAACGGCTCAACCAAGCCAAAAACGGCTACCGGCAAGTCGACGGCTCAGGTTGTGGTCCTGGCGGCGTGAGCCTCAACCGTGATGGAGCCCAGTTCCGTTATCGATCGAGCGCGTGCGAAGCGTGACGGCAGCCGCCGCCAGCGAGCTGGCGCATCTCGAGTCGAGTTCGCGGACCCTACGAGGCCACGCCTCCTGCCATCGTCCAATGGGTGGCGGTCTTGTTGGTGATCCTCCAAACGCCGTCGACGCGGAGGAGGTTGTGGATGTCGAGCCACCTCTTGTCGGGATCGTCCTCGGGCGCCTCCGTGACCTCGAAGACGAGCACCACGGACGCGACATCGCCGGCCTGCTGCACCGACAGAATGCGCACGACCGCGTCGCGGCCGGGATAGGAGGCCCAATCCGCCATCTCTTCCGCGATCGGTCCGATCTCACGCCCATCCGGGTATCCCTCCCGGGGAGGCATCGTGCAGAAGATCCACGCGTGCTCGTGGAACGCCTCCTTCAGCTTGCCGACGTCTGAATCGTTGAAGCCGTCCACGTACAGCCCGATGATTCGGACGATCTTGTCGTAGTCGGGCGCGACCTCTGGCAGCTTGCGGGTGACGTCCGGGGTGGCGGCCATCGTTCCTCCTCGTGCTGACCGGCACAACCTACGCCGCAGGTATGGCCGACGCAAGCACCGGTTCCGTAGCCGAGGGCCCGGCACGCAGCCGTAACTGCTACACAGGAGACCGCCGGAGGCAGTCGGGCCAGCGAACTTGCGTCCGCGCGTCGAAGACGAAGTGGGGCGGCGCGGGATCTCCCGCAATGTTCCCGCAATGATTTGCTCGCCACGGAGCCCTTCTGCCGCCCTTCTGCACTGTTCCCTCGCTCCAACGCGCGAGCAGGCTTTTTGCCTGCAAGCAGAGGCTCTGGTGGGTACCGTCATGAAGTCGGCCGCCAAGCTTCAAATCCAAGTACGCCCACTGCCGAAAGCCGCTGCTGACCAGCGGCTTTCGTCGTTCTCGGGCTTCCGCAATGTTGCGTCGGTCTGCGTGTCGGCGAACGCGTCCGGCGACTACTACACGTTGACGATCTCGCTGGCCCTGCCGGACGGCGCTCGGCCTCGACCACCCGTCACTTCACGCTCGTTTGCCGGAGGCGGTCGTTGAAGGGGTCGTCGCAAAGCCGCAGCGCGACGTACGCAACGCCTCGGTTCGAAAGCGCGTCGTACTGCCCCCGCTTGCGTACGCTCGCCGAACTCGTTACGTTCGGCACAACGCTGGCTGGTCGAGCCCGCGCACGTCGCGGCAGGAGGACTCATGGAATCGCCCAGCACCCCAGCCAGAGCGTCTCGTCAGGCGCGGCGCGCGGCGTGCTTCGCGGCGGGCGTGCTCGTCCTGGCGCTCGCCGCGCCTGGCGCTCGTGCAGCGACCATCCGCGTGACGACGACCGCGGATTCCGCCGCGCCGGCGGGCGCCTGCTCGCTGCGCGCAGCGATCCTCGCCGCCAACACCGATACCGCCGTCGGCGGCTGCCCGGCCGGCTCGGGCGCTGACACGATCGCGGTTCCGCCCGGCACGTACGACCTCACCGCCGAGGGCGCGGACGAAGACGCGGGGTTGACGGGTGACCTCGACGCGACCAGCGCGATGCGGATCGTGGCGCGTCAGGGTGCGGTCATCGACGCCCCGGCGACGGGCGACCGCGTGCTGGACGTGCACGCGCCCGCCGTTGTCCTGGTCGACGGCTTGACCCTGCAAGACGGCTTCGCGGGCGGCATCGTCGGCGGCGGCGGAATCCGGAGCAGCGGAACCGTCACGCTCCTGCACGCCGTCGTGCAGCTCAACACGGGGTACGACAGCGCCGGCGGGATCGACAACAGCGGAACGCTCACGCTCGTGCACAGCGTCGTTCAGTCGAACTACGGACACTCGGTGGGCGGCATCCTCAACACTGGAGAGCTGACCCTTCGCGACAGCCAGGTACTCGACAACTCCGCGGAGGCCGGTGCCGGGATCGTCAGCGAGGGAACGCTGCGCCTGCTGTCGAGCACGGTGTCGGGCAACGTCACCGGCGGGGGTCTCGGCCCGCCCGGCGGTGGCGGCGGCGTCTTCAGCGACGGTCCGCTGGTGGTACGCAACAGCGAGATCACGCGTAACTTCGCAGGCAGCGAAGGGGGCATCGCCGCCTCGTCGACCGCCACCATCGTCCGCACGACGGTCGCCGGCAACCATGGGGGTGGCATCGAAGCCAGCGGCGTGATGACCATCAGCCGCAGCACGATCCACGACAACGACGCGACAGGGTTCGGTGGGGGCATCCTCAACCGCGGCGAGCTGCGCGTCGAGCGTAGTGCCGTTTATGCCAATACGGCATACGGCAACAACGGGAGTGACCAATCCGTCCCCGAGCCCGCGTTCGGCGGTGGCATCTACAACCAGGGCGCGCTCACGGTCACGAACAGCTCCGTCTTCGCCAACCGGGCGATCGCCGCCACGTGCCCCGTCTTTTGCTTGCCAGGTAGCGGTGGCGGCATCGCCAGCGTCACGCCCGCAGGCGCCGCCGCGCCGGCGACCCTTGTCGTGACGGCGTCCACGATCAGCCAGAACACGGTCACCGCCCAGGCGCCTAGCGACCCGGCTCCGGCACTGAGCGGCGGCGGCATCGGCCTGGTCGACGCAACGGCACAGCTGCGCGGCTCGCTGGTCGCCGGCAACACCGCGCCGGTCGGCCCTGACTGCGCCGGGACGCTGCACGCTGTTGCAGTGGAGCCTGCTCGGCGACCCGGGCGGCTGCGCCTGGTCGAACGGCCGCGGCGACCTGATCGGCGTCGATCCGCTGCTCGGCGCGCCGACCGGCGAGCCGCCGGTCGTGCCGCTCCCGCCCGGCAGTCCCGCCATCGACGCCGGCCCGCCCACGACGGGCCGCTCGTGTCCGCGCACCGACCAGCGCGGCGTCGCGCGGCCGCAGGACGGAGACGGCGACGGCACCGCGCGCTGCGACATCGGCGCCTACGAGCGGATGGCCGGCCCGAGCTAGCTGTAGGCACTCTTTGAGGATTCCAGGACGCGAGCAGGCCTTTTGCCTGCGAACTGAGACTTCGGTGAAGGCCCGCTTCGATCCGGCCGCCAGGCCTCAATCCAAGGACGCCCACCGACCGCCGTTACGTCCTGCCAATCACCGTCGCGATCTAACCCGTCGGGTGTTTCGACGAGGAAGCGCGCATCCGCACGTATTGCGTGACGCCGGCGATCCGCCGCTCGATGAAGCGCACGTGAGGCGGCGCGGGTCGAAGCTCGGGATCGGTGATCAGCTCCGGCTCGACGAGCTCGACGACCCGACCACGTGTCTCGATCGAGCAGGACCCGGTGGCGAGGATGTTCTTCACCCACTGCACGTCCGACCCGTAGGTCAGGAAGAAGTAGTACTCGTCGCCTCGCCGGAAGACGTTGATCGGCGTCCGGTACGTACGTCCGGTCTTGCGGCCCTGGTACGTCAGGATGGCGAAGGCCGGGAGCCTCTTCGCGAAGGGCCGTGTGATCGGATTGATGTAGCGGTGCACGACGCGCCGGAACCGCCACATGCGAGTCCGGCCGTGCGCGGCATGGTCGTGTCGGATCATCCGGTCAGACGATACGCCCGGCGCGACTGGCTGGCGTGAACCACACCGCTCGACGGAGCGCAGCGCCCGCTCATCGATCAGCTGCTCCAGGCAAGCGCCCACTGTCTAGCGTCCCGGCCATGCCGTACGTGCTGCTCGAGATCGCCGTGGTGCTCGTGCTGCCGGCGACCGTCGCCTACCGCTGGGGGTTCTGGCAGGCCGCCGCCACCAGTGCGCTCGTCAGCGTCGTGCTGTTCGTCGCGGCCCGGCGCAGCTCGCCGCCCAGCGAGTGGGAGCCGGGCCTCGTCGTCTTCGTGCTGGTCATCGCATACGCCTGCTCGCTCGGCTGCGCGCTGCTCGTCCGCGGACTCCGCTGGTACCGCCAGTGGCTCGACGACAACCCGTAGAACCTCCGTGGGCACGGCTGCACACGCGTCCGCCACGGGGGCGGACCAGGACGTGCGCCCTCATCGATTGGAGCGCGGGTCACGACGGAGGCCCGGGCAGCTGCAGGATCTGCACGGCCGCCACCAGGAGCAGGGCGGCCCCGACGCAGGCCAGACCCACGCGGACACGCGCCGACGGGAAGTTGCTGCCGATTCCGACGATGAAGAGCACGCTCGCGAGGAGCACGGTCACGCGGATGTACTTGTCGCCCGTGGAGGCTGCCGCCTGCGCCCGCGCGTAGTACGCGTCTGCCTCGGCGTCGGGACGCTTCGACTGGGCTGCGCCGGCCACCTGGTACTCGCATGTACTGCGGCCCTTTGGGCGCGCTCGGACTCGTGAACGGCTTCGTCGCCAGCCAGGCGCGAAAGGCGACGTCATATCCCGGCCGGAAGCGCTTCTCGGCCACGCGCTGCTCTCGAGCGTCGCCTGTCAGGTGGGCCGGAACCAGGCGTTGAAGTCCGCCGCGTCCTGCACACGAACGGTCAGGGCCCCCTGAAACGCGCGGTTGGCCTTCGTCCGCGTGGCCGAGGCCTTGGTCAGGTTCAGCGACGACTCCTCGGGACATCGGCCAAGCATCCCGTCCAACGGCAGCCACGCCTCACCCGCGCAGCATGAACGCCGAGCGTGGGTGCCCGCCGGCTGTTCCTCCGGCGTTGGTAGAGTCGCCGACCGGTGATGGCGCGATGAATCTCGTGTGGGCAGGCCTCATCGTCCTCGGCGTGAGCGTCGTCGCCGTGGCGATCATGCTCGTCGTCCGCCGAAGCGCCCCGGAGGGCAGCTACTTCGAGGATGGCGATCGCGCGTCCGGGATCTTCGGCGTCCTGGCCACCGGCTTCGCCGTGCTGATCGGGTTCGTCGTCTTCCTGGCCTTCGAGAGCTTCGACACGTCGCGCAGCGGCGCCGAGGCCGAGGCGGAGACAGTGGTACAGCAGTTCGAGACGGCGCAGTTCCTGCCCGCCGCCGCGCGACCACGGCTCTCCGGCGAGCTCATCTGCTACGCCCGTAACGTGATCCACCAGGAGTGGCCGGCGATGGAGAACGGCACGATCGGCGACTCGAGGAACCCGTGGACCCTGGCGATGCTGCGCACCCTGCAGACCACGCAGGCACGCACGTTCTCCGAGCAGACGGCCTACAGCAAGTGGTTCGACGAGCGCTCCGACCGCGAGAACGGGCGCGCCGACCGCATCCACGGCGCCGAGGGAGTCATTCCGCTTCCGGTCTGGATCGTCCTCCTGATCGCCTCGGTGACGATCTTCGGCTACATGCTGTTCTTCGCCGACAGCGGCGAACGGGCCATCGTGCAGGCGACCATGATGGGCGGCGTGGCGATCGTCATCACCTCGACGCTGCTCCTTTTGCGATTCCTCGACCACCCGTACCAGACGGGAGTCGGCGGCATTCGCCCGGTGGCCATGGAGCGCGCGCTCGGCCTCATCCGCCAGGACGCCGTCCTCGCGCCGGAGAGGATCATCATCCCGTGCGACGCGAAGGGGATCGCGCGGAGACCCTGAGCTCAGCGGCTCTCGTCGTTCTCGAGCGTCACCGGAGAGGCACCGTCGACCAGGGCGCCGCCCCGCAGGATGCGGCGTTCGGCGAGCGCCGGTGAGAGGCTGGCGGCCCAGACGATCACCGCCGAGCTGAACGCGATCCAGAAGTAGATGGCCAGGACCACGCCGAAGCCGCCGTAGTCGCGCGCGAAGAGGTCGACCCAGAACTGCATCACGTAGCTCGAGACGAGCATGAGGACGACCAGCCCGGCGGCCGTCAGCACGGCGCCAGGGAGCAGGTCCCGCCGCGTGACCAGCCTGTGGGTGAGCAGCGAGGGCGCCCACACGAAGAACAGCACGAGCAGCCCGACCCAGGCCAGCGCGAGCGCGGCGTCGAGCCATGAGGACGAGCTTCCGAGCTCGGTCAGCTGCACCAGCAACCCGAGGATGAGGCCGTACAGGCCCAGCAGCACCACCGCGTAGCGCGCCTGGTCGCCGTTCCTGGCCGGCAGCGCGACCTGCCAGGAACGGGCGTGCACCAGCTGCAGGACACGACCGAGGCCGAGGCCGAACCACAGCGCGCTGGCGATCGCCAGGATCGCCGAGCCGAGCTCGTGTGCCCGCCCTTCGTGGAGCACGCCGTGGAGCAGGCTCGCGGTCGCGGCGTTCAGGTGGTAGTGGTGAACGAGGCTGTTCGCCAGCGAGTCGGGATGAGGGTCGAGGTACTCCTCCAGCACGAGCAGCGCGGGGATGACGGCCACCAGGACGTACAGCGAGAGCAGCGCCGATTGCAGCGGCCCGTCGATCGCGCGGTAGTGCCGCCAGGCGCTGATCGCGACGCCGGACGGAGATGCCGGATCTCGGCGCTCGGCCCACTCGCGGCCGCGACCAGGCGCAGCCGCCACGCGCGCGCGTGCGCCTCGTAGGATCCCTCGCCGGCGGACGGCTCTCACGCCCGCGGCGTCTCCGATTCGGGTGCTGGCACGGTTCCTCCGGCCGCGGGGGTGGCTGTTGCTCGCGCTCGTCCAGCGTCGTCGCCAGCCCGCCGCGGCGCGTCATCCGGTCCGGAGGATCCACGCGCTCGGCTCTCGTCGTTCCGCGCGACGGATCAGTGGCAGGTGCCGGTTCCGGCGTCGGTGTTGGAGCCGTTGGCCCGCACGAACTGCCAGTCGTAGCTCGTCGGGTGCAGCGTCAGCTTCAACACGCCGTTCGAGGTGTCGTTGCGGTAGACGCTGTTGGCCGCGATCGTGCTGGTGAACGGCGACAGGCCCACGCCGCCGGTGCCGGCGATGATCTCCCGGATGCCGCGAGCGGCATCCGCGGCGCCGGTCGGCGACATCGGTGCGAACCGCTCGTAGTGGTGCTCGTGCCCGTTCAGAACGAGGTCCGCGTTGGCGTTGTAGAGCGCCTGCCAGAACGGCTGCGCCTGGGTGTACGGCCCGTGCGGTCCGGAGGTGAAGAACGGCTCGTGCCAGATCGCGAGCGTGCACGCGGTCGGGTTCGCGGCCAGGTCCGCCTTGAGCCACGTCACCTGGGCGGAGCCGGCGTCACAGGCCACGAACGAGCAGTTGGCGTTCAGCACGACGATGTGCCACGTGCCGATGTTCTTGCTGTAGTAGCCCTTGCCCGGGTCGCCCGCCGCGGCCCCGAAGTAGCCGAAGTAGCCGGACGCGCCGGCCGTGTTGTACTCGTGGTTTCCGACAGCGGGCAGCAGGGTGCGCGCCTTGAACTGGCCCCACGTGCGGTTGTAGTACTCGGCGAACTCGGCCGCGGTCCCGTTGCCCTGGTCGTTGTCGCCGAGCGTGAAGACGGTGCCCGGGATGCCGTTCACCAGCGCCGCCGTGGCTGCGTCGTTCGAGCCGGCGGTCGCGATGTCACCCGCGCCGACGAGCACCGGATCGCTCGCCTGCGCCGCCGAGGCGTTGGCCGAGTAGTCGTCCAGCGAGACCGTGACCGGAACGTTCGTCACCCCGCCGCCGACGTAGGCGCGCACGCCGGCACGGCCCGCGGTCTGCGGTCCCGTCGAGTCGGTGACGGTGTAGGCCCAGGCCGACGGCTCCTGGCCGCCCGCGGGCCACACCTTGATGCGAAGCGTCGTCGGGTTCGTGCCGACGGCCTGGCCCCGGATGAGGATCCCCGTCCGGTAGTCGACGCCGCTGACGCGGACCGCCGTGCCGATGCCGGTCTCGCGGTTCGCGATCACCCGCGACCCGAACACCGTGGTCGAGCCGTCGCTGCCGAACATCGCCTGCAGCCGGTACGCGTCGTTGCCCGTCCGCCGCAGCTCGTGGTACAGCCAGACGGTCCCTCCCGACGGCGTGCGATCCAGGCGGGCGTTGATCGTGACGTCCCAGTCGACCGCGGTGCCCGACAGGAAGATCGCGCGGTTGGCACCGCCTGTCGGCAGCGCGATCGTGCCCCGGCCCGACGCCACGGCGAACTGCGCAGCGCCCGACTCCGGCGTCCAGCTTCCTCCACTGTCGGACGTGCCCCACCCGGCGTTGACAGTACGGCTGAACGTGTCTGTCGCGGCCGAGGCGGGTGCAACACCGACGGCCAGCGTCGCCGCTGCCATCACCATCGCGGGTGTCCTCATCGTGCTCCTTCGATTTGGCTCGTGCCAGATGACCCCGAGCCTGCCTTCCCGCTCCGACACCCGGTTGAAACCGTTGCACTGGGTGGTCGTGTGGGTGGCGTCATCGAAACGCACGTGGGCGATGCGTGGGCGTCTCGCCGCCGCGCGTCACCCGACCGGACGGGTGAAGCCGCCGAGATGGAGCGGCTTCACCGACAGCTCGACGCCCGCGCCCGCCTGCTCGCGCAGCAGCCGCAGGATCGCCTCGCTCGGCGTGCCGAAGACCTGGATGCTCTCGGTCCGCTCGATCGTCCCGGCGTAGGCGTTCGCCGCGTGCTCGCGGATGAGCGCGAGGTGGAGCTCCATCGACGCGGCGTCGCGGTGCACCTGGACGACGGCGACCTCACGCCCGTCCTCGCTCGCGTACTCGTTGAAGGCGAGCACCTGCGGCTCGCGCGTCGAGACGAACTCGACGAGCCCGGGCACCCGCGCCCGCTCGGCCTCGAGGCTGCCTTCCCTGAGCCGGTTCGTGGCGATGAAGACGAACGGTCCCGACACGTTGCTCTCCCGATCGACGCTCGTTGGCCGAGAGACCTTAGCCAGCAGCGGTGCGGGCGCCTCGATCCGCCACGCCGGCGGCGAGGGCTCGATGCTCGCCGACATCGGGCCCTCGCCGTCAGCGCACGCCCGGCTACTTGACCGACACCTGATCGACCAGCGGGCCGAGCGTGCCGAGGCCGGTCGAGGTCGTGCTCTGCAGGTACAGCCGCGCCTCGATCGTGCCCGGCACGGTGGCCACGCTGAAGGTGACCTTCGTCCAGCCCATCGACGTCGGAGAGTGGCCGGTCGTGTCGATGGTGATCGGCACCGCCGCGCCGCCGGGCAGGGTGTTGCCGTGCTGGTCGATGTTGCCCCAGAACGCGGTCAGCGTCTCGGTGCCCTGGAACGCCGGGTCGCCGGCGACCCACAGCGCCACCTTGTACGTGCGGCCCTCGGTCGCGTCGAACGACTGGACTGCCGTCACGGCGCTGGTCCCGTCACCCAGCGCCAGCGACTGCTTGCCGGCCCGCGGCAGCAGCACGGTCTTCGGGACGATCGTCGCGAAGCCCGCCCCGGCGGTCAGCGTCGGCCGGACGAGCCAGCACTGCCGGGCCGTGCCGGGCACGCAGGTGCCGAGCGAGGCGTCGATGGGAACCTGGGTCGCGACCTTCACCTTCGGCTGCTCGAAGCTGCCGTTCGTCAGGATCTTGGTCGCCGCGCCGGCCGTACCGGCGGCGACCGCCAGGGCCGCCGTCGCGGCGACGCAGGCAGCACGTACTCGCATCGCATGCTCCTCGTGTCCCGGGTGCGCGTCCGCGCACCTCTGGCCGCGAGTCTCGGGCCAGCCGGGCCGCCGTGTAACTGGGGAAAACCCGAGGCCGGTGCCGCGGCGGCGCATCTCGCGTACGGTCCCGTGGGTGCGGGTCGAGGTGAGAGCACGGGACGACGCAGCCGCGGCTGGGTCTCGCGCCTGGCTGCGCCGGTCAACGGCAGCCGCCCACGCCCGCGCGGAGGCCTCGCTGGGCCTGCTCGACCCCGACCTGACGCGCGACGGCTACGCGAGCGCGCTCGAGACGCTGCACGTACTGCACGCCGCGCTCGAGCCACAGCTCGCCGTCGCCGTCGCCCGGCGCTGGGTCGCGGCGCCGCTCGTCGGCCCGGAGCGCACCGCGGACCTCGAGCGCGACCTGGCCGCGCTCGGGCGTCGGCCTGAAGCCACGGGCGGCGAGCTGCTCCGCCTGGCCGGCGCCGACGACGCCCTCGCCGCGGCCTACGTCCTCGGCGGCTCGACGCTCGGCGCCGCGGTGCTCGTCCGCAGCGTCCCGGCCGAGCCGAGCGCCGGCGCCCGCCGCTTCCTCGAGCGCGGCGCGAGCCGCGAGGCCCGCGCCTGCTGGCGCGCCGTCTGCCGCGAGATCGAGCGCTGCGAGCGCGACCGCCTGCAGCGCGTCGCCGCGACCGCGATCGTCGTGTTCGACGCCCTCTCGGCGCGCGGGGAGGTGTCCGCTGTCCGCCCCTGACCGCACGCTCGTCCCGCCCGGCACCCGGATCACGCTCGAGAACTGCGACCGCGAGCCGATCCACGTCCCTGGCTCGATCCAGCCGCACGGCGCGCTGCTCGGCTTCGTCGACGTCGGCTCGCCGGTCGTCGTCGTCTCCTCGAACGCCAGTGAGCTGCTCGACGCGCCGCCCGAGGCGCTCCTCGGCAGCTGGCTCGCCGGCGTGTTCGACGACGACTCGATCGCCGAGCTGGCAGCGTTCCGGCAGCTCGGTCACGCCTCGCCCCTGCGCCTCTGCACCCGCTCGGGCCGCGCGCTCGACGGCCTCGTCCACACGAGCGGCGGCCTGCGCCTGCTCGAGGTCGAGCCGGCCTCCGAGGACATCTCCCTCAGCAACAGCTACCACGCCATCCGGGACGCCGTGGTCCGGCTCAACCGCACCGAGTCGGTGCAGGAGCTGTGGGACGTCGCGGTCGAGGAGATCCAGCGGCTCACCGGCTTCGACCGGGTGATGCTCTACCGCTTCGACCGCGACTGGCACGGCGAGATCGTCGCCGAGGCCGCCATCGAGACGATCGAGCCGCTCCTCGGCCACCACTTCCCGGCCACCGACATTCCGGCCCAGGCGCGCGCCCTGTACGTGCGCAACTGGCTGCGCTTCATCCGCGACGTCGACGCCCGCCCGGCGGTGCTGACCCCCGCCGGCAACCCGCTCACCGGCGGCCCGCTCGACCTCAGCTTCTCGGTGCTGCGGAGCGTCTCGCCGATCCACATCGAGTACCTGCGCAACATGGGCGTCGCCGCGTCGATGTCGGTGTCGCTCGTCGAGGGCGACCGGCTCATCGGGCTCATCGCGTGCCATCACCACGCCGGCCCGTTCGCCCCGCCGGCGGCCGTGCGGGCGACCTGCGAGTTCCTCGGCCAGACGCTCTCGCTGCTGCTCTCGGCGCGCCGCGGCACCGAGCACCTGTCGCGATCGGTCGAGGCCAAGAGCCGGCTCGCGACGATCGTCGCCGGGCTCTCCCGGGCCACCGGGTCGCTGCGTGACGCGGTCGTCGACGAGGCCCCTCGGCTGTGCGAGATGCTCGGCGTGACCGGGCTCGCCGTGTCGTTCAGCGGCGATCTGGCGACCTACGGACGGGGGCCGGACGGCGAGGCGGTCGACGCGATCCACCAGGTCGTGGCTCGGCGAGCAGCCGTCCGGGGCCGTGGCCATCGACGCGCTCGGACGGCTCGCCCCGGAGCTCGAGGAGCTCGCCCCGATCGCCAGCGGCGTGCTGGCGCTCCTGTTCGACGAGGGCAGCTACGTCCTGTTCTTCCGTCCCGAGGTGATCAGGACGATCGACTGGGGCGGCGACCCGAACGAGAAGCCCCAGGTGGTCGGCGACGACGGGATCGCCCGGCTCACCCCGCGCGGCTCGTTCGAGACCTGGCGCGAGACGGTGCGCCTGCGGGCCGAGCCGTGGACCGACATCGAGATCGAGTGCGCCGACGAGCTGCGCATCGCCCTCACCGAGGAGCTCCTGCGGCGCGCCGGGGCGATGGCCAACGTCGCCGCCGTGCTGCAGCGCAGCCTGCTGCCCGACACCCTGCCCGCGGTGCCCGGCTACCGCCTGGCCGGCGACCACCGTGCGGCGGCCATCAGCGTCGGCGGCGACTGGTACGACGTCGCCGTGCTGGCCGAGGATCAGGTCGCTCTGGTCGTCGGCGACGTCGCCGGGCACAACCTGGCCGCGGCCGGAGCGATGGCCCAGCTGCGCAACGTGCTGCGCGCCTACCTGTTCGAGGGCGAGACCGGCGCCGACGCGCTGCGGCGTCTCGACACCTACATGACGCGCAGCGGCCTGGACGTGATGTGCACGGTCGCGCTGGCGCTGCTCGACCCGGGCAGCGGCCGCCTGCGGCTGACGCTGGCCGGCCACCCGCCCCCGCTCCTGCGACGCGGCGACGGCCAGGCGTCCGTCGTCCAGCTCGAGCCGAACCCGCCGCTCGGCTACGGCCTCCTCGACCGCCGCGCCGCCGGCATGTCGACCATCGAGCTCGAGCTCGCTCGGGGCGAGACGCTGGTGCTGGTCTCGGACGGTCTGCTCGAGCGCCGCGACGCGCCGATCGACGCCGGCTACGCCCGGCTGCTGCGCCGCCTCGAGGCGTCCGCCGGTCCGGCGGAGCTGGTGGAGGACGTGCTGCGCAGCGCGGGCGCCGTGGCCGCCGACGACCTGACGATCGTCGCGATCCAGCGCGAACGCTAGCTAGACCGCGCTGGCGCGAACCGGCTGGCGGGCCTCCTCGGCCGTCAGCAGGTCGACGTCGGTGCGGGTCAGCACGCGCTCGAGCGCGCCGACCACCGTCGGGCAGAACTGGGTGCCCGCGCCCGCGCGCAGCTCGCCGAGGGCCTCGGGCAGCGAGCGCGCCGGACGGTAGGCGCGGTTCGCGAGCATCGTGTCGAGCGCGTCCGCGACGTGCACGATGCGGGCACCGAGGGGGATCTCCTCGCCGGCCAGCCCGGCCGGGTAGCCGGTGCCGTCGAAGCGCTCGTGGTGGTGCTCGATCGCCGGGATCGCCTCGCCGAGGAAGCCGAGCCCCTCGACGATGCGGGCGCCGTCGCTCGCGTGGGCCTGCATCGTCTCCCACTCGGCGGGCGTCAGCGGCCCGGGCTTCAGCAGGATCGCGTCGGGGATCGACAGCTTGCCGACGTCGTGCAGCAGCGCCGCGTGGCCCAGCGCCTCGAGGAGCTCGTCGCGCAGCCGCAGCTCGGCGGCGATCGCCAGCGCGAACGCGCGCACCCGGCGGGCGTGGCCGACGGTGTGCGGATCGCGGGCCTCGAGGCTCGCGGCCATGCTCTCGATCGCCGCCGTCGATCGCTCGCGCAAGACGACGTTGGCCCGCTCGAGGGCCGCTGCGCCCTCCTCGAGCGCGGAGCCGACGCGCCGCCGCGACGGTCCGACGAGCCGCAGCCGCCGTCCGGGGGACTCGGCGACGGGCTCTTCGACGTGGGTGACGATCGCCTCGGGCGTGCGGCCGTCGGCCACGACCTCGGCCTCGGAGCCCGCCGCGATCACCCGGTTTCGGCCCTGGGCCTTCGCCCGGTAGACGGCCAGGTCCGCCTCGTGCAGGAGCTTCGTGCTGGTGTCGCCGTCGGCCGGGAACGCCGCCACGCCGCAGGAGATCGTGGCCCGGATCGACCGCGAGGACGTCGGGATCTCGATCGCCTGCTCGGCCAGCGCCTGCCGGATCCGTTCGGCGATCTCGAACGCCTCACCGGCGGTCGCCTCGGGGAGCAGGATCGCGAACTCCTCGCCGCCGAAGCGGGCGGCCACGTCGTACGAGCGCACCGTCGCCCTGATCGTGTCGGCGATCCGCTGCAGCACGGCGTCGCCGGCCAGGTGTCCGTAGGTGTTGTTGATGTCCCGGAGCAGGTCGAGGTCGGACATGATCACCGCCAGCGGGCGCTGGAACCGCACGGCGCGCGCGAGCTCGTCCTCGAGCTGCTCGGAGAAGTGGCGCGAGTTGAACAGGCCGGTCTTCGGATCGACCCGGATCCTCTCCTCCAGCGCCGGCACGGCCAGCGAGCGGCGGATCAGGATCAGCGGCGCGACCGCGGCCGGCACCAGCCAGCCGTTGACCAGCCACAGCGCGGCCACCGGCAGGCCGAGCAGCGCCAGGATCAGGTCGGTGCTCAGGCTCTCGAGACTGAACAGCCCGCTCTGACGGAAGCTGTGCCCGCGGGCGGTCGTGAGGATGGCCTGCAACAGGCCGTGGTTCAGGCACACGAACACGATCGAGGCCAGCACGCCGGCGACGGCGAAGCGGACGCCGAGCCCGCCGTCCATGTTCGAGCGGACGGCCTCGGCCACGAGCCACGCCGCCAGGGCGTCGATCGTGTAGTTGCCGATGTTGAACGCCTGGATGTACCAGGGGTAGCGCTTGACCCACTGCTCGGGGAGGTGCTGCACCAGCGGCACCAGCACCACGAGCTGCCACGGCAGCAGCAGCACCGCCGGGATCAGGAACGCGATCGACGTGTGGTAGGACTGGTTCGGCGGCGCCTTGACGACGAACAGCTGGGCGGCGGCGGTGGCCGCCGACAGCACCAGGAACGTCGTCCACTCGCTCCTCGTCGCGTCCACGCTGAGGATCGCCGCGACGTCGATCGCCAGCGTCGCGGCGCCGACGACGAGCTGGAGGGCCTTCGCGGCCACCGGATTGCCCTGACGAGCCTCGGTCATGCCAGCAGAAGGTGGTTGACGAGCGCGAACGTGGTGTACCGCTGGATGTCGTGAGGGTAGCGCTCGCAGAGCGAGACGGCGCCCAGCGCGGCGCGGGCGGCGGTCACGGGGACCGCCGCCAGGGACGCGCGCGCGAGGCGAGGTTCGGTCACGGGATCCAGATGGCGTCCGCGCCGACCGCGTCGCTGCCCGGCGGCGCCAGGCCGTCGAGTCCAGGTCAGCGCTCTCCCAGGACGCGCTCTCCCACGAGGCGCTCTCCCACGACGCGCTCTCCCACGACGCGCTCTCCCAGGACGCGCTCTCCCACGAGGCGGTGCCCCAGTTGGGTCGTCTGGGCCGCCGACCTGCCAGGCGTCGCCGTCGAACCACTGGGCGCCAGCCGGCCCTGAACGAGTCCAGGAGGGCCGCGTCGGCGTCCGGCGGGCTGCCGAGCGTGTTGGCGCTTGTTCGCTCTTGATGCCGCCGACGCCGTAGGAGAAGTCGTGGACCGCGCCCGGCTGCGCGGTCACCATCAGCGCGCCCTTGACCTGGTCCGGGCGACCAGCCCGGGTGCGCCGCAGCGATGCATCGCTGCCGCGCCGGCGACCATCGGGGCGGCGAAGGACGTGCCCGACATCCAGAAGTAGTTCGCGTTGTGCGGCGTCGATGTGATCCGGGTGCTCGGCGTACATCGTGGACGTCAGCGGCACCGGGCCCCAGATCGTCGCGCCCGGGCGCACCGACCTCGGGCTTGGAGAAGCCGTCCGGCGTGTGGCCGCGGGCCGACCAGTCGGCGACGAGGTCGTCGCTCGAGTCGGCCGTGCCGTTGTCGCCGTAGGCGCCGACGGTGATCACGAACGGGTCGTTGGCGGGCGCGTACAGCACCTCGGTCGTCGCCAGCCGTGTGGTAGTTGCCGGCGGCCGGACCACGACCACGATGCCCTTGAGCCAGAGCGCCTCGACGGCCTTGTCCAGCGGGTCGTTGAGGAAGCTCGACGGGGTCGACCCGGTCAGCGAGAAGTTCGCGACCTTGATGTTGAGCGTGCTGGCGTGCTGGTAGATCCAGTCGGCGGCGGCGATGACGTCGCCGATGGTGCCGTTGCCGTCGTCGTCGAAGACGTCCAGCGAGACCAGCTTCGACGACGGCGAGGCGCCGGCGTAGCCGATGCCGCGGCCGGCCGCGATGGCCGCGACGAACGTGCCGTGGCCGTAGCCGTCGCCGTCCGGCGTGTTGTTGACGCCGCCGGTGAAGTCGCCGACGCGACGATCTGGTTGCCTTGCGCGAAGTCGCCGCGGGTCGTGTCGATGCCGCTGTCGATGATGGCGATCGTGGCGCGTTCTTCCGGTTCCAGGGCTTGTTCAGCTCGGTGGCGCCCGGCCAGGCTGCGCGTTGGTGTAGTCACGGCCGTCGGGTGGATCTCGACGTCCGGGATGATCGAGGTCGACCCGGGCGTCGTCGGCCAGCGCCAGCACCTGGGCACCGCTGAGGTGCGCGGTGACGCCGTCGATCACCGCGAAGTGGCGGGTGATCGACTCGCCGGCCGTCGGGATCGACGTCGAGCACGGCGGTCGTGGCCTGTACGCCGTGCCCGTGCGTTCGAGCTGTCGACGATGCACGTCGAAGCTCGCGGCTGGGTCAGCCGTGGCGGCGTCCGTGAGCTCCTGTGGAACGGCAGCGGCGTGCGCCACAGGCGCCAGGGTGAACAGCGCGGCCAGCAAGCCGAGCGCGGCCGTCATCCTGCTCCGCCTGAACGGTGTGTCGTGCCTCATGCAGTTCCTCTCTCGACTGGGGAAAGAGACCTGAATGCCCTGTCCGGGGGATCTGGCCTCGCGCACGTGACATCGTCGGATCCGGCGCGAGGCTTTAGGTCCAGCTTTCCCGACTTTCAAGAAGGATCGATCGATTCGGCCGCAGAGCGAAATGCCCCGACCGGGGTTCAGCGCAGGCCGAGCTCGACGGCGACCGCGCGCACCGCGACGAGCATCGCGAGCACCGACGGGCGGGTCGCATCCGCCGCTCGGGTGGCGGCGAAGACGGTGCGCTGGACGGCGCCCTCGGCGATCGCCCGCACGGCCACGCCGGGCTGCAGCTCGGGGTGCACGAGGCGCGGCAGCAGCGTCACCGCCTGCCCCTGGGCGACCAGCGCCAGGCTCACGACGCCGTCGTTGGTGCGGTGGCGGATGTCCGGGTCGTAGCCGCCGAGGGTGCGGCAGGTCCGGTTCGTGACCTCCTCCCAGGACGTGCCGCGGTGGCCCGTCGACCAGACCGCCCCGGCGAGCGCGGCCAGCGGCACGGTCTCGGGATCCTGCGCGGCCAGCGGATGGGCCGCGGGCAGGACCACGTACAGCGGGTCGACGCACAGATCCTCACGCTCCACCCCGGCCGGGCGCGGGTGCGGCTGGTGCTGCCACTCGTCGGCCAGCACCAGGTCGACGTCGCCCAGCGCGAGCGCCGGCAGGGACTGCTCGGGCTCGGCCTCGACGAGCTCGCAGCGCAGGTCCGGCGCCTCGCGCGCGAGCGCCTGCATGGCCGGGATCGCCAGCCGCAGGGCCACCGACTGGAACGAGGCGATCCGCCCTCGCCCGGCCACCTTGCCGGCGGCGGCGGCGAGCTCGGCCTGGGCCAGCTCGGCCCGCTCGAGCAGCGCGCCGGCGTGCTGCACGAGCACCAGCGCGGCGTCCGTCAGCCGCACCCCGCGACCGGCCCGCTCGAGCAGCGGCACGCCGGCCTCCCGCTCCAGCACGGCGAGCTGCTGGGAGACCGCCGACGGGCGTGAAGCGGAGGGCCTCGGCGACCGCGGCGATCGTCCCGCGCTCGTGCAGCTCGTGCAGCAGACGGAGACGGTGGAGGTCGAGCAACGCATCAGCAACGCTACCGAGTACCCGTTATCAATGCGAGCTGTTCCTACACGGTCGGGTCGAGCACAATCGCTCCGATGCGTCCCGTGGGAACCCTGCTCGTCGTGACCTCCGCCGCCGCCTTCGGCGCGAACGGGATCTTCGGCAAGCTCGCCTACGACCACGGCTCGACCGTCGGCACGCTGCTGGCCGTCGCGCTTCCTGGTGGCGGCCGCCCTGTTCTGGCTCCTCGCCCTGGCGACCGGCGGGGTCGCGCGGGCTGCGGCGCATGCCGCGGCGCGACGTCTGGCTCTGCCTGGCGCTCGGCGCGATCGGCTACAGCGCCCAGGCCGGCGCGTACTTCGCCGCCCTTCGCCGCGTCGACGCCTCGCTCCTGGCGCTCATCGTCTACACGTACCCGGTGATGGTCGCGGTCAGCGCCATCGCGATCGGCCGCGAGCCGGCGACCCGGCGCACCGCGGTCGTGCTGGGGCTGGCCGTGACCGGGCTCGTGCTGGTGCTCGCCGGGCCGGCCAGCGGCGGGCTCGACCCGCTCGGCACCGCCCTCGGCGTCGCCGGCGCGATGGTCTACACCGCCTACATCCTGATCTCCGAACGCTTCGCCGTGCGCATCGACCCGATCGCCCTGAGCTCGCTCATCTGCACCGGCGCGGCCGTCACCCTGACCGTGGCCGGCGTCGCGCTGGCCGACGTCCACCCGGAGGACGTCAGCGCGGCGGGGTTCGGCTGGCTCGGCGCGATCGCCGTGATCTCCACCGTCGCCGCGATCTCGATGTTCTTCGCCGGGATGCGGCGCGTCGGCCCGACGGCCACGGCGATCCTGTCGACGATCGAGCCCGTGGTCACCATCGCGCTCGCCGTGGCGGTGTTCGGCGAGTCGCTGACGCCCGTCCAGCTCGCCGGCGGCGGGCTCGTGCTGGCGGCCGTGCTGGCCGTCCGCACGCCGACCCGCAGCACCGCGGCCGACGGCGCCGCCGGTCGCCGTCCCGGCGCCCGCGCCCACGGCCTGAGCGTTACTGCTGCCGCTTGAGCTGGGTGTTCACGGCGTCCTTGAGGTCGGGCTCGCCGGGGCGAACCTCGGCGCCGCCGTCGCTCGTGGCGTCGGCCCGATCTCCGGCCCTCGGGTCGATCCCGTCCTCGGTCGCCGGCTCGTCAGAGCCGGTCGTCTCGCCGAGCACGTCGCTGCCGAGCTGCGGGTCCTCGGCCAGCAGGTCGCGCGGGGCGTCCGACCCGCCGAGCTCTGCGGGCACCACGCCCTCGGCCGCCCGAGCCGCCCACGGGCCCTTCTCGCGGGCCTCCTCGGCGTCCGGGGTCGTGCCGCCACGCTGCTCGCTGGGCGGCACCCGGTCGTCTTCGCTGCCAGTCATCGGGAGCATGTACCCGGCGCGG
Source organism: uncultured Actinomycetes bacterium (assembly GCA_963794695.1). Taxonomy (GTDB): domain Bacteria; phylum Actinomycetota; class Thermoleophilia; order Gaiellales; family JALYLC01; genus CAWCFJ01. The sequence continues at coordinate 262,447 of CAWCFJ010000013.1, read as the reverse complement.
CGATCACCCACTCGGGGCGACCACCGCGGCTCTCGCAGGCGTTAGGCTGCTGGCCAGCAGCAACACGTAGGGAGCACTCACATGAGCGTCACCGTCGACGGGGCCGGGCAGCCTCGCAGCGAGAACGAGACCGGCGCGAGCGCCACTCCGGGCGCCGACGAGACGGCCGAGGCCACGTACCCGGTGGTGGAGGACGAGCGTAAGCGGATGAGCCGGAAGCGCATCGGCGCGGGCGCGGCCGCCCTGGTCGGCTTCGGGGCGGGTGCCCTGGCGGCCGGGATGATCGCCGCTCGGCGCGACAGCGAGCTCACGCTTCGCCCCGGAGAGAAGATCTCCATGCGCGCCCAGCCGCGCAAGGGCGTCTGGCGCTACATCCTGACCTGCGGCCTGTGGGAGCTCGACCGGCGCGCCACCCAGTTCACGCTGACCAACCAGCGGCTGGTCATCGAGAAGGGCCTGCTGCACCGCGTGGTGAACGCCGTGCCGCTGGGCGACGTGCAGCGCGTCTTCGTGCGCACCGGGCCGTTCGAGGGAACGGTGGCGGTGTCCACCTTCGGCGCCGGCGGGCTGCAGCAGAACCAGATCGGGCCGCTCGCGGTGTCGTCGGCGCGCAGCTTCGTGCGCGCGCTGGCCCGGGCCGGCGCCGACGTGGAGGTCGAGGAGGTCGCCGCCTAGGTCCGCCTCGGGCGGACCAGCCGCAGGTCGTAGGCCAGCACGACCGCCTGCACGCGGTCGCGCAGGCCGAGCTTTCGCAGGAGCGAGGAGACGTGCGTCTTGACCGTCGCCTCGGTGAGCACCAGGCGCTCGGCGATCTCGGCGTTCGACAGGGCCAGGGCGACGAGCCGCAGGACCTCGCGCTCGCGCTCCGTCAGCTCGTCGATGTCCGGCAGCTGCCGTGCCTCGGGATCCGGCAGGGCGTCGGCGAAGCGGTCGAGCAGCCGCCGGGTGACCGTCGGCGCGAGCAGCGCGTCGCCCCGGGCGACCACCGCGATCGCGTCGATCAGCTCCTGCGGGCGCACGTCCTTGAGCAGGAACCCGCTCGCGCCGGCGCGCAGCGCGCCGAACACCAGCTCGTCGACGTCGTAGGTCGTCAGGATCAGCACGCGCGCCGCGCTGTGGCCGGCCACGATCCGGCGGGTCGCCTCGATGCCGTCGACGCCGGGCATGCGGACGTCCATCAGGATCACGTCGGGCCGCTCGCGCGCCGCCAGGACGACGGCCTCGGCGCCGTCGGCGGCCTCCCCCACGACCTCGATGCCCGGCTCGGCGTCCAGGATCATGCGAAAGCCGCTGCGCACCAGCGCCTGGTCGTCGGCCAGCAGGACGCGCACGTTCATCGGACGGGCTCGAGCGGTAGCCGGGCCCGCACGCGGAAGCCGCCCTCGGGCCGCGGACCGGCCTCGAGCGTGCCCCCGAGGAGCGCCGCCCGCTCGCGCATCCCGGCGAGCCCACGCCCGCTGCCGCCTCCAGGCCCGCGCCCGCAGCCGTCGTCGAGGACGTCCAGCTCGAGCACCCCGCCGGCCGTCCGCAGCGTGACCTCGGCCCGGCTGGCCTTCGCGTGGCGGAGCGTGTTCGTGAGCGCCTCCTGGACGATCCGGTAGGCCGACAGGTCGACGCCCGACGGGATCGGCGCGTCGCCGGCGTCACCCTCACGGCGGACGCGCACGTCGAGACCGGCCGCCCGCAGCGTGCCGGCGAGGTCTCCGACCGCGTGCAGGCCGGGCTGGGGCGCGAGCTCCTCGGGCTCGGCGCCGGGCCGGACGCCGGCCAGCAGCCGGCGCAGCTCGCCGAGCGCGTCGCGCCCCTCCTGCTCGATCGAGGCCAGCGCCGCCCGGGCCTGGTCGGGCCGCTCCTCGAACACGTGCCCGGCGGCCGAGGCCTGGACGACCATCACCGAGACGCTGTGGGCGATGACGTCGTGCAGCTCGCGGGCGAGCCGGGCCTGCTCCTCGCCGATTGCCCGGCGCGAGGCCTCCTCGATCGCCGCGCGCCGGTTGCGGACGGCCTCGCCGAGCGCCCAGGCGACGACCGGGAACGCCATCGCAAACCAGGCGTCGCCGCTCGGCCCGGTACGGAAGTTCAGGGCAGTGAGGGCCAGCAGCAGGCCGAGCGCCGGCAGCGACAGGCGCGGCGGCCGGGCGGCGGCCAGCGCGAAAAGGGCCACCAGCCCGGCGTACGGGAACACCCCGTCGGGTGCGATCAGCTGCACCACCAGCCCGCCGGCGAAGGCGATGGCGAAGACCTCGACGGGCCGCGTCTGGCGCCACCACAGGGCCAGGCCCGAGGCCAGCGCAACGCCCAGGCCCGCCGCGATGATCCAGGGCGACAGCTCGCCGTTCCGGGACTCGACGAGCGAGGCCAGGAACAGCCCGAGCACCAGCGGCATGGCCCGGTCGGCGAGCCGCCAGAGCCGGCTTCCGAACGACTCCAACACGGTCCAGTGTCGCGCACCTACCTCGACCGGGCTGCGCCGTAGCGCCGGGCCAGCACCCGGAAGGCCTGCTTCGGGCGCGTGTGGTACGGCGACCTCCAGTCCAGGAAGCGCGTTCGGATCGTGGTCGCGACCGAGAACGAGCCCAGGTCGAGGTCGTGCAGCGGATCCTTCGAGTGCGGCAGGTCGGGCTCGACGTAGGTGTACACGTAGGCCCCGCGCAGCCCGAGCGTCTCGAACACGTCGAGCATGTCGTCGAGGTACTCGGCCTGCACCCGCTCGCTGCGGACGCGGTGCCCGGTGATCTCGGGTGGGAACGTCGAGTAGTCGATGATGTCCCACCCGTCGCCCTCGAGCCTCGGCGCCCCGACGAACGGGTTCGTCCCGAACTCGGTGATCACGATCGGCTTTCCGAAGCGCTGCCACGCGCGCAGCGCCCGCAGGTGCTCGCGCTTCGTGCGGTGATAGTCGTAGTAGTCGAGCCCGACCAGGTCGAACGGCGTCCAGTCGACCTGCTCCCAGGTCGAGGCCGAGTAGGTGATCTCACCGCCGAAGGTCGAGCGGGCCGCCGCCGCGGCCTTCGCCAGGTACTCGTTCAGCCGCTGCATGACCGCCACCCAGTCGACCGGGCCGCTGCCGATGCGGGCGATCCGGTCGCGCCAGGTCTTCCCCTCGACGATGCCCGGGGTGAAGAGCACCGACTCCACCCCGACGTTGAACGCCACCTGCCCGGTCGCGGCGCGCAGCGCCTCGGCCTGGGCGGCGACCTGCGCCAGCTGGGCCACCGCCTGGTCCTGCGGGACGTCGATCAGCCGCGGCTGGACGACCACGTGCAGGCCGAGTTCCGAGGCCGTGCGGGCGGTGCTCAGGAGGCGCGTCGGATCGGAGCCGAAGACCGTCACCGAGCTGCAGTGCAGACGGCTCGCGATCGCCTGCAGCTCGCCGAGCACCAGCGCGTCGCCGAAGCGCTGCCGGGTCGGTTCCGTCGGGTCGTAGGCCGTGCCGGTGTCGTAGGTGACCCCGCGCCAGGTCAGCCCGCCGGGGTCGCCGGCGGCCAGGGCCGGCGTCCGGCCGAGCAGGCTGCCGGCCGGGGCGGCCAGGCAGAGCGCCGCCGCCCCGCGCAGGAAGCTCGCGCGGTCCGTCGCGTGGTGTTCCGTCATGGGCCTGACGCTAGGCGCCGGCCGGCGATCTCACATCGGCCGCAGGAGTGGTCTCGGCCTCCGACTTTCGGATGGAGGTCAGTGGCCCACGCCCTGCTCCGAGGCCATCGACACCTCGGCCGTCAGCAGGGCATCCAGCTCGCCCTGGTAGGACGGGTCGCCGGCCAGGTTGTGCAGCTCGCAGGGGTCGCCCGCAGACCCGGGCGTCCAGGCGAGCACGGCCCGTTCGACACGTCGTACAGCTCCCGCTCGCCGGTCTCGGTGTCCACGATCAGGTGCCAGCGGCAGCCGCCGGTCGCCGCCGCGGCGCAGCCCTGCCGGGCCAGCGGCGACGAGCCGGTGGTGGTGATCGCCTCCCAGGACGGGGTGTTCACGTCGTTCGAGGGCTGGGCGTGGCCGAACGGCAGCTCGTCGAGCACGGTCTGGCGCCAGAGGTGCGTCCACCAGGCCACAGCAGCAGCGACGCGAAGCTGATCCCGTCGGGGCCCGTCTGGCCGTTCGGGTACGGCCCGAGGTGGCAGCCGGCGACGGCGCACAGCGTCGGGGCGAGGTCGATGTTCTGCAGCCGCTCGGAGATCCGCAGAGCCCGGCGCGCACGACCCCGTCCCAGCGCAGGTAGAACGGCACCTGGGTCTCGTACGGCGCGGTCTTGCCGGTCATCCGGTGCTCGCCGGACATCATCCCGTTGTCGCCGGCGTAGATCAGGATCGTGTTCTGGAGCCGACCCGTGTCGGCGAGCGCCGAGACGACCTGCTGCACGAGGTCGTTCACCCCGAGCATGTCCCGGCACAGGCTGTTGACGTCGAAGCCCTTCTTGCCGCGCAGGAGCGGCGTGTCCTGCACCCACTGCGGCTTGTCGGAGACGTCGGCCTCGTTCCAGCTCGGCGGCATCCAGAAGCGGTCGGCGGCGCTGCAGCCCGCGCCGGCGTAGCGCGGCGCCGGGGTGAACGGGGCGTGGGCCGAGAACGGGGCGACCCAGGCGAACAGCGGCTGACCGGCCGGCGCCGAGCGGATCAGCGCGGCGGCCTTCGAGGCGATCACGTCGGTCGAGTAGTCCGCGGCCGCGGAGCCGTGCGCCTCCTGCGCCCCGCCGTCCTCGTACAGCGTGTAGTCGTAGTACGCGGGCTTGCCCATCGCCGACCAGCGGTTCCAGCCCGGCGGGACGTTCGGCGCGAGCCACGGGTTCTTGCCCCGCTGAGCCTTGTAGCCGTTGAAGTACTTGCCCGTGAGCATCGTCCAGTACCCGGCCCGCTGCAGCTGGGTGGCGATGGTCATGGTCGGGTCGAACAGCGCCGCGTCGTTGTCGTAGACGCCGTGGTTGTGGGTGTGCTGGCCCGTCAGGTAGCCCGCGCGCGCGGGGCAGCAGAGCGGGGACTCCGAGTGGAAGTCCGTGAACGTCGCGCCGCGCGCGGCGATCTGGTCGCGCACCGCGGGCTCGTAGTCCAGGAGCCGCCCGTCGAGCACCGGCTGGTCGTCGACCAGGATGACGACGATGTTCGGCCGGCTCGCGGCGTGCGCGGCGGAGCCGTTGCCGGCGCTCGGCCGAGCCGGCGGCGAGGCAGGCGGCGAGCGTGCCCAGGATGGCCGCCGCCCTCGAGATCGAGACGCGCGTGAACAGCATGCGGATGGACGCCCCCTGTGTAGTGAGCCGCAGGCCGGCGGCGGACCTTCCCGTCCGCAGCCGAGGGAGACGCGCCTTCCCGCTTGACGCGCGCGCTCCCGTCGTGTCCCCTGCAGGCGATGGTAGTGCACCTGCTCGACGGCACGTACGAGCTCTTCCGCCACTTCTACGGCCGCCGCAAGGGCGGGCCGAAGCACGACACCCGCTACGGCGCGGCGGCCGGCGTCCTGCACACCGTGCTCGAGCTGGTCGAGACCGGGGCGACGCACGTCGGCGTTGCGACGGATCACGTCATCGAGTCGTTCCGCAACGACCTGTGGGCCGGCTACAAGGACGGGTCGGGCGTCGACCGCGCGCTCAAGGCGCAGTTCACCCCGCTCGAGGAGGGACTGCAGGCGATGGGCGTCGCCGTCTGGCCGATGGTCGAGCTCGAGGCCGACGACGCCCTCGCGGCGGCGGTCCGCATCGCCTCGGAGGACGAGCGGGTCGACCAGGTCTGCATCTGGACGCCCGACAAGGACCTGGCCCAGTGCGTCGTCGGCGCCCGCGTGGTGCAGGTCGACCGGCGGGCCAAGGCCGTCCGCGACGAGGACGCGGTCAAGGAGAAGTTCGGCGTCGCGCCCGAGCACATCCCCGACCTGCTGGCCCTGGTCGGCGACAGCGCCGACGGCTACCCGGGCATCCCCGGCATCGGCAAGGTCGGTGCGGCCCGGCTCGTGAGCCGGTACGGGCCGATCGAGGAGTTCCCCGCCGAGACCCTGGGCGACAAGCGCGAGCTCGCCCTGCTGTTCAAGGACCTCGCGACCCTACGCCGGGACGAGGCCCTGTTCGCCGACGTCGACGAGCTGCGCTGGCAGGGCCCGCCGGACGGGTTCGCAGCCGAGGCCTCGCGGCTCGGCGACGAGCGGCTCGCCGACCGGGCCGAGAAGGCCGCTTCCGCGCTAGCGCTTGAGGCTGGCGGCGCAGCGGATGTCGTGTGACGACACCAGCTGCAGGAGCAGCGCGTGCAGCGACTCGCGCTGGTCGGGATCGAGCGGCGCGAGGAACTCGCGCTCGACGTTGTCCATGACGGCGCGCAGGGTGGCGACGGCCTCCTTGCCGGCGTCGGTCATGCTCACGAGGTGCCGGCGGCGGTCCGCCGGATCGCGCTTGCGCTCGACGTAGCCGCGCTCCTCGAGCTCGTCCAGCAGCCCCACCAGCACGCTGCGGTCATAGCCCAGCGCGTCGGCGATCGTCCCCTGCGTCTCGCGCGCGCCCTCCTCGAGAACCAGCATCACGGCGTAGTGCTGGCCTGTCACGCCGGTGCTCTCGAACGCGTCAATTGATCGATCCTTCACCGCCATGCCGAGGCGCTTCAGCAGGTACGTCGTGCTCTGCAGGAGCTCCAGCGGCGGGCCGGCCACGATCGGCGGGGTGAGGGGGGTACTAGCCATACCTGGAAAGTATAGCGCTCCAAGCGTAGATGGGTGCTATCGTTGATCTCACCAACGATTGAGGCAGGACACGAATGGTGAACACCACGTTACAGGGAAAGGCAAGGGCTCGCTGGCTGGCGCTGGCGTTGATCGTCACCGCGCAGTTCATGGTGATCCTCGACGTCGCCGTCGTCAACGTCGCCCTTCCTTCCATCCAGACCGACCTCCACTTCTCGCAGTCGAGCCTGCAGTGGGTGGTCTCGGCCTACGCGATCTTCTTCGGCGGAACCCTCCTGCTCGGAGGCCGTCTCGCCGACCTCCTCGGCCGCCGGCGCCTGTTCATGACCGGCCTGGCCGTCTTCTCCATCAGCTCGCTGCTGTGCGGGCTGGCCTGGTCCGAGGCCTCCCTGATCGCCTTCCGCGCGATCCAGGGCCTCGGCGGAGCGATGCTCGCCCCGGCGGCGCTGTCGCTCCTCATGACCACCTACACCGAAGGCCGTGAGCGCAACCTGGCCCTCGGCATCTACGGCGCCGCCTCCGGGAGCGGCGCGGCCGCCGGCGTGCTGCTCGGCGGTCTTCTGACCTCCTCCCTCGACTGGGCCTGGATCTTCTTCGTGAACGTCCCGGTCGGGATCGCGGCCATCGCGCTGACCCCCGTGCTGCTGCGCGAGAGCCGTGCCGACCTGGCCCACCGTCACTTCGACCTGCCGGGCGCAGCAACCGTCACGTCCGGCCTGATGCTCCTGGTCTACGCGCTCACCCGCGCGACGACCGACGGCTGGACGTCTGCCGGCACCCTCGGCCTCCTCGCTGCTTCGGCCGGGCTGATCGCGCTGTTCCTCGCCATCGAGGCACGCTCGAAGGCCCCGCTGCTGCCGCTGCGGATGTTCCGGCTGCGGGCCCTGACCGGCGCCAACATCACGCTGACGATCGTCGGCGCGGTCACGTTCGGCGAGTTCTTCCTGCTCACCCTGTACTTCCAGGAGGGGCTGGGCTACTCGGCGCTCGAGTCCGGCGTCGCGTTCACGGCGTTCGCCCTGACCGTGGTCGTCGCCTCGAACGTCGCCCAGGTCATGGTCGGCCGGTTCGGCGTCCGGCCCATCCTGCTCACCGGGCTGGCCTTCTCGACGCTGTCGCTGGCCTACCTGACCCGGCTCCCGGTGCACGGCGAGTACATGGTCGACCTCTTCCCGGCCCTGGTGCTGGGCGGCGCAGGCATGGGACTCACGTTCGTCCCGGTGACCATCGCCGGCCTGTCGGGCGTCCAGCCCGCCGACGCCGGCGTGGCCTCCGGCCTGATCAACACCGCCCGCCAGATCGGCGGCGCCATCGGCATCGCGGCCGCCTCCTCGGTCGCCGCGACCTCGACCAGCAACTACCTGCGAGACCCACGCGCCCGGACCGGCGGCCCTGGATCACGGTCTGCAGAGCGGCCTCTACCTGCTCCTCGGGCTCCTCGTGGTCGGGATGGTCGCCGCGGCGATCCTGATCAAGCCGCAGGCGCGGCCCGTCCGCCGCGGCCCCGGCTCGACGCTCGAAGACGGCTACGAGGTGGCGCGCGAGGCTGCCTGAGCGGTCGCCTCGCTGAGCCTCCTCCAGCGAGGCCGGCGGCCTTCGGCCCGGAGGCGCGAGAACGTCTCCGGGCCGAGGGCAGCCGTGAGCTCGTCACCCTCACAGCGACCGCCCGACGGGCGGGTCGTACAACCCTCCGAGCCCCTCGCCGGCGCCAAGAAGACGCGCGCCGGCGAGGGGCTCTTTCTGCGCCATGGCCGCCGCGAGGTGGGCCAGGGCCGGCCCGGCGGTGATGTGCAGACCCGACTCGACCGACGTCTGCAGGGCCTCGAGGAACGCCGCCCCGGCCTCGTCGCGCCGTCCGGTGGCCAGGCGCGCCGCACCCACGTTGAGCAGAGCCGCGATGACCAGGCCGCTCGAGCGGTCGGGGTAGTCGGGCCGGAGCACCGACAGGAAGAAGCGCTCGGCCTCGGCGTACGAGCCGCGCTGCAGGAGCGAGTCGCCGAGCTCGAACTCGACCGCCGCGGTCACACCGGTGAGGGCGGCCGGGTCGCGGGCCTCCTCGAGCAGCGCGACCGCGGCGTCGAAGTCGCCCTCGTTGTTGGCCGCCCAGGCCTGGGCCAGGAGCCCGCGCACCAGGGCCTGCGGCGAGCCGTGCTTCCGGCCGAGGGCCACGAGCCGCCCGCCGAGCGCGCGCACGGTCTCCCAGTCGCTGGCCATGAGGGCGGCGTTGGCGCCGGCCATCAACGCGCCGACGGCGTCGGTGTCCGGATCGTCACCCGCGAGCGCGATCGCCCCGTCGATCAGCCGGCCGGCCTCCACCGAGAAGCCGCGGGCGATCCACAGGTAGGCCAGGTGGCCGACCAGCCGCAGGGCGTAGGCCTGGTCGCCGCGGCCGAGGGCCCGCTCGAGCGCCAGCTCGAGGTTCGCCCGGTCGGCGTCGAGGGTCTCGATCAGGATCCGGTCGTGCATCGTCTGCTGCGAGGCCGGCTCGGCCAGGCGCAGGAACCAGTCGCCGTGGCGGCGGATGCGCTCGTGGACGTCCGGCGCGGCGGCGAGCTGGTCGACGGCGAACTCGTGCACCGTGTCGAGCAGCCGGAAGCGCCCGGCGGCGTGGCGCACGAGGCTCTTGTCCACCAGCGCCAGGAGCGCGTCGACGTCCGCGTCACAGACCGCCTCAGCCGCCTCGAGGGTGCACCCGTCGCGGAACACCGCCAGCCGGTCGAAGACCTGCCGCTCGGGCGGGTCCAGCAGGTCGTGGCTCCAGGCGATCGCGGCGCGCAGGTGCGCTGGCGCTCGGGCGCGTCGCGGGCCCCGCCGGTCAAGAGCGGCAGCCGCTCCGAGGCCGTTCGCGCAGCTGGCGCACGCTCAGAACACCGGCCCGCGCGGCGGCCAGCTCGATGGCCAGCGGAAGCCGGTCGAGCTGCTCGCAGACGGCGACCAGGTCGTCGTCCGGCGTGACCGAGGCGGCGCGCGCCCTCGCGCGCGCGAGGAACAGCTCCACCGCCTCGTCGATCGCCAGCGGGTGCAGCCGGTACTGGTGCTCGGCCTGGACGTGTAGCGGCTCGCGGCTCGTGACCAGGATCGAGAGGCCGGGACAGGAGGCGAGCAGAGCCGCGACGTCGGCGGCGGCGTCCATGACCTGCTCGAAGTTGTCGAGCACCAGCAGCAGGCGGCGCGTGCCGATCGCGGCGCCGACGTCGCCGCGGGCTTCGAGCGCCCTGCCAACCTGTTCGAGCACCCCGCTCGCGAGCTGCACCGCGCCGAGGTCGACCCACACCACGCCGTCGGGGAACGAGCTCCCGAGCGTCTCGGCGGCCCGGGCGGCGATCCGGGTCTTGCCGCAGCCGCCGGGACCGCACACCGTCACCAGCCGGACGCCGGGCTGGTCGAGCAGCGCGACGAGCTCGCTCAGCTCCCGCACCCGGCCCACGAACTGCGTCGCGGGCCACCGGGAGCGAGGGCTGCGCCAGGGTCCGCAGCGGCGGAACGCATCCTCGCCGAGCTGGTCCATGCGCTGCTGGTCCTCGAGGTCCTTGAGCCGGTGGCTGCCGAGGTCGGTCAGGGGGACGTCGACGAGCTCGCGGGTGGCCGAGGAGACCAGGATCTGCCCGCCGTGCCCGGCCGCGGCGATGCGGGCGGCGCGGTGCACCTCGAGGCCCACGTAGCCGGTGGGAGCGACCAGCGCCTCGCCGCTGTGCAGGCCGATCCGCACCTGCAGCGGGCCGCCGGCGTGGGCGTCGCGGATCGCGGTCGCCGCGGCGACCGCCTCCCTGGCCGAGGCGAACGAGGCGAAGAACGCGTCCCCCTGCGTGTCGACGACGACCCCGCCGTGCGCGTCGACGATCGCGCGCACGCTGGTGTGATGCCCTGCGAGCAGCGCCGCGTAGGCCTCGGCGCCCTGCTGCAGCAGCCGCGTCGAGCCCTCGACGTCGGTGAACAGGAACGTCGTCGTGCCGGTCGGCAGTGGCCGCTCGCGCTCCATGCGTGGCCAGCATCGCACAGACGTGCGTCGCTCCGTCCCTCAGGCACGCGAGAAACATCTTGACGTTGAGATACGTCATCCGCTAGGCTCTATCTCAATGTTGAGACACACCCAGCGGCTGGCCGCAGCCGGGGTGGTCGTCGTGCTGCTGGGGTTCGTCGGGCTGTCGCTCGGCTCGACGATGGCCAAGGCGACGCACGCGCCCGGCTCGGTGGTGGCGTTCTGGCGCCTGCTGATCGGCGCCGTGCTGTGGCAGGCCCTGGTCGCGCTGCGCGGCGCCCGCCGCGGCACACCGCTTCTGGTGAGCGCCGAAGCCTGGCGGCTGTGCGCCCTGCCGGGGTTCGTGTTCGGGCTGAACATCTGCCTGTTCTTCTCGGGCGTCGACCGGACCCCGATCGCCCACGCCGAGTTCATCAGCGCGCTCGCACCGCTGGTGATGGTCCCGCTCACGGCGATCATGCTGAAGGAGCGCGTACCGCGCCCCGCGATCGTCGCCGGTGGCTTCGCCCTGGCGGGGGTCGCGCTGATCCTCAGCCGCTCGCCGTCGGGACACACCGGCTACCTCGGCGACCTGATGATCCTTGGCGCGATGTCGACCTGGATCGCCTACCTGTTCTGGTCGAAGGCCGTCCGGGAGCGGCTCGGCGCGTTCGAGTTCATGGCCGCGATGTCGATGGTCGCGTGCCTCACCACGCTGCCGCTGGCCCTGCTGACCGGCGGCGGCCCCGGCGGGATGGTCGACCTCACGCCGCAGGCCTGGATCCTGTGCGCGGCCCTCGCGCTCTCGACCGGGATGGTCGCCCACGGCCTGATCGCCTGGTCGCAGGGCAAGGTCGACCTCGGGACGATCTCGCTGGTACAGCTCGTCCAGCCCGGCCTCGGCGCGCTCTGGGGCGCGCTGTTCCTGAGCGAGGCGGTCGCCCCGATCCAGCTCGTCGGGATCGCGATCGTGCTGGTCTCGGTGGGCGCGATCGTGCGCACCTCCTCGCGCCCGCCGGACACGCCGGTGCGCGTGCGCCGTCAGCGCTCGCTGGTCGCGCCGTCGCCGAGCCCGGCCTGCAGCCTGCGCAGCAGCTCCTCGAGCTGAGCCAGCTCCCCCGCGTCGAGCGGGGTGAGGATCGAGCGCTCGTTCTCGAGGTGCGCCGGCGCCGCCTCCTCGATCAGGCGCAGGCCCGCGTCGGTGAGCCGCACGAGCACGAAGCGCCTGTCCTCCTCGCGCTTGCCGCGCTTGACCAGGCCGCGGCGCTCGAGCCGGTCGATCCGGTTCGTCACCGCGCCCGACGTGATCATCAGGGCATCCAGCAGGTCGCCGGCGCTCAGCTCGTACGGCGCTCCGGCGCGTCGCAGCGAGGCCAGGACGTCGTACTCCCAGGCCTCGAGGTGGTGGCGGTCGAACACCGTCCGCAGCTGGCGGTCGATGCTCCGGCTGAGGCGGCTGATGCGTCCGATGACCCGGATCGGGCTCGCGTCGAGGTCGGGCCGCTCTCTCCCCCACTGCTCGACGATCCGGTCGACGTGATCCGGCGCCACGGGTCGCGAGCCTACCGCGTATTGCCAGATGGCGAGCAGCCGGCAGGATCGTGCCATGCAGCTCGCCCGCTCCCGCCTCTCGCCGTCGTTGCGGCGGCGCTCGTCGTCGCGCCGGGGGCCCACGCCGCGAGCGGGGTCGTCGTGAGCGGCCAGCACGACGGCGGGGCGTTCCGCTTCGCCATCGCCGCGCCCGGCTGGACGCGGGTCGCCGGCGCGGGCGGCGAGTACGCCTTCCGGCTCGCCAGCGGGCGGCGTGACGGTCACCGTCAGCCGCTCGGCCGAGGCCGGAGGCGCCGGCGCGCTGGCCCGCATCTGGGCTGCCCGGTCCACGGGCCGGCGCGCCGTCGACGTCGACGCCCAGCATGCCGAGGTCCTCGCCTCGGACGGGCGCGTGCTCATGGCCTTCGCCGATGCCACCGGGCCGTTCCAGGTCGCGTTCTGGGCCCACGCCGGCCGGGCCGGCGCGCCGGTGCTGCACGCGCTGGCCCACGGCGCCCGCTTCGCCTGGGCCGGGCCGGACGTGCGCCACCTGCCGAGCGACCGCGCGGCGCGCGTGATCGCCTCCTCGAACGCGGCGATGACCTTCGAGGACAGCTACCGCGACAGCGTCACGCTGCACGGCCGGCCGGTCTACGAGACCGAGCGGGTCCGCTCGAAGCGCTACGAGAACACGGTCTTCCACGATCGCGGCGGAGACGACCACGAGCTGTTCGTCGGCGGCCAGGGCTACGAGCGGACCGATCCGGCGGTGTGCTGGTCGCGCGGCCCGAACCGGCCAGGAGACGACGCGTTCGCCCCGATCACGGCGCTCCCGGCGGGACCGTTCGTCGCTCTCGGCCCGGTGCGGATCCGGGAGCGCGTCTGCGCGTGGTCGAGACGTCCTGGGACGTGAACGCGAGCTCGCTGCGCACCGTCCTGTCGTTCGATCCGTCGACCCACCTGCTGCTGCGCCGCTCCTCGCCTGTGGGGACGAGGTCTTCTCGTGGGTCCCGATCACGCCTCTGCCGAAGCCGTCGGTGCTCTGCGGCACCAGCCCCGGTCACCCGTCGTCGAGCGCGGGCCGGGCCGCGGCGGCCAGCGCCTGCCGCACGCTCGAGCCGGCGAGCCTGCACCTCGAGATCGCCGACGCGGCCGGCACCCGGGCCGTCCGCTGGAACCCGTCGCTGCACGCCCTGGTGGTGCGCGACACCCTCGGCGGCGACGGCAGAGCGCCACGGGTGGAGCGCCCGAGCTGCCGGCGGTGGCAGGCGTTCTGGCGCACGCTCGACCGCGCCGGGGTGTGGCGCTGGCACCGCGAGTACGTCAACCGCGACGTCTACGACGGCTGGTCGTGGATCGTCCAGATCGCGCGCGGCGAGACCGCGATCGACAGCCACGGCGGCAACGCCGAGCCGGCGTCGTACGAGACGTTCCGGCGGGCCGTCACGGCGCTCATCGCACCCATTCGCTTCACCGTTCCGCCCCCGATGTAGACGGTCGGAAAAACGCCAGCGAAGAGGTGGTGAAGAACCACCCATGACGCCGTCGGGGATCCTGTCCAGCCGGTACAAGCCGTGTCAGTGGAAGCGATCGGCCTCGTCGGACCGGCAGCGCCCTGGGTGGGCGGGATCGCGCAGTTGCTGACGCTCGCCGACCCGCTGGTGCTCCTCCCCGCCCACGCCAGGCGGACGGCCCGCCCGCCCCGTCCGTTCGAGCGCCCCCGCATCGACGCCCTGTTCGCCGCGCCGGCGCCGTGGTGGCGACGCCGCCGCGCTGGCCGCAGCCATCGAGCGGGCCCTCGCGCTCGACCCGTCGCGGTTGCCGCCGCGGCGAGTGCGGTGTGCGCCGGGCGGAGTTGGGCCCGCTACGTCGAACTCCTCGATACCGCGCTCGATCCTTTCGCCGACATCGAAGGAGGGCCATGACGGGGCCGCTTCGCTGTGACCTGCACTGCCACTCGTCCCACTCGACCGACAGCGGGAACTACGCGCTGCGCCGGGCCCGCCTCGGCGAGTCCTACACCGACCCCGAGCGGCTCTACCGGATCTGCCGGGCCCGCGGCATGGACCTGGTCACGATCACCGACCACAACACGCTCGAGGGCGCGCTGCGGATCGCCCACCTCCCCGGGGCGTTCCTGTCGGTGGAGGTCACGACCCGGCTCCCGGAGCGCGACCTCCCGCTGCACGTCCTCGTCTGGAACCTGACCGAGGAGGACCACCGCGACCTGCAGCCGTACCGCGGGTCGGTGTACGAGCTGGTCGACTTCCTGCACGAGCGGCAGCTGGCCCACGCGCTGGCCCACCCGCTGTACCGGATGGGGCCGCCGATCCGGCGCAGCGACGTCGAGCGCCTGATGCTCCTGTTCGGGGTCTGGGAGGGACGCAACGGGGCGCGCCCGCGCGAGCAGAACGAGCTCGCGGTCCGGCTCGCCGCCGCGGTCACGCCGTCCTACGTGACGAAGCTGGTCGAGCGCCACGACTTCCAGCCGTGGCACACCGGGTCGATCGCGCTCAGCGCGGGCTCGGACGACCACGGCAGCCTCGACCTGGCCACGACCTGCACGATCGCCCCCGGCGACGGCGTCGAGAGCTACCTGGCCGCGGTCTGCCGCGGCGCGGGCGAGCTGGTCGGCGAGCACGGCTCGACGGCCAAGCTGGCGCACGCCACCGCGGCGCTCGCGCTCGGCGCCTACCGGGCCGGCGGCAACCCGCTGCCCGACCCGTGGGGGCCGCTCGCCGCGTCACTGTTCGACGAGGCGGCCGAGGAGAGCGAGGGCCGGCACGAGGCGATCGCCACGGCCGCGTCGCTGGCCGCGCGGGCGCTCGGCGAGCAGGCCCGCAGCGCGAAGCTCGACGCGGGCACGCTGTCGCGCGTGCCCCAGCACGCCGGCCAGGCGCTGGCGGCGGTCGCGCTGCACGCGCCGTACCTCGGCACCGCCCACCACCACGCGAGCTCCCGCCAGGGCCTCGCGTACCTCGAGGAGGCGTTCTTCGGGATCGCGCCGGCGCCGCCGGCGCTGCGGGTGCTGTGCTTCTCGGACACCTACGACGAGCTGAACGGCGTCGCCGGCACCATGCGTCGGCTGTCGGCCGAAGGCGCACGGCGCGGCGAGCTCGACCGTGGTCACCTCGCGGGAGCAGGCGGTCGACGAGCCCGGCCTGCTCGCGGTGCCGGCGGAGTGGAGCATCCCGCTCCCGGGCTACGAGTCGATCGAGCTGCGGGTCCCCGCGCTGCTCGAGCTGCTGGCCCGGATCGAGCGCGAGCGGCCGACCGTGATCCACGTCGCGACACCGGGCCCGATCGGCCTGGCGGGCCTCCTGATCGCCCGGGTGCTCGGCGTCCCGGTGGTCGGCTCGTACCACACCGAGCTCGCCCCCTACGCGCTGCACCTCACCCGCGACCTGCTGGTGAGCGAGCTGACCCGGGTCTACGTCGACTGGTTCTACCGGCAGTGCACGATCGTGCTGGCGCCGACGACGCCGGTGGCGAAGGCCCTGCGCGACCGGCAGTACCCGCAAGCAGATCCGGGTCTGGGGCCGGAACGTCGACGTGGCCCACTTCCGGCCGGCGCGCCGGTCGCTGCGGCTGCGCCGCTCGCTGCTCGGCGAGCAGGGCGACCTGCTGCTGCTGTCGGTCGGCCGGGTGTCGCCCGAGAAGCGGCTCGACGTGCTGCTCGACGCCTACGGGCTGCTGCGGCATCGCCACCCCGGCGCGCGCCTGGCGATCGCCGGCGACGGGCCGGCCCGGGAGGAGCTCGAGGCAGCGGCGCCCGCCGGCGTGCGGTTCCTCGGCGCGGTCGAGG
The DNA here is from genome assembly GCA_963794695.1 of uncultured Actinomycetes bacterium. Taxonomy (GTDB): domain Bacteria; phylum Actinomycetota; class Thermoleophilia; order Gaiellales; family JALYLC01; genus CAWCFJ01. Next base: position 246,509 of record CAWCFJ010000013.1, on the reverse strand, counting down.
GCGACGCGCTGGCCCGGCTGTACGCCAGCGCCGACGTGTTCTGCTTCCCGAGCACCACCGACACGTTCGGGCAGGTGCTGCTCGAGGCCGGCGCGTCCGGCCTGCCCGTGGTCGCGACCCGCACTGGCGGGACGGCCGAGCTGGTCGAGCACCGCCGCAACGGCCTGCTCGTCCCGCCGGACGATCCGGACGCCTTCGCCCGGGCGCTCCGTCGCCTCGCGACGCAGGCCGAGCGGCGGCGCGAGCTCGGCAACCAGGGCCGGATCCGGGCCGCCGCACGCACGTCGGAGCGCTCCTTCGGCGAGCTCTGGGCCGCCTACCGGGACGCCGCCGGCGCGAGCACCGAGACGCTCTCGGACCTCGTTCGCTGAGCACGCACGAGGAAGCTTCTGCGACGCTCGCAGGATCGACCCGCCGACCACGACACGCCTCTTCGTGCCCGGCTGGGGCGCCGAGGCCTCTGCCTACGCGCCCGGCCTGCCACCCGGCTGGCGGGCCCTCACGCCGCCGCCGTTCCATGCTGCCTCCCGCTTCGACGGACTACGTCGCGTGGCTCGACGACGAGCTCCGCACGGAGCGCCGAGTCGTGCTCGCCGGGCATTCGATGGGCGGCGCGCTGGCGGTGCTGGCGGCGGCCGAGCGGCCCGACGCGGTCGAGCGGCTCATCCTGATCAGCCCGGCCGGGCTGCCGTTGTCGAAGCCGATGCTGCGAAGCGGCCTGCAGTTCTTCACCCAGGTCGCCCAGCGGCGCTTCCCGGTGAAGCAGGCCGCGACGTCGATCGCCGGCGTGGCCGCGGCACCGAAGGCAGCGCTGCGGATCGCGCTCGAGGTGCGGCGGCTCGACCTCAGCCCGCAGATGCAGTCGTTGGCCGCAGCCGGCGTGCCGGTGACGGTGATCGGCTGCTCGAGCGACACGCTCGTCACGGCGGAGTCCTGCCGGCACGCCGCGACTCTGCTCGGCGCCCGCTACGACGAGCTCGAGGTCGAGGGCGGGCACATGTGGATGTTCGGCCGCTGGCCGACCTTCCAGGCGCTGCTCGCGGGCTATTCTCGGCAGCAGGACCGCGCGCGGCGTCGGCCACGCTCGCCCGGCGGCGCACGAGCTGGAGCTCGGTCTCGGTCGCGTGCGCGGTCAGGTACACGTCCGGCGCGGTCGCGCCCGGGCACGCCCCGCCGAACCCGAGCTCGCGGATGACCTCGACGACGGCCAGGTACTCGCGCTCGTACCAGTCGCCGGCGACGTCCGCGAGGCCGAGCACGCGGCCCTCCTCGCGCACCCGTCGGTGGCCGTGCAGCTCGATCGCCTCGAGCAGCTGCAGGTAGCCGACCGGGCGCGTGAAGCGCAGCAGCAGCTCGGGAACCACGGCGCCGAGGCCGCTCTCCTGCATGAACAGCCGCTCCTGCTCGGCCCGGCTCAGCTCGACGGCGTCGGCGTCGGCCCGCAGCGGCCAGCGGGTGCGCAGCTCGGTCACCTCGGCGTCGATCAGCTCGACCCCGCGCCGCCGGGCGGCGGCGACGCGGTGGTGGCCGTCGATCACGAAGTAGACCTCGCCGACCTGGTGGACGACGATCGGCGGGAAGGCGCCGTCGGGAAACGCCAGCGCGACCCGGCGAAGCCGGGCGGCGACGTCGCGCCGGCGCGGCGTGAAGCTCCGGTCGAAGTCGGCGGCTGCGGCCGTCCGTCCCGACGATCTGCCGCACGGGGATCGCACGCATGCCGACGTGCCGGCGGGCGAACGGCCGCAGCCGGCGGGTCGCGTCGTCGAGCGAGAGCAGCTCCGGGTCGCGGTCGGCGCAGCACGGTCAGCGACGACGCATGGCGCGCCAGGGACGCCAGGGACATACGGCGGATCCCGTACCGGCATGCTGCCGACCCTAATCTTGTTGTTACCACTAAATACTATGGACACCACACGCATCACGCGTCAGCCTGAGCGTGACCAACTACTCCTGGCCGTCCGGGCCGCAGGGCCTGGCCGGCGAGCTCTCGGGCATCGCCGCCGCCGCCGACGAGGAGGGCCTCGACACGCTGTGGGTCGCCGACCACCTGCTGCAGGCCGACCCGAACGCCGTCGCCGACAGCGAGATGCTCGAGGCCTGCACCACCCTCGGCTTCCTGGCCGGGCGGACCGAGCGGATCCGGCTCGGGGCGATGGTCTCGGCCGCGACGTTCCGGGCGCCGGCGCTCCTGATCAAGGCGGTGACCTCGCTCGACGTGCTCTCGGGCGGGCGCGCCTGGCTCGGCCTCGGCGCGGGCTACCACGAGCAGGAGGCCCGCGAGATGGGCCTCGACCTGCCGCCCGTCCCCGAGCGCTACGCCCGGCTCGAGGACACGCTGCAGCTCGCCCTGCAGCTGTGGAACGACGACCGCACCCCGTTCCACGGCCAGCACCACGTGCTCGAGCGGCCGGTCGGAAACCCGCGGCCGCTCAGCGCGCCGCATCCGCCGATCCTGATCGGCGGCATGGGCGAGCGCCGCACCCTGCGGCTGGTCGCGCAGTACGCCGACGCCTGCAACCTGTTCGACATCCCCGACGGCGGCACCACGGTCCGCCGCAAGCTCGAGGTGCTGCAGCGGCACTGCGACGACGTCGGGCGGCCGTACGGCGAGATCCTGAAGACCATCAGCACGCGCCTCGAGCCCGGCCAGACGCCGGACGGCTTCGCGCGCGAGCTCGAGCGGATCGCCCAGCTCGGCATCGAGCACGCCGTGGTCATCACCGCGGGCCCGTTCACCCGCGAGGCGGTGGCCACGCTCGGCGCGGCCCAGCGGCTCGTCGCCGGCTAGGACCGGACCGGCTCGAGCACGGCCTTCAGCTCGTCGAGGATCGCCGGGTCGTCGATCGTCGCCGGCACCTCGTACGGCCGGGCGGCGGCGATCGCCCGCATCGTCCCGCGCAGCACCTTGCCCGAACGGGTCTTCGGCAGCCGCGCCACGACGTGGGCCCGGCGGAAGGCGGCCACGGCCCCGACCCGGTCGCGCACCAGCGCCACGAGCTCGGCGCACAGCTCGGCCTCGTCTCGCCTGGCACCGGCCTTCAGCACCACCAGGCCGAGCGGGACGTGGCCGCGCAGCTCGTCGGGGATGCCGATGACGGCGCACTCGGCGACGTCCGGGTGGGTCGCGAGCACCTCCTCCATCGTGCCCGTCGACAGCCGGTGGCCGGCGACGTTGATCACGTCGTCGACCCGCCCCATGACCCACAGGTAGCCGTCCTCGTCGAGGTGGCCGCCGTCGCCGGTCAGGTAGTGGCCCTCGAAGCGGCTGAGGTAGGACTCGACGTAGCGCTCGTCGGCCTGCCACAGGGTCGAGAGGCAGCCGGGCGGCAGCGGCAGCCGGATCGCGATCGCGCCCTCGGCGCCGGGCGCGGCGGCCTCGCCGTCTGGCCCGAGCACCCGCACGTCGTAGCCCGGCACCGGCCGCGTCGGCGAGCCCGGCTTGACCGGCAGCGGCTCGATCCCCACGCAGTTCGCGGCGATCGGCCAGCCGGTCTCGGTCTGCCACCAGTGGTCGATCACCGGCACGCCGAGCAGCTTCGCGGCCCAGTGGTAGGTGTCCGGATCCAGCCGCTCGCCGGCCAGGAACAGGTGGCGGAACGTGCCGAGGTTCCGGCCCTGGAGGTGGGTGCCGTCCGGATCCTCCTTCTTGATCGCCCGGAACGCCGTCGGCGCCGTGAACAGGACGTGCACCCCGTGCTGCTCGACCACCCGCCAGAACGCGCCCGGATCGGGCGTGCCGACCGGCTTTCCCTCGTACAGGATCGTCGTGCAGCCGTTCAGGAGCGGCGCGTAGACGATGTACGAGTGGCCGACCACCCAGCCGACGTCGCTGGCCGCCCAGAAGACGTCGCCGGGCTGCGCGCCGTAGACGTTCGGCATGCTCCACTGCAGCGCCACGGCGTGCCCGCCGTTGTCGCGCACGACGCCCTTCGGCAGGCCGGTCGTCCCCGACGTGTAGAGGACGTACAGCGGGTCGGTCGCGGCGACGGGCACGCACCCTGCGGGCGACGCGGCGGCGCGCAGCTCGAACCAGTCGTGGCCGAGCTGCGCCGGGGCCTCCCGGCGCTGCAGCATGACCACCGCCGACGGCCGGTGTTCGGCCTCGGCCAGGGCGCGCTCCAGCAGCGGGCCGTACGGGACGATGCGGCCGGGCTCGAGGCCGCACGAGGCGGCCAGGATCACCCGCGGGCGCGCGTCGTCGATGCGGACGGCCAGCTCGTGCGCCGCGAAGCCCCCGAACACCACCGAGTGGACGGCCCCGATGCGGGCGCAGGCCAGCATCGCGAAGACCGCCTCGGGCACCATCGGCATGTAGACGACGACCCGGTCGCCGGGCTCGACGCCGAGGCCGCGCAGCATCCCGGCGACCAGCGCCACCTCGTCGCGCAGCTCGCGGAAGGTGTAGCTCGACACCGTCCCGGTGACCGGGCTGTCGTGCACCAGCGCGAGCTGCTCGCCGCGCGTCTCGACGTGGCGGTCGACGCAGTTCCAGCACGTGTTGAGGACGCCGTCCGGAAACCAGCGGGTGAACGGCGCGCGCGAGTCGTCGAGCACCCGCGTCGGCGCCTCGATCCAGTCGATGGCGGCAGCCGCATCGCCCCAGAACCCTTCGGGATCCGCGAGGCTCCGCGCGTAGACCTCGTCGAACGTGCTCATCCGGGCGATGGTAGGTGACTCAGGGACGATCGAGGAGCTGCCGCGCGGCCCGCTGCCCGCTGCGCAGCGCGCCCTCCATCAGGGCGCTCCACTCGCCGGCCAGGTACTCGCCCGCGAACACCAGGGGGCCGGTGCCCGCGCGCAGCGCCACCGGCTCGGCGGCACCCGGCGTCTGGACGCTGTAGGCGCCGCGGCTGTAGGGCTCGTCGGCCCAGGTGGCGAGCACCGCGCCGTCGAGGTCGAGCGACAGGTCGGGCCGCAGCGCGGCCAGCGACTGCGCCCAGCGCTCCGGGCCCTCGGCGACCTCGAGCCGCTCGAGCGCCGCCGCGGAGCCCGCGAAGGCCGAGACCACCGGCTGGACCGCGCCGTCGAGGCCGTGCGCGGTCCAGGTCCAGAAGCGCTCCGGCACGCTCATCACCGCGCTCGTGCGGGGCTCGTCGCGCAGCGGCACGAACAGCTTGGCCGCGTCGCCGGTCTGCACGGCGGCGAGCTCGGCCTGCATCGCCGCGGGCAGCGGCGGGTCGAAGGCGATCTCGCCGAGGCAGGCCGCCGGCACCGCGACGACCACGGCGTCGACCCGGACGTCGCCGCCGAACGAGCGAACGACGGCCCCGTCCTCGCGCCACTCCACCGCCCGCGCCGGCTCGCCCTCGACCAGGCCGTTCCCGATCTCGGAGGCCAGGAACGCGGCCAGCCGGTCGTTGCCGCCGGCGATGCTCGGGCACGGCGCGTCGTCGGGCGCCGCGAGGTGGGCCAGGACGCGGGCGTCGACCTCGGACGCGTCGGCCACCGACGAGATCTCGGCCCGGGACCGGACGACCTCGCGGGCCACCTCGTCGATGTCCAGCCGGGCCAGGAAGTCGGCCACGCTCACGGCCTCGTCGGTCTGCTCGAGCGCCGCGACGCGCCTCCCGCAGCCGGGCGTACGCGCCGTCGAGCTGGCCGTCGTGCAGCGCGACCCCGCGCGGCTCGCGGACGCCGTAGCGCATCCCCTTGTCCAGCAGCACGAGCCCGGCCCGGTCGGCCAGCGCGCGCATCACGTCGTAGCCCGGCAGGATGAACTCGGCGCCCAGCTCGATCACCGACCCGCTGTCGAGCGTGCGCGAGGCGACCCGGCCGCCGACCCGTCGCCGGGCCTCGAGCAGCGTGACCTCGGCGCCGCCGCGCAGCAGCTCGTCGGCGGCGGCGAGGCCCGCGAACCCGGCGCCGATGACGCAGACGCGCACCGCTCAGTCGGCCGCGGCGGGAGCTGCGGCGCGCAGGAGCGAGGCGGCGGTGGCGCGTCCGGTCTCGACGGCGGCGGTCATGTAGCCCGCGATGGTGCCAAAGTCCGAGCCCGCGACGTGGAACGGCCCGTCCGAGGCGGCCAGGAGATCGCCCATCGCGGTCAGGTCGCCGGGCGCGTGCTGGGCCACGTAGCCGCGGGTGTACGGCTCCTCGCCCCACAGCCGCACCCACTGGCCGATTGGCCGGCGGGCCTCGTCGCCGAACAGGGCCGCGAGGTGGTCGAGCACCTCCTCGCGCCGCCGCTCGGCGCTCATCGCTCCGAGGTAGCCGAGCCGCTCGGGCGGCACCAGCGCCGACAGCACGCCGGGCCGCTGCTCCCAGGTCGAGCCGACGATGCCGTCGGAGTACGACAGACCGGTCTGGCCGCCGTCCAGCCAGAAGGAGCGCTCGTAGAGCGTGACGATCTTGGCCGCCCGGGCCTGGCGCAGCCGGCGCAGGGCCTTCAGCCGGGCCGGGTCGAGGCCGTCGAGCTCGACGTCGTGCAGGCTCCCGGCCGGGATCGTCGAGACGCAGGCCTCGGCCCGCAGGCGCTCGCCGCTCGCGAGGTCGAGCTCGACGCCGCCCGGCACCTTCGCGATGCGGACGACCGGCTCGCCGCAGCGGATCCGGCCGTCGAGCAGCTCTGCCAGCCGCCGCGCGACCTGGAACGTGCCGCCGGCGACCCGGTCGCGCTCCCAGTAGGCCAGGTCGTAGTGCCCGCCCGCGGCCCAGCGGCGCAGCTCGGAGAGGGCGCTGGTGCGCTCGGGCGCGTCGCTCGACATCGACAGGTGGTGCAGCCGGACGACGTCGATGGCCCGCTCGCTGACGCCGTGGCGGCGGGCGAAGTCGACGATCGAGAGGGCATCGAGCTCGGCCGCGTCGGGGTGGGCCCAGGGACGCGCGGGGTCGACGTCGCGGGAGGCCTCGACGAGCGCCTGCCCCAGCTTCTCGAGCGAGGCCGCGTCGCGCTCGCCCACGAGCGCCGCCTCGTCGCCGAGCACCCGCCGGCCGTCGACGAGCCAGGTGGTCTCGCCGGGGAGCGAGGCGTACGACGGCTCGAGCTCCAGCCCGAGCTCGGCGATCAGGACGCGCAGCGGCTCGTGGAACGCGCCCACCAGCTCGCCGCCGCCGTCGAGCTGGCGGTCGCCGATCTCGATCCGCGGCGTGCGACCGCCGATCTCCGGCTCTCGCCTCGAGCACGAGCACGTCCGCCCCGCCGTCCCGAAGGTCGCGGGCGCAGGCGAGCCCGGCGAGGCCGGCCCCGATGACGACGACGTTTGCCGTGGTTGACACCGCGGGTACTCTAGACCTTGACTGACACGACAGTCAAACGTTTGGAGTACCTGGCACGATGACCGACCGGATGGCACAGATCGTCGACGCGGCCTGCCGCGTGATCGTCCGCGACGGCGCGTCCGCCCTGCGGATGGCCGACGTCGCCGACGAGGCGGGCGTCTCCCGCACCCTGGTGCACTACTACTTCGAGACCCGGGCCGACCTCCTGGCCAAGGTCTTCGCCTACACCGACGACCGGGCCGACGAGCGCGCCGTGGCCGGGCTGCGGGTGCTGCCGACCGGCGCCCAGCGGGTCGAGCGGCTGCTGCGGGTCTACCTCGACGACGAGAAGGTCTTCCGCACGAACTGGGTGCTGTGGATGGAGACGTGGCGTGCCGCGGTCTTCGAGCCCGAGCTGCGCGAGCCTGTGTTGGCCTCGAACCGCGACTGGATCCGCCAGATCGCCGAGCAGGTCGCGCAGGGCCAGGCCGACGGCTCGATCCCGACGCACGTCGATCCGAACGCCGCCGCGCACCGGCTGGTGGCCCAGCTCGACGGGCTGGGACAGCAGGTGCTGATCGGCGGCGTCGACCGCCGCCGCGCCGTCGAGCTCCTGCAGGGCGCGATCGCCCTCGAGCTCGGCGTGACCATCGCCCATGAGGAGCAAGTCGCGTAGTGGCTACCCGTGAGACAGCACAGACCCTGCCCGCCCGGGCCTACACCGACCCCGACGTCTTCGAGCGCGAGCGCCGCGAGGTGTTCGCCCGCTCCTGGATCCTGGCCTGCCACGCCTCCGAGGTCGCAGAGCCGGGCCGCTATCCGCGTGGTCAACGTCGCCGGCGAGCCGGTCGCGGTCCTCCGTGGCGCAGGACGGCGTGCTGCGGGCGCTGTCGAACGTCTGCCGCCACCGCGCCTCGACCATCCTCGACGGCTCGGGCACGTGCCCGAAGGTGCTGCGCTGCCCGTACCACGGCTGGACCTACCGCCAGGACGGCCAGCTCGCGGCGGTGCCCGAGGCCCGCGGCTTCGACGACCTCGACCGCGAGGCCGTGCGCCTGCCGAGCTTCCAGGTCGCCGAGCAGTTCGGCCTGGTCTTCGTGAACCTCGACGACGACGCCGAGCCGCTCGACGGCTGGTTCGGCGACCTCGAGGAGCGGCTCGGGCCGCTGGGCATCGGCTCCCTGGTGCCCGGAAAGCCGCACGTCACGGTGTACGAGCACAACTGGAAGGTCATCGCCGACAACTACCTCGAGGGCTACCACATCCCGGTCGGCCACCCGAGCCTCCTGCGCCTCCTGGACTACAAGCGCTACGACCCGAAGCCCGGGCTGCGCCACTCCTGGATCGACGGGCCGCTGCGCGAGAAGCGTTCGAAGAACCGCATGGAGCGGCTCTACCAGCGCCTGCTGAAGCCGATGTCGGGCTTTCCCGAGGAGCTCCGCGACGCCTGGACCTACGTGCACCTGTGGCCGGGGACGTTCGTCGACATCTACCCGGACCAGATCGACACCTGGCACCTGCAGCCGCTCGGGCCGCGCAGGACCCGCGCCGTGACCACGGTCTACCGGCCGAAGGACGAGTCGGCGCGGGCGAAGCTCGTGCGCCGGCTGAACTGGAAGCTGAACGACCTCGTGATGGACGAGGACGTCGAGCTGTGCGACGGCGTCCAGCGCGGGCTCGAGTCGCTCACCTACGAGCGCGGCGTGCTGAACCGCAACGAGGCCGCGGTGCTGCACTTCCACGACCAGCTCCGCGAGGCCGTCCCGGGGATCGACGAGGCGTGAGCCGCGACGCCTGGCTCTTCCTGACGCCCGAGGTCGAACGCGAGGCGCCCGCGCTGGTCGGCCGGCTCGGCGGCGAGCCCCGGGCGGCCGAGGCCCGCATCGCAGAGCTCGTCCGCCGCGGCGACGCCCACGCCTGGTTCGCGTTCCTGCGCGAGTGCCGGAGGCTGCTCGACCGGGCCCGGAGCCTGAACCCCCGGGCCGCCCGCCGGCTGGCGCTGGTGCTGCGCGAGCAGTACCTGCTGGCTCCCGGCGTCCCCGGCCTTCGCCCGCAGGACGAGCGCGAGCTCTCCCGCCTGCAGCAGCTCATCGACGAGAAGGAACCCGCATGGACTTCACCCTGACGCCCGCCCAGGAGGAGCTCCGCCGCCGGGCCGCCGCGTTCGTGGACGACGAGCTGGTCCCGCTGGAGCTCGACGCCGAGCTGCGCGGCGGCCGGCTGACGCCCGAGGATCACGCCCGGATCCGCCGGCGCGGCCGCGAGCTCGGGCTGACCGGCGGCGGCCACGCCGTCGAGCACGGCGGCCAGGGCTGGACGGCCGTCGAGCAGGTCGTGGTGCACGAGGAGCTCGGCCGCAACACGAACGCCGTCTGGTGGGCGATGGACGGCGGCTACAACGTCCTCTCGATGGGCACGCCCGCGCAGATCGAGCGCTACCTGGTGCCCACGCTGCGGGGCGAGCGCGGCGACGCCTACGCGGTGACCGAGGCAGGCGCGGGCTCCGACCCCGGGGCCATCGAGGGCGTCGCGATCCCGGAGGGCGACGGCTACCGGCTGCAGGCCGAGAAGTGGTTCGTGACCTCGGGCGACGTCGCCGACTTCTACATCGTCGTGGTCAACGTGGTCGACGGCGAGCGCCGGCTGCCGACGCTGTTCCTGGTCGACCGCGACCAGCCGGGGATCGAGATCGTCGACGACCCGCCGTTCACCCACAGCTACCCGCACGGCCACCCGACGATCCGCTTCGACCTGCACGTGGGGGCCGACGCGGTGCTCGGCGGCCCGGCCGGCATCGGCGCGGGCAGCGAGCAGCAGAACGCCTGGTTCGTCGAGGAGCGGATCCACATCGCCGCCCGCTGCGTCGGCGCGATGCGCCGGCTGCTGCACGAGGCGACCGCCTGGGCGCTGGAACGGGAGCAGTTCGGGACCAGGATCTTCGATCATCAGGGCGTGAGCTTCCCCCTGGCCGACTCCGCCACCGACTGCGTGGCCGCACGCCTGATGACCTACGAGGTCGCCCAGCTCACCGACGACGGCGCCGATCCGAAGCTGGTGCACGCACGGGCGTCGATGGCCAAGCTGTTCGCCTCCGAGGCCGCCTACCGCTGCGCCGACCGCTGCGTGCAGGTCTTCGGCGGGCGCGGCTACATGCGCACGAACGTGGCCGAGCGCTTCCTGCGCGAGCTGCGGGTCGACCGCATCTGGGAGGGCACGAGCGAGATCCAGCGGCTGATCGTGGCCCGCGGGCTCGAGAAGCGCGGCGTCGAGACGCTGCTCGGGGTGGCCAGGCCCGGGCAGCCCGTCCCGGCGTGACCGCGGCGCGCGACCTGCGGCCGCTGTTCGCCCCGCGGGCGGTGGCGCTGGTCGGCGCGAGCGCGGATCCGATGGCCTGGGGCGGCTGGCTCGCCGGCACGCTCGACGTGCCGGGCGGCCCGCCGCTGCACCTGGTGAACCGGCGCGGCGGCGAGCTCGGCGGGCGGCCGCTGCACCCGAGCCTGTCGGCCCTGCCGGAGCCGGCCGACCTGGCCGTCCTGGCCATCCCGGCGCACGCGGTGGCGTCGGTGATCGACGAGGGGCTCGCGGCGGGCACCCGGGCGTTCGTGGTCATCGCTGCGGGCTTCGCCGAGGACGGCGCCGACGGCCGGGCCGCCGAGCGGGCGCTGGTCGAGCGGGTGCGGGCCGCCGGCGGGGCGCTCGTCGGGCCGAACTGCCTCGGGGTCTACGAGGCCGCGCTGAAGCTCAACGCCACCGGCTTCGACGCCAGGCCCGGCCCGGTGGCCTTCGCTGCCCAGAGCGGCAACCTGGCGATCGAGCTCGGCGTCCTGCTCGACGAGCACGGCCTCGGCTACAGCCGGCTCGTGGCCCTCGGCAACGCCGCCGACGTGTCGGTGGCCGACGTGCTCTCGTCGACCGCCGACCACGACGAGACCCGGCTCGCCGCCTGCTACGTCGAGGACACCCGCGACGGCCGGGCCCTGGTCGCCGCGGTGCGGCGGGTGGCCGAGCGAAAGCCGGTGCTGGTGCTGGCCGCCGGACGCTCCGCCGCCGGCGCCGCCGCCGCGGCCTCGCACACCGGGGCGCTGGCCGCGCCCTGGCGGGTGCTGCAGGCGGCCCTCGAGGAGGCCGGGGCGCGGCTCGTCCACTCGCTCGGCGAGCTGGCCGACGCCGCCGCGGCGCTGCTCGGCGCGCCGGGCCTGCGGGGCCGCCGGGTGGCGATCATGTCCGACGGCGGCGGGAACGGGGCGATCGCCGCCGACCTCCTCACCGACGTCGGCCTCGACGTGCCTGCGCTGGATGCCGCGACGGTCGCCGCGCTGCAGCCCGAGATCCCGTCCGGCCGGGTGGCGAACCCGGTCGACCTGGCCGGGGCCGGCGAGCGCGACGTGCTCTCGTTCGCCCGCATCGGCGAGACGCTGCTCGACGCGCCCGGCGTCGACGTGCTGCTGCTGACCGGCTACTTCGGCGGCTACGCGACCTACGACGAGGCGACCGGCGTGCAAGGAGGTCGAGGCCGCGCGCCGCCTGGCCGCGGCCCGGGACCGCAGCGGCCGGCCGCTGCTCGTCCACACGATGCACGCCCACCAGCCGGCGATCCGTGCGCTGGCCGAGGCCGGCGTCCCGGTCTACGACCGGCTGGACACCGCCGTGCGGGCGATGGGCCACCTCCCCGACCGCCCGATCGCGCCGCTGCGCGACCCGGTCCCGGCGCCCGACCTGCCGCTGCCGGCGGTCCCGGCCTACCAGCACGCCCGCGCCCTGCTCGAGGCCTGCGGCGTGCCGCTGTGCCCGGGCCAGCTCGCCACCAGCGCCGCCGAGGCCGGCGAGATCGCCCGGCGGCTCGGCGGGCAGCTGGTGCTCAAGCTCGTGGCGCCGTCGCTGCTGCACAAGACCGAGGCCCGGGCGGTCGTCCTGGGCGTCGCGCCCGCAGGACGCCGAGGCGGCCGCCGCCGAGCTCCTCGAACGGCTGGCCGCCTACGAGCCCGACGGGGTGTTCGTCGAGCGGCTGGCCCCGCCGGCGGCGTCGACCTGATCGTCGGCGCCCGCCGCGACGCCTCGTTCGGCCCGGTGATCCTGGTCGGCGCCGGCGGCATCCACGCCGAGGCGCTCGACGACGTCGCCCTGGCCCTGGCCCCGGCGCACCCGGCCCACGTCGAGCGCCTGCTGCGCGGCCTGCACGTGGCGCCCCTCCTGCGTGGGCGACCGGGGCAGCCCTCCGGTCGACCTCGCCGCCGTCGCCCGGGTGGCGGTCGCGCTCGGCGACCTGCTGTGCGGACGGCCCGACCTCGCCGAGGTCGAGGCGAACCCGCTGCGGGCCGCCGAAGACGGCGCGCTGGCCCTCGACGCACGGGTGGTCGCGGTCCCCGTCGCTTGACAGCCGCGGGCCCTCTTGCTTGTCTGGCCGCACTGATGAGCCATCCCAAGGACGGCCGCGTCAGCCGGCGCCGGCTGCTGCAGGGCGCGGCAGGCATCGCGCTCGGAACGGGCGCCGCCGGCGCGCTGAGCGGGTGCGCGAACACCACGACACCCATCGGAGCGTGCGAGACCGGCGGGCCCACGGGCGCCAACGCCTCGCTCGTCGTGCCGAAGCCCACGGGCCCCGGCGGGCTGCCGCTCCCCCGCCCCGACAACAGCGTCACCTGGGCGATCACCGACGACAACAAGCCGGTCGCCGACGGGCAGCAAGCCCGAGGGCGGGACGCTCCACGTCTACAACTACCCGGACTACCTGTACCCGGCGCTGGTCAAGAAGTTCGAGAAGCAGTACGGCTGCCAGGTGCAGCTCGCGACCTACAACTCCTCGGACGAGGCGTTGGCCAAGATCTCCTCCGGCCAGGTGGAGTTCGACGTGGTGATCGGCCTGAGCGCCGACGCGATCGTGCGGCTGATCGCGCAGAAGCTGATGCAGCCGCTGAACCACACCTACCTGCCGAACCTGAAGAACATCTGGCCCGAGCTGACGGACCCGTTCTACGACCGGGAGTCGCGCTACACGGTGCCCTACGTCGTCTGGCTCGACGGCATCGGCTGGCGCAACGACAAGATCCGCGAGGACATCGGCGGCATGAAGGTGCCGTGGGAGATCTTCTGGCACTCGGAGCGCTGGAAGGGGAAGGTCGGCATGCTCGACGACACCCGCGACGGCCTGTCCATGCCGATGCAGCGCGACGCCATGCGGCTCGGCGTCCGGCCCGACCTCAACACCGAGGACGCGGCGATCATCGACAAGGCCGGCGCGGACCTGTCCCAGCTCACCAAGATCGCCGACATCAAGGTCGCGATCACCGACTACCAGACGCTGCCGGAGGCCAAGACCTGGCTGCACCAGTCGTGGTCCGGCGACATCGTCGGAGCCGCGCTGTACTACATGCCGAAGGGCGTCAACCCGGACGTGCTGTCGTTCTGGGGGCCCGCAGGAGAACGGCGTCTTCCAGAACGACCTGCTGTTCATCACGAAGGCCTGCAAGAAGCCGGCGCTGGCCCACGCCTTCCTGAACTTCCTGCTGGACGAGAAGAACGCCTACGACAACTTCGTCCAGTTCACCGGCTACACGCCGCCGCAGAACAACATCGACGCCCAGACGCTGATCAAGCGCGGGCTGATCCCGAAGAGCATCTCGCAGGCGGTGCTCTCGCCGAGCCAGTTCACCCAGAACCAGATGCTCCTGGCTCTCAGCCCGGCGGGGCTGACGCTGTGGGAGAACGCCTGGTCGAAGTTCAAGGCCGGCTGAGGCAGAGTGCCTACCGGGAATCGCTAGTGCAGAACCGTCACCTGTGGCGTCTGCTGGCCCTGCCCGGGGTCGCGTGGCTGTCGGTCTTCTTCCTGGTCGCGATGTACGCGGTGCTGTGCGTGGCGCTCGGAAACCAGGACACGCTCTCGGAGCCGGTGCCGTTCTGGAACCCGCTCGACTGGAACGTCGGCTACCTGCTCGACACGCTGAAGAACATCTTCACCGGCGAGCAGTACCTCACGGTCTTCGTGCGGACGGTCAAGTTCGTGGCCATCGCGATGGTCCTGTCGCTGGCCATCGGCTACCCGGTGGCCTACTACGCCGCGCGGCACGCCGGTCGCTGGCGCGGCCTCGTCCTGCTCCTGCTGGTCCTGCCGTTCTGGATCAACTACCTGATGCGGATGCTGGCCTGGATCAACCTGCTCTCGCCGGACGGCTGGGGCACGCGGTTCCTGCACGACACGGGCATCGAGTGGGTGTTCCTGCGGCTGGATCTCCTGTCTCACCCCGGCGGCTGGCTCGACGGGCAGTCCTCGTCGGTGATCCTGGCGCTGGTCTACGGCTACATCCCGTACTTCGTCCTGCCGCTGTACGCCGCGCTCGACCGGATCGACCAGCGCCACATCGAGGCCGCCCGCGACCTCGGCGCCAGCCCCTTCAGCGCGTTCCTGCGGGTCACGCTGCCGCAGTCGATCCCCGGCGTGCTGGCGGGAATGGTGCTGATCGCGCTGCCGATGTTCGGCGACTACTACACGCCGGACCTGATCTCGGCGTCGCCGAGCACCAGCATGATCGGCAACCAGATCGACCAGCTGACGCGCCAGGGATCGCAGAAGACGGTCGGTGCGGTGCTCACGATCCTCCTGGCCCTCGTGCTGCTGGTGCTGATGCTGTACTACCTGCGCACCACGAGGCGCGCCGACGCCGAGAGCGCGAGAGGGACGTGAGCGACACGTGATCGCCTGGCTGCGCAACCCGTGGGGCCGGCCCCGCTTCCTGCCGATCATCACCGGGATCTACATCGTGTGGACGATCCTGCCGGTGCTGATCGCGATCCTGTTCGCCTTCAACAACGGGCGCTCGCGCACCAGCTGGCAAGGCTTCTCGCTGCGCTGGTTCACGGGCGATCCGAACCTGAGCGTGCTGCACGACCCGGACCTGCAGAACGCCCTGCGTCACACCCTGTTCCTGGCGATCCTGTGCGTCCTCGTGGCGACGCCGCTCGGGGTGTCGCTGGCGCTCGGGCTGCAGCGCTGGCGCGGGCGCGGCAGCGGCACGGTCAACGTGCTCATGCTGCTGCCGCTGGTCACGCCCGAGATCGTCATGGGAGTCTCGCTCCTGCTCCTGTTCCTGCAGGTCTTCCAGACGATCGGCCTCGGAACGCACCGCGCAGGCGATCGGCCAGGTCACGTTCACGCTGTCCTACGTCGTGGTGATCGTGCGCGGGCGGCTGGTGTCGATCGGGCCGGAGTACGAGGAGGCCGCCGCCGACCTCGGAGCGCCGCCGTTCCAGGTGCTCTGGCGGGTGCTCCTGCCGCTCCTGGCGCCCGCGATCCTGGCCAGCGCGGCGGTCGTCTTCGCGCTGTCGATCGACGACTTCGTGGTCACCCAGTACCTCTCGAGCAACGCCGGCACGACGACGGTCTCGATGCTGCTCTACGCCTCGGCCCGTGGCGCCCCGACGCCCGCGCTGAACGCACTGGCCACGGTCGCGCTCCTGATCACGCTGCTCACCCTGACGCTGACGTTCCTGGTCTACCGGCGCTTCGCCGGCGCAGGTCGGGTCGAGGCCATCGCCGCCCTGGAGGTCTGACGGATGCCGGGAGAGATCGAGCTGCAGTCCCTGTCCAAGCGCTTCGGCGACGCCACCGCGGTGGACGGCATCGACCTCGACATGCCCGCGGGCGAGTTCTTCACGATGGTCGGCCCCTCGGGCTGCGGCAAGACCACGACCCTGCGCATGATCGCCGGCTTCGAGCGGCCGACCAGCGGCAAGATCCTGCTCGACGGCACCGACGTCGGCCAGACCCCGCCGCACCGTCGCAACGTCAACACCGTCTTCCAGAGCTACGCGCTGTTCCCCCACCTGTCGGTGGCCGACAACGTGGCCTTCGGCCTGAAGTACAAGAAGCTGACCAAGGAGGAGCGCCGCAAGGCGGTCGGCGAGGCCCTCGCGCTGGTGCAGCTCGGGCGCCTTCGCCTCGCGCAAGCCGGGCCAGCTCTCGGGCGGCCAGCAGCAGCGCGTGGCCCTCGCCCGGGCGCTCATCCTGCGGCCCCAGGTGCTGCTCCTGGACGAGCCGCTCGGCGCCCTCGACGCGCGGCTGCGCAAGGACCTGCAGGTCGAGCTGAAGGCGCTGCAGCGCGAGCTCGGGATCACCTTCGTGTTCGTGACCCACGACCAGGAGGAGGCGCTCACCATGTCCGACCGGATCGCCGTGATGAACGGCGGCCGGGTCGAGCAGGCGGGCGCGCCGCGCGAGCTCTACGAGCAGCCGAGCACGCTGTTCGTGGCCGACTTCCTGGGCGTCTCGAACCTCATCACGGCCACCGCCGAGGGGCCGGGCGTGGACGGCTGCCGGCTCAAGGTCGGGGAGCGGACGCTGCTCGCGAAGGTCGGCGAGACCGGCGCCACCGGCGACGTGCGGGCGATGATCCGGCCCGAGCGGGTGCGGGTCGAGCCGCAGGGCCAGGACGGCGCGAACCGGATCCCGGGGATGGTCGAGCACGCCGTGTTCCTCGGCTCGTTCCAGGAGCTGCGGGTGCGGATCGTCGGCGGCGACCTGATCAAGGCGGTCATCCCGAACGACGGCCGCCAGGACGACCACAGCCAGGGCGCCCCGGTCACCCTGCACCTGCCGCCCGACGACCTGCGGGTCCTGCAGCCCCCGGGACAGGGTTAGCCGAAATCCGCGCTAGCCTGGTGCCTACCAGGAGGCAGCCTCGTGGGATCTGAGAAGAAGGCTGCGGGCCGGTGCTAGGCGCCGCGAGAACGATCGTGATCGCCGCGCTGGTGCTCGCGATCGGGCTGATCGCCGGCCTCGGAGCGTACGTTTCACATACACAGTCGCAGGCGCGGGGCGTCCTGCGGGACGAGCTTGGCCAGCGCGCGGGCTTCACCGGGCGTCTGCTCAGCGGTGCGCTGATGACGAGCGCCTCGCCGCAGGCGCTGAAGCTGTTCGGCGGGCCGCGCTCGACGCTGCCGGCGCTCGCCGCTCAGGCCGCGGGCATGGAGGCGGGCACCAACCTCGCGGTCTTCGACGCGCGCCGGCGCGTGATCGCGGCGTCGAACCCGGCGCTCGGCCGCAACCCCTACCGGGCCATCCGGCCCGGCGACGTGGCGGCAGCGCCTGCAGGGCCGGCGGACGATCTCCGACGTCCGCGTTCTCGACGGGATCCCGGTGATCGGGGTCACCGTGCCCGTGCAGGCCACGGACGGGCGCCGCGTCCTGGCCTACACGGCCCCGGCGTCCGCGGTCACGCAGTTCGCCCAGGGACTGCTGCCGGCCGCAGCCGGCGCTGCGCGGCAGCTCGACGTACCTGGTCGACGGGACCGGGATGGTGCTGGCCGCGGGGCGCCAGTCGCCGACGGCGCGAGGGCGGATCGCCGACCCGGTGCTGCGCGCGGCCGCCAACGCCGTCTCGCACGGCACCGACGACGGCCGCAGCTACACCTCCGCAGAGCGTCCCGCTGACCGGCTGGCACGTCGTCTTCAGCGTGCCCGACGGCGCGCTGTACGCGTCGGTCAACGGCAACACCCGGCGCGCCGCCTGGGCGGTCTTCGCGGCGTTCACGATCGCCATCGTGGCGCTCCTGGCGCTGGCCATCACCGCGCTGCGCGGCGCCCGCCGGCTGGCCGCGCTGCGCGAGCGCGAGCAGGCGGCCCAGGTGCTGGCCCACGAGCGGCTGCACGACGCCCTGACCGGGCTGCCGAACCGCTCGCTGCTGCAGGACCGGGTCGAGCACGCCATGGCCTCGCTGCCCCGCGCCGAGACGTCGCTGGCGCTGCTGTTCATCGACCTCGACCGCTTCAAGCGGATCAACGACTCGCTCGGCCACGAGCGCGGCGACGCCGTCCTGCGCGAGGTCGCCCGCCGGCTGCAGAGCGCGATGCGGCCCGGCGACACCGTCAGCCGCTTCGGCGGCGACGAGTTCGTCGCGCTGTGCGTCGACCTGGCCCACGAGGACGACGCCGTGCGGATCGCGCGGCGGCTGTCCGACCTGCTCGAGCCGCCCGTCCGGATCGACGCGCGCGACGTCGCCGTCCAGGCCTCGATCGGTGTCGCCACCTTCAGCCCGGGCGCCCGGCCGATCGACCCGGCCGACCTGATCCGCGACGCCGACGTCGCCATGTACCGGGCCAAGCAGCGGGGCCGGGGGCGCGTCGAGGTGTTCGACGCCCGGCTGCAGGAGGAGGCGGTCGAGCGGCTCGACGCCGAGTCGGCGCTGCACCAGGCGATCGCCCAGGACGACTTCGAGGTGCACTACCAGCCGATCGTGCGGCTGCCGGACCGCGCGGTGCTCGGCGTCGAGGCGCTGGTGCGCTGGCGCCGCCAGCCCGACGGCCAGCTCGTGCCACCCGGCGAGCTTCATCCCGCTGGCCGAGGAGACCGGCCTGATCGGGCCGATCGGCGAGATCGTGCTGCGCCAGGCCGTACGCCAGGTGGCGAGCTGGTCCGAGGCCGGCGCGCTTCCCCCGGAGTTCAGCCTGTTCGTGAACCTGTCGGCCCGCCAGCTCGCCGACGCCGGCCTGCCGGGCCTGGTGCGGGACGTGCTGGGCAGCTGGACGCTCCCGGCGAGCGCGCTGTGCCTGGAGCTGACCGAGTCCGCGGTGGCCGCCGACCCCGAGGCCGCCCAGGCCATGCTGAACCAGCTCGCGGCGCTCGGCGTGCGCCTGGCGATCGACGACTTCGGCGCCGGACACTCGTCGCTCGGCCAGCTCTCGCGGGTGCTCCCGATCTCGGTGCTGAAGCTCGACCGCTCGTTCGTGGCCAGCATGCAGACGAGCCGCGACCGCGGCATCGTGCTGGCGGCCGCGGCGCTCGCCCGGGCGCTGCAGGTGACGTCGGTGGCCGAGGGCGTCGAGTCCCTGGCGCAGGCCCGGGAGCTCGCCGAGATGGGGTTCGCCATGGCCCAGGGCTTCTACTTCGGCCGGCCCGTGGCCGCCGAGGAGCTGGCCGAGCTGCTGGCCGGGTCGGCGCTCTCCTGAGGTTCGGTAGGCCACCTGCTCGCGGGTGCCGTTGGCGGCCGAGCGCAGGATCGCGTCGCACACCTCGGCGGCCCGGTAGCCGTCCTCGAACGTCGCCCCGTGCGGCGCGACCTGGTTTCTGCCGGCGATGGCGCCGAGCAGGTGCTCGAGCTCGTGCACGAAGCTGTGCTCCCAGCCGACGATGTGCCCCGGCGGCCACCACCACTGCATGAACGGGTGGTCGGGCTCGGTCACCAGCAGCGTGCGGAAGCCCTTCGGGCCCTCGGAGACCTGCAGCTCGTTGAGCCGCTCGAGGTCGAACGCCAGCGACCCCTTCGAGCCGTTGATCTCGAACACGAAGCCGTTCTTGCGCCCGGCGGCGAAGCGGCTCGCCTCGATCGTCCCGATCGCCCCGTTCTGGAAGGTGACGCTGGCCTCGAAGGCGTCGTCGACCTCGCGGCCCGGCTGGAACGTGGCGGTGACCGCCGAGACGGTGGCCGGCTCGCAGCCGAGGTAGCGGGCGAGGTCGATCACGTGGGCGCCGAGATCGCCGAGCGCGCCCGAGCCCGCGGCCTCCTTCTCGAACCGCCAGACCTCGGCGTCGGTCGAGCCCCAGTCCTGCAGGTAGCGGCCCCGGAAGTGCTGGATCTCGCCGAGCTCCCCGGCCTCGAGCAGCTGGCGGGCCAGCCGCACGGCCGGCACGAAGCGGTAGTTGAAGGCGCACAGGTGGACGACGCCGGCCGCCTGCACGCGCTGCCAGATGTCGTACGACTCGGCGGCGTCGCGGCCGAGCGGCTTCTCGCAGACGACGTGCTTGCCGGCCTCGGCGGCGGCCACCGTCGGCTCGGCGTGCAGCGCGTTCGGGCCGGAGTTGTCGAACAGCTCGACCTCGGGGTCGGCGACCAGCTCGCGCCAGTCGCTGACGTGGCGCTCGAACCCGAGCTGCCGCGCGGCCTCGGCCACGGCCTGCTCGTTGCGGCCCGCGATGGACACCAGCCGCGGCCGCAGCGGCGGCGGCCAGGCCTGGTAGGCGAGGGTGCGGTAGCCGTTGGTGTGGGCCCGGCCCATGAAGGCGTAGCCCAGCATCCCGACGCCGATCTGGGGGATCTCGTCGCTCACGAGCGCTGCATCGCTGCGTCGAAGGCCACCGCCGAGGGCGGGAAGTCGGTGCGCCGCACGAACGCCAGGGCGTCGCGGGCGCCGTACTCGCGCTCCATCCCCGAGTCCTCCCACTCGACCGACAGCGGGCCCTGGTACCCGATCCTGGTCAGGGCCCGGAAGAAGTCCTCGAAGTCGACGTCGCCGTGACCCGGCGAGACGAAGTCCCAGCCGCGGGCCTCGTCGCCGAAGTTCAGGTGCGAGGCCAGGATCGAGCGGCGGCCGTCGAGCCGCTTCCTCGAGTCCTTGACGTGCACGTGGTAGATCCGGTCGGCGAACTCGAGGGCGAACGCCGCGGTGTCGAGGCTCTGGTGGGCGAAGTGGCTCGGGTCGAGGTTGATCCCGAACGCCTCGCGCCGGTCGATCGCCGCGAGCGCCTTCTCGGTGGTCACGAAGTCGTAGGCGATCTCGGTCGGGTGTACCTCGAGGCCGAAGCGCACGCCTTCTCGGTCGAAGACGTCGAGCACCGGGTTGAAGCGCTCGGCGAACGTCTGGTAGCCGCGCTCGACCTCGTCCCAGTCGTTCGGCGGGAACGAGTACAGGAGGTGCCAGATCGGCGAGCCCGAGAACCCGTTGACCTGGGTCACGCCGAGCTTCGCGGCGGCCCGGGCGGTGTCGGCCAGCCGCTCGGCGGCGCGCTGGTTGACGCCGTCGGGATCGCCGTCGCCCCACACCTCGGGCGGCAGGATCGCCTGGTGGCGGCCGTCGATCCGGTCGCACACCGACTGCCCGACGAGGTGCGCGCCGAGCGCCCAGACCTTCAGCCCGTGCCGCTCCAGGAGGCCCGAGATCTCGTCGGTGTAGCCGGGCTCCGACAGGGCCCGGTCGACCTCGAAGTGGTCGCCCCAGCAGGCCAGCTCGAGGCCGTCGTAGCCCCACTCGGCGACCTTCGGGGCGAGCTCTGCCAGTGGCAGGTCGGCCCACTGGCCGGTGAACAGCGTGACGGGTCGGTTCATGTGTGCGCCGCCTTTCCAGAGCCAGGAGCGGCACACTCTAGTCCGCCTGATGGCCTCCTCGACCCACCCCCAGAGCCTTCTGGAGCAGCGCTACCGGCAGCGCAGCCTGTGGCTGGACACGTTCCCCGGGTCGCTCGAGCCGCGGCCGGGACTGCCAGGGGACATCACCTGCGACGTCTGCATCGTCGGCGCCGGCCTGACCGGGCTGTGGACGGCGTACTACCTGCGCGAGCACGCGCCCGACCTGCGGGTCGTGGTGCTCGAGCGCGAGATCGCCGGCTTCGGCGGCTCGGGCCGCAACGGCGGCTGGGCCTCGGGCGGGCTCGCCGGGGACCCCGACCTGTACGCGAAGAAGGGCGGCCGCGAGGCGACCCGCCTGGCCCACCGCGAGACGTACCGGACGATCGACGAGATCGGGCGGGTGGTCGCGAAGGAGGGCATCGACTGCGGCTTCGTCAAGGCCGGCCAGCTCCTGGCGGCGACGAGCCCGGCCCAGGAGCAGCGGCTCGCGGGCGTGATGGCCCGGCGGGCGGAGCTCGGCGACGGCCCCGACGACCAGGTGCCGCTGTCGAAGGCCGAGGTCGAGGCCCGGGTGCGGGTCGCCGAGGCGCGCAGCGGCATGTGGTCGCCGCACTGCGCCCGGGTCGACCCGGCGCGGCTGGTGCGCGGGCTGGCCGACGTGGTCGAGAAGAAGGGCGTGACGATCTACGAGCGCACGCCGGTGACGTCGATCGAGTCCGGCATCGTGACCAGCGGCCACGGCACGGTGCGGGCGATCCACGTCCTGCGCTGCACCGAGGCGTTCACGGTGGAGCTCGAGGGCCAGCGCCGCCGCTACCTCCCGCTGTACTCGCTGATGGTCGCCACCGAGCCGCTCGGGCCCGAGGTGTGGGCGGAGCTCGGCTGGGAGGGCCGCGAGGCCGTCGGCGACGTCCGCCACCTGTTCTTCTACGCCCAGCGGACGTCGGACGACCGGATCGCGATCGGCGGCCGCGGCGCGCCGTACCAGCTCGGCTCGCCGATCGACGAGGCGAACGAGCGCAACGACGGCGTGCGCCGCCGCCTCGAGGACACGATCCGCCGCCACTTCAAGCCCGCCGGCCAGGCCGCGATCACCCACCACTGGGGCGGCCCCCTGGCCGTGCCCCGGGACTGGTCGATGGCGGTGCAGCACGACCGGCGCACGGGCGTCGGCTTCGGCGGGGGCTACACCGGGCACGGCGTGACGGCCACCAACCTGGTCGGCCGGACGCTGGCCGACCTGGTGCTGGAGCGCGACAGCGAGCTCGTGACGCTCCCGTTCGTCGGGCACCGCAGCCGCGCCTGGGAGCCCGAGCCGCTGCGCTTCGCGGCCTCGCGGGCGATCGTCCGGGTGATGGGATCCGCCGACCTGGCCGAGGAGCACCTCGACCACACGGCGAAGCGCATGCGGCTGATCCGGCCGTTCCTGCCCTACGGTAGACCTCTGCCGCGCGGCGGCGGGACGGGGTGCGACCGATCCTCGCCGTGCCTGCGTGCCTGGCGATCCGGTGATCGCCGCTGACCTCGGCAGCCCGATCTGCGCCCCGGCGCGGGCGGTGATCGACGGCCGCGCGATCGCGGCCGCTTCCCGCCCGTCGGTCGCTCCGCCACCCGTCGAGCTGGCACGTCACGACCGGCGGCTGGACGGCGTGTCGACCCGCCACGCTGTTCGCCGTGAGCAGCTCCGTCGCGCGCCCGCGGGACGACTGCGACGGCACGCACGGCCGCGGCCGCCCGCGACGGCGTCTTCGTGCTGGTCAAGGAGGTGCTCGACCAGGCGTCGCTGCGCCGGAGCTTCCCCGCCTGCCGACGGCCTGCCTCTCGCGCGCCGCTCGGGCTGTCTGCCGCGCGGCCCTCTACCAGTTTCGGGTGGCCAGCGGGCCTTCTACATCTGGATCAGCGTCGGCCCGAGGGCCTCGGCGAAGACCCGGGCCGCGCTGTCACGCCTGCTCGACGGGCTGTGGATCAAGCCTATCCGGCGCCTGACTCGTCAGCGTCGAGCGGTGAGCCGCTGACCGGCGGGCGCGGCGGGATCGGGCGCACGCGGTGCGCCGCGAGCTGCACCGCCAGGGCCACGGCGGCCCAGGCAGCCAGGATCGCGAGCGGTGCCGTCGTGCCGCCGCCGCCCGAGGTAGACCTCGCCGCGCAGCGCGCTGAGCGCGGCGTGGCTCGGCAGCGCCGGGGCGACGGCGCGGTAGAAGTCGGGCACGAACTCCGGGCCGATCGGCCCGCCGGTGGCCGGGAGGCTGAACAGCATCAGGAACGCGCCGCTGAGCGCGATGCCCGGCGTCCCGAGCCAGCGCACCAGCGCGGTCGTCGTCAGCGCCACCACGGCCGCGAGCAGCGCCGCGATCCCGGCGACGGTCCAGAACGCGCCGGTCAGACCGTTGACCAGGAAGTCGGTGGTCGATCGCCATCACCAGCCCGGCGAGCACGGCGAAGACCGCGATCAGGGCGAGCCGGATCCGCAGCGGGGTGGTGATCGCGTGGCCGCCTGCGAAGAACAGGACGATCCCGAACACCAGGCTGCCGAGCGTCGTGCCGGCGACCAGGAAGAACGCCGAGATGCCGCGTGCGTCGTGGCCCGGCACCGGGGCCACGTCCTCGACCGTCAGCGCCTCGTGCGCGCGCGGCGGCGGCCCCGCCGAAGGCCGCCCGCAGGACGGTGACGGCGCTCGCGCCGTCCGCGCCGGCGACCAGCAGCCGCGGCGCGCGCCCGGCCCCGGGAGGTAGGCGCCGTCGACGTCCTGCGACCGGATCGCCGCGCGCGCCGACGCGCTCGTCGGCGTAGCGGTGGACGTCGAACCCGCCCGGGACGGCGCGGTCGAGGCCCTGCTGCAGCTGCAGCGGGCGACCGGCGCCGGGCCGACGACCCCGACGGGCAGCGCGTTCGGCCGCGGGTCGTGCAGGGCCGAGGTGAAGAACGCGACGAACGCGAACCCGACGACGAGGCCGACGGCGTTGCGGCGACGCAGGCGCCGGCGCAGGACGGGGTGCGGGAGACGGGGGCCGATCATGGCACCTCCAGATGAACTCAACAGCATTGATATCAACGCTGATGATATCATCCGCCGCGTGGCGCGCAAGAGCACCCTGACCAGGACCGGCCGGCGGCCCGGCGTGACCCGCACCCGCGAGGCGATCGTGGCCGCGGCCGAGCGCCAGTTCGGCGAGCGCGGGTTCGACGGCACGACGATCCGCTCGGTGGCCGACGAGGCCGGCGTCGACCCCGCGCTGGTCATCCAGTTCTTCGGCTCGAAGGACCGGCTGTTCGGCGCCAGCGTGCGCTGGCCGTTCGAGCCCGCAGACGAGATCCCCGCGGTGATCGGCGACGACCCGGCCGGCGTCGGCGAGCGCCTCGTGGCGCTCTTCGTGCGCACCTGGGACAGCGACGGCGGCCGCAACCCGATCGTCGCCCTGCTGCGCGCAGCGACCGTCCGCGAGGAGGCCGGGCGCCAGCTCCGCGAGTTCCTCGAGCGCGAGCTGCTCGGGCCGATCCTGTCGGCGCTCGGCGTCGACCAGCCCGCACTGCGGGCGAGCCTCGTGGCAGGGCAGCTGCTCGGCCTCGGCGCGTCGCGCTACGTCCTGCGCTTCGAGCCGCTGGCCTCGCTCCCGCCGGAGCGGGTGGTGCAGCTCGCGAGCCCGGCGGTGCAGGCGGCGCTGACGTCGCCGCTGCCGCCGGCCGTCAGCGCGTGACCGGCTGACCGGTCGCGGCGACCCGCTCGATCAGATCCGCCGCCGTGACCGTCCCCGGGCTCGCCTGCAGGCGGGCGGCGATCGCGTCCAGCCGGGCGCCGCAGCGCCGCCGGCGCCCAGCAGCCGGTCGATCGCCCCGGTCAGCTCCGGCGCCTCGAAGCCGTAGGTGTCGAGCCGCACCCCGAGGCCCGTCTCGTGCACGCGCTGGGCGTTGTCGTACTGGTCCCAGAACAGCGGCAGCACCACCATCGGCTTGCCGTGGTACAGCGACTCGGTGGTCGTGTTGTTGCCGCCGTGCGTGACCACCAGGTCGACGTGCGGCAGCAGCGAGGCCTGCGGCAGGAACTCGGCCCCGGTCATGTTGTCGGCCAGCGTGAGCTGGTCGTGCTGCGGGCCCATCGACACCACCACCCGGTGGTCGGTCGTGCCGAGCACGTCGATCAGCCGCTGCATCAGGCCGACGTCGGCCGAGCCGAGCGAGCCCAGGCTGAGGTAGACCAGCCGGCCCTCGCCGGCGTCGGGCGACCAGGGATCGTCGGTCGTCCGCACCGACGCCTGCAGGTTGTGCCAGGTCGGCCCGAGCGGCCGCTCGCGCGGGTAGTCGAGCTCGTCGGGGTAGACGTACAGGTTGAGCCACGGGGAGGCGTGCATGAACTCGAGCTCGGGCAGCGCCGGCGCGCCGAGCGCCTGGCCGGCCGCGTCGAAGGCGTCGTGCAGCTCGCCGCACGTCCGGCGGTACTCCTCGCGGAACGCGGCCCGCCCGTCGCGGCTGTTGAGCGCGTAGCCCGAGAACACCGGCGGCAGCGCCGGGTCGGGCACCTCGAGCGGGTTGCACGAGACGATGCGCACCCAGGGCAGACCGCTCGCCGGGATGGCCGGGAACGCGACCACGTTGTCCTCGACGACCACGTCCGGCTGCAGCTCGTCGAAGATCTCCCGCAGGCGCCCGTCGACGTGGCGGGCGCCGTCGCACAGCGCCTGCCAGGTCGGGGCGATGAAGCCCTCGAGCTGCTCGATCGTCGGCCGGCGAAAGACCGGCGCGGTCTCGGCGATGAAGTCCTTCCAGAACTGGCCGGGATCCTCGTCCGCGGCCTCGGGAGCCGGCGCCTGCAGGCGCATCAGCCGCTCCTCGAACCCCTTCTTCTCGAGCGTCCCGGCGAAGGACTCCTCGATCACGAACACCACCCGGTGGCCGCGCTGCAGCAGGACGTGGCCGATCCCGACGCAGTTGTTCGTCGGGCCGTAGGCGCCCTCCGGGAAGAAGACGATCGTGCTCACCGCTCCTCCGCCCCGTTGCGGCCGACGCCCCAGCCGTAGGCCAGCTTCTTGATGTCGAGGACCAGGAACGACTCGCAGCGCTCGACGCCCTCGATCCGCGTGAGCTGCTCGGTCAGGAACGTGTGGAAGTGCGCGGTGTCGCGGCAGATCACCTCGACGAACAGGTCGAAGCGGCCGGCGGTCACGGCGACGTAGCTCGGCTCGGGCAGCGCCGAGATCGCCTCGGCGACCGCGTTGACCATGCCCGCGCGGCAGTGCACCCCGACGAGCGCCATCAGGTCGAAGCCGATGCGCAGCGGGTTCGCGATGCCGACGACCTGCAGGATGTCGGCCTGCTCGAGCCGCTGCACCCGGTAGCGGATGACGCTCTCGGACACGCCGAGGTCGGCGGAGATGCGGCTGTACGGTCGCCGGCCGTCGACCTGCAGGGCTGCGATGATCCCACGATCGATCTCGTCGAGCTCGTTCAGCAACGATCCGCCCTCCCCATCTTCCGGAATCCGCAAGGTTCTTGCCGTGGAGTTGCGGATTGCGCGAAGTGCGGAGTACGCTAGCACGCCACGCGACGTGGGTGGGCGGGCGAGGGGGGCACGATCGAAGGGGAGGGGATGGGCGTCCGATCGGAGGGAGTGTCGTCCCAGCCGGACCGCTTCACCGGGAGCGAGCCGGGCGGCCTGGCGCGCGCCGTCGACGTCCAGTTCCGCGCCGTCACCAAGCGCTTCGGCGCGGACGTCGTCGCGGTCGACGCGGTCGACCTCGACGTGTACCAGGGCGAGTTCCTGTCCCTCCTCGGCCCGTCGGGCTGCGGCAAGACGACCTCGCTGCGGATGATCGCCGGCTTCGAGCAGCCGACCTCGGGCGCGATCCGGATCGGCGGCGTCGACGCGGTCGGCGTCCCGCCCTACCGCCGCGACGTCAACACCGTCTTCCAGCAGTACGCCCTGTTCCCGCACATGACGGTGCTGGACAACGTGGCCTACGGCCTGAAGCAGCGCCGGGTCGGCAAGGGCGAGCGCCGGCGGGCGGCCCGGGAGGCGCTCGAGCTCGTCCAGCTCACCGGGCGCGAGGCGCGCAGGCCGCGCGAGCTCTCGGGCGGCCAGCAGCAGCGCGTGGCCCTGGCCCGGGCGCTGGTGATGAAGCCGCGGGTGCTGCTGCTCGACGAGCCGCTCGGCGCGCTCGACCTGAAGCTCCGCAAGGAGATGCAGATCGAGCTGAAGCGTCTGCAGACCGTGGTCGGCATCACCTTCATCTACGTGACCCACGACCAGGAGGAGGCGATGTCGATGAGCGATCGCATCGCCGTGATGTGCGACGGGCGGATCGAGCAGCTCGACGTCCCGCTCGCGATCTACGACCGTCCGGCGAGCGCGTTCGTCGCCGACTTCATCGGCGACATGAACTTCCTCGACGGCGTGGTCTCCGCAGGTCGACGGCGGCACTGCCACGGTGGACGTCGGCAGCGGCACCGTTCGCGCCCGGGTCGACCAGGTGCCGGCGGCCGCCGGCGCGACGCTGACCGTCGGCGTGCGGCCCGAGAAGGTCACCATCACCGGCCAGGGGCAGGCCGGCCCGAACCGCCTGGCCGGCACGCTGCTCACGAAGATGCACCTCGGCGACCAGATCCGGCTGGTGCTGGAGCTGCCCGACGGCCGCCACATGGTGGCCCTCGAGCAGCGCGGCGAGGCCGACGCCGACGTCGAGCGGCTCGCGGTCGGCGACCCCGCCCTGGCGGTGTTCGGCGACAGCGCGCCGCTCCTGCTCGAACGTGACTCAAGGGAGGAAGCGTGAAGCGCGATCCCAACGACGGGCTGCGCCTGCTGGCGCCGCTGAGCATGAAGCCGCGGCTCGACCGTATCGAGCAGGCGGTGCAGCAGGTGGCCAGGCGCAGCGAGGGCCGCACGCTCAGCCGGCGCGAGGCGCTCGGCCTCGGCGGCCTCGCGCTGGCGGCCGCGGCCTGCGGTGGCTCGAGCTCGTCCTCCGGCAACGGCGGCAGCACCACCGCCGCCGGCACCACCTCGACGGCCTCGGCCCTGGCGGGCAAGCCGATGGAGGACAAGCTGCTGATCTACAACTGGTCGCAGTACGACAACCCGAAGACCTACAAGGCCTTCAAGGCGGCCCACAAGGGGCTCACGCTGAAGGAGACCTACTACGCCGGCAACGACGAGCTGATCGCCAAGCTGCAGGCCGGCGGCGGGCCGTTCGACATCGTCGTCCCGACCCAGAACGCGGTCGCCGAGCTGGCCCAGCTGGGCAAGCTGATGGAGCTCGACCACTCGCTCATCCCGAACCTGCAGAACGTCGACCCGCTGTGGAAGAACCTGGACTACGACCCGGGCAACAAGTACAGCGTCGATCAAGGACTACGGCGTCACGCTGTTCTTCTTCCGCAACGACATCGTCAAGGAGTCCCCCGAAGACGATGCTCGACTTCTACAACCTGCTGCTGAAGTACGGCAAGCAGGGGCGGCACGAACCTGATGGAGCAGGCCGAGGAGGTCGTCCCGCTGGCGCTGATGGCGCTCGGCCTCGACCCGAACACCGGGAACCCGGCCGACCTCGCGAAGGCCAAGAAGCTGCTGATGCGGATCCGGCCCGGCGTGACCACGATCACCTCGTCGAACTACATCGACGACGCGTCGGCCGGCAAGATCATCCTCGGCCAGGGCTGGAACGGCGACGTGCGGCGCGTGGCCCAGGCCCGCAAGAAGCAGGGTGACATCACCGTCGTGGTGCCGGACGGCGCCACCGAGCGCTGGGCCGACAACTGGTGCATCACGAAGGACGCGCCGGACCCGGTGGCGGCCCACGCCTGGATCAACAACATGCTCGACCCGAACGTCGCCGAGGGCGAGATCGAGTACCACAACTACCCGATCCCGATCGCCAAGATGTGG
Source organism: uncultured Actinomycetes bacterium (assembly GCA_963794695.1). Classification (GTDB taxonomy): domain Bacteria; phylum Actinomycetota; class Thermoleophilia; order Gaiellales; family JALYLC01; genus CAWCFJ01. The sequence continues at coordinate 217,389 of CAWCFJ010000013.1, read as the reverse complement.
GCGCTGCCGAAGGCGAAGGCGCTGGCCGACGACCCGCTGGTCAACATCGACCCGAAGAAGGCCAAGAACTACAAGTTCATCCTGAACCCGAGCCCGGCCGATCGTGAACGCGCGCCAGAAGATCTACACGGAGTTCAAGGCCGCCGGCTGATGGCGGTCGCCGAGCAGGCGCCCGAGACGACCGCCGCGCCGCCGCGGCGGGCGCGCTCGTTCGCGCCGCGCTACCCGGCCTGGCTGACCGCGCCGTCGCTCGTCTACTACGCGCTGTTCTTCCTGGCCCCGCTCGGGATCCTGGTGGTGTTCTCGTTCGCCCGCCAGCCGAACTCGTTCTCGCCGGGCGGCACGGTGGTCTACGCGTTCGACCCGTCGCAGTACCAGGCGGTGTGGGACCCGCTGTACATCCGGATCTTCGGCAAGACCCTGCTGATGGCCGGGCTCGGCACGGTCGCCACGCTGCTGGTCGGCTACCCGATCGCCTACTGGATGGCGCGCTACCTCACGCGGTGGAAGTCGCTCGTCCTGCTGCTGGTCGTCGTGCCGTTCTGGACGTCGTTCCTGATCCGCACCTACGCCTGGCTGATCATCCTCGACCCCCAGGGCGTGCGTCGCCCGGTTCCTGAAGAGCGCCGGGATCATCGACCGGCTCGACTGGATCGGGAACTGGCAGGCCGTCGGGATCGGGCTGGTCTACAACTACCTGCCGCTGCTGATCCTGCCGGTCTACGCCTCGCTCGAGCGGATGGACTGGACGCTGGTCGAGGCGGCCACCGACCTCGGCTCGTCGCCGTTCACGGCGTTCCGCCAGATCACCCTGCCGCTGACGCTGCCCGGCCTGATCACCGGCGCGCTCCTGGTGTTCATCCCGATGAGCGGCGAGTACGTGATCCCGACGATCCTCGGGCAGGGGCGGTTCGAGTTCGTGGGGAACGTGATCGCCGACCAGTTCGGCGGCTCGAACTGGCCGCTCGGCTCGGCGATGTCGATGGCCCTGATGCTCTGCCTGAGCCTGTTCGTGATCCTGTACATCGTCTTCGCGACGCGCGAGGAGCAGTTCGGTGCCTAGCTGGCTCACCGCGAAGCGGCTGTTCACCGCCTGGGCCGTGCTGGTCTTCGCGTTCCTGTACCTGCCGATCTTCACGGTCATCGCCTTCGCCTTCGACGCGAACCGCTTCGCCACCCGCTGGACGCACTTCACGACCTCCTGGTTCGGCGAGGCGCTGCGCGACGACCGCTACACCTCGGACATCGTGGTGAGCTTCAAGATCGCGATCCTGAACGCGATCATCGCCACCGTGCTGGGGACGATCGCGGCGCTGGCGCTGGCCCGCATGCGCCGGCGGATCCGCGTCCCGTTCGACGTGATCGTCTACCTGACGCTGGTCGTGCCCGAGATCGTGATCGCGGTGGCCACGCTGATCTTCTTCGTCCAGGTCCGCTCGGACGTCGGCGTCTTCCCCCAGCTCGGCTGGGAGACCATCCTGATGGCCCACGTGGTGTTCAACACGTCGATCGTGATGCTGATCGTGCGGGCCCGCTTCGTGGGGATGGGCCAGACGCTCGAGGAGGCCAGCTTCGACCTCGGCGCCGGGCCGCTGTCGACGTTCCGCCAGGTCACGTTCCCGCGCCTGCTGCCGGCGATCGTGGCCGGGATGCTGCTCGTCGTTCACGTTCTCGTTCGACGACTACGTGATCTCGGCGTTCAACTCCGGCGGGCAGACCGAGACCTGGCCGATGGCCATCTGGAACGACGTGCGCTTCGGGATCACGCCGAAGATCAACGCGCTCGCGACGATGATGTTCTGCGTCACGGTGGTCGGGATCCTGCTGACCGGGCTGGTGCTGCGGCGAAGCCGCGGGAGCGAGGGCGACCAGGACGTCGCGGCGGCGCTGGGGATGGGCTGAGCCGCTCGGGCTCAGGCCCGCTCGGCCGCGCCGCTCTGGCAGCTCAGCCGCCGCCAGTCACCCTTCGCGCCGTCGGTCAGCAGCGTCTCGATGTCCCGCAGCAGCGCGTCGCGCGGACGGCCGTCGGCGGACGCCGGCACCACGGTCGTGACGGTCAGCCGGATCGAGGAGCCGGGCCCGTCGCCCCGCACCGCGGCGACGGCGATGTCGCGCGGGTGTGCGCGATGGCGGCGGCAGGCCTCGGCGAGCTCCCGCTCCAGCCGGTCCACCGGCGCGTTCGCGGGGACGTCGTAGACGATGCGCAGCCACCAGGTCGCGCCGTCGCGTTCCGTCGTGTCCTGCGGCGCAGGGCGTCGCGACGTCATGGCACCTGCACGAAGATGACGCCGATCTGGTTGTCGGTGACGTCGCCCGTGTCGCTCACCAGGAGGTTCGAGCTGATCCTGCCCTCGGCGTGCTCGAACTGGCCCTCGCCGCCCGTCACCTGCCACATCAGCGTGCCGTGGCGCAGGTGCGGGTCGGGCGAGCCGCCGACCACCACCGAGCCCACGCTGCGCAGGTGGACGGCGTTGCCGGCGCCGAACACGATCGTGGCGGACTCGTCCGAGCCGCCGCCTCCCACGAAGACCAGGCGGAGCCGGAAGCTCGCCTCGCCCCCGGGCGCCGACTGGAACCGGCCATGCAGGCCCTCGCCGTCGATGGTCGTCACCAGCGTGCAGCTGGGTGCGGTCATGGAGGCGTTCAGGACGCCAGCGGTGAGCTGCGCGGACTCGCCGCGAAACTGCATGGAGTAGACCAGTGGCTTCACGCACCCATCGTGGGCGGGCCCCGGGCGTCGCCGCGTCGGGTGCCTCCCTAGTCTTGCCCGCTGTACGGTGCGTCGGTGGAGCTCTTCGGGCGCGCAGAGGACTGCGCGCGAATCGACCGTCTGCTGGCGGACGCGCGCAACGGCCGGGCCGGGGCGCTCGTGGTGCGTGGCGAGCCCGGTGTCGGCAAGAGCGCGCTCCTGGCCTACGCGCAGGGGCACGCCGCCGGGCTGGACACGCTCCGGACGGCCGGCGTCGAGGCCGAGTCGGGGCTGCCGTTCGCCGCGCTGCACGCGCTCTTGCGGACCCGCATCGACCTCCTCGAGCGCATCCCCGAACCACAGGCGCGCGCGCTCGGAGCGGCACTGGCGCTCGGGCCCGCCGAGGACGCCGACCGGCTGGCGGCGAACGCCGGCGCGCTCAGCCTGCTCGCCGAGGCCTCCGAGGGGCGCCCGCTGCTGGTGGTCGTGGACGACGCGCAGTGGCTCGACCGCTCGTCGAGCGAGGCCCTGGTGTTCGCCGCCCGCCGGCTGGCCGGCGAGGCGGTCGCGTTCCTGTTCGCAGCCAGCGAGAGCGGCGGCGCCCGCTTCGAGGCGTCAGGGCTCGACGAGCTCGTCGTCGAGGGGCTCGACGAGGCCTCGGCGCTGGCGCTCCTGCGGGCGCGTTCGGGGGCGCTCGCTCCGGCGGTGGCCGAGCTCCTGGTCAGCGAGACGCACGGCAACCCGCTGGCGCTGCTCGAGCTGCCGGCGCTCCTGAGCGAGGAGCAGCTCGCGGGCGGCCGGCCGATCGAACGGCCGCTGCCGATCGGCCGCGAGATCGGGCGGGCGTTCCTGGCCCGCGTCCACCGGCTGCCGTCCGAGGCGCAGCGGGCGCTCCTGGTCGCCGCGGCGGGTCAGGGCGCCGGCATGCAGGCCGTGTCGGCCGCGGCGGTGGCCCTCGGCTGCAGCCCCGGGGCGCTCGAGGCGGCAGAGGCGGCGGGGCTCGTCCGGCTGGCCGCCGACGACCTCGTCTTCCGTCACCCCCTGGTGCGCGCGGCGGTCTACCACGCGGCCTCGCCCGCAGAACAGCGCGCGGCCCACGCCGCGCTGGCCGCCGTCCTCGAGGGCGACCGCCGCGCCTGGCAGCTCGCCGCGGCCGCTGCCGGAGCCGACGAGGTCGCCGCCGAGGCGCTGCAGGAGGCCGCCGAACGGGCTGGTGCCCGTGGTAGCTTCGCCCTGCAGCTGCAGGCCCTCGAGCGAGCCGTCGAGCTCTCGGTCGACGGCGACGCCCGCGTCGGACGCCTGCTGGCGGCGTCGCGGGCGGCCTCGGGTGCGGGCGAGCACGCCCGCGCCCTCGAGCTGGTCGAGCTGGCGCTGCCGCAGGCCACCCACCCCCTGGTACACGCCGACCTGCGCCATCAGCAGGCAGCGATCGCCCTGGCCCAGGGGCTCCCGTTCTCCGAGGACGCCGTCTTCGAGGAGGCGCACCGGGTCGAGCCGCTCGACGCCGAGCGGGCCGCCGGCCTGCTCGGTCTGATCCTCGCCCACCGCGTGGCGGCGCTCGACACTGCGGGAGCGCTCGAGCTCGCCGAGCGGCGCGAGGCGCTGTCCAGCTCGCAGGGCACGCTCGGCGACCTCTTGACAGCCCGCACGCTGCACGGCGACGCCCGGGCGGCGCTCGAGCTCCTGCCGGGGCTGGTCGCCGAGCCCGAGCGGGCGGCCGAGCAGGCGCCGAGCCTGATCCTGCTCGAGCGCTACGGCGAGGCGCAGCTGGTGCTGGCCGTGAGCCTCGAGCGCGCGCGGTCTCGCGGCCGTCCGCGGGAGATCGCCTGGCTGCAGGCCTGTCAGGCGTTGCTCGAGCTGCGCACGGGGCGCCTCGCCGTCGTCCTGGCGGCGGCGTCGGAGGCCCGCGTCCTGGCCGAGGAGCTGGGCGCGCAGGACATCCTGGCCCTCGCCGAGCCGACGCTCGCGGTCGTGGCGGCCATCCAGGGCCGCGCCGCTGCGTGCCGCGAGCACGCCGCCGCGGCGCTCGCGCTGGGTGAGGCGCGCCAGGACGCGCGGGCGCGCGGCTGGGCGGGGATCGCCCTGGGGCTGTTGGCGCTCGGCGCTGGGCGGCCCGAGGAGGCGGTGGTCGAGCTCGAGCCGGTCGCGGCGCTCTCGGCGCGCACCGGGGTGAGCGAGCCGGGCGTGTTGCCCTACGCCCCTGACCTGATCGAGGCCTACGCCCGGGCCGGCGACCTCGCCGCCGCCCACGAGCTGCTCGAGCGCTTCACCGCGCAGCGCAAGCGGCAGAGCGACGCTGGGCCCTGGCGGCGGCGGCGCGCTGCCGTGCCCTCCTGGCCGACGAGCCGTCGCTCGACGGCCGCTTCCAGGAGGCGCTCGCGCTCGGCGAGCACGGGTCCTCGCCGTTCGAGCAGGCTCGGACGCTCCTCTGCTACGGCGAGCGCCTGCGGCGCGCGAACCGTCGCAAAGAGGGCCGCGAGCCGCTGCGCGCCGCGCTCGAGGGGTTCGACGAGGCCGCTGCGCTGCCCTGGATCGAGCGGGCCAGCGCCGAGCTCCGGGCCACAGGCCAGGCCGTCCCCCGGCGCGACCCGTCGGCCCCGGAGCGGCTGACGCCGCAGGAGCTGCAGATCGCCCTGCTGGTCGCCGGCGGCAAGTCGAACCGCGACGTCGCCGGCGCGATGTTCGTCAGCAGGAAGACCGTCGAGTACCACCTGAGCCACGTCTACCGCAAGCTCGACATCCACTCACGGGCCGAGCTGACACGGCTGTTCGCGGCCCACGCGACGGGCTCCGCGACGGTGCCCGGCGGGCCGCCTCCGGCCTCGCTCGCCCGCTGACACTAGGGAGCCACCCGAGGCGGCCGGGCGCACCGCTGGCGAACATGGGTCCACCTGGGCGCGGCGCTCGCGAGGCGAGCTGGCCAGCTGCCCTGGACGACGAGGGAGCACGTCATGCCCGATGGATTGCACGCTGTGCCTGCGGCGAACGGTGCCGCGCTCGACGGCGCCATCTCGTCCGAGGAGCGAACGCGCATCCTCACGACCCTGGTCGCCGAGAAGGTCGACCAGGGCTACCTCCTCGAGTCACAGACGGACACCGAGGCCGTGATCACGGCCCAGGGCCGAACGCGCTGGTTCGGGCTGCGGGGACGCCTGCCGGGATCGCGCAGGCGGATCAGCGTGGACGAGCACGGGCGTCCGAGCACCCGCAGGATCTGACGCGGCGGCCACCAGCTGCCACGCCGCGCGGCGGTCCCGCCGCATGCGCTTGATCGACGACAGCTCGGCGCGGACGAGCGCGGCCGACGGCCGCGGCGAGGTCACGTAGCGGTAGCCGACGGCGTAGCCGTGCCGCCGGTAGAGGCGGTCGAACAGGAACCGGACGCGCGCCACGTGCCGGATCGAGCAGACCACGACGACCTCGTCGACGCCGCCGAGCGCCCGCACCAGCGGCAGCGTCCGCGCGGCGTTCTCCGCCGTGTTGCAGGCCAGCGGCTCGCAGATCAGCTCGACGCCGCGCTGGCCCTGCCAGAGCGCCTCCATCTGCTCGGCCTCGCTCGGGCCGCCGCTGGCCGACCAGCCGGTGAAGATCACCGCGCGTGGCGGCTGCTCGTCGGCGAGCCGCTCGGCCAGGCGCACGCCCGCCCGGCAGATGTCGCTGATGCCGTGCGTTCCGTCCTCGAGCGTCTCGTGGTAGCCGAGGACGACCAGGGCGCGCTGCGGACGGTCTGGAGCACTCCGGGTGAAGACCCGGTGAGGGTCCGGTGACGATCCCCAGCTAGGCTGGCCTGCGTGGCGAGCATCGGGCAACCGGCGGGGATGGGCCTGTTCTTCTATCCACGCGGCGGCTCGGCGCAGGTCGCCTCGTACCTGTCGCACGCGCTCGCCGAGCACGGCTGGCAGGTCACGCTGGCGTGCGGGTCGCTGGGTTCGAGCGGCGCTCTCGGCCACGCTGCGTCGGTGTTCGCCGGCCTCGACATCGTCCCTGCGGCGTATGACGACGCGGTCGCCCGCTGGCACGACGGCGAGGACCCGATGGACGCCCCGTTTCCCATGCACCCGTCGTACGAGGCCAGGAGCGGCGTGCCCGACCGGGCGTTCCCGCTGGTCTCCCCGGCGCAGAGCGCGCAGATGGTCGCGGCCTGGACAGGCCTGCTCTCGGGCTCGGCGGGACTCGCGCGGTCGCGGCTCCTGCACCTGCACCACCTGACGCCGGTGCACGAGGCCGCCGCCGCGGCGCTCCCCGGCGTTCCGATCCTCACCCACCTGCACGGCACCGAGCTCAAGATGCTCGACGCCATCGAGCAGGCGCCGCCGGCCGGCGAGGACGGACGGCACGCCGACTGGTGGGCGGCGAGCATGCGACGCGCCGCGCGTTCGGCGGTGGCCACGATCACGATCTCGCCGCACGACCAGGGCGAGGCCGTCCGCCTGCTCGGGCTCGACCCCGAGACGGTGCACTGCCTGCCGAACGGCGTCGACGCCGAGCGCTTCGCCGGGCGCCGTCCCGGGCTCGCCGAGCGGCGCGCCCTGTGGCTGCGCTGGCTCGTGCACGACCCCCGCGGCTGGGACGAGGCGACCCGACGACCGGGCAGCGTCTCGCTACGCCGAGGACGAGGTGCTCGAGGCCTTCTTCGATCCCGCCACCGGCGAGGCCCGGCCGGTGCTGCTGTTCGTCGGACGGTTCCTGGGCTTCAAGCGGGTACCGCTCCTGATCCGCGCCTACGCCCGGGCCAGGCAGCGCATGGCCGTCCCGGTGCCCCTCGTCATCTGGGGCGGCGTGCCCGGCGAGTGGGAGGGCGAGCACCCCCACACCGTCGCGTCCCGCGAGGCCGTCCGACGGCGTCTTCTTCACCGGCTGGCGCGGGCACGACGAGCTGCCGCTCGGCCTGGCGTGCGCCGCCTGCTTCGTGGCGCCGTCCACCGACGAGCCGTTCGGCCTGGTGTACCTCGAGGCGATGGCCTGCGAGCTCCCCGTCATCGGCACGCAGAGTGGCGGGCCGCCGAGCTTCGTCAACGTCGTCGACGGCGAGCCGGACGGCTGGCTCGTCCCGCCGGACGACGAGGAGGCGCTGGCGGAGGCCATCGTCGAGGCCGTGGCCGACGACGACGAGCGGGCCCGGCGCGGCGCGAACGCCCAGCGGCACGTGCGCGAGCGGTACTCGTGGGACCGCGCGGCCGAGCGCCTCGCGGCGCTCTACCAGCGCCACGGCCGCTAGACGGCCGGCCCGATGCCGATCGCCCTGGCCGCCGTGCTCCTGGCCTTCCTCCCCGCGGCGCCGGCGCCGAACGCCCCGCTCCCCTCGTCCCCGGCCGGGATCGCCCGGGCCCTCAGCACCACCGACGCCGCACTGCACCAGGCGATCGACGCCTGGCAGGCCGGTGGCCCGGCCGCCCTGAGCGCGGCCACGCCCGACGAGGTCACGCTGTGGGGGCTGCGCGAGCAGCGGCTCTACCGGCGGCTGCGGGCCAACGCCGCCCTCGCGACGAGCACGCTGCCGCTGCTGCCCCGGCCGCTGCGGGCCGAGGCCCGCGACATCGTCGTCGCCGGCCAGGAGCTCCTGGCGCTGGCCGCCGACACGCCCCCGAACCCCCACCCGCCGCAGGCCGACGCCGGCGCTGCCGGCCGGCGTGCTGCGGGCGTTCTACGGCGAGGCCCAGCGCCGCTTCGCCATCCCCTGGCCGGTGCTGGCCGCGGTCAACCAGGTCGAGAGCGGCTACGGCCGGCTGCAGAACACGAGCAGCGCGGGCGCGCAGGGCCCGATGCAGTTCCTGCTCGTCGACCTGGGCGCGCTACGGCCTCGGCGGCGACATCCACGACCCGCACGACGCGATCCTCGGCGCGGCCAACTACCTGCGCGCCGGCGGCGGGCGAGCCGACCTGCGCGGCGCGCTCTTCCACTACAACCCGTCGACCCGCTACGTCGACGCGGTGCTCCGCTACGCCCGGGTCATCGAGCGCGACCCCGACGCGTACCTGGCGCTGCACTCCTGGCAGGTCTACGTCCGCACCGCGGCGGGCGCCCGCCGGCTGACCGGACCGGGTACCGCCGTGCCGTCCACGGGTGTAGCCTCGCCCGGATGAGCAAGGACAAGGACGTCGAGCAGCTCCACGACAGGGCCACCAAGCTGCCCCGCAAGCCGTACGAGCGCGAGCTCCTGCGCCTGCAGTCCGAGCTGGTCGAGCTCAAGGAGTGGGTGCGTGTCGAAGGCAAGCGCGTCCTCGTGATCTTCGAGGGCCGCGACGCCGCCGGCAAGGGCGGGGCGATCAAGCGGATCACCGAGTACCTGAACCCGCGCTCGGCCCGGATCACCGCCCTCCCCGCCCCGACCGAGCGCGAGCGCGGCGCAGTGGTACTTCCAGCGCTACGTCGCGAACCTCCCGGCGGCCGGCGAGATGGTGCTGTTCGACCGCTCCTGGTACAACCGCGCCGGCGTCGAGCACGTCCTCGGCTACTGCACGCCGGACGAGTACCGGCGCTTCCTGCACCAGTGCCCGATCTTCGAGCGGCTGCTGGTCGAGGACGGGATCACGCTCGTCAAGTACTGGTTCTCGGTGAGCGACGAGGAGCAGGAGCGCCGCTTCCGCTCCCGGCTCGAGGACCCGATGCGGCGCTGGAAGCTCTCCCCCACCGACCTCGAGTCGCGGGCCAAGTGGGTCGAGTTCTCGCGCGCGAAGGACGAGATGTTCGTGCACACCGACATCCCCGAGGCGCCCTGGTGGGTCGTCGAGGGCGACGACAAGCGCCGCGCCCGGCTCAACTGCATCGCCCACCTGCTGACCGTGCTGCCGTACCAGGACGTCCACCAGGACAAGATCAAGCTCGGCCCCCGGCCGACCGGGGAGGCCTACGAGCGCCCGCCGCGGGACCTCTTCCACTACGTCCCGGACCACGCGGCGGCGATCGCGAAGTAGCGCGTCAGGCGGCGAGCGTCGGGACCGGGTACTGGCGCACCACGGCATCGCGCGTGACCAGCACGAGCCCGTCCTCGAGCGCCTGAGCGACGAGCATGCGATCGAACGGATCGCCGTGCAGCGGCGGAAGCGCCGCGGCTCTCCGCGCGTCCTGCCAGCCGATCGGGAGCTCCGCGAACCCTGCCTTGACGGCCGCCTCGTCGAGACCGATGGGCATCCGGAGCCGGCCAGCCGCCACCTTGACGGCGGCCTCCCAGACGCTGGCCGCGCTGACCAGGACCTCGTTGCGCGCGTCCTCGATCGCCGCGCGGGCGTCCGCACGCACGAGCGTCGGATCGTCGCTCCACCACAGCACGACGTGCGTGTCGAGCAGCAGCCTCAGGTGCCGAACAGCTCCTCGATCTCGGGCATGGGCGCGTCGAAGTCGTCGGAGATCCAGATCTGACCGCGGAGCTGTCCGCCCTGTCGAGGCGTCGCTGCCACCTCGTACGGGCTGATCTGCGCCACGGGCACGCCGTCCCGCGCGATCACGACCCGCTCTCCCTGCTCCACCAGGCGGACGAGCGACGAGAGACGGGTCTTGGCCTCGTGCATGTTGACCTGGATCATCGTTAGCCAAGCTTAGCCAACCTGCGGACTCGGGGCCAGCCCGCGCCAGGTCGCGTCAAGGGACCACGCTGTCATGGACACCCCGGCGCCTTCTTGACAGGATTGGCCCCTTCCGCGCACCGCGATCGAGCTACAGGGGGAGCGCACCGTGAAGAAGGTCATCCGTGGCGGGACGGTGGTCACCGCCAGCGAGAGCGTTCAGGCAGACGTCCTCGTCGACGGCGAGACGATCGTCGGCGTCGGGTCGTTCGACGGCGTGGATGCCGAGCCGATCGACGCCTCGGGCTGCTTCGTGCTGCCGGGCCTGATCGACAACCACACCCACCTCTCGATGCCGTTCGGCGGGACGTGGTCGATCGACGACTACGACACCGGCACCCAGGCGGCCGCGGCCGGCGGCACGACCTGCCTGGTCGACTTCGCCCTGCAGATGCATCCGGGCGGCCTGCGCTCGTCGCTCGAGGAGTGGCAGGGCCGGGCCGAGGGCTGCGCGCACGTCGACTACGGCTTCCACATGGCGATCACCAACGCCGACGAGGGCGCGATCGCCGACATGCCGGCGATGGTCGAGGAGGGCATCTCGACGTTCAAGGTCTTCCTGGCCTACAAGGACGTCCTGATGGTCACGGACGACCAGTTCCTGGCCGTCCTCGAGCAGACCGGCGAGACCGGCGGGCTGGTCATGGTGCACGCCGAGAACGGCCACGCCATCGACCACCTGGTGAAGAAGGCCCTGGCCGCGGGCAACACCGACCCGATCCACCACGCCCTGACCCGGCCGAAGCAGCTCGAGGCCGAGGCCACGGGGCGGGCGATCCGCCTCGCCGAGTACGCCGGCCGGCCGGTGTTCATCGTCCACGTCACCTGCCGCGAGGCCGCCGAGGAGATCATCGGCGCGCGCGCCCGCGGCGTCCCGGCGTACGGCGAGACCTGCCTGCAGTACCTGTTCTTCGAGCAGGACGACCTGGCCCGCCCGAACTTCGAGGGCGCCCGCTACGTCTGCTCGCCGCCGCTGCGGACGAAGGCCGACCAGGCGTTCCTGTGGGACGCGCTGGCCTACGACCACCTGCAGCTGATCTCGACCGACCACTGCCCGTTCAACGACGAGCAGAAGCGGCTCGGCCTTCACGACTTCTCGAAGATCCCGAACGGCCTGGCCGTGATCCAGCACCGCCTGCCGATGCTCTGGGAGCACGGCGTGCGCACCGGCAAGCTGTCGATGAACCGGCTCGTCGACATCACCTCGACGACCGTCGCGAAGGTCTTCGGCCTGTACCCGCGCAAGGGCTCGATCGCTCCCGGCTTCGACGCCGACCTGGTCATCTTCGACCCGAACCGGGCGTTCACGTTCGGCACCGACACGTCGCTGATGAACGTCGACTACGACGTGTTCGACGGCCAGACGGTGGCGGGCTCGCCCCGCACCACCCTGTGCCGCGGCACGGTGGTGTACGACGACGGCCGGATCCTGACGAAGCCGGGCCACGGCCGCTTCACGAAGCGCAGCCTGTTCGACGAGTCGGTGCACGGCGAGCCGGCGCCGCGCGAGACGACCACCGCGTCCTGAGGGAACGATGCTGAACTTCGGAGTGACGGTCCTCCCGGACCCGCCGTACACCCGCTTCGTCGAGCTGATCCGGCGCGCCGAGCAGAACGGCTTCGGCTACGGCTGGACGTACGACTCCCACCTCCTGTGGCAGGAGCCGTACCCGTTCCTCACCGCCGCCGCGCTGGCCACCGAGAGGATCAAGCTCGGCCTGTGCGTCACCAACCCGGGCACCCGCGAGCCCACCGTGACGGCCAGCGCCACCGCCACGCTGCACGACATCAGCGGCGGCCGCATGGTCGTCGGCATCGGCCGCGGCGACTCGGCCCGGCGGACGATCGGGTACGACCCGGTCAGCGTCCGCGAGTTCGAGCGCTCCTGCGAGGCCATCCGGGAGCTGATGAACGGCCGGCCGGTCTCGTGGAACGAGCGCGACCTCGAGCTCGCCTGGGCCAAGGGCCGGCCCGAGATCCCGCTGTACGTCGCGGGCTACGGCCCGAAGGTGCTGGCGATCGCCGGCCGCCAGGCGAACGGCGTGATCATCCAGCTCGCCGACCCGGACATCATCGAGTGGACGATGGGCCAGGCCCGGGCGGCCGCCGAGAAGGCCGGCCGCGACCCGGACGCCCTCGAGGCGATCGTGTGCGCGCCGTGCGTCATCTCCGACGACCTCGAGGCGGCCCGCGAGCAGGTGCGCTGGTTCCCGGCGATGGTCTCGAACCACGTCATGGACCTGCTGCGGCGCTACGACCGCTCGCTGCTCCCCGAGTCGCTCACCGCGTACCTCGACCGGCGCACGTTCTACGACTACGGCGAGCACTCCCGGATGGGCGCCAAGCACGGCGAGTTCGTCGACGACGAGACCTGCGACCGGTTCTGCATCCTCGGCGACGTCGAGGCCCACGTGGCCAAGCTGCAGCAGCTCGCAGAGCTCGGCGTGACCCAGTTCAACATCTACCTGATGACCGAAGGGCCCGAGGCGACGCTCGACGCCTACGGCTCGCAGATCATCCCGCGCTTCGAGTCGGTGACCGCATGAGCTACGAGCCCGTCGCGGGTGATCGACAGCCTGCGCGCCCTGGCCGACCTGACCGGCGGCCCCGGCGGCGCCCGGCGCCTGGCCTGGTCCGACGAGTGGATCGCGGCGCGCGGCCTGGTGCGGAGCTGGCTCGACGAGCTCCCGGTGACCGTCGAGACCGACGAGGCCGGCAACGTCTGGGCCCGGCTCGAGGGCCAGCGGCCCGAGACGGTGGTCGTCGGCTCGCACGTCGACTCGGTGCCGAACGGCGGCTGGCTCGACGGCGCCCTCGGCGTGATGGCCGGGCTCGAGGTGCTGCGCTCCCAGGCCGAGCAGGGCACGCCGCCGTGCACGGTGACCCTGGTGGACTGGGCCGACGAGGAGGGCGCGCGCTTCGGCCGGAGCCTGTTCGGCTCCTCGGCCGCTGCCGGCACGCTCGACCCCGACAGCGTGCGCGACCTGACCGACGCCGACGGGCGCCGGCTCGAGGACGTGCTGCGCGAGCGCGGCGTCGACGTCGACACGGCGCTCGAGGCCCGCTCCCGGCTGAAGGACGTCAGGGCCTACCTCGAGCTGCACATCGAGCAGGGCCCGGTGCTCGAGGCCGAGGGCCTGGCCGTCGGCACCGTGCTCGGCACGGTCGGCGTCGAGCGCCACCGGGCGGTCTTCACGGGCCAGGCGGCGCACGCCGGCTCGACCCCGATCGACCAGCGGCGCGACTCGTTCCTGGCCGCGGCCCGGTTCGCGCTCGAGCTGCGCGAGGTCGCCCGCCGGCACCAGGGCGTGTGCACCGTCGGCAACGCGAGCTGCAAGCCGGGCGTGGTCACCGCGGTGCCGGGCGAGACGACGATCCTGATCGACCAGCGCCACCTCGACGCGGACACCCTGGCGCTGATGCTCGCCGACGCGAGGCGGGCCGGCGAGCAGGCGGCGGCGGCCGAGGGCTGCACGGTCGCCTGGGAGCGCCTGTGGCAGATCGAGCCGATCCCGTTCGACGACGAGCTCATCGCCATCGCCCGGGCGGCCTGCCAGGAGGTCTCGGGCACCGACCGGGCGCTTCCGAGCGGCCCGCTGCACGACGCCGCCGAGATGGCCCGGCTCGTGCCCACGGTCATGCTGTTCTCGTCGTCGACCAACGGCCTGTCCCACGCGAAGGAGGAGGACACGCCGATCGAGCACCTCGAGCTCGCGGCGAAGGCCTACGGGATCACCGCGCGGCAGGCGATCGAGCGGGTGGCCGCGTCTTGAGCGCGGTCGCCGCGAGCGGCGCGGCCGCTCCGCCGCAGGCAGCGGCGGGCCGAGGCCATGCGCTCGGCGCTCGGCACGGCCGGGATGTCGGTGCTCGTGCTGCTCGTGTTCTGGGGCCTGTGGGAGGCGTACCGCTGGTACGGCATCCGCGAGCACGTGACCTGGCCGTTCGAGGTCTCGAACCTGACGATGCCCCACATCCACTCGATGGTGCAGGTGCTGTTCGAGCCGGTGCAGGCCGGCGGGCCGCTGCTCATCGTGTCGCTCTGGCACTCGGCCCTGTTCACCGCGAAGGAGGCGCTGGTCGGCTTCGCGCTGGGCGGCACGCTCGGCTTCGCGCTGGCCGTCGTCCTGGCCCACTCGCGGCTCATGCAGCGCGGGCTGCTGCCGTACATCGTGGCCTCCCAGACCATCCCCATCCTGGCGATCGCCCCGATGGTCGTGATCTGGCTCGGCTCGCGCGGCCTTCCGCCGTGGTTCTCGGTGGCCGTCATCTCGGCCTACCTCACGTTCTTCCCGGTGACCATCAACACCCTGCGCGGCCTGCTCTCGGCCGACCCGCGAGCGCTCGAGCTGATGCGCTCGTACGCCGCCGGGTCGTGGTCGATCCTGTGGCGGCTGCGGGTGCCCGCCTCGCTGCCGTTCCTGTTCACGGCGCTCAAGATCTCGGCTCCCGCGGCCGTCGTCGGAGCGATCATCGGCGAGCTCCCATCGTCCATTCAGGACGGACTTGCGGGCGCCATCCTGAACTACAACCAGTACTACGTCCTGTCGCCCCAGAGCCTCTGGGCGACGAACATCGTCGCCGCCGCGCTCGGCATCGTGTTCTTCACGGCGGTCGCCGTGGCGGAGCGTCTGATCGTCCGCCGGGCGCCGGAGAACGTGGCATGAGCGCCGCTGCCGTCACCATCCGCGGCGTCGAGAAGCGCTTCGCCCAGGGGCAGGTGCAGGCCCTGCAGGACATCGACCTCGAGATCGCCCCGCAGGAGTTCGTGTCCCTGATCGGCCCCTCGGGCTGCGGCAAGTCGACCCTGCTGCGGATCATCGGCGACCTGATCGAGCCCAGCGCGGGAGAGGTCCTGGTCAACGGCAAGCCCGCGCCGCAGGCCCGGCGCGACCGCGACTACGGGATCGTCTTCCAGGATCCCGTGCTGTACGACTGGCGGACGGTGCAGCGCAACATCGCGCTGCCGCTCGAGCTCTCGGGCTGGGGCCGCCAGAAGCGCCAGCAGCGGGTCGAGGAGATGCTGCAGCTGGTGGAGCTGACCGCGTTCGCCGGCCACCACCCGTGGCAGCTCTCGGGCGGCATGCAGCAGCGGGTGGCGATCGCTCGGGCGCTCTCGTTCTCGCCGGCGCTGCTCCTGATGGACGAGCCGTTCGGGGCGCTCGACGAGATGACCCGCGAGCGCCTGAACGACGAGCTCCTGCGGATCTGGCAGGCGAGCGGCTCGACGGTGGTCTTCGTGACCCACTCGATCGCCGAGGCCGTCTACCTCTCGACCCGGGTGGTGGTCATGTCGGCCCGGCCCGGGCGGGTCGCCGGGATCGTCGACGTCGACCTGTCGCACCCGCGCACGATCGACACGCGTGAGGAGCCGCGCTTCTTCGAGCTGGTGACCCAGGTGCGCGAGCTGCTGCGCCACGGCTCGGACGCGGCCGTCCGGGAGCCCGTCGGTGAGTAGCCCGGCCGACGCCCCGGTCGAGCTGGCGAGCTCGGGCGTCGAGCCCGTCCCGCGCGACCTCGGCCGGCTCGTCGGCCGCCGGGTGGCGGACTGGGTGCCGGCGATCCTGGTGCTCGTGCTGGGCATCGCCGCCTGGCAGCTCCTGGTGCGCGGGCTGGGCATCCAGCGCTTCCTGCTGCCGGCGCCGTCGGCCATCGCGGGCACGCTCTGGGACGACCGCTCGCAGCTCTGGCACGCCGGGCTGTACACCTTCTCGGAGGCCTTCGGGGGCTGGGTCGTGGGCAGCGCGCTGGCCGTCCTGTCGGCGGTGGTGATGTCGCGCTTCCGCCGCCTCGGCCGGGCGCTGATGCCGTTCGCCATCGCCGCCAACGCGGTGCCGATCATCGCCTTCGCCCCGATCACCAACCAGTGGTTCGGCCCGCTCGAGAAGACCTCGAAGATGGCGATCGCCGCGATCCTGGTGTTCTTCCCGGTGATGGTCAACACGACCAGGGGGCTCACCTCGGTGCGGCCGTCGTCGATCGAGCTGATGCGCTCCTACGCCGCGTCGGAGGTCACGATCTACCGCCGGGTGCGCTTCCCGAACGCGCTGCCGTACCTGTTCTCGGCGCTCAAGCTGGCGACCGTGCTGGCGATGATCGGGGCGATCGTCGGCGAGTACTTCCTGAGCTCGGAGCTCGCGCTCGGGTTCCAGATCAAGAACTCCGCGGCCCTGTTCCAGTTCGAGCAGGCCTGGGCGGCGATCACGGTGGCGAGCCTGTTCGGCATCGCCTTCTACCTCTCGGTGGCGATCGCCGAGCGCCTGCTGATGGGGTGGCACGTCTCGACCAGAGGCGGAGCCGAGTGAGTGGGGGAAGCACCAACCGAAGGGGGAGAACGTGAGGAGCAGAAGGGGACTCGCCGTAGGCGGCGCACTCGCTGCCACGGTGGCTGCGCTGGCCGCGTTCGGCGGCACGAGCAGTGCCCGGCCCGACGCCCAGGCGGCGCCGACGGCCGGCAAGGACAAGGTGACGCTGCAGCTCAAGTGGGTCACGCAGGCCCAGTTCGCGGGCTACTACGCCGCGAAGGCGATGGGCTACTACGACAAGCAGAACCTGGACGTCACGCTCAAGGTCGGCGGCCCGGACATCACGCCCGAGCAGGTCGTGGCCTCGGGCCAGGCCCAGTTCGGCGTCGACTGGCTGCCGAGCCTGCTGGCGACCCGTGACAAGGGCTCGAACCTGGTCAACATCGCCCAGGTCTTCAACAAGAGCGGCATGACCGAGCTGACGTGGCGCTCGAGCGGGATCACCTCGATCAAGGGCCTGAAGGGCAAGAAGGTCGGCGTGTGGTGCTGCGGCAACGAGAACGAGCTGTACGCCGCGCTGGTCAAGAACGGCATGGACCCGCACAAGGACGTGACCATCGTCAACCAGCCGTTCGACATGACGCTGTTCCTGTCGAAGAAGGTCGACGCCGCCGCGGCCATGACCTACAACGAGCTGGCCCAGGTGCTCGAGAGCAAGAACCCGGCGACGGGCAAGCTCTACCAGCTGAGCGACCTGAACATCATCAAGATGCAGAACGCCGGCACGGCGATGCTCGAGGACGGCATCTTCTCGACCGACAGCTGGCTGAAGGACTCGGCCCACCAGGACGTCGCCAAGCGCTTCCTGGCGGCGAGCTTCCAGGGCTGGATCTTCTGCCGTGACCACCAGGCGGCGTGCCTGAAGGCCGTGCTCGACGCCGGCCCGAAGCTGCCTGCCGGGCACCAGCGCTGGCAGCTGAACGAGATCAACGCGATCACCTGGCCGAACGCCGGCGGGATCGGCCTGATGTCGGCCGCGGCCTTCCAGCAGACGGCGGACATCGCCAAGCAGTTCAAGGTGATCTCGAAGCCGGCGACGAAGGCCGCCTACCGCACCGACCTCGCGAAGGCGGCGCTGGCCAAGATCAGGGCGATGGGGCTCGACCCGTTCGGCAAGAGCTGGAAGAAGGCGGCCGTCAAGCTGACGGCCGGCGGCAAGTAGCGCGACGCGTAGGGGTCCCCGGGCGCGAGACGGCGCTCGGGGGCTCGGCGCGCGGCTAGCGGTAGGCGACCGGGCGGCCCAGGCGGCGGGCCCAGGCCTCGGCGAGCTCGCGCACCTCGGAGTAGCGCTCGCCAAGGATCTGGCGGGCCTCGGCCTCGGTCATCGTGATGGTGGTTGTGGCGATCTTGCTCATCGGTGGTCCCTCTCCCGTGGCCGCTGTTGTCCCAAAGGACCCCGGCGGCTGGATTCCATTCCAGCACGGGTTCATCGGCAGATTCTCAGCAAACGCTGAGGATCCTGTAAGGGCTCGACGAGCGGTCGTCTCGGGCCGGTGAGCGGTCGGTCCAGGCCGAGCCGCCAGCTCAGTCGACCTGGCGCAGCAGCTCGAGGATCCCGTGGGTGATGCCCCAGACGACCAGGTGCACGCCGTCGTCCTCGACGAGGTAGGCGGGCATCGGGCCGCGCACCTCCGAGACGATCGACTCCCCGGGCACCAGCGCGTCGAGGTCGATCCAGTGGGCCGAGGCGACCTCCTCCGACAGCGACAGCGCCGGCTCCTGCGGGAGCCAGGCGACGAAGGCGGCGATCCGGATCGCCCGGATCCCTCGGCCCCGCCCGGCGTACTCGCCGAGCGGGCCGAGGACGTCGCCCAGCGCGCCGGCGTCGAACCCGACCTCCTCGTTCGTCTCGCGCAGCGCGGTCTGCAGCAGCGTCTCGTCGCCGGGCTCGTGCCGCCCGCCCGGCAGGCTCACGTGGCCCGACCAGGGGTCGTTCTCGTGCAGCGCACGCTGCAGCAGGAGCACCCGCCCGCCGTGCAGGCAGACGAGCACCGCGGCCGGGCGCCCGGGGCCCTCGACGGGCGGCTGCGGGCGCTCCAGGAGCCTCGCGCGCAGGGTCTCGACGTCGGGGAACGGGCGCGCCACGTCCGTAGCATCGCCGCTTACGCTTTCGGGCGTGACCATCGTCGACGACGCGCGCCAGCTCGCCGAGCAGGCCCACGCAGGCCAGACCCGCAAGGGCAGCGATCGGCCCTACATCCACCACCCGGCCGAGGTGGCCGCCGGCGTGGCCGCCAACGGCGGGGCCGACGAGCTCGTCGCCGCCGCCTGGCTGCACGACGTCGTCGAGGACACCGGGCGCACGCTCGACGACCTGCGTCCCGTCGTCGGCGACCGCGTGACCGCGCTCGTCCGGGCGGTCACCGAGCCCGACAAGGCGCTGAGCTGGGAGGAGCGCAAGCACGGCTCGCTCCGGCGCCTGGCCGCCGCCGACGCCGACGTCGCGCTGCTCAAGGGCAGCGACACGCTGGCCAACGCGCGGGAGATCGTCCGCAACGCCGGCGACGGCGAGGACGTCTGGGCCCGCTTCAACCGGCCGCGCACGAAGCAGCTCTGGTGGTACCTGTCCGTCGCCCGGCTGGTGCGCGAGCGGCTGCCCGGTCACCCGCTGGCCGCGAGAGCTCACGCGGGCCGTGGACGACGTCTGCCTGATCGGGCTGCGACCCGCCGGCGAGGCCGACCTCGACGCGGTGCTCGAGCTGGTCGAGCACCTCTTCGCCCCGCCCTCGGTGCGGCCCGCGTCCTACGTTCCCGAGGAGGCCAGGGAGCGCGCTCGCTGGTGGCTCGGCGAGGGTCGGCTGCTGCTGCTGGCCGACGACGACGAGGGCCGCCCGGCGGGCTACGTCGCGGCGGCGGTGGACATCGAGTCGATCCGCTTCGGGAGGCGCGCCTGGGTCGAGGACCTGGTGACCTCCCCCGGGACCCGGCGGCTCGGCTACGGCGCTGCGCTGCTCGCGGCCGCACGCGCCTGGGCGCGCGAGCGCGGCTGCAGCAGCCTCGTGCTCACCACCAGCCTTCAGCGCACCGGCTCGCACGCGTTCTACGAGCGCGAGGGCGGCGCCTTCGGCTCCCGCGCGTACCGCTGGCCCCTCGACTGACTGGTAAGGTGCTTCACGGTCGTGCTCGTCCGGGGTCGCTCCGGTACGGGCCGCGACGGTGGTGTTGACGGTCAGGTCCCGCGCGCTGGAGCCCTGCGAACCGTGTCAGATCCGGGAGGAAGCAGCACTAAGTGGCGGCCTCCAGGCGACGCGGTCAGGCCTGACACGAGCCACCGTCCGTGGCACCGGCGGGAGTCCCGGCCGGGCCGGCCACTGATCAGCGGCCGGCCCGGACAGGGAGCCGTGCCTAGACGGGGTGCGTGTCGCGCAGGACCCGCACGCCGGCCGTCTTGCCGGTGCGGACGAAGCCGAAGCCGCCGACCGCGTCGATCGGGAAGACCGTGCGGGCACGGTCGGTGTGCACGCCGTAGAACCCACCGGCGGTCGCGGCGAACGTGAGCGTGATGGAGCCGTGCGCCGGCACCACCAACGAGCCGGCCCACTTCAGGGCCTTGCCGTTGCGCCGGTCGACGTGCGGATCCGCGCTCGTCACGCCGCTGGACGAGCCGGCGACGTAGTGGAAGCCCGACGGCAGCGCGTCACGGATGAGCGAGAGCGTGACGTCGTCGTCGTTCGGGTTGGTCACGTGATGGTGTAGTGGACGGTGTCACCGCGGTGCGCGCTGGTGACGTCCGCCGCCTTCGAGACGGTCAGGTCGTGCCCGCCCGAGCCCATCACGGTGATGCGGGCGGTGTGCTCGACGCCGGTGACGGTGTCGGCGCTCGACGATGCCGCCGGCGTCGTTGTAGTAGTCGCCCGGGGTGCTCGACACGGCGACCGCGAAGTGCTCGGTCAGCGTGCCGTGCGCCGGCACCGTGAACGAGCCGCTCCAGGTCGAGGTCCTGGCCCGAGATGGCCGGGTCGCTCGTGCTGGCGCCGCTCGACGAGCCCGCCGTGTAGCTGAACCCGGCCGGCAGGTGGTCGGTGATCGGTCGAGCGTGATGGCGTCGTCGTTCGGGTTCGCGAAGGTGATCGTGTAGCCGTCGGAGGCGCCCGGCTCGGCCGTGCCGCCGTCAGCGGTCTTGGTCGTGGTGATCGGCTGCGGGCCCGTTCCCTGGGTGACGGTCACCGGCGCGGTCGGGCCGGTCGGGGTCACCGTGAACGGGTCGGCCGCGCCGCCGGCCTGGTTGAAGTAGGTGTCGGCCGTGAGGGCCACGGTCACCCCGAAGTGCACGGAGACCGAGCCGCCGGCGGCCACGCTGAACGGGCCCGTCCAGGTCAGGTTCGAGCCCGAGACCGACGGATCCGAGGTCGTCGCGCCCGTGCTCGAGCCGGCGGTGTAGCTGAAGCCGGCCGGCAGGGTGTCGGTGATCGACGAGAGCGAGACCGCGGTGTCGTTCGGGTTCTGGACGGTGATCGTGTAGCCGTCCGCCGCACCGGCCTGGGCGCTCGAGGCGTCGGCCGTCTTGGTCGTGGTGAGCGGCAGGTTGCCGAGCGGCGAGAACGTGATCAGGCTCGAGAGCGTCACGTCGCCGCCGGCCGGGACGGTCGGCGACCAGCTCAGGCCGCCGCCGTTGTCCACGGCGATGTCGCAGTGCAGGTGTTCGTGAACGGCTGCTGCGAGCCGATGTGGGCCCAGACGGTGTTGTAGTTGCTCTCGTAGTACGAGGAGCCACCGCTGATCGGCGCCCACTGCTCGATCCGATCGCCGGGCGTGCCGTCGTCGTTGCGCGCGCGGCAGGCGACGGCCGAGCCGTCGACGCGGCCGAAGCCCACGTCGCTGTTCTGCAGGAAGCAGTCGCCAGCCCGGTAGACGACCACGGGCAGGCCGCTGCCGCCGTTGTTGTGGACGGTGACGTCCGTGCGGTACGACTCCTGCCCCGCGACGTAGGAGTCGACCTCGGTCACCGTGAACGCCGGATCGGTGGCGGCGCTGGCCACCACGGTGGTGACCTGGAACGGGCTGCCGACGGTACCGGCGCCGCTGACGCCGGACTGGCTGACGGGCGTCCACGCCGTGAACGGCTGCGCGCTGCCGCCGGCCGGGATGCTGGCCGGACGGTAGAGCGTGCCGCCGGCGGCGATCAGCGTGCCGCAGGCGGTGTTGCCGTAGAACTCGCCCGCCGTGTCGCCGGTGTGGTTGACCGAGCAGTTCAGGTCGGGGCTGATGCCGATGTCCGTCAGCGGGCCGCCCGAGGTGATGTCCGTCGCGAACGCGCTCGGCGCGAAGGCCGCCGCGACGGCGCAGGTGGCAGCCGACACGAGCATGCGGCGGGTCCGGCTCCCGCCTGGGCGCACGCTGCTGCCCGAGCTGCTCGAGAGGAGCAAACTCATCGTCCCTCCTGGTAGTGGACCTCCGCCCCCCAGGGGCGGGTGTGAGCCGGGTCACACCCGGCTGCAGTGACGAAGCTACTCCACGCACACGCGCCCTGACAATGGGCCTACCGTCCCGAATTGTCCGGGCCCTACCCGGGCGGGTGGGGTGACTGACACCTGTCGTTCAGGCGTGTGACACGAGGTGTCCGAGCCAGGCCCGGACAGCGGCTCCGACCGAGGTCAGGTCGCTGCGCAGCGCGTGGTCCCCGGCGACCTGCACCACGGTCCGGCCCGCACCCGGCGGCGGCATCCCGTAGGGGTCGCGCTCGCCCTGCACGACCAGCACCGGCACGCCGGCCTCGTCGAGCTCGGGCAGTCGGCTGACAGCCGTCGCCCGCCCGGGTGGCTTGAGCGGGAAGGCCAGGCAGAGCGCACCGATCGCACCGGCTGGCGCCGCGGTGCGGCAGGCCACCCGGGCACCCGAGGAGCGGCCGCCGAAGACCAGCGGCACCCCGGCGAGCGGGCCGGCCCGCAGGCCCTCGACGAGCGCGAGCCAGGCCTCGTCGAGCAGCGGCGCCCGTGGCGTCGACCGCTTGCCGGCGACGCGGTATGGCTGCTCGACCAGGCCGACGGTCAGGCCCTCGGCCCTGGCGGCCGCCGCCGTCGTGACCAGGTCGCGGGCGGTGATGCCGCCGCCGGCCCCGTGCCCCAGGAGCAGCGCGGCCCGCGGCTCGGCCACCGGCTGCAGGTGGACGCGGGCCGGGCCGTGCGGGGTGGGGAGCTCGAGCGCTTCCACGGCCGCGACATGCTGACACCCCGGTGTGCGAACATGTGTTCGTGCCGCGGGAGCCCTCGATCCTGCACGCCGATCTCGACGCGTTCTTCGCGTCCGTCGCACAGCGGGACGACCCGAGCCTGCGCGGCCGGCCGGTCATCGTCGGGCCCGGCGTGGTGCTGGCCGCGAGCTACGAGGCGAAGGCCTTCGGCATCCGCACGGCGATGGGCGGGCGCCAGGCGTTGCGCCTCTGCCCGCACGCCGCCGTGGTCTCGCCGCACTTCTCGGCCTACGTCGAGGCCAGCAAGGCGGTCTTCGAGATCTTCCGCGACCTGACGCCGGTCGTCGAGGGCCTGTCGATCGACGAGGCGTTCCTCGACGTCCGCGGGCTCGAGCACATCTCGGGCTCGCCGCGGGACATCGCCGAGCGGGTGCGGACGCGGGTGCGTGAGGAGGTCGGGCTGCCGATCACCGTCGGCGTGGCCCGGACGAAGTTCCTGGCCAAGGTCGCGAGCGGGGTCGCGAAGCCCGACGGCCTGCTCGTGGTGCCGCCCGACGGCGAGCTCGCGTTCCTGCATCCCCTGCCGGTCGAGCGGCTGTGGGGCGTCGGCCAGAAGACCTCCGAGCGGCTGCGCTCGCGCGGGATCAGAACCGTCGCCGACGTCGCCGAGCTCGAGCGCGAGACGCTGGTCGCGATGCTCGGGCGGGCGGCCGGTCGGCAGCTGTACGCGCTGGCCCGAAACGACGACCCGCGCATGGTGCGCAACGGGCAGCGGCGCGGCTCGGTCGGCTCGCAGTCGGCCATCGGCCGGCGGCCGCGGACGCCCGAGGAGCTCGACGCGATCCTGGTGGCGATCGTCGACCGGGTCACCCGCCGGCTGCGCACCGGGAACCGCATCGGGCGGACGGTGGTCCTGCGGCTGCGCTTCGGCGACTACACCCGGATCACCCGCTCCCACACCCTGCCGCGGGCGACCGCCCACACCCCCACGGTCCTGCGCACGGCCCGCTGGCTGCTCGACGGCGCGCGGCCGCTGATCGACCGCCAGGGGCTCACCCTGATCGGCATGGCGGTGGCCAACCTCGAGAGCGATCCGCCCTGCCAGCAGCTCCTCCCGCTCGAGCGGATCCGGGCCGAGCAGCTCGACGCGGTGCTCGACGCGCTGTGCGAGCGGTACGGCTCGAAGGCGGTCACCCGGGCGGTGCTCGTGAACCAGCGCGGGCGCGACGTGCTGCCGATCCTGCCGGACTAGACTGCCTCGTCCGTGGCCTCGCTCTACCGCACCTACCGCCCCCGCACGTTCGCCGACGTCGTCGGCCAGGACCACGTGGTCCGGACGCTGCAGAGCGCGGTGGCCAGCGGGCGGATCGCGCACGCCTACCTGTTCTCGGGGCCTCGCGGAACGGGCAAGACGTCGCTGGCCAAGATCCTGGCGAAGGCCCTGAACTGCGAGCACGGCCCGACGCCGACCCCCGACGGGACGTGCGCCCGCTGCGTGGCCATCCACGAGGCGACCTCGCTCGACGTCGTCGAGATGGACGCCGCCTCGCACCGCGGGATCGACGACATCCGCGAGATCCGCGAGCAGGTCGCGTTCGCGCCGGTCGAGGGCGGCTACAAGGTCTACATCCTGGACGAGGCCCACTCGCTCACGGCGGACGCCTCGAACGCCCTGCTGAAGACGCTCGAGGAGCCGCCCGAGCACGTGGTCTTCGTGCTCTGCACGACCGAGCCCGCGAAGCTCCTGCCGACGATCCGCTCGCGCTGCCAGCGGTTCAGCTTCAACCGGCCGTCGCCGCGCGAGATCGCCCAGGTGCTGAGCGGGATCTGCGAGGCCGAGGGCATCCAGGCCGAGCCCGAGGCGCTGCACCTGATCGCCCGCGCCGCGAGCGGCTCGTTCCGCGACCCGACGACGGTGCTCGACCAGCTCAGCACCACGACCGGCGGCACGATCACCGCCGCCGAGGCTGCCGAGCTGCTCGGCGTCGTGCCCGAGCAGGCGCTCATCGAGCTGGTCGACCGGGTCGCGATCAGCGACGCCGCCGGCGTGCTGCGCGAGATCGACGCGCTGGCCGCGCAGGGCCAGGACCTGGCCGATCTGGTGAACGCGCTGCTCGGGCACCTGCGGCTCCTGTACCTGCTGCAGCACGCCGGCTCGCTGCCGGCATCCGCGGCGCCGGCCGAGGAGAGCGTCGCGGCGCTCGAGCGCCAGGCCGCCGCGCTGCCGGCGTACGAGACGCTGCGGGCCGTCGACCTGCTGACGGCGGCGCTGCAGGAGATCCGCGACGGCGCCGACCCGCGGCTGCCGCTCGAGGTCGCCCTGCTGAAGGCCGCGCGGCCCCAGAGCGAGCGCAGCACCGAGGCCCTGCTGGCCCGGATCGAGCGGCTCGAGGGCGGCGCGCCACGTCCGGCCCCGGCCGCGACCCCTGGTCCGGCCCCGACCGCGGCCCCGGCTCCGGCCCCGGCCCCGGCCCCCGAGCCGGATCCGGCGCCGCAGGCCGAGCCCGTCGCGCCAGCTCCTCCGCCGGACCCCGCCGCCCGCGCCCGTCGCCGCCGCCAGCCCGGCCTCGCTCGGCGCCATCAAGGACGGCTGGGACGAGGTCGTCGGGCGCCTGCAGGGACCCGTGCGCGCGGTGCTCACCGGCTCCGAGCCGGTGGCGCTCGATGACGGCCGCCTGACCGTGGCCGTGAACCCGATCCTGCTGGCCAGCGCCACGCGCTCGGCCGACGAGGTCGCGAGCGCGATCGCCGAGACCTGCGCCGTCCGCGTCCAGCCGGCGTTCGTGGCCGGCGAGCGCAAGCAGAGCGAGGCGGCGGCCGAGGCCGACGACGAGCCCGAGCCGCTCGAGGAGGGCGACGTGATCGCCCGGCTGAAGGACACTCTCGACGCCACCGAGGTGGACGCATGAGCTTCGATCCGAAGAAGATGATGGCCCAGGTCGCGAAGATGCAGGAGGATCTGGCGAAGGCCCAGGAGGACCTCGCGGGCCAGACCGTCGAGGGCACGGCGGGCGGTGGCATGGTCACGGTGACGGCCAACGGCCAGGGCGAGATCGTCGCGGTGAAGCTGTCCAAGGAGGCGGTCGACCCCGACGACGTCGAGATGCTCGAGGACCTGATCCTCGCGGCGGTCAAGGAAGCCACCCGTTCGGCCCAGGCGCTGGCCCAGCAGAAGATGAGCGGCCTGACCGGCGGCCTCGGCGGGATGGGCCTGCCCGGCCTGTGATCTCGCCCGCGGTCGACAACCTGGTGACGCAGCTCGCGCGGCTGCCGGGCATCGGCCAGCGCACGGCGCAGCGCCTCACGTTCCACCTGCTGCGGGTGCCCGGCGACGAGGCGCTCGCCCTGGCCGAGGCGATCCGCGAGGTCAAGGAGAAGATCGGGTTCTGCGAGGAGTGCTTCAACCTCGCCGAGGAGCCGCTCTGCCGGATCTGCCAGGACGCCCGCCGCGACCGCGGCGTGATCTGCGTCGTCGAGGCGCCGTCGGACATCGTCCCGCTCGAGCGGACGGCCGAGTACCGGGGCCTGTACCACGTGCTCGGCGGGGCGCTCTCGCCGATCGACGGCGTCGATCCCGAGCACCTGCGCATCGCCGAGCTGCTGGTGCGGGTCGAGCGTGGCGACCCGCCGGTCTCCGAGGTCGTGCTGGCGACGAACCCGACGATGACCGGCGAGGCCACGGCGGCGTTCATCGCCGACCGGCTGCGCGGCAAGGTCCGGGTGACCCGTCTGGCCAGCGGTCTGCCCGTCGGCGGCGACCTCGAGTACGCCGACGAGGTGACCCTCGGGCGCGCCCTCTCGGGCCGCCGCGAGCTGTGAGCCGGACGGTTCGCGTCGCGCCCGTCTGGGCGCTTGCAGCACGAGTTACGAGGTGCACCGGTACCATTCACTGCTCGTGAGCGACCGC
This sequence comes from uncultured Actinomycetes bacterium, assembly GCA_963794695.1. Lineage (GTDB taxonomy): Bacteria > Actinomycetota > Thermoleophilia > Gaiellales > JALYLC01 > CAWCFJ01. Next base: position 190,798 of record CAWCFJ010000013.1, on the reverse strand, counting down.
GACGACGACTGGTTCTCCGAGTTGGACCCGCCCGCCGAGGGCTCTGGCGGCGTCACCGCACCTCCGACGACCGAGGCGCTGGCGCCCTGGGAGCGGGCGGAGGCGGACGCTGCCGCACGGCGGCGCGAGCAGCGCGAGCAGACCCGCGGAGGCCGCCAGCGGGCCTACCGCCGCCGCCGGCTGACCGCGGGAGCGGTGCTGCTCCTCCTGGTCGGAGGCGGTGCCTGGGCCGCATTCGCCCTGCTCGGCTCGGGGTCGAGCACGAGCCACGCGGGAACCTCCGGGGGTGCGACGTCGACGACCGGCACGGCGAAGACGGTCAAGAAGACGAGGAAGACGCCCGGCGCGGCGCATGCCCCCCTGCCGAAGCAGGTGCGCGGCGTGCACGTCAGCGTGTACATCGCGTCGATCCCGTCTCGGATCGACGACTTCCTGTCGCTCGCCAAGCCCGGCGGCAAGGGGCTGAACACGCTCGAGGTCGACCTGAAGGACGAGAACGGGAACGTCGGGTTCCTGCGCAACTCGCCCCGCCTGGCGCACCTCACCGGCGCGGCGCAGAACTTCTACGACGCGCGCGAGCTCGCGGCCAAGGTGCACGCGCACCACGTCTACCTGATCGGCCGGATCGTGTGCTTCGAGGATCCGGTCACCTCCTCCAAGAACCCGGGCCGGGCGATCCGCACGACGTCCGGCGGGGTGTGGCAGAACGCGGCCGGTCTGGGCTGGCTGAACCCCTACGACACGCGCAACTGGGACTACCTGATCCAGATCGGCAAGGCCGCGGCGCTGCAGGGGTTCGACGAGATCCAGTTCGACTACGTCCGCTTCCCGACCGACGGCGACCTGTCGCAGGCCGTGTTCCCGCACAAGACCAACGAGGCCTACAGCCAGACGCTGGTGCGCTTCCTGACGAAGGCCCGCAAGGCGCTGCACCCGCTGGGCGTGCGCATCTCGGCCGACGTGTTCGGGCTGTCGGCCTCGCACAACCTGGGGATCGGGCAGAACGTCAAGCGGATCGCACCGCTGCTCGACGCGATCTCGCCGATGGCCTACCCGTCGCACTACTACCCGGGCGAGTTCAACATCACGAACCCCGACGACGCGCCCGGCCGGATCGTGTCCTACACGATGCGCGACTTCCGCAAGGCGCTGCGGGGGACGAAGACCCAGATCCGCCCGTGGCTGCAGGACTTCAGCCTGCAGCGCCACTACACGCTGGCCGACGTGAAGGCCCAGATCCGGGCCGCCGAGAAGGGCGGCGCCAAGGGCTGGCTGCTGTGGAACGCGGCCGTCCAGTACTCGAGCGCGGCGCTCAACAGCTGACGGCGGCGCGGCCGTCCGCCGGTACGATGAGTCGGGCCGATGGCGAGCGCCCACCCGATTCCGAAGCCTGCGTTCGAGACCGTCGTCATGAAGTTCGGCGGCTCGTCCGTGGCCGACGCCGAGAAGGTGCGCGGCGTCGCCCGCCGACTCGTGCAGGCGAAGGAGCGCGGCCTGCGGGTCGTGGGGACGGTGTCGGCGATGGGCAAGACGACCGACACGCTGATCGCGCTCGCGAACGAGGTGTCGCCCACGCCCGACCCGCGCGAGATGGACATGCTGCTCTCGACCGGCGAGCGCATGTCGGGCGCGCTGGTGGCGATGGCGATCCACGACCTGGGACACGAGGCCGTGTCGCTGACCGGCTCGCAGGCCGGGATCGTCACCGACGCGACCCACATGAAGGCCAAGATCGTCGACATCCGGGCGCGGCGCGTGCTCGAGGCCCTCGACCAGGGCAAGATCGTGCTGGTCGCCGGCTTCCAGGGCGTCGCCCACGGCACGCTCGACGTGACCACGCTCGGCCGCGGCGGCACCGACGCCACCGCCGTTGCACTCGCCGCCGCGCTCGGGGCGGCCTGTGAGATCTACTCCGACGTGGCCGGTGTCTACACCGCCGACCCGCGCATCGTGCCGACCGCCAGGAAGCTCGACCGCGTCTCCTACGAGGAGATGCTCGAGATGTCCGCGTCGGGCGCGAAGGTGCTGATGCTGCGCTCCGTCGAGCTCGCCAGGAACCACGGCGTCCGCGTCCACTCCCGCTCGACGTTCTCCGACCAGGAGGGCACGTGGGTCGTCTCCGAGGAGGAAGTCATGGAGCAGCCGATCATCACCGGGGTGACACACTCGGAGACCGAGGTCATCTTCACGCTGTCCGGCCTGCCCGACCGGCCCGGCTCTGCCGCGACGGTGTTCCAGCTCGTGGCGGCCCACAACGTCAACGTCGACACGATCATCCAGAACGTGGTGCACGGCGTGGCCGAGCTGTCGTTCTCGGTGCCGCGTGATGACGTGGCCGAGACGCTGCGCGCCATCGAGGAGGCCAAGCAGCGGCTCGGCCCGATGGAGGTCGAGCAGGACGACTCGCTCGGCAAGGTGTCGATCATCGGCGCGGGCATGCGCTCCCATCCGGGCGTCGCGGCCAGGATGTTCGCCACGCTCGCCGAACGCGGCGTGAACCTGCGCATGATCTCGACGTCGCCCATCAAGATCTCCTGCATGATCGCCGTCGAGGAGATCCCGGGCTCGGTGCGCGCCCTGCACGACACGTTCGAGCTCGAGACCCCTGCCCGGGTGGAGGCCTAGATGGCCGGCATCCGCCTGGCCATCCTGGGCGCCACCGGCGCCGTCGGCACGACCCTGCTGCGGGTGCTCGAGGAGCGCGACCTGCAGCTCGACGAGCTGCGCCTGCTGGCCTCGGAGCGCTCCGCCGGCCAGACCCGCAGCTTCCGCGGCGAGGAGCTGACGATCCAGGCCGCCGGCCCGGACGCGTTCGCCGACATCGACGTCGCGATCTTCTCCGCCGGCGCCTCACGCTCCCGAACGTACGCCCCGCAGGCCGTCGAGGCCGGCGCCGTGGTGGTCGACAACTCGTCGGCGTTTCGCATGGATCCCGACGTGCCGCTGGTCGTGCCGGAGGTCAACTCCGACGCCGCCCGCGAGCACCGCGGCATCATCGCCAACCCGAACTGCTCGACCATGCAGCTCGTGCCGGTGCTGTGGCCGATCCACCAGGCCGTCGGGCTCGAGCAGGTGACGGTGTCGACGTACCAGTCGGTGTCCGGCACCGGCCAGAAGGCGATCGACGCGCTGCGCTCCGAGAGCCGCGCCGCCCTGGCGGGCGACGAGGTGCGCGCCGAGGTCTACCCCCACCCGATCGCGTTCAACGCGCTCCCGTTCGCCGGGGCCTGGTCAGGCGACGACGGCTACACCGACGAGGAGCTGAAGCTCGTCAACGAGTCGCGCAAGATCATGGGCCTGCCCGACCTCGCCGGTGAGCGCCACCTGCGTGCGCGTTCCGGTCGAGAACTGTCACTCCGAGTCGGTGTGGGTCCAGACCCGCGAGGCCCTCGACCCCGACGCCGCCCGCGAGCTCCTGCGTCAGGCGCCGGGCGTCGTGGTGCTGGACGACCCGTCCACCGACTCCTACCCGACGGCGCTGCAGGCCGCCGGCTCCGACGAGGTGTACGTCGGCCGGATCCGCCGCGACATCGGGCGCGACCGCTCGCTGGCCCTGTGGATCGTGAGCGACAACCTGCGCAAGGGCGCCGCGACGAACGCGGTACAGATCGCGGAGCTGTGCATCCGCGAGGGCCTGCTCGGCGCGCGCGCCTGACCGACGGGCGAGCCTTGCCTCGCGCGCCATCGCCGTCGTACGTTCGTGGCATGGCGACGATGGCAGCCGTCCGCTGGCGGCCAGAGCCGGGCGAGATCGCGGCGGGAACCGCCATCGCCGGGGTCTGGCTGGCCTGCAACCTGGCGGAGTGGAGCGACCTCTACGGCGTGCTTCCGCCGCTGGGCCACCCCGTGGCGGTCGGCCTGCTCCTGCTGCTCGGGCCACCGATCGGGACGGGCATCCTCGCCGCCAGGCTGCACGTCTGGTGGCTCGCGCCGCTGGCCTTCGCCCCGTGGGTCGCGGCGTCGCTCACCGGCTGGCCTCAGGACCGGTTCAACGAGCCGCTGATCCTCCCGTCGTGGGTCGTCCTGCCGACGCTGCTGGTGCTCCTGCTCGGCCGCCCGCTGCGACGCGTCCTCGGGCGGGCGACGATCCCCATCGGCCTGCTGCTCACGCTGAGCTTCACGCCGTTCGCCGCCTGGGCGGTGGTACGCCAGCTCGACCCGCTCGACCGCACCCCGGCCCATCCTCGCCTGGTCGACCTCGACCACGCCTCCTTCGGCGGCGTCGGCATCGGCGACCCCGCTTCGGTGGTCCTGCGGCGGTTCGGGCCGCCGCTTCAGGCGTCGGAGGACGGCGACGTGATGCCCGTCGAGCCCTCGAGCTGGCAGTGAGCCCGCCCGACCGCGGGACGCCCGACGGAGACGTCTCCTGGCGCTACCGCCACGTGGCCTTCGTCCTGCACCACGGCCGGGTGGCGCAGCTCTCGATCACCGACCCTGACGCCCAGACGAGCGCCGGCGTCGGCATCGGCGACAACGTCGAGATCGCGCGCCGGGCCTACCCCACCCTGCACTGCCAGACGGGGTCGACGCTGCTCCTGTACTGCGCTGCCAGGACGAGCTCGGGCGCGGACGTGTGGTTCGGGCCCGACCCGATCGGCAGCATCAGCTTCACGGCGCCCTGACCGCACCTGCGGCTCGCTCAGGCGCCGACGGCGCGGCCCGGCGCCGGCCGCGACAGCAGCTCCCTGGCCCGGCGCATCGCCTCTTCGACGAGCGCGCGCGGCTCCTCGACCGGCACCAGCCCGCCGAGCTCGAGCCGCATGAGCTCGACGCGGCCCATCTCCCGCAGCGTGAAGAACCCGAAGTCGGCCAGGAAGTCGCGCGGGAAGATGGTGCGGTGCTCGAGGAAGCGCGCGGCGAACTGCTCGTGCGGCCCGTAGCGGTAGCCGAACGCCTCGACCGCCGCGGCGCCGCGGTCGCGGGACTCGCCGATGCAGGCCAGGAACAGGCTCTGCAGCGCCCACGGGCTGGTCGGGTCGGTCAGGAACGCGCAGGTCACGAGCACCGCATCCGATGACGGCGGCCCGGCGGGCATGCTGCGGCCCCGCGGGAAGGCGTCGGCCGGCCCGTACTGCAGCGAGCCGATGTGGCGGTCGTGGTCGACGTACACCTTCCCCCACGGGCCGAAGCGGCCCTCGACGTCCTCGATCCAGCTCGCCCGGTTCACGGAGCGTCCGTGTGGGCGCGATTGCCACCAGACGCAGGACTGGCAGACCGGGGGACGCTGCTCGTCGGTGAGCCCTGTCAGGTGCTGGACGGGCACGGCGTCTCAGGCCGCGCCGGCGGCAGCGGGCGCCAGGCCGTCGATGTGAACCGTGACGTCGACGTCGTCGAGGCCGACCACCGACGAGCGGGAGGCGCGCAGCGCGCTGTCCACCCCGTCCACCTCGCCCGCCGCGGAGTGCACCGACTCGCGCGGTCTGTCCACGTCGTCGCCCACGACGCCAGCATAGAGCCGTCGAGCCCGGCGTCAGCCGGGCCCCTCCGGCCCCGGACGGCGCGGGGAACGGAGGACGAGCAGCGACGCCTCCGGCCGCGCCAGGATGCGCAGCGGCACGAAGGTCGTCCCGAGCCCGCGGGAGACGTGCATCACCGTCCCTTCCCGCGACGCCACGCCGCGCAGGACTCGCTCGCCGGGATGCGCGAGCCCGACCCGGCCGCCCGGCCAGGGCAGGCAGATCTGACCGCCGTGCAGGTGCCCGGACAGGATCAGCTGGAAGTCACCCGGCTGCACGCGCTGCAGCGCGAACGGGTAGTGGCAGATGAGGATGCGTAGGTCGGCCGTCCGGTCGAGCGGCCCGGCGATGTCGTAGCGCGGGCTGTGCAGGTACGCGTCGGCGTCCACGCCGACGATGCAGACGCGCTGGCCGCGGATCTCGACGTCCCGGCGCTCGGCGCCGAGCAGGTTCACGCCCGCGAGCTGGCCCACCGCTCGTCCGGACGCGAACGGGTCGTTGCCGAACCCGTGATCGTGGTTGCCGAGGACCGCGAACGCCCCGTACCGTGCCGCCGCCCCGAGCTCCGCGGCGACCCGCCGGAAGCGCTTCTCGCCCCGGGGCCTGGCCACCAGGTCGCCGCTGATGACGACGAGGTCCGGCCGGACCTCGAGCGCCCACTCGAGCGACGCCTCGAGCAGGGCGAGCCCGGGCCCGTACCCGGCGTGGACGTCGGCGACGTGCAGGAGCGTCAGGCCGTCGAGCTCCGACGGCAGGTCGACGAGCGGCAGCTCCGCCGTCTCCCGCGACAGCAGCCGCGCCTCGACGCTGCCCCAGGCGATCGTCCCGAGCACCGGCGCTGCCAGCGCCGCCGCAACCGCGCGCCTCAAGGGCGGCGGAGGAGGTCGGCGCGGGCCCGCTCCATGCGCTCGCGCAGCGCCGCTACGGTGGCGTCGTCAGGCTCGTCGGGCGGTCGCCTGCGACGCAGGTGGAGCACGGACGCGAGCGATCCGACGAGGGCGGCAAGCGTCGACAGTGTGAGCAGGCGGCGACCATTCATCGTGGTATAGTCTTACGGAAGCTGCAGATGGGCAGCCCCGTTTGGCTACCTGCACACGGACGAGCATGGCCAGGCGATCGGATGCTTTCGAGTTTGGCAGCCCCCCGCTGCCAAACCCAGCCGGGTGCGGGCGGCTCTTCCGTCGCAGGCCGCCCCCCGGCTGGCGTACGCCTGCGCCCGGGTCGCGGATCGCGTTCACGCGGCCACGTCCTCGGCTGGCGTGAGCGCACAGGCACCCCAGAGACCGCGGCGCCGGGCCCGGGCCTCACCCGCGAGCCGGGCGTAGCGGGCGGCGTGGTCGGTGTTGGGCCGGATCGCGAGCGGCCGGGCGAAGCCGCCGCGTAGGAGCTGGTCCTCGAGGTCCTCGGGCGCGCCCTCGACCCGGACGTAGGCCAGCAGCCGGCCGTAGCGGTCGCGTGGCTCGCGCCCCACGGTGAGCGAGACCCGGCGCCCCTCGACGGTGCGCGCCGTGAACGCGGCGGCACGCCGCGAGTAGCACTGCACCGGCCGGCGGGGATCGACGTCCTCGGGCGTGTCGACGCCGATGACCCGGACACGCTCCTGGCCGCCGCCGTCGAGGCGGACGACGAGCGTGTCGCCGTCGACCGCGCGGACGCCGACCCCGCGCAGCACGTCGGGCCGTGGCGGCAGCAGGGCGTCGTGGGCCAGCCAGGCGAGGGCCGAGATGAGGACGACCCAGACGAGGAGGTGCGGGCGGCGGATGGACATGCCGTGAAGCTACCGCGAGAGGGTGCTACGTGTCCTTTACGAAAAGACACAAGAGTGTGCCAGTGTGTCACACCTTCGTCACGGACCGCCACGCGGTGTCAACAAACGTCACGCGAGCGTCACGCGCTAGACCTCGATCTGCGAGCCGAGCGCGATGACCTGGTCTTCGGGCAGGCCGAAGTACTCGGCGGGGCTCGACGCGTTGCGCGCCAGCGCGGCGAACAGCCGCTTGCGCCAGCGCCACAGCATGCTGCCCTCGTCCGACGGATGGATCGTGACCTTGCTGAGGAAGTAGGTCGCTTCGTCGAGCTTGCCGTCCTTCAGCTCGGGCGACATCGTCGCCGCCAGGGCCAGCGCGTCGGGCACGTTCGGGACGTCGCGGAAGCCGAAGTGGCCGGTCACCAGCGTCACCCCGTCGGCCGGGTGGCCGAGGTCGTCGACCTGCACCCGCTTCGCCCGCTCGACGTGGGGCACGTCGGCGGTGACGGCCCGGAAGATCACGATGTGCTCGTGCCGCACGTGGTTGTGCCGCACGTTGTGGCGCAGCGCCAGCGGCGTCGTGACGTCGCTCGCGTTGAGGTACACGGCCATCCCGGGCACCCGCTCGATCGGCGGCGTCTGGTGGTCGAGCGCGGTCACGAACGGCTGCAGCGGCCCCTCCTCGGCGATCCGCTTCTGGGTGACCACAGCGCGCCCGCGATCCCAGGTGGTCATCAGGACGAACAGGCCGCCGCCGAGCAGCAGCGGGAACCAGCCGCCGTGGTGCACCTTGAGCAGGTTCGACCCGAAGAACGCCAGGTCGATCGTCAGCAGCGGCACCACCACGAGCGCCGAGCGGCGTCCGGACCAGCCCCACAGCCGCCGGGTCACGACGTACGCCAGCACCGTCGTCGCGGCCATCGTGCCGGTCACCGCGATCCCGTAGGCCGCCGCCAGCGCGCTCGACGTCTCGAACCCGAGCACCAGCAGCACCACGGCCACGTACAGGAGCCAGTTGATCGCGGGGGCGTAGATCTGGCCGCGCACCTGCTCGGAGGTGTGGAAGATCGTGACCCGCGGCAGGTACCCGAGCTGGGTCGCCTGCTGGGTGACCGAGAACGCCCCGGTGATCACGGCCTGCGAGGCGATGACCGTCGCCACGGTGGCCAGGATCACGAGGGGGATCTTCAGCGCGTCCGGGGCGAGGTTGAAGAACGGGTTCGCCGCCGTGGCCGGGTCGTGCAGGATCGTCGCGCCCTGGCCGAGGTAGCAGAGCACGAGGCACGGGAACACGAGCACGAGCCAGGCGCCGGCGATCGGTGGCCGCCCGAAGTGGCCCATGTCGGCGTACAGCGCCTCGACGCCGGTGATGCACAGCACGACCGCGCCGAGGGCGACGAACGCCACCCACGGCTCCCGGCCGAAGAAGGACGCCGCCTCGAGCGGGTCGATCGCCCGGAACACCGACGGCTCCCGGCTGATCCCGTTGATGCCGAGCGCCGCGATCGTCACGAACCAGACCGCCATCACCGGGCCGAAGGCCGCGCCGATCCGGTGCGTCCCGTGTCGCTGCACCATGAACAGTCCGGTGAGCACGACCAGCGTGATCGGGACGATGAAGCGGTGCAGGTCGCTCGTCGCGACCTGCGTGCCCTCGACCGCCGAGAGCACCGAGATCGCGGGCGTGATCGCCCCGTCCCCGTAGAACAGGGCGACTCCGAGCAGGCCGAGCGTCACGATCACGCCGCGTTCCCAGGGCTCCGCGCGTCGCAGTGCGAGCGCCAGCAGGGCCAGGACGCCGCCCTCGCCGCGGTTGTTGGCCCGCATCACGAACGCCACGTACTTCAGGGTCACGACGATGACCAGCGTCCACAGGAACAGCGACAGCAGCCCGAGCACGTTGGCGTGGGTCACCCCGACGTCGGTGTCCGAGCCGAACGCCGCCTGCATCGCGTACAGGGGGCTCGTGCCGATGTCGCCGAACACGACACCGAGGGCCCCGAGGGCCAGCGCGCTCCGGCGGCCGTGCTCCATCGCGCGGGAGCCTACGCGGTTCGCCAAACGAGGAGAGCAGACGCGATCCATCCCGGCTGGAGAACGGCGCCGGTCATCGGCATCTCGATCCGGTCGCCGAACGGCGACCAGGCGGCGAGCCCTGTCTCGTCGTACAGGGTGAAGCGCTCAGTGACGGCGCGGCCGGGCCAGCCGGAGGCTGCCGTGCTCGACGCCGGGCGCGGTGGCGTGGAAGGCGGGGACGACCTCGCTGGTGACGAGCCCCGTCTCGGAGGTGAGGCGGTCGACGATCTCGAACGAGCGCTGCAGCTGGCGCGGCTCGTCGATCAGCGTGAGGACGACCGGGACGTGCCGGCGAAGCGAGAACAGGCGGTCGCCGTGCAGCGGCCCGTCGTGGGCAAACCCCGTTATCCCACGTATCACCGTTGTCCCCGCTGCCCCCTCGAGCCGCAGCTGGTGCACGAGCTCGGTGTAGAGGGCGTGTCCACCGGAGCGCGCCTGCTCGCCGGTGTACAGGGTGAGCCGGCCGAACAGCGGGTCGCCGTGGTCGTCGGTGTCCGGGATGGGCTGCGGATCCGCGATGTGCTCGCCATCCCGCTTGCACACCGTGACCCGCTCGATGGTCACGATGGCGTCGGGGAGCAGCTGGCGCAGGCGGGCTGCGGCGGTGTGCAGGGCCTCGCTGGCCGCGACGGACACGATGAGCAGCGGGACGTCACGGTTGCGCGAGAAGAAGCGGGCCCGCCGGCGCTCGCCGTGCAGCATGCCGTCGAGGCCGAGGAGCACCGTGGCGCCGGCGGCGCCACAGCGGCGCAGCTCGGAGACCACCTCGAGGTACGCCGGACGTCCGGCCGAGGCGGTGGCGCCCGGGCCGGTGTCACGCACGCGCTCGGCGCGGCCACAGTAGACCGTCAGCTTGCCGGCAAGCGCGATGTCAAGTCTCGAGGTCAGGTCGAGATGTTTCACGTGAAACGTGTCGTCGGGAGTGTCGTATGACTGCCCGGTGTCGGGGCTATCCGTTACCGAAGTGTCACGAACAGCAACCGAAGTGTCACGCACTGTCACGGAAGTGTCACGGATGGTCGCCGCCGGCGCGCCCGGGCCGAGCAGCTCGGCCCGCTCGAGGGTGACGGTGCCACCCTCGACCAGCTCGCGCACCTCGTCGGCGAGGACGCGGATGCGATCCTCGGAGTCGACCGCGATGGCCATCAGCGGCAGGTCCTCCGACAGCGTGAGCACGCGGTCGCTGTGCAGGCGCTGGCGGATCCCGAACCCGGTCACGCCGCGCAGCAGCACCGCGGCGGCCACGCCGTGACGTTCGAAGCGGTCGAGCAGGACGTCGCTCAGGAGCGCCCGCCCGATCCGGTCGGACTCACCGAACAGGGCCGTCAGCTTGAGGGCCGCGCCTTCGCTCACCACAGCGACCCCACCCCGTAGCCGGCAGCGGCGCAGGCCAGGCCGAGCACCAGGCTCCCGCCGAGGTTCAGCGCGGCCTGGCCGAGCTCGCCGTCCTCGGCGAGGCGGGCGGACTCGAACATCCAGGTCGAGAACGTCGTGTAGGCCCCGAGCAGCGCCCCGCCGGCCAGGATCGCCGCGCGACCCGACACGTCCGCCCCGGCCAGCAGCCCGAGGGCGAACGCGCCGGTCAGGTTGACCACCAGCGTCCCCAGCGGGTAGCCGAGGCCGCTGCGCCGCTCGACCAGCCCGTCCAGGGTGAAGCGCCCGCACGCGCCCAGCGCCCCGAGCACCGCCACCCCGACCCAGGTGACGACGCTCATGCGGGCCGCACCAGACGGGCCCGGCGCACCATCCAGGTCGCCAGGACCACGACGCCGAAGCCAGCGGCGAGGCTCGCGGCGGCGTAGGCCAGCGCGAGCACCGGATCGCCGTCACGCAGCAGCGTGAACAGCTCCACCTGCAGCGTCGAGAAGGTCGTCAGCGCGCCGCAGAACCCCGTACCGATGGCGGGCCTGCGGTGGGTCGACGGCGGCAGGCGCTCCATGAGCCGCGTCGCGACGTACGCGAGAATGACGCAGCCGACGACGTTGACGACGAACGTCACCCACGGAAACGAGCCGGCGTGGACCGGGAACTCCCGCGAGACGGCCACCCGCGCAAGCGCGCCGACGCTGCCGCCGGCGGCCACCGCGGCCTGCGTCTGCCAGGCGATCCCGGCGGGACGGGAACGCACCTGGAGCCCCGTGGGCTGCTGGCTCAGTTCCCCGTCTCGAAGTACTTGACCGCGAGCCGGCCGACCTTGCGGGTCGCCAGGTAGTTCGCGCCGCTGCCGACCACGACTCCGACGCCGAACGGGATCTCGCGCCCGAGGATCACGCGCGCCCGGGCCCGACCGAGCCGCTTCACGACCTCGGCGCCGATCGTGCGATTGACCTTGCCCATCGCCTCGCGCGGCATCACGCCGAGCGTGACACGCTCGCCGAGCACGTCGACCGTCTTGCCGGCGGGCACCGCCAGACCGGCGAGCAGGCTGAACACCAGCAGCACGTCCAGCTTGCGCGCCTCGTAGTCGTGCAGGTCGCGGCCGTAGCAGAACCCCACCGCCATGATCATCGTGACCTGGTTGTAGACCAGCGCGGCCGAGTCGGCGATGGCGGCGGCGATCTCGACCGTCGTCCCCGCACCCGGGATCGCCCCGGGGAGCGAGGTCACGGCGCCGCCGAGCGCGGCCATCCTGGTCTTCTCGAGGATCAGGTGCTCGGCGAGCTCGCGACTACTGAGCTGCGGGTGCCGCAAGCGCCTCGACCTCGACGGATGCCTGGATCGACGCGGCCCGCGAGCGGACGACCAGCTCGATGGCCTGCTCGGTCTGGTCGGCGAGCCGGACGGCGAGCTCGTCGGCGACCTTCGAGATGACCTTGCCTCTTGCAGCACGCTTGGCGAACCCCAGAGCCATGCCCATAGGCTACCCGCAGGCCGGCAGAAGCAGTCGCGCGCTACTTGTAGCGGTAGACGATCCGGCCGCGCTTGAGGTCGTACGGCGAGAGCTCGACCTTCACCCGGTCGCCGGGCAGGATGCGGATGTAGTGGCGGCGCATCTTGCCGGAGATGTGGGAGAGCACCTCGAGGTCGTTGTCGAGGCGGACCCGGAACATGGTGTTCGGCAGGGCCTCGGTGACCTCGCCCTCCAGCTCGATCTTCTCTTCCTTCTCGCTCACGAGGCCCCTCCACGGGCAACGCGATAGGACGCCGCGCAGCCGACCCGTGACCGCGCGGCGTGCAGTGTACGCCTGTCGCCAGCCGAACGGAGGTCCGGCACGAACGGCCTCCCCGAGGCGTGCTACAGCGCGGCGTCGGCGACCAGCGCGAGCAGGTCGTCGCCGTAGCGGGCCACCCGGCGCGGGCCCATCCCGAACAGCTCGAGCAGGGCGACCCGGGTGTCGGGGCGCCGCTCGCAGATCGCGTCCACCGTCGCGTCCGGGAGGATCGCCGCGGGCGAGCGGCCCTCGGCCCGCGCACGCTCGAGGCGCCAGCCGGCCAGCGCGTCGGCCAGCGGGCCGCTCGCGTGCAGCACCTGCTGGCGCGGAGGGCGGCGTGGCTGGCGGGCGCGGCCGGGCTGGGCGTCGTCGGGCAGCACCGACAGGTCGCTCGGCGGGTCGCAGTGGTCGCAGCAGCGGGCCTCGGCCAGCGGGGCGGCGGGATCCTCGAACAGCTCGAGCAGGAAGCGGCGGCGGCAGCCCCGGGTCGCGGTGTAGGACGTGACCGCCGACAGCGCCTCCCAGCGCAGCCGCAGCGCGCGACGCGCCGCCGCGGCCACCTCGTCCTCGCGGCGGCGGCCCAGCGAGCGCAGCCGGAGCCGCGTCGGGACGCCGCCGTCGAGGTCGAACTCCACCGCGCCGAGGTCGGCCGCCAGGCCGAGCAGGTGGCGCCGGCGCTCGTCGAACGAGCCGGAGTCGAACACGCCCTCGTCGTCGGCGGCGACCACGAGACGGGCCAGCAGCTGGTTCAGGTCGGCCAGCGAGCCTCCGAGCGCGTCGATCCGCGCCGCCACCCGGGCCCGGTCGCGCGGGCCGACCAGCAGGACCAGCCGGGACGACAGGCGCCCCGCGAGCTCCCGCAGCGCCTCGGGCGACGGCGGCAGCCCGAGCACCCAGGCGGACGCCGACCGCGCCTCGGGATCGGCATCGGCGACGAGCACGTCGAGCCGGCCGTCGGTGAAGGCGTCGACCGCCGCCTCGCGCGCGCCCTGCTCGAGGCGCTCGTGCCACTCGCCCACCCGCAGCCGGGCGCCGCCGCGCAGCTGCTCGGCCAGGCCGTGCGCGGCGACGGCGTCGTCGACCAGCACCAGCGCCGGCAGCGCTCCCGGCTCGGACAGGCAGCGGCGCAGCACCGCGTGCCGGGCCCGCTCGTGCGGCATCCGGGCCACGTCCAGGGCGACCGACGGCACGTCGATTCCCGCAACCACCCGAAGCGCGTCCGGCACGCCCAGGCGGGTGGCGATCTCGTCCACCACGGGCGCGGTCGCGAGCGGCGGCACGACCAGCGACGGCGCGCCGACGCGGATCCGCTCGCGCGCCAGCGCGCGTGACTCGGGCCGGAAGCCTCCATCGAGGTCGACCAGCTGCCGCGCCTGCTGGACGTAGAACAGCTCGCCGTCGAGCAGCTGCAGGACGAGCGTCTGCAGACCGCCGGGATGCACGAACACGACGTCCCGCCCGTCGAGCAGGCCCTGCAGCACCTTGCGCTGGCCCGGCCGGAAGCGCGCGCCGGGCTGGCGCTCGTCGAGCAGCGAGACGGGATCGCGCCTCATGGCGCGAGGGTACGCCTGCTCAGTCGCCGGCGGCGGTCACCTCGGCCGGCGTCTCGGGCTGGTCGTAGCCGAGCAGCTTGCGCCGCGCAGCCGTCCCGACCTTGACGACGTGCCGCTTGAACTTCAGCTCGTCCTCGCGGATCCCGGCGGCCGCGCCGAGCAGCTGGGCCAGGTGCAGGATCGGCAGGTTGAACTCCTTGCCGGACTTGCGCTCGGCCTTGCCCTGCCAGGCGTCGAGCGACAGGTGGCAGAGCGGGCACGGCGTGACCATCACGTCGGCGCCGGCCTCGGTGGCCTGCTCGAGCGGCAGGATCGCCTCGCCGAGCGCCACGTCCTCGCGCGCCAGCACGATCGGGAAGCCGCAGCACTTGATCTTCGCCGGGTAGTCGACCGCCTCGGCGCCGCAGGCCTCGATCAGCCGCTCGAGCGAGCTCGGCCGGTCGGGATCCTCGAAGCCCAGGATCTTCGACGGCCGCAGGATCTGGCAGCCGTAGAACGGCGCCACCTTCAGCCCGGTCAGCGAGCGCTCGGCGATCGACTTGAAGCGCTCGTAGCCCTCGCCCTCGGCGACCTCCCACAGGAGGTGACGCACCTCGACCCCGCCCGAGTACGTCGCCGCGCCGACCTGCTCGAGGTTGCGGTTCACCCGCGCGAGCTCCTCGGGGTCGGCCAGGAGCTTCTTGTTCGCCTGGCGCAGGTTCAGCGTGCAGACGTTGCAGATCGTCAGCAGCGTGTCGCAGCCGAGGTTCTCGGCCTGGCCCAGGATCCGGGCGTTCAGGTGCAGGTAGTAGTCCGGCTTGGCCTCGTGGATGTCGCCGGCGCCGCAGCAGGTGAAGCTCTGCATGTCGACGAGCTCGACGTCGAGCTTCTTGCACACGGCCCGGGTCGACGTGTCGAGCTCCTTGGCCGAGAGCGCGGCGAGGCAGCCGGGGTAGTACGCGTAGCGATCCTTCATGCCGAGCGGTCCTGGGGGAGGTTCGAGGGATGGGACTCGAGCGGGCGGTCCTCGGGCCGGGCCTTGTCCTCGGCCTCGAGCAGCTTCCAGAGGCGCTTCACCTGGTCGTTCTGGGGCGCCTTGTGGGACCTCAGCGGGTTCGGCACCTTGCCGGCCCGGGCCAGCCGGAGCGCGAACGGGACGTCGAGCATCGCGGCGACCGGCCCGATCGTCTTGGGCACGAGCTCGGTCTCCTTGAGGTAGCCGCCGCGGTGGGTCGACGAGACGAAGACCTTCGCGTGCTTCGCGCCCTCGTCGCGGGTGAGGCCGTGACGGAACGACTCGGCGCCGAGCTTCGCGATCGCGTCGCGCGGGTCGACGCCCTTCGGGCAGCGCTGGTTGCAGAAGTAGCAGCGGGTGCAGTCCCAGATCCCGTGGGCCCCGTTCAGGTCCTGCAGGCGGGAGCGCTCCGTGGTGTCGCGCACGTCGCCGACGAAGCGCTGGGCCTTCGCGAGCGCCGCGGGGCCGAGGAAGTCGGGGTCGGCCTCCATCGAGTTGCACTCCGAGACGCAGCAGCCGCACATGATGCAGAGCGCCTCCTTGCCGACGTTGACCTCCTGGGTGTGGGGGTCGACGCGGAACTCGGTCTGCGGCTGCTCGAGGTCGCTGTCGAGGTACGGCTTGACCGCCCGCACCTTGGCCCAGAAGGGCTCCATGTCGACGACCAGGTCCTTGATCACCGGCAGGTTGCCCATCGCCGAGATCGTCGGCACGTGGCCGGCGTCGACGAACGGGCGCATCGCGACCTTGCAGGCCAGGACGGCGCCGCCGTCGAGCCGCATCCCGCACGAGCCGCAGACCGCCATCCGGCAGGACTTGCGGTAGGCGAGGGTGCCGTCGCGCTTGTCCTTGACCGCGTCCAGCACCTCGAGCAGGGTCGCCGTCTCGGGCACCTCGACGGTGTACGACTCGAGCGAGTGCGAGGTGCCGTCGGGTGAGCGGCGGATCTTGATGGAGACGTCCAAGTGGCCCCCTAGTACGTCCGGACCTGCGGCTGGAACCGCGTGACGGTCACGGGCTTGTAGTCGAGTCGAACCTCGCCGTCGTCGTGCCAGGCGAGGGTGTGGCGCATCCAGCGCTCGTCGTCGCGGTCGGGGTGGTCGAGGCGGGTGTGGGCGCCGCGGGACTCCTGGCGCGCGAGCGCGCCGGTGACCAGGCAGTCGGCCATCTGCACCATCGCCTCGAGCTCCAGCACCGAGGTGAGGTCGGTGTTGAAGGTGTCGCCCTTGTCGTCGACCGTCACGCCGCTTGGCGCGCTCCTTGAGCTCGTGGACGGTCTGCGAGGCACTCCGTGAGCCGCTCCTCGTTGCGGAAGATGCCGGCCTTCTCGTACATCGTGGTGGCCAGCTCCTCTCGCACCCGCCACGGCCGCTCGCCGCCGCTGCGCCCGAAGATCCCGCGGATCCGGGAGTCCTCGGCGCGCACCGCCGACTCGGGCACCAGGCCGCCGTTGCGGTTCGCCACGGCCTCCTCGGCCGCGTGCCGTCCGGCCCGCCGGCCGAAGGTGATGGTCTCCATGAGGGAGTTGCCGCCCAGCCGGTTGGCCCCGTGGACCGAGACGCAGGCGGCCTCGCCGGCGGCGTACAGGCCGGCCAGGATCGTCTCGCCGTCGACGTTCGCGTCGACCCCGCCCATGTGGTAGTGGGCGCCCGGCCGGACCGGGATGGGCGTCTCGATCGCGTCGACGCCGGCGTAGTCCAGGGCCAGCTCGCGCGAGCCGGGCAGCCGGGTCTTGATCTTCTTGGCGCCGAGGTGGGTGAGGTCGAGCAGGACGCAGCCGTCGACGCCGCGCCCGGCCTCGATCTCGCGCTGCTCGGCCCGGGCGACCACGTCGCGGGAGGCCAGCTCCATCGCGTTCGGCGCCGCCTCGGCCATGAAGCGCTCGCCGTCCTTGTTGCGCAGGTACCCGCCCTCGCCGCGGCAGCCCTCGGTGATGAGCACCCCGTTCGACTTCAGCGTCGTCGGGTGGAACTGCATGAACTCCATGTCCTTGAGCGGCACCCCGGCGCGCCAGGCCATCGCCATCCCGTCGCCGGTGCAGGCGTAGGCGTTGGTCGTGCCGTAGTACATGCGCCCCATCCCACCGGTGGCGATGATGGTGTTGCGGGCCGACACGCCCCGCACGCCGCCGCGCACCAGGTCCCAGCACACGACGCCCACGCAGCGGTCGCCCTGCACCACGAGGTTCGTGGCGAAGAACTCCTCGTACACCACGATGTCGTGCTTCAGGAGCTGCTCGTAGAGGACGTGCAGCAGCACGTGGCCGGTGATGTCCGCGCAGTAGACGGTGCGCGGAGCGCCGGCGGCGCCGAACGGGCGCTGGGCGATCCGGCCGTCGGCGAAGCGCGAGAAGATCGCGCCCATGTGCTCGAGCTCGTAGATGTCCGAGGGTGCCTCACGGCACATGACCTCGATCGCGTCCTGGTCGCCCAGGTAGTCCGAGCCCTTGACGGTGTCGAAGGTGTGGATCTCAGGGTTGTCCTCGGACGCGTTGCCCAGGGCAGCGTTGATGCCGCCCTCGGCGGAGCCCGAGTGGGAACGAACGGGATGCAGCTTCGAGACGATCGCCACGTCGGCACCGGCCCGCTTTGCCTCGATGGCGGCGCGCATGCCGGCCAGGCCTGCGCCGACCACCACCACGTCATGCCGTAGCACGCTTGTCCTCCGTTGGGGAACGGCCTCGCGCAGCCGCAGAGGCCGGTCCGGAGCATAGCGGTAGCCTCCCGGGGCCCATGACGCACGACCCGCCACAGGAGGAGGCTCCGCTTCCGCCCTTCGCGCCGCTTCGCCGGCGGATCGCGGCCGGCCTCGTGGACCTGATCCCGAGCGCGCTGCTCATCGTCCCGCTGACCCTCGTTGCCGGCGGCTGGGGCTTCGTGCTGGGGATGCTGCTGGCGTGCGGCTACTTCGCCGTGCTCGAGGCCCGCGACGGTCGCTCGCTGGGCAAGCGCCTGCTCGGCCTGCGGGTGCTGCAGCTCGACGGCACGCCCTGCACGACGCTCGGCGCGGTCCTGCGCAACGTCTTCCGGCTCATCGACGCGTTTCCCGGCTTCTACGCCGTGGCCCTGGTCTCCCTGGCGGGGAGCCGGCGCAAGCAGCGCATCGGCGACCAGGCGGCCGGGACGAGCGTGTTCCTCGACGTCCCGGCCGCCTGATGGCGCTTCGCGCCTAGAGCTTGAAGGCCGCCACGAGCTCGTCGAGCTCGCCGGCCATCGTGCTGAGCTCGTGGGCGGTCGCCGCGAGCTCCTCGATCACCGCGCTCGACTGCTCGGCCCGGGAGGAGATGTCGACCGCGCCCTGCAGCGCCTCGTCGGCCGCCCCGAGCACCCGGTCGGCGTGGGCGTCGAGCTCGTCCGCCGAGACCCCGATGCGGGCGAGCTCGGCGGTGATCGCGTCGGCCGCGGAGCGCGACGCGGCGGCGTGCCGGCCGATCGTCTGGAACGCGACCTGGGCGCCCTCGGTGACCCGGGCGCTCTCGTCGATCCGGCTCGCGCCGTCGCGGGCCACGCTGGTGGCCCGGACGCTGGCCTCGCGCATGCCGCCGACCAGCTCGCCGATCGAGGCGGCCGCGCGCTGCGACTCCTCGGCCAGCGTGCGGACCTCGTCGGCGACGACCGCGAAGCCCCGGCCGTGCTCGCCGGCGCGGGCGGCCTCGATGGCCGCGTTCAGCGCCAGCAGGTTGGTCTGGGAGGCGATCGAGCTGATCACCTCGAGGATCGAGCCGATCCGGGCCGAGCTCTCGTCGAGCTCGCCCATCGTGTCGACCAGGGAGTCGCCGGTGGCCCGGGCGGCCTCCATCGTCGAGACGATCTCGCGCGCGACCTCCTCGCCCTGGCCCGCGGCGTCGCTGGTGCTCGTCGCGGCCTGCTCGTTGGCCGAGGCCTGCTCGTTGCCGTCGTCGACGGCCGAGCGCATCGCGCCGGCGGCCGCGCGCAGCTGCTCGGCCAGGGACCGCTGCTGCTCGCTGGCGCTGGTCACGGCCGCGGCGGCGTGCGCCGTTCCGGTCGCGCCCTCGCCGGCCGAGCCGGCGGCGAGCGCCATCTGGCCGGCCGACTCCGACAGCGTGGTGGCCGCGCTGGTGACGCCGGTCAGGGCCTCGCGCAGCCGCACCGTCATCTGGGCGAGGGCGGCGTCGACCTCGGCCAGCTCGTCGCGGCCGTCGCCCGCCTCGATCTCGCGCAGGTCGCCGTCGGCCACCGTGCGGACGCGCCGCAGCAGGCCGACGATCGCGCCGGCCACCGAGAGGTAGAAGCCGACGAAGGCGTACAGGGCCACGAGCAGCGCGACCGCGGCCACGATCTCGACCCGGGTCTCGGCCGCCTGCAGCTTCGAGATGCGGCGGACGAGCAGCAGGTCGAGCTGGTCGGCCAGCGGGCCGGTCAGGGTGCGACCGGCCGCCGCCGGGGACGGGCTGCCGGTCGTGCCCGCGTGCCCCGCGTCGAGCCCCTTCACGAGTCCGCCGACGACGGTCTCGAGGGAGCCCAGCGGGCCCTGCAGGGCCGGGCCGACGCTCGTCGCCGCGGTCGCCTTGATGGCCACGCCGAGGTCGCCGCTGAGGCCGTCGCCTGCGGTCTGCAGGCGACCGCTGGTCAGCGCCAGGGTCACGGCACGGTCACCGCTGCCGCCGGCGGCGCGGACGCGCAGCAGGTCGGAGGCCTGGCCGGCCTGGTCGAGCGTCGCCCCGATCTTGGTCGTCAGGGCGTCCATCAGGTAGTAGGAGTCGAGGTCCGGGTCGAGCGTCAGGTTCGACCCGTCAGCCGCCTTGACGACCAGCGCGGTGGCCGCAGCGGCGACGCTGCTCCAGCGCGTGAACGCGGCCTGCGGCGTGCGCGTCGAGCCGCCCTTCACGCCGGCCTGGGCGACGTCGAACGCGTGCAGCGTCGCGGCCGTTCCGAGGGCCGCGCCGACCTCGCGCTCGGCTGCCCCGACCCGGGCGCGATCGCTCGCGAGCCGCCGCTCCGCGGCTGCGAGCCCGGCACGATCCCCCGCGACCGCGGCGCTCCGCGCGTCCACGACGTCGGCGAGCAGGGCGAGGGAGGGGCGCACGTACTGCACGCCGAGGCGCTCCTTCGCCGAGAAGTCGATGCTGGCGTCCTTGTCGTCCAGGTAGGCGTTCAGGACGTAGGCCAGCGGGGCGATCAGGATCACCCCGACGAGCACGAACTTCTGGGCGTAGCGCAGGCGTCCCATGACCCATGCGGCGGGCCCGAACGGGGCCTGCCACGAACGCCGCGCACGCGTGTTGCTCGCCATCCATCCACTCCATAGTCGATTTGCCTGAATGCCAAGATGCTCGGATCTTGGTGCCGATGGCGAACCATCGGCGCGAGCGCCTCGGGGCTTGACACGAACCTCCGTTCCCGTCCGCACAACCGTTCGTTTTCGATGTAAGGTGGCGAGGTTCCCGGCCCGAAAGGATCGATTCTTGGCGACTCGCGAGTTCGTCCTCCCGGCGGCCCGGTCGGTGCTCGAGAACCCCTCGCCCGAGGAGCTCCAGCGCCTGGCCGCCGCGATGCCGAACGCCCGCCGCACGGCGTACGGCAACGTCAACGTGCAGACCGAGGTGCTGTCCCGCTCGACGGGCTCCACGTACCTCGTGAGCGACGAGCCGATCGGGACGAACAAGGTGATCTCGCGGGCCGAGTACGAACGCGTCGCGGCCCTGCAGGACGCCTACGTCGCCGAGCAGGACATGCTCCTGGTCGAGGGCTTCATCGGCTCCCGCCCCGAGACGCGCACGCCGGCCCGGCTGTTCGTCGAGCAGGCCAACGCGAACATCGCCGGCATGCAGCAGCAGCTGTACTTCGAGCGCGAGTCCGACCAGCCGGCCGCCGAGCTGACGGTGATCTACACGCCCGAACCTGAAGGTGGACGGCTACGCGAGCGACCGGCTCATCGCCGTCGACCTCGAGAACGGCGTGACGCGGGTGTTCAACTCGGACTACTTCGGCGAGTCCAAGAAGGGCGGCCTGCGCATGTGGAACCGCCTGGTCCACGAACGCGGCGGGCTGCCGCTGCACGCCGGCTGCAAGCTCATCCCCACCGACCAGGGCGACCGGGTGGTGCTGATCGTCGGCCTCTCCGGCACGGGCAAGACGACGACCACGTTCACCCGCCAGAACGGCTCGCTGCCGGTGCAGGACGACTTCGTGGCCTGGAACGCCGACGGCTCGATCGACGCCTCCGAGGCCGGCTGCTTCGCCAAGACGTTCGGCCTGAACCCCGAGGACGAGCCGACCATCCTCGGCGCCGTGACCCGGGCCGAGGCGTACCTCGAGAACGTCTCCCAGGCGCAGGAGGGCGGCGAGGTCGACTTCTTCGACACCTCGTACACCCACAACGGGCGGGCCACGTTCTCGTTCGCCGCGATCGAGGCGGCCGACGCCGAGTCCATCGAGCGGGCCGACGTCCTCCTGATCCTGAACCGCAACGAGCACGTGATCCCGGCGGTGGCCCGGCTGCGGGGCGCCCAGGCGGCGGCCTACTTCATGCTCGGCGAGACCAAGGGCACGTCGGCCGGCGGCGCCGAGGAGGCGGGAAAGTCGCTGCGCGTCCCGGGCACCAACCCGTTCTTCCCGATGCCCCACGGCCTGCAGGGCAACCGCTTCCTGGAGCTCGTCTCCGAGCACCCGCTCGAGGTCTACCTGATGTGCACCGGCCGGGTCGGCGGCGACGAGGGCGTCGCGAGCTCGAAGAAGGTGCGGATCAAGCACTCCTCGGCCATCGTCAAGGCGATCGCCGAGGGCACGATCGAGTGGGCAGCGCGACCCCGACTTCGGCTACGACGTCGCTGCGCGCGTGCCCGGGATCGACGAGCAGGACCTCGACATCCTGCAGCCGCGCCGCCTGTACGAGCGGACCGGCCGCGGCGACCAGTACCGGGCCATCGTGGAGCAGCTGAAGCGCGAGCGGGTCGAGTTCCTCCGCGGCTTCGAGCAGCTCGGCGACGAGATCGTGGGCGCGGTGGCCTGAGCGGCACGCGGGTAAGGTGGGGGCATGGGCCCGCTGCCTGCGACGCGCACCCGCCCCGGCCTCGCGCTGCCCGCCGTCCTCGCCGTCGGCCTCCTGCTCGTGGGCGCGCCCGCAGCGGCACGGGCCAACGACGCCATCACGGTGCAGAGGCCGAGCAACGGCGCGACCTTCAAGACCGGCGCCGAGGTGGTCTTCCGCTTCACCGCGCTCACCGAGTCCCCGACGGTGCTCCCGATGGTCGAGGTCTCGACGAGCGGGGCGACGAACCCCGACGGCTCGTTCGTGCACGCGGACGTCGTCGAGACGACCGCGGCCACCCGGGTCGCAGGGCAGGCGAACACCTACGAGGTGCGCTCCCGCCAGCCGTGGACCCGCACGCCAGCCGACTACCACTGGCACGCCGTGACCTTCTACTGCGGCGACCCGTACAAC
This sequence comes from uncultured Actinomycetes bacterium, assembly GCA_963794695.1. Classification (GTDB taxonomy): domain Bacteria; phylum Actinomycetota; class Thermoleophilia; order Gaiellales; family JALYLC01; genus CAWCFJ01. The sequence goes on along the minus strand of CAWCFJ010000013.1, from coordinate 168,416 downwards.
TGCGTGGTCAACAGCCCGGCCCGGACGCTGACGGTGAACCGGATCGTCATCCCGACGCTGTTCCACAGCGTGACGCTGAGGAAGCAGGGGCGCGTGTACGTGGCCTGGGTCTGGCTCGGGACGAGGTCGACCGTGTCGGGAGACCTGGTGCGCGAGCTGCCCGGCAACAAGGAGAAGCTGGCTCGCCACCTCAAGAAACGGACGATGCCCGCCGGCCGCCGGCCGCTGCAGCTCGCGACCAGGCTCGAGCCCGGCCGCTACGCCCTCTACCTCACCGCCCGCTCGGGGCCGCGGCACAAGGAGATCCGCCGCATCCTGGTCGTGCGCGGCTAGCCGGCCCGGCCCAAACGTCCCCATGCGCGGCGCCAGGTGCCGGGGATCGGGCAGAATGCGCCCGTTCCGCGGGCCTTGCACCGCCGCGCCTTTCCGTGAAAGAGGAGTGCCTCCTTGGCCCACCATGTGACCCTGATCCCCGGCGACGGGACCGGACCCGAGATCGCCGAGGCGACGCGACGGGTGCTGGAGGCCACCGGTGTGGAGTTCGACTGGGAGATCCAGAACGCCGGCACCGACGTGATGGCCCAGAGCGGCACGCCGCTGCCGGACTCGGTGCTCGACTCGATCCGGCGCACGAAGGTGGCCATCAAGGGGCCGATCACGACCCCGGTGGGCACCGGGTTCCGCTCGGTCAACGTCGCCATGCGAAAGACGCTCGACCTGTACGCCCAGGCCCGGCCCTGCAAGACGTACGCCGGCGTCCGCTCGCGCTACGAGGACGTCGACCTGGTCGTCATCCGCGAGAACACCGAGGACCTGTACGCGGGCATCGAGTTCGAGGAGGGCACGGAGCACTGCCGTGACCTCATCAAGATGATCGAGCAGCTGTCCGGCGCGCGAATCAAGGACGGCTCCGGCATCTCGATCAAGCCGATCTCGATCGCGGGCACGCAGCGCATCGTCCGCTTCGCCTTCGAGTACGCCCGCCGCGAGGGCCGCCGCAAGGTCACGGCGGTGCACAAGGCGAACATCATGAAGCACACCGACGGCCTCTACCTGCGCGTCGCGCGGGAGGTCGCCGAGGAGTTCCCGGACATCGAGTTCGATGACCGGATCGTCGACAACATGTGCATGCAGCTCGTGCAGAAGCCCGAGCTGTACGACGTCCTGGTCTGCCCGAACCTGTACGGCGACATCGTCTCCGACCTGGCCGCCGGCCTGATCGGCGGTCTCGGCGTCGCCCCCGGGGCGAACTACGGCGAGAACGGCGCGCTGTTCGAGCCGACCCACGGCTCGGCGCCGAAGTACGCCGGCCAGAACAAGGTCAACCCGACCGCCATGATGCTGTCCGGCGTGCTGATGCTGCGCCACCTCGAGGAGCGGGACGCCGCCGACCGCCTGGAGCAGGCGATCGCCGACGTCATCGCCGAGGGCAAGGACGTCACCTACGACCTCAAGCCGAACCGCGACGACCCGACCGCGGCCGGCACCTCGGGCATGGCGGACGCCATCGTGGCGAAGCTGCAGGCCAGCTGATCGCTCGTCTCCCGAGAGGTAGGAATGCGCACCAAGATCACCGTCGTCGGCGCCGGCAACGTGGGCGCCACGACCGCCCAGCGGCTGGCGGAGCGCGACTACGCCGACGTCGTCCTGGTCGACATCGTCGAGGGCCTGCCGCAGGGCAAGGCGCTCGACATGAACCAGGCCGGGCCGGTCGTCGGCTACGAGCCGCACATCACCGGCACGAACGCCTACGACGAGACCGCCGGCTCGAGCATCTGCGTGATCACGTCGGGCATCGCCAGGAAGCCCGGCATGTCGCGCGACGACCTGCTGACGACGAACAAGCAGATCGTGGGCGACGTGACGAAGGAGCTCGTGAAGCGCTCCCCCGACGCGATCGTCATCGTCGTGACGAACCCGCTCGACGCGATGTGCACGGTCGCCTACCAGGAGGCCGGCTTCCCGAAGGAGCGGGTCTTCGGCATGGCCGGCGTGCTCGACACGGCGCGCTTCCGGACGTTCATCGCCTGGGAGCTGAACGTGTCCGCCCGCGACGTGACCGGGTTCGTGCTCGGCGGCCACGGCGACCAGATGGTGCCCGTCGTGTCGAACACCAACGTGTCCGGCATCCCCGTGACCGAGCTGATCGGCGCGGATCGCCTGGCCGAGATCGTGCAGCGCACCCGCGACGGCGGCGCCGAGGTCGTGAAGCACCTGAAGACGGGTTCGGCGTTCTACGCCCCGTCCGCGGCGGTGGCCGAGATGGTCGACTCGATCGTGCTCGACCAGAAGCGCGTGCTGCCCTGCGCGGCGCTGCTCGAAGGCGAGTACGGCCTGGACGGGATCTTCATGGGCGTGCCGTGCAAGCTCGGCAAGGACGGGCTCGAGCAGATCGTCGAGATCGAGCTGACCGACGCGGAGAAGGCCGAGCTCGAGAAGTCGGCCGGCGCGGTGCGCGAGCTCGTCGGCGTGCTGGGGTACTAGCTCCCCCGCACCTCGAACAGCAGCCCGTCGGCCGGATCGGTTGCCCACACGCGGCCGAACGCCGCGGTCAGCCCGAACGCCCTGCCTGGCAGCTTCAGCTTGCCGACGATCGTGCCGGTGGTCGTGTCGATGCGGCCGAGGACGTCGTTCCGGTTCGTGCCGAACCAGACGGCCCCTGCTCCGAGCGCGAGCGCGTCCGTGCCGACGCCGGTGGCGATGCGGGTGGTGACGGTGTTCGTTGCCGGATCGATGCGCGTGACGCCGGCGCGGCAGCCGGGACCGCCGCCGCCGGCGACCCAGACCGCCGTGTCGCTGGCCGCGAGCGCAGCACAGGCGCCGGGGTCGGGGATCGTGGCGACGATCGCGTCGCTCACGGGGTCGATGCGCACGACGGCGTGCCTGCTCGGCACGTCGGTCCAGATCGACCCGGCGCCTGCGCTCACCCACTCCGGGCCGGCGTAGTCCAGCCTGCCGACGGGGATGACGTCGACGACGGCCATCGACGCGGGGTCGATCTTCACGATCGACGTGGTCGGCTCGCCGTCGTGGCCGGCGACCCAGACGAAGCCGTCGGCGACCGTCACGCCGACCGGCGTGACGACGCCGGCCGCGGCGAGCGAGACGGTGCGCACCGCGTCGGTCGTCGGGTCGATGCGGCTGACGGTGCCGCTCTGGACGCTGGTCACCCACATCGCGCCCTGGCCCGGCGCCAGCACCGACGCGGGATCGGGCAGCGGGATGACGTCGAGCACGGCAGCGGTTCGCGGGTCGATCCGCGTCACGCTCATGCTGGGGCCGTTGGCGACCCAGATCGAGCCGAAGCCGCTCTCGACGTCGCGCGGCGTCGCGACGGGAACGCTGGCGACGACCGCTCCGGCCGGTGGCGTGGCGGCCCGCGCTGCGGCGCCTGCGGTGAGCGCAGCGAGGACCAGCAGGGGGAGGGTTCGGCCGAGCCTGTGAGGACGCACGAGGAAGGTCACGATGGAGCTCCTTGTCGGGTGCCACCCAGCGTGGCCCGTCGCGGTTGCGGGCGGCTTGATCCTCACCTGCGGGGCGGTAACAGCCGCGTCTCCGGCGGCCCTGTTCCGGCGCCCGCTCGCGCGTTACGGTTGTCCGCATGGCCGCCGTGCACGCGTGGGACTTCGGCATCCTCGGGCCGCTCAGCGTCACGAGTCGCGAGGGGGAGGACGTCGACGTTCGCGGACGCAAGCAGCGCGCACTCCTCATCGCCCTGGTGCTGCGGCGCGGCCAGACCGTCACCACGGATCGGCTGGTCGAGGATCTGTGGGGCGACTCGCCGCCCCCCGGCGCGGCGAAGACGCTGCAGATCTACGTCTCCCGCCTGCGCGCCTCGCTCGGCGACGGGCTGATCGCGCGCGCCGGCGCGGGCTACGTGCTCACGATCGACCCCGAGCGCGTCGACGCGGTCCGCTTCGAGCAGCTCGTCGACGAGGGAGCAGCGGCGCTCGCGGCAGACGATCCGCAGCGCGCGTCCGCAGCGCTCGTCGCCGCGCTCGCCCTGTGGCGGGGCGCAGCCCTCGCCGACGTCGAGTACGAGCCCTGGGCGCGCGCCGAGCGCGAGCGCCTGGAGGAGCTGCGGCTGCTCGCCCAGGAGGAGCACGTCGAGGCGCGTCTGCGCTCGGGCGAGTCCGACCGCCTGGTCTCGGAGCTGCGCTCCCTGGTGACCGCGCACCCGCTGCGCGAGCGTCTGCGGGCGCAGGCGATGCTGGCGCTCTACCGGTCCGGACGACAGGCGGAAGCGCTGCAGCTCTACCAGGAGGGACGCCAGCTGCTGGTCGGCGAGCTCGGCCTCGAGCCCGGGCCCGAGCTGCAGGAGCTGCAGCGGCGGATCCTGGCGCACGACCCCGCGCTCGGCGGTTCGGGTCGCCGGCGATGGCAGCTTCCGTCGCGGCGCGGTCGCGCGATGGCGGCTGCCGGAGCGCTCGTCGTGGTCGGCGCAGGCACGCTCGCAGCACTCGCGGTCACGCGCGGCGGGTCGCCCGCGATCGGCGCCGAGGCGCTCGCCCGCGTCGATGCCAGGAGCGGCAGTCCACGAGGCGAGCTGGTGCTGCCGTCACCCGCGACGTCCCTCGCGACCGGCGGCGGCGCCGTCTGGGCCCTCAGCGGCGACGCCGGCACGGTCACGGAGATGAACGCGACGACCGGACGGCTCGTCGCGACCTTCGCCGCCGGCGTCCGCGCCGCGGACCTGGCCTTCGGCGGCGGCAGGCTGTGGATCCTCGCGAGCGGCGCCGCAGCACCGGGCGGCCAGGCCGCGGCGACCGTTGACGAGGTCGACCCCGGCTCACGCGCGATCGAGGGCACGATCCGGCTGCCACCCGACGAGCCCGGCACTCCGGCCGGCTACGGGCACCTGCCCGGCGCCCACCTGCTCGTCTGGGCTGCCGGTGCGCTGTGGGCCAGCGCGCCGGGCGGCGCCGTGTACCGCATCGATGCCGCGCGCGGCAGGGTCGCGGCCAGGGTCGGCGGCGTCAGCGCCCAGGGCCTGGCTGCCGCGGGCGACTCGATCTGGGCCCGTCTGAACCGTCCCGGACCGATGACGTTCGAGCAGATCGACCCACGCACCGATCACGGCGGACGCACGGTGCAGACCCCGGCCATCGGGTTGAACGCGCCCGCCTCGTTCGCCGTCGGCGACGGCGTGCTCTGGGTTCCCGACACCTACACCGGGCTGCTCTACCGCGTGACGCCGGGCGTGCCCCCGGTGGTGCGGGCAGCGTCCGTCGGCGTGGGCGTGACGACCGTCGTCGTCGCCGGCGCATCGGTCTTCGCCGGTGACGACGTGCACGACACGCTGACCCAGGTCGACGCGGGCACGCCTCGGATCGACCGCGTCATCCAGGTCGCGTCGCCGCAGGCGCTCGCCTCCACGTCCGGAGCGGTCTTCGTCGCCTCCGGCCCGGCAGCGGGCGCCACGCTCCCGGCGAGCGCCTGTGGGCCGCTGGTGCACGGAGGCACCGAACGACCGCGGTTCCTCATCGCGTCGGACCTCGCGCTGCAGGGGCCAAACGGCGGTGCCGACCGCGCGATGGCTCGCGCCGTCGAGTGGACGCTGCGACGCCACGGGTTCCGCGCCGGCGGCTACACCGTGGGCTACCAGTCCTGCGACGACTCGACGCGGCAGGCCGGCGGGTTCGACTTCGCACGGTGCGTCGCCGACGCCCAGCTCTTCGCGAAGACGCCGAGCCTCCTCGGCGTCGTCGGGACCGCGAACTCGCCCTGCACCGGCGAGGAGCTCCCCCTCCTGAACCAGGCTCCGACCGGCGCCGTGCCCATCGTGAGCCCGCAGGACACGTACCAGATCCTGACGCTCGGCTCACCGGTCGCGCCCCCCGACGTCCTGCGGCACTTCTACCCGACCGGCGTTCGCAACTTCCTGCGCGTGACGCCGACCGACACCCACGAGATGGCAGCCGACGCGCTGCTCGCGCGCGAGCTCGGCCTGCACCGTGTGCTGGTGGTTGCCGACGACGGCACCGGCGGGAGCGCCATCCACACGCCCGAGTTCGAGCGGAGCGCAACGGGTCTCGGCCTGCGCACGCGCGTCTTCCTGTGGCACGCGGAACAGCAACCTGCCCGCGTCGTCGTGGCGGCCGCGCGGCGCTTCGCTGCGGACGGCATCTTCATCTCCGCCGGTCTACCCACCGCGGATCGGCGAGCTCGTCGGCGCCCTGCGGTCGGCCCTGGGGGAGGGCGTTCCCATCATCGGCACCGACTACTTCGAGGGCGGCGAGGGCATCTGGCAGACCGCCGGCGGACAGCACGCTGCCGGCGTCTACGTGAGCGTCACCGGCGAGCCGAACGGCCAGCTCCCGCGCGCCGGCCAGCGCTTCCTTCGAGCGTTCGACGCGGCGACGCCATCGTTCGGTGCGGCGTACGCCAGCGAGGCGACGGACGTGCTCCTCGCCGCGATCGCGCGCTCTGACGGCACGCGCCGATCCGTGCTCCACGAGCTGTTCGCCACCGACCTGCGCGACGGCGTGCTCGGCACGATCAGGTTCGATCCCAACGGCGACCTCCGCGACGGTCCGATCACCATCCTGCGCCTCCGTGCCGGGTCGCACGCGGATGCCAATCCGATGTTCGCGAACACGACGGTCGACCGCGTCATCACGCCGCCGGCCGGCGCCGACCCGTGACCTCCAGCGTCGCCCCGCGCTCGTGCGCTCGCTCCGGCGGTCTGCGACGATTCCCCTGCATGCCCGTCGCGACCGCGCACGAGACCGCCCCGGCGACCGCGACGCGGGCGTTCGACGCGCGCGGCGTGCTCGTCGTCTGGGCCGTCTGGGCCGCCGGCACGGCGGGGCTCGTCGCGCTCGCGGTGGCGACCGGCGCGATCGCCTCCGGCCCGCACCACGGGATGCCGGGCGTCGCGCGGGACGGGCCGCTGTGGCCGCTCCGTTCGTGGGACTTCGCCTGGTACCGGCAGATCGCCCGGCATGGCTATCCCGCGGGACGGGTGGCGAGGGAGGACGCGTTCTTCCCGCTCTGGCCGCTCCTGCTCGCAGCGCTGCGGCCGCTCGGGAGCTCCCTGGCCGGCGCGGTCATCGCCGTGCCGGCCTCGGCGCTCGCGTTCCTGGGCGTCGCCCGGCTCGCCCCCGAGCCGCGCCGGGCCGCGGTCGCCCTGGCCTGCCTGCCGGGCTCGTTCGCCCTGCTCCTGCTGTACCCCGACGGCCTCGCCCTGGCCGCCGCGGCCGGCGCCTGCATCCTCGCGACCCGCGGCCGGACGGTGCCCGCCGGCCTGCTCGCCGCGGTCGCCGCGGTCGCCCGGCCGAACGGGTTCCTGGTCGCGATCCCGCTGGCCGTCCTGCTCTGGCGCCGCCGCGGCGCAGGACCCGCGCTGGTCGCCTCGGCGCTGCCGCTGGCCGCGGCCGTCGCGGTGCACGTCTACCTGTGGCGGCACACCGGGCACCTGCTGGCGTTCCGTGACGCCCAGCGGGCCTGGGGCCGGGAGGGGCCGTCCGGCCTGGTCACGAGCGTGCTCGACGTCCGCTCGACGCACCACGTCCAGACCCTCGGCGAGCTGGCCCTGGCGGTCGTCGCCGTCGTCCTCTGCGCCTGGCTCTTCCGGCACGGCCAGGCGACGCCGTGGGGCTGGTTCGCCGCCGCCGTGCTCGGGCTCTCACTGGTCTCGGGCAGCTACCAGAGCATCGGCCGCCAGGCCCTGTTCGCCTTCCCGCTGGCCTTCGCCGCGTCCGGGATCGCGCGCGGCCGCGAACGGCTCCTGCTCCCGCTCGGGATCGCGGTCAACGTGGCGCTGGTGCTCGCCCTGCCGCTCATGGCGCCCTGAACCGGCAGCGCCCCGGCCAGGCACCACCCCGAACCGACGCCTCGAGTACCAGCTAGATCGATGGGAGCTCGATCGCGACCTCGGTGCCGCGGCCCACCTGGCTCTCGAGGCTGGTGCGGCCGCCGTGCCGGCTCGCGATCGAGCGCACGATCGCCAGGCCGAGGCCCGAGCCGTCGTAGCGGTCACGACCGGCGCTGCCGCGGAAGAAGCGGTCGAAGGCGCGCTCGGCCTCCTCCTGCGGCATGCCGACCCCGGTGTCCCGCACCGCGAGCCGGGCGCCGGCAGGGCCCGCCGCGGCGACCACCTCCACCGTGCCGCCCGCCGGCGTCGCGCCGAGCGCGTTGCGCACCAGGTTGGCCAGCGCCTGGTCGAGCCGGTCGCGCTCGCCGGCCACCACCAGCCCGCCGCTCGAGGCCGAGGCCCGCAGGGTCACCCCGCTGGCCAGGGCCAGCGGCGCGAAGCGGGCCACCGCATCGGCGGCGACCAGCGCGACGTCGACCGGCTGGGGCTGGAACGGGTCGGCCCGCACGTCGCCGAGGCGCACGAGCTGCTCGAGGTCGTCGACCAGCCGGCGCACCCGCTGGGCCTCGCCGCGCACCAGCTGCAGGTGCTCGGCGGCCGCCGGCACGACGCCGTCGATGATTCCCTCCATGTAGCCGTCGATCACCATCAGCGGGGCGCGCAGCTCGTGGGCCACCTCGCCGACGAGCTGGATGCGACGCCGCTCCGACGCCTGCAGCTCGAGGTGCGCCGCCTCGAGCGCCGCCGCGCCGCGCTCCCGAGCGATCTCGTAGCCCAGGATCCGGGCCAGCACGACCAGCGTCTCCCGCGACGTCTCGTCGACCTCGAGGGGCGAGGTGTGGTGCGCGCACAGCGTGCCGAACAGCCGGCCGTCGGGCTGGCGGATCGGCACCGTGACGAACCCCCGCACGTCCCAGTCGACCTGCAGCGCGCCGCGCAGCCGCTGCCACGCCTCCCAGTACGCCGGCACCTCTCGGATGTCCGGGTTGACCGGCGGCGCCCCGAGCTCCACGTGGGCGTAGCACAGCGCCTGGTTCCAGGGGAGCTCGGCGCCCGGGCCGACCGGCAGCGGGAACGTCTGCTCGACGTCCAGGAACAGGTAGCGCCCGTCGACCACCTCGGTGACCGCCAGGATCTCCATGTGCAGCAGCCGCTGAGCCAGGCTGACGACGGCGCGGGCGGCCTCGCCGAACGAGCCGAACTCGTGCTCGGCGAGCCGGGCCAGCGCGCGAGCCCGCTCGCGGGCGACCGGGACGGAGCCGGCGTCGCTCACGGCGCCACGATACGCGGGCTCTCGGCCGCGCGCCCGCACGCGTGACCGCTGGTCGCGTTGCCGGGTGCTGGAGGCAGGCGTACAGTTCGATCTCCAGGCCGCCGGTGTCCGATCTCACCTACACGACCGAGGACGCCTCCTCGGAGCCGTCGCGCCTCTTCAGCGACGTCTTCGAGCCGGTCTACCTCTTTCGCATCGCCGCGCTCGCCGCGCTGTACTACGGCTCGGCCAGGCTCGGCTTCGCCCTGGAGTTCGCCGGGCCCGTCGCCGCGATCGTCTGGCTGCCGGTCGGCGTCGGCATCGCGAGCCTCTACCTGTTCGGCCTGCGCCTCTGGCCGGGCGTCCTGATCGGCGACCTGCTGGCGAACAACTACGGCGCCATCCCGTTGGCGGTGAACCTGGGCCAGACGGCCGGCAACCTGCTCGAGATCGTCGTGGCGACGATCCTGCTCCGGCGGCTGACACGGGGCCGGCCACCGCTCGCGACGGTGGGGAACCTCGCCTGGATGGTGACCGCCTTCGCCGTCGGCACGCTGGTGAGCGCGACGGTCGGCTCGATCTGCCTGCGGCTGAACGGGGTCGTCGACACCGCCGCGATGCCGAACGTCTGGCGGACGTGGTGGCTCGGCGACGCCACCGGCGCCCTGGTCGTCGTGCCGCTCGCGCTCGCCTGGCGCTACCCACCGACGCGGGCCGAGTGGCAGGGCCGGCTGGTCGAGGCCGCGGCCGTTCTCGTGGCCGTGGTGGCGCTGACCGAGCTCGCGCTGCGCGGCGACCGCCCGCTGACCTACATCGCGTTCCCGGCCCTGATCCTGGCGGCGCTGCGCTTCGGCCAGCGCGGCGCGACGCTCGCCATCGCCATCGTCGTCGGGCTGACGGTGTGGAACACGACCAACGCCAACGGGCCCTTCTACTTCCACTCGATCACCCGGAGCGTGCTCAGCACCCAGCTGTTCATCGCGGTCGCAGCCCTGTCGACGCTGAGCCTCGCAGCGGTCGTCACCGAGCGCGAGGAGATCGCGATGCGTCTGCGCGCCTCGCGCGCGCGCCTGTCGGGCACGGCCGACGCCGAACGCCGCCGGATCGAGCGCAACCTGCACGACGGCGCCCAGCAGCGGCTGGTGGCCCTGGCGATGCGTCTCGAGCTGGCCTCCGACAGCGCGCGACCGGTCGCCCGGCACGGCATCCGACGTGTTCGACGAGGCCACCGGCGAGCTGCAGCAGGCGATCGTCGACCTGCGCGAGCTCGCCCAGGGCATCCACCCCTCGGTGCTGACGAACCTCGGCCTGGCCGACGCGGTGGTGAGCATCACCACCCACGCCTCCACCCCGGTGACGGTGGTCGCCGCGCCCACCGGGCGGTTCGACGAGCAGGCCGAGGCGACCGCCTACTACGTGGCCACCGAGGCCATCGCGAACGCCCAGAAGCACGCCCGAGCGTCCTCGATCCGGGTCGACATCCGGGCCGTGGCCGGCGCCCTGGTGGTGGAGGTGCTCGACGACGGCACCGGCGGCGCGGCCGAGCGCGGCGGCGGTGGGCTGCAGGGCCTGCGCGACCGGGTCGAGGCCGGCGGCGGCACCCTCGTCATCGACAGCCCGGCGGGCTACGGGACGACCGTGCTGGCCCGGATTCCGGCGACGCCGCGCAGCCGAGTCTGATGCGGCCGGCCGACCCGGCGCTCAGGCCACGGGCGCTCGGGGGCCTGCGGCGCCGTCACGGTCGGCCAGGTACAGCAGGGCCGCCCGGACCCGGCGGCTGACCTCGGTCTCGGCCGGCAGCCCCAGCTTGGCGAAGATCGCCGTGATGTGGTGCTCGACGGCGCGCCGGGTGATCACCAGGGTGCGCCCGATCGCCGCGTTGCTCTTCCCCGCCGCGAGCTCGGCCAGGATCTCGTGCTCCCGCGTCGTCAGTGCCCGCAGCGGCGACGCCTCGGCCTGCAGCCGGGACGTCACCAGAGCCTCGACGACCACCGGGTCGACGATGGAGCCGCCACCGGCGACGTCGGCGATCGCCGCCACCAGCTCGCCCGGAGCCCCGAGCCGGTCCTTGAGCAGGTAGCCGCGCCGGCTCGACCCGTCCCGGAACAGCGCCAGCGCGTACGCCGGGTCGGCGTACTGGCTGAGCACGAGCACGCCCATCAACGGGTAGCGCTCGCGCCCGTCGCGGGCTACCCGGATCCCCTCGGCCTCGTCGGAGGGGGGCATGCGGACGTCCGTCACGACCACGTCCGGACGTTCTCGCTCGATGGCCGCCTCGAGGGCGTCACCATCGGCGACGGCCGCCACGACGTCGATGTCGCGGCTGGCCTCGAGGATCCGCTGCATTCCCTCCCTGACGAGGAGGTGATCCTCTGCGATCACGACGCGGACGGCCACTGGGTCCACGCAGCCTAGTGAACACTTGCTAGTGCCACAAGCCAGGTCGGTCCGGCCGTGCCGAATCTTCCCGCTTCCGCCGAGGCGGTCGCGGGTTCAGTCGCCGTCCACCGAACCCCCAGTTCGGGTCACCGCCGCTCCGGCGCGGCCCGACCGCCGCGCCGGAGCGTCTCGGATCAGGTCATTTCCTGCCGACCGCCGTACACGACGAGCGCGTAGATCACGAGCACGTCGAGCACGATCGCCGTGATCGACCAGACGGGGTACGTCGCGGCCCAGGACAGCTGGGCGACGGCGTTCACGAAGGCGGCGATCACACCGAAGATCGCGGCCCAGGTTGCGCCGCCGAACACCGCGATGCCCGCGATGACCTGCAGCGCACCCCAGATGACGAAGAACCAGCCCCACGCGTCGAGGTTGGCGAACAGCAGCTGGTTCGTCAGGTAGTTCGAGTTGACGATGGCGGCCAGGCCGTCAATGACGTTGAAGAAGCCGACCATGACGAGCATGATCCCCGCGAACGCGATCCATCCGGCACCCGCGATCTCGGTGCCGTAGGACGCGCCTGCTTGCGAGCGCGAAACCGTTGCCATCACTCCTCCCGTATCGGGGACTCAGAAAGGCCTACGGTCGGCGCTCAGATACCGGGCGGCATCACCCCTCCCGGGTGATTGGGCGCCAAGTGCGTCACTTCGACGACGAGCACCAGCTGCTTGCGGCCGACGACCCGCACCGTGTCCCCCGGTGAGGCCCCCGTGGCGCAGGTGGCGGCCCAGATCTCGCCGTCGAACCGGACCTGCCCGGTCGGGCGGCACTCGGTCAGGACGATGGCCTCGCGGCCGATGAGCGTCTTGGCGCCGACCGCCTCGTGACGGTCGCGGACGGTGCGGTGCCAGTACAGGATCTCGAAGACCGCCAGGACCAGGGCCACCGCGAAGGCGATCAGGCTCCAGGGCTGGGGCAGGAGCAGCAGGAGCACGAACGCGACCAGGATCAGCATGGCGCCTGCCGGGCCAGCCACGCCTCGCCCTGACGGTAGGCCAGGGCGCTCGCGTCGCCGACGATCTCGGTCGCCACGAAGACCTGTACCCGGCGGTCGACGTCGACGCGCCGGGTTCGCCGCAGCTGCTCGAGCAGCTGCGGGTCCACACCGCTCAGGTACAGCCGTCCGCCGGCGGCCTCGACCCGCTCGGCGTAGCGCGCCAGGATCACGAACGCGGTCGCCCCGAGGGCGGTGCGCCCGCGCAGGCGAACGATGACCACCGGCCGGGTCGTCCCGGCAGGATCCGGCAGCCGCGCCTCGAGGGTGCGCGCGCCGGCGTAGTACAGGCTCCCGTAGACGTCGAGCAGGGTGACGCTGCTCGACGCCGGCCGGGCCGGGGCCGGACGCTCGGCGAAGCGGCCGTCGTCGAGCCGGAAGAGCTGCACCACCGACAGGTCGATGGCCTCCTGGCGCAGCTGCAGGAGGAGCGAGATGGCGACGCCGATCCCGACCGCCTCGGCGACCGGCAGCAGCAGGGTGGCCAGGAGCGTCGTGGCGAGCGCGATCTGGGACAGCGGCCCGGCCCGCCAGATCGTCTCGAGCGCTCCGAGCCGCAGCGACATCGCGGCGGAGTAGATCAGCACCGCCGCCAGCGTCGGCATCGCGACCTGACCGACGAGACCGGAGAAGGCCAGGATGATCAGCAGCATCCAGAACCCGCCGAAGATCGCGGCCCAGTTCGAGCGAGCACCGACCGCGACGTTCAGGGCCGTCGAGCCGACGGAGCCGCCGACGGGCTGGCCGCGGAAGAGCCCGACGGCGACGTTGGCGATCCCCTGGGCGGAGAAGTCCCTGTTGGTGTTCGACGGCCCGTCGGGGTTCGGCGCCGACTCGGCCACGCCTGCGCCCTGGACGAGCACGATGGCGGCGATGGCGAACGCGCCCGCGACCAGGTTGAACGACACCAGCGAGAGGTCCGGCAGGTGCGGCAGCGGGATGCCGCCGGGAATCGCGCCGCTGTCGGACACCCGGGCGACCCCGTCGACGCCGAGCACTGCCAGCGTGGGCACCACCAGGGCCACGAGCGAGGAGACCGACGCCAGCCGGGTCCGCGCCAGGACCACCATGAGGGCCAGCGCGCCGAGTCCGACCAGGAGCGACGGCACGTCGATCTGGCCGGGGTGGCGGAGGACGTCGAGGGCCTTGGCCACGGCGACCGACCCGCTCGCGGCGACGCCGCACAGGTCCGGCAGCTGGCCGCACACGATGTTCACCGCGACGCCCGTCAGGAACCCGGTCATGACCGAGAGCGAGACGAAGCGGACGTAGCGGCCGAGCCGAGCGAGCCCGGCGGCGATCATCACGACCCCGGCCAGGATCGTGAGCAGGAAGAGCGAGTCGGCCCGGTTGGCCGGGTCGACCCCGGACAGCGCCGAGCCCGCCGCCAGCGCCGCCGCCGTGGTCGTCGTGATGATCATCAGCCGGGTGCTGGCCGAGAGGCCGCCGGCGATCGGGCCGACGATGCCGGAGTACAGGCCGTAGATCGGGCTCACCCCGACCAGCACCGCCGAGGCCATGCCGTCGGGCACGCTCGAGATGGCGCCCGGCAGGCCGGCGACGGCGTCCGCGCGCACGGTGGCGCGCGAGGGCGCGAGCGGCCTCAGGCGCGAGGCGGTCGCGTGCAGGAGCGAGCGGGCGTTCTCGATGCCGGCCGAGGCTACCGAGCCCGGGCCGCCCGGCGTTCACCCAGGCGGGGTGAGGCGCCGCAGACCGCCCGCAGAGAGCGTCCGCGGCAGGGCTCCGACCAGCGAGACGGAGCTCGACGCAGCCAAGGCCACGCTGCTCGCCTGGACGGCGAGCGAGGAGGAATGCCAATGACCATCGGACCCGTGCAGCTCCTGGTGCTGGGCTTCGACCAGCCCGACTTCCGCGGCCAGGTCCTGGCCGAGCTCGAGCGGCTCAGGCAGAGCGACACCGTCCGGCTCGTGGACGCGCTGGTGGTCCGAAAGCACGAGGACGGCACCGTCCAGACGGTGCAGCACAGCGATCTCACCCAGAGCGAGTCCGCCGAGCTCGGCGCGTACGTCGGGGCGCTGATCGGCTTCGGCGCAGGCGGCCTCGAGGGCGCCGAGATCGGCGCCGAGGCAGGGGCCGAGGCGGGCGCCGAGAGCAACGAGATCCTCGACCAGGACAACTTCTGGTACATCGAGGAGGCGATCCCGCCGGGGAGCGCCGCGGCCGTGGTGCTGCTCGAGCACCGCTGGGCCATCCCGCTGCGCGCCTCCATCCAGAGCGCCGGCGGCGCGCTGCTGGCCGACGCCTGGGTGCACCCGCAGGACCTCGTCGCCGTGGGGCTCCTGGCGCGGGAGGAGTCGCTGGGACGAGTACTTCGGCTAGCCGCCGACGACCCGGAAGCCGACGTTGCCGGACGACGAGTCCGGCGTGAGGGCGTTCCGGGCCGACACCCGGTAGCGCCGGCAGTACGAGGCGTGGCACAGGTACGAGCCCCCGCGGGCCGTGCGGTGGGTGCCGCGCCTCGGGCCCTGCGGGTTGGTCCGCCGGTCACGGGTGTGGAAGTCGGGGCTGAACCAGTCCGCCGTCCACTCCCAGACGTTGCCCGTCGTGTCGTACAGCCCGAGCTCGTTCGGCGGGTACGAGCCGACCGGCGAGGTGCCGTAGAACCCGTCGTCGCAGGCGTTGCGGCTGGGGAACTCGCCCTGCCAGACGTTCATCCGGTGCTCGCCGTCGGGCTCGAGCTCGCTCCCCCACGGAAACGGCTGGCCCTCGAGGCCGCCGCGCGCCGCCCGCTCCCACTCGGCCTCGGTCGGCAGCCGGGCGCCGGCCCAGGTGCAGTAGGCCAGCGCGTCGCCGTGGCTCACGTGCACCACGGGGTGCGCCTCGCGGCCCTCGAGGTCGGACTGCGGGCCGTCGGGGTGGGCCCAGGACGAGCCCATCACCTGCCGCCACCAGGGCGCGTGGGCCACCGCGCGGGTCTCCTCGAAGTCGTCGGGCAGCAGCCCGCCGAAGACGAACGACCAGCCGAAGCGCTCGGCCTCCGTCACGTGGCCGCTGGCCGTCACGAAGCGGGCGAACTCGGCGTTCGTGACCGGCGCCGGGGCGATCCGGAAGGCGTCGAGCGTGACCCGGCGTACCGGCCCCTCCCCGTCCTCCGGGTAGGCCCAGGGATCGCTGCATCCCATCTGGAACTCGCCCGCGGCGACCTCGACCGTCTCGATCGCCTGCCGGCCTGCGGCCGCCGCCGGAGCCGCCGTCCGGCCGCCGGGCGGCTCGTCGCGGGAGGGGGCGCAGCAGTGGCTCATGTCCGGAGCATCCTGCCACGTGGCCGGCGCCGTCTCACCTGTCCGGGGTGACCTCAGGCGGAGAAGCCGGTGATCGCGTCGCCGACGAGCTTGACGCCGAACACCAGGAGGAGGACGGTCATGATCGCCTGGTTATGGCTCGCCATCCAGGTCTTCAGCTCGTCGAGCATGCTCCTGGATCGATCGCCGAGCGCGAAGTACAGGACGACCGGCGTGCCCACGCCGAGGCTCGCCACGAGGACGAACACGATCCAGGCGACCGCCTGCTCACCGGCCGGGATGCCCGTCTGGGCGATGGCCGCCGCGCCCGCGACGGACAGCAGCAGGTTCTTCGGGTTGACGCTCGACAGGAGTGCCCCGATGCCGAGCGACTTGACCGGGGTGAACGAGTCGAGCGCGGCCATCCACTTCGGCGGCGCGGCCTCCTCTCCCGCGCGCGGGCGGCCCCGCCACTGCTTCGCGGCGACCAGCAGCAGGAGGATCCCGAGCACCAGCTTCAGCCAGCTCACCCAGTCCGCGGGCGCGCCCTCGTCGCTCGCGCCAGCGCCGCCGGCCAGGGACAGCACGACGACCCCGACGATCGCCAGGCCCGCGAGCCAGCCGAGCAGGAACGCCGGGGCGTTCACCCGCCCCCGCGGCGTGACCAGCATCAGCACCACGGCGACGATCGGCAACGGGCTGATGGCCACGCCGATCGCAGCCGGGAGCATCTGTCCGATCGCTTCGCCCACGGTCGCCGAGCGTCGCCTGCCTGATCCGTTCGAGCCTCACCCCTGCTGGGTGAGCCGCCGACGCCGGCTGCCGGCCACGCTCCGGACAGGTGGGCCGCCTCCCGCTCTTCCGATCTCTGCATGGCTACCGCCGCGCCTGGCTCACCGGGGACCTCGTCGCCGGACTCACCGTGTGGGCCGTGCTCGTCCCCGAGTCGCTGGCCTACGCGTCGATCGCGGGCGTCTCCCCGGTCGTCGGCCTGTACGCCGCACCGGGAGCACTGCTCCTGTATGCGGCGTTCGGCAGCTCGCGCCACCTGGTGGTCGGCCCGATGTCGGCCACGGCGGCGCTGTCGGCCGGGATCATCGGCGAGTTCGCGGCCCGGGATGCGACCGGCTACGCCGCGCTGACCGCCGGCCTGGCCGTGGCCACCGGGGTCTGCGGGGTGATCGCCGGGCTGGCCCGCCTCGGGTTCGTGGCCAACCTCATCTCCGAGCCGGTGCTCAAGGGGTTCGTGATCGGCCTGGCGCTGACGATCATCGTCGGCCAGCTGCCGGCCCTGTTCGGGGTCGACAAGGGCTCGGGTGACTTCTTCGAGAAGCTCTGGGACCTGGTCAAGAACCTCGGCGACACCCAGGGGTGGACGCTCGCCGTCGGCGTGCTGTCGCTGGCCCTGGTGCTCGGCCTCAAGCGCTGGCTGCCGGTGGTGCCGGCGTCGCTCGTGGCGGTGGCCTTCGGGGTCGCCGCGGTCTACGTCTTCAACCTCGACGAGCACGGCGTGGACATCGTCGGCCACATCGCGCCGGGCCTGCCCTCGCTGGGCACGCCGGACGTGAGCGGCAGCGACTACCTGACCCTGTTCGGCAGCGCCGTCGGGGTGCTGCTGGTGGGGTTCGCCGAGGGCCTCGGCGCGGCCAAGTCGTACGCCGCGAAGAACCACTACACGGTCGACGCGAGCGCCGAGCTCCTCGGCCTCGGCGCGGCCAACCTGGCCTCGGGACTGTCCAGCGGGATGGTCGTCAACGGCTCGCTCTCGAAGACCGCGGTCAACGGCGGCGCCGGCGCCAGGAGCCAGATCTCGGGCCTGGTCGTGGCGGCCCTGACGATCGTCACCCTGCTCTTCCTGACCGCCCTCTTCGAGAAGCTGCCCGAGGCCACGCTGGCCGCCGTGGTGATCGCCGCGGTGATCGAGCTGGTCGACCTCGCGGCGCTTCGCCGGCTCTACCGGATCGCCGGCGAGCGCCCCCGGCGGATCCGGGTGGCGGCCCGGCCGGACTTCCTGGCGGCGGTCGCGGCGATGACCGGCGTGCTGGTCTTCGACACCCTGCCGGGGCTGATCATCGGGATCGGCTGCTCGCTCGTGCTCCTGGCCTACCGGGCGTCGAGCCCGCACGTGGCCGAGCTGGCCCGCACGGCCAACGAGCCGTACCGCTGGACCGACGTCGAACGCCATCCCGGCGACGAGCGCCAGCCGGGGATCGTCGTCCTGCGGGTCGAGGCGGGCCTGTTCTTCGCCAACGCCGACCAGGTCCGCGTGGCCATCCGCACGGCGGCCGCGCGCGAGGGCACGCAGGCGGTCATCCTGGACGCCGAGACGGTGCCGTTCATCGACGTGACCGCGGCCGAGATGCTGGCCACGCTGGCCGAGGAGCTCGAACGCACCGACGTGGCGCTGCTCCTGGCCCACGACCTCGGCGAGGTCCGCGACACCCTGGACCAGACGGGGGTCAGCGGCACCCTCGGCCCGCACAGCGTGTTCCCGACGATCGACGAGGCCGTGCAGTCGGTCTACAGCAGGCGTCGGTCTACAGCAGGCGCAGCGCGCGGGCCCGCAGCACCGCCTGACGGCGCCGGGTGACGCCGAGCTTGCGGTAGATGCTCTTCGAGTGGCTCTTGATCGTGTTCGCCGAGACGAACAGCTCGGCGGCGATCTCCTCGGTCGAGAGCATCGTCTCGAGGTAGGACAGCACCGTGCGCTCGCGGGCGCTGAGCGGCTCGACGAGCGTCTCGGACGCCGGCGCGGCGTCGTCGGCGCGGTCGAGCCGGACCCGCAGGTCCTCGAGCAGCCCGCGGTGTCCGGTGCCGCGCCGAACCTGGCGGCCGAGCAGGTCGCGCAGGCTCGGCCCGGCCTGCAGCAGCACCCACAGGCAGCGATCCGTGTCCGCCAGCGCCAGCGCCCGCTCGAGCGCGACCTGGGCGCCCTCGTGGTCGAGCCGGCGGTGGCGGACGACCGCCTCGAGGACGAGCGCCTCGACCCGGGTCGCGAGATCCGTCTCGACGGCGTCGGGAGCGACGTACGGCGCGAGCGCCTCGAGCGCCGCCGACGGGTCGGCGTGGCCGAGCGCCAGGCGCGCCTGCAGGACCGCCCGGGTGGCGCCGGGCTCGAGGCGGGCGAGCTGTTCCGCGGCGGCGTGCTCGTCGCCGGCGGCCAGCAGGAGCCGGACCTCGGCAGCGCCGAGCAGCCGGCGGACGACCGGCGGCGGAAGCCAGGAGCCGTGCTCGGCGGCCGCGCCGTGCAGCAGCTCGAGCCCGCGGCGGGGGCCGCCGTCGGCGCCGAGCTCTGCGAGCGCGCAGATCGCGGTGATCGCCAGGCGCAGCGGCACGTCGTTCGAGCCGCGGGCGGCGGCGGCGGCGCGGGCCAGCGTCTCGACCGCGGTCGGCTCGCAGGCGTAGAGCTCGGCCCAGCCGAGCGCCAGGAGCGCGGGCGCTGCGCCGACGCCGTCGGCGAACCCCAGCGGGCGGGCGATGTCGAGCGCCTCGCGGGCGAGCGCCGCACCGGGCTGCAGCCGTCCGCGCAGGAGCTCGAGCAGGGCCAGGTTCCCGAGCGCGGCGACGACCACGACCGGGCGGTCGGCCAGACGGGCGATGGCGACCGCGGCGCGGAGGTGGCGTGAGGCGAGCTGCTCGCGGCCGCTCCACAGCGCGGCGGCCCCGAGCAACAGGAGCACGAGACCCCGGCGCTCGGGCTGCGCCGGCGCATCCGACGGATCGCCGATCAGCGCGTCGGCCTGGGTCAGCGCCTCCTCCCCGTCCCCGCGCATGCGCGCGCGAAGCAGGGTGACGACGCCGAGCAGCTCGCGCAGGCTCGGGGCGGGCACCCGCGAGCCGAGGGCCTCGCGCGACAGCGCCAGGTGGCGGTCGGCCGCCTCGACCTCGCCGGCCTCGAGGTGCATCGCGGCGAGGGCCGCGGCGATCGCGGGCTCGCGCTCCGAGAACTCGGCCGGCAGGCTGCGCCGCAGCGGCCGCAGGGTCGCGGCCCGGCCGTCGAGGAACGCGTCGAGCCAGTGCTCGGCCACGAGGTCGGCAGCGAGGCGCCAGTCCTCGGCGGCGAGGGCCTGCTGGGTGGCCTCGACGGCGAGCCCGGCTCCGGCCAGCCAGGCCGCCGCCGACGCGTGCAGCGCGCGCCGCCGCTCGGCGCTCTCGAGGGCGAGGCGGCTGCGCAGGAGCTCGAGCAGGAGGCGGTGGTAGCGGAACCAGCGGCGCTGCGCATCGAGGGCGAGCACGAAGCAGTTGGCCTGCTCGAGCTCGGCCAGCATCCGGGCGCCGTCGGCCCGGCCGGTGATGGCGTCGGCCAGCGGGCCCGTGATCTCGTCGACGACGCAGGTGCGGACCAGGAACTCGCGCGCCCGCGAGGACAGCCCGTCGAGAACCTCGCTGGCCAGGTAGTCGGCCACGGCCCGATCGTCGCCGGCGAAGCGCCCGATGCGCTCGCTCACGTCGGTCGCGCCGCGCAGCGACAGGACCGCCAGCCCGAGCGCGCCGGCCCAGCCCTCGGTGCGAAGCACGAGGGCGTCGACGTCGCCGGCGGCAGCCGCGATCCCGTGGCCCCCGAGCAGCTCGCGGGCCTCGTCCGTGGTGAACGCCAGGCTGTCCGCGCGCAGCTCGCCGAGCTGCCCCGAGAGCCGCATGCGCGGCAGCGGCAGCCGCGGGTCGCGCCGGCTCGCGAGCACCAGCCGGAAGCTGTCGGGTGCCAGCCGCAGGAGGTCTGCGAGGCCGTCGAGGATCCGCGGGTCGCGCAGCTCGTGGACGTCGTCGAGCACCAGCACCACGGGCTCGCCGTCGTCGACCAGCGCGTCGGCGACGGCGGCGACCAGGTCGGGCGTGCTCGCCCAGGAGCCCGGCGTGGAGATTGCCTCGAGCAGTCCCCGGCGGCAAGCTCCGTGCCGGGCGAGCGCCGTGAGCACGGTGCACCAGAAGCGGCGGGGCGCGTCGTCGTGGCCGTCGAGCGAGACCCAGCACGTACGCGCGGGCGCGGCGCCACGCTCGATCCAGGAGACCAGGAGCGTCGTCTTGCCGGCGCCGGGCGGCGCCGCGAGCAGCGTCAGCCGGCAGCCGGCGACGGACGCGCCGAGCCACTCGACGAGCCGGTCGCGCCGTACCAGGCGGTGATGCAGCTGGGGCGGGACCAGCTTGACAGGGGCGATGGTCGCACCCGACTCACGCGGGCGCCGGCCGGATCCTGCATGGCCGAGCTGGTGGTCGAGCGTGCTCGTAACGCGGCCGGGCATGCACCATGGAGAGAAGCACGCGCAATCGACCGCCGCAATGGTGGTCTACACGCCTCTTTGAGAGTGTGCCCACTCCCCCTGGCGCTTCGGCTGACTCCCCCGTGTCTGCACCGGATGTTCACGATTCGGACGAGAAGCGCCGCACCTCCACGAGCTCGAGCCCCAGCGACTCGATCCGTTCGAGCAGCCCGTGCAGCGCCGCCTGATCCTGGACCTTGCCGAACAGCGTCGTCTCCACGGGCTCGACCCTGGCAGTCAGCCCCTCGAAGTGCGGCAGCAGCGAGTCTGTCACCCGCCCTCTGACGCGGATCTCGTACGACGCGCCCACCCGCAGCACGATCGACCCACCCGGCGCCCCGGACGTCACCCAGCACGGGTGAGCCGCACCGCGCGCCGAGCAGCGAGGGTGACACGGGTGAGTACTGGACGCCTTGACCCGGAGGCTGCCGTGGAACGAGCGCCGTCCACGTCGATCCGGGTGCTCCTGGCCACCGGCACGTTCCTCCTGCGCGAGGGCCTGCGCAGGGTGCTCGAGCGGGCGGCCGACGTCGAGCTGCTCGACGCGGTCGGCGGTGAGTCCGACCTGTTCGAGACGGTGGTGCTGCGCGACCCCGACGTCGTCGTCGTGGCCGCGTCCCTGCCGCCGGAGCACGACGGCGAGGGCATCGCGCTGGCCGAGTGGCTGCGCGCCGAGCGGCCGAAGGTGGGCGTCGTGGTGCTCGCCGAGACCATCGAGCCCGCGCACGTCCTGCGCCTGGTCGCCGGCGGCGTGGCGCGCCGGGCGTACCTGCTCACCGACCGGATCGGCCGCGGCGAGGACGTCCTCGGCGCGGTGCGCAGCGTCGCCACCGGCGGCGCCGTCGTCGAGCCGTCGGTGCTGGAACGCCTCGCGGCCGGCCCGGCGACGACCGACCCCACCAGGCTCGCCCGGCTGCGCAGCCGCGAGCTCGACGTCCTCGGCCTGCTGGCCCAGGGCTGCTCGAACGCCGCGATCGCCGAGCGGCTCGGCCTGGGCAAGCGAGCGGTCGAGAAGCACGTCTCCGAGGTGTTCCTGAAGCTCGACCTGTCCGGCGAGGCCGACGTGTCGAGCCGCGTCGCGGCGGCGCTCCTGTTCCTCGAGGCCACCGGGCGCCTGAGCGCGTGATCGCCCTACAAGGGTGATGCCGCGACCGCTTCGGTCGCGGACAACACCACTGTGAACAAACGTCTCTGGGGCATGCGCGGCCTGGTCGTCCTCGGCGGCCTCCTGCTGGTTCTCGGCACGACCGCGGTGTGGGTCAAGCGGGTGGTGCTGCAGAGCTCGACCTGGACCGACACCAGCAGCAAGATCCTGCAGGACCCGACCGTCCAGCAGACGCTCTCGACGTTCATCGTCGACCAGCTGTACGCCAACGTCGACGTCGCCGCGCAGGTCCGGGGCGTGCTGCCCCAGCAGGCCAAGCCCCTCGCCGGGCCCGCGGCCGCGGGCCTGCGCGAGTTCATCGACCGGGCCGCCCTGCGAACGCTGCAGACCGATCAGGTGCAGCGGGTGTGGAGGGTCGCGAACAGCCAGGCCAGCACCGAGCTGATCAAGCTGGTCGACGGCGGCGGCGACACCCTGAAGACGACCAACGGCAACGTGGTGCTCGACCTGCACCCGATGATCGAGCAGGTCGTCCAGCGGGCCGGCATCGCCGACCGCGTGCAGAACGTGCTCCCACCCGACGCGGGCCGCATCACCATCATCAGGTCCAACAACCTGAAGCTGCTGCAGGACAGCGCGAGGGCGCTGAAGATCGCCGCGTACGTCCTCGACCTGCTGGCCATCGTGTGCTTCGCCGCCGCGATCTGGCTGGCACGCGACCGGCGCAAGGCGCTGAAGGCCTGCGCGATCGCGGTCCTGGGCGCGGCGCTCGTCCTGGTCTTCGTCCGGCGGGTGCTCGGGGACCAGGTCGTCGACCACCTGGTGGCCAACGAGGCGTTCCGGCCGGCAGCGCACTCGGTCTGGTGGATCGCCACCGACCAGCTGCGGCTGGCGAACACCACGCTCGGCGCCGTCGGCGTGGTCGGACTGATCGGCGCCTGGGTGGCCGGCCCGGGCGAGTGGGCCTGCGAGGTGCGGCGGGCGCTCACGCCGTACCTGCGCGAGCGCGTGATGGCCTACGGCGCGCTGGCCGCCGTGGCCCTGCTGCTGCTGGCCTGGTCGCCGACGCCGGCGACCCGCAGCTGGTACAGCGGCATCATCCTGCTCGCGATGGCCATCGTCGGGATCGAGCTCCTGCGCCGGCAGGCGATCCAGGACTTCCCCGACGCCGAGCGCACCACGATCTCGCTGCCGCGCCCGCGGCCGCGTGAGGAGGCCCCGGTGGCGGCCACCGCCGGAACCGAGGACCTGCTGCTGTCGCGCCTGACGACGCTCGCCGAGCTGCGCGAACGGGGCGTGCTGAGCGACGCGGAGTTCGCGCGAGAGAAGCAGAGCCTCCTGGAGGGCCGGGGCGCCACCCCGGCCGCGGCCGCGGCTCCGGTCGAGCCGACCCCGTCCTGACCCGAACGAGAGGAGACCCATGAGCTTCTGGGACGCGTTCTTCCTGCTCCTGATCTACGTCCCCCTGATCCTGATCTGGGGCTTTGCCGTCTTCGACATCTTCCGGCGCGACGACATCCACGGTGGCAGCAAGGCAGTGTGGCTGGTGTGCGTGGTGTTCCTCCCGTTCTTCGGCACGCTGCTCTACCTGCTCTTCCGCCGCCCGGGCGGAACGCCCGAGGAGCGCGCGGCGATCGACAGCGCGAGCCGCGAGTTCGTGGCGCAGTACTCGCCGTCGAGCTCGGCCGAGCAGCTCTCGGTGATCGCCGACCTGCACGACCGGGGCAAGCTCAACGACAGCGAGTTCGCCAGCGAGAAGGCCCGGATTCTCGGCACCAGCGGCAACGTGCCCGCGGCGGCCGCGGGCTAGCTGGGCTCAGCTCGAGACGGTGGTCGGCGGCGCGGTCTCCGCGCCGCCGATCCGCCGCCAGAACAGCAGGCAGACGCTGCCGACGGCGATCGGCGGCACGAAGGTCAGCACGCGGTACAGCAGGACGGCCGCCACGACCTCGTCGTTCTGGCCGCCGAACGAGACCAGCGCGCCGGTCAGGCCGAGCTCGACGACGCCGATCCCGCCGGGGGTGATCGGGATCGTCGTCAGGATCCGGATGAGGGCCCAGGCGGCGAAGATCTCGGGGACGTTGACGTCCGAGGCCGGCACGCCGACGGCGCGCAGCGACACCCACAGCACCAGGAACACGGTCAGGTGACCGGCGAGCGTGGCCAGGGTGAGCGGGAACCAGCGGCGGCGCAGCAGGCCGACGGCCTCGAGCCGGAAGATGACGAGCCGCTCGTCCCAGCCGTGCACCTGCGGGCGACGGATCAGCCGCAGCCCCCAGTTCGCCACGCGGGTGGCGATGCCGCCGACCAGGCGGGCGTTGTCCTCGTCGTGCAGGCCGACGGCGAACAGCGCGATGCTCACCGCGAGCAGCGCCGATCCGACCCAGGCGGCCGTCGTGAGCAGGGGGTTGGACTCACCGGTCACCGCCAGCAGGATGGCCGCGACGACGGCGAAGCCGACGTTGGCGAACACGTTGAAGACGGCCGTGGAGCCGGCCGCCACGGCCACCTGGGACGAGCCGAAGCCCCACTTGCGAAGCATCGAGTAGGACATCGCGAGACCGACCGCATCCCCGCCGGGGAGCACGCTCGAGGCCGCGGTCGAGGCCTGGGACATCACCAGCGAGTGGACGAACGAGAGGCCCGGCAGGGCCGCCATCCACGGCGGGCCGAACGTCAGGAGGTTCAGGATCGCCGCGGCCGAGCAGGGCCAGGATGTCGTAGGTCGAGAGCGTGCGCAGGACGTCGAGGACGTCGCCGTAGTTCGCGACCCGCGGCAGCACGAAGGCGAAGACCCCGATGACCAGGCCGAACGCGATCAGCCGCGAGGCGTTCGACCGCAGCCAGGTGAGGACACGGCGGACCACGTCGTCAGTGGGCCGCCTGCTCGCGGCGCCCGTGCGCCGGCTCGAACGGCTCGCGGAAGGGCTCGTGGCCGAGCGACGCGAGCCAGCTCCGGAGCAGGAGGTGCAGCTGCTCGGCGCCGACCACGGGCTCTGCCGGCGCGGCCAGGACCTGCGGGTGCAGCACGAACGGGTGGGACTGCGTGCCGCCCATGCCGCCGTGCGAGCCCACGAGCTCCTCGAACGCCGCGACCTCGCCGGTGTCGGGCCAGAACGTCGAGTTGATCGCGAGATCGGCGCAGTGGGGGAACGTGTCGACCCGCCGCAGGTGCAGGGCCGCGTTCGGGCCGAACGGCTCCAGCGGGTCCTCTCCCTCGACCAGGTCGTCGGCCAGGTAGTGCGTGCCGTTCGGCCCGAGCACCATGGCGCCGTGCTCCTCCGAGCGCACCAGCACGAAGCCGATGCCCGGATGGCGGCGCAGCCCGTCGACGAGCTCGGGGTGCAGCTCCTCGATCCGCTCGAGCGTGACCCGGCCGGGCTCGCGGCCCAGGTAGACGAGCCCCAGGCAGCCGGACGCCATCACCACGACCTCCGGCGTTCCCTCGACGGCCTCGGGGTCGGGCGCCGCCGGCTCGCGCTTGCGGCCCGTCTCGTCCCGCTTGCCGCCGATCTCGACCTCGTCGCCGTCGCGCGAGCGGCGCGTGACCACCCGCACGGAGGCGGCCAGCGCCCCGGTGCCTGCGGTGACCTCGGTGGCGGCGGCCGACACGTAGCCCCACCCCTCGTCCGTCGTGCCCGGTCGCGGCCACCGAGCCGGCCCGGCTCAGCTCCTGCACGAGCTCGTCCAGGGTGACCCCGTAGCGCTGCCGGAAGGTCGCCCCCTGGGTCTGGCCGTGGTCCGAGAGGACGACGATCTCGTAGCTGCGGGCCGCGTCGGCGGCCGCGCGCTCGAGCCGGGAGAGCTGCTTGTCGATCCGGGCCAGCTCGCGCAGGGTCTCGGGACGCTCGACCCCGGAGTGGTGGGCGACCTCGTCGTACCCCAGGAACATGGTGTAGATCGCCGGCCGGCCGGCGTACAGGTCCTGCACCGTGGCGGCGACCTCGAGGTCGCGCTGGATGACGTTGGTGAAGGCCCGCAGGAGCGGGTACGGGAACCAGCCGCGGTGCACCCGCGGCTGCACGTCGCGCCGCCTCTGGCGGGTCTGCTGGTAGAGCTCGGTGAGCACCTCGCCGGTGACGAGGGCCATCGTGCGGACGACGCTGTAGGGGTTCGCGAAGTACGCGTAGTAGTCGCGCCCGACCTTTCCCGAGCGCCGCGTGAGGACGGTGCTCATCGTCAGCATCGAGTACGGCGCGTCGCCCGAGACCAGGTTCGCCCGGCTCGCCCCGCCGTCGTGCAGCAGGCCCTTGCCGTTCGAGTGGCGGGCCTCGATCTCGGCTGCGTCGCGCGGCCGGTTCGAGACGATCGCCTTGCCGTGCTCCTTCTCCCACCAGCGGAACGCCGGCATGTCGTGGTTCGAGCCGTGCAGGATCCCCGCCTGCATGGCGGCGGTCTGGGACGACCAGTCGCACTCCCAGCCCATCAGGTGATGGGAGCCGTCGCGCAGCCAGCGGCCCAGCGTCGGTGCGCTGCCGGCCCGCAGGCCGAGCTTCAGCACGTCGTGGGCCACGCCGTCGATCTCGAGGAACAGCACGCCCGGCGCGTCGCTCGTGTTCTTCGAGGCGTAGCCCGAGCGGCGCGCCTGGCGCCGCACCACGTTGCGGTACCAGAAGTCGTCGTCGTCGATGGCCAGGATGGCGGTGAACAGGGCGTTGACGACGGCCACGATCAGCGCCACGAGCGCGCCCACGAAGATGCCGTCGACGCGCACCCCGCGGCCGTAGATGTCGGCCGCGACCGACACCATGAGGCCGGTGAGCAGGACGCCGCCGAGGCCGAGCGTGAGAACCGTGACCGGCAGCGCGATGCGTACCAGGAACGGCCCGACGAGCGCCGTGATCAGGCCGAGCACGATCGCCAGGCCGAGTGCCTGTCGCGGCGCGCCGAGCTCGAAGCCGCTCAGCAACCAGTCGGCCACCAGCAGCGCGACGGCGTTGATCGGGATCGTCAGAGCCACCCGCAGGAGCGGCCGTCCGGACCCGTAGTGGTGCTTCGAGCTCACGCCTACTCCGCCGTCGCGCCGGCCCGCACGTTCCGCGAGTCGCCAGGGCTAGTCACACGCCGAGCTGACCGCGTCGGTGAGCGCCTTCCAGTCGCTCTGCACCGTAGAGACGTGGCCGGGGAGCGCCGTGATCGCGGCGCCGCGGTTCGAGCCCGAGAGATCCTTGACGTCGGTCGCGACCTGCGCGGTGCTGGTCTGCAGCGCCTGGACCTGCGGGCGGTACTGGTCGCCGGCGGCGCTGGCCAGGTCCTTCACGTTCTGCTGGAGGTCGCTGAGGTTCGAGCGGACGGCGTCGAGACCGTCGCTGACCGGGTTGGTGTTCAGCAGCTTGTCGACCGACGACTGCACGGCGTCCCGCTTGCCGCACACGGCCGGCTTGTCGCTGCTGCCGCAGCTCACCGCGGAGAGCGCGACGACGATCACGATCAGTGGGCCTGCGAGCAGTCGTTGCCGGTACACGTGTCCTCCTTCGCTCTCCCGACAGGCTGCGGCGCGCCCGACCACCATGCCTCATCCCGTCGGGGTGGTTGCCGGCGAGGTGCCCGCACGTAGCGTGCGGGCATGGCGGCGCAGGCGCGGCTCGGCTGGCTCGGCCACGGCAGCGTGCTCGTGGACCTCGACGGCGCGCGGCTGCTGTGCGACCCGGTGCTGCGCACCCGCGTCGCCCACCTCCGCCGCCACGTCCCCGTACCCGCCGCGCTCCTGCGCGGCGTCGACGCGGTCCTGCTGACGCACCTGCACTACGACCACCTCGACCTGCCCTCGCTCGAGCGGCTCGGGCGCGACCTGCCGGTGGTGCTGCCGCGCGGCGCGGCCCGCCTGCTGCGGCGCCGGCGCTTCACCCACGTCGTCGAGACGGCGGTCGGCGAGACCGTCCGGATCGGCGCCGTCGACGTCCTGGCGACGGCGGCCGAGCACGACGGCGCGCGGCCGCCGTTCGGGCCGACGGTCGCCGCGCTGGGCTACGTGCTCGAGGGCAGCCGCCGGGTCTACCTGGCCGGCGACACCGGGCTCTTCCCGGAGATGACCCGGATCGGTCCGCTGGACGCCGCGGCGCTCCCGGTCGGTGGCTGGGGGCCGACGCTCGGGCCGGGGCACATGGACCCGGCGCAGGCTGCCGAGGCCGCCGGGCTGCTGCAGGCTCGGCTGGCCGTCCCCATCCACTACGGCACCTACGCCCCGCTCGGCCGTGCAGCACCCACCGACGAGCCGGCCCGCCGCTTCGCCGCTCTGGCGGCGGAGCGCGCTCCCGCCTGCCGGGTGGTGGTCCTCGGCGTCGGCGAGAGCGTGCTCCTGGACGAGGCGGGAGTGGTCACCCCGGCGGGGTGAGGAGGCGGCCGCGATCGCTTCCTAGCGTCCGCCCAGGATCCAGCGAAGGAGGCCTGTCGTATGGGGACGTTGACCGTGTGGAAGTTCGGCAGCACGGGCGGCGCCGAGGCGGCGCTCGACAAGCTGAAGAGCCTGCAGAGCGAGGGGCTGATCACGGTGCACGACGCCGCGATCGTCAGCTGGTTGGAGGGCAAGAAGCGCCCGAAGACCCGCCAGCTGAACAACCTCACCGGCTCGGGCGCCCTCAGCGGCACGTTCTGGGGGATGCTCTTCGGGCTGATCTTCTTCATGCCCTTCCTGGGCGCGGCGATCGGCGCCGCGACCGGAGCCCTGGCGGGGTCGATGTCGGACGTCGGCATCGACGACGACTTCATCGCCGAGGTGCGCAAGGAGGTCGTGCCGGGCACGTCGGCGCTGTTCCTGCTGACGAGCGATGCGGTGGTCGACAGGGTGCGGGCGGCGTTCGAGGGCAGCGACATGAACCTCATCCACACCAACCTGTCGACCGAGCAGGAGGCCGAGCTGCGCGAGTCCTTCGCGCCCTGAGCCCGGCCGCAGGTCACCGGGCGTCGGCCGCAGCAGCCGGCGCCCGGTGTGCGTCCACGGCGCCCGCGATCAGAGGTACGAGTTGCGGGTGAGCCAGCGCATGGCGAACCAGCCGGCGATCGGCGGCAGGTAGAAGGTGCACATGCGGTACAGGATGGCGATCGCGAGCGCCGCCGACTGGGGCACGCCGAGGCCCGAGAGGCCGACCATCAGCCCGCCCTCGACGACACCGATGCCGCCCGGGATCGGGATGAAGCTCGCGAACAGCGAGACGCTCAGGTTGATGACCAGCAGGTCGACGAGCGAGATGTGGTAGCCGAGCGCCATGGCCATCATGCCGAGCGCCGTCGCGAACAGGAGCTCGCTGGCCACGTTGCCCGAGATCAGCTGCCACAGCTTCTTCGGCGAGCGCAGACCGGCGAACGTCGACCGGATCTGCGGGATCCACTGCCGCAGCTTGTCGACCACCAGGTGGCGGACCCGCGGGATCACCACCGCCGCGATCACGGAGGCGACGACCACGACCACGCCGATCCCCACGAGCAGCCAGAGCAGGTTCGAGCCACCCGAGGAGTCGGGTGAGGAGACGCCCAGGTTGACCGACGCCTGCGAGAACAGGAGCAGGAACAGGAGCAGGAGCGCCTGCACCACGTTGTTCGCCAGCGAGTCCACCAGACCCGAGGCGACCGCGGTGGCCGGGGCGACGCCCTGGCGCTGGAAGAAGCGGACCGAGATCGCCATGCGCGCGAGGCTCGACGGCAGCGCCAGGTTGAGGTACCCGGTCGCGAGCTGCATCGCGTAGACGGGCCCGTACGGCAGCGGCTGCGGCACCGAGCCGAGCGTGGCGTAGGCCTGGGCCAGCCGCGGGAGCTGGGCGATGATCGCGCCGGCCGACGATCCAGCCCCACTGGGCGCCCTCGAGGTCGCTGCGCAGCTCGTCGAAGTCGACCTGGCCGAGGTAGGAGAACACGGCGGTCGCGGCCAGCACCAGGAGCGCGCTCTGGGCGGCGCTGCCCCAGGTGACGCGGCGGAGCTTGACGAGCGTCGGCTGTTTGGTGCCGACGGCCTCCGCGGCCGCCGCGCGCAGGTCGTCGGCCTCGAGGTCCACGGCCTTCATCGCCTTGCGCAGCGACGCACCGAAGGCCGCCTCCTGCAGGTACGGCAGCATCGCCGAGGCCTCCTCGCTGCCGAGCGCGGTGACGGCCGCCCGCAGCGCCCGTTCCTGTCCGACGACCACGGCCGTCGACGCCAGGAGCTGGGCCCGGTCGCGCGTCAGCTGGGAGGCGTCGGCGGCCACGGTGGCGCCGGCGAACTCGCGCAGCTCGACGACCTCCCCGGACACCACGAGCACGCCCGGCTCGAGCTGCAGGTGGGCGATGTTGACGCTGGCGAGCACGGTCAGGGCGCGCCAGGCCCGCTCGAGCAGGGCATCCGTGACGGCGTCGGCGGTGAGCTCGGCGAGCGGCGTCCCCGAGGCCCGGAGCACGAGCAGCGCGTCGCCGATCGACGTCTCCCCCGCGGTCACGACCTCGGCAGTGGGGACGCCGGCGCTGCGGGCGAGCAGCGTCAGGAAGGCCTCGTGCTCGACGGCCGACGCCCTGCTGAGGGCGAGATCCGGCCCGGCGTCGCGGTACCACAGCATGCGCCAGAACCGGCTCAGGAGCTGGTTGTCCGAGGCGTCGCGGCCGTACACCTTGACGAGCAGCCCGTCGCCCGTGTGCAGCCGGACGACGCCCGCGGTCTGGAGGTCGTCGGAGGTCAGCCGGTCGGCGGCGATCCCGAGCTCGCCGAGCGCCGCCGTGACGTCGTCGACGCTCGGGCGGCCGGCAGAGGTGCCGAGCAGCAGCCGGCTGCCGGCAGCGGCGGCGGCGCCCGCGAGCGTGGCGGCCAGGACGGCGCCGGGCGTGGCCGTCTGCCCGCAGGCCACCGCCAGGGCGCCGAACACCAGAAGCCGATCGCCGAGCCGTCGCGCGGGCCGCACCAGGTGGCCGTTCAACGTCAGCAGGAGCGCGGTGGCGAAGGCCAGCCGGGCCTCCGGGAACGGGGGGTCGCCGGCGTGCCGGCCCAGCGCGGCGTCGAGATCCGGCCAGGCGCCGGCGGCGATGCGGGCCGCGACGGCACCGACGAGCACCGCGAGGCCGACGGCGAGCGCGGCCTGCAGCAGCATCCGCCAGCGCTGCCGGTAGGCGGTGGCCAGGATCAGGACCACCAGCCACACGACGAACGCGGCGATGAGCAGGCCCCACACCGGGTCGAGCCAGCCCGGCAGCGACCCGACGAAGGCGATCAGCGACTGCTCGAACGCCTGCGGCGGCTGGGCCGTCGCCAGGAGGCCGAGGACGATCAGCGCCGGCACGAGGGCCAGGACGTCCGTGGCCCGACGCACCTTCTGCTGGCCGGCCGGCGAGGCGAACAGGCGGAGGCTGGCCGCGCGCGTGCGCGGCGCCCGCAGGAGTCCCGCCCCGGTCTCGGCGAGCGCCGTCCCCTGGCGACCTGCCGGCAACGCTCATGCGGTGGCGGCGACGTGGACGATCCAGGCGTTGACGCTCCCGATCAGGGCCACGGCCACGCCGATCGCGATCGCGTTGGCGATCCAGGAGAAGAGCAGGCGTCCGACGATGCCGTCCAAGCAGATCAGGCTCCTTCGATGGTCTGGGGCAGGTAGCGCTCGGCGGTCACGGCTCCGATCGCGGCGGCGACCACGACGACGGCGCTCAGGCCGATCAGCAGGGACACGAAGGTGAAGGCGACGCCGACGAGGCCGTAGCGCTCGGCCGAGGTCGTGATCGCGTTCGGCAGGTAGAACTGGGCGACCACCGAGCCGATGCCCATGCTCACCGCCGTGAGCAGCGCCGTCGGCAGCAGGGCGCGGTACCGCACCCGACCGGCGAGCAGCAGGTACGGCGTGACCATCCAGACGAGCGTCGCCAGGGCGATCGACACCACGTCCGAGACCACCGACCCGGCGTTGTCGTCGACGATGCGCCGGATCGGTGCGAGCAAGCCCACGTACAGGGCCAGCTCGAGGACCCACAGGATCCCCCGGGCGGCCCCGCCGACGCCGGCCTTCGGCAGGTGCCAGGCAGCCTCGTAGGTGCGGGCCAGGAGCCGGGCGAAGCTGTAGACGGAGTACAGCATCACGAGCACCCCGAAGGCCGTGACCCCGCCCTTCACCTCGCTCGGCGTGGCGAACAGCTCGCGCACCGCGGCGGCGCCGTTGCCCGTCAGCTCGAAGCGGTCGATCAGGCCGCCGGCGAAGCCCCCGTCCCGGGCCGCCGGACTGAGCGCGGTGGTGACGATGGCCAGCGGCAGGAGGGCCACGAAGGCCCGCGACGCCAGGGCCAGCGCGCGGTCGAACGGCCGCATCTCGATCGTCCGCTCGACACAGCGGCCGGCGTAGGTCTGCTCGAGCCAGGAGCGCAGCCGCATGACGAGCGAGCGCTTACCCCCGTCGTCGGTCTGGTCGGTGCCCTGAACGTCCGCGCCCGTGATCGTCCCTTCGCCAGGAGTGTCTCCGCGAACGCTCGCGCGCGCCCGACGCGCGCTCATCACCCGCGACGGGTGATGAGAAGGCCGCGCGCGTCACGCACTCTTGCAGCATGACCACCCAGCAGTACGAGGAAGAGGGCCTGGGCTTCAAGTTCTACCTGGGCCTCGGGTTGGCGATCCTGGGGATCGGAATCGCCATGTTCGTCGGGTTCCTGATCTTCTGGCGGGCGACCTACGCCTTCGGAGCGCTCGGCGCCTTCGCGTTCTTCTGCGTGGTCGTCCTGGCCTTCGGCTGGCTGTACGACCGTCGGCACCGTCCCACCGGCGACACGTACCCCACCGACACGTACTGAGGTGCAGGCAGTCGGGGCGAGGGCGCTTCCCGACTGGTTGCGCCACTATCGCCGCGGGTTCCTGAGCCACGACGTCGTCGCCGGGCTGATCGTCTGGAGCGTCGTCGTGCCACAGGCGGTGGCCTACGCCCAGATCGCGGGCCTGCCGCCCGCCGCCGGCCTGGTGGCCGCTCCGGGCGCGCTCGTGGCCTACGCGCTGCTCGGCACGTCCCGCTCGCTGGTGGTGAGCGCCACCACGGCGACGTCGGCGATCTCCGCGGCGGCCGTCGGCCCGCTGGCCCACGGCGACGTGGCGCGCTTCGCCGCGCTGTCGGCGGCGCTCGCGGTGACCTGCGGCGCGGTCCTCGTGGTCGCCGGGATGATCCGGATCGGCGGGCTGACCGACCTCGTCTCGAAGCCCGTCATGACGGGCTTCCTGTTCGGCCTCGCCCTGACCGTGAGCATCGGCCAGGTGCCGAAGATGTTCGGGGTCTCGGGCGGGGACGGCAACTTCTTCCAGCAGCTGTGGGACCTGCTCGGAAAGCTCGGCGACGCGAGCGGCTGGACCGTCGTGTTCGCCGTCGCCAGCGTGGTCGTCCTGCTCGCGTTCCGCCTCCGCGCCCCGAAGCTCCCCGGCACGCTGATCGTGCTGGTCGGCGCGATCGTGCTGTCAGCGCTGCTCGACGCCAAGAGTCACGGCGTCGCGGTCGTCGGCCACCTGCCGTCGGCGTACCCGACGCCGGCCTGGCCCGACGTGAGCGCATCGGACTTCGTCGACCTCCTGGGGCCGGCGCTCGGGATCATGCTGCTCACCACCGAGGGCGTCGGGGTGGCCCGGGCCATCGGGACGGCCCACGGCTACCACGTCGACGCGAACCGCGAGCTGTCGGCGATCGGCAGCTCGAACCTGGTGGCGGGCCTGACGAGCGGGTTCGTGCAGTCGGGTGGAGCGAGCCAGACGCTGGCCGCCGAGAGCGCCGGCGGCCTCACCCAGATGACCTCGATCGTGGCGGCGGGGCTGATCCTGCTGACCGGGGCGTTCCTGGCACCGCTGTTCCGCGACCTGCCCCAGGCGACGCTCGGCGCGATCGTCGTGGTGGCGATCTCGGCGTTCTACCGGGTCGACGAGCTGCGCCGCTTCGCCCACCTGCGCCGGAGCGCGATCGTCCTGTCGCTGACGGCGCTGGTCGGCGTCCTCGCGTTCAACATCCTCCCCGGTCTCCTGATCGCCGCCGGGCTCTCGCTGATCCTGGTCATCCAGCGGCTCGCGCGGCCGTCGGTCGGGGTCCTGGCCCGCGATCCCGCGACCGGCGCGTTCGGCCATGCCGAGCGCCACCCCGGCTGGGCGCCCGTGCCCGGGGTGCTGCTGGCGCGCGTGGACGGGCCGCTGTTCTACGCCAACGCGTTCCACTCGAAGCAGCGGCTGCTCGAGCTGGTGGACGCGGCCGACCCGCCACCGCAGGCGCTGGTGCTCGACCTCTCCGGCGTCGCGGACCTGGACGTCGAGACGCTCGACGGCCTGGCGGAGCTCGAGCACACGCTGCGGGCGAAGGGCATCGAGCTGCGCCTCGCCGCCGTGCGGGCCAGGCCGCGCGAGCTGCTCGACCGCAGCGGCCTGGCCGACAGGGTCGCGTTCGATCCCACGCTCGAGTCGGTGGGCACGGATCAGTCGCCGCGGGCGGCGGCGACCGCCTCGGCGATGCGGGACAGGATCGCCGGGTCGATGCCCGACTCGGCGTCGCGCACCTCGCTCGACAAGTAGGCGTCGGCCAGCGTCGCGTAGCTCAGGCCGTCGCCGGCGAGCTCGGTGAGGGCCAGGTGGTCGCGCCAGGTCAGGACCGGCAGCTGGGAGCCGCCGCGCCGCCGCACGACCGTCCGCTGCAGGGCCTTCGTCATGCCGGGCAGCCACAGGCTCTCGAGGCCGGTCGTCGGGTCGATCGGGTCGACGACCGAGTACGGCACCATCGCCGACTGCAGGTCGGCATGGACGTCGGGCCACTCGTTCTTGGCCTTCTCGGTGAGCAGCATGGTGAGCGTCGGGGCCCGCCAGTTCTCCTCGGGGCTCGACTCCTCCGAGTCGTTCACGACGAGCTCGCCGATCAGGTTCTTCGAGGCCTCGAGCACCGCCCGGCTCTCCGGCGAGGCGTCGAGCGCCAGGGCCTCGAGGTCGACGAGCGTCGAGAGCTCCTCGACCAGGATCGCCAGCGCGGGCGCGGCCTGGGTCGGCCCGATGGCGCCGTCGGCGACCGCGTCGGCCATGCCGGCGAGGACCCCGAGCGCGGTGCGCAGGTCCTCCGGCGGGGTGTGTCCCGGGCCGTAGCTCGGTGCACCCGGCGACGGCCTGCAGGTCGATGTCGGCCGCGTCGGCGATGGCCCTGCCGGCTGTCGCGGAACACGCCCTGGGAGGCGTCGGTGACCGGCTCGCTGGCCAGCCGGTAGAGCAGGCGGGCGAGCCGGGAGAGAGCGGTGACGACGGCGTCGGCCGCCTGGTGGTCCTGGGACATGGGTTCCTTCGATGCAAGGTGGGGGTCGCAGATGCATCGAGAGCCGGGGTCCCGGCCGGCGGGAGGGGCCGCTCGACGAACGGTCCCTGCAGGCCGCTGAGCGGCGTCCGTATGCTTTGGGCCGTGCCCGAGTGGATCTACTTCATCCACCCGCCGCGAGAGGACTTCGCGGCCACGATGACCGACGAGGAGCGGGCCGTCTGGGGCGTGCACTTCGAGCGCCTGCAGCGCCTGCTGGCCGACGGGACGCTGATCCTGGCCGGGCCGACGCTCGGCAAGCAGAACACCGGGATCGCGGTGTTCGAGGCGCCCGACGAGGACGCGGCGCGCCGGATCATGCAGGAGGACCCGACGATCGCCGCCGGCCTCGCCCGCGGCGAGCTGCGCCCGTTCCGGGTCTCGCTCCTGCGCGGTCGCGACTAGGCGGCAAGGCGCCCGGCGGCAAGTCGGAGCGCGACTCCGCCGCGGAGAGCGCTGGTAGCGAGGCCTGTAGTGCGCTGCGCTGCACGGGCCGCGGAGCTCGTCCCGCCAGGGACGAGCGCGGCCCTGCCGGTGATCCGACGACAAGGACCGCTCCGAACCCGAGGACGCGCTCGACCAGAAGTCGGATCACCGGCTTGAAAGGGCCGCCCCGGTCCACGGGTCCCGGGTGGCGGCCTCGCGGGGCGGGCGCTGCTCGCGACACTGGCCGCGCGAGCGCGACCGCCGAGTGCGCTGGTAGCGAGGCTGTAGTGCGCTGCGCAGCACGGGCCGCGGAGCTCGTCCCGCCAGGGACGAGCGCGGCCCTGCCGGTGATCCGACGCCAGGAGCGCACCGAACCCGAGGACGCGCTCGACCAGAAGTCGGATCACCGGCTTCAGGGCGCCCCTCCACGGGTCCCAGGTCGGCCCTGCTCGACGGCGAGGCTCCGCCGGAGCGCTGGTCGTGGTTCTGCTTGCCGCGCGCGTGCTTGCCGCGCCCGTCCCTGCCGAGCTCGTACGAACCATCTCCGCGCCTGCATCGGGGTCGGTAGGCAGACCTCCAAGAGAACCGGCCCAACCACAGTCGATGATCCGACTTCTGGTCGAGCGCGTCCTCGGGTTCGTTGCGTCCTTGCGTCGGATCACCGACAGGGCCGGTTGAGGGGCTTCGCCCTTCTTGCCGGGTCCTCTCCGGGTCGCACTGGCTGCTTGCCGCTGGTCCGTCCTGCCGAGACCGCCCCGGGTCGCGCTGGCCGCCCGCCGCAGGTCCGCCCGCCGAGACCGCCCCGGGTCGCGCTGGCCGCCCGCCGCAGGCCCGCCCGCCGAGACCGCCCCGGGTCGCGCTGGCCGCCCGCCGCTGGTCCGCCCGCCGAGTCCTCTCCGGGTCGCGCTGGCTGCTTGCCGCTGGTCCACCCTGCCGAGACCGCCCCGGGTCGCGCTGGCCGCCCGCCGCAGGCCCGCCCGCCGAGTCCTCTCCGGGTCGCGCTGGCTGCTTGCCGCTGGTCCACCCTGCCGAGACCGCCCCGGGTCGCGCTGGCCGCCCGCCGCTGGTCCGCCCGCCGAGTCCTCTCCGGGTCGCGCTGGCTGCTTGCCGCTGGTCCACCCTGCCGAGACCGCCCCGGGTCGCGCTGGCTCGCCCTGCCGCTGGTCCACCCCGCCTCCCTGCCGAGACCGCCCCGGGTCGCGCTGGCCGCCCGCCGCTGGCCCACCCCGCCGAAACCACCCCGGGTCGCGCTGGCCGCCCGCCGCTGGCCCACCCCGCCGAAACCACCCCGGGTCGCGCTGGCCGCCCGCCGCTGGCCCACCCCGCCGAAACCACCCCGGGTCGCGCTGGCCGCCCGCCGCGGGTCCGCCCTGGCGAGACCGTCGCGGGTCGGGCTCGTTGCCCGCCACAGGCCCACCCCGCCGAGACCGCCCCCGGTCGCGCTGGCCGCCGCCGCGCTGGCCTCCGTCAGTGGGCCAGGTCGGCGACCGTCGGGGCCAGCACCCGCACCAGATCGTCCCGCGCCAGCTCGAGGATCGCGCCACGCCCGCCCGCGTTCAGCGCGACCCGCTCGTGCTCCAGGTAGCGGCGCTCGGCGTACACCGGCAGCGCCTTGCGGGACCCGAACGGGCTGATCCCGCCGACCTGGTAGCCGGTCAGCCGCTCCGCGTCGCGTTGCTCGACGAGCGCCGCGGCCTTGCCGCCGGCGGCCCGGGCCAGCGCCTTCAGGTCGAGCGTCTCGTCTCCGGGCACCAGCACGAACACCGGGTCGCCGTCGACCTCGGCGACCAGCGTCTTGGCCAGCCGGGCCGGCTCGATGTCGAGCGCTTCGGCCGCGTAGGCCGCGCCCTTCACCCGGTGCTCGTAGGTGTGCAGCTCGAACGGGACGCCGGCCTTCTTCAGGACGGTGGTGCCACGGGTCGCGGTCACCGCATGATGATGAACCATCGCTACGGTGGGGGTATGCGCAGGCACAGCTTCACCAGGATCGCCTCCCTGGTCGTGCTCGGCCTCGTCCTGATCGGAACCCTCTGCGGCTTCGTCGCTGCTGCACCAGTCGGACTCCTTCGTCCTGACGCCGGACGCCGCCCACTCGGCGAACGCCGTGGTCAAGGTGAAGGGCGAGACCCCCGAGCGCGGCAACGGCGGGATCTTCTACCTCGACGTGCTCGTCCACCGGGCCACGGTGGCAGAGTCCTGGCTCGCCGGCTTCGAGGACACCTCCACGGTCGTCCCGGCAGCGGCGTTCCTGCCGCCCGGCGGCAGCGAGCGCGACGAGGCGCGGGTCGACAACCTCGACATCCGCGACTCCAAGAGCAAGGCCGCCGTCGTCGCGCTGCGTGCGCTGGGCCGCAAGGTGACGGTCGAGGGCGGTGGCGTGGCCATCGAGACCGTCAACCCGCTGGCCCACTCCGAGGGCCTCGGCGCCGGCATGGTGATCGTCGGCGTGAACGGCACCACGGTCCGCTCGCTCGAGCAGCTGCAGAAGCTCCTGGCCACGCAGAAGGCCGGTCAGACGGTGCGCCTGCAGGTGCTGGACGGCGAGAAGCGCCGCACCGTCGCCGCAAAGCTGACCACCAGCCCGCAGGCGCCTGGCCGCCCATTGATCGGCATCGCCGCCGCCGGCGACGTGGCCCCGAAGGTCGTCCTGCCGAAGAACATGTCGATCCAGATCGACACCGGCAACCTCGGAGGGCCGTCGGCCGGGCTGGCGTTCACGCTCGAGATCTACGACTCCCTCACCGACCGGCGGCTCACCAACGGAAAGCGGATCGCCGTCACCGGCACCATCGACCTCGACGGCACCGTCGGCATGATCGGCGGCATGAAGCAGAAGGCGATCGGCGCGCGCCGCTCCGGCGCCCAGCTCCTCGTCGTGCCGCAGGGCAACGAGGCCGAGGCGAAGCGGTGGGCTGGCACGATCCCGGTCGTCGGGGTCAAGACGTTCGCCGAGGCGCTGCGCGCCATCCGCGCTTCCACCGCTTCCTGACCAGCAAACCTGGTGCCCTTTGGTGCCGGATCGCGAAAGTCCGCAGTTTGCGCGCGAACCGTGTCCAGGGCCCTGGAGTCAGCCCCTGCCGGGTCGCTAAGGTGCGGCCTCCCGCACGACCTGCATGCCAATGGATCAGCGACAAATCACCTGCGAGGACTGCTATTTCAGGCGCGAGCTGCTGTGCGCGCTGCGCCTGGACGAGCCGTGCCCGACCTTCCGGCCCGCGTCGGCTCGCGGCCTCGTCCCGCCGCGCCAGGCGCCGCTCCTGGCACTCGTCGCCCATGCCTCCCGCGAGCCCGAGAGCCTCGCGGTGCGCGCCTGCTGAAGCGCCGCCTGGCCCCTCGGGTACAGTCTGGCGCGTGAAGCTCCCGAGCCGCCTCGAGGGCCGTCCCGAGCAGAGCATCTACGTGATCGTCGGCGTCCTCGCGGTCGTCGTCCTGTTCCTGGTCGGCTTCGTCGTCAAGAACGACCGCTCGGTGCGGGTCGACTTCGTCGTGTTCTCGGCGGGGTCGTCGCTGATCTGGGTCATCCTGATCTCGCTCGTCCTGGGGGTCGTCGTCGGCGTCCTGCTCGCGACCCTCAGCCCGCTCGGCAAGGGCCGGCGGCGCGCGACCTCCACGCCGGGTCCAGGGGCGCACACGGCCGCGCCGCCGACCGACGATCCGCTCGTTCGCTGAGCCGGGCTACGCGGTCGCGGGAGCGCGGGCGACGATCGCGCCGAGGCGGGCGATGCCCTCGCGGATCGGGTCCGGCGCGACCGCCGAGAACGCCAGCCGCAGGGACGCCGTCCCGCCGCCCTCGGCGAAGAAGTCGGCACCCTTGACGTACGGCACGCCGGCCTCGGTGGCCTCGACCAGCAGGTGGCCGGTGTCGGCGCCCTCGGGCAGGTCGACCCAGATGAAGTAGCCGCCCTCGGGCTCGACGAACCGCGTGCCCTCGGGGAAGTGCTCGCGCAGCGCCCCGGCCATCGCCTCGCAGCGCTCCTTGAGGGCCGCGCTGGCCCGCGCGACGCCCGGATCGAAGCGCCCGGCCTCGCAGTAGGCGTTCAGGGTGCTCTGGCTCAGCATGCTCGGTGCGATGTAGGTGTCGTTGGCGTGCTTCGTCAGATCGGCCGCGACGCCCTCCGGGGCGATCGCGTAGCCGACCCGGATCCCCGGCGCCACCGTCTTGGTGAACGAGGAGAGCGCCACGACGTTCTCGCCGCCGTCGAGCTCGAACAGCGACGGGACGCGCTCCCCACTCCAGCGCAGCAG
This sequence comes from uncultured Actinomycetes bacterium, assembly GCA_963794695.1. Classification (GTDB taxonomy): domain Bacteria; phylum Actinomycetota; class Thermoleophilia; order Gaiellales; family JALYLC01; genus CAWCFJ01. Next base: position 128,413 of record CAWCFJ010000013.1, on the reverse strand, counting down.
GCCGTAGGGGTCGTCCTCGAGGATCCGGAAGCCGTGCTCCCGGGACAACGCGACGAGCCGCTCACGGCGCTCGAGCGGCAGGGTGACCCCGCTCGGGTTCTGGAAGTTCGGGATGACGTACAGCAGCGCGGGCGGGCCGTCGCGCTCGATCCGCTCCTGCAGGGCGTCGACGTTCAGGCCCTGCTCGTCGGCGCTGACCGCCCCGACCTCGGCGCCGGCGCGGCGCAGCACGATGATCGCCCGGTCGTAGGTCGGCGCCTCGACCAGCACCCGCCGGTTCGGGGCGTCGCGCAGCAGCACCTCGGCCACGAACAGCAGCGCCTGCAGCGAGCCGTTGGTGCAGACGACGCGGGACGCGTCGACCCGGTGGCGGCCCGCGATCCAGCTCCGCAGGCCGGGATGGCCGGCGCCCGAGCTGTACGACAGGGCGAGCGCCGGCTCGCGCTCGAGGGCCGTCGAGGCGGCCTCGCGCAGGTCGGCGACGGGCAGGATGTCGGCGCTGGGAACGCCGCGGGTGAACGGGATCTGGGCGGGCATCGGATCGACAGGGTAGCCGGGACCGATGGTAGGGTGATTCGGTCGGGTGCTGCTGCCTCCGTGCTGGAAGACGTGCAGCGGCGCCCGTGCCACGTCGTGGGAGGGGGGCTCTCGGAGCGACGTGGTCAGCGCCTCCTCGTAGGAGTCGAACGCTTTGCGTCGCACGACCATCGTCGCGGCTTGCAGCGCCGTGCTCGCCACGCTGCCAGCCACGATCCATCCCGTTTCCGTCCAGGCGAGCCACGCGGTGAGCGCACCGCACCGGGTTCACCACGCGCCGCTCTCGAAGCGCGTCGTCAACCGGCTGGCGCGCAGGGCGAGGGCCCTCCACCGGGCCCATCCGCACACCGCGGCCTACACGTTCTTCCAGCGCCTGTGCAAGACCTGGCGCGTGACCCACGCCCGCCCGGCGCCGGCCGCCGTCGTGCCCGCCGTGCGTATCGTGGCCCGGCGCTACGGCTTCGACCCCGAGGGCATGCTGCGGGTCGCACGCTGCGAGTCGAACCTGCACCGGACGGCCACGAACGGCCAGTACCTGGGGCTGTTCCAGCTCGGCTCGTTCGCCAGGGCCCGCTACCTGCACGGCTCGTGGACGGACTCCTACGCCAACGCCATGGCCGCGGCCCACTACGCGAAGGACGCCGGCGGCTGGGGTCCCTGGACCTGCGGGTACGCCTACGACTGAGCCGGCTTCGTCCCGGTCTTGAGGACGCGGAACTTGAACTCCTTGAACACGGTGTTGGCCGTCGTCGGGCGCACGCCCAGCACGTCCTTCGACTGCGCGTAGTCGGCAGCGAACAGCCCGACCTGGTACGTCCCCGGCTTCAGCTTCGGCAGCCGGAGCGTGCCGGTCGAGGTCGCCGCCGAGTACAGCACGAAGAGCGGCGTGTCCCCGGCGAAGGCCACCACCGTGTACGGGTCGACGCCCGACTCGGGATCGGCGATCGCGAACTTCAGCGTCATGTCGCCGCCGGCGGTGACCTCCGGCGTCAGGAGCTGCACGCGCGGCGGCTTCAGGTCGTTCACCCAGTAGCGCAGCTTGTACGGCCCGGCGTCCTTGGCCCGCGGCGACTCGACGGACACGTAGTAGTCGCCCGGCTGCACGAACCACAGGCCGGCGGCGGGCTCGGGCAGCCCCGCGGTGAAGGTGATCGGCCCGACGTCGAGCGGGAGGCCCGCCTCGCCGGTCACGGTGTTCTCGTCGCGGTGGGCCAGGAGCAGCGGGAGCACCAGGGTGCGGCCCTCGGCCTCGAGCGTCACGCCGGCGTTGTAGACCCGCTTTCCGAGGTGGAAGTGCCAGAGCTGCTCGGGCCCGGTGAAGCGGGACGGGAGCCCGCTGCCAGACAGGTCCGCCGGGTAGCGGTACTCGTCGACGCCGTCGTGGCCCTTGCGGGTGTTGCCGGCGTACACGCCCGTCCTGGTGAGGGTCCGGGCGCTGGTCTTGGCCAGCACCGACCGCTCGACCATCGCCCAGAACGGGATCCGCCGGGCCCGCGCGCCCTGCGTCAGGGTCACGAACCCGGTCACGTCGCCGGCGCCGGTGCCGGGCGGGACGTTCAGCGTGACCGGCAGCCCGACGACGCCGTTCACCACCTCGTCCAGGAACGCCGGGGCCGTCACCGTGACGCCGGCCGGGGCGCCGGCCTGGAGCGCGACGGTGACCGTCCAGCGGCCGCCGAGCCCGAGGTCCTTGACCGCCACCGTCGGCGTCTGCTGGGTGCCCTTGCCGCCGTCGATCAGCCCGAAGCCGAGCGACGTCGGCGCGGTCACGATCCCCGCGTCGTTGGCGGCGGCCACGTTGACGAACCCCGCGCCCTCGCGCAGCACGCTGGCCTCTGCCGTCTGCGAGGAGTCCAGGAACGCCGGGCCGGCCGTCGACATCAGCGCGGACTTCACGTCGGCCGGCGCCCAGGTCGGGTGCAGCTGACGCAGCAGGGCGGCGGCGCCGGCGACCGCCGGGGACGCCATCGAGGTGCCGTCGAAGACCGCGAACGGGCCCGGGAAGTCCGGGTCGATGCTCGGCACCGACGAGAGGATCGCGACGCCCGGCGCCGAGATGTCCGGCTTGAGCTGGCGGGTGTACGGCGTCGGCCCCGACGAGGAGAACTCGGCCAGCACCCGCGGCGTGGTCGGAACCTCGCCGACGGCGCTGTCGAACACCACCTGCAGGCTGCCGCCGACGGTCGGCAGGTACAGCCGCATGGCGTCGCCCGTCGCCCGCGACACGAAGAGCATCGGCAGGGCCAGCCGCTCCTCGATGAGCGACGGGTCGCTCGAGAGGTTGTTGCGCAGGACGACGCCGACCGCGCCGGCGGCCTTGGCCCGGGTCGCCAGGGTCGAGAAGGCGCAGTTGCCCCGGTCGACCAGGACGAGCTTTCCGGCCAGCGGCGTGCCCGTCGATCTGGTTGCACAGCGTCGGGTTCGACCTCAGCGCGAGCCGTGCGTCCACGAGCTCGTGCGGCGAGGCCAGCGACGCCGGGATGGCCGGCACGAGCGACGGCGCGGCGGCGAACGCCTGCAGCTCGGCCGGCACGCTGCCCGGGCCGAGCACGTTGCCGCGGACGCCGAAGAAGCGGGTGGTGGTGGTCGCCGCGACGGTGATCACGTCGGGCGCGGAGCCGGGAGAGCCGACCGAGCCGGCACCGAACTCCTCGAAGGAGTTGCCGGCCGAGATGGTGACGACGATGCCGGCGCCGACCGCGTTCTCGACGGCGATGACCAGGGCGTCCGAACGCGGGTCGATCTCGGGGCCGCCGAGCGACAGGTTGATGACGTCCATCCCGTCCTTCGCCGCCTCGTCGACGGCCGCCGCGATCTCGGCGGTTCCCCCGGAGGACCCGTGCAGCGGATCGTCGACGGTCAGGGCGCGGTAGTTGCCGAGGTAGGCGCGCGGCGCCACGCCCGAGAGCCCGGGCACCACGGGCAGCGACCCGCCGGGAGTGGCCGTCGTGCCGTAGTCGCCGGCGGCGATGCCCGAGACGTGGGTCGCGTGCTCGGACACCTTCGGGTCGAACGGCAGCTTCGAGCCGGCGTTGGTCTCGCCGCTCTGCGGGAACGCGCGGGCCACGATGACCTTCGCCGTCGTGTAGCGCGTGTTGCCGCGCGGGAAGCCCGCCGGCGCGGTGAACCCGGTCGGGTCGAAGAACGGGTTCGACTGGTCGATCCCGTCGTCGACGATCCCGATCTTGATCCCCTCGCCGGCCGTCGGCAGCGTCGGCGCGGCCCCCCACAGGGGCACGGCCCCGAGCAGCGCCGGCACGGTGTCGGTGAGGGCGTGGTACGTCTCGCTCGGGTAGACGTGGGCCACGCCGGGCACCGACGCGAGCCGCGCGGCGTCGGCCACGGGCAGGTCGACGGCCAGCGCGTCCAGCACGAAGCTGTAGTGCCAGGTGACCCGGGCCGCCGGGATGGCCCGCTCGATCCTGGCCTCGGCCATCGCCTGCTGGCGGGCCAGCCGGGCGAGGTACAGGCGCGAGCCCATCGCGGTCGCCGACACCCGCTTGCCCCGCGTCGCGAAGCCGAGCAGCGACGGCTGGCTCCGGGCGAACTGCGAGAGCGAGGGCGCCGAGAGCCGCACGACCAGCTCGACGCGGGAGCCGTCGATGCGCGGTGGATGCTTGGGCAGCCCGGCCGCCGCCGCGCCGGGAACGACGACGAGAGCTGCCGCCACGCCCGCGCTGGCACGCCGCAGGCCGCGCGCGAGGCGTCGAGAAGTCACAGGCGACACTGTTCCACGGCTGGCGCCCGAGCGCCAGCCTTCGACGTCCCGAGCAGCAGGCGGTACAGCCGCCCTTGACCCGGTCGGCAGCCAGCGCGGCGGCCTCGGTCGGGTTCGTGCCGACGGCGATGCCGAAGGCCTCGAGCGCCGCCTTCTTGCCCGCGGCGGTGCCAGAGGAGCCGGAGATGATCGCACCGGCGTGGCCCATCGTCTTGCCCGGCGGAGCGGTGAACCCGGCGATGTAGGCGATGACCGGCTTCGTCATGTTCTCGGCGATGAACGCGCCGGCCTTCTCCTCCTCGTCGCCGCCGATCTCGCCGACCATGACCACGAGCTCGGTCTGGTCGTCGGCCTCGAAGCGCTGCAGGATGTCGATGAACGACGAGCCGACGACGGGGTCGCCGCCGATCCCGACGATGGTCGAGCAGCCGACGCCGGCATGGGCCAGCTCGTTGCCGATCTGGTAGGTGAGCGTGCCGGAGCGCGAGACCAGGCCGACGTTCCCGTCGCGGAAGACGTGGGTCGGGATGATCCCGACGTTGGCCTTGCCGGGCGAGAACGCGCCGGGGCAGTTCGGGCCGAGCAGCGTCACGCCACGCGCCCGAACGTACGCGTACACGTCGAGCATCTCGTGCGCCGCGATGCCCTCGGCGATGCAGATCACGGTCTCGATGCCGGCGTCGACGGCCTCGTAGATCGCGTCGGCGGCGAAGCGCGCCGGGACGAAGACCATCGCGGTGTTCGCGCCGTGCTCGTCGACCGCCGCGGCGACGGTGTTCATCACGGGGATGCCGTTGACGTCCAGCCCGCCCTTGCCCGGGGTGACGCCGGCGACGACCTTCGTGCCGTAGTCGCGGTTGCGCGTGGCGTGGAACCCGCCCTCGCGCCCGGTGATGCCCTGCACCACGAGGCGCGTGTCCTCGGTGACGAGAATGGCCATTACGCCGCCGCCTTCGCGAGCTCGACGGCCTTTCGGGCCGCGTCCAGCATCGTCTTCTCCACGGTCAGGTTCGGGGGGCTCGCGTCGGCCAGGATCTTGCGGCCCTCCTCGTCGGCCGTGCCGTCGAGCCGCACCACCAGCGGGACGGCGACCTCGAGCTGGTCGAGCGCCTGCAGGATGCCGCGGGCGACCTCGTCGCAGCGGGTGATCCCGCCGAAGATGTTGAACAGGATCGAGCGCACCTTGCCGTCGCTCAGGATCACCTCGAGCGCCTGCACGATCTCGTCGGCCTGCGCCCCGCCGCCGACGTCGAGGAAGTTCGCCGGCGTGCCCGCCGACCTGGGCGACGACGTCGAGGGTGCTCATCACGAGGCCGGCGCCGTTCCCCAGGATGCCGACCTCGCCGTCGAGCTTGACGTAGGTCACGCCGCGCTCGCGGGCCATCTGCTCCTGCGGGTCGGCCGCCGCGACGTCGCGCATCGCCGCGATGTCGGGGTGCTTGTAGAGCGCGTTGTCGTCGATCGTGACCTTCGCGTCGAGCGCCTTGACGGTGCCGTCGGGGGTCACGATCAGCGGGTTGATCTCGACCAGCATGGCGTCGCACTCACGGAAGCAGCGGTACGCCTGGGTGATGATCTGCTTGACCTGCTTCTGCAGCTCGACGGGGATCCCGGCGTCCCACACGAGCCGGTTCGCGACCCACGGGTGGAAGTCCTGGAGCGGGTCGAGGTGCAGCCGCGCGAGCGCCTCGGGGGTCTCGGCGGCGACCTGCTCGATGTCGATGCCGCCCTGCGTGGTGAGCATGAACAGCGGCTTCTTGGCCCCGCGGTCGAACGTGATCGAGAAGTAGTACTCGGTGGCGATGTCCGAGGCCGACTCGATCCACAGCCGGCGCACGACGTGCCCCTTGATGTCCAGACCGAGGATGTCGCGGGCCTTCTGCCAGGCGTCGTCCTTGTCGGTCGCGAGCTTGACGCCACCGGCCTTGCCGCGCCCACCGGTCAGGACCTGGGCCTTGACCACGACCTGGCCGCCGAGCTCGGAGGCCGCAGCCCGGGCCTCGTCGGCGGTGGTGGCCACGCGGCCATCCGAGACGGGGATGCCGAACCGGGCGAAGAGCTCCTTGCCCTGGTGCTCGTAGAGATCCAAGAGACGACCTTCCGGAAGTTCGAGAGAACGGAGCCTCCCCCAGCAAGCCCCGCGGTGGAGCATAGGAGCGCTCTAGGGGGTGACGCGGAACGTCGAGACGTGCGTGCGGGTGTTCGGCCTGCCGAACGGCGAGGCGTTCTCGGAGTTCTTCGTCTCCTGCAGGTCGGAGGCCACGATCGACAGGGTGTGCCGGCCGGGCCTCAGGCCGGCCGCGGCCACGCTGGCGACGTCCCCGTCGTGGGTCACGTCCCCGGTCGTCGCGCCGTCGACCTGCACCGCGAGGTCCTTCCAGCTCACCCCGCTCCCGCTGTCGCGGATGCGGAAGGTCAGGCGCTGGCCGCTGCGCACGGTGCGCGCGACGTGGTCGATCGTCGGCGGCGTGCGATCGTCCGTCCAGATGCGCAGGGTGAACGGCCCGGGCTTGCTGCCGGGCGTCGTCTCGACCACCACGTACAGGCGCCGCGCGGTCGGCAGGAGCGCCGCCGTCACCGGCTCGGCTCGAGCCCCAGCGGTCGAGGTACGGGTTCAGGGCGAGCGGCAGCGCCGTCTCGCCTCCGAGCCGGTTCTCGTCGCGGGCCATCAGGAGCTGCGGCACGGCCCGCCCGGAGGTCACGGCGGCGCCGGCGTTGCGCGCCCCGGCGGGCACGGCGAACGAGTAGACCAGCTCCTTGCCCGGATACAGGCGCGGCAGGCCGAAGCCTCGCGGGTCGGCGGGGAACTGGTAGTGCGAGACCAGGGCGCGGCCGCGCCGCAGGTCGCCCTTGACCGTGCCGTGCTCGACCGCGAGCACCGGCTCGGCGGTGATCCGGGGGTGGTCGACGATGGCCAGCCAGGGGAGGCGCAACGTCCGCGTCGGGCCGTGCAGGAGCACCACGCCCTGCAGCACGCGCGACGCGCCGCCCGGGTCCTTCAGGCTCAGCTGCAGCGTCGCCGTGCCGCCGGCCGGCACCGTCACCGACGGCGGGCCGCTGAGCCCGCCGGCGTCGACCGTCCAGGTGCCGGCGCCGGTCCCGGCGTCGCGCAGGGAGGCCCGCCAGGTGACCTCGGATCCGGCGGTGAGGACGAACGACATGCTCGGCCGGTCCACCAGCAGCGGGACCGTGTCGGCCGCCGCGACGTCGATCAGGCCGGCGCCGGCGATCGACGGCGGGGCCTCGATGGTCTTGGCCGTGTCCTCGTAGACCGGCTTCGCGCTGAGCATCAGCGCCGACTTGATGTCCTGCACCGTCCACGTCGGGTGGCGCTGGCGCAGGATCGCCGCGGCGCCGGCCACGGCGGGGGCCGCCATGCTGGTGCCGTTCAGCAGCGCGAAGCCGCCGGGGATCGTCGAGAGCACGTCCTGGCCGGGGGCCGAGACGTCGGGCTTCAGCAGCTGGGAGATCGCCGTCGGGCCGTGCGACGAGAACGAGGTCACGAGGCCGCCGTTCCCGGACACGATCGGCTGGATCTGCTTGCCGACCGTGAGGGTCAGCGAGCCGCCGGCGGCGGTGGCCGCGGCAGCCAGCTGCGTGCGCCACAGGTCGGACACCTCGAGCACCGGCCGGGAGCCCGCGCCGTCGGGCGACTCGGGGTCGCCGGGCTGGTCGTTGCCGACCACCAGACCGGCCGCGTCGGGGCTGTTCGTGCCGGCCTGGTCGATGGAGCACGAGGCGCTGAGCTGGACGAGCAGCAGCCCGCCGCTCCCGCCCGGGCCGCCACAGCCGGACGCCACCTGCAGGGTCACGGACGTGGCCCAGCCGGCCGGGATCGCCGTCGGGTCGCTCGGGATCGCGCCGATCGCGGCCAGGTTCGCCGGCACCGCGCCCGGCCCGGTCACGGTGACCGGCACGCCGAAGAAGCGGTCGTTGGTGGTCGCGCCGACGGAGATCGCCTCGGGCGCCGTCGCCGGCGAGCCGATCGTGCCGTCGCCGCCCTCGTCGCCGTCGTTGCCCGCCGAGACCGTGGTGACCACGCCGGCCCGGGCGGCGCCGCGGATCGCCGGGATGACCGGGTCGCGGCCCGCGTCGACCTCGGGCTCGCCGAGCGAGATGTTGAGGACGTCCATCCCGTCCTTGACCGCCTGGTCGATGGCCTCGGCGATCTCGGCCCCGTTCCCGTCGAGCCCGAAGCGCGACGTCTGCACCGTGAGCACGCGGTAGTTGCCGAGGTAGGCCCGCGGCGCGACGCCGGACAGGTTGGGGACGCGAACGTCGCCGGCGGTGATGCCCGTGATGCCGTAGTCGCCGGCGGCGATGCCCGACACGTGGGTGCCGTGCTCGGAGCCGTGCGGGTCGAACGGCAGCTTCGCCTCGGCGGTCGCCTGGCCGGGCGGCGGGAAGGAGCGGGCCACGATGATCTTGCCGTTGGTCGATCCCGCGATGCCCTTCGGGAAGCCCGGCGGGTAGCTGAAGCCGGTGCCCGAGAAGGACGGCCGGGAGACGTCGATGCCGTCGTCGATGATGCCGATGCGGATGCCGTCGCCCTGGCTGCCGCCGGGCGTGCCGGGCGCCGTGCCCCACAGCGGCACCGCGTCGATCACGGTCGGAACCCGGTCGGTGCTGGCCCCGTAGCTCCACGACTGGTAGATCCGGCGAACGCCCGCGACGTGCTGCAGCCGGGCCTCCTCGGCCGGGCGCACCTGCACCACGAGGGCGTTCAGGACGACCTGCAGACGGCGGCTGACGCGGACGTCGGGGACGGCCAGGCGCAGCCGGCGCGCGACGGCGGCCTGCTCGTTGGCCACCTGGGCCAGCGCGAGGCGGGTGGCGAAGGCCTGCGACGAGTAGTGGCCGTCGGCGCCCCGCAGGAGCCGGAACGGGACGCGCCCCGAGACCGGCTGGCCGGACAGCTCGACGACGACCTCGACCCTGCCGGACGGCGCCGCCTGGGCGCCGGGAACGGCAGCGAACAGGCCGGCGGCGGCCGCCAGCGCGGCCAGGGCGCGCCTCACGCGTCCTCCGGAGGCGACACCTTGAGCAGGGCCTGGCCGGTGCGCACGGCGTCGCCCGCCGCGACGGCCAGGTCGCGGGCGATCCCGTCGTGGTGAGCGGTGATCTCGTTCTCCATCTTCATTGCTTCGACGATGAGAAGCACCTGTCCGTGAGTGACGTCGTCACCGTCGTTCACCTCGACCCGCAGGACGGTGCCCTGCATGGGGCTCACGATGACCTCGCTGGCGCCGGCGGCGAAGCGCTGGCTGCTGCGCCGTTCGGCCCGGGCGCGGCGCTCCTCGGCGAGCGCGTCGGCGGGCTCGAGCACGGTCACCGCGAAGCGGCGGCCGTCGACCTCGGCGGCGAACTCCCGGGCCTGCAGCGGGGCGGCCGTGGCGGGCGCGCCCTCGGCGGGGGCCAGGCGCGCGGCCAGCTCGCCCTCGACCAGGCCGGCGCAGGTCTCGCCGGCGGCGAACGCGGGGTGCTCGAAGATCAGCCGGTGCAGCGGGATCAGGGTCGGCACACCCTCGACCACGAGCTCGTCGAGCGCCCGCAGCATGCGCACCCGGGCGCGCTCGCGATCGGCGTCCCAGACCAGGAGCTTGGCCACCATCGGGTCGTACAGGCCGACGACCTCGCTCCCCTCCTCGACGCCGGAGTCGACCCGCACGCCCGGCCCGGACGGCTCGTGGTAGGCGGTGATCCGGCCCGGAGCGGGAACGAACCCGGCGCCGGCGTCCTCGGCGTTGATCCGGCACTCGAAGGCGTGGCCGCGCAGCACGACGTCCTCCTGGCGCAGCGTCAGCGGCACGCCGGCGGCGATCTCGATCTGGGCCCGCACCAGGTCGACGCCGGTCACGAGCTCGGTGACCGGGTGCTCGACCTGGATCCGGGTGTTCATCTCGAGGAAGTAGTAGTTCCCCCGGGTGTCCAGGAGGCCCTCGACGGTGCCCGCGCCGACGTAGCCGACAGCCCGGGCGGCGTCGGTGGCGATGGCCCCCATGCGCGCCCGCAGGGCGTCGTCGACGGCGGGCGAGGGGGACTCCTCGACGACCTTCTGGTGGCGGCGCTGCAGGGTGCAGTCGCGCTCGCCGAGGTGCAGCACGGTGCCGTGGCGGTCGGCCAGCACCTGGATCTCGACGTGCCGTGGGTCCTCGATGTACTTCTCGACGTAGACCGCGGAGTCGGCGAAGTACGCCTGCCCCTCGCGCTGGGCGGCCTCGAGCGCGCGGGCTGCCTCGTCGGGCTCCTGCACCACCCGCAGGCCGCGTCCGCCGCCGCCGGCCGAGGCCTTGATGGCGATCGGCCAGCCGAACTCCTCCCCCAGCTCGACGACCCGCTCGACCGTGGTCACCCGTTCGGTCGTGCCGGGGACGATCGGAACGCCCGCGGCGTCCATCCGCCGGCGCGCGCCGATCTTCGAGCCCATCGCCTCGATCGCCTCGGGCGGCGGGCCGATCCAGACGATGCCGGCCTCGTCGCAGGCGCGGGCGAAGCCGGCGTTCTCGGCCAGGAAGCCGTAGCCGGGATGGATCGCCCCGGCCCCGCTGCGCCTGGCCGCGTCGAGGATGCGGTCGACGTGCAGGTAGCTCTCGGACGGCGCGCCCGGCCCGATCAGCAGGGCCTCGTCGGCGCGGCGGACGTGCAGCGCGCCGCGATCGGCCTCGGAGTACACGGCGACCGAGCCGACGCCGAGCTCGCGGAGCGCGCGGAAGACGCGGATGGCGATCTCGCCCCGGTTCGCGACGAGCACCTTGTCGAACGGCCGCGCCGTCACAGGCCGGTGATTGCTACGAGCCTTGCGGCATCTGGACGAAGTCGATGCGCAGGCCGCCGCCGGTGTAGGTGCGCACCAGGCGACCCCAGCTCTCGTCCGACGGCCCCGTCTCGCAGACCGGGTCGAGCCGCAGGCCCGCGGTGCTCACCGCGCGGTAGGCCTCGTCGGCGTCGGCGACCCGCAGCCGCAGCCCGGCCACGACGTCGGTGCCGGTGCGCTCGACGAGCGCCCGGGCCGTGTCGTGCTGGACGAGCTCGAGCACGACCTCGTCGCACGGGACGCGGTACACGACGCCGTACTCGCCGGGCCCGGAGCCGAAGCGGTCGACGACCTCCCAGCCGAGCCTGCCGAACGACAGCTCGGCCGCATCCAGGTCGCGCGGGTACACGACCACCTCGAACCGCCCGTTGGACCCCGCCTGCGCTGCCATGAGCGCAATGTAGAGGCGATACCTGGAATCAGGCGGCGGCGAACGCGGCCTCGAGCGTGCGCCGCGAGCGCGCCGAGAGCACCGACTCGCTCTCGGACGGGAAGTGCTTCTCGGAGAGCGACGGGACGAAGCGGGCCTGCAGGAGGCGGGACGGCAGCTCGTCGCTGGTCTCGACCGTGGCCGAGCCGTCGGGGAGCAGCGGGGCGAGCTCGACCATGCGGCCGCCCGACAGGAACGCGGCCCAGCCTTGCAGGCGGCTGCCGTCCACTGCCCGCACGCGGGCGGTCAGCCGGAGGCTCGCTCCGGGGGCGGTGTCAACGTCGAGGCTGATGGCGGTGAAGGGGCTCGGGACGACCATGCCGCTCACGGTAAGGCGGCCCTGAAGCCGCGTCGTTGGTCGCCGTCACACACGTTGTGTAACCGCCGTCACGTCTTGGCAATCGCCGGCCGGGCCTTCGGCGAGCGGCGCACGCCGTGGGGCAGCGAGGGCTCGAGCAGCATCGCCCCGGCGCCGCCGAGCAGGAGGACGAGCGCGGCTCCGATCCAGACCGCGTCCGGCGCCTGGCCGAGGACGGCGGCGCCGAGCGCCGGGCCGATCGAGAAGGCCACGTTCCAGGAGAGCGCCGAGAGCGCCATGTAGCGGCCGATCAGCCGCGGGTCGGCGAGGTCGCTGACGAGCGGCGCCTGCACCGTCCCGTGGAAGCACTCGCCGACGGCGAACAGCGCGAGCACGCCGGCCAGGAGCACGGTCGCCTGGGCGCCCGAGAAGGAGTCCGCGACGAGCGGGACGAGGGCCCAGGAAGCCGCCCAGAGGACGGCGACGAAGGCGAGGCTCGGCATCCGCCGGTGGCCCGCCATGAAGCGGGCCAGCGGCATCTGCAGGGCGACGACGACCACGGTGTTGACCAGGAAGATCCAGCCGACGCCGGACTCGCTCACCCCGGCGTGGCCGGTGACGAACGCCGGCAGCACCTCGAGCTGGGCGATGCCGGCCGTGACCAGGACGACGTTCAGGCCGAGGACGCCGAGGAAGATCCGGTTGCGCAGGACGTCGCGGTAGGTGCCCGGCGGCCCGGCGTGCGGCGTCGTCAGGCGCGGCGGCGACGGGACCCGGGTGAGCATGAAGCCGTACAGGACGAACGTCACGGCGTCCCCGACGAACAGGAGCTGGAACGTGGCCGGGTGGGCGGTGTCGGCGATGAAGCCGCCGAGCATGGCGCCGACGCCGATGCCGAGGTTCATGGTGACCCGCTGCATGGCGAACGCGGCGCCGCGCTCCTCGCGCGTGGTGAGCGAGGCGATCAGGGCGGACTGGCTCGGCCAGAAGAGGCCGTTCCCGATGCCGGCGATCGCCGCCGCGACGAACCCCTCGGCCGCGACGTCGACCATTGCGTAGCCGGCGAACCCGATCGAGAGGGCGCCGAGGGCCACGAACAGCGTGGCGCGCGGCCCGACGTGGTCGGCCAGCAGGCCGGCGACAGGGGTGACGACGATGCTGACGAGCGCGGTGGTGCCGACGACCAGGCCCGCGAGCCCCAGGCTGATGCCCCGCACCTGGTGCAGGTAGATGAGCAGGAACGGCGTGACCAGGCCGTTTCCGAGCGCGTTCAGGACGCCGCCGACCTGCAGGGTCTGGACGGCGCGCGGCAGCCCGGGGCGCATCGATGCGAGCAGGCGGGCGCGGCGGCTCGGTGGCGGCAGCGAGACGCTCACGGTGCCTAGCTTGCCAGGGGAGCGCGCTTCAGGGCCTCAGCGGCACCGCCGCGAGCAGCACGGCGGCGCGCCTCCCGCGGCGGCCAGGTTGGGTTGCAGACACCTGACCACCAGAGCGGGCGGCGCGCCGCCGTCATACGCGAGCCTCAGGCCGGCATCAGCGCCGCCAGGTCGAGGTCGTACACGGGCGAGAACACCGCGTTGCTGACGTTCGCCGACAGCAGCTCGCGGGTGTTCGGGTTGAACAGCGGGATCCACGGCGCTGCACGGCGCATCAGGTCGATGTCCAGATCGCCGTAGGCCTGGTCGCGGCGGGCCCCGAAGAGCAACGAGGCCGCGTCCATCCTGGCCTCGTAGACCGGGTTGTCGAAGTACGCGATGTTGGCGTTGCCGGTCGCGCTGATGGTCCGCCCGTCGAGCAGGAGGTTGATGAAGTCGAAGCCGTCGGCGTAGTCGGCGAGCCAGCTGTCGATGGCGATGTCGAACGGCTCGCCCCTCGTGCCGATGCGTGTGTAGAGCTCGGGGAACGAGAACGCGTGGATCTCGGCGGCGAGGCCGATCCGGCCTAGGTCACGCTTGATCGAGCGCGCGATCTGCAGACAGGGCGTCAGGTCGCAGGCGTAGATGACGGCCGTCCCCGTCGTCGGGCCGAGCAGCCGCCGGGCCGTTGCGTAGTCGGGCCGCCCGACCGGGTAGATGTTCGCGTCACGGAACGCCGAGAGCCCCGGCGGGAGGATCTGGTCGGTGGGCGTGCCGGCGAAGGCACCGAACGCCTTGACGGTGGCAGGGCGGTTGATCGCGTAGTTCACCGCCCGGCGCACGCGGGCACGCGAGAAGAGCGGCCGCGAGGTGTTCAGCGCGGCGTAGACGATGCCGTTGGCGGCGTGCACGAAGAGCTGCTGGTGCGCGCTTCCCGGACCGTAGCGGGCGTAGAGATCAGCGACGTCCGCGCTGACGATGCCATGCTGGGTGTAGTCGGCCCGGCCCGCGAGGACGTCCGCCTGCACGGTCGCCGGGGCGATGTTCGCGTGGTACACGATCTCGTCGTAGCCGTGCGGCCGGGAACCCGTGTAGTTCGGGTTCCGCAGGAGCGTGGTCGAGAGTCCGGGCGTCCGCGCCGCGAAGGAGTACGGGCCGGCGCTGGCCAGGGGCGCCGACACGCCGCCGGCCACGACGGGGGTGTCGTGCGGCACGGCGCAGGCGAACGGGGTGGCGATCCGGTCGAGGAAGTCCGCGCCCGGCGCGATCAGGGTGATCGACAGCGTCTGGCGGCTGGCCACGATGCCGCTGACCGTGCTAGTCGTGCCGTCGATCACCGCCTGGGCGCCGACGATGTCCTGGAACAGCGGCACGCCCGGCGATCCCATCGCCGGGGCCAGCACGCGCTCGATGGCGTGCTCGAACGTCCGGGCGTCGACGAGCTCCCCGGACGGCGGCGAGAAGCGCAGCCCGCTCCGGACGGTGAAGGTGTACGTGCGGCCGTCCGGCGAGACGGTCGGCATGGCGGCGGCGGCGTCCGGCACGAGCTGGGAGCCGGCCGCCCCGCCGGCGTCGGCGCTGTTCAGGAGCTTCAGGCACGTCGCGTACTCGAGCTGCCAGCTGGTGCCCTCGTAGGCCAGCGCCGGATCCGTCGAGTCGAAGTCGCCGGTCTCCTCGATGTTCAGCGTGCTCGCCTGCGCCGCCGCGGGCAGCGCGACGGCTGCCAGGGCGACGAGGACGATGGTGGTGCGGTGGAGCATGGCGGGTCCCTTTCCGTGGTCTCCTTGCCGCAGTCCACGGTGGCGTTGCGCGGTCGCCGTGTCGTTCCGCCGGCCGACGGTGGGACCGTTCGCGCGCTGACACAGAGACGCTCAGGCGGGCGCCGGCGTGGTGTCGAGCCGGCGCAGCAGCTCGCTCGCGGCGCGCTCCCCGAGGAGGTGCTGCTTTCGCCGGTAGAAATCGGCGCTGCGGGCAGCCGCGGACGCCGCGGCGTCGAGGTCGCCCTGCGCGGCAAGGACGCTCGCCAGCTCGAACAGTGCCTCCGCTCGATACTCGGGCGAGTTTCGCGTACGGTCGTCCGCCGCACGGGCGAACAGCCTCGCCGCCTCGTCGAGCGAGCCGGCAGAGGCTCGGATCACGCCCTCGGCGAACGACGACTGCGCCGCCAGCTCCTCGGGGTCGCCTGATGCCCCGACCCACAGACGGCGCCCTTCGTGGAGGGCCTGCTCCGCCTCGGCCGGGCGGCCGCGCCGCGCCATGATCACCGCGAGGCCGAGCAGGGCCTCCGCCCGGTGGCCGAGGTCGCCGCTCGCTTCCAGCACGGAGATCGCCATCTGGGCCTCCCGCGCCGCGTGCTCGTAGTCGCCCAGCATCACGTCGAGGTTGCTCGAGACCCCGTGCCGCAGGGCGACGGCGGTCGTGGCCGGCAGGTCCTCGACCAGGGCGAGACCCTCGTCCCTCGCCGCGCGCGCCTCGTCCGGACGATCGAGCGCGGCGAGGCTCTGGGCCTGCATGATCCGCACGGTCGAGAGGCCCAGCGCGTGCCCGGCCGCGACGGCGGCGAGCTCCTCGAGCTCCTCGAGCACCACGCCGAACGGCAGCTCGCCGTTCCTGGTCACGATGGCCAGCGGCGTGATCAGCGCGTCGATCGACGCGCCCCCGCGCTGCGCGTGGTCGAGCGCGCGGCGCAGCGACACACGTGCAGCGTCCGGCTGCCCGCCGAGGTGGTCGCGCGCGCCGATGACGTTCCAGGCGGCGGCCAGGGCGCGGTCGTCGCCGGCCGCCTCGAGCTCATCCATCAGCGCCTCGGCGCGGCCCGCGAGCGGGGCGATGCCAAGCTCCTCGGGCAGGTCCGGCGTCTGTTGCCAGCAGATCCCCCAGGCGGCGCGCATCTCGGCCCGGCGGTCGCGCTGGGCTTCGGCGAGCCCGAGCGCCCGCCGCAGGACGGTAATGGAGTCGGTGGAGCGGCCGCCCTGCCACAGCGCCAGGCCGAGATCCGAGAGCACGTCGGCGCGCTCGGCATCGGTGGCCTCGAGCAGGGCGCCGGCGCGCGAGAGGAGCTCCGCGGCCGCGTGCATGTCGCCGCGGTCGCTGGCGCGGCGGCCGGTGCCGGCGAGCAGCTCCCCGGCGCGCCGGCCGAGCTCGTCGGTCCCGTTGCCGCCGAGCGCGAGCTCGCGGCGGTAGCGGAACGCCTGCTCGAGGTGGTAGCCGACGATCTCGTCGACCTCGCCGAGCCGGTCGGCGACGCGGGCCAGCATCCACTCGGCGAGCCGCTCGTGCGCGGTCGCGCGGGACGCCTTCGGCAGGCCGGCATAGGCCACATCCCGGAGCAGGGCGTGGCCGAAGCGGAACGCGTCGTCGCTGCTCTCGGTGGCGACGCGCACGACGCCGCGGCGCGCGAGCGCGTGGAGCAGCGGGCCGATCGCGGCCGCGTCGTCGACGATGGCGGCGGCCGCCTCCCGGGAGAAGACCTCGCCGATCACCGACGCCTGCAGCGCCAGCTGCCGCTCGGGCGGAGCGAGCTGGTCGAGCCGTGCGGACAGCACGGCCTGCAGCGTCAGCGGGTAGCCCGCGAGCCCGCCCGGCTGGTCGACGAGCCGGGCGAGCTCCCGCGCGAACAGCGGGTTGCCGCCGGAGCGCGCCGCGACCTGCGCCGCTTGGTGCTCGCCGCCGACCGCCAGCAGCGCTTCCACCAGCCGGGCGACGTCGGGCGCGGCCAGCGGCCCCAGCCGCAGCAGGCGCGACCGGTCGAGCGAGACCATCCCGGGGCGCCGCTCCTCGAGCTCGGGGCGGGCGAGCCCCAGCAGCAGCACAGGCGCCTCGACGAGGCGCGCGGCGAGATACTCGACGAGGTCGAGCAGGCCGGGCTCGGCCCACTGCAGGTCGTCGAGCAGCACGACGAGGGGTCGCGGCCCGGCCGCCGCCGAGAGCACCGTCCGCACGGCCCGGAAGAGCTCGAGCATCGGCGTCGCCGCCGGGTCGAGGCCGAGCATGCCGGCAAGCGCCGTGGCGGTATGCGCGTTGGCCCCGGGGAGCTGCGCGAGCCGCGTCAGCGCGCTGGCCGACGAGTCGGCCGCCGAGACGCCAGCCAGCGAGCGGATCGCCTCGGCGACCGGCCAGAACGTGATGCCGTCACCGTAGGCCAGGCAGCGTCCCCGGATCACCCGGGCGTCGTCGAGCGTCCCGATGAGCTCCTCGGCGAGCCGAGACTTCCCGATCCCCGCCTCACCGAGGACGATCGCGAACCCGAGCTCGCCCGCGCGCGCCGCCTCGAAGGCGTCGCTCAGCTCTGCGAGCTCGCGCTCGCGGCCGACCAGCGCGCCGTCCGGGGCGGCGACGTCCTGGCCGGCCGGCGTGGTGGCGGAGACCAGGCGGTACGCCTCGAGCGGCTGCGACTTGCCCTTCGCAATGACGGGTCCGACGAGCTCGGCGTGCACCGCCGAGCCTGCAAGCGCCATCGTCGCGGCGCCGACGAGGATCTCCCACGGGGCGGCGGCCTGCTCGAGCCGCGCGGCCACGTTCACGCAGTCCCCGGTGGCGTAGCCCTCGCCGGCGGCGAGCTCGCCGACCACCGCCTCACCGCTGTTGACGCCGAAGCGGACGCCGATCGACACACCGTGCGCTGCCTGGAGCTCGCGCTCCAGCGATTGCAGCTCGGTCCGCAGCTCGTCGGCGGCGCGCAAGGCCCGCAGGGCGTCGTCCTCGTGCACCTGCTGCATCCCGAAGGCCGCGAGCACCGCATCGCCGACGAACTTCTCGACCATCCCGCCGTGGCGCTCGAGCACCCGGCGCGACACGTCGAGGTAGCGGCGCAGGATCGCGCGCAGGACCTCCGCGTCGAGCGCCTCGCCGAGCGCCGTCGATCCGGTCACGTCGGTGAAGACGAGCGTGACGAGCTTGCGCTGGTCCCCGGCGGCGGGCTCGGGCGGCACCGGGCGAGTGTACGCCCGCATGCCGCGCAGGCAACCGCCTCGGATCGCTGCGGCGCAGGGCGGCGATTCGCCGGCGTCGAAGACCGCCCCGTGCGCCTCGCCGCCCTGCTCTGCCTGCTGCTCGCGCTGCTGGCGCCGACCGCCTGCGGCGCGTCCAGGAGCACGGAGCCGGCGCTGCAGGCCGTCGACGACCTCACCGTCAAGGGCCGCGCGCCGCTGACCGGGTACGAGCGCGCGCAGTTCGGCTCGGGCTGGGTCGACGTCGACCACAACGGCTGCGACACCCGCGACGACATCCTGCGGCGCGACCTCGTCCGGCTGCGGCTGCGGGCGGGCACCCACGGCTGCGTCGTCGTCGCGGGCACCCTGCGCGATCCGTACAGCGCGACGACCATCCACTACGTCCGGGGCGGCGGTGCCAGCGTCGACATCGACCACGTCGTGGCGCTCGGCGACGCCTGGCAGAAGGGCGCGTTCCGCTGGTCGCGCAGCCGCCGGATCGAGCTCGCCGACGATCCGTTGAACCTGCTCGCGGTGTCCGCGTCGCAGAACCGCCAGAAGGGCGACGGCGACACCGCCACCTGGCTGCCGGCAAACAAGACGTTCCGCTGCGCCTACGTCGCCCGGCAGGTGGCGGTCAAGCGCCGCTACGACCTGTGGGTCACGGCCGCCGAGCAGGCCGCGATGCGCCGCGTGCTGCAGCGCTGCCCGCAGCTCCCGCTGCCGACCGGCTAGCCGAGGCCGTCGTCGACGGCCTCGCGGCGGGCCTGCACGCGCCAGGCCGAGCGGGCCGCGCCGGGCGGCTCGTCCCACGCCTCGTCGGCCGCGAGCCGCTCGATCGCGTCGATGATCGCCGCGGCCACGTCGGGCTCGGGGTCGGGCTCGAGCTCGTACTCGCGGCTCACAGCGGGATGTTGGTCCTTGCAGTAATAAAATAACAATTTTGTTTGTCATTATGTGGATTTGCCGTGCGCCGCTTCGGCCGCTCGACCCGCTTGCCGAGCGACGTCTCGAGCGCGCCGATCAGCATCGGCCGGGTCCGCGACGGCCGGATCACGTCGTCCACGTAGCCCCGCTCGGCGGCCGAGAACGGGTTCGCGAAGTGCTCGTTGTAGTCCGCGATCAGCTCCGCCCGCCGGGCCTCGGGGTCATCGGCCTCGGCGAGCTCCTTGCGGAACAGGATGTTGACCGCGCCCTCCGCGCCCATCACCGCGACCTCGGCGGTCGGCCAGGCGTAGTTGAAGTCCGCCCGGATGTGCTTCGAGCTCATCACGTCGTAGGCCCCGCCGTAGGCCTTGCGGGTGATCACCGCCAGCTTGGGGACGGTCGCCTCGCAGTAGGCGTACAGCAGCTTCGCCCCGTGCCGGATGATCCCGCCCCACTCCTGGGCCGTGCCGGGCAGGAAGCCGGGCACGTCGACGAACGTCACCAGCGGCACCCCGAAGGCGTCGCAGGTGCGGACGAAGCGGGCCGCCTTGACCGACGAGTCGATGTCCAGCACCCCGGCCATCGCCTGGGGCTGGTTCCCGACGACCCCGACGGCGTGGCCGCCGAGCCGGGCGAAGCCGCAGACGATGTTCCGGGCCCAGTCCTCGTGGATCTCGAAGAAGTCCCCGTCGTCGACCACCCGCCGCACGACCTCCTTCATGTCGTACGGCTGGGACGGCGAGTCCGGCACCAGGGTGTCGAGCTCGGGATCCTGGCGGTCGCGCGGGTCGGCGGTGCGCACGTACGGCACCGGCTCGAGGTTGTTCTGGGGCAGGAACGACAGGAGGTAGCGGGCCTCGGCGAGCAGCGCGTCCTCGTCGTCGGCGACCACGTGGGCCACGCCGGAGCGGCTGGCGTGGGCGTCGGCGCCGCCGAGCTCCTCCATGCTCACCTCCTCGCCGGTGACCGTCTTCACGACCTCGGGCCCGGTGATGAACATGTGCGCCGAGCCACGGGTCATCAGGATGAAGTCGGTCATCGCCGGCGAGTACACCGCCCCGCCCGCGCACGGCCCCATCACCAGCGAGATCTGCGGGATCACGCCCGATGCCTGGACGTTGCGCCAGAAGATCTCGGCGTAGCCGCCGAGGGCCACGACGCCCTCCTGGATGCGCGCCCCGCCCGAGTCGTTGATCCCGATCAGCGGACAGCCGAAGCGCACCGCCAGGTCCATCACCTTGCAGATCTTCTCGGCGAAGGCCTCGCCGAGCGATCCGCCGAAGACCGTGAAGTCCTGGGAGAACAGGAACACCTTGCGTCCGTGCACGGTGCCGTACCCGGTGACCACGCCGTCGCCGTACGGCCGCCGCTCCATCATGTTGAAGCGGGGGTTGCGGTGCTGGACGAACGCGTCGAGCTCCACGAACGAGCCCGGGTCGCACAGCCGCTCGACCCGCTCCCGGGCCAGCAGCTTGCCCCGCTCGCGCTGGCGCGCCTCGGCCCTCGAATCCCCCGCGTGCAGGGCCTCCGCGCGCAGCTCCTCGAGCGACGCGAGCTTCTCGGCGGTGCCCGGCCGGGCCGGCGACGAGCTGGGTGCAGTGTCCACGGAGCGCGAGAATAGACGCTGACGGCGCCCGGACCGGGTCTAATGCCGGCACCGTGGCCACCACCACCTACACCGGCAAGACCGCCTGGGCCCGTCACCTGGCCCTGCCGGTGCGCGACTTCCTCGAGGCCGAGACCGGCAGCGCCGTCGTCCTGCTCGCGGCCACGATCGCCGCGCTGGTCTGGGCCAACGTGGACGGCTCGAGCTACGTCTCGGTGTGGACCACCGAGATCGAGCTGCGGGTGAGCGACTGGTCGCTCCAGCTCGACGCGCGCGACCTGGTGAACGACGGCCTGATGGCGTTCTTCTTCTTCGTCGTCGGCCTCGAGGCCCGGCGCGAGTTCGACATGGGCGAGCTGCGGGAGCGCAAGCGCATCGCCCTTCCGGTGTTCGCGGGCATCGGCGGGATGGTCGTCCCGGTGCTGATCTACCTGGCGATCACCGCGGGCGGCGATTCGGCCCACGGCTGGGGCGCGGCGATGTCCACCGACACCGCGTTCGCCCTCGGCGTGCTGGCGGTGGTCGCGCGGCGCACGCCGGACCGCCTGCGGGTCTTCATGCTCACCGTGGCGGTCGTCGACGACGTGCTGGCACTGATCGTCATCGGCACGGTCTACAGCGAGTCGATCGACGTCGCCGCCCTCGGCGTGGGGGTCGCGATCTTCGTCGTCATCCTGGGCCTCCGCTACACCGGTTTTCGGCGCGGCGCCCCGTACGCGATCCTCGGCGCCGCGACCTGGGTGGCGATCTTCGAGTCCGGCGTCGACCCGGTCGTCGTCGGCCTGGCGATGGGCCTGCTCACCTCGGCCTACCCCGCCAGCCGGGAGGAGCTCGAGCGGGCCACGAGGCTCTTCCGCTCGTTCCGCGAGCAGCCGACGCCCGAGCTCGCCCGCACCGCCCAGCGCGGCCTGGAGTACGCGATCTCGCCGAACGAGCGCCTGCAGCAGCTCTTCCACCCCTGGACGAGCTACCTGATCGTGCCGCTGTTCGCCCTGGCCAACGCCGGCATCCCACTGGACGCCGACTTCCTCCGCCAGGCGGCGACGTCCCGGCTCACCCTGGCGATCGTCTTCGGCTACGTCCTCGGAAAGCCGATCGGCATCGTCTGCACCTCGCTGCTCGCGGTGCGGCTCGAGCGCGGCCGGCTGCGCCTGCCGGTGCCGGTGCCGACGCTCGCGGGCGGCGGCGCGGTGGCGGGCATCGGGTTCACCGTGGCCCTGCTGGTGTCGGACCGGGCCTTCACCGGCATCGAGCTGCAGGAGGCGAAGGCCGGCGTGCTGGCGGCGGCCCTGCTCTCGGCGATCAGCGGGTCGCTCGTGTTCCGGGCGGGCGCCCTGATCCCGAAGGAGCGCAAGGTGCGGGCGCTGGCCAACACCGCCGAGGCGATCATCGACCTGGTGGTGCCGGTCGATCCCGAGCGGGACCACATCCGCGGGCCGGAGGACGCCCCGGTCACCCTGGTCGAGTACGGCGACTTCGAGTGCCCGTACTGCGGCCAGGCCGAGCAGTCGGTGCGCGAGCTGCTGTCCGAGTTCGGCGACGACCTGCGCTACGTCTGGCGCCACCTTCCGCTGGCCGACGTGCACCCGCGGGCCCAGCTCGCCGCCGAGGCCTCGGAGGCCGCCGGCGCGCAGGGCAAGTTCTGGGAGATGTACGAGCACCTCCTCACCCACCAGGACGAGCTGCGGCCGAACGACCTGTGGACGATCGCCGAGAAGCTCGGACTCGACCGCGACCGGTTCTCGGACGAGCTCCGCCGCCACATCTACGTGAACCGGATCGCCGAGGACGTCGACGGCGCCGACCAGTCGGGGGTGTCGGGCACGCCGACGTTCTTCGTCAACGGCCTGCGCCACCAGGGCGCCTACGACGCCGTGACGCTGGCCCAGGCAGTGCGCACGGCGCGCCGGCGCGAGCTCGCCTCGCGGGCGACGGCCCCGCCGACCGTCTGATCCGTTGGCGGTACGGTTCGTCACCGATGCCGCCAGTCACCGACACCGCCGCGGCGCCGAGCGAACAGGGCGTCGACGACGGCCTGGTCACGAGCGTGTTCAACCAGTTCGCGACCGTGCTCCTGGGCGGCGAGGAGCGGCAGGCGACGATCGCGGGGCGGCTGCGGCACGCCCGGCCGGTGGTCGGCGACCGGGTCGAGCTGCGCGAGACGCCCGACGGCTCGCTGCGCATCGAGTCGGTGCGCGAGCGCCACGGCACCCTCATCCGCTCGGGCTTTCGCGGCCGCCAGCAGGTCGTGGCCGCCAACGTCGACCTCCTGGTCATCGTGGCCGCCGTGTCCGACCCGCCTCTGCGGCCGCGGCTGATCGACCGCTACCTGGTGGCTGCCTGGCGGGGCGGGATCGAGCCGGCGCTGGCGCTGACGAAGGTCGACCTGCCGCACGATCAGGGCGACGTCGAGCAGGTGCGAGCGCTGATGCAGCGGCTCGGTCACACGGTGGTCGACGTGTCCATCCCGCTCGGCGAGGGCGTGCAGCGGGTGCGCGAGCTGATCGGGAGCCGCACCGCAGTCATGTCCGGGCACTCGGGCGTCGGCAAGACCACGCTGTCGAACGCCGTGACCGGCCGCACCGACGCGGTCCAGGAGGTCAACGCCGTCGTCGGCCGCGGCCGCCAGACCACCACGCTCGCCCGCTGGATCCCGCTCGAGGGCGGCGGGGCGATCATCGACACGGCCGGGATCCGCTCCTACGGGATCGCCGGGGTCGACCCCGAGAAGCTGCAGGAAGCGTTCCCCGAGATCTTCGCGGCCGCGGCCGACTGCCGCTACCACGACTGCCTGCACGAGAAGGGCGACGAAGGCTGCGCCGTCCCGGGCCGGGTGTCGGAGGAGCGGCTCGCCTCGTACCGCACGCTGCTCGACGAGCTGCGCGAAGAGCAGCCCTAACACGACCGTCCAGCGGCGGTTCGGCGCCGCTCGTCGACCCGCGGGCCGCTCGGGGCCGTCCATCTCTAGCGTCGGGCCCCACCCGACCTGGAGGACGAGATGGGGACGGACACCACGCTCGAGCGGCTGCGCCGCCTGGAGCACCAGCTGGACGAGGCCCACGGCCTGATCGCCACGCTGCGGCGGGAGGCCGAGGCCGGCCCGCCCGGCCCGTCGCAGACGATGGCCGCTGCACCGTCGCGACCCCGTCCACGACCCGCGGCGCGCATCGACGCGCCGCTGCCAGCCCCTGCGCCGAGCGTGCCCCGTCGCTCCGTCACCGACTGGTGGGACGAGCACGGCGCCCAGGCCCTGGCCCTGGGCGGCGGGGTCCTGTGCCTGCTCGGCGTGGCCTTCCTGTACCTGTTCGCGGACCAGCGCGGCTGGATCGGCGACGGCCTGCGGGTGGCGCTCGGCAGCGTCGTCTCGCTGGCCCTGGTGTCCGCGGGCATCGAGCTCGACCGCCGCCACGGCCACCTGCACGCCGCGGTGGCGGCGGTCGGCGTCGGCCTGGCCGGGCTGTACGTCTCGCTGTACGCCGCGGCCGGTCTCTACGACATGCTCCCCGGCTCCGCGGCGCTGCTGCTGGCGGGGCTGATCGCGGCCGCCGGGATCGCGCTCTCGCTCGCCTGGTCGCGCGAGACGCTGGCCTGCTTCGCGATCCTCGGCGCCATCGCCGTGCCGGCCATCGCCGACGGAGCTCTCCTGCCGCTCGGCGTGGCCTTCGCGTTCGTGCTCTACTGCGCCGCCGCACTGCTGATGGCCAGGCGGCGCTGGTGGCGCCTCTTCCAGGCCTCGGCGCTGGTGCTGCTGGTCGAGGACCTGGTGGTCTCGCCGCGACCCGACGACGTCGTCGCCACCTGGCCCATCGTGCTGACGCTGGCCGCGTTCGTCGCCGTCGCCGTCGCGGCAGCCGTCCTCTACGCGCTGCACGTGCGCCGCAGGGCCGTGCCGGTCGAGGTCGCGATCCAGCTGCTGGCGGCCCTCCTGGTCACGTTCGCCACCGTCCGGGCGTTCGTCCCGCTCGAGCCCGCTGGCGGGATCGCGCTGCTGGTCGCCGGTCTGGCCTTCGCGGCCCCGGGCGTCGCCCTGCTCCGGCGAGACCGGGACCTCGCGAGCGTGCTCGCGGCGAGCGGGATGCTGCTCGCCGGCGTCGGCCTCGGCGAGGCCCTGCACGGTGGCTGGCGGGTCGCCGCGTTCGCCCTCGTCGCGGTCGTGATGTCGCAGGTCGGACGCCGGCTCGGCGAGGGCCGCTTCGCCCTGGCCGCCGTCGCCCACCTGGCGGTCGCCGGCTTCTTCACGGTGGTCCACGAGGCCCAGCCGTGGCTGCTCTTCCACGCCAGCGAGCACACGCTGGCCGCCGTGCCGAGCGCGTTCGCGACGCTGCTCGCAGCGGTCGCCTGCACCCGCGACGTCAAGCCCGCCTGGCGCCTTCGGGCTGGCAGCGTGAGCCTGACGGCCGCGGTCTACACGGCCTCGCTGCTGGTGCTCGGACTGCTGCAGGAGTGGGGCGCCGGCGGCGTCCTCGGCTCGTTCCAGCGCGGCGAGACGCTGGTCACCGCGCTCTGGGCGGCGACCGGCATCGCGCTGCTCTGGCTGGGCCTCGGTGTGCGCTACCGCGAGGCCCGAGCAGCCGGGCTGCTGCTCCTGGCGGCGGCGGTCGGAAAGCTCTTCCTGTTCGACCTGACCGCGCTCACCCCGTTCACCCGCTCGCTCGCGTTCCTGGCGGTCGGGATCCTGCTGCTCGGCGGTGGGCTCGCCTACCAGCGCCTGGTCGTCAGCGCAGGTACGTCCGGACGAGGTGGCCCAGCAGCGAGCGCTGGCTGATCTGGTCGCCGGTGGTCACGTCGTCGCCGCGAAGGCGGCGGCGGCGAGCATGGTCGAGATGGCGCTCGAGGTGCGGGTCGGTCGTGCGGGTTCGGCGGAGGAGGTTCATGCTTTCGAGTCTTCCGCCGAACCTGCATGCGCGCCAATAGGTAGTTCAAGGATTGATCAACCGGATGCGCATAGAACCTGCTCAGGCGCCGCGCAGAACGGCGTCGTACGTGCCCCACTCCTCCTTGAGCGCGCCGCACACCTCGCCGATCGTGCAGCGCGCGGCCAGGGCCTCGCGCATCGGCACCAGCAGGTTCAGCGTCTCGTCGACCGCCGCCGCTCGCACGGCGCCGAGGGCCTTGTCGGCCGCCGCGGCGTCGCGGCCGGCCCGCAGCGCCCGCACCCGCTCCACCTGGCGCTGCTCGAGCGCCGGGTCGAGCGAGTGCAGCTCGGGCTCGGCGGACTCGCCCTCCTGGGTGAAGCGGTTCACGCCCACGACCACCTGGTCGCCCGACTCGACCTGCTGCTGGTAGGTGAACGCCTCGTCCTCGATCCGGCTCTGCATCCAGCCGGCCTCGATCGCCGGAACTGCCCCGCCCAGCTCGTCGATCTCGGCGATCAGGTCGCGGGCCCGCCCCTCGATGGCGTCGGTCAGCGCCTCGACGTAGTACGACCCGCCGAACGGGTCGGCGACCTCGGTCGTCCCGGCCTCGAAGGCCAGGATCTGCTGCGTCCGCAGCGCCAGCGTGGCGGCCTGCTCGGTGGGCAGCGCCAGGGCCTCGTCGAAGCCGTTCGTGTGCAGCGACTGGCAGCCGCCGGCGACCGCCGAGAACGCCTGCAGGGCCACCCGCACGACGTTGTTCTGCGGCTGCTGGGCGGTCAGCGTCGAGCCGCCGGTCTGGGCGTGGAACCGCAGCGCCTGCGAGCGGGGATCCCTGGCGCCGAAGCGGTCGCGCATGATCTCGGCCCACAGCCGGCGAGCCGCCCGGAACTTCGCCACCTCGACGAACACGTCGTTGTGGGCGTTGAAGAAGAACGACAGGCGCGAGCCGAAGCGGTCGACCTCGAGGCCCGCCGCCACGGCCGCGGCCACGTAGGCGATGCCGTTGGCCAGCGTGAAGCCGACCTCCTGGGCCGCGCTCGAGCCGGCCTCGCGGATGTGGTAGCCGGAGATCGAGATCGTGTTGAACCGCGGCAGCCGCTCGCCGGCGTAGCGGAACGTGTCCACCGTGAGCCGCATCGAGGGCCGCGGCGGGAAGATGTAGTTGCCGCGGGCGGCGTACTCCTTGAGCACGTCGTTCTGCACCGTCCCGCGCAGCTCGCCCGGCTCGACGCCCTGCTCGGCTCCGACCAGCTCGTACAGGAGGAGCAGGACCGAGGCCGGCGCGTTGATGGTCATCGAGGTCGAGACCTCGCCGAGCGGGATGCCGTCGAACAGCAGGCGCAGGTCGTCGACCGAGTCGATGGCCACCCCGGTGCGACCGACCTCGCCGAGGGCGTGGGGGTCGTCGGAGTCCAGGCCGAGCTGGGTCGGCAGGTCGAAGGCCGTGGACAGACCCGTCTGTCCGCGTTGCAGCAGGAGCTTGAAGCGGGCGTTCGTCTCGACCGCCGAGCCGAAGCCGGCGTACTGGCGCATCGTCCACGGCCGCGAGCGGTAGCCGTCCGGGCGGATGCCCCGGGTGAACGGGAAGGCGCCGGGCTGCTCGCCGTCCGGCGGGCCGAACGACGCCCGGTCGTCGAGCAGGCGGTGGTCGGACGAGGCAGCGTGCATCGGGACAGCGTAGTTGCCGCTCGGTCGAGCCAGGTCTACGCTGAGGGGAATGAGATGGGGTCATAGGGCTGTCCTGGCGCCGGTCGCCGTGCTCGCCGTGCTCGCACCCGGCGTGCCGTCGCTGGCTGCGAACCCGCTGCTCGGCACGGTCCAGCGCGGCTGGATCAGCAAGGTCGAGCCCGGCACGCCGACGGCCACGGTGCACGGGGCCCAGAAGGTGCTGTACGCGAACTTCGTGTGGAAGCGCTCGCCGACCGCGGCGCTGCCGCTCGAGATGCGCTGGGTCAGCCCCCAGGGCGTCGTGCGGGCTGCCTGGAAGAGCAAGACGCTGAAGAGCGACACGGCCGGCACCCGGCTGTACTCGCGGGTCACGAACGACGTCTTCAAGGACGCTCCCGGGAACTGGGAGGTGCGCCTGCTCGTCAACAACGTCGTGCGTGGCCGCCTCCACTTCCGCGTGACGTCGTAGACAATCCGGGCATGCAGGTCACCGTCCGCCTGTTCGCGGCGCTCCGCGAGCGTGCCGGCGCCGGCCGGCGCGAGCTCGAGCTGCCCGAGGGCGCGCGGGTCGCCGACGTCTGGCCGGCGCTGGGCCTCGGCGAGGAGCCGAGGGGGCTGGCCTACGCCCGCAACCGGGCCTACGCCGAGCGGGACACGCCGCTCGAGCCGGGCGACGAGGTCGCCGTGATCCCGCCCGTGTCCGGCGGCGCGTCCGACACCGAGCCCGCCGTGTGGGCGGCGCTGACGGACGGCCCGGTCGAGCTCTCGCCGCTCGTCGACCGGGTCTCGCACCGTGGCGCCGGAGCGGTGTCGACGTTCCTCGGCGTGGTGCGGGAGTCGAGCCGCGGCCGCGACGTCGAGTGGCTCGACTACGAGGCGTTCACCGAGATGGCCGGCCCGGAGATGGAGGCCATCGCCGCCGAGGCGGTGCGCCGCCACGGCTGCCTGCGGGCCGCCGTCCTGCACCGCACCGGCCGGGTCGAGATCGGCGAGGCCTCGGTGGCCATCGCGGTCTCGGCGGCCCACCGCCACGCGGCCATCACCGCCTGCACCGAGATCATCGACACGCTCAAGCAGCGCGTCCCGATCTGGAAGAAGGAGCGCTACACGGGCGGCGAGGAGTGGATCGGGCAAGGCTCGTAGTGCGTCGAGCCGCGCCCTGCAGCGTCCTCGTCATCCTGGCCGTCGCCGCGGGCTGCGGCGGCGGAGGCTCGGACGACGCCGCAACCACCGCCAACCCGGCCGGCGCGCCCGTCCCGGCCTCGAGCACGCCGCCGCTCGCGGTCAAGGACTACCAGCGCCGGGTCGTCGACGCGATCTCGGCGATGGGCCGCTTCGCCGCGACCCTCTCGAAGGTCCAGCGCAACAACCTGAAGAAGCTCGCGCCCGAGTTCTCGAGCGAGGCCAGGGCCTTCGCCCAGCAGGAGGCGACGGTCGCGAGCCTCACCCCGCCGCCCCGGCTGAAGGCCGCCCACCTGCGGCTGGTCGACGCGCTGCAGTCGGTGTCGCGCGCGATGAACGACCTGGCCGACGGGGCGCGCTCCAACGACCACCTCCTGTTCCTGAACGCCGACGCCGACTTCGTCAAGGCGTCCGAGCAGGTCGCCGCCGCAGCCAGGGCCCTGCAGAGCGCCTCGGGCTAGCTGACTCAGTTCCCGGTGGGAGCGGTCGACGTCGGCGAGGTGTCGGTCGACGTCGTGTCGGTCGAGCCGGTGCCCGTGCCGGTCGCGCCGGTACCCGTGCCCGTGCCGGTCGTCCCCGTGCCGTTGCCCGTCGTGCCGGTCTTGGTCTTGTCGGGCTTCGAGCCCGGCGGCAGGGCCCCGTTGCCCATCCCGTAGACGACGTCCTCGGGCGAGTAGTGCGAGGGGAAGTTCTGCGTCGAGAGCACCGTGCCGTTGCCCGCGTAGACCGTCCGCGACACCGACACGTCGAAGCCCCGCTCGCCGGTCGTCTGCTGGACGATCTGGCCGTCCGCGACCGTGTCGTCGTGGATGTAGCGGGTCTTCGGATCGGTGTAGCGCGTCGGATCCGAGGTCGTGAGCTCGACCCGCCGGTTCAGCGGCGCCGACAGGAGGCCCACGGTCAGGGTCTGGTCGGTGTACGTGGTCTTGATGATGATCGGGTGGCTCGTGTCGTTCGTGAACACGAAGTCGGGCCCGCCGTCGGCGACCGTGGCGTCCATCCCCAGCGGGTAGTGCGAGATGTAGAACGAGTGGTTGGTGCGCTGGTCGATCGGCAGCCCGGCGTGGAAGGCGGCGTTGTAGATCGTGGTCGCGACCTGGCAGACGCCGCCGCCGATCGACGGGACGAGCAGGCCGTTCTCGATCGCCTGGCCCTCGAGGAAGCCGCGCTCGGCGGTGCGCGGGCCGACGACCTGGTTGAACGAGAACGACGTCCCCGGCTGGATCACGTGGTCCTGCAGGATGTCCGCCATCAGGTGCACGTTGTGGATGCGGTTCGACGACGAGAAGCCCATGTCCGTCGTGAACACGGCGATCGTGCTGGTGATGTGCAGCGCCCGCGCCTGCTTCGTCGTGAAGTGCGGGTGCACCACCATCAGCCCGAGCCGGGCCACCCGCCGCTGGCCCTTCGGCACCAGTGCGGCGGCGGTCAGGTGACGGGCCGTGGCCTTCTCGTCGAGTGCGACGCCGGTCAGCGACGAGACCACCCTCGCGGGATCGCCGTCCGCCTGCCCCATCCCCCAGCTCGCGTCGCGCGGGTCGCGCAGCAGGTTGTCGAGCAGCGGCAGGAGCGAGTCCCTGACCTTCGCGGGGTCGAAGGACACGCCGATCTGGTGCCCGTACGGCTTGGCCACGAGCAGCGGCGCGAGCTGGCTCGCGACGAGCTCGCCCGACGGCTGCGAGCCGTGCTGGATCAGCACCGGCGCCGACAGCATGCGATGGACGCGCTGGGCGGCCCGCAAGGCCGCGGCCGTCGTGATGTCCGGCTTGACCGCCGCCGTCGTCAACGTCAGCGAGCGCTGCCCGAGCAGCGCCGCCTGGCCGATGGCCGCGAGGGTCGCGGCGTCGGCGAACCCGATGCCGGGCTTCGACGGGTAGACCTTCGAGAAGCCGTTCGAGCGCAGCGTCAGCCGCGCGTCGAGCGGCGGCTTGGTCGCTCGGTAGAGGGCGATCGGCACGTGGAAGTGCTTCGGGTAGTGCAGGATCGGCTCGACCACGCGATGGAAGCCGATCGAGAAGAACGCGCCGTGCAGCCGGCCGACCGCGAGCGCCTGGGAGACCGTCGAGCGGGCGTCGAGCCGGATGCCGAGCTTCGCCGGGCTGACGCGCGCCGTCTGGCCACCGGCGCGCACCGTGATCGAGCGGCGCAGCAGCGGGTTCACCTGGGACGCCAGGGCGGCCTGGGCCGAGGCCCGGTCCTTGCCGCCGAGCTGGACGCCGGCAGCGCTCACGCCGTCGACCACGTGGCCGCGCTGCAGCAGCAGGTGACCACCGACCACGATGGCGGCGACCGTGAGCACTGCTACGGTCGCGGCGAGCCGTCGCTGCATGCGGACGCGCGCCCTCTTGCGGGCGCGGCCGTGCACGCGCATCTCGTCGGTGCGTGTGGTTGCCATCGGGAAAAGGCTCACGGCCGCCCGCAGCGTCGGCGGCCCTGAGCCGGCAGTCTATCGAGGCGAACCCCCCGCAAGCGCCGGACGGCCAGCATCTATCCTGCGTGGCGCGGTGAACGCCTCCCCGTATCCGTCCGTCGACGCGCTGGTGCGGGCTGCCGACTGCGAGGCGCCGCACGCGCTGGTGGTCGAGGCGGCCCGCTCGGCGATCGCCGAGCGCCGCGCGAGCGGCGAGCCGGCGACGGTCGAGGACCTGCGCGAGACGGTCCGCGAGCGCGTCCGCCGGCAGAGCCGCCCGTCGCTTCGGCGGGTGCTGAACGCGACCGGCGTGGTGCTGCACACGAACCTCGGCCGGGCCCCGCTGGCCGAGGCCGCCGTGGAGCGGATCGCCGGGACGGCGCGCGGCTGGTCGAACCTCGAGCTCGACCTCGAGACGGGGCGGCGCGGCTCGCGCCAGGCCCACCTCGAGCCGCTCCTGCGCGAGCTGACCGGCGCCCGCGCGGCGCTGTGCGTGAACAACGGCGCCGCGGCCGTGCTGCTGGCCCTGGCGGCCCTCGCCGCCGGCCGCGAGGTCGTGGTGTCGCGTGGCGAGCTGGTCGAGATCGGCGACGGCTTCCGCATCCCCGACGTGCTCGAGCAGTCCGGCGCCCGCCTGCGAGAGGTCGGGACGACCAACCGCACCCGGCTCGCCGACTACGAGCGGGCGATCGGACCCGAGACGGCCGCGCTGCTGCGGGTCCACCAGTCGAACTACCGGATCGTCGGCTTCACCGAGCGGGTCGAGCTCCCGGCGCTGGCCGACCTGGCCCGGACCCGCGACCTGGCGCTGATCGAGGATCTCGGGTCGGGCGCGCTGCTCGACGCCGGCCCGCTGGCCGACGAGCCGACCGCCCGCCAGGCCGTCGCCGGCGGCGCGGACCTGGTGACGTTCTCGGGTGACAAGCTGCTCGGCGGCCCGCAGGCCGGCATCCTTCTGGGGAGCGCCGAGGCCGTCGCAGCCTGCAGGCGCCACCCGCTGGCCCGGGCCCTGCGGCTCGACAAGCTGTCGGTGGCCGCGCTCGAGGCCACGCTGGCCCTGTACCGCGAGCCCGAGCGGGCGCTGCGGGAGATCCCCGCGCTGCGGGCGGCCTGCGAGCCGGCCGAGGACGTGCGGGCGCGGGCCGAGCGGCTGGCCCGGCGGCTCGGCGGCCGGGTCGTCGAGACGGTCGGGCGCGTCGGCGGCGGGGCGCTGCCGCTGACCGAGCTCCCGTCGTTCGGGGTCGCCCTGGACGGGCCGGCCGACGAGCGCGCGGCGGCGCTGCGCGGCGGCGAGCCGCCGGTGCTGGCCCGGGTGCTGGACGGCGCCTGCGTGCTCGATTGCCGCACGCTGCGCGACGACGAGCTCGAGCTCGTCGGACTGCTCTGAGCGGCATGTCTCGACCGCTGACGCTCGGCACCGCGGGCCACATCGACCACGGCAAGACGGCGCTGGTGCAGGCCCTGACCGGCGTCGACACCGATCGCCTGCCCGAGGAGCAGGCCCGCGGGATCTCGATCGACCTCGGCTACGCGCCGCTCCTCCTGCCCTCGGGCCGGCGGCTGTCGGTGGTCGACGTCCCCGGGCACGAGCGGTTCGTCCGGACGATGGTCGCCGGGGCCTCGGGCATCGACCTCGTCCTGCTGGTGGTGGCCTGCGACGACGGGGTGATGCCGCAGACCCGCGAGCACCTCGACATCTGCCGCCTGCTCGGCATCCCGCGCGCCGTCGTGGCCCTGAGCAAGCGCGACGCGGTCGACGACGACACCGCCGCGCTCGCGGCGCTCGACGTCGAGGAGCTGCTCGAGCCGACGCCGTATGCCGGCGCGGTCCTCGTCGAGACCTCGGTGGTCGACGGCCGCGGGCTCGAC
Source organism: uncultured Actinomycetes bacterium (assembly GCA_963794695.1). Taxonomy (GTDB): domain Bacteria; phylum Actinomycetota; class Thermoleophilia; order Gaiellales; family JALYLC01; genus CAWCFJ01. Next base: position 95,812 of record CAWCFJ010000013.1, on the reverse strand, counting down.
GCGCTGCGAGCCGCGCTGGACGACGCCGCCGAGGATCTTCCGGGACGCACCGCCGGGGGGCCGGCGCGGCTCCCGGTCGACCGCTCGTTCTCGCTGCGAGGCATCGGCGCCGTGGCCACCGGGACGCTCTGGTCGGGCTCGATCGGCAGCGGCGACCGGCTGGCGCTCGAGCCGGGCGGCACCGAGGCTCGCGTCCGCTCGGTCGAGGTCCACGACCAGCCGCAGGAGCGGGCCGAGGCCGGCCAGCGGGTGGCCACGAGCCTGGTCGGCCTGCGCCAGCCGGCGACCCGCGGCCAGGTGCTGGTGACGCCGGGCGCGTTCGTCTCCTCCTACCGCCTGGACGTGCGGCTGAAGCCGCTGGGCGACGGCCCGGCCCAGGGAGCCACGGTGCGGGTGCTGCACGGCACGGCCGACGTCGAGGGCCGCGTCGTGCTGCTCGGCGACGGCCTGGCCCAGCTGCGCCTGCGCGAGCCGCTGGTCGCGGCCCGCGGCGACCGGCTCGTGCTGCGAGCCACGTCCCCGCCGGCGACGCTCGCGGGCGGCGTCGTGCTCGACCCGGCCCCTGCCCGGCACGCCGGCTCGCAGGCAGCCCTCGACCGGCTCGCGCTGCTCGAGTCCGGCGGCCCCGAGGACCTGGCCCGGGCGGGGCTCGCCGCTGCGGCCGTCCCGCTGCCGCTGGCAGGCATCGCCCGGCCCGGCCTGCTCGAGCCGGCCGTCGCCCGGCAGGCGCTCGACCAGCTGACGTCCTCGGGCGAGGCGATCGCCCTCGGCCCGGCCGACGAGCACCGGACCTGGCTCGCAGCCGGGCGCTACGCCGCCCTACGCCGCGGCGTCGCCGAGGTCCTGCAGGCCCGGGCCTCGGCCGAGCCGCTCGACCCTGGCCTGCCGCTCGCCGGGCTCGTGCCGGACGGCCCAGGGCGCGAGGCCCTGCTCGAGCGGCTCGAACGGGACGGAGCGCTGGTGCGCGAGGGCGCGCTGGCCCGCGCGCCCGGCACCCGGGCCGACGCCCGGGCAACCCACGCCGCCGCCACGGAGGGCCTGCTGGCCGGGCTCGAGAAGAACGGCTCGACCCCGCCCGACCTGCCCACGCTGGCGGGCCGCTCGGGCCTCGCCCCGCGGGAGTTCGAGACGCTCTGCGCCGCGCTCGAGCGCGAGGGCGCGATCGTCCGCTTCGGCGGCGACCTGGCCTACACCGCCGAGCGCTTCGCTGCGGCCCGGGACGCGGTCGTGGCGCAGTGCGAGGCCACGGGCTCGGTCACCCTGGCGCAGCTCCGCGACGCCCTGGGCACGAGCCGCCGGGTGGCCCAGGGGCTGCTCGAGCGGCTCGACGCCGACGGGGTCACCCGGCGCGTCGGCGACGAGCGCGTGCTGCGCCGTCGCGGCCGACCCGGCTGAGCTGCGAGCGGCTGCGACGATCGTGCGAGCGCTGCAAGGGATGCTCGGGTCGACCGGTTCTAGAGCCCCTGGTTGGGCGTGTACGGCGCGCCGGGCGTGCTGCCCGCCGCGAGCATCCGGATCCCCTCGGGCCCGGCGTGCAGCTGGCGGTGCTCCGACGCGTCGACGCGCACCCACCGACCGGGCTCGAGATCGACCCGTTCCCCCGCGATCTCGAGCCAGCCCGAGCCCTCCAGCACGACGTAGACCTCCTCGTGACCGTTCTGTGTCTCGTCGTGCGGAGGGCCCGAGGCGTCGGGCCCGAGGCGCACGGTGTTGATCCCGAGCCCGGTCGCGCCGAGCTCGCGGCGCATCTTGAAGAACGCACCGCGAAACGGCTCGACCTGCGACTCGTCGACGATCGTGAATCCCACCGCTGCCTCCTCCACCTGATGGTTGCGCCGCCACGATACGGCCCGATATGGTTAGCCGCAAGGTTAACCATCGAGGAGGAGATCGCATGCCGCGCCCCGTGCACTTCGAGATCACGGCGGACGACACCGAGCGCGCCGCCCGCTTCTACCGCGAGGCCCTGGGCTGGACCCTGCAGAAGTGGGACGGCCCGATGGAGTACTGGCTCATCTCGACCGGCGAGGGAGACCCCGGCATCGACGGCGGGATGGGCCCGCGCTCGAACGGCGACGCCGCGGTCACCGTGAACACGATCGGCGTCGAGTCGCTCGACGACACCGTGGCCGCCATCGAGCGCGCCGGCGGGACGATCATCCGGCCGAGGGGCGCGATCCCCGGCGTCGGCTGGCTGGCCTACGCGAAGGACACCGAGGGCAACGAGTTCGGCCTCATGCAGTCCGACGAGAACGCGGCGTAAGCTGGCGCCGATGCCCGCGGAAGCGACGCTCGAGCTGCTCTCCGACCCCACCCGGCGCTCGGTGGTGCAGCTGCTCGCCGAGCGCCCGCACCAGGCGGGCGAGCTGGCCAGCGCCACGGGCGTCTCCCGCCCGGCGATGAGCCGGCACCTGCGCCTCCTGAGCGAGCGCGGGATGGTGGCCCACGAGCGTCCCGGCGAGGACGGCCGCGGCCGGCTGTACCGGCTGCGGCCCGAGCCGTTCGCCGAGCTGCAGGACTGGCTCGCCCGGCTCTCGCAGATGTGGCAGGGCGAGCTCGACGCGTTCGCCCGCCTGGCGGAACAGGAGGCGGCCCGTGGCGGTCCGTAGCTCGCGCCCGGCGGCCCGGGCGAGCGTGACCGTGCCCCTCGACCGCACGGCGGCGTTCCGGCTGTTCACCGAGCAGATCGGGACGTGGTGGCGGCGCGGCGAGCGCTTCTGGCACGACCCCTCACGCGGGGTCTCGCACCGCATCGAGCCGCGCGTCGGCGGACGGCTGCTCGAGGTCTACGACGGTGACGAGGTCTGGGAGCTCGGCCGGGTGCTGGCCTGGGAGCCGCCGACCCGGCTGGCGTTCTCGTGGCGCCAGTCGAACTGGGAGCCGCAGGAGACGACCACCGTCGAGATCCGCTTCCTCCCCGACGGCGACGGCACCCGCGTCGACCTCGAGCACACCGGCTGGGAGGGCGTTCACAGCCAGGTCGGCTGCGAGCTCGGGTACGAGAAGGGCTGGGGCCTGCTGCTCGGCTGGTTCGCCGGGCTCGCGGCCCCGTAGGCTGTCGCCGTCCCTTCACCGAGGAGAGGCTGCATGGAGCAGAACGTGGTGCCCGCGAAGGTCGGCAACGCGTCGATCCTGGTCGAGGTCCGGGGCGACGCTCCCGCGCTCGATCCCGAGGCCGACGTCTCGATGGGGATCCCGTCGTTCTCCGGCGTGGTCGACGCGATCAGGTCGATCACCGGCGAGCTCACCGCGATGCTCGACGAGCTGGCACCGAACAAGGCCTCGATCGAGCTCGGCGTCGACGTCGGCGTCGAGTCGGGGCAGCTCACCGCGCTCCTCGTGAAGGGCTCCGGCAACGCGACGCTGAAGATCACGCTGGAGTGGGAGAAGAAGACCAGCTAGCGACGTCGATCCCGGGGCTGCTGCAGGCCTGCACGGTCCGGGTCGTGGTGAACGGCGAGAGCTCGGGTGCGGGCTTCTTCGTCGCGCCCAACACCATCGTCACCTGCGCCCACGTCGTCGAGGCGGCGGCGTTCGCGAAGGCCGGCGCGGCACCGGTGATCGAGGCGTTCTTCGCCGGCGACACGCATCCGGTCGAGGACGGAGGGCGCTGGCCCGACGAGGCCACCGACCTCGCGATCCTGCGGCTCACCACCCCGGTCGAGCACCCCTGCGTGCTGCTCGAGGCGAGCGTTCGGGAGCGGGACGAGCTCGACGTCTTCGGCTTCACCAGGAAGTACCAGGACGGCGTGCCCGCCTCGGTGACCGTCGAGGGCGTGATGGGCGCGCCGCTCGGCTGGCTGAAGCTGGCCACGGGCCAGATCGAGCCCGGGATGAGCGGCGGGGCCGCGGTCAACGCGCGCACCGGCGGCGTCTGCGGGGTGGTCAAGCGCACCCGCAACCCGACCGTCGACCTCGGCGGCTACGCGATCCCGCTGTCGACGCTGTTCCGGGTGGCGCCCCAGCTCGAGGGCGAGAACGCCCGCTTCCACGCCCGCGACCGGCGCTGGGAGGACCTGCTCCCGACCGACGCCCGGCGGCTGCGGCGGATGGCCCAGGGCGCCCGCCCGGTCGAGGACGCGCCGGCGACGCACCTCGTGGTGAGCGTCGGCCAGACGGCCTCCGGCTGGGAGGTCGTGGCCGACGTGACGCCGGGCGGCACGACGATCGGGCCCGTGGCGATCGACCTGAACGCCGTCCGCCAGAAGGTCGCCCGGCTGTTCCGGGACTGGGCCTCGCGCGGGCGCATGCAGCAGCTCCAGGAGGGCGGCGAGATCGCCCTGCTCGGCCAGATCCTGTTCCAGGCGGTGATCCCCGACCCGATCGCCACGCGCTTCCGGGCGCTGCGCACGGCCGACGCCCGGCTCGCGGTGGCGCTGCACTTCGCGGACGGCACCGACTCCGACCTGATCGAGCTCCCCTGGGAGCACGTGTGCGACGAGGACGCCCGCGGCCGCGGCGTGTACCTGGCCCGCGAGGCCGGCACGACGTTCTCGCGGGTGCTCGAGCGCACCCCGCAGGACGCCGATCCCCCGACCCAGCGCACGCTGCGGGTGCTCGTGGCCGCGGTCCGGCCGCAGTGGGACGGCGACGCCGGCACGCAGGCCCTGGCCGCGGTGCAGGAGGTCGTCGGGCAGCTCGAGCGGATCTCGCAGGCCCGCCAGAACGTCGACGTCACGGTGATGGCCGAGGACGCCCCGGACGCCGACGCGATCGCCGGCCTGCTGCCCGCGTTCGACGTGCTGCACTACGTCGGCTTCGGTCGCTTCACCGCCGACGGCGACGGCATCGCGCTCGGCGGAGACGCTGCCTCGGGCATCGAGTACGTGCCGACGGCGGAGCTCGCGGCGGCGTTCGCCGGTGCCGCCCCGCGGCTCGTGGTGCTGCAGATCCTCGAGGGCCAGGCGAGCGAGCTGCCCGCCGACTTCTCGGTGCTGGCTCCTCGGCTGATGCAGGCCGTGACCGCCATTCCGGCCGTCGTGGCGGCGCAGTACCCGATCCCGACGGCCCGGCTGACCCGCTTCAACGAGACCCTGTACGAGCAGCTCGCGCGCGGCGCGGCGGTCGACGTCGCCGTCCAGGAGGCCCGCTCGAAGGTCGCCTGGGGACGGCCGTCGGTCTCGCCCGCGCTGTTCCTGCGCCGGCCCGGGTCGCTGCGGCTGGTCGTGCCCGGACGCGACCCGTCCCCCGAGACGACCGGGGCCTTCCCGACCTATGCCTGACGGCTCGCGGGCCCGCATCCGGGCGCTGCTCGAAGAGCTCGCGGCGTCGCTCGACCAGACGGCGGCGGCCGTGCGGGCGCGGATCGACCGCCTCGATGCCGAGGAGCGCGAGCGGCTCGCCGAGCAGCGCTACTCGCCCGAGGGAGTGCAGGCGCTGGCCGCCGAGCTCGCCTCGCTGGCCCGGCCGCCCCGCGACGGTGGCCGCCCGCGACCGCACGCTGCCGCCCGGCGCTGGCTCGAGGAGCTGTTCACCGCGATCAGAGCCTCGGAGCGCGAGGCCGCCGCGGCGATCGCCGCCCTGCCCCTCGACGGGGGCGAGCTCGCCCCCGGGGCCGATCTCGTGCGCGCGCTGGTCGACCGGCTGCGAACCGAGGAGGCGGCGGGCCTGGAGCTGGCCGAGCGCCTCGCGGCGGGCGAGCTCGACGGCTGGGAGCGGGTGCTCGACGCGGCCGCCCGGGCCCGCGCCCACCGGCTCGCCGCGCTGTTCTCGATCCGCGCCGGACACGACGCCGAGCGCGCCCGCGCTCACGCCGCCGAGGCGGTGCGGCTCGAGCCGCAGAACGGGGTCAACCACGCCGAGCGGGCGCTGGTGGCCCTGTACGCCGGGGATCTCGCAGCCGCCGCGGCGGACGCCCACGAGGCGATCGAGCTGAGCCCGGGCGACGCGGGCGGCCACCTGGCGCTCGGCCTGTGGGCCGAGCTCGGCTCCGAGCACGCCGACGCCGAGGCCGCCTACGCCCGCGGGCTCGACCGCCTCACCACCTACGCCATCGGCCGCATCGCCCGACGGGCGTCGGTCGTCGAGCCGTCGGGCCTCCTGCTCATCCTGGCGGCCGAGCGGCTGCTCGCGGCCGGCCAGGCGGAGCGGGCGCTGGAGCTCGCCGACGCGGCGCTGACGGCCGGCGTGCGCGGCCAGACGCCGTACCCCGATGCCCGCGTCCACCGGCTGCGCCACCGGGCCCTGCGCCGGCTCGAGCGCCGGGAGGAGGCGGCGGACGCCGCCCGCGAGGCCGGCAAGCGGCACCTGTGGAACGACGAGTCGGCGGAGGCGCTCGAGGAGCTCGACGCGGCCGTGACCCTCGCCCCGGACGTGGCCGAGGGGTTCTGGCTGCTCGCCGAGGCCCGCCTCCGCGTGGCCGCTGGCGCGCCGGCCGCCTACGACGCCGCGCTCCACGTCTGGCAGGAGGCCGAGCGGCGCTTCGGCCCGCCGGTCGGCGACGACTCCTGGGCGTACATCACCCGGGCCCTGGCCGGCGAGCTGCGCGAGACCGACGCCCGCGCCCGGGTGGCGGCCCAGTGGAGCGCGCTGGTCGACGTCGAGCGCTCGCTGGTGCACGGCCCGTGGGACGGCAGCCGGCTCGGCATGGCTGCGCGCTACCTGCGCGCCCTCGGCCTGCAGGAGCTGGCCCTCGAGGCGGCCGAGCGCGGCTTCGAGCTCGCCGCCGGCGACCGCGGCGTCCTGAACGAGCGGATGGCGCTGCTCGCGAACCGGGGCCGCTTCGCCGAGGCCTCGGCGGCCGGCCGTGACCTGGTTGCGGTCTACGGCGACGACCCGTGGGTCTACGGCGTCCTCGCCTGGCTGGCCCTGCACGAGGGCCGCTACGACGAGGCCCTCGGCTACGTCGAGCTGCCGCTGACGGCCGGCTACGACCTCACCTGGTACCTCGAGGTGCGCGCGCTGTCCCACCTGTCGCTCGGAGACGTCGAGGCTGCGCGGGCCGACTACCGGCAGGTGCTCGACCTGCTGGCCGACGGGACGGTGGTCGAGTCGCGGGGCGAGATCGGCTTCAGCATCTGCGTGGCCCGGCTCGTGGTCGGCCAGATCGAGGAGGCCCGGCGCTGGAGCGAGACCGTCTCGGCCCGCACGTTCAGCGCGTCCGACGACGTGAGCCTGCCCTGCGCCCGGGCGCTCGTGGCCTTCGCCGCCGACGATCTCGATCGCGGCGCGCAGGAGCTCGGCACGGCCATGTCGATCACCGCCGGCCCCCGTGACGTCGCCGACCTGCAGCGCCACTTCCCCCTGCGCCTGCAGGTGCTGCCCGGCGACGAGGACGCCCAGCGCCGCCGCCAGGAGGCCGCGACCGCGGTGCTGGACGCGCAGGCCCCGGGGCGGCTCGCGGCGCTCACCACGGGCGACCCGCCGTCGCCCGACGTCCAGCTGCGACCAGGCGCGCGAGCAGGCCGCGGACGAGCCGGGCGCGCGGCTGGCGCTCGATGCGCTGGATGCCCGTCGGCAGGCGGATCGCGGCGACCTCGACGGCGCCCGCGAGGCCTACCTCGCCCTCCGCTTCACGGCGTTCGAGCCCGAGGCGGCCGTCGCCCTCGAGCGGATCCTGCGAACCCAGTCCGAGGCGGCGCTGGCCGGCTCGGACGTCGACGGGGTGCGCCGGAGCCAGGCGCGGCTCGTCGAGCTCGGCCGCGTGCGCCCGAGCGACGCCCTGCTGACCGTCGTCCAGGCGCTGCGGGCCACGGGCGACGACGCCGGCGCCCGCCGCGAGCTCGAGGCGGCGCCGAGGGACGACCTGGTGGAGCAGGCGCTCGGCGACCTGGCCCTGGCGGCCGGCGACGCCGACGCGGCCGCGGGCCACTACGCCGGCGCGCTCGGGCTGACCGAGGACGCGGCCCGGCAGGCCCAGATCGAGACCCGCGCGGCCCTGGCCGAGCTGTGCGGCGGCCGGGACCCGCAGGCGCTCCCGCACCTGCAGCGCGCCATCGAGGCCTGGCGCCGAGCCCGCGCGTTCGATCCGGTCGCCGCGGTCGTGCGCGAGGCCCAGACGGCCGCCCGCGACGCCGGCTCGGGGCCACGCCTGCAGGAGGCCGTCGAGTGGGTCGCCCGCAGCGCCCCCGGGGCGGTCCCGGCCTAGCTCAGTCGTCCTCCTCGGCGAGCTCGATCAGCCGCTCGAGCTCGGCGAAGCCCGCCTTCCAGGCATCGGCCTTCTCGATGTCGTGGCCCATCGCCCGCAGCTGCTCGGCCGGCGAGGCCGACGCGCCGGTGGCCAGGAAGTCGAGGTAGTCGCCGACGAACGCGGTCCGGTCGGCGCGGTACTTGCCGTACAGGGCCAGGCTCGCCAGCAGGGCGAACGCGTAGGCGTAGGTGTAGAAGCGGGTGTGGATGAAGTGCGGGATGTACGACCAGCCGAAGCGGTAGCCCTCGGGCAGCTCGACGGCGTCGCCGTAGTAGGGCGTGTTGGCGTCGAACCAGAGCTCGCTGAGCCGGTCGGGCAGGAGCGCCTTGCCGGTGGCGCGCAGGTCGTAGGCGTTCTGCTCGTAGCGCACCATCAGCGTCTGGCGGAAGACCGTGGCGAACGACCCCTCGATCTTCTGGGCCAGCAGCAGCCGCCGGGTGGCGGGGTCCCGCTCCTCCTCGAGCAGCCGGTCGAAGACGATCAGCTCGGCGAAGGTCGACGGCACCTCTGCGAGCGCCAGCGGCGCGTGGTGCGAGAGGGCGGTCTGCCGCTCGCCGGACAGCTCGAAGTTCATCCCGTGGCCGAGCTCGTGGGCCAGGGTCATCACGTCGTCGAGCTTCTCGGTGAAGTTCATCAGGATGAACGGCCGAGCGTCCTGGGCCACCGAGGCGCAGAACGCGCCGCCGCGCTTGCCCTTGCGCGGCTCGGCGTCCATCCGGCCCTCGGCCAGGAGCTCGCTCGCGATCTGCTCGATGCGCGGGTCGAAGCGGCCGAGCGCGTCGCGCACGGTGTCGGTGGCCTCGTCCCAGCCGAAGCGCCGGCCCTCGCCCATCGGGGCGTACTGGTCGGCCAGGACGAGCCGGTCGAGACCCAGGATGCGGGCCTTGCGCCGCCACCAGCGGTGGGCCAGCGGGTAGGCGTCCTCGATCGCCGAGAGCATCGCGTCGACCGCCGCCGGCGGCAGCTCGTTGGACAGGTCGCGCGGCTCGCGCGGCCCGCCGTAGCGAGCGCACCCGGTCCATCACCAGGCGGTCGGCGACGAGGGTGTCGTAGACGTGGGCCAGGACGGGCGTGTGCGGCTCGAGCGCCTCGAAGACCGCCTCGTAGGCGGCGATCCGGGTCTCGCGGTGGTCGTCGCGCACGAACGCGAGCGTCTCGTCGAGCGTCCGCTCGCGGCCCTCGAACGGGATCTGCAGCGACGAGAGCACCTGGTCGAAGAGCGTGTGCCAGGCGCCGATCGCGGCCGGCTCGCGCTCGGCCAGCATGTCCTCCTCGGCCTCGGAGCGGGTGTGCGGCCGGAAGCGCCGCATGCTCTCGAGGTAGTGGCGGTCCTTCTCGACGAGCTGGCTGGCGGCGAGCTCGGCTGCCCGGTCGTCGTCGACCTCGAGCCACTCGAGCTCGAAGAAGCGGAGCGCGTTCTGGGCCTCGACCATCCCCTGCTCGACGGCGGCGTTCAGGTCGCGCTCGGCCTCGCCGGAGATGTTGACCGACAGCGCCAGCCCGGCGTACGAGCCGATCCGCGAGAGCCGGTTGTCGAGGTCGGAGAGGGCCGCCAGGGCCGTGGCCAGGCCCGCGGCGTCGAGCTCGGCGACGTGGCCGCGGTACTGCTCGCGGAAGGTCTGGGAGTCGGAGAGGGCGCCGGCCAGCGCATCCTGCGCGGCGGCGTCGTCGACGAACAGGGAGGAGAGGTCCCAGTGGACGCCGGCGCTCGAGTTGGGGCTGGTCGCGGTGTCGCTCATGCGGCTAACGGTAGCCGTCTCGAGCGCCGATACGGGTTGGGTGGCGCTCCTTCGACGAGGACTTCGAGACCCTGAGGGCGCTGCAGGCGGCGATCGCCGCCGGGCCGCCGGCCCCCGGCGTGGCCCGCGCCGCGCTCGAGGCGATCCGCGCGCTGGCGTCGGCCGACGCCGCGGTGATCTGGCTGCGCGACCCCTGGGATCCGGACCTGGCCACGAGCCACGTCCTCGGCGCCGGCGAGCGACACCGCCCGCGACCGGCTGGTGGCCGAGGACCCGCTGCTCACGCGGGTCGTGGTCGACGGGCCGGTGCTGATCTCCGACTACCGCACCTCGGCGCTGCGCGAGCCCGGCCTCGTCCGGGCCGGCGTGCGAAGCGCTGCGGTCGCCCCGATCGAGAGCGAGGGCCGCTGCCTCGGCGCCGTCGCCGCGCTCCGCCTCGGCGAGGGCCAACCGCTGGGCGAGCACGAGCTCCGGGTCCTGCGGCTGGCCGCGGACCAGCTCGGCCTCGCCCTCGCGGCCCGCGCGGCCCGCGCCGACCACGCCGGGGCGCTCCGACGGGCGACGCTGGTCGCCGAGGCGGTCGTCTCCTGCGGTGGCGCGCTGACGCTCGACGGCTCGCTCGCGTCGGTCGTCGACGGCGCCTGCCAGGTGGCCGACGCCCCGTTCGCCGCCGTCCTCCTGGCCACGCCCGACGGCTCGCTCGTCCGGGCCCGCGCCGGCCGCGCCGCCGGCCTGCTCGGCGCCGACGACGACCTCCTGGCCCGCCTCGACGAGGTCTTCGACCCCGCCCACCTGGCCCGCTGCCTGCCGCTCGTCCACACCGATGCTCCGCGCCTCCTGGCCCGGCTGCAGCCCGGCCGCCGCGGCGTCCGCAGCCTGGCCGCGAGCCGCGTCCGCTTCGCCGTGGCCGTCCCGATCGCCGTGGGCGGCGCCGTCGTCGGCTGCCTGCTCGTCGGCTGCGACCGTCCGCACCCCGACCCGGCCACCTTCGAGCCGCTGGTCACGCTCGCCGCCAGCGCCGGCGCGGCCCTGCGCCGCTCCCGCCTGCTGGCCGAGCTCGAGCAGGCCTCGACCGAGGCCGTCGGCGCGCTCGCCGCGGCGCTCGTGGCGCCCGGCGCGAGGGACGGGCTGGCGGGCCTCGCGCTGCAGGTCGGCCGCGCGATGCGGCTCGGCCCCGAGGCGCTGCGCGACCTCGAGCTGGCCGCGGAGCTCCACGAGCTCGCCGGGGGCCCGCGCGGCGACGAGCTGCTCGCCGCCGACGGCACCTTCAGCGAGGACGAGCGCGCGTTCCTGCGCCAGCACGCCGGCGTCGCCGAGCGGCTGCTGGGCGGAGCGCCGGAGCTGTCCGGCGCGGCCCGGGCGCTGCGCTCGGCCCGCGAGCGCTGGGACGGCAGCGGCGGCCCGGACGGGCTGGCGCACGAGTCGATCCCGCTCCTGGCCCGGATCCTGCGGGCCTGCGCCACCTGGCACGCGCTGGTGGACGCCGGCGCCGAGCTCGAGAGCGCGCTCGACCGGCTGCGTGCCGATGCCGGGCGCCGGCTCGACCCGCGCGTGGTCGAGGCCCTCGCCGCGCTGGCCTAGCCCTGCTCGGCCGACCCGCTCGGCGGCAGCTCGACGCCGGACACGATGTCCAGCCCGGGATCGAGCACGGCGGTGTCGAAGCCCTTGCCGCCGTTCACCCGGTCGACCTGCCCGTCGTTCGCGAGGATCGTGTCGTCGCCCTCGGAGCCGCGCAGGACGTCCTGCCCCGGCCCGCCGAAGAGCTTGTCGTCGCCGCGGCCGCCGTCGATGGTGTCCGAGCTGCCCGGGATGTCGACGACCGTCGGGTCGGGGTCGAGCCCGTACAGCTGATCGTTGCCGTTGCGGCCGTCGAGGTCGTCGCTGCCACGGCCGCCGACGAGGATGTCCGGACCCGAGCCGCCGTCGATGACGTCGTCGTCGTCGCCGCCCCACAGCTCGAGCGGCATGCTCGCGGCGTTGCCCGTCCCCGAGCCGCCCTGGGCGCTCAGCTGGTCGTCGCCGGCGTCGGCGAACAGCACCACGCGGGCGGCGTTGACGAACGTGACGTCCGCGTCGTCGTCGCCGTTCACGTTGACGCCCTTCACGCCCGACCACCATGTCGTCGGGCCCGGGGGTGCCGTCGATCGCGAGCACCTGCGGCGCGGTGAAGGCCACGTCGAACTCGATCTCGGAGGTGCCGGTCGGCTCGAGCGTGAAGCCCGGCGCGAACGCCCCCGTGAGCGGGTTGATGGTCACGTCGCCGTCCGAGACGACGTGCACCGCGTCGGTGGTGCCGACGGTCGCCGCGACGACGCCGCTGCCGTCGAAGCAGAAGTGCTGACCGGTGCTGTCGGTCACGCCGATCAGCCCGCCCACCTGGACGATGCCGGCCGACTCGAGGCCGACCGAGACGAACACGGCGTGCGCGACTGGGTCGAACCTGCAGGTTGCCGCAGCGGCAGGCGCGGCGGGAGCGGCCAGGACCGCCAGACAGACGGCGAGGGCCAGACGTGTGCGAGTCAGCGAAGTCCCCCCAAGGATCCCGTAACGAGACGGCACGCTACCGAAATTCTGGCAGCGTTCCTACTCCCCGACAGTGCAGCTCGTGCCAGCGGTCGGTCAGGTCACAGCCGGGAGGCCCCGAGACGCAGCCGCGGGTCGAGCATCACGTACAGCGCGTCGACGACGAATCCGAGGAAGATCACCACCGTCGCGGCCACCGTGACGATGCCGAAGGTCATCGGCAGGTCGCGGCCGGTGGCGGCGGTCACGAGCAGCCGTCCGATGCCCGGCAGGCCGAACACCGTCTCGACGAACAGCGAGCCCGTGAGGGCCACGCCGATGTCGGCGCCGAGCATCGCGACCACCGGCAGCATCGCGTTTCGCAGGGCGTGGCGCCGGACCACCCCGGCCCGCGAGGCGCCCTTCGCGTACGCGGTCAGCACGTAGTCCTCGTGCAGGGCCTCGAGCAGGCTCGCCCGGATCATGCGCGAGTACAGGGCGGCGTACAGGGCCGCGAACGTGATCCAGGGCAGGATCATGTGGCTGACCCAGGCGCCCGCCCCGCCGCAGTAGGTCGTCGGCGACGCCCGGAAGTCGCAGTAGCCGGTGATCGGCAGCCAGTGCAGCTTGGCCCCGAAGACCCACGACAGGGCCAGGCCGAGCCAGACCGGATGCACCGAGACGCCGACGAGGACGAAGGCCATGGCCGCGCGGTCGCCCATGCTGCGCGGCTTCAGCGCCGAGAACACGCCGACCAGGAACGAGGTGACCGTCGCGATCAGCACCCCGCCCGTGACCAGCGCGATGCTGACCGGGGCCGCGTCGGCGATGGCCTGGCCGACGTCCTGGCGGGTGCGGTACGAGTAGCCCAGCGAGTGCTGCAGGATCAGGCGCTTCAGGTCCTGCAGGTACTGGACGTAGATCGGGTGGTCGAGCGCCAGCGTGTGACGCATCCGCAGCACGGAGTCGGGGTCGTCCGACGCGGCGAACAGGCGCGCCGGGTCGCTCGGCACGACGAAGAACATCACGAACGTGAAGAGCGTGATGGCCAGGAAGGTCATGCCGGCCCAGAACAGGCGCCGCGTGAGGTAGTGCGCCACTGCGCTGGATCGTCTGGCGCGCGAGGGCCGCGCGTCAAGCGAAGACGGGGTTAAGGCGTTCAGCCCACACTCCGGGAAAGACCACCGAAACCTGTCGGCGTCTGCGCGGCGGACCTGGGTCGGGGCCTGCATGCTCTGCGCCGATGGCTCTCCTCGATGACACGACTTGAAGACGCGCTCCCGCATGGTCCTCGTGGCCCTCGCCGTGGCGGCCCTGCCGGCCGCCGTCCCTGCCGTCGCCCACGCCGGCACCTGGGATCCGTGCACGATCAACGGGACGGACGGCAACGACGTGATCCAGGGGACGCCGGGCAACGACGTCATCTGCGCCCTGGGCGGCAACGACGTGGTCTACGGCAACGGCGGCGACGACCAGATCCTGGGCGGCGCCGGCAACGACCAGCTGCACGGCGGCGACGGCGCCGACCGCATCCAGGGCAACACCGGCAACGACACCATCTGGGGCGACGACAACCCGGCCGGCACCTACGACCGGCTCGGCGGCGGCCCCGACGACGACACGCTGTACGGCGGCACCGGCTCCGACGACCTCGACGGCTCGCAGGGCAGCGACGTGCTGTCCGGCGGCGACGGCGTCGACTACGTCGACTACTCCTACCGCACCGACGACGTGACGGCCACGATCGGCGGCCGCGGCACCGACGAGACGCCCGGCAAGCTCGACACGATCGGAAGCGACGTCGAGAACCTGATCGGCGGCCTCGGCAACGACACCCTGACCGGCAACGACGGGCCGAACTCGCTCGACGGCGGCCCGGCCGGCAACGACACGCTGAACGGGATGGGCGGCGACGACTTCCTCGACGGCGGCTGCCAGGGCTCGAAGAACCCGTGCGTCTACAAGAAGGACGCCGACGTCCTGAGCGGTGGCGCGGGCTACGACATCGCGAGCTACGCGCCGCGGGCCGACAACCTGACGCTGTCGATCGGCGACGGGGCGAACGACGGTGACCGCGCGGCCGGGGAGCGCGACGACGTCCGCGCGGACGTCGAGGAGGTGCGCGGCGGCTCGGGCAACGACGTGCTGACCGGCGACGCCAACGCCAACGTGCTCGACGGCAACGGCGGCAACGACACGCTGCTCGGGATGGGCGGCAACGACACCCTGCAGGGCGACGCCGGAAACGACGTCTTCGACGGCGGCGCGGGCGCCGACCTCGACCGGGCGGCGGGCGATCCGACGTTCGTCGACAGGCTGACGGTCGACGCCGCCGACACCGTCCGCAAGGACCCGAAGGACACCGTCAAGTAGGACGCAGGCGCTGCAGCTCGGCCGCCGGCAGCGTCGCGGGCTCGCCGCCGGCCGAGCGCGCCCACAGGTACGCGCGGGCCGCCTCCTCGACCGCGTACAGGGCGGCGAGGGCCAGCTCGAGCGTCGGCGCCCAGGTGACCGGGCCGTGCGAGCGGATGATCACCGCCCGCAGACCCGACGGCTGCACGGCGGCGACCGCGTCGGCCATCTCCTGGGTGCCGGTGGGCACGTACGGGATCACCGGGATCGCACCGCCGCAGTAGGCGGCCTGCACCGCGACGACCGTCGGCAGCTCGTCGGCGATGAGCGACAGCGCCACGGCGTGCGGCTCGTGGGCGTGGGCCACCGCGCCGGCGCCGCCGCGCAGCAGGGCCAGGTGGGTCGGCGAGCTCCGAGCTGGGCTCGGGGCCCTCGAGCCGGCGGCCGTCGAGCCCCACCAGGGCGACCTCGGACGAGGGCAGGCCGGGCTTTCCGCCGCGCGGGGTGATCGCCGCGACGCCCGCCTCGTGGTCGCCCGCGCTGACGTTGCCGGTGGCCCCGCTGCCGAGCCCCGCCGCGTCCAGCTCGGCGTACGCCCGGGCGACGGCGGCACGCAGCCCGGCGCTCACCGGTGGTCGAAGAACCAGCGCTCGAGCTTCGTCTTGAGCTCTTCCTCGGCGAACGGCTCGACGTCCTCGTTGTGGCCGTCGCCGCGGGAGACGTCGAGATCCGAGTCGAGCGCGTCGTTGGCCGCCTCGAGGCAGTCCTGCAGCTCGAACCCGGTGAACAGGTAGTCGTCGGGCCGCGGCAGCCCGGGGTTCTCGCGCTCGCCCGCGTTGACCATCCGCACCACCGCCCACTGGGCGCTTGGCTGCCACTCGATCCACAGCGTGATCGTCTCGTCCCGACCGGCGTCGTCCAGGCCACGCACCGTGCGTGTGGAGAAGCGAACCGGCGTGTTGTTCGAGACCACGGTCACCTCCGACTGGGATTGAGGGAGGGTACGGGCGCTCCGGCGAGACCGCAAGGGGGGCCGCTGCGCACCGGAAGGTGAGGTTGTCTACCCTGCGGGCATGGATCCGTTCAGTCGCCTGACCGGCGCCCACGGCGAGGATGCGCTCGTCCGCTACGTCATCGCGGAGTGCCGCAAGAACCGCCCGCTCGCCGAGGTGCTGAAGGACCCGTACGTCACCAACCGCGCCGACCGTACGACGCTGCAGCGGCTGATGGACCACCCCGAGCTCGTCCAGGCACTGGGCGACAGCGCGGTGGACACGATCCGGGCACGCATCGCGGCGCTCTGACGGCGGGGGCGCCGTGGACGCCGAGCCGCTCGCCGCGCTGCGACCGCTGGAGCGGCGGGACGCGGTCGTCGGCCGGCTCGGTGAGGATCGCCGCCGCCTGCAGTCCGAGCCCCGGCCGCGCGCGGTGGTCTGCTTCGCCTCGGCCACCCTGGACGGCGCCTGCGTCGTGCTCCCGCTCGACCCCCGCGACGCCGGCACCGGCGATCGGCGCCAGCGGCTCGCCGCCACCGCCGCAGGCGCGCTGACCGCCGCCGCCGGACTCGGCTATCCCGAGAGCGGCACCGACCTGCAGCTCGAGCCGGCGCGCTGGAACGGCTACCTGGCGCTGCGGGTCGCGGCGCCCGAAGGCGGGACGGTGGCAGAGCTGTTCGAGCTCGAGCTGGCCGAGCAGGCGGCCTCGCTCGACCGCATCCAGCCGGTCGCCGTGACGCTCCCCGCCGGCACCCTGGACGAGACCGATCCCGAGCCGACGGCCGAGTGGCTGTGGCGGGCCGAGCTCGTCGCCCGGCTGGGCGGCCGGCCCGGCGCGGCCCGGCTCGAGGAGCAGGTCGAGCAGGCGCTGGCGCTGTTCGGGCCGACCCGCCCGCCGCTCGGCGGCGAGGGCGAGCAGGCCGCGGCACACGAGGATCCGATGCCCCGGCGCAGGGTCGTCCGCCGGATCCTGCGCCGGCTCGACGGGATGGGCAAGTACAACGGCTACCACACCGAGTTCTCGCACCTGGCCCGCGGCTTCCCGGGCCACGAACGGGCGCTGGCGCTCGAGGCCGGCGAGGCGCTGCTGCGCGCCGGACTGCTCGAGCAGAAGCCGTCGGTGGGCCAGCGTCACGTCTTCCTGGTCGCCGCGAAGACGGCCGAGATCCACCGGATCATCGAGACGGGCGAGACGCGCAGCCCCGAGCTGCACGCGTTCTACCAAGGCTGAGAACGGGCGAGCCTCACTCCAAGGGGGCATCGGGCCTCTGCGGGGTCGGGTCGACGGATTAGGAGTAACGCCCCACGCCTGCCCTGCGGTCCCCAAGCGCCGCGGGCGGCGTTCCCCGTCCGACCCACGGAGTGCCCCCTTGCATCGCTCGCCCCTTGCCCTGACGCTGGCCGTCGCTGCCCTGGCTGCCACCGCAACGACCGCGGTCGCCCACACCGACGCGAGGCGTACCCCGAAGCCCGCCAAGCCCGCGAAGACGCCGAAGAACCAGCGCAACCAGTCCCGCGCCGACGACGTCACGCCGAACATCGCGCCGCCGGACCAGGTCATCAACAACGTCGACAAGAAGTGGATCTGCAGCGGGCCGCAGCTCGGGACGGTCGTCAACGTCTCGATCCTCACGAACCCGGTCGACGCGATCCACCTGAACGCCGGCTGCACCGGCTCGATCGTCGTCCACATCTACACGACCCAGGCCGACGGCATCAAGATCCACCAGGGCGCGCACGACCTGCAGATCACCGGCGACATCACCTGCGCCGGCAAGAGCGCCAACGATCCACCAGGACGGCATCCAGGCGATGGGCGGCAGCGACGTCCTCATCGGCTCGACCACCCAGGACGGCGCGATGACGATCAACTGCCCGACCGGCAACAACGGCGGCGTGTTCGTCAACGCCGGCCTCGGCACCGGCCTCAAGAGCGACACGCCGGACCTCGACGCCTGGCCGACCAACATCGTCGTCGACCACGCCGACATCTTCGAGCGCAACGCCGCCGTGCACATCGGCTCCGACTCGTTCGGCTCGGGCGTCCGCAACTCGCTCCTGCACCTCGGCACGAGCGCGTCCGCGCCGAGCGACTGCACGCGCATCGACGCCGACGCGGTGGGCGCGTTCGACGACGACAACAGCTGCGTCGCCTGACGCGCGCTCGAGGGTGACGACGGATGGAGGGCGGACCCGGGTCCGCCCTCCGTCACTCCAGGGGGCCTATCGTTCCCTCGATGCCAACGCCGCCCGAGGGAGCGTAGCCCGTGCAGGTGAACCTGCTGGTCCTGTGCGACGCCGCCAACGTCTCGCGTGAGGGCAAGCTCAACATCCTCGGCGAGTTCGACTCGATCCACGCGTCGGCCTTCCCGCTCACCTACCCGACGATGGTGCTGGTGGTGCGGCTCGAGGCCCACCCCGCCGAGGCCGGCGACCACCGCATGAAGCTGCACCTGTTCGACGAGGACGGCGGCGACGTGGTGCCGCCGCTCGAGGGCGAGTTCCCCACCGGCGAGCCGCCCTTCCCGGGCGTCGGGATCCGCACCGCGCCGCTGATCCTGCAGATGCACGGGGTGCGCTTCGACCACCCCGGCCACTACTCGTTCGAGCTGCTGGTCGACAACCACCACCTGCGCTCGCTGCCGCTGCACATCGTCGCCGGAGCCGCAGCCGAGAACGGCGACGGCCTGTACGGCTCCGCGCTCCCAGACGACGAGCTGTGAGCCGCGGCGTCCGGGTCTGCAGCCTCGCGGAGCTGGACGCGGCCGGCGGCCTCCTGGCGGTCGAGGGGCTCGGCCGGGAGGCGCTCGTGGTGCGCGCCGGCACGGGCGAGGTGTTCGCCATCGACCGCTACTGCGCCCACGAGGCCTACCCGCTCGACGACGGCGGCGAGGTCCGCGGCGAGACGATCACCTGCCCGCACCACGGCTGGTGCTTCGACCTGCGCTCCGGCGCCTGCCTCACGGCCGGCGAGGACACCCGGGCCTACGCCGTCGCGCTGCAGGGCGGGGACGTCCTGCTCGAGCTCGACGTGGCTGCGAGCGATGCCGAGCGGGCCCGCGAGTCCGAGCTCCTGCTCTCGGCCATCGAGGCCGGCGACGGCGGCCGGGCGGCCCGCCACGCGGTGCGGCTGCTCGACGTCGGCGGGACGGGAGCGCAGATCGCGACCCTGCTGGTGCGCTACGCCGCGACCCACGGGCCCGGCCTGAGCTGGGCCGGCGTCGCCGCCGCCGACGCGCTCGCCCTGGCCGCCGTCGACGCGGCGTCGGAGCCGCTGCTGCTGGCCGAGGCCGCGGCCGTGCTCGCCGAGTGCGACGGGCACGCCCCGCCGCGGCTCGAGGCCGAGCCGGCGTCGTCGTTCGCCTACGACGGGCCGCAGGGCGCCGCCGCCGCGCTGGCGGACAGCTGCGAGCGCGGCCGGGCAGAGGACAGCGAGGCGATCGTCGCCGGCCTGCTCGAGCGCGGCGCCGAGCCCGACGACGTCGCCCGGATGCTGGGCGCAGCCGCTGCGGCGCGCTTCCGCGGGCCGCTCGTCCTGCCGCTGGTCGAGCGGGCCGGCCGGCTCGCCGCGCTCGACCGCAGCCTGGCCCGGCGCGTCCTGCCGGCGGCCGCGAAGGCGGTGGCCCTGTCCCCGCCGCTCGACCACGCCGCGCCGTACCGCGACCGCAGCTCGCCACAGCGCCCGCCTGCGCGGCTCGCGGCCGAGCTCGGCGAGGCGCTGCGCCGCTTCGATCTGGCGCACGAGCGCGACGACGCCCACGAGGCCTCCCTGCTCCTGGTCGGCGAGTCGCTCGTCCACCTGCAGGCGGCCGCCTGGCTCGGCGACGAGCGGGCGCTGCAGCAGGCCGCCTGGCTCGCCGACGACGCCCGCGCCTGGCAGGGCAGCGACGATCCGGCGCCCGTCGAGCTCGACGACGTCGGGCTCGTGCGGCTGGCCGCGGAGGCCGCGGCGTCGGCCTCCGGCGAGGCGACCTGCCTGGCCGCGGCGTCGGCAGCGCTGGCGCTCGGCGACCCGCAGGCCCGCGCCGGCGTCATCCGGCTGCTGCGGACGCCCCGCCGGGAGCGCTTCACCGCCCGTGCCGTCGCCGCCGAGCGGCGGCGACGGCACGGGTAGACCTCAGTCCGCCGGGACGGGCGCGGCGACCAGGGGCAGGTCGACCTCGCGCTCGCCTGCACCGGCGCAGCGAGCACGTAGCCGACGACCCCGATCGCCAGGATGATCGCGAGCGTGCCGAGGGTGAAGACCTCGAAACGGATGCGGGACATCCCGTAGGTCTCCTGCATCGAGTAGTCGATGCCGAAGAGGCTCTCGATCGTGCCCGGGGAAGATCGCGACCCACGAGCCGAGCACCATCCAGGCGGTGCAGAGGACCGTGGCCACCGCCAGCACGCCGTTGCCGCTGCGTGCCGAGCCGGTACGGACGGGGCACGTTCGGCTGGCTTGTAGCGCAGCTTGAGCGCGGCCGGGAAGATCAGGAGGTACGAGAGCAGGGTGGTCGACGTGGCCAGGTAGAGCACGACCATGAACGTCGCGTTGTTGCCGCCGTCGCCAGGGTCTGGGCCGCGATCATGAACAGCGTCGAGACGACGCCGGACATGATGTTGACCCGGACCGGCGTGCCGAAGTAGCTGTTGAACACGCCGAAGTACGGCAGGAAGCCGCCGTCGTAGGAGGCCACTGCCTGGATCCGGTCGGAGCCCATCATCCAGACGCTGCCCGACGTGACCAGCGCGAAGATGAAGCCGAACACCATCACGTCGACCAGGAAGTCCTGGGCGCCGCCGTACACGCTGAACGTCTGGTGGACGGCGTCGAGGAAGCCGCCGATCCCGGTGATGTCCTTCGTCGGGATGCACCAGCAGGATGCCGAGCACCGGCACGGCGTAGGTCAGCGCCGTGATGATCGCGCTCACGATCACCGTGTTCGGGACGTCCTTCTGCGGATCGACCATCTCCTCGGCCGCGGCGCTCTGCAGCTCGAAGCCGACGTAGTTGAACAGCAGCAGCGGCACGAGCCCGAGGAAGATCGTGAGCCCGCCGGCGCCGAACGGGTTGAACTCGGAGGCCGCGAAGCCGTTGAAGCCGTGCTCGATGCCGTACAGGAGGACCGTGAACGAGAAGAACCAGAGGACGCCGACGCGGATGAACGCGCCGGCGTTCGGGATCCACTTGCCGCGCCGCAGCGAGGCCACGGCGACGCCGATGCTGATCCAGATGAACGCCAGCTTGAACAGGTAGTCACCGATCGTCCCGGCCCGATCGTGTGGATGTTGGCGCTCCAGGCGGCCGTGGCCAGGAAGCACAGCGAGCCGCCGACCCAGAGCGGGTTGGTGACCCAGTAGAGGATCGCGCCGAGGCTGGCGGGGAAGCGGCCGAAGGCCATCTTCATCCACTCGTACGGGCCGCCCTCCTGCGGTGAACGCGCTGCCGAGCTCGGCCATCAGCAGCGCGTAGGGCAGGAGGAACGCCACGGCCAGGATGGCGAGCCAGGCGAAGGTCTTGGCGCCGAAGCCCGAGACCTGGCCGATGCGTGTCCAGGCCGATCAGGGCGCACAGGGTGAAGAACAGCATGTCGAAGCGCCGCAGCGCCTTCTGCAGCTTGGCCTTCTCCTGCAGGGCCATCTCGGTCGTACGCTCGATCGAACCGTCGGCAGCTGCCATTCGCTTCCTCCCGTTGCGGATCGCGGCATCATCGCCCTCCGGCGAGGCCCCCGTCAACGAATGCGCAGCTGCCGGAAGGAACCGGTAGGTGCGAGCTGGCCGCAGCGCTCGGGATGCAGGAGTGCGGCCGTCAGCTCGACGCCGTCGACGACCCGCGGGCCCGGGCGGGAGTAGTACGAGGTCGCGTCGACCGCGTAGACGCGCCCGTCGCGCGCCGCCGGCGTGCCGGCGAGCTCGGCGGCGGTCGCCTCGGCGGCGGCCTCGGCCAGCGTCCGCTCGACGTCGAAGCCGCACGGCGCCAGGATCGCCACCTCCGGCCGGCACTGCCCGCACCGCGTCCCAGGAGGTGGTGAACGACGGCTGGCCGGTGCGGCCGAGGATCTCGACGCCGCCGCCGCGCTCGACCATCTCGGGCACCCAGTGGCCGGCGGCGAACGGTGGCGCGAGCCACTCGGCCACGAACGTCCGCGGCCGCTCGGCGACGCCGGCCACGGCCGCGTCGACCCGGGCCAGGCGCTCGCGCAGCCCGGCCACCAGCTCGCGCGCGTGCGCGCCCGCGCCGAGCCGCTCGGCCGACCAGCTCGATGCTCTGCAGCACCTGGTCGACCGTGCCCGGCTCGAGCTCCATCACCTCGGCCTCGACCGCCCGCACCCGCAGCGCCGAGCGCACGCCGTCGCCCTCGACGGCGCACACCCGGCAGAGCGTCTGGGTGATGACGAGATCGGGCCGGAGCTCGGCGAGCAGGCGCTCGTCGACCCGGTAGAGCTGCTCGCCGCGGTCGAGCGAGCCCCGCACCTCGGCGTCGATCTCGGCCGACGAGAGGGCCTCGGAGTCGATCCGGGCCAGCGACACCGCGGGCAGCGTCTCGACCCCGCCGGGGTGGTCGCACTCGTGGGAGCGGCCGACCAGCGCGTCGCGCAGCCCGAGCGCGCACACGATCTCGGTGGCCGACGGCAGCAGCGAGACGATGCGCATCGGACGTCCCTCCTCCATTGGAAGGAAGCGTGCCATGGCAGTTGCCTTCGCACCGCCCGCACGGCACCATCGCGACGACGATGGCGTTCGAGATCGTCGGCAGGGAGGAGGAGCTCGCCGCCCTCCGCACCTTCGTCGACCAGGCGCACGCCGGCGCCGCCACCCTCACCCTCGAGGGCGACGCCGGAATCGGCAAGTCGACGCTCTGGCTGGCCGCCGTCGAGCACGGCGGCGCGTGCGGTGTCCGGGTCCTCTCGGCCCGGCCGGCCGAGGCCGAGCGCGGCCTGGCCCACGCGGCCCTCGGCGACCTGCTCGAGGAGGTGGTCGAGCGGCCTCCTGCCGCGGCTGCCGGCACCGCGTCGGCACGCGCTGCAGGTCGCCCTGCTGCTCGACGAGGCGGGCAGCTCGCCCGTGGACGCGCGGGCGCTCGGGAGCGCCGTCCTGAGCGTGCTGCAGCTGCTCGCCGAGGAGCAGCCGGTGGTCATCGCCATCGACGACGCGCAGTGGCTCGACCCGGGCTCCGCGGACGCCCTGGCGTTCGCCCTTCGGCGCCTCGACGCGAGCCAGGTGCGCCTGCTGCTGGCGCGGCGCGCCGCCGCCGGAGTGGCCGCGCCGGCGCTGGCCGTCGGGAGCGTCCAACGGCTGCAGCTCGGCGACGCTGGGCTCCGGCGCGCTCCACCGGCTGTTGCGCGAGCGCCTCGGACGGCCGTTCCCCCACCAGACCCTCGAGCGCATCCGCGAGCGGTCGGGCGGCAACCCGTTCTACGCGCTCGAGCTGGCCCGGCTCGTCGACGAGGCTGCCGATCCGCTCGAGCCGCTGCTGCTCTCGGACACGCTCGAGCAGCTCGTGGCGGCCAGGCTCGCAGGGCTTCCGCCCGAGACGCGCGCGGCGCTCGGCGTCGCCGCGGCGCTCGGACCGGCCAGCGCGTCGCTGCTCGACGGCCTGGGCGTCCCGGAGTCCGCGCTCGCACCGGCCTTCGCCGCGGGCGTGCTGGTGCGGGACCACGGGCGGATCGCCTTCAGCCACCCGCTGCTGGCCTCGGCGCTGTACCGCGACCTCGGCGACGAGCGCCGGGCCGTGCACCGGCGGCTCGCCGGCCTGGTGGAGGACCCGCTGGCGCGTGCCCGCCACCTGGCGCTCTCGACCGACGGCCCGGACGCCGCCGTCGCCGGAGCCCTCGACGCGGCCGCGGGCCAGGCCTCCGAGCGCGGCGCCACGGCGATGGCTGCCGAGCTCGCCGAGCTCGCGCTCCGGCTCACGCCGCCTGCCGAACCGCTCGAGCGCAGGCGGCGCGCGCTCGACGCGGCGCGGGCGCAGCAGGCGGCGGGCGAGTGGACACGCGCCCGCGAGCTCGCGACCGACCTCCTGGCGCAGGACCTGGACGGGCCGCTGCGCGCCCGGACGCTGGTCCTGCTCGCCGGCCTCGAGAGCATCGAGGGAGGGGTCCCGCTGCTCGAGCAGGCCCTGTCGGCTGCAGCGGACGACCCGGCGCTGCGCGCCGAGATCCACCGCCGCCTCGCCTGGTCGATCCGCTTCCGGCAGGGCTTCGCCGCCGGGCTCGAGCACGCGCACGCGGCGCTCGAGCTGGCCGAGGAGCTCGGGGATCGCGGCCTCGAGGTCGAGGCCCTCGCGGTCCTCGTCGCGCTCGGCTGCGTCGTCGGCGACCCGGCTGCGGGCGCGCACGCCAGACGGGTCCGCAAGCTCGCGGCGGCGTCTCCGGATCCCGAGCTGCACAAGCGCGCCGCGGAGGCGGTGAGCGACGTCCTGTCAGTCTCCATGGAGCTCGACGCCGCGCGCAGCGTGCTCGAGTCCGCCTACCGGACGTTCTCGCGAGCGCGACGAGCCCTGGAGCGCCGAGGTCCTGCGCCGGCTGGCGTCGATCGAGCTCTCGGCGGGACGCTGGGATCGCGCCGCCGCCGCCGCCTCGCAGGCGCTGGACATCTCGTTCCAGTACGGCCTGGAGGTGCCCCAGCACCACGTCGAGATCGCCTGGGTGGAGGCCCACCGCGGCGAGCTCGAGGCCGCCCGCCGGCGCTCGGAGCACGCGCTGCGGCTCGCCGGCCCGCAGCTCGGCCTGCACCCGCCGTTTCACCTCGCGCTGCTCGGCTTCGTCTCGCACTGGAGCGGTCGACCCCGCCGAGGCGGTCGAGTGGTTCGAGCGCGCCACCCGGCAGGCTGCCGCGCTCGACTGGCGCGAGCCGGCCCTGCGGCCCTGGGTGGGCGACCACGTCGAGGCCCTGCTCGAGCTCGGCCGGATCGACGCCGCCGCCGAGGTCGCCGACGTCTGGGAGGCCGACGCGCGGCGCTTCGGGCGCGAGTGGGTGCTGGCCCGGGTCGTCGGCTGCCGCGGGATCGTGGCCGCCGCCCGTCACGACCTGCCCGAGGCCGCCTCGCTGCTGCAGCAGGCCGTCTCGAGGCAGGGCGCCGCCGGGGACCCGTTCGGGCAGGCGCGGGCCCTGCTGGCTCTCGGGGTCGTCCGCCGCCGGCAGCGGCAGAAGCGCCCGGCCCGCGAGGCGCTCGAGGCCGCGCTGGCCGGCTTCGAGACGCTCGGCGCGGCGACGTTCGCCGCGCGGGCCCGGCGCGAGCTCGGCAGCATCGGCGGCCGGACGCGGGAGGCAGGGCCTGACGGGCGCCGAGCGGCGGGTGGCCGTCCTGGTCGCCGAGGGCCGCACGAACCGGGAGGTCGCCGCCGCCCTGTTCCTCGGCGAGCGGACCGTCGCCAGCCACCTCACGCACATCTACGCCAAGCTCGGCGTCCGCTCGCGCACGGAGCTCGCCCGCAAGGTTCAGACGTTCTGACGTTTCCCACGCACTGCCCTCCTCGTAGCGTCGCGACCGGTATCCGCGATCGAAGGAGGAGACATGAGGGCGAGATGGGGATGGGCCGCGCTGCTGGCCACCGTAGGCGCCGCGTTCTTTGCCGGGAACGTCCTGGCCACGCCGCCGGTGGGCGTGACGACGACGCTGTACGGCCCTGGCGCGCTCGATGCGGTCAACCTGACCGCGCGCGCGACGCTGCCGGCAGCCTGGAACGCCCGGATCAGGACGCACGGGCTGTCCGACGTGTACGTCGCCGACAACACGCTCCCGCCCGGTGGCACCACCGGCTGGCACACCCATCCGGGGCCGAGCGTGATCGTCGTCGTCTCGGGCACGGTCACGAACTACGTCGGCAACGACCCGAGCTGCACGCCGCACGTCTACACGGCGGGACAGGCGTTCACCGATCCGGGCGGGAAGTCCGTCCACATGCTGGTGAACGACGGCGCCGTCGACGCCCGGACGATGGCCATGCAGATCCTGCCCCGGGGCGCGGCGAGGCGGATCGACGAGCCCGAGCCGGTCACGTGTCACCTGCCGTAGCCGACGCCGCGCCGGCCGGCGGTCAGGCCTCGCCGAGGTAGGTCTTGCGGACCTGCTCGTTGCCGCGCAGCGCGGCGGCGTCGTCGGCCAGGGCGATGCGGCCGGTCTCGAGGACGTAGCCGCGGCTGGCCACGCTCAGCGCCATCAGCGCGTTCTGCTCGACGAGCAGGACGGTGGTGCCCTGCTTGTTGATCTCCTTGACGATCTCGAAGATCCGTTCCACGAAGATCGGCGCGAGCCCCATCGACGGCTCGTCGAGCAGGAGCAGGGTGGGCCGGGCCATCATCGCCCGGCCCATCGCCACCATCTGCTGCTCGCCGCCCGAGAGCGTGCCGGCCTTCTGCGTCCTGCGCTCCTTGAGCCGCGGGAACAGCTCGAAGACCCGCTCCATGTCGGTCGCGATCTCGGGCTTGTCGGTGCGCTGGAAGGCGCCCAGCTCGAGGTTCTCGAGCACGCTCATCCGCCCGAACAGGCGCCGGCCCTCGGGCGACTGGCTGATCCCGAGCTTGACGACGTCGTGGGCCGGCATCGAGGTGATGTCGCGGCCGGCGAACGTGATCTTCCCGCGCCGCGCCCTGTTGATCCCGTTGATCGTCCGCAGGGTGGTCGACTTGCCGGCGCCGTTGGCCCCGATCAGGGTGACGATCTCGCCCTTGCGGACGGTCAGCGAGATGCCCTTCAGCGCCTCGATGGTGCCGTAGAACGTGTGGACGTCCTCGAGCTCGAGCAGGTTGCCGTCGCTGGCGGCGGTGCTCACTGGCTCTGCCCTTCGACCGCCTGGGTGCCGAGGTAGGCCTCGATCACCCGCGGGTTCGACTGGATGTCGGCCGGCCCGCCCTCGGCGATCTTCTCGCCGTAGTCGAGCACCGTGATGTGGTCGGAGATCCCCATGACGACCTTCATGTCGTGCTCGATCAGGAGGATCGTCAGGCCGCGCTCCTGGCGCAGCTTCTGCACGAACGCGGTGAAGTCCGCGGTCTCCTGGGGGTTCATGCCGGCGGTGGGCTCGTCGAGCAGCATGAGCTTCGGGTCGGTGGCCAGGGCCCGCGCGGCCTCGAGCCGGCGCTGGTCGCCGTAGGACAGGTTGCGGGCGAAGTCGTCGTCGACCCGCCGCGCCATCCCGACGAAGCGCAGGATCTCGCGGGCCTTGTCACGGGCCTCGCGCTCCTCCCGGCGCAGGCCGGGCGTGCGCAGGATCGAGCGGAGGATGCCGCCGTGCAGCCGGCAGTGCATCCCGACCATCACGTTCTCGAGCGCGGTCATCGTCGGGAACAGACGGATGTTCTGGAACGTGCGGCCGACGCCGAGCGCGGTGATCCGGTGCGGCGGCAGGCCGGCGACCTCGTGGCCGTCGAACACGATCTCGCCCGCGGTCGGCGTGTAGACCCCGGTGAGCATGTTGAAGAACGTCGTCTTGCCGGCGCCGTTCGGGCCGATCAGGCTCACGATGGCCCCGCGCGGCACCCGGAAGTCGACGTCGTTGCAGGCGATCAGGCCACCGAACTCCTTGCGCAGGGCGCGCGTCTCGAGCAGGTTGTCGCCCGACGACCCGTAGGCCGGCGCGACGCTGGGAGTGGGCTCGGCAGCCATCAGAGGCCCTATGCGCTCGCGTCGTAGAGGGAGCCGCCTTCGACCCCGTGCTCGAACTCGGCGCTGCGGCGCCGGCTCGGTATGAGGCCCTGCGGGCGGAGCAGCATCATGGTCACGATCACGATCCCGAAGATCCCGAACTCGTACTTCGGGATGTCGAGGGTCGTCCCGAACCAGCTGTTGACCTGGTGCCCGATCGCGCCGAGGCCCTGGTAGTTCAGCCAGGCCAGGATCAGCGCGCCGACCATGACGCCCCAGACGTTCCCCATCCCGCCGAGGATCACCATGCACAGGATGAAGATCGAGATGTTCAGGAAGAAGTCGCCGGGGAACGTCGACGCCTTGTAGCTCGCGTAGTAGCAGCCGGCGACGCCGCCGATGAACGCGCCGATGGCGTACGCGGCGGTCTTGGTCTTCATCAGCGGGACGCCCATCGCCGCGGCCGCGATCTCGTCCTCGCGGATCGCGATCCAGGCCCGGCCGAGGCGCGAGTCGCGCAGCCGGATGCAGCAGAACAGGGTGATCGCCACCAGCCCGAACGCGATCCAGTAGTAGACCGAGTCGGAGTTCGAGGCGATCGAGACGTCGACCGGCAGGACGCCGCCGGTGATCGAGTTGCCGAGCTGGCCGAAGCCGATCGAGTCGATCGGAGTGAGGCCGTTCGGGCCGTTCGTGAGGTTGAAGCCGGTGCCGAAGAAGTCGTCGCCGTTGCGCACCATCTGCGGGATGATCTCGCCGAAGCCGAGCGTCACGATGGCCAGGTAGTCGCCGCGCAGGCGCAGGGTCGGCAGCCCGATCAGCACGCCGAGCAGGGCCGAGAAGCAGCCCGCGACGACCAGCAGGATCCAGATCGAGACGTGGAACCCGGGCACGTTCGGGCCGACCGTCGAGATCGGCAGGAAGTGCAGGTTGTGGGTCGCGAACTGCTGGGAGGCGAACCAGCCCGCGACGTACGCGCCGGCGGCGTAGAACGCCACGTAGCCCAGGTCGAGCAGGCCGGCGTAGCCGACGACGACGTTCAGCCCGAGCGCCATCATCACGAAGATCAGCGACACCGTGCCGGTCGCCAGGGTCGGGACCCAGAGGCTGTTCGGCAGGAAGTCGATGTAGCTCGGGTAGAAGAGCAGGAGGATCAGGAACAGGGTGGGCCAGACGAGGTCCCGCACGCGCGGCGGGAGCCGCCGCCAGCGCGTCCGCACCGAGTCGGGGATGCCGATGCCGGCCATCAGGCCCGGTCCGCCGTCTGCTCACCGAGGAGGCCCTGGGGCCGGAAGACCAGGATCAGGATGAGGATCCCGAAGATCAGCGACTCGGTCCAGTCGGAGCCCGGCGCGTGCCAGGTGAGCCCCTCGTTGAAGTTGATGATCAGCCCGATCAGGAGCGCCCCGAGGGCGGCGCCCGTGAGGTTGCCGATGCCGCCGAGCACGGCCGCGGTGAACGCGTACAGGCCGAGCTGGAAGCCGAGGTCGAAGCGGGCGTTGGTGAAGAAGAAGATGTAGAGCGTCCCGGCGGCGCCGGCGAGCGCGCCGGCCAGGGCGAACGTGAAGGCGATGGTGCGGTCGACGTCGATGCCGAGCATCCGCGCCGCCTCCATGTCCTGGGCGGTGGCCCGCATCGCCTTTCCGGCCTTCGTGCTGCGCACCAGGTAGGTCAGCGCCAGCAGCACCGGGATCGTCACCAGGATGACGATCAGCGACTTGGCCCGGAACGCGGTGCCGCCGAGGTGGAACAGCGGCTGGGTCGGGAAGACGTCCTCGACGCTCTGCGAGCCGAAGCCGTAGATGGCGCCGGCGGCGTCCTGCAGGATGTAGGAGACGCCGATGGCGGTGATCAGCGGCGCCAGGCGTGGAGCGCTTCGCAGGGGTCGGTAGGCCAGCCGCTCGATCGTGACGTTGAGGGTGGCGCAGAACGCCATCGACCCGAACAACACCACGATCACCAGCGGGATGGTCACCGCCCACGACTGCGTCCCGTCCAGCCCGAAGACCGTGGTGGCGAAGGTGATCGTGATCATGTTGCCCCACATGAACACGTCGCCGTGGGCGAAGTTGATCAGCTCGATGATCCCGTAGACCAGGGTGTAGCCCAGGGCCACCAGGGCGTAGATCGAGCCGTCGCGGATCCCCGACAGGAGCACGATGCCGAACGATCCCGGCGCCTTGACGGCGTTGACGACCAGCCAGACCGAGACCACCGTCAGCAGCACGACGGCGACGATCATGCTGAACCGCTGGCGGATCGCGGGGAGCGCCGCGAGCACCGGCCCCCGTGGTGCGCGGGTCGTGGTGCTCATCGGCGCTCCCTGCCTCCGTCTGCCGCTCTGACTAGGCCGCCGCGACCAGGCTGGTCGGCGGGGTGATGACCTTGAAGGTCTCGAGCTTGCCGGCTCTTGGCGACGTCGATGGTCACCGGGTTCGAGTTGGTGTCGCCGTTCGCGTTGATGGTGAACGAGCCGAGGATCCCGTCGGTCACCTTCGTGTTGAACAGCTGCTCGGTGACGCTCGCGCGGGTGCCGTCGCTGTTGGCGATCGCCGTGAGCAGCACCTCGGCGGCCTGGGCGGCGTACGCCGTGTAGGGCTCGACCGAGTCGACGCTCGCCGACTTCTTGAAGCCGGTGACGAACGTCGCGCCTGCGCCCTTCAGCTGCTCCGGCGGCGCGCCGGCGACCGACATGTACATGCCCTCGGCGTTCTTCGGGCCGGCCGAGCCGGCGCCGGTGATGGTGGCCGACGTGGTGAACCCGTCGGGGGCGATCAGCTTGACCTTGCCGGTGTTCGGGCCGAGCACCGACACCTTGTCCTTGATCAGCTGGCCGCCGTTCTCGCAGATCAGGCCGCCGAGGAAGATCGCGTCGGGCTTCTGCTGGCCGATCTGCTGCATCAGCGACTGGTAGTTCGAGCCCTTCGGGTCCCAGGCCGAGAAGCCGACGACCGTGATGCCGAGCTTCTTGGCGGCGTTGCGGAAGTTCGTGGCGACGCCGAGGCCGTAGGCCTCCTTGTCGTTCAGCACGAACACCCGCTTGATGCCGAGCTGCTTGGCCAGCTGCGCGTCGGCGGCGCCCTGGAAGTCGTCGGCGGCGACGATCCGGATGTAGTTGCGCTTGCCCGACGGGTAGTACTTGTCGGGCTCGCCCGCCGAGGTGCCGGGGCCGCCGTGGGTCAGGCCCACGTAGGTGTTGGCGGGCGAGACCATGCCCAACGCGACCTTGTTGGCGACGGGGATCTCGATCTCGGCGCAGCCGGAGTTGAACGTCCCGATGACGCCGACGACGTCGTCGGCCTGGGCGTACGCACGGGCGTTGGCCGAGCACGTGGCCGAGTCCCACTTGCCGGCCTGGGCCGTCGCGTCGTCGCACGACTGGTACTGGACGGTGTACTTGCCGGCCTTGTTGTTGTGCTGCTTGAGCACGTACTTGATGGCGTTGACCATCTGCGTCGTCTGCAGACGGTTCGCGCCCTGCAGCGGCAGGTCGGAGACGATCGTGTAGTCGCCCTTGCCAGAGATGCGAGGAGCAGTTCGCGAGGCTCACACCGCCGCCGCCACCACCACCTCCGCCACTGCTTGCGCTGGTGGAGCTGCTCTTCTTGTCAGACGAGCCACAGCCAGCGGCGACCGCCATGGCGAGCGCGAGCGCGGCGACCGCCCAGGCAGTACGGCGTTGCGATCCTGCGAGCACGCTTCCCCCTCCGTTCGTTCGACACCAGGGAGCTGTCCAGCCCCTCCCGGGCCGGTCGCGCCAGACTTCGAGGACGGGAGAATACTCCTCGCGTCGGTCGTTTCAACTGCGCGGCGGGCTGGCCACGGAATGCGACGCCCGCGGCCGGTCTCCTGCTCCCACCCGCACGCCGCGTGCGCAGGGCGAACGCTCTACCCGTCGTCGATGCGCGCGAGCGCGTGCCGCGCGGCCCGGATGCGGGCCCGCTCGGCCTGCCCGGCGTCGCCGCCGCCCTGGGGCGCCTCGCGCGCGGCGATGCGAGCGATCGCCGGCCGTGCCGCCGTCGAGCGGAGCTCACCGAGGACCCGGACGGCGACGGTCGAGTCCTCGTCCTCGTCGAGCGCCGCCAGGGCGAGCTTCTCGGCCTCCTCCGGGTGGCCCATCTGCGGCAGCACCGCCAGGAGGGGCCCCTGCAGGCCGCCGCGGGAGCGGTCCCGCAGGAGCTCGACGAGGTCGTCGAAGTGCTCGGGGGCGAGCTGGGCCGTCAGCACCGCCACCAGGGCGTCGTCGAGCACCTGCTCCTCGGGCTGGCCGCGCAGACCGCGGTACAGGTTGAGCAGCGCGGGCACCGCGGTCGAGCGGGCCCGGGGATCGTTCAGCGCGTGCACGATGGCCGCGCGCACGCCGGGGTGCTCGATCCGGCCCAGCCAGTGCACCAGGATCGGCATGAGCCGGGCGACCTCCTCGTCCGAGGCGGGCCGCGCGTGCTGCAGCGCGTCGAGGTCGTCGAACGGGAAGCCGGCGTGTTCGAGCGAGGCCAGGAGCGGCGCGGCTGCATCCTCCCAGGCGCCGTAGGACGGCCGGGCGGGCTCGGCCTGCAGGTCGAGCCGGCGGATCAGCGACCAGGTCCAGCGGACGCTCCCGTCGGGGCCGCGCTGGACGTCCATCCCGGCGACCACGGCGTCGGCCCGGCCGGACTCGGCCAGACGCTCGAGCTCGGACAGCGTCGCCGTGTCGCGCGCGGGCGGCGCTCAGCTCGGCGAGCGGCTCGGCGAGCAGGCGAAGCGCCGCGCGGGCGTAGGCGCTGGCGCGATCCTCGTCGGCCGCTGCGTAGGCCAGCCGGGCCCGGGCGGCGCAGAACGCGAAGCGCTGCAGCGCGTCGGGCTCGATGCCCGACGCCGAGCGCCTCGTCGAGCAGGCCCGACGCCTCGGCGGCCCGGTCGTCGAGCTCGGCGGCCGCGAGCAGGGAGCCGAGCTGGAGCTGCAGCGCCGCGAGCACCGGGCCGTCGTCAGCCTGCAGCGCGAGCGCCTGCTCGGCGTGGTCGATGGCCCGCCGAACGTCGCCGTGCCGCTCGGCAGAGCGAGGCCAGCAGGGCGTGGGCCGCGGCCAGCTCGGGATCCTCGTCGCCGTGCTCTCGCAGCACCCGCCCGAGCAGCCAGGCCGCGGGCTCGTCGAGGGCGGGATCGCCGCTCTCGAGCAGGGCGGACGCCTTGCGCCGCAGGCAGTGGGCGCGCTCCGACGGCCGCGTCCGGCGCAGGCGCTTCTCGAACGCGTCGCGGTCCCACGACGCGGACGTCAGCCAGTCGCCGTCGGCCTCGCCGGCATCCTTGCGGCCGAGCCTCGAGAAGAGTCCCCTGCGGGAGGCCTCCATGTCACGGTCGAGCCAGGAAGAGGCCGGTGTCCTTGCGCACGCGCAGGCACCCCTCCCCGGCGATCCGTTGGCGGAGGTCCTCGCGGAGCCCGTCGAGGTCGACCGCGCGGTTCCACGACCACATCGAGGCGACGTAGGCCACGGCAGGCTCGGGCTCGGTGATCTCGAGCGCGTCCTCGTAGCGGCGCAGCTCGACCGAGCCGAACGCCGACGCCAGCTGATCGGAGCCGTTCTCGAGCGAGAACGAGAGCGGCAGCGCCACGGGCTGGTGGGCGGCGGCGGTGTGGGCCGCGGCCAGGTCGTCGAGCTCGCGCAGGTGGCCCTCGCCGTTGGTCGACGCCGCCAGGAGCCCGGTCGGCCGCAGCACCCGGCGCAGCTCGCGCACCGTCCGGGCCAGGTCGTCGACGTGGTAGAGCACGTGGTTCGCGACGACGACGTCGAACACCCCGTCCTCGAACGGCAGCTCGCCGGCGTCGGCCCGCCGGGTGACGGCGTCGACCCCGGCGCGGCGGAGCGAGCGGCCGGCCTCGGCGAGCATCCCCGCGGAGCTGTCGGTGAGCGTCAGCTCGAGCCCGTCCGGCACCCGCCCGGCGTTGGCGATCCAGAGCTGTCCGGTGCCGCAGCCGACCTCGAGCACCCGCTGGCCCGGCTGCAGGCCGAGCTGGTCGAAGACCCAGGGCTGCCAGCCCCGGTCGCCGACGGAGAAGCGGCCGTGCAGGGCCATCCTGGCCCGCAGGTTGTCTCCCGTCCGGTACTGGTCGCCGAGCGCCGGGCTTCACGGCGCGACCTTCCGCAGGATCAGGGCCGCGTTGTGGCCGCCGAAGCCGAAGCTGTTCGAGAGCACGGCGTCCGGCCGGCCCTCGCGGAGCTCGCGGACGTGGTCGAGCCCGGCGTCCTCGTCGACGTCCTCGAGGTTGATCGTCGGCGGCAGCTGGCCGCGCACGAGCGGCATCAGGGAGGCGACCGCCTCGATCCCGCCGGCGCCGCCGAGCGCGTGGCCGTGCATCGACTTCGTCGACGAGACGGGCGCCCCGCGCAGCCCGGCCGCGGCCAGCGCGCGGGCCTCGGCGGCGTCGCCTGCCGGCGTGGAGGTCGCATGGGCGTTCACGTACCCGATATCCCCCGGATCGAGCCGGGCATCCACCAGGGCTGCTTCGATCGCCAGCGCCGGGCCCCTGCCGGTCTGGTCGGGATCGGTCAGGTGGCCGGCGTCGCAGCTCTGGCCGAAGCCGGCGAGCTCGGCGTAGATCCGGGCGCCGCGGGCGCGGGCGTGCTCGAGCTCCTCGAGCACCAGGATCCCGGCGCCCTCGGCGATCACGAAGCCGTCGCGGCCCCGGTCGAAGGGCCGCGAGGTCTCGACCGGCTCGCGGTCGTTCGAGCTCAGCGCCCCGAGCGTGCGGTAGCCGGCGATGACGATGGCGGCGAGCGGGGCGTCGGCGCCGCCGGCGAGCATGGCGTCGGCGCGGCCCTCGCGGATGGCGAAGAGCGCCGCGCCGATGGCGTCCGCTCCGGCGGCGCAGGCGGTGCACGGAGCCGAGGACGGGCCGCGCAGGCCGAGCGTGCGGGCGGTCGCGGCGGCGGCGACGTTGGTGAGCGAGAGCGGGATCGCGAACGGGCTCACCCGGTCGGGCCCGCGGTCGTGCAGCGCCTTGTAGGCGTCGGACAGGGTGAGCGCGCCGCCGTGGGCGCTGCCGACGCTGGCCCCGACCCGCTCGGGCGGCAGGCCGAGGTCGCCGCCGGCGTCCTCGAGGGCGAGCGCGCCGGCGGCCGCGGCGAGCTGGGCGACCCGGTCCATGCGGCGGGCGTTGCGCCGCCCGAAGAGGGCGTCGGCGTCCAGCTCGCTGACGGGGCAGGCGACCGCCCGCACGCCGTCGACGTCGACCCACTCGGCACCCGAGCGGCCGGCGGCCAGCGCGTCCCAGAAGGACTCGACCCCGACGCCGATCGAGGAGACGACCCCGGCTCCCGTGATGACCACCCGGCGCATCGGCCATGAGCGTACCCGCGGAGGCACCGGGCGGCGCGCAGGACGGGTCGATCAGGCGGCCGGCGCCGGCCCGCGGAGCGGAGCGGGCCGAGCCCGCCGGCGCTCAGCGGTAGATCCGGTACCCCTGGCGGGCGACCCGGAAGCCGACCCTGCGGCCGTCGGTTCGCCGGCAGGTGACACCCGAGACGGCCGAGACGCAGCGGATGCTGGCCGACCGTCAGCGTGCGGCCGTAGCGCGAGCGTGCTGCAGCGGATGGCGCCGATGCACAGCGGGCCGATGTCACCGCGGCACGAGCCGAGGTACGTCCGCGTCCCGCTCAGGTCGATCTCGGTCGGGGCCCAGTCGAGCATGCAGGAGCGCGGCTTCGCCGGCACGCGCGGCCAGCTCGCGGTGCGCACCATGCAGCTCGCCCCGTCCGGTCCCCCGCCGCCCGCTCCGACGGTGCAGTCGATGTTGCCGCTCGGGCTCTTGAAGTGGACGAAGCGGGCCGCCTGCGCGCTCGACGCGGCGACCGCCAGCGCCACGAGCGCGGCCAGCAGGGCGAGCGTCCGGGTCAGCGCCATACGGCGTAGCCCTCCCGGGCGATCCGGAACCCGACGTGCCGGCCCGAGAGCCGCCGGCAGGTGACCCCGCTCGGGGCCGAGCTGCAGCGGATCCCACCCTGGGTCACCGAGTGCCCGTAGCCGAGCACCGTGCAGCGGTCGGTCCCGGGGCCGCAGAGCGGGCCGATGTCGCCCCGGCAGGCGCCGACGTAGACCTGCGTCCCCGAGAGGCCGATCTCGTAGGGGTCGAAGTCGAGGTCGCACCTCGAGGGCTTTGCCGGGTGGTGCGGCCAGGCGTGCGTCTTGACCAGGCAGTCGGCGAAGTTCGGCGTGCCGTTCCCGCTGCCGAGCAGGCAGTCGATGTTGCCGCTCGGGCTGCGGAAGTGGACGAGGCCGGCCTGCGCGCTGCCGGCGCAGACGGCGAGGGAGAGCGCGGCGACGAGAGCCGCGAGCAGTCGGCGAGACCCCATGGCTCCGACGCTAGGGCGCCTCGCCGGGGAGGTCAAGCGCGTTCAGCGACGTCGCTCAGGCGGCCGCTGCGACCGCGAAGATCTCGTCCAGGTCCTTGCGCAGCCGCTTGACGGTCAGCGTCTCGAGGCGGCCGGCGGACTCGAGCAGGGCGAGCACCGTGACGGCGTCGCCGAGCAGGAGGGCCGCGTCCTCGTCGCCGAACAGGCGGGCGTCGGCGGCGCTGCGCAGCGTCTCCGCCTCGTGGGCGTGGAGCTTGACACCCTCGAGCTCCCGAACGGACTGGACGAAGCGGGTGTAGGCGGTGGCGATCAGTGCGCTCATGGGGGTCACCTCGCTGGGGACGATGCGCCCGCTGGGGGTGCGGGCATGCTGGTGTATCGACCCCTCCTCTGCCGAGGTTAAGCGCGATTTTCCGAAATCCATCTTCCACCCAAACGGGCTATTCGGGCGGGATCGACGTCCCGCATCCAGGGCAGCGCAGTCCGCGAGCTGCGGGAGCGACGCCTCGGCCGCCTCGACGCCGGCGGCCACGTGCCGCCGGCCCCGGCGGAAGTCGCGCAGGCCCGATCCCGCCGCGTCGCACACCGGCTCGATCTGCACCGTCGCCTCGCCGGCGGCGGCGCGCGAGATCTCCTGCTGCATGAGGTCGACCGAGCGCATCAGCGTCTGCACCATCGACGGCCCGCGGCCCGCCGGGACGACGGCGGTCGCCTCGGTGGCCTCGAGCGCCGTCGAGCTCGTCAGCCGGACGGCGATCACCACGTCCGCGCCGAGCCCCACCGCGGCGCTCCCGGGGACCGGGTTGACGACGCCGCCGTCGACCAGGGTCCGCGAGCCCATGCGCTGGGCCGGGTAGATCCCGGGGATCGCCATGCTGGCCAGCACCGCCGGCCAGGCGAGCCCGCGCGTGAAGACCACCTCGCGGCCGAGCTCGATGTCGGTCGCCACCAGCGCCAGGGGGATCGTCGCATCCTCGATCCGGCGCTCGCCGGCGAAGCTCCGCAGCGTCGCCCGCAGCTTGTCGCTCGACAGCATCGCGGCCCACGGCACGGCCGGCCTGATCGTGTTCTCGCCGGCCCGGTCGAGCAGGGCGGCGGCCTCGTCGACCGAGTAGCTGAACGCCCGCAGCGCCGCCACCGCCCCGCCGATGCTCGAGCCGGCGATGCAGTCGATCGGGACGCCGAGCCGGTCGAGCACCCGCAGCACGCCCGAGGTGGGCGTAGCCCTTGGCCCCGCCGGCGCCGAGGGCCAGCCCGACCCGCAGGCCGGCGACCTCGCGGGCCGCGCGCCCGAGCGCCTTGCCCGCGGGCGTGGCGGTGCCGAGCACGCCGAGCCGCAGGCCGAGCTCGTCCGCCTGGCGCAGCGCCGGCACCGACAGCACGCCGTCGACCGGTCGCCACGGCAGCCCTTCCCGGCCCCAGGCCGAGACCGTGAGCCCGCCGTCGCGGACGGGCTCGGCGTGCGCGCTCGTGAGCCACACCTGGCAGTCGGGGCGGGCGTCCGGCAGCGGGCCGCGGGCGGCGGGCAGGTGGACGAGGACGTCGGCGTAGCGCCCGCGCGACTCGTCGACCATGAGCCGCAGGGCCCGGTCCGAGAGCTCGGGCTGGATGATCTGCACCTCGGCCGGCGTCTGGCCCGGGCCCGGGTCGCGGGCCGCCCAGGCGAGGTCCCGGATCGACGGGTCGCCGGTCAGCAGCAGCGTCGGCCTGCGCACGTGCCAGGCGAGGCTGCAGGCCAGCGCGTAGGCCAGGAGCGGCGGCGCCCCGGTGTCGCGCAGGATCGAGACCCGGGTCGGCGTCTCGGCGACGTGGCGTCGGCTGAGGGCGTCGAGCCGGTCGGCGATCGTGGCCCCGAGCGTCCGGTACAGGTTCGGGTGACGCTCGGCGGCGGCCTCGAAGGCCTC
Source organism: uncultured Actinomycetes bacterium (assembly GCA_963794695.1). GTDB lineage: Bacteria > Actinomycetota > Thermoleophilia > Gaiellales > JALYLC01 > CAWCFJ01. The sequence continues at coordinate 58,293 of CAWCFJ010000013.1, read as the reverse complement.
GACCGTGAGCATCCAGACGTGCAGGTCGGTGACCGCGCGCACCGTGCCCGACGAGCGGCCGCCACGGAACAGCGACATCTCGCCGATCGTGTGGCCGGCCTCGACCCGCAGCACCTGGCGCAGGTCGCCGGCCTGGTCCTCGACCAGCACCTCGGCGATCCCGCTGCGGACCACGTACAGCCCGGCGGGCTCCTCGCCCTCGCGCACCAGCACCTGGCCCGCCCGGAAGCGCTGCTCGCGCGCGTCGCTCAGGAGCAGGGGCAGGAGCCCCGTCGGCAGGGTCTGGATGACCGACGGGCGGTCTCCTCCGAAGCTCGAGTAGCGGTCGGGCGCGGCCATGACCTGACGACTATGCCGGGCGGGTTCGAGACCCGCCAGACCGCACGAACGGATTACGCGAGCTTCTTACCGGGGTTCATCAAACCTTCGGGATCGAACGTGCGCTTCACGGCCTCGTGCAGGCGCACCGCAGCCGGATTCCACTGGTGGCGGAGCCAGCCGTTCTTGAGCGTGCCGAGCCCGTGCTCGCCGCTGACCGTGCCGCCGAGCTCGATCGCCATCGCCAGCAGGTCCTGGGCCGCCGCCTCGGCCCGCAGCCGGGCGTCCTCGTCGGTGCGGTCGAAGAGCAGGCAGGAGTGCAGGTTCCCGTCGCCGCCGTGGCCGAAGGAGCACCAGTCGACGCCGTGCCTGGCCGCGATCTCGCCGCTGCGGGCGACGCCGTCGAAGAGCCGTTCGAGCGGCACCGCGATGTCCTCCGAGAGCTTGCCGCCGAGATGGGCGTCGACCAGGAACGAGACGCCCTCGCGCCAGCGCCAGAGCTCGGCGATCTCGGCCCGGTCGGTCGGCGCGTACACGTGCAGGGCGTGCTCCGAGAGCGCCTCGCGCAGGAGCTCGCGGCCGCTCGCGGCCTCCTCGGCGCTGCCGTCGGCCTCGCAGATCAGCACGAAGCCCGGGGGCAGCTCGGCCGGGAAGGCCCGGCGCGAGATCTCCCAGGAGCGGTCGTCGAAGTACTCGACCGCCGCCGGCACGGTGCCGCTCGCGAGCGCCGCCTCGAGCCCCAGCGCGGCGGCCTCGCCGTCCTCGAGCACCGCGACCACCGGGTACGCGGCCTCGGCCGCGGGCACCAGCCGCAGGGTCGTCTCGGTGATCACGCCGAGCGTCCCCTCGGAGCCGACGAGCAGGTGCAGGAGGTCGTAGCCGGCGACGTCCTTGCGCATCTTGCCGCCGAGCCGGATCGGCTCCCCGGGCGGGATGATCGCCTCGAGCCCCATCACGAAGGCGCCGGTCACGCCGTACTTGAAGGCGTGCGGCCCGCCGGCGTTGGTGGCCGCGTTGCCGCCGATCTGGGACTGCTCCGGGGCGCCCGGGTCGGGCGGGAAGCGCAGCCCGCTCTCGCGCGCCAGCTGCTGCACCCGGCGGGTCGTGACGCCCGCCTGGACGGTCATCCGCCAGCGGGTCGGCTCGAGCTCGAGCACCCGGTCGAGCCGCTCGAGCGCGAGCAGCACGCCGCCGTCGGCGACCGCGCCGCCGGCGAACCCGGTGCCGCCGCCGCGCGGCACGATGACCAGGCCCTCGCGGTAGCAGTAGGCGATGACCGCGGCGACCTCGTCCGCGTCCCGCGGCAGGGCCATCGCGTCGGCCCGGCCCTTCACCCCGCGGGGCACGGTCGCGTCGACCACGTAGGGCTCGAGCGCGGTCCCGGTCAGCACGCCGTTCTCGCCGACGATGCGGCGAAGGTCGCGGGCCAGGGACTCGACGGTGCTCACGGCCATGCGGTTCAGACGCCTAGGCCGATGCGCGGCTGGCTGCAGCGGGGGCCGGCAGCGCACGGCCTCGAGCCGTCCCGAGAGCTCGCAGCGACCGGCCGCGTGCGGCACCAGCACGGTGTGTCCGCGGGCCAGCTCGAGCTCGCCCCCGTGCTCGGTGCGCAGGCGCCCGCCGCCGGACAGGACGACCAGGATCGCGAAGGCCGCGTCCAGCGTGAGCGGGCCGGGCACGCGCAGCCCGTCGGCCCGGAAGAACGGCTCTGCGGCCGGCACCAGCAGCGGGCGCACGCCGTCCTTCGGATCGCCCTCCTCGCGGGCCCGGCGGCGCAGCGTCTCGAGCTTCTCGGCAGCCCAGCCGGAGCGGTCGACGCACTGCAGGGCCAGGTCGTAGCCGAGGCCGAGGTGCCCGTCGGCCGGCACCGTCGACGTCGTACCCGTCCCACTCGAGCAGCACCGAGAAGTCGGTCGGCTCCTGCAGCTCGACCAGGAACACGCCCTCGCCGATGGCGTGCGGCAGGCCCGGCGGGACGAGCACCCCGTCGCCGGGCCGCACCGGCACGGCGTGCATCGCGCCGAGCATCGCGCCGACCTCCTGGCGGTCGACCCAGCCGCGCAGCGTGGCCTCGTCCAGGTCGCGCGTGAAGCCGAGGTGCACCTGCGCATCGGGCCGCGCCTCGACGATCACCCAGGCCTCGGTCTTGCCGTACGGGCAGTCGAGGTGGCGGCGGGCGAACTCGCGGTCCGGGTGCAGGTGGACGGGGAGCCGCTCGCCGGCGTCGAGCAGCTTGACCAGGAGACCCGGATCGGCCCCGAAGCGCGCCGCGTGCTCGGCGCCCAGGTAGGCCTCGGGATCGGCCCGGATCGCGTCGCGCAGGAAGCCGCCGTCCGCGAGGCGCGAGAGCCCATCCACGTCCTCGCCGAACAGCGTGGTCGACGAGCCGACCCAGTCCTCGGGCCGCCTGTCGCCCGGCGCGGGCTCGCCGCGGAAGGCGGCGATCGACGCGCCGCCCTGGTAGAACCGGGGCGGCTGGTTGGCTCCGAGCAGGATCGGCTTCACGGCGGCGCAGTCTAGGAGCCGGCCGTCTGTGACGGCGGCGACACTCGAGGCGTGCCGTCCGTCGTCCGATGACGGACGGTCCGGTTCGGTAGCGTCTGCCGCGACGTTCGCCGCTGAGTGACCCCTGGGGAGCGGAGGCGTCGTTCGCTGACCCCTGGAACGACAAGGAGAGTGACCCGTGGCCACACGGCCCACGCGGCGGATCTCGGCTGCGCTCGTGCTCGCAGCCGGACTCGCCTGCACGGCGTCGGCGCAGGCGCAGGCGCAGAGCGCCGGAACGCTGAACGCCACCGCCCAGGCGCAGCTGCAGGCCCTGCACGACCTCAAGGCCTCCTGGACGCCCGCCCAGAAGAAGCTCTCGAGCGCCCTCGTGGTGGCGATCGAGCAGCGCACGAGCGCGACGTTCCGGACCGCCCTGCCGGCGCTGCAGTCCGGCGTCCAGCTGTCGAAGGGCGGGCTCACCACCGTCGACGTCGACGGGCGGATCAGCAGCGACCTGCTGGATCGCCTCGAGGCCCAGGGCGGCGTCGTCGGCTACGCCTCGAAGGCCCAGCACACGGTGCGCGTGCAGCTTCCGCTCACGAGCGTCGAGACGGTCGCGAGCTGGGCCGACGTGGCCCACGTCAGCGTCCCGTCCGGCTTCGTGACGCAGGGCGCGGCACCGTCGCGCTCGCCCTTCACGGCGTCGAGCCTCTCGGGCGCGCTCGGCCAGGCGCTCGCGAGCGTCGGCCAGGGCCCGAACGTGTCCGAGGGCGACGCCGCCGAGGGCGCCGCGCTGGCCCGGCAGAAGAACAAGGTCAGCGGCGTCGGGGTGAAGGTCTGCGCGCTGTCGAACGGCGTCGCCTCGCTCGCCCAGGAGGAGGCCAGCGGCGACCTTCCGCCCAGCGTCGACGTGCTGCCCGGCCAGGCCGGGTCCGGCGACGAGGGCACCGCGATGCTCGAGATCGTGCACGACCTCGCACCGAGCGCGGCGCTCGGCTTCGCCACCGCGGACACCAGCGAGGCGTCGTTCGCCGACAACGTCCGTGCCCTGCGCTTCCAGGCTGGCTGCGACATCATCGTCGACGACGTCAGCTACTTCGACGAGTCGCCGTTCCAGGACGGCCCGGTGGCCCAGGCGGTCAACGACGTCATCGCCGACGGCGCGTTCTACTTCAGCTCCGCTGGCAACGAGGGCAACACGATCGACGGCACCTCCGGCAACTACGAGGGCGACTTCGCGGCCGCCTCCATCGACGTCGGGAGCACCCCGGTGACGGCGAACGACTTCGACCCGACCGCCGGCGTCCAGGGCTTCGACCCGCTCGGGCCGAGCGCCCAGGGCGGCGCCTTGACCCTGTTCTGGGCCGATCCGGCCGGACAGGCCGCAGACGACTACGACCTCTACGTCCTCGACGGGAGCGGCAACGTCGTGGCCAGCTCGGAGGACGTCCAGGACGGCAACGACAACCCGTACGAGCGCCTCGACGTCCCGTCCGGCACCGGCCTGCGCGTGCTGGTGACCAGGTTCGCCGGCACCGACCGCTACTTCCAGGTCAGCTCGTGGGGCGGCCGCTTCGAGGACGGATCCGGCCTCGTCGGCTACTCCACGACCGGCACGACCCGCGGCCACTCGGCCGCGGCCGGCGCCTTCAGCGTCGGCGCCGCACCGGCCGCCGCGGCGCTGCCCTTCGACCTCGAGGCCGGCGACCCGCCGAACCCGAGCGGCCCGTACCCGAACCTCTACACCGCCGCCCAGGCGCCGGAGCGGTTCACCTCCGACGGCCCGCGCCGGATGTTCTTCCAGCCGGACGGCACGCCCTTCGCCGGCGGTCCGATCGTCCGCCAGAAGCCGGACATCACCGCCGCCGACGGCGTCACCACCGGCGTCAACGGGTTCGCCCCGTTCTTCGGCACCTCGGCCGCCTCCCCCCACGCCGCCGCCATCGCCGCGCTGGCGCTGTCGGGCAACCCCGGCCTGACCAATGCCCGGCTGCGGGCGGCGTTCGAGGCCACCGCGCTCGACCTGGCACCCGCCGGCGCCGACACCCGCAGCGGCCGCGGACTGATCCGCGCCGACCTGGTGCTCAAGAACCTCGGCGTGACCCCGCAGCCGCTGGTGCACGCCTCGTTCGACAAGCTCGGCAAGATCACCCACGGCGACAAGGACGCCTACTGGGATCCGGGCGAGACCGCCGCCGTCTCGATCGCCGCCAACGACGACGGTGACGGCACCGCGAACAGCGTCCAGGTCACGGTGACCACGGACGACCCGCTCGTCACGATCAGCCCGGCCACCCAGAGCTACAAGACCATCAAGGCCGGCAAGAGCAAGAGCAAGTCCTTCAAGGTCACGCTCGCCCCGACCTACCCGACCGGCAAGCCCGTCGTGCTGCACCTGCACACGACGTACGTCGGGCTGACCTCTCCGACCGACAGCACCGTGTCGGTCCCGAACGGCCAGCCGAACCCGACGTCGGTGACGTTCGCCTACGCCGGCCCGCCGGCCGCGATCCCCGATGGCAACGCCGCGGGCGTCTCGGTCTCGATCCCGGTCTCCGGCGTCGGGACCCTCTCGAAGGTGACGTTCTCGATCGACGGCGCGGCCTGCAGCGCGGTCTCAGGGCACGACCACGGTCGGCCTCGACCACAGCTGGGTCGGCGACCTGACCGCCACCCTGACCTCGCCCTCGGGCACCACGGTCACCCTGTTCAACCGCCCCGGCGGCATCAACAACAGCGGCAACAACTTCTGCCACACCGTGTTCGACGACGCGGCGAGCCTCGCCGATCCAGAGCATCGCCATCGCCGGCGCGCCCTGGACCGGGAGCTGGCGGCCGGCACAGCCGCTCTCGACGCTCGTCGGCCAGAACGCCGACGGCGTCTGGACGCTGCACGTGGTCGACAGCGTCTTCATCGACACCGGCAGCATCCGCGCGGTCTCGCTGCACCTCGCGGGCTTCGTGTCCTAGGACGACCGCAGGCGCTCGCGGGTCTCGACCTCCTCGGCTCCGAGGAAGGCACCGAGGCTCGCGAGCGCCTCGTCCAGCCGCGAGGTGTCGCCCCAGGCGCCGAGCAGCTCGAGCCGGCGCGCCTCGCGGTCGAAGCGCGGCTCGACCCGGCCCACGATCCGGTCGCCGGCCAGCAGCGGGAGCACGTAGTAGCCGTACTCCCGCTTCGCCTTCGGGACGTACATCTCGAGCCGGTAGCGGAAGTCGAAGACGCGTCTCGGCCCGGTTTCGGTCGTGCACCAGCCGGTCGAACGGCGAGAGCACCGTGACCCGGTCCGGCACCGGGCTCGCGTCGGCCTCGGGGTGGACGCGCAGGCGCCCGCGCACGAGGCGCACGCCGAGCGAGCGGAAGCGCTGCTCCTCGAGCCGGGCCTCGGCCTCCTCGAGCGACACCCGCCTGGTGGGCGGGTACCAGCGCCCGGCCAGGTCCCACACGCGCTGGCCCTCGCGCCGGCCGACGATCGCGACCTCGCCGTAGCGGTGCAGCCAGTCGAGCATGTCGATCACGTGGCGGGCGCCCCACCAGCGGTGGTCGCGCCGGTCGTGCCCGGAGCGGTCCTCGAGCTCGCGGGCCAGCAGCGGGCCGCGCGCCTCGAGCTCCTTCAGGACGTAGCGCCGGAACGGGCGCTGCTCGGTCATCCAGTCGTCGACCCGGCGCTCCCAGGCGTTGGTGCGCGGCCGGCTCTTCCAGCGCCGCATGCGGGCCTGGATCAGCGGCAGCGACTCGATCGGGTAGATGAACGCGTTCCACTCGAACAGCCGCTTCTCGTCCCACAGCAGGCGGTCGAGCTCGGCCACGTCGTACGGCCCGAGCCGGGAGAACAGGACGAGCCGCTGCGGCGTGGCCACGGTGGTGATCGGGTCGATCTGCAGGAAGCCGATCCGCCGCACGGTGTCCAGCACGCCCGTCGCGCTCCCGTCGAGGAGCTGGGCGTGGACCGCGATCCGTCGCGCCTCGTCGAGGCTGACGTCGGCGCTCACCCGCGACGCGCCTCGGCCAGGCGCTGCAGGCGGCCGAGCCGGCCGTCCCACTGCAGGCCGACCTCGTCGATCCAGGCGCTGGCGGGCCGCAGCGCGCCCGGGCTGCAGGCGGTAGCGGGTCTCGCGGCCGCGCCGCTCGCTGGTCACGAGGCCGGCGGCGGCGAGCGCACCGAGGTGCTTGGCGACCGCCTGGCGGGTCACCGGCAGGTCGGCGCTGAGCTCGGTCAGGCTCCCGTCGGGATCCCGGGCGAGGCGCTCGACGAGGTGCCGGCGCGTCGGATCGGCGAGCGCGGCGAAGACGTCCACGTTGGACCGGTCAGGCGAGGCAGAGCATCGAGGCCGAGGCCAGCGCCTGCAGCTTCGGGCCCCAGGCCAGGGTCGAGCGCAGCGGCAGGCCGACGAGCGAGGTCTCGATCACGATCAGCCGGGTCCCCTCGGGCGCGTCGTCCAGGATGAACTCGACGCGGCTCGTGTCCCACGGCTCGCCGACATCCCACCAGCGCAGGGCCAGGCGCTCGCCCGGCTCGGCCTCCTCGACCACGCCCTCGCGCTCCGAGCCGTCGTCGAAGCGGACGGCGACGTCCCCGCCGGGCTCGGCCTCGAGCTCGGCCTCCTCCGCCAGCCAGCGCTCGAGCTCGGCCGGGTCGGAGATCGTCTCCCAGGCCTCCTCGCGCGTCAGGGGCAGGGTCACCTCGCGCCGGACCTCGGTCTGCTCGCTCATGTCTCGCTCCTGAGGAAATAGCAACTCGATGGTTGCAGGTTAGCGGAAACCGCCCTAGGATGAGCAACCAGAAGGTTGCCTATTCACAGGAGCACCCCATGAGCGTCATCCCGATGGTCGTCGAGCAGACCGCCCACGGCGAGCGGTCGTTCGACATCTACTCCCGCCTCCTGAACGAGCGGATCATCGTCGTCGGCAGCGCGATCGACGAGCGCCTGGCGAACCTCGTCGTGGCCCAGCTGATCCACCTCGAGGCCGCCGACCCCGACCGCGACATCGCCCTGTACATCAACTCGCCCGGCGGCGACGTCTACGGCGGCCTGGCGATCTACGACACGATGCAGTTCGTCCGCCCCGACGTGCAGACGATCTGCTTCGGGATCGCCATGTCGATGGGCGCCGTCCTCCTGGCCGCCGGCGCGCCGGGCAAGCGCCTCGCCCTGCCGAACTCGCGGGTGATGATCCACCAGGCCTGGACCGGCGGCTTCCAGGGCCCGGCCTCGGACATCGAGATCCGGGCGCGGGAGCTGATCGGGCTGCAGCGGCGGCTCGAGGGCATCCTGGCCCGGCACACCGGCAAGGACGTCGCCCAGGTGCACGACGACACCGACCGCGACAACTTCCTCTCCGCCGAGGAGGCCAGGGCCTACGGGCTGATCGACCGGGTCATGGAGCACCGCGAGCTGTCGGCCCATCGCCGGGGCGCGGGCTTCGCCGAGCGGGCGAGCTGAGGCGCGAGCGGTCGCGCTGCGGCAGGGAGTGTCATGATGCGGTAAGAGCCGCGCGCGGCGCCGAGCCTGGCTGCCGCCCAGCGGCGTGCCTGCACCCGACCGCTCCCTGCCGCCTCCTCATGTCGACCTCTCGTTCCGCACGCCCCCGTGACCGGGGAACCGCGACCGCCCTGCGACCCGTCCAGGGAACCGCGACGCCCGAGCAGTACGGCGCCGCCCGCTCGGTCGTCCACCACCTGCGCACCCACGGCCACCTGGCCGCGCACCTCGACCCGCTCGGCACCGAGCCGCCGGGCGATCCGGCGCTCGACCCGGGCTTCTTCGGGCTCTCCCAGGAGGCGCTCCACCTGGTGCCCGCGGCCGCGCTCAACGTGGCCATCCCGGGCGACACGCTGGCCGACGTCCTGCCGCGCCTGCGCAGCACGTACTGCGGCTCGATCGCCTACCAGATCGAGCACCTCTCGTCGCACCGCCAGCGCACCTGGCTGCGGCAGGTCATCGAGTCCGGCGCGTTCGAGGCGACCCCGGTGCCCGAGGAGCAGCGGCGGCTCCTGATCCGCCTCCTGCGGGTGGAGCTGTTCGAGCAGTACCTGCGGCGCACGTTCCTCGGCGAGAAGCAGTTCTCGATCGAGGGCATCGACATGATGATCCTGATGCTCGACGAGATGATCGCGATCGGCGCCGAGCAGGGGGTCAAGGAGGCCGTGCTGGGCATGGCCCACCGCGGCCGGCTGAACGTCCTGGCCCACGTGCTGCGGCGCCCGTACGCCTCGATCCTGGCGGAGTTCGAGGGCCGGCCGGCGCTCGAGATCGAGGAGCAGCTGCCCGAGAGCGGCACCGGCGACGTGAAGTACCACCACGGCGCCCGGGGCTCGCGGGAGGTCACGTTCGAGCGGGACGGCAAGACCCAGACCACGTCGATCGAGCTGTCGCTGATGCCGAACCCGTCGCACCTCGAGTTCGTCGACCCGGTCGTGGTGGGCCGGGTGCGCGCGCTGCAGACCGAGCACACCCGCTCGCTCGCGCCGCTCGACCGCTCGCGCGCGATGGCCATCCAGATCCACGGCGACGCCGCCTTCCCGGGCCAGGGGATCGTGGCCGAGACGCTGAACCTGCAGGCCCTGGCGGGCTACTCGACCGGCGGCTCGCTGCACCTGATCGCGAACAACCAGGTCGGCTTCACCACCGACCCGACCGACGCCCGCTCGACGGCCCACTCGTCGGACCTGGCGAAGGGCTTCGACGTCCCGATCATCCACGTGAACGCCGACGACCTCGAGGCCTGCCGCACCGCGGTGCGGCTGTCGATGGCGTTCCGCGAGCGCTTCGAGCGCGACATCGTCATCGACCTCGTCGGCTACCGCCGCTGGGGCCACAACGAGGGCGACGAGCCGCGCTACACCCAGCCGCAGATGTACGAGCGGGTCGAGAGCCACGCCCCGGTGGCGACGCTCTACGCGCAGTGGCTCGTCGAGAGCGGCGTGGTGTCCGAGGACGAGGTCGCCGAGATGCGCAAGCGCGTCACCGGCAAGATCCAGGCGGCCCACAAGCAGGTTCGCGAGGGTCTCTCGGAACGGGCCCGCGCGCCGCGCCGCGCGCCGCATCCCCGCTCCGACGCCCGCGAGGCGCCGAGCGCCGAGCTGCTGCGCGAGCTGAACCAGCAGCTGCTGGCGGTGCCCGACGACTTCACCCCGCACCCGAAGCTGTACGCCCAGCTCGAGCGCCGCCTGAAGACCATCGACAGCGGCGGGATCGACTGGGGTCAGGCCGAGGCGCTGGCCTTCGCCTCGCTGCTCGTCGAGGGCGAGCCGATCCGGCTGACCGGCCAGGACTCCGAGCGCGGCACGTTCGCGCACCGCCACCTGATGCTGCACGACGTCCAGAACGGCGACCGCTACTGCCCGATGCAGCACCTGCCCGGGGCGAAGGCCTCGTTCGAGGTGTTCAACTCGCCGCTCTCCGAGAACGCCTGCATGGGCTTCGAGTACGGCTACTCGATCACCGCGCCGGACCTGCTCGACCTGTGGGAGGCCCAGTTCGGCGACTTCTCCAACGGCGCGCAGGTGATCATCGACCAGTTCATCTCGGCCGGCCGGGCCAAGTGGGGCCAGACGACGCGGCTCACCCTGCTCCTGCCGCACGGCTACGAGGGGAACGGGCCCGAGCACTCGTCGGCCCGGCTCGAGCGCTTCCTGGAGCTCGCCGCGGACGACAACCTGCGGATCGCGAACGTGACGACCCCGGCGCAGTTCTTCCACCTGCTGCGCTGGCAGGCCACTGCGGCGACGCGGCGGCCGCTGATCGTCATGACGCCGAAGAGCCTGCTCCGGTCGAAGGACGCCACCAGCTCGCTCGACGACCTGGCCGGCGGGAGGTTCCAGGGCCTGATCGACGACGCGTCGGTGCAGGACTGGAAGGAGGACGTCGAGCGCCTGATCCTGTGCTCCGGCAAGGTCTACTACGACCTCGAGCGGCACCCCGAGCGCGCGACGGCCGACACCACGGCCATCGCCCGGGCCGAGCTCCTGTACCCGTTCCCGAAGGAGGAGCTGGCGGCGGTGCTGTCCGGCTACCCCAGCCTCGAGACGCTGATCTGGGCCCAGGAGGAGCCGAAGAACATGGGTGCCTGGCGGAGCGTCCGCCACCGCCTCGAGGACGTGCTGCCGCCCGGCGTGGAGCTGCGCTACGAGGGCCGGCCGAGCCAGGCCGCGCCGTCGGAGGGCTACCCGAAGGCCCACCAGGAGGAGCAGGCCCGGATCGTGAGCGCGGCGCTCGGGCTGGCGCCCGCCGACGAGGCGCCCGAGGCCGTGCTCGAGCCGCCGGCCGAGGGCGAGTAGCCCGGGGACGGCAGGCCAGCCGGCGCCTGATGGCAGAAGGCACGAAGGACGACCCGTGGGTGCTGAAGACGGCGCCCGGGAGCTCCGAGTACACGATGTACCGCGACGAGGCGGCCGACCCGCCGGCGCTGGTCTGCCAGGTCGGCTCGACGACCCTGCGCTACCAGCTTCGGGCGATCGAGGACCTGCACGCCTGGCTGCAGGGTCAGGACGGCTGGGTGCCGCTCGGGGCAGCCGACGAGCAGAAGGCCGCAGCGGGCGGCACGGTGGAGGCGTTCGGGCGCGCCGAGGACAACCCGGTCGGCGGCTGGTACGGCCTGCGCAAGGGCTACCGCGGCCGCTTCGGGATGTACCTGCCGCCGCTGCTCGAGGAGCTCGGGCTGGCCGAGCTGACCCACGAGAAGCGCAACAACCAGGTCCGCGCCGCCGGCTGAGCGTCTACGGCGGGGCGCCGAGCCCGCGCAGGGCGAACGTCGTCGTCAGCTCGACCGCGTCCTCGAGCGACGCCCGCCGCTCCGAGCGCAGCCGGATCCCGGCCGCGAGCGCGCCGCCGAACAGCACCAGCAGCGCGTCGAGCGAGACGCCCGCGCGGAGCGTGCCGTCGGCCAGGCCCCGCTCGAGCACCGCGCGGATCGGGCCGCGCACGACCTCCTCCACCCGCGGATGCTCCGGCGCGCTGCGGCCGCAGCATCAGGACGCTGTAGCGGTCGCCGACCACCAGCACCGCCCGCACGATGCGCTGCAGCGCGACCTCCGCGCTGGCCCCGTCGAGGCCCGCGTCGACGAAGCGGCGGCCGATCTCCTCGATCGCCTCCTCGTGCAGCGCCGCCAGCAGGGCGTCGCGCGAGGGGAAGTGCCGGAACAGCGTGGCCCGGCCGACGTCGGCCGCCTGGGCGACGTCGTCGAGCGAGGCCTCGGCCTCGCCGGCCAGCACGTGGGCGGCGGCGTCGAGGATGGCCTGCGAGGTTCGCTGGTAACGCGGCGAGAGACTCACGGGTCCCAGTATGATACTTACGAGTATCGATCTCTAGGAGGGGGATCGTGTGACCCACGCGCACGACCGGCCGCACCCCACGCGGACGATGCTCGTTCTCGGCCTGGCGGCGCTCGCCTTCGCGCTCGCCCAGACGACCCTGATCCCGGCGATCCCGGAGCTGCAGGGCGCGCTGAACACCGACGAGAGCGGCGTCACCTGGACGCTCACCGGCTACCTGCTGTCCGCGGCCGTGTTCACCCCGGTCGTCGGCCGCCTGGGCGACATCTACGGCAAGCGCCGGATGCTCGTGATCTCGCTGGCGGCGTTCGCCATCGGCTCGTCGTTCTCGGCCCTCACCTCGAGCCTCTGGCTGGTCGTCGCGGGCCGCGCGGTGATGGGCGTGGGCGGCGGCATCCTCCCCCTCTGCTTCGGCATCGTCCGCGACGAGTTCCCGCGCGAGCGGGTGGCTCGCAGCGTCGGGCTGCTGTCGGCCACGGTCGGCATCGGCGGCGGCCTCGGCCTGGTGCTCGGCGGCGTGCTGATCGACTCCACCTCGTACCGCTGGATCTTCTGGCTCGGCGCGGCGATGGCGGTCGTGGCGGCGGTCAGCGCCCAGCTGATGGTGCCCGAGTCGCCGGTGCGGACGCCGTCGCGGGTCGACATCCGCGGCGCCGTGGTGCTCGGCGATCGGTCTCATCGTGCCGCTGGTGGCCATCTCCCAGGCCCACGAGGTGGGCTGGGGCAGCGCCCGCACGATCGGCCTGATCGTGGCCGGCCTCCTCGATCCTGGTCTTCTGGGTGTGGCTCGAGAAGCACACCGCCGAGCCGCTGGCCGACATCGCCGCGCTCGCGCACCCGCCCGTCCTGATGACCAACATCGCCACGCTGCTCATCGGCTTCGGGATGTTCGGCTCGTTCATCCTCATCCCGCAGCTCGCCGACGCGCCGACCTCGACCGGCTACGGGTTCGGCTCGAGCGCGACCGTCGGTGGCCTGCTCCTGGTGCCCGGCTCGCTGCTGATGCTGGTGCTCGGACCGTTCTCCGGGATCGTCGGCTCGAAGCTCGGCAACAAGGTGCCGCTGGCCATCGGCGGGTTCCTGACGGCCGCCGGGCTCGCGCTGCTCGCGGTGTCGCACGACACGCGGCTCGAGGTGATCGCCTACAGCACCGTGATGTGCGCCGGCATCGGCTTCGCCTACGCGGCGATGCCGAACCTGATCATCGAGGCCGTCCCGCCGCACCAGACCGGCGAGGCGACCGGCTTCAACGCGCTGATCCGCTCGGTCGGCGGCTCGCTCGGCTCCCAGATCGCGGCCACCGTGCTCGCGACGAGCGCCGTCGCCGGCGTGCCGACCGACTCGGGCTACAGCCAGGCGTTCGCGATCTCGGCCGTGGTCGGGGCCGCCGCCGGCGTGGTGGCGCTGTTCATCCCGCGGGCCAGGCGGCACTACCACGCGCCGCTGCTCGACGAGGTCGGGGCCGCGTCGCCGGTGGCCGAGCCGGCCTACGCCAGCGAGGACTTCTCCCACGGCCGCTACGCAGGTCGTCACGACCGGGACCGGCGGGCAGCTTCCCATCGGCCAGCGACACCTCGCACCAGCGCAGCACGGCGTCGACGTCCACGCCCAGGTGGGCGGGCCGGTAGGCCGCGAGCCGGCGCTGCGCCTTCAGGAGCTGGCGCTCCCGGCCGACCGCGTTGCCGCGCCGCTCCTGGTAGGTCGCCACGGCCACGTGCACGAGCCCCTGGTAGAAGTCGCGCTCCTCGGCGGGCGCCGCGCGCCACAGCAGCTCGAACACCTCGTGGGCCGCGAACCCGTCGTCCGCGCGCACCAGCGCAAGCCCCTCGACGAGCTCCGGCGGTTGCTCCACGCCGGAAGAGATAGCGCGTAGGCTCTTTCCATGCTGCGCGGGCGGGATCAGGAACGCGCACAGATCGACGCGCTGCTCGACGCCGCCCGTCAGGGTCGCAGCGGCACGCTCGTGTTGCGGGGCGACGCCGGCATCGGCAAGAGCGCCCTGCTCGCGAACGCCATCGAGCACGCCGACGGGCTGCGGGTGCTGCGGGCGCTCGGGGTCGAGTCGGAGTCCGAGCTGGCGTTCTCGGCGCTGCACGAGCTGGTGCGCCCGATCCTGCAGTTCGTCGACGTCCTGCCGACCGTCCAGCGCGACGCGCTGCGCGGCGCCCTGGCGCTCGGCCCGCCCGGCCAGGTCGACCGCTTCGCGGTCTACGCGGCGACCCTCGGCCTGCTCGCCGAGGCCGCCACCGAGCAGCCGTTCCTGTGCATCATCGACGACGCCCAGTGGCTCGACACGGCCTCGGCCGAGGCGCTGCTGTTCACCGCCCGCCGGCTCGAGGCCGAGGGCATCGCGATGCTGTTCGCGGTCCGCGAGGGCGAGGCCGACGGGTTCGACGCGCCGGGCCTGCCGGACGTCATCGTCGAGGGCCTCGACCGCGACACCGCCGCAGCGCTGCTGGCCGACACGTCGGGCCGCACGATCTCACCCGAGGTCGCCGAGCGGCTGGTGCGCGAGACCGGCGGCAACCCGCTCGCCCTGCTCGAGCTGCCCGGGGCCCTGCGGGCCGCCCAGCTCAGCGGCGAGGAGCCGATCGTCGGCCCGCTGCCGACCGGCCGCGGCGTCGAGCGGGCCTTCCGCCGCCGGATCCAGGCGCTCCCCTCCGAGGTCCAGCGGGCCCTCCTGGTCTGCGCCGCGAGCGACACCGGCGACGTCCGGGTCGTCACGCCCGGCGGCGACCGTGCTGGGCGTGCCGGAGTCGGCCTTCGACGACGCCGACGCCGCCGGCCTGCTCACGGTCGAGGAGGACGGGCTCGCGTTCCGCCACCCGCTGATCCGCTCGGCGGCCTACCACGGCGCCTCGTCGGCCGAGCGCCGCCAGGTGCACCGCGCGCTGGCCTCGGTGCTGACGGGGGAGGACGTCGCCGACCGCCGCGCCTGGCACCTGGCCTCGGCCGCGCTCGGCCCCGACGAGGCCGTCGCCGCCGCCCTCGAGCAGGCCGCCGCGAGCTCCCGCCGGCGCGGCGGGCTGGCCGCCGAGGCCCGGCTCCTGGAGCACGCCGCGAAGCTCAGCCCGGACGACCGGCTGCGGGCCCGCCGGCTGCTCGGCGCGGGCCGGGCCGCCTGGCTCGCCGGCCGCTCCGGCCACGCCCTGGCGCTGCTCGACGAGTCGCTGATCCTCGAGGCCGACGAGCGCCGCCGCGGCGAGATCCAGCTCCTGCGGGCCTACCTGCTCGACTGGCGGGCCGACGCCCGGGCGGCCCACGAGCTGTACCTGTCGGAGGCCTCGCGGCTCGAGCACCTCGACCCGCCGATGGCCATCCGCATGCTGCGCGGCGCGGCCAACTGGCACTTCCTGCACTTCGAGATGGACGACGCCGTGGCGCTCGCCGAGCAGGCCTACGCGCTGGTGCCCGAGGGCGACGAGCAGGCCGAGCTGTTCGCCGGCGACCTCCTGGCCCTGGCCCGGCTGCTGAGCGGCCGGCCCGGGGCGATCGAGCTGGCCCGCCGCAGCGCCGAGCTGTCCGAGAAGCACGGCGACCGGATCGTCGCCGCCGGCAGCGCCCGGGCCCTGCTCTGGGCCGGCGAGTACGGGCTGGCCCGCGAGCTCCTGCGCCGCTCGATCGACGAGCACCGCGGCATCGGCGACCTGACCCGGCTGGCCTACGCGCTCGACGTCCAGGCCGAGCTCGACCGCCGGAGCGGCCGGCTGCAGGCGGCCTACGTCGTGGCCCTCGAGTCGGCCGGGATCGCCGAGCACGCCGAGCAGCGCCTGCAGCTCGGCCTGACGCTCACCACGCTCACCCAGATCGAGGCGATGCTCGGCCGCGCCGACGACTGCCGCCAGCACGCCGTCGAGGCCCGCAAGCTGCCGCTCACCCCGTGGCAGGAGGTGGCCCTCGAGGCCGCGCTCGGCCACCTCGAGCTGAGCACCGGCCGGCTCCCGCTGGCCATCGAGCACCTCGGGCGGGTGTCGGCCACGATGAGCCACACCGCGCTGCGCGAGCCCGGCTTCCTGCAGTGGGAGCCCGACCTGATCGAGGCCCTGGTGCGCAGCGGCGAGACCGAGCGGGCCCGCGAGGAGCTGGCAGCGTTCACGGCCGCCGCCGAGGCCTCGGGCGGCGCCTGGGCCCTGGCCGCCGCCGCCCGCTGCGACGGCCTGCTGGCCGGCGACGACCTCTTCGAGGGGGTCTTCGAGCAGGCGCTGAGCCTGCACGACGGGCTCGACGCGCCCTTCGAGCGGGCCCGCACCGAGCTCTGCTTCGGCGAGCGGCTGCGGCGCATCCGCCGCCGGGTCGAGGCCCGGGAGCACCTGCGCACCGCGCTCGAGGTGTTCGAGCGGGCCGGCACCTCGGGCTGGGCCGACCGGGCCCGCCAGGAGCTCGCCGCGACCGGCGAGCACGCCCGCCGCCGCGACGGCGGGGCCACCGACCAGCTCACGCCCCAGGAGCTGCAGATCGCCCTGCTGGTGGCCGAGGGGCACACCAACCGCGAGGCCGGGGCCAAGCTCTTCCTCAGCCCCAAGACGATCGAGAGCCACCTCGGCCGCATCTACCGCAAGCTGGGCGTGGCCTCGCGCGTCGAGCTGGCCCGGCACGTCCTCAGCGAGGGCGTGGCCGAGCCGGTGTAGGTGCGCCGGACCCGGGGGTTCTCCGGCAGCGAGACCGGGTAGCCTCCGCCTCCGTGCTCGCCATCCGCGTCGACGACGTGAAGAAGCGCTTCGGCAGCGTCGAGGCGGTGGCCGGGGTCTCGTTCGAGGTCGAGCCCGGCGAGACGTTCGGGATCCTCGGGCCGAACGGCGCGGGCAAGACGACGACCCTCGAGATGATCGAGGGCCTCACCCGGCCCGACGAGGGCACGATCGAGCTGCTCGGCGAGCCGGTCTGGCCGAACCCCGAGAGGATGCAGAGCCGGATCGGCGTCCAGCTGCAGTCCACGGCCCTGTTCGACTTCCTGACGACGGGCGAGCTGCTCGAGCTGTTCTGCCGCTTCTACGGCCCGGTGCCGCGAGGCGCCGTCGACCGCGCGCTGGCCACCGTCGGGCTGACCGAGAAGAAGGACGAGCGGGTCAACAAGCTCTCGGGCGGCCAGCAGCAGCGCGCCGCGATCGCCCTGGCCCTGGTGCACCAACCGGAGGTCGTGTTCCTCGACGAGCCGACCACCGGCCTCGACCCGCAGGCCCGGCGGAACCTCTGGGACGTGATCGCGGCGATCGGCGCCGAGGGGCGCACGGTCATCCTCACCACGCACTACCTGGAGGAGGCCGAGACCCTGTGCAACCGGGTGGCGATCATGGACGGCGCCCGGATCGTGGCCCTCGACTCGCCCGCCGGCCTGGTGCGCTCGTTCGGCGGCGCGGCCAGGATCCACTTCGTCACGGCCGGGCTGCCGCTCGAGGCCGTGCGCGCCCTGCCGGCAGTCGAGGAGGTCGCGACCGACGACGGCGCCTTCGAGGTCGTCTCGACCGAGCCGCAGCGCACCCTGATCGCGCTGCTCGGCGAGGCCGACCGGGCCGGCGCCGACCTGCAGGGGCTGACCGTGCAGCGTCCGAGCCTGGACGACGTGTTCCTGGCGGTCACCGGACGGGAGTTCCGCGAGTGAACGGCGGGCGCATCGGGCTCCTGATCGTGGCCAACGTGAAGATGCTGCTGCGCAACCGCATCGCGCTGATCTTCTCGCTGGCCTTCCCGTTCATCTTCATGGTGGTGTTCGGCCTGATCGCCGGCAACGACTCGAAGGCCGACGTCGACCTCGTGGGGTCGGGCCCGCTGGCCGGCGCCGTGCGGCTGACCGGCGCCCTCGCGGTGCACGACCAGCCGACCGCGAAGATCGCGATCAAGCACGTCCGCGACGGCGACCGGGCGGCGGCGATCATCGTCGACGGCAAGCGGGCCACGCTGTACTACGACAACTCCGACGCGATCCAGGCGGGCATCGTCCGCGGGGTGATCAGCGGCCTGGCCTCCGAGATCAGCCAGCGGGCCACGGGCCAGGCGCCGCAGGTCACCGTCGAGCAGGTCTCGGTGAACTCGGCCAGCCTGCGCTACATCGACTACCTCGTCCCCGGCCTGCTGGCGATGGCCCTCTCCCAGAGCGCCGTGTTCGGCGTCGCCGGCACGCTCGTGTCGTGGCGCGAGCGCGGGATCTTCCGCCGGCTCCGGGTCACGCCGCTGCCGCTCGTCGAGTTCATCCTGGCCCGCCTGGTGATGCAGCTCCTGCTGGCGGCGATGCAGGTCGTCGTGCTGCTCTCGGTCGGCCGCCTGCTGTTCGGCGTCCACGTCGTCGGCAACCCGCTGGCGCTGATCCCCGTGGCGGCGTTCGGGGCGATGGCCTTCATCGCCCTCGGCTTCCTGGTCGGGTCGCTGGCGAAGAACGAGCCCGCGGCGGACGCGATCGCGAACTTCGTGACGCTCCCGATGATCTTCCTCTCGGGCGTCTTCTTCCCGATCTCCTCGGCGCCGGCGATCGTCAAGGCGATCGGCCACCTCATGCCGCTGACGTACCTGGCGAACGGGCTGCGCGACGTCGCCGTGCGCGGGCACTCGGTGGCCTCGACCATGGACGACGTCCTGGTCCTGGCGCTGTTCTCCGGCGTGCTCGCCCTCATCTCGCTCCGCTTCTTCCGCTGGGAGTCCCGTTAGATGGCCGATGCCCCGATGCTGCTGTACTCCGCGATCTGCTCGCTCGACGGCTTCATCGCCGACGCCGACGGCCGCTTCGAGTGGGCCGCGCCGAGCCCCGAGGTGCACGCGTTCGTCAACGACCAGGAGCGGCCGATCGGGACGTACCTGTACGGGCGCCGCATGTACGAGACGATGCGGGTCTGGGAGACGCTGGACGACGCAGCGCCGGAGATGCAGGACTACGCCCAGATCTGGCGCGCGGCCGACAAGGTGGTCTACTCGCGCACGCTCCCCGACGTGACGACGCCGCGCACCCGGCTCGAGCGGACGTTCGACCCCGACGCGGTGCGCGCGCTGAAGGCTGCCGGCGACATCAGCGTCGGAGGCCCCGGCCTGGCTGCCGAGGCGCTGCGCGCGGGTCTCGTCGACGAGCTGCGGCTGCTGCTCGTGCCGGTCGTCATCGGCCGCGGCAACCCGGCCCTGCCCGACGACCTGCGGATCCCGCTCGAGCTGCTCGACGAGCGCCGCTTCGACAGCGGGGTCGTGTACGTGCGCTACCGCATCCTGCAGGGATGAGCGCTAGGCAGCGCGCGCCGCGGCGACGAGCCTGTCGGCCGGCGTCCAGAACGCCCGCAGCACGTCGGCCGAGGCGCCGAGCGGCGCCAGGTGGTCGACGGTGAACCCCTTCCGCGACTTCACCACCCGGGCCTGGACGTGGTCCGGAGGGAAGCCCCCGGCCTGCAGCTCGGTCAGGATCTCCTTG
Source organism: uncultured Actinomycetes bacterium (assembly GCA_963794695.1). Classification (GTDB taxonomy): domain Bacteria; phylum Actinomycetota; class Thermoleophilia; order Gaiellales; family JALYLC01; genus CAWCFJ01. The sequence continues at coordinate 38,831 of CAWCFJ010000013.1, read as the reverse complement.
GCGCCCAGGTTGCCGACGTCGTGGTCGCGGTCGCCGACCAGCAGCACGATCCGGATCCTGGGATCGAGCCGCTTCAGGTTGGCGTACTCGTCGCCCATCGCCAGGGTGCTCGGGAAGACCGACAGCACCGCGTGCGGCGCAGGGGCCTTCAGGGCCCTGGCCGCGGCGGCATAGTCCATCGCCAGGCGGGCGCCCCACGAGAAGCCGACCACGACCACCGGGAGCTTCGGGTCGTTCAGGGCCTTCGCCCCGCGTCGCACCCCGGCAACCAGGTTCGAGACCACGTGACCCCGGTCCATGCTGTCCCGCGAGACCTCGTAGCGCGGGTACAGCACCGCGTCGCCCTGGGCGGTGAGGTGGTCGATCCACGGCCGCATGTTGTTCTCGGGATCCACGTCCCCGCTGCCGTGCACCAGGATCACCAGTGCCCGTGGAGCCCGGTTCCTCGGCCGGAAGAGCCACACCTCGCGCGAGCCGCTGCCGAGCGGGCCGGTGACCTCGGTGCCGTCGGGAGACGGCATCGTGAAGGGCGCGACCGTCGCCGTCGCCGCCGTCTTCGGGCTCGACCCGCCGCCGCACCCGCTCCCGGCCAGCGCCACCACGAGCGCCAGCCCGACCACACGTCCATGCGCCAGCATGTGCATGAGGACGCCACGGTGCCACAATCCTCCGTGGTGTTCTGCGAACGTGTCGTTAAGCGCGTGCTGCTCGTCGGCGTGGTCGCGCTGTGCGCCGGCTGCGGCTCGTCGGACACGGACCCGCTCGTCGAGCACCGAGGCGGCGCCGCCGGCAGCCGGGTTCGCGCTGCACAGCACGGCCTTCGAGGCCGGCGCCCGGATCCCGAAGCGCTTCACCTGCGACGGCGACGGCGCCCGCCCGCCGCTCACCTTCACCAGGCCGCCGAGCGGCACGAGGAGCCTGGCCATCGCCGTCGACGACCCCGACGCGCCGGGCGGCACGTTCGTCCACTGGACGGCCGTCGGCATCCCGGCGACCAGCCGGGCGGTGCCCGCGAAGGGCCTCGTCAACGGCAGGAACGGCGCGGGGTCGATCGGCTGGACGGGACCGTGCCCGCCGGCCGGCACGCCCGCACCACTACGTCTTCCGGCTGTTCGCCCTCGACGGGAAGCCGGTGCTGAAGGCGGGGTTCACGCGCAGCCGCCTTCAACAAGGCGGTCGGGCTGCACCTGATCGCCGAGACCCGGCTGACGGGGATCTACTCGCGATAGCACCGGTACATTGAACGTGTGCCGACCGTGCTGATCGTCGAGGACGACGGGGTCATCGCGCGGTCCATCTCGATGCACCTGCGGCATGCAGGCTTCGACGTCGAGTGGGCCGAGAGCGGGGACCGCGGACTCAAGAAGCTGCGCTTCGAGCGCCCGGACGTCGTCCTGGTGGACCTGATGCTGCCCGGCCTCGACGGCTGGGCCTTCACCGAGATCGCCCGGCGCGAGGGCCTGACCGTGCCGATCGTGATCATCAGCGCCCGGTCCTCGGAGCACGACAAGGTGCACGCGCTCGAGATCGGCGCCGACGACTACCTGTCCAAGCCGTTCGGCATGCGCGAGCTCGTCGCCCGCGTCCAGGTCGCGCTGCGTCGCAGCCGCATCGAGCCGATGCAGACCCGCGAGCCCATCCAGGCGCCGGGTCTGGCGATCGACTCGGACCAGCAGCGCGCGTTCCTGCTCGCCGACGAGGGCCGGATCGACGCCGAGCTCACCCCGACCGAGTTCCGGCTCCTGTGGGTGCTGGCCCAGAACAGCGGCCGGGTGATGAGCCGCGACGAGCTGCAGCAGCGCGTCTGGGGCGTCCCCCACCGCCCGCGCGACCGTTCCGTCGACGTGTGCGTGCGCAAGCTGCGCGAGAAGCTCGATCGACGCTCGACGCACAGCTACATCCAGACGCAGTACGGCATCGGCTACCGCTTCGACCCGACCGCGCACGCCGCGGCCCCGGAGCCTCAGGGCGCCGTCGGCCTGCGCGCCGGCGCCGGATCGCCCGCGGGCGGCAGCTCGCCGGCCTCGCGGTAGTACGGCCTGATCGAGAAGAGGTCGTTACGAAGCCGCCGCAGCTCACGAGGCTCGAGACGCCCGTCGCCGTCGAGCCGCCACAGCACCCGGTAGGCCGCGTCCATGCACGCGTCCTGATCGGGCTCGTCGAAGTAGCGCCCGTCCGCAGCCGATCGAAGGGTGTCGATCTCGGCCGTGGACAGGGTCCCTTCGAGGCTCCGAAGGTGCCGCGCGAGCTGTGTGTAGACGATCGACGGTATGCGCGTCATCGGGGTGAGCCACCGGTCTGCGTTCGATCGATGGTACCCGGCTGGGCGCGAACAGGAGCCACCCGATCGGGCGGGCAGCGCTCCCGGCGATGCCGTTCCCTACCCTGCCGCCGTGTCGCAGCCCGAGCCTGACACGCCGCGGCGGAGGCCGCGCAGCGCGCTCCTGGTGGGCGCCGCGATCCTGCTCGTGGCCGTCGTCGCAGTGCTCGCGACGCGGGTCTTCGGAGGAGGCGCCGGACGCCCCGCGGCGGCCTACCGGCCGGCTGCGCCGCTGGACTTCGCGAGCAACGACCCGCTCGCCTACCAGCCCGGCCAGGACTCCCAGCTCGAGGACGCCGCGACGGCCGGCGAGGCCCCGATCCTGTACTCGCTGAGCCCCGGCGGGGTGCCGGGCACCGCCCAGCGCGTGGCCCAGTACCGCTCGCTCATCGAGCAGCAGGTGTCCGGCAGCGGCCTCGACCCGGACCTCGTCGAGGGGATCGTGTTCCTCGAGAGCGGCGGCCGGCCCGACGCCATCGCGGGCGGCACCGACGTCAGCAACGCGGCCGGCCTCACCCAGATCGTGGCCCAGACCGGCACCGACCTCCTGGACATGCAGATCGACGTGCAGCGAAGCCAGCAGCTCACCGACCAGATCGCCCGGGCCAGGGACCGCGGCGACAGCGCGCAGGTCACGGCGCTCGAGGCCCAGCGCCGCGCCGCCGACCCGCGCTTCGACCCCACCCAGGCCATCGCCGGGACGGTGCGCTACCTGAAGCTGGCCCGCGACCGCTTCGGCCGCGAGGACCTGGCGGTCGTCTCCTACCACATGGGCATCGGCAACCTCGAGAACGTGATCCGGTCCTACGCCGGCGACACCACGACGCCGATCGCCGACCTGGTGCGCAAGGACGGGCTGTCGTACGCCCGGCTGTACTTCGGCTCGACCCCGCTCGAGCACGGCGACGCCTACCACCGGCTGGCGTCGCTGTCGGACGACTCGCGCAACTACGCCTGGAAGGTGCTCGCCGCGCGCCAGGCGCTGAAGCTGTACCGGACGCCGAGCTCGGATCCCGACCCGCAGGCGGCCCTGCAGGGCGCCGCGCCGGCCGGCCAGGCGGTGCTGCACCCGGACGCGGCCTCGCTGCCCGAGACCCCGGACAAGGGGGACCTCGAGTCGCTGTGGGACGACGGCACGCTGCAGCCGATCCCCAACAGCCCGAAGCTGTACGGCATCCGGGTCGACACGACGCTCGGCTCCGGCGGCGACGTCGAGGCGAAGGACCTGCGCGGGCTGCGGCCCGAGGCGCTCGCGATGCTCCTGTACCTCGGCGCCGGCGTGCGCGGCGTCTCGGGCGGCAAGGGCGCGCTGACGGTGACCGCGGCGCTGACCGACCGCGGCTCGGACAGCCAGCTCGCCGGCGTCGGCGAGGTGCTCGCAGAGCGCGTCCTGCACGCCCAGGGCTGGTCGTTCGACATCTCCCGGCGCTACGGCTCGCCGGCCCAGGCGGCGGCGTTCCAGTTCATGCTCGACCGCCTGCAGGCGCTCGACCTGATCGGCTGGAAGCGCTACGCGACGACGATCCACGTGACGGTCTCGAGCGCCGCCTCGAAGCTCGTGCCCGTCATGCTGCAGAAGACCGGGACCTAGAAGTCGAGCTGGCCGGTCTCGAGGCGCAGCTCCGCGCCCTCGATCCGGCCGAGCCGCCCGACCTCGGCCTCGAGCTCGCGCCGCCGGCTGGCTGCAGGCGCCGGTGGAGCTCGACCCGAACGGTGCCGCGGCGGCGCTCCCAGAGCCCGGCGACGACGCCGTCGACCAGCACCGTCCGCACCGACACGACGCCCTCGTAGCGGCCGCGGCCGTGCTCGGCGATCCGGGCCCTGGTGCTCTGAGGGACGAGCTGGTCGCGCGGGTGGAAGCCGATCACGTAGGCGTCGTACTGCGGCAGCAGGCGGACGCCGCCCGGCTCCTCGTCGAGGCCGTCGAGGTCGCCGGCCAGGAGCACGCGACGGCCGTCGAGCGCCACCTCCTCGAGCTCGAGCCGCTCGAGCGCCGCCCGGGCGACGGGCGGACGGCAACCGAGGAAGCGGCACAGCTCGTCGTGCCGGGTCGGCCCGTACACCTGCAGGAAGCGCCGGACGACGACCTCGAGGGCAGCGTCCGGATCGGGCTCTGCGAGCGGCCGGCCGAGCCACTGGTCCGGCCGCACGAACGTCACCTCGGTGCCGCGGCTCGGCCCGGTGCACAGGAGGCCGCGGCGGGCCGCCGGCCGCAGCGCCGCGCCCCAGGCCGAGCGGAGCGCCTCGCGGTGGTGCTCGCCGAGCCGGTCGGCCACCGCCGCAGCCAGCTCGCCACGGCTGAGCGCCCGGCCGTCGAGGGCGTCGGCGATCGCCGCTGCGAGCTCGGCCTGCTCGGGCGTGTCGGGCTCGTCGGCGACCGCCCGCTGGGCGGCCAGCCACAGCTCGAGCTCCTCGGCCGGCACCAGGTGCAGGGTGCCGCGCAGCGTCCAGGCCTTGACCAGGGTGCGCTCCTCCCACAGGGCCCGGCGAACGTCGGTGCGGGTCACGCCGGCGCGCAGAGCGAGGCCGTGCTCGGCGGCGCCGAGCACCTGCGCCTGCTGCGTGCACACGGCCGCGGCGGCCTCGCCGGGGTGATCGGCCCGGGCCCGTCGACGAGCCGGCAGCGGCGCAGCCGCCTGGCTCGCACGCCCTCCCAGGTCAGGCCGGCCATGCCGCGCGGCGTCGCAGCTTCGGCCGGCCGGTCCGCTCGGCCGCCAGCGCCGCGAGCGCGCCGGCGGCGAGCTCGACGACCTGCTCGCCGAGGCCGAGCGCGGCCGCGACGGCCAGCTCGAAGGCCAGCCGGTCGGGCTGCTCGAGCTCGGCCGCGAGCGGCAGCGGCGGGCGCCGGGCCAGCGGGTCGAACGCCGCCAGCAGCGCCTGCCGTCCAGCCTCGTCGAGCAGGCGGGGGTCGGGCACGGCCAGCCGCCGGGCGTCGCGCACGGCCAGGTCGAGGGCGCCGTCGCCGAGGCTCGCGCGCCCCTCGAGCTCGACCGCCAGCGCCGCCGGGAGGGAGTTCAGGAGCGCCGCCAGCAGCTCCTCGTCGACGCCTGGGTGCGGCCGCACCAGGTACAGCCGCTGGTCGGCGTGCACCGGCTGCGGCGCGACCCGCTGGCCGTAGCGCTCGGCGTACGCCTTGCCGAGCAGGATGCGAGCCGCCGGCGGCTCGGGCAGGACGTACCAGCGCGGACCGCGCAGCGCCGCGCAGGCGGCGAGCAGCGTCGAGCTCCCGCTCGGCCCAGGCGACGTAGCGGCCCGCGCCCGGCGCGGGCTCGTCGCACACCAGCACGCGGCCGAGCCTGTCCGGCTCGAGCAGCAGCGGCCCGGCGGCCCGCCGGGCGATCGGCCGCAGCGACGCCGGCTCGATCCCGAACCGCTCGACGGCCTCGGCGGACGGGTAGAAGAACGCGTTGCACTGGGTCGTCAGGCCGCGCCGCAGCGACGCCAGGGCCGCGCCCGGCGGGCCGTGCAGCGGGGCCAGCACCGGCGCCAGCCGGCGCTGCAGCTCGCGGGCCGGAGCGGGAGACCGCAGCCGCCGGCCGAGCCGGCCGGGCCGTTCGGCGATCGACGCCTGGGGGACCTCGTCGAGCTCCACTCCCGCCGGCGCGCGGCCCGCCAGCAGGTCGTCGACCAGCCCGTCGGCGGCGGGCCAGCCGCCGGCCAGGAGCTCGCCCAGCGGGCGGTGCAGGCCGGCCAGCCGCACGACCGCGCCGGGCTGCGGGTCGGCGCGCTCGGCGAGCAGGATCACCGGGTTGACGGCGGCGTCGGCGAACCAGGCCTCGGCGCGCGGCTCGACGACCGCCAGCAGCCGGAAGCGGGTCGCCAGGAAGCGCTGCAGCGCCTCGCCGTAGGCCGCGTCGAGCCAGGCGCGGCTGGTGACCACCCCGAGGCGGCCGCCCTGGCCGAGGCTCGCGGCGGCGCAGGCCAGCATGCTGGCGTAGACGTCCGCCCGGCCACCGAGGCGCAGGCCGGGCCAGGCCCGCTCGACCGCGGCGGCGATCGCGCCGCGGCGGGCCGGGTCGCCGGCGCGGCGGAGCTCGAGGTACGGCGGGTTCGCGACCAGCGCGTCCACCGGGCCGAGCTCGCCGGGCGCGAAGGCGTCGGCGCAGCGGATCTCGGCGGGATGGCCGGCCAGGGCCTCCCGGGTCAGCGCTGCGGCGGTCGGGTCGAGCTCCAGGCCCAGCAGGCGTCCGCCGCCGCCGAGCGCCGCCAGCCGCTCGGCGGCCCGCACCAGGAACGCGCCGGCCCCGCAGGCCGGGTCGAGCACGCTCGCCCCGGGGCGGCGCACGCAGGCAGCCACGATCAGGTCGGCGACCGGCGCCGGCGTGTAGTGCTGCCCGAGCCGGCGGCGCTCCGCCGGCGCGAGCGCCCGGTCTGCCGTGTGGGCGAGCATGGTCCGGGAGGGTAGTGCCCGGACTCCCCGGCGTCCGGCGCAGGCAGTACCGTTGATCAGGTACAGCTCTGTACCGCCTGAGCGGTACAATTGACAGCGATGGCCACTGCTCTCAACCCCTTCGTGTGGGACCGCCCGATCGACGACCCGTCGAAGATCATCGGGATGGAGGGCTTCGCCCACCAGGTCGCCCTGACGCTCAAGGGGCAGACCAACGTGGCCCTCTTCGGGCCGCGCGACACCGGCAAGACCACGTTCGTGAACCAGCTCACGCTCGAGCTGCAGAAGCGCCACGGCGCCGACGCGCCGCCGTTCGACGTGGTCAAGGTCGACCTGCAGCGGGTCGTCTCGATCCCCGGCCTGATCGGCTGCGTGCACGACGCCATGACGACCCACCCCGTGAAGAGCCTGCGGCGGGCCGCCCAGCGCCAGATCGGGGCGCTCGAGAAGGAGATCGGGTTCGACATCCGGGTCGTCAAGGGCTCTGTCCGGCGGGCCGCGGCGAAGCCCGAGCAGAACGCCGAGCTGCTGCACGCCCAGCTCCTGGCCCTGCGCCAGGTCTCCGACCATCTGGTGGTGGTGTTCGACGAGTTCCAGCGGCTGCGCAGCTGCCCCGGCCGGCCGCTCGCGATCATCCGATCGGCCCTGATGAGCTCCGGGGCGAACCACGTCTCATTGCTCCTCACCGGCTCGATCCGCAACGCGCTGCAGATGATGCTCGAGGACTCCGAGCAGCCCCTGTTCGGCGAGGCGGCCCACCTGCAGCTGCCGCAGATCAGCCGGGTCGACTTCCTCGAGTACCTCGACTACCAGTTCGAGGCCACCGGCAAGCCGGCCGACGAGGACGCGCTCGACTACCTGCTGAACGCCACCCGCTCGCACCCCCGCAGCACCCAGCAGCTCGCCTGGGAGGCCTGGACGGGGACGCAGCCGTCCGAGCCGGTCACCCTGGAGGCGGTGATGCGGGCCCACGACCGGCTCGTGCAGACGATCGAGCGGTCGGAGTTCTCGGTGCGGCTCGATCTCCTGGCCAACGGCGACGAGGGCGAGGTCAACGAGCTGCGGGCGCTGCAGCTCCTGGCCGACCGGGGCGGCGACACGGTGACCAGCCGGCCGCTCGCGGTGCTCTACGGCTTCTCGAGCCACTCCCGGGTGCGGCCGGCGCTCGACCGCCTGCGAGCCCGCGGCCTGGTCGACCAGCGCGACGGGAGCTGGTACGTGGTCGACCCGCTGTTCGACGAGTGGCTGCGGCGCTCGTCGCCCTTCGCCGAGCGGCCGCCGCCCGACGACTAGTACCGCCTCAGCGGTCCAGTTCTGTACCGGATAGGAGGTACAGGTGGCAGCGCCGTTCGAAGCGCAGCGGGTCCGTCGGCAGCAGGCCGAACGCGGCGGCGACGTCCTCGACCACCGCCCGCAGCGCCGCTGGCGGGGCCGCGGCGAAGACCTCCGAGAGCATCGAGCCCTGGCCGAAGCGGCGGACGAACAGGTCGACCGAGTCCCACTGGAGGACGGCGTCGTCGACCTCGATGCGGACGTCGTGAAAGCCGCCGTCGCGGGCCAGTCCGGCCACGGCGGCGGCATCCGGCAGGCCGTAGGGCAGGTCCAGCACCCGCGCGGCCGCAGGCCCGAGCCGGCGCTCGAGCGCCTCGCGCAGGCGGGCGAAGCCCGAGTGGGTGTCGAGGCCGGCCCACAGCGCGATCCCGGCCCGGCCGCCGGGCCGCAGCACCCGGCGCAGCTCACGCAGCGCGCGCACCGGCTCGGGCACGAACTGCAGCCCCTGCTGGCAGGTCGCGGCGTCGAACGAGGCCTCCACGAACGGCAGGCTGCGCGCGTCACCCTCGACGAACGTCGCCGCCGGCACCAGCTCGCGGGCCACGGCCAGCATCGGCCCCGACGGGTCGAGACCCGTCACCTCCCCGCCCGGTGCCGTGCGCTCGACGAGCCGCCGGGTGACGGCGCCGGTGCCACAGGCCAGGTCGAGCACCCGCTCCCCGGGCTGCGGCGAGACGAGGTCCAGCAGCCGCTCGGCCAGCGGGGCGAACATGACCGGGACGAGGGAGTCCTCGTACGCGTTCGGGTCGCGCCGGAAGGGGTCCACGGCGAGATCCTAGAACGACGCCAGGCCGCGCCGGAACGTGTCCGGCGCGGCGCGATGGCGCAGAGGGGGCATGGCGGTGAGAGGTATGAGCCGGGCGACCTCGAGGCGGTGGGGACGCTTCGCCGGACAGGGGTCCAGCGGAAGGCTCCGCGGCTCGATGAAGGCGGTACGCCCGGAAGCGGGCGCAGCCGTCGCCTAGCGTTGCGAGAGCGACACGAAGGGCACGCCAAGATGCCGGCACGTGGCCGGGATCGTCGAGTCGGAGTGGCGTGCGGTGTCGTACATCGCAGTCACACCATCGGCGCCAGCGTCGCATCTCGCCTACCCCATCGGAGGGAACCTGCCCCTGCGGGCGGCCCAATTGCTGGCGACACGGGAATGGACGTGCCGGCCCGAGTGTCATTCCTGTCGCAATCCATCGTCCGTCGTGCCACCGTAACCCCTGGAGTAGGGCAACCCGAGAGGAGCCTCAATGAAGAAGCGGATCACCGCTGGCGCCGTGGCGGCGCTCGTCGCGGCCGCACTTGCGAGCCAGGCGGGCGCTGCGCCCACCGCAACTGCCATCACCGGCAAGGTCGGCCCGGGCTTCACCATCACGATGGTCAGCTCGAGCGGCAAGAAGGTCTCCAGCCTGAAGGCCGGCTCGTACAAGATCACGGTGCAGGACAAGTCGGACATCCACGACTTCCACCTGACCGGCCCCGGTGTGAACAAGATGATCACGAGCGTCCCGTTCAAGGGCACGAAGACCGTGACCGTGACGCTCAAGAAGGGCACCTACAAGTACGTGTGCGATCCGCACGCCTCGAGCATGCACGGCACGTTCAAGGTCACCTAGGCACGGACGTCGCCGCGCGGCGGCGGGAGCGCAGGGGTCTCGTTCGTCCGCGGGCATCCGTACCGCGACCCGGGTCTGCACGCTTCCGCCGCGCGCGGCGGCACACGTTCGCTGCCGCTTCCGCCGGTCCCGGGGCTAGGATGGACACGGTGAGGGTGAGGGTCAGTCTCCTGGTTTCCGGCGTGGGTCTCGTGGCCGCGGCACTCGCGGCCTCCGGCTGCGGCGGCGACAGCGCGTCGAAGGCCGCGGCCAGGCCGGCGAAGCCGGCGGCCCCCACGTGCCCGGCGAAGTTCATCGCCGGCTGGCAGAAGCTCGCCGACAGGATCGACGCGCCGGTCTACTGCCCGGCCTGGATGCCCGAGCCGCTGACCGGCCAGATCCTCGGCCAGGTCAACTTCGCCGGTGGCGGCGGCTACACGCTGTCGGTCTCGAAGGACCGCAGCTACCTCGTCTCGTCGATCTGGCGCGAGCCGAACACCGGCGAGCTGCACGTCAACCTGCGCGCCTACCCGGGCGTCACGAAGATCCCGACCTGCCAGACGGACGTCACCCGCAACGGCAAGCTCACGCACCGCTCGATCCCGTGCTTCAGCGACCCGGGCGGCACGATCCGCGACGGCAAGATCCGGGCCACGCTGTACACCGTGAACCAGGGCGCCGACCAGTGGCACATCCTGTACGCCTGGCGCCACGCGGGGAACCTGTACACCGTCAGCCAGCACGTCGCCGAGCCGCTGACCTACGCGATGGTCAAGCGCGACCTGCGGCGGATCCTGCACAACCTCGTGCTCGTCCCGCCGACGCCGGCCTGAGGCCGACATGGATCTCTCGCGCAGGACGTTCCTGGCCGGCGGTGCCGGCGCGGCGCTCGCGGCCGCCGGTGTCTACGAGCTCGTCGAGCAGCTCGCGGCCGCGCCCGACCGGGCGGCGGCGGCTGCCGCGAGCGGGCCGGAGCAGCACCTGCTCGGCGGCGTGCGGGTCGTGCGCAGCGACGGCATCGAGGTGCTCGTGCCGCCGCTCCACCACCAGGTCGTGACCCTGCAGGTGCAGGCCTCGACGCCGGCCGGGCTGCGTACGGCCCGCACCCGGCTGACGGAGGCGCTGGCGTCCCTCGACAGCCGCTACCCGGCGACCCCGGCCGGACTCGGCGTGACCGTCGCCTGGGGGCTCCCCTACTTCCGCCGGCACGTCGCGAAGCCCGCGGCCCGCTCGCTGCCGGTCGATCGCCGGGCCTCGACGGCCAGGGGGCGGCGGGTGCCCGTGCTGCTCGACGCGATCCGCTTCCCGAGCGACTCGAAGGACGTCGTGCTCGAGCACAACGACGCCGTGTTGCTGCTCCGCTCGGACAGCCTGCGGCACATCGCCGACGGTGCCAGGACGCTGGTGCAGGAGCTCGAGGACGTGTGGAGGCCGACCAGCATCCGGCGGGGCTTCGTCGGCGGCGGGTTCGACGGCGGGCCGGGCCTGCCGCGCCAGCTCGCCCAGGCCGCCGGGGTTCCCGGCGCCGACCTGATCCCGCACGGCTCCGAGCTCTTCCTGGGCTTCACCTCGACCCAGAAGGCGAGCCTCGGGCCGGGCGCGATCGCGAACATCGAGACGCTCGGCTACAGCGACGGCGGCCCCGGCGGCTACTTCCGCGGCGGCACCACGATGCACCTGTCGCACCTCTTCGAGGACCTCGAGGGCTGGTACCTGACGTTCGACTACGAGGACCGGCTGGCCACCATCGCCCGCCCCGGGGTGCCGGCCAGGCGCGACACCCAGACCGTCCCGCAGGAGCCGCGCAACGCCGCCACCCCGCTGAACGTCCGCCGCGACTACTCGAGCGGCGGGACGATCGGGCACAGCGCGGCGATCCAGACGGCATCGCGGCTGCAGCGCGACGTCCACGGCGCCGACGGCGTCCTCTACCGCAAGGGCACCGCCGTCCCGCAGCGGGCGGACTTCAACTCGGTGGACAACCCGTTCGCCTGGACCGCCGACCCGGCCGGCGACGGCTCGAAGCCCGGCGCCGCGGCCAGCCTGCACTTCGTGGTCTTCCACCCGACGAGCGACGACTTCCACCGCACCCGCCTGGCGATGGACGGGGTGCTCCCCGACGGCACGCGGCTGCAGTTCGACCCCGGCTCGCGCCAGCAGGGCATCAACTCGGTGCTGACGACCACGCACCGCCAGAACTTCCTGGTGCCGCCGCGGCGGCACCGCGCGTTCCCGCTGGTCGAGCTGCTCGTAGGAACCTGTGGCCCGGGCCGCCCGGCGCGAGCGGAGCTCGCCGAGCGAGCCGGAGCTCGACAGGTCCTCGGCGTAGACGAACTCGCTGCCCGACACGTCGGGCTCGCCGGCGGCCTTCGACACGGTCGACGTCAGGTGGAGCGTGTCGCCGTCGTCGGGCTCCGAGAGCAGGAAGATCCGGGCGAAGTCCTCGGCATGGCCGAGGCGGGTGCGCCACTCGGCGATCGCCTCGGCGACGTGGTGGGCGTCCCCGCCGGCGCGGCTGATCGTCGGCAGGTTGCTCGTGCGGGTCGGGACGCTCAGGACGAGCTGGCGGATCCGGGGCACCAGCGGCCGCACGGTGCCGCGCACGACGAAGCCCAGGCGCTCGACCTCCCCGGTCTCGAAGCGGCGCGGGTAGGTGCCGGACATCGTGGTGCAGTGCACGCCGTAGGCCTCGTAGATCTCGTAGGCCGGCGTCGTGACCGCGATCAGCATCGTGTCGCCGAACGTCTCGGGACGCGGCGCGGGCCGGCTCACCGGTGTCTTGACCGCCGACCGGCTGTTGCGCGGGCCCGCCGAGCGGGTGCCGCGCGAGCTCGCCGCGGCGCGCGGCGTCGCGGCGCTGGCGCGCGTCCGCCTGACCGCCGGCGGCGGGGGCGGAGGCGGCGGGTCCTCGAGCAGCTCCTCGAGCCGTCGCCGGTCGTTCTGGGTCGGGGCGATCGGGATCGCCCGCTGCAGCCACTCGCGGCGCATGGCCTCGTCGCCTGCCAGCTCGTGCCAGCGGGCGAGGCGCCGATGGGCGGAGTAGTTCTCGGGGTCGCGTTCGACGATCAGCTCGTTCACGCGCCGCGCGTCGGCGTCGAAGCGTCCTGCCTCGGCAAGCCGGCGCGCGAGCTGTTCGAGACCCGCGAGCGGCGGTCCAGTCTGCTCGGTCACGCCCGAAGTATGGGGGCGAAGCCGTGGCCGGCGACGCGCCTCAGCCCGCCGGAGGCGGCGCGCTGGCCATCGGGTCCGGCCCCGGCTCCCCGCCACCGCCGACGCTGGCAAGGCGTGCCAGGTAGTGGCCCCAGCCGTGCTCGTGCTGCTGGCGGGTCAGCTCGGCCAGCCCGCTGTGGCGCAGGGTCACCCGGGTCGAGGCGCCGACGGGCTCGAGCGTGATCGTGACGGTGCTGGCACCGGGCGCCGGTTCCGCGCCCTCCCAGCCGAAGGTGAAGACCACGCGCTCCTGCGGAACGAGCTCGACGAACTCGCCCCGGAAGTGGGCCCAGTCGTTGATCTCGCCGCGGAAGACGCCGCCCGGACGCGGATCGGCCTCGACCGTCCTGCCCATCCAGCGCGGGATCAGCGCGGCGTCGGTGAGGAGCTCCCAGACGATCGAGGGAGCCGCCTGGATGTCGATCGTCTGGACGAGGTCGGTCTCAGTCGCGCTCATCGCTCCTCCTTCGCTGCATGGCCTCGGCCTCGTCCCGGAGGCGGCCGAGCCGGTCGTCCCAGAACCCGCGCAGGTCGGTCACGAGCCGGTCGAGCGCGGGCGCGTCGGCCCGGTACAGGCGGCGCTGGGCGTCGCGGCGCTCGACCAGCAGGCCAGCGTCCTTGAGCACCCGCAGGTGCTGGGAGACGGCGGGCCGGCTGTACGGGAAGTGGCGCGCGATCTCCCCCGCGGGCAGCTCGCGGTCCCGCACCAGCCGCAGGATCGTGCGGCGGCTGGGATCGGCGAGCGCACGGAGGGCGGCGTCCATGCCTCTACTGTAAGTGATGTCTTACGTAAGCGTCAAGCGACAGACGGTGGGCGGGCGCGGCGATGCTCCGATCCCTACGATTGCGCGTGCGATGGAGGGCAGCCGGTTGAACGTGGAGCTGCTCGATCCGGCGGCGGCGGCCGACGGCGAGCTCCCGAACGCGTTGACGACACTCGTCAACCGGGTGTACGCCGTGGGCGAGGCCGGCCTCTGGCACGAGGGCTCCGAGCGGCTCCTGCCGGGCGAGATGGCCGAGCTGATCGGCGCGGGTCAGATCGCGGTCGCCCGGCTGCAGGACGAGATCGTCGGCTCGGTCCAGATCCGCCTCTGCGAGGACGGCCGGGTCGGCGAGCTCGGCCTGCTGGCGTCGGACTTCGAGCACCGCGGGATCGGCATCGGCCGGGCCCTGGTGGAGTTCGCCGAGGACGTCAACCGCAGCCGCGGCGTCGAGATCCTGCAGCTGCAGCTGCTCGTGCCGACGGCCTGGGAGCATCCGGTCAAGCGCATCCTGCTCGACTGGTACGGCCGCCGCGGCTACGTCGTGGTGGCGCGCCGGCCGATGGTCGAGGTCCATCCGCACCTCGACCGCTGGCTCGCGACCCCGTGCCTGCTGCTGACGATGCAGAAGCCGGCTCGCGACCCCGCCCCGCCGGCCGGCGGCGGCCCCGGCCCGCGGGCCCGGCTGCGGATCGTGCCGCAGGGCGACGGCGCCGCGTAGCCCTAGACTGCCGCTGGCCCAGGCGAGGAGCCGGTGATGCTGGAGCGCGAGGCGCTGATCCGCGAGATGCAGGCGGCGGTCGGATCGGAGAAGGTCATCTCCGAGCGCGAGCAGCTGCGCACCTACGAGTGCGACGGCCTGAGCCAGTACCGCTGCATCCCCTCCCTCGTCGTGCTGCCGGAGTCGACCGGGGACGTGCAGGCGGCGGTCCGGGTCTGCCACCGCGCCGGCGTGCCGTTCGTGGCCCGCGGCTCGGGCACGGGCCTGTCGGGCGGAGCGCTGCCGGTCGAGGACGGCGTGCTGATCGTGCTCTCGCGCATGCGGCGGATCCTCGAGATCGACATCCCGAACCAGCGGGTGGTCGTCGAGCCGGGCGTCATCAACCTGCACGTCTCCCAGGCGGTCGCCGGCGACGGCTACTACTACGCGCCCGACCCGTCGAGCCAGCTCATCTGCTCGATCGGCGGCAACGTGGCCGAGAACTCCGGCGGCGCGCACTGCCTCAAGTACGGCTTCACCACGAACCACGTGCTCGGCCTCGAGGTCGTGCTGGCCGACGGCGAGGTCGTCAACCTCGGCGGCAAGGCGCCGGACGCCCCGGGCTACGACCTGCTGGGCGCGTTCGTGGGCTCCGAGGGCACGCTCGGGATCACGACGAAGGTCACGCTGCGGCTGGTGCGCCGGCCCGAGGTCGTGCAGACCCTGCTGGCCGCGTTCCCGAGCACCGACGAGGCCGGCGCCGCCGTCTCGGGGATCATCGCGGCGGGCATCGTCCCGGCCGCGGCCGAGATGATGGACCGCCTCGCGATCGACGCCGCCGAGGCCGCGGTCAACGCCGGCTATCCGGACTCGGGCGCGATCCTGATCGTCGAGCTCGACGGCCCGGCAGCCGAGGTCGAGCACCAGTTCGAGGAGATCGGGAAGATCTGCCGCTCCTGCTCGTCGGGCGAGATCCGGATCGCCGCCGACGACGAGGAGCGCGCCCTGATGTGGCGCGGCCGCAAGGCGGCCTTCGCGGCGATGGGCCGGATCTCGCCGAACTACTTCGTCCAGGACGGCGTCATCCCGCGCACCGCGCTGCCCGAGGTCCTGCGCCGCATCTCGGAGCTGGCCGAGGAGCGCGGCGTGCGGGTGGCCAACGTGTTCCACGCCGGCGACGGCAACCTGCACCCGCTGGTGCTGTACGACGCCCGGAACGAGGGCGAGGCCGAGCGCGCCGAGGAGACCGCCCAGGACATCCTCGGCATCTGCCTGGCCCACGGCGGCTCGATCACCGGCGAGCACGGCGTCGGCGAGGACAAGAAGGCCTACATGCCGCGGATGTTCTCCGACGACGACCTCGAGGTCATGCAGCTCCTGCGCTGCGCCTTCGACCCCGAGCACCGCTGCAACCCGGGCAAGATCTTCCCGACGCCCCGGCTGTGCGGCGAGGTGCCCGGTCCGTACCGCGAGCACCCGGCCCAGAAGGCCGGCCTGGCGGAGCTCTTCTGATGGCCATGGCCCCGCCGCAGGTCGACGCGCCGGCCTCGGTCGACGAGGCCTCGGCGCTGCTGCGCCGGGCCAGCGCCGAGGGCTGGAAGGTCGCCCCGCGCGGCCGCGGCACGAAGGCGCGGCTGGGGCAACGCCGGCGATCCCGTCGACCTGGCGCTCGAGACGCGGGCCCTGAACGCGCTCGTCGAGCACGCCGCCGGCGACCTCGTGGTCACCTGCCAGGCGGGCCTGCGGCTCGACGAGCTGCAGCCGGCCCTCGCCGGCGAAGGCCAGCTGCTGGCGCTCGACCCGCCCGAGGCCGACGGCACGATCGGCGGGACGCTCGCCGCCAACGCCTCGGGCCCGCTGCGGCTGCGCTACGGCACGGCCCGCGACCTGGTCATCGGGATCACGGTCGTCCTGGCCGACGGCACCGTCGCCAAGTCCGGCGGCAAGGTCGTCAAGAACGTCGCCGGCTACGACCTCGGAAAGCTGTTCTGCGGCTCGCTCGGGACGCTCGGCCTGATCGTCGAGGCCACGTTCCGGCTGCACCCGCTGCCCGCCGCCGTCGGGCGTCGTGCTCGTCGACGTCGAGTCGCCCGCCGTGGCCGGCGAGGCGGTGCAGGCGGTCCTGCACTCGCCGCTCGTGCCGAGCGCCATCGAGCTGTCGCTGCCCGACGGCCGACGTGGCCAGCTGGCCATCCTCCTCGAGGGCGTGCCGCCCGGCGTCGAGGCCCAGACGCGCACCGCGCTCGGCCTGCTGGGCCAGCCTCGGCTCCGGCCTCGCGCGGCGACGCCCTGCCGCCCGAGGCCCACCGCCGGCCCTGGGACGAGGGCGACGCCGGCCTCAAGCTGCGCGCGCCGACGGCGGCGCTGCCGGCGCTGCTGGCCGAGGCCGCCGACGTCGCCGAGCGCGCCGGCCTGGCGCCTGCGCGTCCAGGCCCACGCCGGCAGCGGCATCGCCCACGCCGGCCTGCGCGGCGGCGAGACCGCCGCCGTGGCCGCAGCCGATCGAGGCCATCCGCAGCCGCCGCCCGTGGCCCGCGAGGGCAGCGCCGAGCTCCTGCACGCCGGCGACGCGCTGCGCCAGCGGGTCGACGCGTTCGGCCCGGTCGGCGACGCCGGCCCGCTGATGCGCCGGCTCAAGGCGCAGTTCGACCCCGAGCGCGTCCTCAACCCCGGCCGCTACGCCGAAGGGATCTAGTGGATCTCACCACCGAGCCCGCGTTCGACGACCACAACCCGCCCCAGCGCGAGCTGATCGACGACTGCGTGCACTGCGGCTTCTGCCTGCCGACGCTGCCCGACCTACGTGCTCTGGGGCGAGGAGATGGACTCGCCGCGCGGCCGCATCTACCTGATGAAGGCCGGCCTCGAGGGCGAGCCGCTGACCGACGCGATGGTCGAGCACTTCGACCGCTGCCTCGGCTGCATGAACTGCGTCACCGCCTGCCCGTCGGGCGTCCGCTACGACGAGCTGATCGCCGACACCCGCCAGCAGGTCGAGCGCCGCCACGAGCGCAGCACGGCCGACCGGGCGTTCCGCGAGCTGCTGTTCTCGCTCTTCCCCCACCCCGGCCGGCTGCGCGTCCTGGCCAGCCCGCTCGGCGCCTACCAGCGGCTCGGGATGGCCCGGGCGCTGCGCAGGATCGGCGTCCAGGAGCGGCTGCCGCAGCGGCTGCAGGCGCTCGAGTCGCTGGCCCCGCCGCCGCGCCGGCGCGAGATCGTCCCCGACGTCACCTACGCCCGCGGCCCGAAGCGCGCCCGCGTCGGCCTCCTGACCGGCTGCGTCCAGCGCGTCTTCTTCTCCCACGTCAACGCCGCCACCGCCCGCGCCCTGGCCGCCGAGGGCTGCGAGGTCGTGGCCCCGAAGCAGGGCTGCTGCGGCGCGCTCAGCATGCACGCCGGGCCGCGAGGACGAGGCCCGCCGCTACGCCAGGCAGGACGATCGAGACCTTCGAGGACGCCGGCCTCGACACCGTCGTGGTCAACGCCGCGGGCTGCGGCTCGGCGATGAAGGAGTACGGCCACCTGCTGCGCGACGATCCGCACTGGGCCGAGCGCGCAGCCGCGTTCTCGAGCCGGGTGCGCGACGTCTTCGAGTTCCTCGACGAGCTCGGCCCCGCCGGCCGCCGGGCGCCGCTGCAGCTGTCGGTGGCCTACCACGACGCCTGCCACCTGCGCCACGCCCAGGGCATCAAGCAGGAGCCGCGCCGGGTGCTGCGCCAGATCGAGGGGCTCGAGCTGCGGGAGATCGCCGAGGGCGAGCTGTGCTGCGGCTCGGCCGGCATCTACAACCTGCTCGAGCCCGAGACCGCCGGCGAGCTCGGCGAGCGCAAGGCCCGAAACGTGCTCGCGAGCGGCGCCGACCTCGTGGCCACCGCGAACCCCGGCTGCCTCCTGCAGGTGCGGGTGAGCCTGCAGCGGCTGGGGCACACGATGCCGCTGGCGCACCCGATCGAGCTGCTCGACGCCTCGCAGCGCGGCCTGCCCGTCGAGGAGATCGTCGCAGCGGCCAGCCTGTAGCCTCCAGCTCGATGGAGGTGCTGCAGCCGACCACGCTGCGCGAGGCGCTCGACGCGAAGGCCGCCCATCCGGAGGCCGTCCCGATCGCCGGCGGAACCGACGTCCTGGTCGAGCTGAACTTCGACCGGCGGCGGCCCGTGACCCTGCTCGACCTCACCCGGGTCGAGGAGCTGACGCAGCACGAGCGGACGGACGGCCACGTCCGGCTGGGCGCCGGCGTGACCTACACCCGGATCATCCGGGAGCTCGGCAGGCGTCCTGCCGGGCCTGGCGATCGCGGCCCGCACGGTCGGCTCGCCGCCGATCCGCAACCGCGGCACCGTCGGCGGCAACCTCGGCTCGGCGTCCCCGGCCGGCGACGCCCACCCGCCGCTCCTGGCCTGCGGCGCCGAGATCGAGCTGGCCTCGGCCCGCGGCACCCGCCGCGTCCCGGCCGACCGCTTCTACACCGGGGTCAAGCAGAGCGCGCTGGCGGCGGACGAGCTGGTGACCGCCATCCACCTGCCCGTGGCCCGCGGCCCGCAGCAGTTCAGCAAGGTCGGCCCGCGCAACGCGATGGTCATCGCGGTCTGCTCGCTGGCGCTGGCCATCGACCGCGAGGCCGGCACCGTCGGCACCGGGATCGGCTCCGCCGCCCCGACCCCCGTGCGGGCGCCCGCCGCCGAGGCCTTCCTGGCCGGCGTGCTGGCCGAGGGCGGGGCGCCGAGCGAGGCCGCCTCGCGGCGCTTCGGCGAGCTCGTGGCCGCCGCGGCGAGCCCGATCGACGACGTCCGCGGCAGCGCCGCCTACCGCCGCCACGCGCTGGCCGTGCTGGCGCGGCGCGCCGCTGCACTGGTGCTGGGAGGACGCCGCGTGAGGATCTCCCTCACCGTCAACGGCGAGCCGCGCGAGGTCGACGGCGCCTGGCCGGGCGAGAGCCTGCTGTACGTCCTGCGCGAGCGGCTCGGCCTGCCCGGCTCGAAGAACGCCTGCGAGCAGGGCGAGTGCGGCTCCTGCTCGGTGTACCTCGACGGCACCCTGGTCTGCTCCTGCCTGGTGCTGGCGGCCCAGGCCGAGGGCCGGGAGGTGACCACCGTCGAGGGCCTGGCCCCGGGCGACGAGCTGCACTCGATCCAGGAGGCCTTCGTCGAGGCCGGCGCGGTGCAGTGCGGCTTCTGCACCCCCGGGCTGATCCTGGCCACGCACGACCTGCTGCGACGCACGGCCCTGCCGAGCGACGCCGAGATCCGCGAGGCCCTGGCCGGCAACCTGTGCCGCTGCACCGGCTACGAGAAGATCCTCGACGCCGTGCGCCTGGCAGCCAACGGACGGGCGGCGTGAGCCCGCTCCCCACCCGGACCGAGACCCGGCCGGCGCCCGACACGGTCTCGGGCGGCATCGGCGAGAGCGTCCGCCGGCCCGACGGCACGCTCAAGGTGAAGGGCCAGTTCGCCTACTCGTCGGACCTGTGGGCCGAGGGGATGCTGTGGGGCGCGACGCTGCGCAGCCCGCACCCGCACGCCCGCATCGTCTCGCTGAACGTGGGGCCGGCGCTGGCGCTCGGCGGGGTGCACGCGATCCTGACCCACGCCGACGTGCCGGGCCGGAAGACCTACGGCCTGGAGTTCGCGGACCAGCCGGTGATGGCCATCGACCGGGTGCGCTACCAGGGCGAGCCGGTGGCCATCGTGGCCGCCGACCACCCCGAGACGGCGCGCCGGGCGGCGGCCCTGATCGAGGTCTCCTACGAGGTGCTCGAGCCCGTCGTGGACGCCGAGGAGGCCATGCTTCCCGACGCCCCGCAGCTGCACGAGCGGGGCAACCTGCTGCGCTACGTCCCCATCCGCTACGGCGACCAGGAGGCGACGGCCGACGTCGTCGTCACCGCCGACTACGAGGTCGGCATGCAGGACCAGGCCTTCCTGGGGCCGGAGTCGGGCATGGCGATCCCGGCCGAGGACGGCGGCGTCGACCTGTACATCTCGACCCAGTGGCTGCACGTCGACCGCGAGCAGGTGGCGGCCAGCCTCGACCTGCCCGAGGACAAGGTGCGGCTCACGCTCGCGGGCGTCGGCGGAGCCTTCGGAGCCCGCGAGGACGTCTCGCTGCAGATCCACGTCTGCATGCTGGCCCTGCACACCGGCCGGCCCGTGAAGATGCTGTACAGCCGGGAGGAGTCGTTCTTCGGGCACGTCCACCGCCACCCGGCCTGGATGTCGTACGAGCACGGCGCCACCCGCGAGGGGAAGCTGGTCTACGTCAAGGCCCGGATCGTGCTCGACGGCGGGGCCTACGCCTCGTCCTCGACCGCGGTGTGCTCGAACGCCGCCTGCTTCGCCGTCGGCCCGTACGCCGTGCCGAACGCGACCATCGACTCCTACGTCGTCTACTCGAACAACCCGCCCTGCGGGGCGATGCGCGGCTTCGGCGCGGTGCAGACGTGCTTCGCCCACGAGTCCCAGATGGACCTCCTGGCCGCCGAGCTCGGCATGGACCCGGTCGAGCTGCGGCGGCTGAACGCGATGCAGGAGGGCACCCCGCTGCCGACCGGCCAGCGCGGTCACCGGCGCGGCGCCGGTGGCCGAGCTGCTCGAGCTGGTCAGGCGCCGGCCGCTCCCCGCCGAGCCTGCCGGCGGCACCGATCGCGACCTGCGCGAGCTGCCCGGCGGCGTCTCGAACACCACCCACGGCGAGTCGGTGCGCCGCGGCGTGGGCTACTCGGTGGGGTTCAAGAACATCGGCTACTCCGAGGGCTTCGACGACTACTCGACCGCCCGGGTGCGGATCTCGGTGCAGGGCGGCGAGCCGCTCGTCGAGGTGCACACCGCGGCCGCCGAGGTCGGCCAGGGCCTGGTCACGCTGCAGGGCCAGATCGCCCGCACCGAGCTCGGCGTGGAGCGGGTCGTGGTGCTGCCGGCGGACACCAGCGTCGGCTCGGCCGGGTCGACGTCGGCCTCGCGCCAGTCGTGGATGACCGGCGGCGCCGTGCGGGAGGCCTGCATCGCGGTGCGGGAGCGGCTCGCCGAGCGCCGGGCGCTGCGCGGCGAGCTCCCGCTCGACCTGTTGATCGGCGACGAGCCGATCGAGGAGACCCGCGAGTACCACCACCGCCAGACGTTCCCGCTCGACCCCGAGACGGGCCAGGCCGAGGCCCACGTGGGCTACGCCTACTCGGCCCAGCGAGCCGTCGTCGACGTGGACGTCGAGCTCGGCCTGGTGCGGGTGGTCGAGATCGCCACCGCCCAGGACGTCGGCCGGGCGATCAACCCGCAGGCCGTCGAGGGCCAGATCGAGGGCGGGATCGCCCAGGGCCTCGGCCTCGCGCTGATGGAGGAGATCCAGCTGCGCGACGGCGTCCTTCGCAACCCCTCGTTCACCGACTACCTGATCCCCACGATCCTGGACATGCCACCCGTGAAGATGGACATCCTCGAGCTCCCCCACCCCGACGCGCCGTACGGCCTGCGCGGCGTCGGCGAGCCGCCGACCGTCTCGTCGACCCCGGCCGTGGTGGCCGCCGTGCGGGCCGCGTGCGGGCGTCCGCTGCGGCGGGTGCCGCTGCGCCCCGAGTACGTGGCGGGCATCGAATGAGCGACCTGGCCCACCTGATCGCCGTCGCCCGCGGCGACGCCGAGCCCGACCTGGTGGTGCGCGGGGCGCAGGTCTTCGCCGCGTTCACGAAGGAGTGGCTCGACGTCGACGTGGCCATCGCCGACGGGCGCATCGCCGGCATCGGCGCGTACGACGGCGGCGAGACGCTCGACGCCGCCGGGACGTACCTGGTGCCCGGCTTCACGGACGCCCACGTCCACATCGAGTCCTCGAAGCTGACGGTGCACGAGTTCGCCCGGGTGGTGCTGCCGCACGGGACGACCAGCATCGTCTGCGACCCCCACGAGATCGCCAACGTGCTCGGCACCGACGGCATCCACTGGCTGCTCGACGTGTGCGAGGAGGTGCCGCTCGACGTCTTCGTCATGGCGTCGTCGTGCGTGCCCGCGAGCCCCTACGAGTCGCCGCGCCGGCCGCTCTCGATCGGCGACATGGAGGCCGTCCTGCGGCGGCGGCGGGTGCTCGGCGTGGCCGAGATGATGAACTTCCCGGCGGTCATCGCCGGCGACCCGCACGAGCTGGCCAAGCTGCAGATCCCCGGAGCCACCCACGTCGACGGCCACGCTCCCGGCCTGCGCGACAGGGGCCTGAACGCCTACCTGGCGGCCGGCATCCAGTCCGATCACGAGGCCACGAGCTACGAGGAGGCCCTCGAGAAGCGGCGCAAGGGCGCCTGGGTGCTCATCCGGGAGGCCTCGAACGCCAGGAACCTGCGCGACCTGCTGCCGCTGGTGCGCGAGTACGGACCGGAGTTCTGCGCCTTCTGCACCGACGACCGCGAGCCCGACTTCCTGCTGCACGAGGGGCACATCAACCAGATGCTGCGGGTGGCGGTCGAGGAGGGCGTGCCGGCCGAGGACGCGCTGCTCCTGGCGACCCTGCACCCGGCCCGCTGCCACGGGCTGACCGACCGCGGGGCCATCGCGCCGGGCCTGCGCGCCGACTTCTGCCTGCTCGACGACCTGCAGGACTTCCGCCCGGCGGCCGTCTACAAGGACGGCGCGGTGGTCGCCCGGGCGGGCCGCGCCGAGCCCTTCGACAAGCCCGAGATCCCCGTCTGGGTGCGCCGCACGATGCG
The DNA here is from genome assembly GCA_963794695.1 of uncultured Actinomycetes bacterium. GTDB lineage: Bacteria > Actinomycetota > Thermoleophilia > Gaiellales > JALYLC01 > CAWCFJ01. The sequence goes on along the minus strand of CAWCFJ010000013.1, from coordinate 15,849 downwards.
CAACGCCCCGGTCGGCCTGTCCGACCTGCGGATCCCGTCGACGGGCGCGCCGGTGCGGGTGATCGAGATCATCCCCGAGCAGCTCCTGACCATCTCGAAGGTCGAGCGGCCCACGCGTGCGCGGCGGCGTGGCCGTCGCCGACCCGTCCCGCGACCTGGCCAAGATCGCGGTCGTCGAGCGCCACCACGCCACCGGCCGGGTCGGCCGAGGCTTCGTGTCCGGCTTCGGGCTGCAGCGCGGGGCCTTCGGCACCACCGTGGCCCACGACGCCCACAACATCGTCGTCGTCGGCGTCGACGACGCCGACATGGCGCTGTGCGTGGCCCGGCTCGAGAAGATCGGCGGCGGGATCGCCGTCGTCGAGGGCGGCAAGGTGCGCGGCGAGCTGCCGCTGCCGGTCGCGGGCCTCCTGTCCGATGCCCCGGCCGAGGAGGTCGTCGCGCAGCTCGAGGCGCTGCAGGAGCTGCTGCACCAGCTCGGGGTGCACAGCGAGGCGCCGTTCATGTCGCTCAGCTTCCTGAGCCTCTCGGTGATCCCGCAGCTCAAGATCACGGACCTCGGCCTGATCGACGTCGACGCGTTCGAGCTCGTCCCGTTGGAGGCTGCCGAGGAGCTGGCGCCGTAGCTCAGAGCGTGCCGAGTGGCGCCACTGCCACGCAACCCTGGCCGGTGAGCGACGCGATCGTGTCGAAGTCGCCGTCGTAGTGCACCAGGGGCCAGCCGGCTGCTTCGGCCGCAGCGGCGATCAGCAGGTCGGGATGCTTGACCCGTCGTTGATGCGAACCGCCGGCCGCGGCGAGCGACTCGTAGACGTCGAGCGCACGGGTCCACTGCGCCTTCTCGATCGGGGCGTCGGCGAGTCGACCGAGGTCCGCGCGTAGCCGCTTGAACTCGACGGCATTGCGCGCGCTGTACAGCAGCTCGAGACGCACCTGATCGCACGTGGCGACCGCCCGTCGCCGAAGGGCCGACACCCACGCGTCGTGGAGGCTCGAGTCGAGGCGGTGGCGCCAGCCCCAGACGGAGGAGTCTGCGAGGAGCGGCGACGACGCCGTCGCGCCTTCGAGAACGTCGAGGCCCAGGTACCCGTCGTTCATGCCGCGTCGGGTGAGATCGCGCGCGGCGAGCGCACTCGCTCCAGATCGACCGCGAGCGGCGAGAAGTCGTAGGCGTCCCCGGCCAGGCGGCCGAGCGCATCGTCGGCCAGGACGCGCTCCAGCGCGGCGTCGACGGTGTCTGACACTCCGTGCGTGCCGAGCACGACAGCCGCCTGCTCGGCCTTGTCCCGCTCGAGCATGATGTTCGTACGACGCTTCGCCACGTGTGCCTCCTGACGGACATTGCGTGTGTAAGCGTAGCACGAAGTAATCCACACCATCCACGGAGAGACGTGCGCACGTCGAGCTCCCCGTCGTCGGTGGCGGCATACTGGCAGGCGACGCTATCGAGGAGACCACGCATGGCTGACGTTCGCGAGTCCCAGGCGACCATCGACCGCCCCTCCGCGGCGGGGAGCGAGTGGCTGAACTGGACGGTGATGGCCGACTACGAGGCCAAGGAGCCGCCCGTGGTGGTCTCCGGGGACGGCCCCTACGTCACCGACGCCGACGGCACGCCGCCTGCTCGACGCGATGTCCGGGCTGTTCACGACCCAGATCGGCTACAGCCACGGCAAGGAGATCGGCGCGGCCGCCGCCCGGCAGCTCGAGCAGCTCGGCTTCTACCCGAACTGGGGCGCCACGCACCCGTCGGCGGTGCAGCTCACCGAGCGGATCCTGGGCCTCGCGCCGCCGCAGATGGGCCGCGCGTTCTTCACCTCCGGCGGCTCCGAGGCCGTCGAGTCGGCCCTGAAGCTGGCCCGCCAGCACTTCCTGGCCAAGGGCGAGCCCGCCCGGCGCAAGGTCATCGCCCGGCGCGGCGCCTACCACGGCTGCTCGCTCGGCGCCCTCTCGCTCACCGGCATCCCGGCGGCCCGGGCGCCGTTCGAGCCGCTGCTCGAGAACGTCCGCCACGTCGTGAACACCGACGTGCGCCGCTGCTCGATCTGCAACGGGAGCGTCGAGGCGCACCTGAAGCACGCCGCCGACGCCGTCGAGGACGCCATCAGGGCCGAGGCCCCGGGCAGCGTCATGGCCGTCGTGGTCGAGCCGGTGCAGAACGCCGGTGGCTGCCTCGTGCCGCCCGACGGCTACGGCCAGCGGCTGCGCGAGATCTGCGACCGCCACGGCGTCCTCCTGTGGTGCGACGAGGTCATCACCGGCTTCGGCCGGATCGGCGAGTGGTTCGGCTCGACCCGGCTCGGCTTCGAGCCCGACATGATCACGTTCGCGAAGGGCGCGACCTCGGGCCACGCCCCGCTCGGCGGCGTCCTGTTCACCGACGAGGTCGCCGAGCCGGTGGTCGACGCGAACACGATGTACGCCCACGGCTTCACCTTCGGCGGCCACCCGCTGTGCTGCGCGATCTCGCTGAAGAACCTCGAGATCATGGAGCGGCTCGACGTCCTCGCCAACGTCCGGCCAGCAGGAGGGCTACCTCGAGCAGAGGCTGAACGAGGTCGCCGAGGCCTCCGACATCGCCGTCGAGGCCCGAGGCATCGGCTTCTTCCGGGCCCTCGAGCTCGTCTCGAACGACGTGCTGGTGCCGGCCCGCGACGCGATCCGCCGGCACGGCGCGATCGTCCGCGTGGACAACCGGGTCAACCCGTTCCTGGCCATCTCGATGCCGCTGATCGCCGACCGCGAGCACATCGACGAGCTCGCCACCGCCCTCACGGAAGGGCTGCGCGAAGCGTCTTGTCTGACATGCTGATCACGTTCGACACCGCCATCGGGACCTGCGGCCTGCGCTACGGCGAGGCCGGGATCACCGGCGTGCTCCTGCCCCGCACGCCCGCGCTGACGCCGCAGGTGCCCGATGACTGCCCCGACGACGTCCGCGCGGCCGCGGCGGCCATCACGGCGCTGTTCGCCGGCGAGCCGCGCGACCTGCGCGAGGTCGTGCTCGACGAGGGCCGGCTCGACCCGTTCCGCCGCCAGGTGTACGCGGCGACGCGCGAGGTCGGCCCGGGCGAGACCGCCAGCTACGGCGACATCGCCCGGACGATCGGCCAGCCCGGCGCGGCCCGGGCCGTCGGCCGGGCGCTGGCCTCGAACCCGTTCGCGATCATCGTCCCGTGCCACCGGGTGCTGGCGGCGGACGGCGCGCTGAACGGCTTCTCGGCGCCGGGCGGGATCGCCACCAAGCGGAAGATGCTCGAGCTCGAGGGCGCGCCGGGGTTCCGGCAGCAGCCGCTGTTCGCCTGAGGCCGTCGGTCAGCCGGGCATGCGGATCTCGCCCGCGTCCAGCCCGAGCGACGCGGCGATCCGGATGCCGTCCTCGACGGCCATGCGCACCCGCTCGAGGTCGCGCTCGCGCATGATCCCGCCGACCAGCGCGCGTTCCTTCGGCCGCCACATGGCGTGGTCCAGGAACACCGGCAGGAGCCTGTTCGCGGCCACGATGAGGCGGTTCTTGGTCTTCTTCGAGGCCCGCGTCAGCAGCACCCGCTCGTAGGCCATGCCGGCCCCGTGGTGGATGCCGTCGTCGGTGGCCAGGCGGTTGCACAGCTCCTGCACGACGGTGCCCGGAGCCGAGCGGGCGATCAGCCGGAAGCGCGGGATGATCAGCCGCTCGTAGAAGACCTGCATCTGGAAGACCTTCTCCTCCAGCGTCTCGGCCTCGAGGGTCATCGTGGTCAGGATGTCCAGGTACGGGTCGCGCTCGGCGGTGTCGCCGGTCTCGGCGATCAGCCGCAGCCAGGCACTCGACGTGCCGGGCCTCGTCCTGGACCATCGTCGTGTAGTACAGCTTCGCCTCGCTGTCGGGCGACAGGCTGAGGAGCTGGGTGGCCATGTCGACCGCGAGGGCGTCGGCCTGCAGCTGCTGGGTGAGCACCGAGCGCCAGATGTCCTTCTCGCGCGCCTGGCGGCGCGGGGCACCGCGGCCCTCGGGGATCGGCGGCAGCTCGCCCCAGGCCAGATCGTTGGTCTTCCACTCGCGCCGCAGGGCCAGCTCGTAGAAGCGCAGCAGGTCCTTGCTGGCCGCTTCTTCGGCGCGATCGAGATCGGCCTCGATCTCGTCGCCCAGGCCGTGGTCGTCGGTCACGGTGTCCACATCGGTGGAGGCTAGCCGAACACCCGGGACGGGCGGGCCGGGCGCTAGGCGAACGCGGCGAGGTGCGAGCGGACGCCGGCGGCGATCTCGGTGGTGAACTCCGGATAGGGGCCGAGCGCCGCGTCCACGGCGGCGGTGAGCTCGCGCAGGCCGACCTCGCCGGCAGCCCGCCGCCGCGCGCACGACGGCCTCGACCCGGTCGACGTGGGCCAGGGAGCGGTCGCAGAACGCCCGGGCCTCGGCGGCGTCCATCGGCTCGAAGTGGGCCGTCAGCAGGAGCTCGGGCTCGAGCGCCCGGATCCGCCGGATCGTGGCCCGGTACCGCTCGGCGTCGTAGTAGCGCGGCGGGATCAGCAGGGTGCCGTGGCGGTCGCGCACGCCGTCGTCGAGGGCCGCGTCGACGATCAGGGCCACCCGGTTGGCCGCGTCCCACAGGCCGAGGTGCCCGAGCGTGTGGCCCGGCAGGTGCAGGAGCTCGAGCCGTCGCCCGGGGCCGAGGCGGATCGTCTCCTCGCCGCGCAGGCCGAGATCGACCGGCGCGTCGCCGCCGAGCAGGGCCAGCATCTCGGCCGAGTCCGGCTGGGCCAGGCCGTACGGCTCGTGCCAGCGGTAGTTCTCGGCGAGCATCGCCGCGTCGCTCTCGACCCAGCGCCGGTCGAGCTCGTGGCAGGCGAACAGGGCGCGCGGGTAGCGCTCGCGGATCCGGCGGTTGCCGCCCGAGTGGTCGACGTCGGCGTGGCTGATCAGCACCAGGTCCGGCTCGACTCCGGCCTGCTCGAGGGCCGGGATCAGCACCTCGTCCGGCGTGCCTGCGAGCCCGGTGTCGACCAGCACCGTCCGCTCCTCGCCGACGAGCAGGTACTGGGACATCGAGCGCACGCCGAGGTCGGACACGATCCGGTGGATGCCCGGAGCGACCTCCTGCATGGTCATCTGCCTCCTCGGGTCGGGGCGGGACCCGCGGGTGATGCTGTAGCCGCCGTCGACCCGCAGGACCTCGCCGTTGACCTGGGCCGCGTCGGCCGACAGCGAGCCAGGCCACGGCCGCGGCGAGGTCGGCGTCGGATGCGAGACGGCCGGTCGGCGTGTCGTCGCGGGCGAGCTCGGGGTCGAGGCCCGGCAGGCAGGTCGGACTCGCGCCAGCCGGCGGCGATCGCGTTGGCCCGCAGGCCGCGCGAGCCGTACTCGATGGCCGCGATCCGCACCAGCGTCTGCAGGGCCACCGCCGAGCTGCCGTCGGCGCCGCCGCCGGGGAACGGCTGGGCGCCCAGGGTCGTGGTCACGGCCACCCAGCGGCCGGCGGCGCCGCGGTCCAGCAGCTCCCGGAGCCAGGCCTGGAAGGCCCAGAACGGCTCCTCGACCCGGGCCGTCGAAGCGGGCCGTCCAGTCCTCGGCAGCCGAGCTCGGCCAGCGGCTGCAGGACCGGCCGCGGACCCGAGCGTCAGCAGCGCGTCGGCCGGGCCCTCCGACACGAGCTCGAGCCCGCGCTCGCGCAGCGCGGCCTCGAGCCCGGCGTCGGTTCCGTGCAGCAGCACGCGCATCAGTACTTCCCGATGACCATGCCGCCGTCGACGCGCAGGAACGCGCCGGTGGTGTGGGTCGCGCCGGGCCCGGCGAAGTAGGCCACGGCCTCGCCGATCTCGCGCGGCTCGGTCGAGCGGTGCCCGAGCGGGATCGAGCGCTCCGGCGGCCGCCCGCGACGCCGCGCTGGCGAAGTCCGGCGAGGCGTCGTTGATCCGCGAGTCGCACCCAGCCGGGTCCCACGTGGTTGACCGTGATCCCGTCGGCAGCCCACTCCCGGGCCATCACCGAGACCAGGTGGGCCACCGCGTGCTTGGTGGCGCCGTACACGCCCAGGGTGCGGAACGGCATGACGGCGTTGACCGACGAGGTGACCACGATCCGGCCGCCGCCGCCCTGGCGGCGCATCTGGGCGGCCGCGGCCTGGCAGCCGTAGAAGCAGCCGTGCAGGTTGACGCCCACGATGCCGGCGAAGGCCTCGGGCGTCACCTCGGCGAGCTCCTGCCAGAAGGCCACGCCCGCGTTGGCGCAGAACACGTCGAGCCGGCCGAGCCGCCGGACGGTCTCGGCCACCAGCGCGCGGCACGCCGCGGGGTCCGACACGTCGGCCGGCGCGAAGACCGCGCGGCGGCCGAGGGCCTCGATCTCGGCCACGCGCTCGGCGCGCCTCGTCCTCGTGCGCGACGTCGTTGACGACGACGTCCGCGCCCCGCCGGGCCAGCGCCAGCGCGATCCCGCGGCCGATCGAGCGGGTCCCGGCGGCGCCGGTGACCAGGGCGACCGTGCCGTCGAGCTCGGGCATCTAGATGAGCACCCGCAGCTCGCCGTCGACCACCCGCACCTCGTAGGTGCGCAGGCGGATGTCCTCGAAGGCCACGCAGCGGCCGCTCGGGATGTGGAACTCGAGCGCGTGCCACGGACAGGTCACGACCTCGCCCTCCCAGATCCAGGCGAGCTTCCAGTCGGTGTGCGGCCCGGCGTCGATCGTCCCCGAGACGCCGCCCTCGCACAGCGGGCCGCGCTGGTGCGGGCAGAGGTTCGGCAGGGCGTGGTAGGCGCCGCCGACGTTGAACACGCCGAGCTCGCGGTTCGCCACCCGCACCACGCGGTGCTGGCCCTCGGGCAGGTCCTCCGCCCGGCCGATGGCGTGCTCGGTCGGCGGCACGTCAGCCGGGGACGTCGAGGCCGAAGAAGCGGGCGGCGTTCAGGCCCATGATCTTGCGCCGGGCCTCGGGCGAGAACGGGAGCCCGAACACGTGCTGGGGATGGTCGAAGTCGTGGTGCGGCCAGTCCGAGGCGAACATCGCCGTGTTCTCGCCGTCGAACAGCTCGAACAGGGCGACGACGTCGCCGCGCCGCTCGGGCTCCTCGATCGGCTGCGTCCCGTAGAAGAAGCGGCGCATGCTGCGGCTCGGCCGCTCCTGCAGCAGCGGCACCTCGCGCCGGCGCTCGATGTACTCCTTGTCGAGCCGGTTCGCGATCCACGGGATCCAGCCGGTGCCGGCCTCCATGAACCCGACCTTCAGGTCCGGGAAGCGCACGTGCACGCCGGTCTCGAGCATGCTCACGAGGTTCGCGACCATCGCCAGCGGGTGGGCCAGCGCGTGCACCGCCATCGAGGTGCGGAACTGCTCGAGCTGGAACGGGAAGGCCGGGTAGACGGCCTCGACGCTGTGGATCACGACCGGCAGCCCGGCCTCCGAGGCGGCCCGGTAGACCGGGTCGTAGAGCTCGTGGCCGTACAGGATCTTCAGCCCCGAGGCCGGCAGGTAGACGCACGACCACTCGCGCTGGTCGGCGCGTCGGCGAATGTCGGCCGCTCCCGCCTCGGGGTTCTGCGGGGCGATCACCATGGCGCCCTTGAGCGTGGGCTCGGCGCTCAGCCAGCGCTCGTGCAGCCAGCGGTTGTAGGCCTCGGCCAGCGCCGTCGCGAACTCCCGGTCGCGCACCATCGCGAGCGTCAGCAGGTGGTCGGGGAACAGCACCGCGAGGTCGACGTGCAACCCGTCGAGCCCCTCGCGCATCTCCGCGGCCGTGGTCACGATCTGGCGGCGGTTCGAGCCGCCGGGGAACGGGATCCGGTACTCGGCGCGCGGCGACATGCCCGGCAGGTCGAGGTAGCGCTCCGGGATCGTGGCGATCTCCCGCAGGGCGACGTCCCAGGGCCCCGTGGCGTACTCGGCGAGCTCCTCGGGCGGCTCGTGGACGTGGACGTCCGCGTCGACCACGAACAGGTCCGCGAGCGTCTCGCGCCGCCTTCGCGGTTCCCTCCTGCGCCGACACGTCGGTGGCCATCGCGGCATACGATAGGTCGCCGTGACGGATGGCGTCCCCGCCTTCCACGTCCACCCGGGCCACCGCTTCGAAGGCTTCGAGCTCGTCGAGGGGTCGCTGCTCCTGGCCCGCTGCTCCTGCGGCGCCGTGCTGGACGAGGCCGAGGCCCGTTTCGCGGGCTGCCCCGCATGCGGCGGGAACGGCGCCGGTTGCGCCCGCTGCGGCGGCAGCGGCGAGGTCGTCGACCATGCCGCGCTGCTGTGGCGCCGTCAGAACGTGCCGTAGCGCTCGTAGGCCTCGAGCGGCAGCATGCCCTGGCGGACGGAGTCCCGGATCTCGCTCTCGGTGGCGACCTTCTGCTCGGCCTCGGCCAGCACCTCCTCGACCTCGCCTCCCGGCACGACGACGAGCCCGTCGCGGTCGCCGACGATCCAGTCGCCGGGCGCCACCTGCACGCCGCCGATCACGACCGTGACGTCGCCGTGGGCCAGCACCTCCCAGCGCGGGACGCAGTCCTGCGGGGTGACGTAGCGGGAGAAGACCGGGAAGTCCTCGCGCAGGATGTACTCGGCGTCGCGCACCCCGCCGTCGAGCACGGCGCCCGCGCAGCCGCGGGAGGCCAGCGACGTCGCCGAGAGCTCGCCGAAGTGCGCCGAGCGTGTCCTCGTTGGTCTCGTACACCGAGACGTGGCCGGCCGGCACCGAGCCGAGCATCTCGAGCACCTTGCGGATCGAGGCGTCGTAGTCGTGCCCGGGACGGGCCCGGCCCAGCACCGGGTAGACCGGCCCGGCCAGGCGCGTGCCCGGCCGCAGCGGCGCGAGCGCGGCCGGCAGCGTCTGCTGCAGGTGGCCGTGGCGGTCGAGGACGTCGGTGAGGGCGCCGGTGTACAGGGCCGAGAACCGGCGCGCCAGGTCGGCGGTCGCGCTCACCGCTCCTACAATAGCCATCCGATGCAGGCGGTCGTCATCGAGCGTCCGAACCAGGTCTCGCTGCAGGACGTCGAGCCGCCGACGATCGGTCCCGGCGACGTGCTCGTCCACAGCCGCGAGGCCGGCCTCTGCCGGACCGACATCGAGATGATGACCGGCGAGTTCACCGACCCGCGCTGGGTGCACCTGCCGGTGATCCCGGGCCACGAGTGGGCCGGCACGGTGGTCGAGGTGGGCGCCGACGTCGCGTCCGTCGAGGTCGGCGACCGGGTCGTCTGCGAGGGCTTCGTCACCTGCATGCGCTGCCCCCGCTGCCGCGCCGGCCAGACCCACTGGTGCGAGCGCATCGAGGCCATCGGCTTCACCCGCCCCGGTGGCTACGCCGAGCTCGTGGCGGTGCCCGAGCGGGTGGTGCACCGGCTGCCCGAGCACGTCTCGTTCGGCGCCGGGGTGCTCGTCGAGCCGGCCTCGGTCGTGCTGCACGGCCTCGAGAAGGCGCGGCCCGCGCCCGGCGAGGCGGTGGGCGTGATCGGCGTCGGCACGCTCGGGGCGCTGGCGATCTCGCTCCTGCGGCTGCACGGGCCCGCCCGCATCGTGGCCTACGGCGTGCGGCAGGAGGAGCTCGAGCTGGCCCGGTCGCTCGGGGCGACCGAGACCGTGCTCACCAGCGACGGCGAGGTGGCCGCCGAGGAGCTCGACCTGGTCGTCGAGACCGCCGGGGCCGCGCCCGCGGTGGAGCTCGCGACCCGCCTCGTGCGCCCGGCAGGCCGGGCCGTGCTGCTCGGCATCGCCGGCGAGGGCCGCACCCTGGCGCTCCCGTCGGACCTGCTGGTCGGCAAGGACATGGCCCTGATCGGCAGCATCGCCTACCCCGCGGCGGTGTGGTCGCGCGTCGTCCGGCTGCTCACCGAGCGCGTCCTCGACCTCGACCCGATCGTCACCCATCGCTTCCCCCTGAGCGCCTTCGAGGACGCGATCCGGCTGATGGACGACCGGCACGGGATCGTGGGCAAGATCGTGCTCGAGCACGCCTGAGCCGTCAGCGCGGTTTCATCGGTGGCATGCTGCTCTGACCGCTTCTTTCGCGAGGAGGATCACATGCCGAAGGTTCCCCGGGGACGCCTGACCACGCCGCTCGTGCGCGACGACGGGACGCTCAGGGAGGCCTCCTGGGACGAGGCCCTCGACCGCGCCGCAGCCGGACTGGCCCGCGCCCGCGACGCCGGCGGCGACGACGTCGTTCGGGATGTTCTCCTGCTCGAAGGCGACCAACGAGATGAACTTCCTTGCTGGAAAGTTCGCCAGGCAGGTGATGCGGTCGAACAACGTCGACTCCTGTAACCGCACCTGACACGCACCAAGCGTCGTCGGTCTGGCGACGGTGTTCGGAGCGGGCGGCGGGACCTCGTCGTACCGCGACATCCAGGAGACGGACGTCATCCTCCTGTGGGGCTCGAACGCGCGGGAGACCCACCCGATCTTCTTCCACCACCTCCTGCACGGGGTGCGAAACGGCGCGCGCCTGATCGTGGTCGACCCGCGCCGCACCACCTCGGCGCAGTGGGCCGACGCCTGGCTCGGGCTCGACGTCGGCTCCGACGTGGCCCTGTCGAACGCGATGGCCCGCGAGATCATCGCGAGCGGCCTGCACCACCGGGCGTTCATCGAGCACGCCACCAGCGGGTTCTCCGAGTACGCCGCGAGCGTCGAGCCGTACACCCTCGAGGAGGGCGAGCGGCTGACCGGCGTCCCGGCGGCGGCGATCCGCGACGCGGCCCACACCTACGCCCGCGCCGACCGCGGCACGATCTGCTGGACGCTCGGGATCACCGAGCACCACAACGCGGTCGACAACGTCCTGGCCCTGATCAACCTCGGCCTGCTGTGCGGCAACGTCGGGCGCGAGGGCACCGGCCTCAGCCCGCTGCGCGGCCAGAACAACGTCCAGGGCGGCGGGGACATGGGCGCGATCCCCAACAAGCTCTCGGGCTTCCAGGACATCGAGCGCGACGCCGACGCCCGGGCCCGCTTCGAGGCCGCCTGGGGCGTCGAGATCCTCCCGCACTACGGCTGGCACCTCACCCAGATGTTCCACGCGATGGAGCGGCGGCGAGCTGACCACGCTGTACTGCATCGGGGAGAACCCGGCGCGCTCCGAGGCCGACATCAACCGCACCCGGCGGCTGCTGTCGGAGCTCGAGTTCGTGATCGTCCAGGACATCTCGTTCACCAAGACCGCCGAGTACGCCGACGTGGTGTTCCCCTCGACCGCCTCGTGGTGCGAGACCGAGGGCACGGTGACCAACTCGGAGCGGCGCGTGCAGCGCGTCCGCAAGGCGCTCGACGGGCCCGGCGAGACCCGCGACGACACCTGGATCCTGGGCGAGCTGGCCCGCCGGCTGGGCCACGACTGGGGCGACCCGACGGCCGAGCAGATCTGGGACGAGCTGCGCTCGCTCTCGCCGATGCACGCCGGCATGTCGTACGCCCGGCTCGAGGCCGCGGGCGGCCTGCAGTGGCCGTGCGTCGACGAGGACGACCCGGGCGCCCGGATCCTGCACGACCGGCTCTGGGCCGAACCCGCTGGGCGGGCCGCCCGCGCCGTTCTCGGTCGTCGAGCACCAGCCGCCGTTCGAGGCCCTCGACGCCGACTACCCGATGCGGCTGACCACCGGCCGGCGGCTCGAGTCCTACAACACCGGCGTCCAGACCGGGCTGTACCGCTCGCCGCTGCACCGCGGCGAGGCGCTCTGCCTGTCGCCCGAGGACGCCGAGCGGCTGCTCGTCGAGGAGGGCGAGGTCGTCCGCATCGAGTCCCGCCGCGGCGCCGTCGACGCGCCCGTGCGGGTCGACCGCGGCCTGCGCCCGGGGCTGTGCTTCATGACGTTCCACTTCCCGGACGAGGTGGACACGAACCAGCTCACGATCGACGCCACCGACCCGAAGTCGGGCACCGCCGAGTTCAAGGCGGCGGCCGTGCGGGTGACGAAGATCCGCCCGTTCCAGCAGCCGCGCATCGAGCAGGCGGTCCTCGAAGCTGGCGACTGAGTCTGGCTGACAGGTGGATCTCAAGCTCCTGGACGCCGAGGCCACCCTCGCCGAGCGGCACGCCGTCGACCACGCGCTCGGCCCGCCGTCGAGCGGCTGGGTCGGCGGTCGGCGCGAGGCGGGGATCGACGGCCGCCTGGCCATCGGCGGCCACCACGCGGCGCAGGCCGAGCGTCACCGGCTCCTGCCGGCGCTGCTGTCGGTGCAGGAGCACGTCGGCTGGATCAGCCCCGGCGCGCTGAGCTACGTCTGCCAGCGGCTCGACGCGCCGCCGGCCGAGGTCTACGGCGTGGCCACGTTCTACGCCCTGCTCTCGACCGAGCCGCGCCCGCCGCGGGTCGTGCACGTGTGCGAGGACCTGGCCTGCCGCTGCCGCGGCTCCGACGAGCTGATCGCCGCGCTCGAGCAGGCCGCCGGCCCCGAGGGCACGGGCGAGGGCGTCGACCTGGTTCCGCTCGCCGTGCCTCGGCCAGTGCGACCGGGCGCCCGCGGCGCTCCTGACGGTCGCGGGCGAGCAGCCGCTCGAGCAGGTGCTGGCGCCGGTGACCGCTCGACGCGCTGCGCGCGGTGCTCGACGGCGACGACCCCGAGCGCGCGGCGCCCGACCCGCTCCCGCAGCTCGGCGACCCGTCGCTGCGGCTGCTGCGCCGCGTCGGCCGCGGTCGATCCCGAGAGCCTCGACGACTACCGCGCGCGCGGCGGCTACGCCGCCCTGCGCCGGGCGTTCGAGCTCGGCCGCGAGGGCGTCATCCGCGAGGTCAAGGACTCGAAGCTGCAGGGCCGCGGCGGCGCCGCCTTCCCCACCGGGGTCAAGTGGGACGCGGTGGCCCGCCAGCCGGCCCGGCCGCACTACCTCGTCTGCAACGCCGACGAGTCCGAGCCGGGCACGTTCAAGGACCGGGTGCTGATCGAGGGCGACCCGTACGCCCTGATCGAGTCGATGACCATCGCCGCCTACGCCACCGACGCCGGCCGCGGCTACGTCTACCTGCGCGGCGAGTACCCCGACGCCCACCGCATCCTGCAGCACGCGATCGACGAGGCCCGCCGCCGCGGCTTCCTGGGCGAGGACGTCCTCGGCCAGGGCTTCGCCTTCGAGCTCGAGATCCGGAAGGGCGGCGGCGCCTACATCTGCGGCGAGGAGACCGCGATCTTCAACTCGATCGAGGGCCAGCGCGGCGAGCCGCGCAACAAGCCGCCGTTCCCGGTCGTCGCCGGCCTGTTCGGAAAGCCGACGGTGGTCAACAACGTCGAGACGCTGGTCAACGTGCTCGACGTCATCCTCGAGAGCGGCGCCGGGCTACGCCGGCACCGGCACCGAGGGCTCGACCGGCACCAAGCTGTTCTGCCTGTCGCGGCGACGTCGAGCGCCCGGGCGTGTACGAGGTCGAGTTCGGCACCACGCTGCGCGAGCTGCTCGAGCTGGCCGGCGGGGTCGCCGACGGCCGGGCGCTGCAGACCGTGCTCCTGGGCGGCGCCGCGGGCGGCTTCGTGAGGCCGGACGAGCTCGACCTGCGGCTGACCTTCGAGGACGCCCGCGCGGCCCGCACCACGCTCGGCTCGGGCGTCGTCCTGGTCATGGACGACACCGTCGACCTGGGCCGCATGCTGATGCGCATCGCGGCCTTCTTCCGCAACGAGTCGTGCGGCCAGTGCGTGCCCTGCCGGGTCGGCACGGTGCGCCAGCAGGAGGCCCTGGCCCGGCTGCTGGCGCGAGCGGCCGCGCGGCGGCGTCGAGGCCGAGCTGGCGCTGATCGGCGAGATCGGCCAGTGCATGCGCGACGCCTCGATCTGCGGCCTCGGCCAGACGGCGTCGAGCGCGATCGAGTCGGCCATCGGCGCGCGGGCTGTTCGGAGCGCCGGCGTGAGCGGCAACGGCGTCATCCCGCTGCAGCCGCGGCGCATGGTCGAGCTCGAGGTCAACGGCCGCCGCGTGCGGGTCTTCGAGGGCCAGACGATCCTCGACGCCTGCCGCAAGCTCGGGATCGAGACGCCGACGCTGTGCTACGGCGAGACCCTGCAGCCGGCCAACGTCTGCCGCGTCTGCGTCGTCGAGCTCGAGGGCGCCCGGGTGCTGGCGCCGGCCTGCTCGCGCACGGCCGAGGACGGCATGAAGGTGCGCACCGACTCCGAGCGGGTGCGCCCACTCGCGCCGGCTGGTGCTCGAGTTCCTGGCCTCCTCCGTCGACCTCTCGACCACGCCCGAGGCGCTGCGCTACCTCGAGCTGTACGACGCGAAGCCCGAGCGCTACGGCCCGCCGGCGCCGCCCGACCCCGAGCGCGACGCAAGCGCACCGGCCACCACGTCGAGCCCGACGGCCAGACCGCGGCCACGGTGGCCGTCCCGGTCAAGGTCGACAACGAGCTGTACGTCCGCGACTACGCGAAGTGCATCCTCTGTTACAAGTGCGTGGACGCCTGCGGCACCCAGTACCAGAACACGTTCGCGATCGCGGTCGCCGGCCGCGGCTTCGACGCCCGGATCTCGACCGAGTACGTGGCCGAGCTCCCCGAGTCGGCCTGCGTCTACTGCGGCAACTGCATCGCCGTCTGCCCGACGGGCGCGCTGATGTTCCGCTCGCGAGCACCAGCTGCGCGAGGCCGGCGAGTGGCGTGAGGACGACCAGACCGTGACGCAGACGATCTGCCCGTACTGCGGCGTCGGCTGCAACCTCGAGCTGCACGTGCAGGACAACCGCATCGTCAAGGTCACGAGCCCCGACGACCACGACGTGACCCGCGGCAACCTGTGCATCAAGGGCCGCTTCGGGTTCGAGCACGTCCAGGTGCTGGACTGATGGCGGCCGTCGACCGCCCGCCGCTGCGCGGCCCGTCGAGCCCGGTGCGGGTCGTGGCCGTCGACGGCTCGGACACCCGGCGCCGCCGCGACCGCCTGGCCAGCGAGGAGCCGCTCGAGATCCGGGTCTCGGGCCCGGGCCAGGCCGACGGTGCAGGTCGCGGTCACCATGCGCACGCCGGGGAACGACTTCGAGCTCGCCGCGGGCTTCCTGGCCACCGAGGGCCTGCTGACGGCGCGGGACGAGATCGAGTCGATCCGCTACTGCGCCGACGTCGAGCGCGCCGAGCAGCAGTACAACGTGCTGACCGTCGAGCTGCGCCGGCCGTTCGACGCGTCCCGGCTGCAGCGCAACTTCTACGCCACGTCGAGCTGCGGGGTCTGCGGCAAGGCCTCGATCGAGCAGGTCGCGGTCGCAGTGCAGCTCAGCTCGGCCCGGGCCCGACGGTCGCGGCGCGAGACCCTGTTCGCGCTGCCCGACCGCATGCGCGAGCGCCAGCGGGTGTTCGAGTCGACCGGCGGCCTGCACGCGGCGGGGCTGTTCTCGACGGACGGCGAGCTGCTCGCGCTGCGCGAGGACGTCGGCCGCCACAACGCGATGGACAAGCTCGTCGGCGAGCGCTTCCTGGAGGGCAGTGGCCGCTCTCGGAGTCGATCGTGCTGGTCTCGGGCCGGGCCAGCTTCGAGCTCGTGCAGAAGGCCGCGGTCGCCGGCATCCCGATCCTGTGCGCGGTGTCGGCGCCGTCCAGCCTGGCGGTGGAGACGGCCCGCGAGCTCGGCAGACGCTGGTCGGCTTCCTGCGTGGCGAGCGCTTCAACGTGTACACCCATCCCGAGCGCGTCGCGCTCGACGAGGCCTGATGCCGCTCCCCACCCCGCCCACCGGCGTCGACCTCGATCTCCTGGTGCTCGGCGCCCGCCAGCGGGTGCAGGCGCTCACCCGCGGCGCGGGCCTGCTGCTCCTGGCCTGCGTGCTCGTCCCGTGCGGGCTGGCGGTCGTGGTCATGGGCGCCGGGGGGCTCGCGACCGGCGGCGGCGGCGTGGCCGCCGTCACGCTGGCCGGCGGGCTGCTCGCCACGCTCGGCGGCTGGCTCGCTGCCCGGCGGGGCCTGCGGCTGCTCGGC
>CAWCFJ010000012.1:0-238862 GCA_963794695.1 uncultured Actinomycetes bacterium | reverse complement strand
TGGCCATCCAGCCAGCGGTAGGCCGCCAGGTAGTGGTGGCTCGGCGGCAGATCGGGGTCGTGGTAGATCGCCACCGGATTCTCGCCGAAGCCGCGGGGCGGCTGGACCAGGATGCACGATGTTGCCGGATTGCATTGCGGCGATGACGATTTCGCCGTCGGGATCGTGACTGCGGTCGACGAACAGCTCGCCGGGCGGCGGCCCCCAGTGCTCGACGATCGGCGTCGGCGAATTCGGCTGGGCAGCGTGGCGAACCAGGCGCGGTAGTCGCGTGGCCGACACCCGGATCGGGTTGCCCTCCAACTGGCCCTCGGTCAGCCAGTCCGGGTCCTGTCCCCCGCGTTCGATCAGCGCATGGATCAGCGCGTCACCGTCGCCGGCGTCCACGCCCGGGCACCTCGCCGATGCGTAGCCGGCCTCGCGCATGGCGCGCAGCAACGCGACCGCGCTGGCCGGGGTGTCCAGCCCGACGGCGTTGCCGATGCGGGCGTGTTTGGTCGGATAGGCCGAGAACACCAGGCGCCACCCTCTTGTCCGCCGGCGCGATGTGGCGCAGCCGGGCGTGCCGCACGGCAAGGCCCGCCACCCGCGCGCAGCGTTCCGGGTCGGCGACGTAGGAGATCAGTCCCTCGTCGTCGATCTCCTTGAACGAGAACGGAACCGTGATGATGCGGCCGTCGAATTCCGGCACCGCCACCTGGGTGGCGACATCCAGCGGGCTCATGCCGTCGTCGTTGCCGACCCACTGGGCGCGCGAGCTGGTCAGGCACAGCCCCTGCAGGATCGGGATGTCCAGGGCCGCCAGGTGCTCGACGTTCCAGCTGTCGTCGTCGCCGCCCGCGGACGACGGTCGCCGGGTGGCGCCGCCCGGCGGCCAGCACGGTGGCCACCATGCGCGTCGGCGCGTGCCCAGCAGCGTCCAGCAGCTCGGGTTCGGCGGTGCGCAGCGATGCGCAGTACACCGGCAGCGGCCGTGCCGCCCGCCGTCGTCGATGGCATGCGCACAGCGCCTCGACGTAGCCGGTGTTGCCGGCCAGCTGCTGGGCGCGGTAGTACAGCACCGCGACGCGTCGGGCCGTCGATTCGGCGACCGTGCCCGCCGGCGCTCCAGCACGCCCCAAGTCGGGATGCTGACCGGTGGCGTCGAAACCGATCCCGGTCATCAGCACGGTGTCGGACAGGAACGCGTGCAGCTGGCGCAGGTTCTCGACGCCGCCCTGCGCGAGGTAGATGTGCGCCTGCACCGCGATGCCTGCGGGGACCGTGGAGTGGCTCATCAGTTCGGCGTCGGGCGCCTGCTCCCCGCTGACGCACGACGGTCGGCACCCCGCTGGCGACGCACGGCGTCGATACCGTCCTGCCAGGCCCGGTAGCCGCCGAGGATCCGGACCACCACGATGTCGACCCCGTCGAGCAGTTCGGCGAGCTCAGCTCAGGTCGTCGAGCAGCCGCGACGGGTTGGCCCACCGGTAGTCCGCGCCGCTGGCGCGGGCGGTGATCAGGTCGGTGTCGGACGTCGACAGCAGCAGGACGGTGGGTCACGGCACCTCATTCGTACCGCATCACCTGGCGGTGCTCGGAGGTCGGCGCCAGTCAGCGGGCGTCGCGATCGCGACGGTGCTGCATGCGGCCGTACCCGGCGTCCTGGTAGGGCGTCGCGAGGTGCACCGAATGACCAGGGCGACGCCAGACGCCGATTGCGAGCGAGTGAAGCCAGTTTTCGACGTCGCTGACTCAGTGTCGAATACCTACTAGCACCGGCCTTCGGTACCGACATTCTGTGCCGGACCGATGACAGGCCGATTCCGCACGTAGTCGACTACCTCGCATATGGCGTATCGGATGCGCTCGTTCCGCAGGTGCGGCTTGCGGTCACTCGCTGGCGATGCACGATTCGCCTCGCGCGCAGCCATATACTGGTGCACGGCCAGCGATCTGGCGGCAATGAAGCCATGAGCCGCCCGCAATCCCGATCATCGTCAAGCTCGGCGCCCACATCGGCGCCAGGGTCGACGGCGTACGCCTCGGCGACGACCTCGACGACGCCACCGTCGCGGCGATCAACGACGCCCTGCTCGACGCACAAGGTGATCTTCTTCCGCGACCAGCACCACCTCGACGACGACGGCCAGCTCGCCTTCGCGCGCCGGCTCGGCACGCCCGACCGCGCGCATCCCGACCGTGACCTCCCGCGGGACGCGAGTCCTGCCGATCGACTCCCGCTACGACAAGGCCAACAGCTGGCACACCGACGTCACGTTCGTCGACCGCATCCCGAAGGCATCCCTGCTGCGGGCGGTCACGCTGCCCGAGTACGGCGGCACCACGACGTGGGCGTCGACCGAGGCCGCCTACGACCAGCTGCCCGACGCCGCTCGCGCGCTCGTCGAGAACCTGTGGGCGGTGCACACCAATGACTACGACTACGTCCGCGACGTACGCCGACCGGCGACGCCGACGTGGCCGAGGACAGCGCGCAGTACCGCGAGGAGTTCGTCTCCGACGTACTACGAGACCGAGCATCCCGTGGTGCGGGTGCATCCCGAGACCGGGCAGCGGGTGCTGCTGCTCGGGCATTTCGTCAAGCGGTTCGTCGGCCTGGGCACCACCGAGTCGGCGACCCTGTTCGACCTGCTGCAGGCGCGGGTCACCAAGCTGGAGAACACCGTTCGCTGGACCTGGGCGCCCGGCGACCTGGCCATCTGGGACAACCGCGCCACCCAGCACTACGCGGTGGCCGACTACGACGACCAGTACCGGCGGCTGAGCCGCGTCACGCTGGCCGGCGACATCCCGGTCGACGTCCACGGCGCGCCCAGCCGCGTCGATCGCCGGCGACGCGTCGCACTACTCCGACGTGGTGGACGCCGGCCGGCGGTTGGCCGCCGACCGGCAGTCGTACCGTGGATGGGTGGCCGCGACCCGCGACCAGGACGCCTGCCCCGGCGCACTGCAGGTGCACCAGGCCGCCGACGGCGCGCTGGTGCGGGTCCGGCTGCCCGGCGGCATGATCACCGCGGCGCAGCTGGCGGCGCTGGCCGACGCCGGCGACCGAGTTCGGTTCGCGGCTCGCTGGAACTGACCTCGCGCGGCAACGTCCAGATCCGCGGCGATCACCGACACCGCCGGCGGTCGCCGACGCGATCGCCGCCGCCGGGCTGCTGCCGTCGGCCACCCACGAGCGGGTGCGCAACATCGTCGCGTCACCGCTGTCCGGGCGCGTCGGCGGGATCGCCGACGTCCGGCCGTGGTCGCCGAACTCGACGCGGCCATCCAGGCCGACCCCGCGCTGGCCGCGCTGCCCGGCCGGTTCTGGTTCAGCCTCGACGACGGCCGCGGCGACGTGTCCGGGCTGCGCGCCGACGTCGGCGTGCACGTGCTCGACGCGACACCGTCGCGCTGCTGCTGGCGGGCCGCGACACCGGCGTCCGGCATCCCGGTCGCCGACGTCGGTCGCCGACGCTGCTCGACGTCGCGCGACCGGTTCACGCAGATCCGCGGCAACGCTTGGCGGATAGCCGAACTCGACGACCCGACGGTGCTGCTCGACGGGCTTCGTGACCGACGGCACCGCGCCGGGCGGACCTGGCCGCCCGTCGGCCGGCACCGCCGGTCGGGCTGGATCGCGCAGGACGACGGGCGGGTCGACGCTGGGCGCGGCGGTCCCGCTCGGCGTGCTGCAGGCGCGCGCCGCGCGAGTTCCTGGCCGCGATCGAGGCGCCGATGGTGATCACGCCGTGGCGTTCGGTGCTGGTCTGCGATCTCGACGAGGGCGTGGCCGACGTCGCGCTGCGGGTGCTGGCCCCGATGGGTCTGGTCTTCGACGAGAACTCGCCGTGGCTGCGCGTCAGCGCCTGCACCGGTCAGCCCGGGCTGCGACGCACTCGCTCGCCGACGTCCGCGCCGACGCGACCGCGGCCGTCGAGTCGGGCGGCCCGGAAGCGCATCGGCACTTCGTCGGCTGCGAGCGGGCGTGCGGCAGCCCGTCGCGGTGAGGTGCTGGTCGCCACCGCGAGACGGCTACCGGCCGCGAACCACCCGTAGGGTGAGCGGGTGCTCGACTACATCCGCGACGCCGCCGAGATCTACCGGCAGTCGTTCGCGACGATCCGCGCCGAAGCGGACCTGACCCGGTTCCCCGACGATGTGGCGCGGGTGGTGGTCCGCCTGATCCACACCTGCGGTCAGGTCGACGTCGCCGATCACGTCGCGTTCACCGCCGACGTGGTCGACCCGGGCGCACGCCGCGCTGGCCGCGGGCGCCCCGGTGCTGTGCGACTCGTCGATGGTGGCCGCGGGCATCACCGCGGCGCGGCTGCCTGCCGACAACGAGGTGGTGTCGCTGGTCGCCGATCCGCGAGCGCCGGAGTTGGCGGCACGAACTGGGCAACACCCGCTCGGCGGCCGGCGTGGAGTTGTGGGCCGGCCGCCTCGGCGGCGCGGTGGTGGCGATCGGGAACGCGCCCACCGCACTGTTCCGGCTGCTGGAACTGATCGACGACGGCGCGCCGGTCCCGGCCGCGGTGCTCGGTGGACCGGTCGGATTCGTCGGCTCGGCGCAGTCCAAACAGGAGCTGATCGATGATCCGCGGGGCATGTCCTATCTGGTGGTGACGGGCCGGCGCGGCGGCAGCGCCATGGCGGCGGCCGCCGTCAATGCGATTGCGAGCGAACGGGAATGAGGGCGTTCACACCGCGCCGTCACCCAGGTTGACCGCCCAGGCGGCGGCCTCGTCGACCGTGCCACCGTGTCGAACCCCGGCGGGCAGCGCGGGCCGGTCGATCATCACCACCGGCAACGCCCAGCGCCGCGGCGGCGTCCAGCTTCGGCCGGGTCATCGTCGCCGCCGCTGTTCTTGGTCACCAGCGCGTCGATCCGGTGCTCGCGCAGCAGCGCGCATTCGTCGTCGTAGCGGTACGGCCCGCGGGACAACAGCAATTCGTGCTGTGCGCGGCAGGACGTGCCGGCATCCGGCGCGGTGACCGCGCGGATCAGAAACCACGCGTCGCTGTCGGCGAAGGCCGCGGTCCCGGAACGGCCGGTGGTCAGGAACACCCGCGAATAGTCCTTGCTGCGGCAACGATCTTCGGCCGCCTCGGCAGTCCGAGCCACGACGATGGCCGCGCCGGGATCCCACGCCGGGCGGGCCAGCACCAGGTGCGGCAGCGCCAGTTCGCGCGCACGCCTCGGCGGCGTGCGCGGTGATGGTCGCCGCGAACGGATGGGTGGCGTCGACGACGGCGTCGATGCGTTCGTCGCTGCAGCCAGTGCCGCAGCCCGTCGACCCGCCGAACCCGCCGATCGCGCACCGGGCCGACCGGCAGCGCCGGGTCCGGCACCCGGCCCGCCAGCGAGCTGATGACGTCGACCTGGGGGTGCAGCCGGGCCGCCAGCGCGCGCGCCTCGGCGGTGCCGCCGAGCAGCAGCACCCGCATCAATGCCGGCTCCCCGCGTCGCGCCCGGCGGAGTACAGGTAGCTGTCGGTGAAACCCTCGGCGGCCAGCACGTCGCCGACGACGATGACCGCGGTTCGGGTGATCGCCGGCCGTCGCGCATCTGGCCGGCGATGTCGGCCGAGGGTGCCGCGCAGCACCAT
The DNA here is from genome assembly GCA_963794695.1 of uncultured Actinomycetes bacterium. GTDB lineage: Bacteria > Actinomycetota > Thermoleophilia > Gaiellales > JALYLC01 > CAWCFJ01. Next base: position 233,265 of record CAWCFJ010000012.1, on the reverse strand, counting down.
CTGCTGCGGCCAGCTCGCGAAAGCCACTACCGCAGTGGGTGTTTCGGCGTCGATAGCCGCCGGCCAGCAGCTGCGGCGACGATGGTGTCGATCTGGGCGGCGGCCAGGTGCAGCACCAGGGTGCCGCCGACACCGGCCAGGGTGCGCAGGTCCTCACCGGCGGGCATGGCGCGTCGACAGGGTCGCCACCCGGGTCAGCGTCACGGTCTGCGCCACCCCGGGCACGGTGAGCTCCCGGCCCAGCGCGGCGGCGGCGGCCGCGAAAGCCGGTACGCCGGGCACGATTTCGTAGCCGATGCCCAGCGCGTCGAGTCGGCGGCACTGCTCGGCCAGCGCGCTGTAGAGCGACGGGTCACCGGAGTGCAGCCGCGCCACGTCGAGGCCGGCGGCGTCGGCGTCGGCGAGCTCGGCGATGATCTGGTCCAGCGTCAGCGGGCCGGTGTCGACGATCCGCGCTCCGGCGGGCACAGCGCCAGCAGATCGTCGGGCATGATCGAGCCCGCGTACAGGCACACCGGGCAGCGTTGCAGCAGCCGCTGGCCGCGGACGGTGATCAGGTCGGCGGCGCCGGGCCCGGCGCCGATGAAATACACCGTCACGGCTTGACCACCGCCCACTGGGTGACCGGCATCGCGGGCCGCCAGCCGGTGAAGCCGCCCAGCGGCTTCGCCGCGATAGTGCTGGAAGCGCCGCAGCTCGCCGCCGAGTCGCGAATAGCATTGCACCAGAACGGCTTCCGATTCGGCGGTGACGGCGTTGGCGACCAGCCGCCCGCCGCCGGGCAGACTGCGGCAGGCACGCGTCGAGCAGCCCGGGCTGGGTCAGGCCGCCGCCGATGAAGATCGCCGACGGTGACGCGCCGGTGACGCCGCCGTCGGTCAACTCGGCATCGCCGAACGCCTCCGGCGCCGCGCCGCGCACGTCGATGTCGGCGCCGAAGCGCCACGGCGTTGCGCGGCGATCCGGGTGCGGCGCTGCTCATCGCGTTCGAACGCCACCGCCGTGCAGCCCGACCCGCTGCGGCACCATTCGATGGCGATGCTGCCCGAACCGGCGCCGACATCCCACAGCAGCTCACCGGGCCGCGGCGCCAGCGCCGCCAGCGTCACCGCGCGGATCGCCTGTTTGGTGATCTGCCCGTCGTGGGCGAACGCGTCGTCGGGCAGCATCGCCAGCACGCGGTCGTCGGGCAGGTAGCGCACGGCGACCACGTTGAGGTCGTCGACGTCACCGGGCGGCTGCGTCGGCCCAGTCCGCGCGCGGTGCCGTCGCGGCGGCGTTCGGCCGGGTCCGCCGAGCTGTTCGAGCACGGTCATCTCCGAGTCGCCGCGGCCGGCGTCGGTGAGCAGCCGCGCCAGCGCCGCGGGGTGGCGCCGTCGCGGCGACAGCACGATCGCCCGCCCGCCGCGGCGCACCGCGGTGTGCGGCTCGGCGGTGACCAGGCTGATCACCTCGGTGTCCTGCACGGACCAGCCCATCCGGGCGCACGCCAGCGTCACCGACGACACGTGCGGCAGCACCGTCACCCGGTCGGCGCCGAACAGCCGGATCAGGGTGCGCGCCGATGCCGTGCAGCATCGGGTCACCGCTGGCGACGACGTGGACGTCGCCGTCCGTCGTCAAGCGCATCGCTGCAGCGCCGCGCAGCAGCGGCGACGGCCACTCCTGCGCGCTCGCGCGGTCACGCGTGTCGTCGAGCAGGTCGAGCTGTCGCTCGCGAGCCGTAAATTACTGTGGCCCTGCGCTAATTCGGCGCGCGATGCCGGCGACAGCCCGGCCATGCCGTCGGCGCCGATGCCGACGACGATGAGCCGGCTCATCGCGGCATCCTGCGCCACATCGGCCTGCGGCACGAACCGCGTCGCGAAGAACAGCGGCCGCAGCGCCCACGGCATCCAGACCCTGCGTCGGCCCTTGGCCAGCGCCGGCGCCGTCGCGTCGGCGACCTGCGCCGGCGTGCTGGACAGCGGCGCCGGCGTCATGCCCTCGGTCATCCGCCCGATGACGAATCCGGGCCGCACGATCAGCAGGCGCACCCCGGTGCCGTGCAGCGCGTCGGCCAATCCGCTGGCGAAGCCGTCCAGGCCGGCCTTGGCCGAGCCGTACACGTAGTTGGCGCGGCGCACCCGGACGCCGGCGACCGAGGAGAACACCACGATGCGACCCCGCCCGGCCGTGCGCATCGCGCTGCGCCAGCTGGGTCAGCAGGCTGACCTGGGCGACGTAGTCGGTGTGCACGACGGCCACCGCGTGCGCGGCGTCGGTTTCGGCGCGGGCCTGGTCGCCGAGGATGCCGAAGGCCAGCACCGCGGTGCCGATCGGGCCGTGCTCGGTCGACGATCGAGTCGACCAGCGGGCCGTGCGAGGCCAGGTCGTCGGCGTCGAACTCCTTGATGTGCACCGCGGCGGCGCCGGCCGCGCGCAGCGCGGCAACCTGCTCGTCCAGGCTGTCGGCCGTCGCGGGCGGCCAGCACCACCGTCGCCCCGCGGCGCCAGGCGCAGCGCCAGTTCGATGCCGATCTCGCTGCGGCCGCCGAAAATTACGACACATCGGCCCCGCGTCGCCCGTGTCGTCCATGGCTGCGATTATCACCTGCGCTAGCGTGAGCGCCGATGGCGAACGCAACTACCCGGCTCACCAACGACGCGCTGGCGTTTCTCACCGAACGCCATCTGGCCATGCTGACCACGCTGCGGGCCGACGGTTCGCCCCATGTGGTGGCGGTGGGTTTCACCTTCGATCCCAAGACCCACATCGCGCGGGTGATCACCACCGGCGGCTCGCAGAAGGCCGTCAACGCCGACCGCGGCGGGGTCGCCGTGCTCAGCCAGGTCGACGGCGCCCGGTGGCTGTCGCTGGAGGGCCGGCCGAGCGTGAACACCGACGTCGACGCCGTCCGCGACGCCGAGCTGCGCTACGCGCAGCGGTACCGCACACCGCGGGCCAACCCGCGCCGGGTGGTCATCGAGGTGCAGATCGAGCGGGTGCTGGGCTCCTCGGATCTGCTCGACCGCGGCGGCGACTGACTACTTGACCGAGGGCACCGCCGTCAACGACGGCGCATCCTCGACGGGCTCGGACACGTATTGCGTCCGGATGCCCTCGATGTACCGGCGGCAGCGCTGGGTCAGACCGTCGGCGGTCTGCATTCGGCCCTTGGTGACCAGGATGCCCAGGTCGGCGCCGCGGAATCGGTAATCGCCCGGGCCGTACACCCTCAGATAAAACGCCTCGTCCTCGCCGGTGAGGTCGTGCCAGTCATTCGTCACCTGAGCGAACGTGAGTTCACCCTCGTCGCTGAGATGCCAGGTTCCGGTCCGCGGAGCGGCCAGGATGCGCTCCACCGAGTCGGTCGGCTCCTTCATGATCAGCTGTGACCAGACGTCCACGGCGGCCAGGTCCCGCCATCGTTCGTTGATCTCCTCGACGTTCACCGTGTACTTCGACGTCCATGAACTCCAGCAGGTGGAACAGGAACAGCGGCACATCCGCGTAGGCGCCGGCGGTCACGTTCGTCATCGACGAGGCGCCCGAGATGCGCGGGTTGATCTCCCCCAGATAGACCTCGTCGGTGTCGAGGTCGACGAGGACGTCGACCTCGAGGAAGCCGCGGTAGCCCTCCTTGGCCAGCCGGTCGCCCATCTTGCGGACGTGCTCGATGCCGGTCGGCGCGTTGTTTGTCGGTCAGCGCCTCCGGGAAGAGGTCGTTGCCGCACCAGCCGCCCTTGTAGGGGGTGAGTTCGGGGTATCCGGTGAGGTCGGTCATGAAGGGCCCGACGATGGTGCCGTGCTTGGTGATACACGCCTCGACGGCGGCCGCCTTGTTGTTGATCCGCTTCATCACCTTGAGCTCTTGACCGACGATGTCGCGCTCGTTGGCTCGTCCAGTCGTCTTCGGACTTGATGAAGAAGGTGGTCTTGCCGGAGTCGCCGTAGGGCGTCTGCACCACCAGGTCCGAGCCCAGCCGGTGCTCGGTCGGCCAGCGCACTCAGTTCCTCGTAGCTGTCGGCCGTGCCGAGCACATTGGGCACCGACGGCGCACCGGCCTCGTTACCGAGCTGGGTGGTGACGATCTTCGAATCCAGCTTCCGGCGAAGCGAATCCGGCGGCAGGATCAGGTTGTACCCGAGCTCCTTGCAGATCTCCTCGGTCTCCTCGTCGAAGAAGACCATCGCGACCATCGGGGTGCCGCCGCGCCGTTTGAGGTGGGCCTGCACCTCCGGGTCGCGCAGCAGGTAGTTGTTGACGTGCTCGCTCGACTCGAACTCGACGTACGGCTTGCTCTTGGGTGTGAACACCCGCGGATGACCGCCGTCCCAGGAGTCGTAGTACACGATGTACTGGAAGTTTCGCACCCAGCGGTCGATACCGAGCAGATTGAACGCCGTGGGCCCGACGAAGTAGATCGGCTGCTCGTTGGTCCGGAAGAAGGTCCGGATCTCGGCGATGCCGTTGAGCGTCGAACTGCCGAAAGGCAGTGACAGTCGCGACTTCCGGGGTGCGGCCGGCTTACGCTTCGGGGTGTCCGTGGCTTCGGTTCGGTCATCTGCGCCTCCTCGAACTTGCAGCGTATGACCATCCGGCAAGACGGTCCGCCGGAATGGCGCAGATCCGATCAGTCGTCGTGGGATTCCTCGGGCCGGTCGGCCGCGCCGTGCCGGTGCGCGCCGGACACGATGCCCGGCAGCCGATGCCGGTCGACGCTGGAATGCCTGCCGCCGAGTGCGCCGCCGATGTTGTCGAAAGCGCGCAGGGTGTCCTGTAGGTAACCCGGGTTCTGCGCTTCGGGCCAGGTCGAGAACTTGACGCACACCGTTCGGGTCCGCCGGCTCACATGGATCATCTGTCCGTGAATTCCCAAGCACAGCAGGACATCCCCGAAGCTGCCGGGCCGGAACCAGAACTGGTCGCGGTACCAGCCGCCGGGCATCGAGGCCTCGTTGGGCGACGCCGCGAAAACCGAGCGGATGTCGGCGTCCACGGCCCACGCCGCGCGCAGCCACTTCGGCCCGATGACGGTGCGAACTCGTCGCCTGCAGGCACCGTGCCCCCGTCGAGCAGCATCTGCCCGAACCGGGCCACGTCCCGCGCGGTCGCGCACAGGCCGCCATCGTGCCATGCGACCTTCGTTGTGTCACAGATGATTTCAGCGTCGAACTCGGCCCCCATCGGCTGCCAGATGAACGTGATGATCAGCTCGGCCATCGGCACGGCCTGCCACCCGTTCGCAGACCCAGCCCAGCACGTCGGTCTCCGCCGAGCGGTACATGAACCGCTCGCCGTGCGGCGCCTCGGCAACCAGCCCGGCGCAGGTAGCCGTAGATGCCGCCGGGCGACTCGCCGATCTGCCAGACTCGGCCTCGGATCGGTGTAGTCCTCGACAAACCGCACCCCGCTGCGCATGTCGAGGACGTTGCGCACGGTCGCCCCGGCGTAGCCGCTGCCGGCGAGTTCGGGGACGAAATCGGTGACCGGCCGATCGGTGTCGAGCAGACCCCGGTCCACCAGCGCCGCCGTCACACACCCGACGACGGACTTGGTCACCGACATCAGCGCATGCGTGCGGTCCGGCGCGCCCTCGGCGCCGTACCACTCGGTGACCAGTGCGCCGTCCTGCAGGACCACCAATGCGTCGGTGTAGGTGTCGGCCAGCACATCACCGACCGTCGACTCGCGACCGTCGAGCCTGACGAGCCCGACCTGGGTGACCTCGACGGCGGCGGCTGGCCCCTCGGCGGCCGGCAGCGTCCGGGCCTGCTCGGGCGCGGCGATCCGCTGGGTCGGCAGGATGTCGCTGACGTGCCAGTATGCCCAGCGGTTGTATGGCGGGAACTGCCAGTTCTCGGCATTGGCCGCCGCCGGATCGGCTTCATCAGCGTTGGTGGACACTCACCGATGCTAGGCGCGTGAGCCGGGTAAGTACCATTGCCCGACGTGCCTCAATCAGATGAGGTGATGAGCGGCTTCCCCCCGTCACCGCCACAACAGGTGAACCTGTCGAACTGGCAGCAACCGGCCAGTCTGCGCTGGTCGTTCCGGCACATGCGGGAGGTCATCCCGACGCACCCGATCGTGGCCGGCGGTGCGGTGCGCCCGCTGCCCGCCCGCGAGCGGGACCTGGGCGACATCCCGGTGTCGCTGGCCGACGGACCATCGACCGTTGCGAAGGTCCTGGACACGACGTACACCGACGGGCTGCTGGTGCTGCACGACGGCGTCGTGGTCACCGAACGCTACTTCGAGGGGATGGCGCCGTCGACGCGTCATCTCGTCATGTCGGTGTCCAAGTCGATCGTCGGCTGCGTCGCCGGTGTCCTGGTCGAGGGGGGCCAACTCGATCCGGGTGCCCCGGTCACGGCCTACGTCCCGGAGGTCGCCGGTTCCGGCTATGACGGCGCCCGGGTGCGGGATGTGCTCGACATGCGCACCGGCGTGGCGTTCGAGCGAGGCGTACACGTCCGAAGACTCCGAGGTCCGGGTCATGGAGCGCTCGATGGGCTGGGCGCCCCGCCGGCCCGACGATCCGTGCGGGGCATATGCCTACCTGACGACGCTCCGGACCGAGGGGCCACACGGCGCGGGGTTCGTGTATCGCTCCTGCGACACCGACATGCTCGGGTGGATGTGCGAACGTGCCGCCGGCCGGCGGATGGCCGACCTGGTTTCGACACACATCTGGCAGCCGATGGGCGCGGAGTTCGACGGCGACATCACCTGCGATTCCGTCGGGACCGCCGTCCACGACGGTGGGATCAGCACCACGCTTCGCGATCTGGCCCGGTTCGGCCAGCTGCTGCTCGACGACGGCAGGTCCGGGGAACGCCAGGTGGTTCCGGCCGCCTGGCTGGCCGACGCCTACACACCGACCCCCGATGTGCGAGAAGCGTTTGCCCGCACCGACAACGAGCCGATGCTGCCCGGCGGCTGGTACCGCGATCAGTTCTGGTTCTTCCACCCGGAGTCCGGACCCGTCCTGCTGTGCCTGGGCATCCACGGCCAGCTGGTGTTCGTCGACCGCGGCACCCGCACGGTGGTGGTCAAGCAGTCCTCGTGGCCGGACGCGCAGAACGCGGACCACCTGGCGGCGACCCTACGGGCGTGCCTGGCGATCGCCGCCACATTGGCGTCGGGGCGGTCCGGCCGTACCCGTGCCCGCCGGGGTGCGCGGCGGCGCCGCTGACGCCGTCACGGCAGCGGCACCACGATCAGTTCGTGCGGTCGGTTGTTGACCGGATCCGCGCCGTCCGCGGTGACGATGACGATGTCCTCGATCCGGGCGCCCCACTGGCCGGGGAAGTAGATGCCCGGCTCGACGCGAGAACGCCATGCCCGCCTCCAGCGGCAGGTCGTTGCCGGCGACGATGTAGGGCTCCTCGTGCACCGACAGCCCGATGCCGTGGCCGGTGCGGTGCACGAACTACTCAGCCGAGCCCCGCCTCGGCCAGCACGTCGCGGGCGGCGGCGTCGACCTGCTCGGCGGTCACCCCGGGCCGTACCGCGTCGACGGCCGCCTGCTGCGCCCGCTGCAGTACCGAATACTGTTGCGCCACTTCGGCATCGGGTTCACCGATGCTGTAGGTGCGGGTCGAGTCGGAGTTGTAGCCGGGCTCGTACGGGCCGCCGATGTCGACGACGACGATGTCGCCGGCCTGCAGCTCGCGGTCGGAGTACTCGTGGTGCGGGTCGGCGCCGTGCGGGCCGGATCCGACGATGATGAACGCCACCTCCGAATGCCCTTCGGCGACAATCGCTTCGGCGATGTCGGCGGCGACGTCGGCCTCGGTGCGGCCGGGCACCAGGAACTCCGGCACCCGGGCGTGCACTCGGTCGATCGCCGCGCCGGCCTTGCGCAGCGCGTCGATCTCGGCCGGGTCCTTGATCATCCGCAGCGTGCGCAGCACGTCGGTGGCCAGCACCGGCACGCACGCCGAGCATCGTCGGCCAGCGGCAGCAGGTGCAGCGCGGGCATCGAATCGGTGACCGCGGTCGCGACCGGCGCCGCCGCCGAGCGCGTCGGCACCAGATCGTAGGGGTCCTCACCGTCGACCCAGTCCCGCACCGCCAGACCCAGTTCGACGACCGCGGACTCCTTGAGCGACGGCCAGTTCCATCCGCGGCACCACCACCGTCGGCTCGCCGGCGATCGGGAAGCACCAGCGCGGTCAGCCGTTCGAAGGTCTGCGCCCGCGAGCCGACCAGGTAGCGCAGGTCGTAACCGGGGGTGATGACCAGACCGGCCAGACCGGCGTCCGCGGTGGCCGCCGCGGCGGCCCGGCAGGCGATCGGCGTAGACACTCGCGTGCGAAGCGTGCGGAACTGCTGGAACTCATGTCGGCCAGGCTAATAGGTGCGCGCGTCTACGATCGCTCGGGTCGCTCGGCACGACGTACTGGGAACTCGTGACTTGACGCACCGGGAACGCATCCGGGACACCCTGGCGCACTACACCTGGTCGGGTGACGGCGCGCGACTCGACGACCTGGCGTCTGGCGTTCGCCCCCGACGGGGTGCTGGAAATCCGTGGCGAAGAACCGCTGCACGGCCGCGACGCCCATCGTGGCAAGGCTCAGCGGGGTCGCCAGGGTCCGGTGCCTACTGCTGGCCGCCGCCGCAGCACCGAGTGGCACCCGACGCATCGTGCGGCACAACCTCGCCAACATCCGGTTCACCGAGTTGACGCGTGAGCGGGCCGCGGTGTCGTCCTACTTCACCGTGTTCACCGAGATCGGCTTGGATCATTACGGTCGCTACCGTGACGCGCTGGTGCCCATCGGTAGCCCGCCAGATCGAGCAGTGGCTGATCGCGCACCGGTTTGTCTCGACGGATTGGATGGCGCCGAACTCCACCATGGTTGGCTAGGCGCATGCCTCCGCTGCCCGCCCCCGTCCTGCTGCTCGACGGCGCCAGCATGTGGTTCCGCTCGTTCTTCGGGGTGCCGTCGTCGATCACCGCGCCCGACGGCCGGCCCGTCAACGCCGTGCGCGGCTTCCTCGACGCCGTCGCCACGCTGATCACCCGCAGCGGCCGGGCCGGCTGGTGGTGTGCCTGGACCTGGACTGGCGCCCGCAGTGGCGGGTCGACCTGATCCCGTCGTACAAGGCGCACCGGGTCGAGCAGGAGACGCCCCGGCGACGAACCCGATGTCGAGGAAGTGCCCGACGACCTGACCCCGCAGGTCGACATGATCATGGAGCTGCTCGACGCGTTCGGGATCGCCACCGGCGGCGCGCCGGGTTTCGAGGCCGACGACGTGCTGGGCACGCTGGCCGCCCGGGAACGGCGCGATCCGGTGGTCGTCGTCAGCGGTGACCGCGATCTGCTGCAGGTGGTCGACCGACGATCCGGTCGCGGTGCGGGTGCTCTACCTCGGCCGCGGGCTGGCCAAGGCGACGCTGTTCGGCCCGGCCGAGGTCGCCGAGCGCTACGGCGTGCCCGCCGACCGGGCCGGCGCCGCCTACGCCGAACTGGCGCTGCTGCGCGGCGATCCGTCCGACGGCCTGCCCGGTGTGCCCGGCATCGGCGAGAAGACCGCGGCCACGCTGCTGGCCCAGCACGGCTCGCTGGAGGACATCCTGGCGGCCGCGGACGACCCGAAGTCGACTGTGCCAAAGGCGATTCGGACCAAGCTGCGCGCGGCCGCCGACTACATGGCAGCGGCGGTGCCGGTGGTGCGGGTCGCCACCGACGCGACCGTCACGCTGTCGACACGCCACCGACGCGCTGCCGCTGGCGGCCGCCGACCCCAACGCGTCGCCGAACTGGCCGCCGCCTACGGCGTCGGCTCCTCGATCGGCCGGCTGCAGAAGGCGCTGGACGCGCTGCCCGACTGCACGCGACGTGCCTACTTCGGGCCGGCCGACCTCGTAGGTGCCGCTTGTCGTCCTGGAACGTCACGGTCACCTGCGCTTGGTGCCGTCGATGCTGACCTCGCAGTTGAAGGTGTCGCCCTTCTTCACCTTCGGGTTCTGCCCGTTGTTGCACTTGACGTCCTTGACGTTCTTGGCGCCGTAGCCGTTGGCCTCGTCGGTGAGGATCTGCTGCACGCCGGTCTGGGCCTTGTTGACGTCGAGCTTGGTGGTGACGAAGAAGCCGGGCTTCCAGAAGCCGAGCACCAGCACGCCGCGACGATGATCGCGGCGAGCACGCCGAGGATGGTGCCGATCGCGGCCATGCGACCGCTTCGAGCCGTCCTCGTCGCCGCGGCTGGCCGTACGGCGGCTGGCCGTACTGGCCGGGCTGCTGACCGGGCTGCTGGCCGTACTGGCCGGGCTGGCCGTACTGACCGGGCTGGCCGTACTGGCCGGCGCTGACCGTACTGCCGGGCTGGCCGTACTGCCGGGCTGGCCGTACTGCGGCTGGGCGTACTGCTGCGGCTGGCCGCGGCTGGCCGTACTGACGGCTGCGCCGTACTGGCCGGGCTGCTGATAGGCTGCGGCTGCTGTCGGTCGGTAGCCGCTGCTGCGGGTACTGCGGCGTGGCTGTACCGGGTGTACGACGGGCGGCTGCCGTACGGCCGGCTGCTGCTGCCGGCGGCTGCTCCAGAGCCGGGGCGGCTGCCAGTCCGGCTGGCCGGCGTCGGCGGCGGCTGCTCGGAGGCTGCCGCTGTCGGCCGGCTGATGCTGACCCTGCCACGGCTGCGTCGGGTCAGATCCCTGCGGTCCGCTCATCGTCTCTCCTCGAGTACTGGTAGCATCGTCGCGCCATCAACCGTAGCGGTTGCATCACCCTACCCGCCATCAACTGCGACGACGCCGCGCCGAATGTCGTCGATGGCGCGTTTCGCGGCGGCCCGCAGCTCGGCGTCGGGCGCGGCGTTGCGCACCTGGTCGAGCAGATCGAGCACCTGCCGGCACCACCGCACGAAATCGCCCGCCGACAGCGGCGATGCCGCTGCCCGACGGCGTCGGAGGCGGCCAGCGCGCGCGGCCAGATCACCGGTGGTGGCCCAGCGGTAGACGGCGGCGACGAAACCCTCGTCGGGTTCGCGGGTCGGCGCGATCCGGTGCCGCTTCTCGTCGGCGCGCAGCTGCCCGGACAGCCGCCGGGTCTGCGCCAGCGCGCGGCGCAACCCGCCGGTCGGCGCGTCCTCGCGAGCCGGCGGCGCGGCCCGTCGCTCGCCGCGGGATTCGTACACCACCGCCGAGAGCACCGCCGCCAGCTCGGCCGGCGTCCAGGCCCGTCCACGCCCCGGTGCGCAGGCATTCGGCGACCAGCAGGTCGCTCTCGCTGTAGATCCGGGCCAGCAGCCGGCCGTCGTCGGTGACCTTCAGGTCGCGTCGGCCGTCGCCGCGCGTCGATGAAGCCGCGCTCGGTGAGCAGCCCGACGATCCGGTCGAACGTGCGCGCCAGCGAGTTCGTGGCCGCGGCGATCTTCTGCCGCAGCTGCGTCGTTGTCGCGTTCGATCCGCAGATAGCGCTCGCCGACGCGGACCTGCTCCTCGCGGTCGGGCAGCTGGTGTGCGCGGGATGCGCGCGCATCTGCTCGCGCAGCGACGCCAGCTCGGGGTCGATGTCGGGCTCGGCCGCCGTCGCCGCGCCTGCCGCTTCGCGCCGACGGGACCGCCAGCCCGGCCGCCGCCGACCGCAGCGCCGAGGCCAGGTCGCGGCGCACCCGCGGCTGGCGGTGCTCGACCCGCTTGGGCAGCGTCATCGATCCCAGCCGGCGCCGACGCGCCCGAGTAGTCCGCCGACGAGATCCGGCCCGCCCAGCGGTGTTCGGTGAGCACCAGCGGCCGCGGATCGTCGCTGTCGCGGGCGGGTTCGAGCACCACGGCCAGCCCGCCGCGGCGGCCCTGGGTGATGGTGATGATGTCGCCGCGGCGCAGCGCGGCCAGCGCGTCGTTGGCGGCCTGGCGCCGCTGCAGCCGCGACGCACGGGCCTGCGCGCGTTCCCGCTCGGAGATCTGTCGCGCGCAGCCGGACGTACTCGAGGATCGGTCGCTGTCGCGGCCACCGAGTTCGGCGGCGATCTCGTCGAGCATCTTCTCGCCGCGCTCGACGCCGCGCACCAGGCCGACCACCGACCGGTCGGCCTGGTACTGCGCGAACGACCGCTCCAGCAGCCGGCGGGCCTGCTCGGGGCCCATCTGGTGCACCAGGTTGATCGTCATGTTGTAGGACGGCGCGAACGAACTGCGCAGCGGGAAGGTGCGGGTGGACGCCAGCCCGGCGACCTCGGCGGGTTCGAGCTGTCGCGGGTGCCACAGCACCACGGCGTGGCCCTCGACGTCGATGCCGCGGCGGCCGGCGCGGCCGGTCAGCTGCGTGTACTCCCCCGGCGTCAGCGGCGCGTGCTGCTCGCCGTTGAACTTGACCAGCCGCTCCAGCACCACGGTGCGGGCGGGCATGTTGATGCCCAGAGCCAGTGTCTCGGTGGCGAACACCGCCTTGCACCAGGCCGGCGGTGAACAGCTCCTCGACGGTGTGCCGGAAGACCGGCAGCATGCCGGCGTGGTGGGCGGCCAGGCCGCGCAGCAGCCCCTCGCGCCACTCGTAGTAGCCCAGCACGCCCAGATCGGCGTCGGCGAGGTCGCCGCAGCGCCGGTCGATCACCTCGGCGATGCGGGCGCGGTCCTCGTCGGTGGTCAGCCGCAGCGACGACCGCAGGCACTGCTTGACCGCGGCGTCGCAGCCCGCCCGGGAGAACACGAAAGTGATTGCGGGCAGCAGCCCCTCGCGATCCAGGGTGGTGATCACGTCGGGCCGCGACGGCGGCCGGTAGATGGCCGGGCCGTGCGGCTGCCGGCCGCCCGCGGCCCCGCGGCTGCCAGTCGGTCAGCCGGTCGGCTTCGCGCCGGTGGGCGATGTGGCGCACCAGCTCGGGGTCGACCAGCAGTCTTGCCGCTCGGCCGCCGCGGTTCGCGTCGTAGTCGAACAGGTCGAACAGCCGCTTGCCGACCATCATGTGCTGCCACAGCGGCACCGGGCGGTGCTCGTCGACGACGACGGTGGTGTCGCCGCGCACGGTCTGGATCCAGCCGCCGAACTCCTCGGCGTTGCTCACCGTCGCCGACAGGCTGACCAGCCGCACCTCCTCGGGCAGGTGCAGGATCACCTCCTCCCACACCGCGCCGCGCATCCGGTCGGCCAGGAAGTGCACCTCGTCCATCACCACATGCGAAAGCCCTTGCAGCGCAGGGGAATCCGCGTACAGCATGTTGCGCAGCACCTCGGTGGTCATCACCACCACCGGCGCATCGGCGTTGATCGACAGGTCACCGGTCAGCAGCCCGATCCGCTCGGGCCCGTACCGGCGGACCAGGTCGGTGTGCTTCTGGTTGCTCAGCGCCTTGATCGGCGTGGTGTAGAAGCACTTTCGGCCGGCGGCCAGCGCCAGGTGGACCGCGAACTCCCCGACGACCGTCTTGCCTGCGCCGGTGGGCGCGCACACCAGCACGCCGTGCCCGCGCTCCAGGGCCTCACAGGCGTCGCGCTGGAACCCGTCCAGCGCGAACGGCAGCTCGCGCGGTGAACCGCGAGCTGAGTGCCGGCTCAGGTGACGTCGTCATGGACGCGGCCGTGCGGTGTCGGCGCGAACTGGCGGAGCGATCGGGCGACGGCGGCTCGATGACGGACGGCCTCGTCGTCGGGAATGTCCTCGACCGCTTGGCCTCGCGCTTGGCCTTGCGTCTGTCGTGGAACGCGGGCGATCTGGATCGCGAACTCCAGCAGCACCGTCAGCGCCAGGCCCAGCGCCAGCATCGAGAACGGGTCCGAACCCGGGGTGGCGAACGCGGCGAACACGAACACCCCGAAGATCAGGCCGCGCCGCCAGGCCTTGAGCCTCTCGTACGGCAGCACGCCGACCATGTTGAGCATGACGATCAGCAGCGGGAACTCGAAGCCGACCCCGAACACCAGCAGCAGGTTGATCAGGAAGCTGAAGTACTGGTCGCCCGACAGCGCCGTCACCTGGACGTCGCTGCCCACGGTCAGCAGGAAGTGCAGCGCCTTGGACAGCACGAAGTAGGCCAGCACCGCGCCCGCGACGAACAGCGTCGGCGGCCGACACCACGAAGACGACCGCGAACCGGCGCTCCTTCTTGTACAGCCCCGGCGTGATGAACGCCCACAGCTGGTAGAACCACACCGGGCAGGCCAGCACGACCCCGGCCAGCAGGCCGACCTTCAGGCGCAGCATGAACTGGTCGAACGGCGCCGTCGCCAGCAGCCGGCAGCCACCGTCGGCGCTGATGTCGGCGCGCGCCGAAGCCGGCAGCGCGCAGTACGGCCGCGCGCAGCCATTCGCCGAGGCTCTCGATGCCGAAGAAGCCGTGGCTGTACCAGAAGAACCCGACGATCGTGGTGAGCGCGACGGCCGCCACCGCGATCAGCAGCCGGGTGCGCAGTTCGCGGATGTGGTCGACGAGCGACATCGTGCCGTCGGGATTGACCTTGCTGCGGCGACGACGGGGGTCGAGCCGCTTGAGGACGCCGGGAGTTCTCACGACGCAGAGTCGTTCAGCGCCGCACCTGACGCGGCGCGCTGACGGGTGCACGGCGTCAGGCCGGCCGGGCGTCGGTGTGGCCGGGATCCGGTGCCGGTGCCTCGACCCGCTCGGATGCACGGGGTGGCAGCGGGCGGTGCCGGCGTGACCGGCGGCGTCGGTGTCGTCGTTCTGCATTCCTTGACCTCGGACTTGAAGATGCGCATCGACTTGCCGAGCGAGCGCGCCGCGTCGGGCAACCGCTTCGCACCGAACAGCAGGACGACCACGACGAGCAGAATGATCCAGTGCCACGGTTGTAGACCACCCAATTTGGTTACCTCCAGACGTCGGCTCGATGCTACCCCGCCGTGCGACTCAGTACGCGCCCGTAGCGCCGCACGCGGCCGCGGCCGTCGCGCACCCGATCCGCCAGCGTCCTGCGGCGCCAGCACGGTGACCTCCGACGCCGAAGCCGAGCACGAGCCGCGCCATCCACTCGTCGGAGGCGTACGTCATCGCCGCCTCGCAGTAGCCGTCGGGCAGTTCGCGCAGCACCCGCATCGGGTAGTAGTCGAACATCCACGCCGCCGCCGGCGCGACCCGCAGCGTCGCCGACGGCAGCGCCGGGTCGGCGTCGAACAGCGAGGTGTCCGGTCGGCGCCTGCGACGGCGGGCTCGGGCGGCGCCGACGGCTCGTCGAGCACCGCGCGCGTCGACGATGCGGTCGAACCGGAACAGCCGAACCCCCTCGGCTCCCGGCACCATGCCTCCAGGTAGCTGTGGTCGCTGACGAGCACCACCCGGATCGGGTCGACGATGCGCTGGACAGCGTGTCGCGCGACGCCGAGTAGTACTCGATGGTCAGCGCGCGGCCGTCCCGCACCGCCTCGCGGACCGCGGCGGCGGCCCGGCTCTCGGCCGGCGCCGGCTCCGGTTCGGCGGATTCGCCCCGTGCGCGACGGTCCCGGCCGCCGATTCGATTTTCGCGATCGCGCTGCGGGCGGCCTCGGGGTCGACCACCCGGGCACGTCGACCAGCGCGCGCAGCGCGACCAGCAGACCGGTCGCCTCCGGTGAGGTCAGCCGCAGCGGGCGGTCCATGCCCGCCGAGAAGTCGACCTCGATGGTGTCGCCGGAGAACTCGAAGTCGATCAGGTCGCCGGGGCCGTAACCGGGCAGACCGCACATCCACAGCTGGTTGAGGTCGGCCTCGAGCTGCCTGCGGCTCACGCCCGAGGTCGGCGGCCGCCTCGGCGAAGGTGATGCGCTGGTTGACCTGGAAGTACGGCACCATGTTGAGCAGGCGGACCAGCCGCGTCGAGACGGGACTCATAACGCGACTCCCGCCTGGGCCCGTAGCCGCCCACCACGTTCTCACGCAACGACTCGGGTTCCAGCACGATCGCGTCGGCGCCGTACCCGGCGATCTCGCGGGCCAGCCGGTCACGCGGGCCGAGGTCGATTTCGAACACCTCACCGTCGCGGCCGCCGAGTGTCTGCGCCCCGACGGCGGTGCCGGCGCGGCGCAGCGCGGTGGCCCGGCCGTCGGCGACCCAGACCCGGGCCGTTACGCCCGTGGGCGCGTCCCTGACCACGTCGGCGACGATCCGGCGGAGATCGAGGCCGTCTATCGATTGCGCTACGGCGCAGACCCTCCGAGGCCGCCCCGCCGAGGCGGCCGCTGTCCGAGCTGTACGCCTGTGGTGGCACCGAGACGCTCGAAACGCAGTTTCCACGGATATGCGGCGTCGCCAGTAAATTCGTCCGGCATCACAAGTTGATCGGTTCGTTCGGGCGTTGTGATCACGCGTCCGACGACGAGTTCGTGAAGGCGGTGCTGTTGCCAGACGACGGCATCGAGGCTAGGCGGAGCCGCCGCTGAATTCGCGTCCGAAGGCAATGAGGTCGCCTGGCCGGAGTGCATCTAGGCCGGTCGGGCGCTTCCTTCCAGCCCCACCAGCCGTCCGGCGCCCCTGTCTCTAAGTGGGTGTCTCCGCTCCCACCGACGTAGACCATCAGCGCATGAGGAGACTGGCGTTGTCGGCGGCGCATCGAACGCCAGTCGACCGTTCACGAGCAGTGAAGCGTAGGCGCGCAGGAGGGCGGACAGCATCTCCGAGACGTCGAGACTCCGAAGGTCGTCGATCTCGATTGCGCTGTGGATCACTGTCGCCTTGCACGTAGTCGCGGCCGAGCTGCGACGGGCCGAGGTCAAACGCGAAGTCAGCGTCGAAGCCGATTGCTTCGAGGTCGCGAAGCTCCGCTCGCAGGAGGTCGGCTCGACGATGGAGCTCCGCCACCGCCTGGCGGCGCCCAAGTGATTCCTTGAGATCCGTCACGCCCTGGATGATTGCGAGCTCGACTGCCTGCATGTCCTCCCGGAAGAGCAGAACCGGGTACTCACCGCGCTGGGTGCTCTTCGTGACGGACGGATGGAGGACGGCGATCCACGGCACGCTGGCCCAGTTGCCTCGTCCCACCAGACGGTCGCACTTCGGCTCCCGTCCAGCTCTGCGGGGAGCATGCGCTCGATGATGGTCGCGCAGCTTCTTGAGCGCCTCGACGGCCGGATGGTCGTGGCTGAAGTGCGACGCCGCGGGCCTCCAGGAACAGTCGCATGAACCGTGCAAGCGCAACGGCCAAGCTCGTCGTTACGTCCGTCTATCTCGACGACGTCGAAGCCGAGCGCTCGAGCCTTCGCGATCGTCTCGCGTCCGCCGCTGAAGTCGCCTGGACGGAGCGGCCCGTCGTCCGGAAACTGGTATCCGTGCGCCGCCGCGAGCAATGCCTTCGACGGGTACGTGGCGTCCTCGTGGGCGATTCGGAAACGACGGGACGGGTGGAAGCCGTATTTCTCGAGGAATGCGGACTCGCCGACGCGATCCGTCTCCGCTATGGCGTCGAGCGCCGCCGACCGGTTCGTGAGATCGCGAAGTGCCACGGGCTGAAGCCTAAGCGGGATGAAGCAAGGCATCGACCATGCGAGCGAGGCATTGCTCGTCGCGCGCAAGAACGAAGGATCAACGGTCGTTCGTGCGCCTCGGGCTCGGCCAGCAGTTGTATTGCGGTGAGCCGCCGGTGGCGGTGTCTGGCGTCTCGAGACGCCAACGTGAAGACCGTCTCCTCGAGGCCCGGGTCGGCGCAACCTGAGATCAGACTCGCGCGCGAACGGAATCTCGAAGAGGCTGTCCTCTCGCGCCGAGCTCGTTCGTCTCCCAAGCGAAGTCCACCCCGAGGAGGAACCGTGAAGTACATGCTGCTCATCCATCAGGGCTCCACCCCGACCCCGAACGACCCGGAGGCCTGGGGCAAGCTCTCGCAGGAGGACCAGAAGAAGGTCTACGCGGCCTACGGCGAGATCAACAAGACGCCGGGCGTGACCAGCGGCCACGGGCTGCAGCCGCCCGAGCACGCCACGACCGTGCGGGTGCAGGACGGCAAGACGCTCACCACCGACGGGCCGTTCGTCGCCGTCAAGGAGGCGCTCGGCGGGTACCTGATCTACGAGACGGACAACCTCGACGCGGCCATCGAGCTCGCCGCGAAGGTTCCGGCCAGCTGGATGGGCGGGGCGGTCGAGGTGCGGCCGATCGTGGAGTACTAGCCATCTCGCTCGACGCCGTCTTCCGCGAGGAGTGGGGCCGCGTCGTGGCGTCCCTGATCGGCTTCCTCGGCGACTTCGCGCTCGCCGAGGAAGCCGCCCAGGAGGCGTTCGCCATCGCCGCCGCCCGCTGGCCGCGCGACGGCGTGCCCGCCAACCCCTACGCCTGGCTCGTGGCCACGGCCCGGAACCGGGCGGTCGACCGGATCCGGCGCGACCGCACCCTCGCGGCCAAGACCCGCCTGCTCGAGGTGCCCGAGAGCGTGGAGGACACCGTGCTCAGCGACGACGAGATCCCCGACGAGCGGCTCGAGCTCATCTTCACCTGCTGCCACCCGGCGCTCGCGCTCGACGCCCAGGTCGCGCTCACCCTGCGCACCCTCGGCGGGCTCGAGACCGACGAGATCGCCCGCGCGTTCCTGGTGCCCGAGCCGACGATGGCCAAGCGGCTCGTGCGCGCGCGGGCCAAGATCAAGACCGCGGGCATCCCGTTCCGGGTGCCGCCGGCGCACCTCCTGCCGGACCGGCTCGACGCCGTCCTGGCGGTCGTCTACCTGATCTTCAACGAGGGCTACGGCGGCCGCGTCGACCTCGCCTCCGAGGCCATCCGGCTCGGCCGGTCGCTGGCCCAGCTCATGCCGGACGAGCCGCAGGTGCACGCCCTCCTCGCGCTCATGCTGGTGAACGACGCCCGGCGGGACGCGCGCTTCTCGGACGGCACCGTCGTCCTCCTGCGCGACCAGGATCGCGGCCTCTGGAACCACGACCAGATCGCGCAGGGGCGGCTGACGCTCGACCGGGCCATCGCCCTCGGCGGACGCGACCACTACGTCCTCGAGGCGGCGATCGCCGTCCTGCACGTCGAGGACCCGCCGGACTGGCCGCAGCTCGCCGCCCTCTACGGCGAGCTCGCCCGGGTCACCGGCTCGCCGCTCGTCCGGCTGAACGAGGCGGCCGCCATCGGCGAGACCGGGGACGTCGAGGGCGCGCTCGCGCTGGTCGACGCGCTCGACCTCGACGGCTACCACTACCTGCACGCGATCCGGGCCGAGCTCCTGCGCCGGCTCGGACGGAGCGACGAGGCCCGCGCCGCGTACGGACAGGCGCTCGCGCTCGTGCACTCGGGCGCCGAGCGGCGGTTCCTTCAGGACCGGCTGGCCGAGCTCACCTGAAGCGCGAGCAGGCAGACGTCGTCGGGCGTCTCCTGGTCGACCAGCATCTGCGAGACCACGTCGTGCACCAGCTGGGCCAGCGGCGCCTGGCGCAGGCGGGCCACGTGCCCGAGCAGCTGGTCGAAGCCCTCGTCCAGCGGTCGCGCGCGGCGCTCCACGAGCCCGTCCGTGTACAGCACGATCCGGGTGCCCTCGTGCAGCGGGAGCTCCACCTGTGGACGCTCCATCGGCATCCCGTAGACCCCGAGCGGCGCCGAGCGGCCTTCCCAGACGAGGCGCGGCTCGGCGGCCGGCTCCGACAGCACCGGCGGAGGATGCCCGGCCGCGGCCATCCGGGCCACGCCCAGGTCCAGGTCGAGCTCCGCGTAGACCACGGTGGCCATGCGGGTGGCCTCGGCGGTCTCGACGAACGCGTCCAGCCGCTCGAGCAGCGCGCCGGGCTCGAACCCCGCGGTGGCCAGGGCCCGGACCGCGCTCTTCAGCTGGCCCATCGTCGACGCCGCCTCGAGCCCGCGGCCGACCACGTCGCCGACGACCACGCCGACCCGTCCGCTCGGGAGCATGAACGCGTCGTGCCAGTCGCCGCCGACGTCCAGACCGCTCACCGCCGGCTGGTAGACCGCCTCCACCGCGAGCCGCGGCTCCGACAGCGGCGCCCGGGCCAGCAGGCTGAGCTGCAGCGCCCGGGCCACGTCCCGCTCGTGCTCGTACAGCCGCGCCGTCTCGACCTGCAGCCGGGAGCGCTCGAGCGCCAGCACGCACTGGGCGAGCACCGCATCCAGGAACCCGTCGTCGGCCGAACCGAGCGACACCGTGCCCCGCCGCTCGCCCTCGTCGAGCGCGGTCAGCACGAGCTCCGCCTGCTCCACCGGCAGCACGCTCCTGACGGCGCGGGCCACCTCCGTGCGGCGTCAGCGCCGAGGCCAGCGCGCCGGACACCTGCTGCAGCCGCTCCACCCGGTCCCGCGCCGTCCGCTCCTCCTCGCGGGCCCGCAGGAGCTCGCGCTCGTACTCGCGCCGGTGCGTCGCGTCGAACACCGTCACCCGGATGAAGCGCGGCCCGCCGTCGTCGTCGCTCTCCACCGTCGCGTTGACCAGCACCGGCAGCCGCGAGCCGCCGGCTCGCACGATGTCGAGCGCGATCTCGCGCACCGCGCCCTGCATCGCCAGGAGCGGCGCGTAGTGCGTCTCGTGGTAGATGCGACCGCCCGCCGTCAGCAGGGAGACGAACGTCCGCCGGCGGACCAGGTCGTCGCGCTCGTACCCCGTCCAGCCCAGGAACGTCGCGTTGACGCGGACGATCGTCCCGTCCATCAGCGTCGTCAGGTAGCCGCACGGAGCCCGCTCGAAGAGGCTCTGCGCGTCCTCCTCGAGCAGCTCGGAGACGTCCGGCGTCAGAGGAACGCCCGGATCGCCGCGATCGTCTGGTCCGGGGCGCTCAGGTTCGGGCAATGGCCGGTTGCGTCGAGGATCACGAGCGTCGAGTCGGGCAGCGCGTCGTGCACGAACTCGCCGACGGCGACGGGGGCGATCACGTCCTCGCGGCACTGCAGCACGAGCGCGGGCGTCTCGACGCGGGCCAGGTCGGCGCGGTTGTCCGAGGTGAAGGTCACGCGGGCGAAGTCGCGCGCGATCTCGGGATCCGTGCGGCAGAAGCTGTTCGTGAGCTCGTCGCCGAGCTCGGGCCGGTCGGCGTTCGCCATGATCACCGGCGCCATCGTCTGCGACCAGCCGAGGAAGTTCGAGTCGAGCGACTCCAGGAGCTCGTCGATGTCCTCGGCGCTGAAGCCGCCGCGGTAGCCGTTGTCGTCGATGTAGCGCGGCGACGGGCCGACCAGCACCAGCTTCGCGAACAGCTCCGGACGCCGGCCCGCAGCGATCACCCCGATCATCGCGCTCACCGAGTGGCCCACGAAGATCACGTCGCGCAGGCCGAGCTCGTCGCAGATCTCGAGCACGTCCTGTGCGTAGCCCTCCAGCGAGCCGTACCGCGCCGGATCGTACGCCGACAGATCGGAGCCGCCCGCGCCGACGTGGTCGAACAGGACGACCCTGTAGCGATCGGCGAACGCCGGGGCGACGAACCGCCACATGTTCTGGTCGCAGCCGAACCCGTGGGCGAACAGCATCGGCTGTCCCCGGGTGTCGCCGGCAACCTGGACGTTGTTCCTGGCCGCCGCGGACATGGCCGAATGATAGCCCTCGGTCTAGCTCGGGCCTGGCGTGACGAGCCCGCTCTCGTAGGCGAAGACCACGGCCTGCACCCGGTCGCGCAGGCCGAGCTTTCCGAGCAGGTGGGAGACGTGGGTCTTGACCGTGCCCTCGCCCAGGAACAGGCGTCCGGCGATCTCGGCGTTGCTCAGCCCGCTGGCCAGCAGGCGCAGCACGTCGAGCTCGCGCTCGGTCAGCTCCGCGAGCCGGCGGTCCTCGCCGGGCGGCGCGGGGCGACGGGTGAACTCCTCGATCAGCCGGCGCGTCACCGACGGCGCCAGCAGCGACTCGCCGGCGGCCACGACGCGCACCGCGTGCACCAGCTCCTCGGGCGGCGCGTTCTTGAGCAGGAAGCCGCTGGCCCCGTTGCGCAGCGCCTCGAACAGGTAGTCGTCCTGCTCGAAGGTCGTCAGGATCAGCACCCGGGCGCCCACGCCGAGCTCGCCCACGATCCGGCGCGTGGCCTCGAGCCCGCCGCCCTTCGGCATCTGGATGTCCATCAGGACGACGTCCGGCCGCAGGCGCCGGGTTGCGTCGACCGCCTCCTCGCCGTCGCCGGCCTCGCCCGCGATCTCGAGATCCTCCTCGGCTCCCAGGATCAGCTTGAAGCCGGCCCGTACCAGTGCCTGGTCGTCGGCCAGGACGATCCGCACGGTCACGGCGCGCCGCCGTTGACCGGGAACGTGGCCAGCACCGCGAACCCGCCGCTGGGCCGTTCGCCGGCCCGCAGCTCGCCGCCGTGCAGCGCCACCCGCTCCCGCATCCCGACGAGCCCGAGCCCGCCGTTCGCGACGCCCGCCGGGACGGGCGGGCCATCGTTCAGCACCTCGATCTCGAGCGACGCCGGCCGGTAGCGGAGGCGCACGGTGGCGGTCGTGCCGCCGGAGTGCTTGACGGCGTTCGTCAGGGCCTCCTGGATCACCCGGTAGGCCGACACCTCGAGCGTCGCCGGCAACGGGCGGGGCTCGCCCTCGACCGACAGCTCCACGCGCAGCGGCCCCCTGCCGGCCTGCTCGACCAGATCCGGGAGCTGGGTCAGGTCGGGCTGCGGCGCGACGCCGTCGGCCTGGTCCTCGCGGCGCAGGAAGCCGAGCAGCCGGTGCAGCTCCTCGACCGCCTGGCGGCTCGTGGCCTCGATCGAGCTGAGGATGTCCCGGGCGGTCTCGGGCTTGCGCTCCATCACCCGCCGCGCGGCGCCGGCCTGGATGCCCATCAGGCTCACGTGGTGGGCGACGACGTCGTGCAGCTCGCGGGCGATGCGGACGCGCTCCTCGAGCACCGCGCGGCGCGCGTTCTCCTCGCGCTCGCGCTGCAGCTCGGCCTGGCGGGCCAGCAGCGAGCGCACGGTCAGGCCGAGCGCGATCGGCAGGACGATCAGCGCCAGGTTGTAGGCCAGGAGGAACGCCTGGTTGAGCGGGAGGTCGGCGAAGATCCGGTCGGCGAAGAAGATCTCGCGCACCACCTCGGCCAGCACCGCCAGCGCGAGCGCTCCGACGACCAGCGTCGCGCGACGGCGCGGCTGGCCGTGCACGACCGCGCTGTAGAGCGCGAGCCACGTGGCCCAGACGGTGATGTAGGCCTCCCACGCCTGCAGGCCCGGGATGTCGGGCGACGTCCACACCCGGCTCGCGATGAACGCGGCGATCACCGCGCTGGCGGAGCTCAGCGGAAACCGTCGGCGCAGCGCCAGCGGCAGCGTCGTGGCCAGGATCGCCACGACGATCCAGGTCGTGCCGGGCTCGTCGAAGGCCCGGTCCTGGCGCAGCAGCTCGAACGTCCCGTACAGCGACACGAGGGCCGCGCCCGCGAGCACCACGGCCAGGGCCGTGTCCGCCGCCGTCGGGTGGCGCCGCAGGGCCGACCCGACCTGCCGAAGCTGCACTGGCATGGACCGAAGGTAGCGAACGGCGGCCCTCCTGACCTCTGCCGCAGGGCAGAGATGGGCCGTCCGAAGACGAGACTCGCGGCAGACGCGCGCGCCGCGCGGCGGCGGCACGCTCCAGCACATGCCCTCCATCGAGATCGACAACCTCTCGAAGCGCTACGGCGACACCCTCGCCGTCGACGACCTCTCCTTCAGCGCCCGCGCCGGGGCCGTCACGGCGTTCCTCGGCCCGAACGGCGCCGGCAAGACGACGACCCTGCGCATGCTGCTCGGGCTGGCCCGGCCGACGAGCGGCAGCGCCCGCTTCGACGGCCGCACCTACGCCGAGCTCGACGACCCCTCCCGGCACGTCGGAGCGGTGCTCGAGGCGACGAGCTTCCACCCCGGCCGGCGCGGGATCGACCACCTGCGCATCCTGGCCACCGCCGCCCGGCTGCCCGAGCGGCGCGCCGGCGAGGTGCTCGAGCAGGTCGGCCTCGGCGCCGCCGGCCGAAAGCGGGTCAAGCAGTACTCGCTGGGGATGCGCCAGCGCCTGGCTCTCGCGGCCGCGCTGCTCGGCGAGCCGCAGGTGCTGATCCTGGACGAGCCGACCAACGGCCTCGACCCCGAGGGCGTGCACTGGCTGCGCGGCTTCCTGCGCCAGTTCGCCGCCGACGGCGGCTGCGTCCTGGTCTCGAGCCACCTGCTGGCCGAGGTCGCCCAGACCGTCGACGACGTCGTGATCGTCGCCCGCGGGCGCCTGGTCACCGCGGCGCCGCTGACCGAGCTGTCCCCTGACGACGCACCGCTCGACCTCGAGCGGCTGTTCCTCGAGCTGACGACCCCGAAGGTGGTGGCCTGATGCACGCCCTGATCGACGCCGAGCTCCTGAAGCTCCGCACGACCCGCACGTTCTGGTGGTACGTCCTGGCGACGGTGGTCTTCGTGCCGGTGAGCATCGCCGTCGCCGTGAACCGCGCCGGCACCACCGGCTACGCGCCGCTCGACTCGACCGACGGCGTCCGCGCGGTGTTCGCCAGCGCCTCGGCGGGCGGCATCCTGCTCACCCTGATCGGGATCACCCTGATCGCCGGGGAGTTCCGCTTCCAGACCGCCGTCGGGACGTTCCTGGTCACCCCGGACCGGCGCCGCGTGCTGGCGGCCAAGCTGGCCGCCGCGAGCATCGTCGGCGCCGTGCTCGGCACGCTCTGCGCGCTGGTCACCCTGGTCGTCGCGATTCCGGTGCTCGAGCACCGCGGCGTGGACGTCGCAGCCCATGGCGGGAGCGTCGCCGGCGTCCTGGCGGGCTGCATCGTCGGCACCGCGCTCTCGGGCCTGGTCGGCGTGGGCCTCGGCGCCCTGCTGCGCAACCAGACCCTGGCGATCGTGGTGACCCTGGTCTGGCTGTTCGTCGTCGAGAGCATGCTGATCGCGTTCGCCACCGACATCGGCCGCTGGCTCCCGGGCGGCGCTGCGAGCGCGCTCGCCGGCACCGACGTGGGGAAGGGCGACCTGCTCCCGGCCTGGGGCGCCGCCGTGCTGTTCGCGGCCTACGGGATCGCCTTCGCCGCGGCCGGCAGCCGCTTCGTCCTTCGCCGGGACGTCGCGTGACCGAGCTCGAGCTCACCCGCAGCCCCCGTGACCGGCGGCTGTACGAGCTCGCCGGCGTCGGCACCCTGCGCCTCGAGGGCCTGGCCTCGCGCCGGGCCCTCGCGCAGGCCGGCGGCCGCCGCTGGGCGATCGCCCGGCGCGGGTTCTGGCAGCGCACGATCGAGGCCGTGGCCGAGGACGGGGCCGTCGACGGCCGCTTCGACCCGCGCAGCATCCGCCGCGGCGGCACCGTCTGGTGGCGCGGTCGCGAGCTCGCCCTGCGGCCGGCCAGCGCCTGGCGGGAGCGCTACGCGCTGGCCGACGGCGAGCGCGAGCTGGCCCTGTTCGAGGGCAAGGGCTGGGGCCGGCGCCCCGTCAAGGTGACGCTCGGCGAGGAGCTCGACCCGGCGCTCGTCCTGTTCACCGCGTTCGTGGTGCGGGGCCTCGCCGAGGACGCGAACACCGCGGCCGGGGCAGCCGCCAGCACGGCCGCCGTCAGCGGCTGATCCGCAGACCACCCGGCTGCTGACCGACGCGGCGGGCGCCGAGAGGGCCGAGACTGCCCGAGGTGACCCGACGCCAGCGACTGATCCTGCTCGCGGCCATCGTCGGGTCGGCGGTGGCCACGATCGACGGCTCGATCGTCAACGTCGCCCTGCCGGCCATCGCGCGCGACCTCGGCGGCGGCCTGTCGGCCCAGCAGTGGGTCTCGAACGCCTACCTCCTGGCCCTCGCCTCGCTCATCCTGATCGGCGGCTCGCTCGGCGACATCTACGGGGAGCGTCGGGTCTTCGCCATCGGCGTGGCGGCGTTCGGGGTGCTCTCGCTGGCCTGCGCCGTGGCCCCGTCGATCGGCTTCCTGATCGTCGCCCGCGCGCTGCAGGGCGCGGCCGGCGCGCTGGTCACGCCGAGCTCGCTGGCGATCATCGTCATGGCCTTCCCGCCCGAGCAGCGCGGCGCGGCCGTCGGCTCGTGGACGGCCTGGGGTGCGATCGCCTCGATCGCCGGACCGCTGGCCGGCGGCGCGATCGTCGGCGCGACCTCGTGGCGCTGGGTCTTCGCGCTGAACGTCCCGCTGGTCATCGCCGCGCTGGCACTGATCCTGATCGCCGTCCCGCCCGTCGAGCGGACCTCCGACGACCGGGTCGACTTCACGGGTGCGACGCTCTGCGCGCTCGGCCTGGCCGGGGTCACGTTCGCCCTGATCGAGCAGCCGCACTACGGCTGGGCGAGCGCGACGATCCTCGTGCCGCTGATCGCCGGTGTGCTCGCCCTGGTCGCGTTCCTGCTGTTCGAGCGCCGCGCCGACGCGCCGATGCTGAAGCTCGAGCTGTTCTCCCGCCGCAACTTCGCGATCGGCAACCTCGAGACGTTCGCGATGTACGCCGGGCTCGCGATCCTGTTCTTCTTCCTGGTCATCTACCTGCAGGAGGTCGCGGGCTACACCCCCTTCGAGAGCGGCCTGACGACGCTGCCGGTGACGCTCGTGGCCTTCTTCCTGTCGCGGCGCTTCGGCGCGCTCGCCGACCGGCTCGGCCCGCGGCTGTTCATGGGCGTCGGGCCGCTGGTGGCGGCGGCGGGCATCCTCATGCTGCTCGGCGCGGGCCGGCAGGTCGACTACGTCACCGAGATCCTGCCGGGGCTCCTGGTGTTCGCCGTGGGCCTGTCGATGACCGTCGCGCCGCTCACCGCCACGGTGCTGGCCGATGCGGACGAGCGCGACGCCGGCATCGCGTCGGCGATCAACAACGCGGTCGCCCGGGTCGCCGGCCTGATCGGCGTCTCGCTGATCGGCGTGATCGTGGCGGGCGACCTCTCCGTCGACGCCTTCCACATGGTCATCCTGATCTGCGGCCTGCTGGTCGCGGCCGGTGGCGTCGTCGGCCTGCTCGGCATCGTCAACCCGCGGCGCCGCGTCGCCGCCGAGGGCTGCCCGGGCGGGCAGCTGGTCGGCGCGCCGAAGGCCGCCGTCGAGATCTAGGAGCAACACATGGACCTCGAGCTGAAGGGCAAGGTCGCCGCCGTCACCGGCGCCAGCAAGGGCATCGGCCTGGCCGTCACGAGGACGCTGGCCGCCGAGGGGATGCACGTCGTCGCCGGCGCCCGCACGGTCGACTCGCTGCAGGGGATCGACGGCGTGGAGGGCCTCGCGGTGGACCTCGTCGAGGCGTCCGGGCCGGCGCGGCTCGTCGAGCGCGCGCTCGAGCGCCACGGCCGGCTCGACGTGCTGGTCAACAACCTCGGCGGCGTCAAGATCCGCCTCGACGGGTTCCTGGCCACCAGCGACGAGGAGTTCGCCCGGGCGATGGAGCTGAACTTCTTCGCCGCCCTGCGCGCCACCCGGGCGGCGGTCAGCGCGATGCTGCCTCGGGGCGGCGGAGCGATCGTCAACGTGTGCTCGGTCAACGCGTTCTTCCAGCCGGACGGCCTGACGATCGACTACGGCGCGGCCAAGGCGGCGCTGCTCAACCTGTCGAAGTCGCTCGCCGAGGAGCTCGGCCCGAAGGGCATCCGGGTCAACTGCGTCTCGCCGGGCCAGGTCGCCACCGACCTGTGGCTGGGCGACCAGGGCGTCGCGGCGACGATCGGCCAGGCCCAGGGCGTGAGCGCCGACGCCGTGCGAGCGCAGGCCACGGCGGGGCTCGCCACGGGCCGCTTCTCGACGCCCGAGGAGGTCGCGACGCTCGTCGCCCTGCTGGCCTCGCCCCGCACCGCCAACGTGACCGGCTCGAACGTGGTCATCGACGGCGGGCTCGTCAACACGCTCTGAGAAGATGGGCCGATGGCCCAGCACTACACCGTCAACGATGTGGCCGTCGCCCACGCGCGGAAGCTGATCGACGCCCGCCAGTACGTCCTCGACAGCGAGTGGGGGCGCGTCCAGCCGAACGCCGAGGCCGAGAACGCGTACCTGAAGAACCACTCCTGGGAGGAGTTCGCGGCCTGGCACCTCGGGCTGACCGAGGGCGCGAACGACGAGACGAAGGCCCGCTACGCCTTCGTCATCGGCGACTTCCGGCGCATCCACCGCACCGGGATCATCGCGTGCCACTACCGGGCGGCGGAGTGGCGGCACAAGGAGATCGAGCTGGCCGCCCACGAGCTCCTGCAGTATCTGGACGCGAAGACGACCAGCTCGTGAACCGCGTGACGGCGTCGTCGTCCAGCACCAGGCCGACGCCCGGCCGCTGCGGCACCTCGACCCGCCCGTCGCGCGCCACCAGGTGCTCGGCCAGCACGAGGTCGAAGTTGTAGACGTCCTCGGCGAGGTCGAACCACTCGATCGCCAGGCAGTTGCCGACCGCCGCGGCCAGGTGGACGTGCACGTCGGCGTTCCAGTGCGGCGCCACCGGCAGGCCGTGGGAGGCGGCCAGGTGCGCGACCTTCAGCCACTCGCTCACCCCGCCGAGCACGCAGGCGTCGGGCTGCAGGATGTCGGCCGCCCGGGCCTCGATCAGCGCCGCGAAGCCCCAGCGGGTGCCCTCGATCTCGCCGGTGGCGATCGGCGTCTCGAGGTCGTGCGCCAGGGCCGCGTGACCGGCGACGTCGTCGGGGTAGAGCGGCTCCTCGATCCACCAGACGTCGTGCTCTGCGAACCGCCGACACGCCGGGAGCGCCTCGGCGGCGCTGTCCCAGGCGTTGTTCGCGTCGAGCGCCAGGCGCGCGTCGTCGCCGAGCACCTCGCGCGCCAGCCGGGTGCGCACCAGGTCGTCCTTCAGCGAGCGCCCGACCTTGATCTTCATCAGCGAGAAGCCGGCGTCGAGCGCGCGCTGGGCCTCCTCGGCGACGTCCTGCAGGCGGCCCCCGTCGCGGTAGTAGCCGCCCGAGAAGTACGCCGGCACCGAGGTCGCGCCGCCGCCGAGCATCCGCGCCAGCGGGAGCCCGGCGCGCTTGCCGGCCAGGTCCCACAGCGCGATGTCGACCGCGCTCAGCGCCCGCAGCACGGCTCCGCGGCGGCCGAGCAGGATGGCGTCGCGGTACAGCGCGTTCCAGGTCTCCTCGATCGCCGCCGCCTGGCGGCCCAGGAGGAGCGGCGCGAGGCACAGGTCGACGGCGTGGGCGATCAGCTCGCCGCCGTAGGAGTAGCCGACGCCCTCGGCGCCGTCCTCGGTGCGGATCTTGACCAGGCAGAAGGAGCGCGCGGTCAGCCGCCTGGTCGAGAACGCCACCGGCCGCTGCAGCGGCAGCTCGAGGGCGATCGACTCGACCGAGCTGATCCGGTCCCCGGGATCGTGGTCGCGCATGCGTTCCTCCGGTCCTGGCACCGCGCCAGTAGAGCAGAAGCCCGATCGCTGCATCGCCGCGCCCCGCCTGCTACACGTCGTCCGCGTGTCCCACCCCCGCTTCCGCGACCTGCCGGTCGACCCGTCCGCGCCGCCGCGCTCCTCCTGGGGCCTGTGGGGTCGCGACGACGAGGTCGGGACCATCAACCTGCTCACGCCGGAGCGGGTCGAGCGGGCCGCCCGGCTGGTGCACCGGGGTGCGGTCTTCCCGCTGTGCTGGAAGCTCGAGCTGCCGGCGCCGGCCCTGTTCGGCCGCACCGTCTCCTGCCGCCACGTGCTCGACCAGGCACCGGTCGGCACCGATGACCGGTACGAGCCGTTCTGGCCCCAGGGCTCGACCCACTGGGACGCGCTGTGCCACGTCGAACACCTCGAGCACGGCTTCTACAACGGCCGCAGCCGCCACGAGGTCCTGTCGCAGGAGCGCAACGGCGTCGACCACTGGGCTCGACGAGGGATCGCCGGGCGCTTCGTGCTGGTCGACGTCGCGGCGAGCCTGGACTTCGATCCCGGGGCGCGGATCGAGCTGACGGTCGGCGACCTCGACGCGACCCTGCAGCGCCAGGGGGTGGAGCTCGCCGGCGGTGACGTCCTCCTGCTGCGTACGGGCTGGGTCGAGTGGTACGAGCGCCAGCCGGAGGCGGTCCGTCAGGCGCTGGGCGCAGACGGCGGCGAGGCGTTCGAGAGCGCCGGCCTCGAGCCGAGCGAGGCGATCGCCGAGTGGCTGTGGGACCACGAGGTCGCGGCGATCGCGGCCGACAACCCGTCGGTCGAGGCGACGCCGCTCGACGTCTCGAGCGAGGACACCTGGCTCCACTACCGGCTGCTGCCGCTGCTCGGGCTGCCGCTCGGCGAGATGTTCTTCCTGGACGCGCTGGCCGCCGACTGCGCCAGGACCGGCTGCTACGAGGGGCTGTTCACCTCGGCCCCGCTGAACGCGCGGGGCGGGTCGGGCTCGCCGGCCAACGCCCTCGCGATCCTCTAGAAGACCGGCCCGCGCGCGTCGGCCTGGCGCCCGACGACCACCCAGATCGCCTCGGCCGGCTGGTCGCCGATGGCCCACAGCCGGTGCGGCGCGGACGAGTCGAACGAGATCGCCATGCCAGGCCCGAGCTCGTACTCGTCGAACCCGACCCGCACCCCGAGCCGGCCGGCGACGACGTAGCCGTACTCCTTGCCGCCGTGGCGCATCAGCGAGCGCTCGTCGCACGACGCCGCGCCGACGGGGTAGACGACCGACAGGAACTCGACCAGCGGGTCGCTGGTGGCGGTCAGCCTCTCCCAGCGCACGCCCGTCTCGAGGTCGATCGCCACCCGGGTGCCCGGCTCGGTCTTCGGGCCCACCGCGGCGGTCGAGAACAGGTCGCCCATCTGCAGCCCGAGCACCGTCACCAGGCTCCAGAGGGTGCTGACCGAGGGGTTCACCTTGTCTCGCTCGATCTGCGAGATCAGGCTCGGCGAGACCCCGATCCGGCGCGCCACCTCCCGCACCGTGAGGCCGGTCCGCTGGCGCTCGGCACGCAGCCGCTCACCGATCCGCGAGGGCTCGGGCAGCTCGGGATGGGCCGGCGCGGGCGTTGCCATCTAGCGCCCGAGCTGCTCTGCGAGGTACTCCCAGTCCCGGCTGAAGCGGTAGGAGTGGCGGTCGGGCGGGCCGGGCGCGGACGTCTCGAGCCACAGCACCCTGTTGCCCGCCGTCTCGTAGAAGGCGTGGACGCAGCCCACCGCCGTCCAGAACACGTCGCCGGGCCGCAGCGTGTGGCGCTCGCCGTCGGCGACCACGTCGACCTCGCCCTCGAGCAGGTAGTAGCTCTCCTCGAAGGGGTGGTCGTGCGGGTGGGCCACGGCGCCCGGCTGGTAGCCGACCATGAACATCGTGTGCAGCTGGGCGTCGAGCCGCTTGTCGACCAGCATCTTCACCGTGATCCCGCTGTAGGCCAGCGCCGCCGTGGCCATGCTGGCCGAGACCTTCGGCTCGCCGACCTTCGACCCCTGGCGCAGCACGTCCAGGTCCATGTCGCCCGGCGTGAGCAGGAAGAGGTGGCGGTTTCGGGGGTCGCGCAGGTCGAGCGGCTGCGGCTCGCTGTCCGGCGCCGGTCCGAGGAAGAACGTGTCCGCCGGGCCTTCGGGGCCGCGCGGCCGCGGCGCCGCCATCTCGATCCAGCGGCCGGTCCCCTCGCAGCGCCAGGCGTGCGGCATCCCGACCGGGATCGCCCCGCAGGCGCCGGGCGTCAGGCGGACGGCGGTGTCGCCCAGGTACAGGATCGGCTCGCCCGAGAGCACGTAGAACGACCCCTCGAACGAGTGCAGGTGCTGGTCGACGGAGCCGTCGGTCAGCTCCACGACCTGCAGGCCGGTGTGGGTCGTTCCGACGTGGCCTCCGAGCAGCACGCTGCGGGTGAGCCCGGTCGCGTGGCCCTGCAGGGCGGGCGCCAGCACGACGTCCTCGCTGCGGATCAGGACGTGCATCAGGCCCGCGCCATCTCGTCGCTGCTGGTCGACGGCGGCGCGAAGTCGGCGCCCCGCACGTAGGTGCGGCCGGCGACCAGCAGCTCGTCGGCCGGGAAGCGGGTGATCACCTGCGGGCCGGTCGGGGTCACGATGACCTCCTCCTCGATGCGGGCCGCCGAGCGGCCGTCCGAGGCGGCGCAGTACGTCTCGAGGGCGAACACCATCCCGACCTCGAGCTCCACCGGGTCGTCGAACGAGTGCAGCCGCGAGATCATCGGCGACTCGTACAGCCCGACGCCGAGCCCGTGGCCGAACTGCAGCCCGAACGCCGCCCGCTCGTCGCTCATCCCGATCTCCTGCGCGGTCGGCCAGACCTCGGCGATCTGGTCGGTCGTGGCACCGGGCCGCACCCGCTCGATCGCGTCGTCGAGCCACTCGCGGCACTGCTTGTAGGCGTCGAGCTGGGACGGCGTCGCGTAGCTCACGTTGAACGTCCGGTAGTAGCACGTCCGGTAGCCCATGAACGAGTGGATGATGTCGAAGAACGCCTGGTCGCCGGGCCGCAGCAGCCGGTCCGAGAACGTGTGCGGGTGCGGGTTGCAGCGGTCGCCGGAGATCGCGTTGATCGCCTCGACGTGCTCGGAGCCGAGCTCGAACAGCACCCGCATCGCCGCCGACACGACCTCGCTCTCGCGCACACCCGGGCGCAGCATGCGGTAGATCGTCTCGTAGGCCGCGTCGACGATGCCGGCGGCCTGGTCGAGCAGCGCGAGCTCGTCGGGGCTCTTGATCTTGCGGGCCTCGAGCATCACCGGCTGGGAGTCCGCGATGTGCAGGCCCTTGCGCTGCAGGGCCAGGAGCGTCGTCATGTCGGGGACGTCCATGCCGATCGGCTCGCCCTCGAGGCCGCGCTGGCGCAGCTCCTCGAAGAGCATGTCGGCCAGCGCGTCGGGGACGCCCGTCGGGTCGGGCATCGCCCCGCGCATCGGCGGCACCCAGGCCCGCCAGCTCGACTCGGGGAGCCACGGGCAGTACAGCTGGTGGTGGCGGGCGGCCGAGCCGAAGTCCCACAGGATCGGGTCGTCGTCGCGCAGCAGCAGGGCGAAGCGGATGTTCTTGTCGCGCTCCCAGGTGCCGATCGCGGTGCTCGTCACGTAGCGCAGGTTGTTCGGGTCGAACAGCAGCAGGCAGCCGAGATCCGAGGCCTGCAGCGCGGCCTTGGCCCGGGCCAGACGGTGAGCCCGCAGCCGGGGGAAGTCGACCCGCTGCTCCCAGTCGACCGCCATCGTCGCGCCGCGGGAGGCGATGTTCGCGGACTCGAGCCATGGGTGCCACCTGCCTTCGTGTCCTTGAGGCGCACGTACAGCGCCATGAAGTCCTTCTCCCCCAGGCCTCGCCCCGCCGCGTCCTGCAGCAGGCCCTTCAGCGTGGCGGCGACCGGCAGCTCCGCGCCCCCCTGCGCGGCCAGGTCGAGCACCAGGTCGATGTCCTTCTCCATCATCAGCGTCGTGAACGTCGCGGACCAGTCCTCGTGGGCCAGCGCGGGCACCTTCGAGGCGACGAAGCGCGAGCCGACGACCGAGTCCTGGATCACGTCGAGCAGCGCCTGCCGCTCGATCCCGGCGGACTCGCCGAGGACGACCGCCTCGGCCAGCAGCTCGGCGGTGCCGGCGATCAGGATCTGCAGCACCAGCTTGAAGACCCGGGCCCGCTCGCCCTCGCCGACGTAGCGCACGGTCGGAGCGACGTCCTCGAGCAGCGGCTCGACGCGCCGGGCGACCTCCGCGTCCCCTGACACGAAGATCGAGGCCTTGCCGGCCCGGACCACGTTCGGGTTGCCGCTGAACGGCGCCCGCAGGTAGTCGACGTCGGCGGCGGCGCAGCGCTCGGCGATGCGGGTCGAGGCGGCGACCGAGATCGTGCTCATCTCGACCAGCACGCCGCCGGGCCGGGCGCCCTCGAGGATGCGCGGCGCGAGGTCGTCGCAGGCGTCGTCGTCGGACACCACCATGAGGCACACGGGAGCAGCCGCAAGGGCCTCCGAGGGCTGCTCGAGCCGGGTCGCGCCGCGGTCCAGGAGCTCCGCGTCGCGGCCGGGCGAGCGGTTCCAGACGGCGATGCTGCGACCGGCGTCGAGCAGCCGCTCGGCAGCCGCCAGGCCCATGTTCCCCAGGCCGGCGATCGTGATCTCTAGCGGAGCAGCCATCCGCCGTCGACGTGCAGGTTGACGCCCGAGACGCCGGTGTTCTCGAGCAGGAAGCGGGCGGCGTCTGCGACCTCGTCCATCGTCACCAGGCGCCCCAGCGGGGTGCGGGACACGAGCGGGTCGAGCACCGCGGCCGGCTTGTCCTTCCAGGCCGGGCTGTCGCCGACGACCCCGGGGTGCAGCCCGTTGACCCGGACCGGCGCGAGCTCGAAGACCAGGGTGTGCACGAGGCCCATCACGCCGCCGTTGACCGTCGAGACGGTCGTCGAGCCGACGTACGGCCGCTGCAGGGCCAGCCCGCCGAACAGCAGGATCGAGGCGTCGGGTGCGAGCCGCTCGTGCAGCACGTGCACGACCTGGGTGTACCCGATGAGCTTCAGCGTCACGAGCCGGGTGGCCGCGGCCAGGTCGTAGGCCCGGACGGCGTTCTGGTCGCGCTCGATCGCCCCGAGCACCAGCCGATCGACCGTGCCGACGCCGGCCAGCGCCGCGGCGACGGTGTCGGGCTCGGCCAGGTCGAGCCCGATGCCGGTGGCCGTGCCGCCACCGCCGAGCTCGGCGGCCACGCCCTGCGCGCGGCCGGCGTCGCGCCCGGACAGGACGACGTCACGGCCCTCGGCGGCATAGCGCTCGGCGAGCCGGCGGCAGATGCCGGCGGTCCCACCGATGATGACCACGGCTCCGCTCATCGTGCCTGCACCATAGAGGCGGCGTGCAGTGACAGTCAACACGCGGATCCTTGACCCTGCCTGGCAGTCGTGGAAGACTCGGCAGGCACGTTCAGCGCCACTGGACGGACCGATTCCTGAAGGGAGACACCGTGGCCGAGCGGGTGCTGCTGCGGGGCGGCCATGTGCTGAGCATGGACGCCGAGATCGGCGACGTGTACGGCGGCGACGTCCTGATCGAGGACGGCCGGATCGCGGCGGTCGGACCGTCGCTCGAGGTGGGCGACGCGGAGGTGGTCGACTGCGCCGGCAGCATCGTCATCCCGGGCTTCATCGACTCGCACCGCCACACCTGGGAGACCGTGATCCGGGGGATCGCGCCGGACGTCAGCCTGGGCGGCTACTTCGACATCGTGCTCGACCAGCTCGCCCCGGCCTACCGGGCCGAGGACGTGTACGCGGGCAACTACCTGGGCTCGCTCGAGGCGATCGACGCCGGCGTCACCACGCTGCTCGACTGGTCGCACATCAACAACACCCCGGAGCACTCCGACGAGGCGATCCGCGGGCTGCGCGACGCGGGCCTGCGGGCGGTCTACTGCTACGGCAACCCGAACACCTCGCTGGCCGACTGGTGGTACACCAGCACGCTCGAGTCGCCCGAGGACATCCGCCGGGTGCGCGACCAGTACTTCTCGAGCGACGACGGCCTGATCACCCTGGCGATGGGCACGCGCGGGCCGGGCTTCTGCACGCCCGAGGTGGTCAAGCACGACTGGGAGCTGGCCCGCGACGTCGGCGCGCCGATCAGCGTGCACGTCGGGATGGGCCCGTACGCCGGGCGCTTCTCGATGGTCAAGCAGCTCTCCGAGATGGGACTGCTCGGAGACGACACGACCTACATCCACTGCAACTACCTGTCCGACGAGGAGTTCCAGCTCATCGCGGACACGGGCGGCAAGGTGTCGATCGCGCCGACCGTCGAGATGACGATGGGGCACGGCACCCCGCCGACGGCCAGGGCGCTGGCCCACGGGCTGCGGCCGAGCCTCAGCATCGACGTCGTCACGACGGTGCCCGGCGACATGTTCACCCAGATGCGCTTCCTCTTCGCCCAGGACCGCCTGCT
This sequence comes from uncultured Actinomycetes bacterium, assembly GCA_963794695.1. Lineage (GTDB taxonomy): Bacteria > Actinomycetota > Thermoleophilia > Gaiellales > JALYLC01 > CAWCFJ01. The sequence goes on along the minus strand of CAWCFJ010000012.1, from coordinate 197,659 downwards.
GTCGCACGAGGCCGCCTTCGCCGCCGGCAACGAGACCGAGCCGAAGCTGCTGACGTGCCGCGAGGTGCTCGAGTTCGCCACCATCGAGGGCGCCCGGGTGTGCGGCGTCGAGGACCGCACCGGCTCGCTGACGCCGGGCAAGCAGGCCGACGTGGTGGTCATCCGCTGCGACCACCTGAACACCTTCCCGATCATCGACCCGGTCTCGACCGTCGTCCTGCAGGCCGACACCCGCAACGTCGAGACGGTGTTCGTCGCCGGCAAGGCGCTCAAGCGCGACGGCAAGCTGGTCGGTCCGGACCTCGGGCGCGCCCGCTCGCTCGCGACCTCGTCGCTCGAGTACCTGCTCGGCCACACCACGGTGCAGCCGCACTGGGTGCAGAGCCGGACGCCCGCGCGGGCTACGTGACGGCGGCCTGTTCGGCCTCCCAGGCACGCTCGAGCGCGCCGAGCAGCGCCTCGGACGGCTGCGCCCCGACCACGCCGTAGCGGCGATCGATGACGAAGAACGGCACCCCGGTCGCGCCGAGCTGGGAGGCGAGCTCCTCGTCCCCACGCACCGAGTCGATGAACCGGCCCTCCTCGAGGGCGGCGCGGGCCTCGGCCGGGTCGAGCCCGACCGAGGCGGCCACGCCGATCAGGGCGTCGCGATCGCTGATCGCCACCCCGTCCACGAAGTACGCCTGCAGGAGCGCCTCCTTGAGCGCGTCCTGGACGCCGCTCACCCGGGCCAGCTGCAGGAGCTGGTGGGCCTCGAAGGTGCTGCCGCTGAGCGCGTTCTCGAGGTGGTAGTCGAGCCCGAGCTCGGCCGCCAGGCCGGTCACCCGGGCGTTCATCTGGCCGGCCTCCTCGGGGCTGACGCCGTACTTCGTCGCCAGGCGCTCGAGCTGCGGCTGCGGCTCGGCGGGCGCCGAGGGATCGAGCTCGAAGGCGCGCCACAGGACCTCGACCTCGTCGCGGTGCTCGAACTGCTCGAGCGCCGCCTCGAAGCGGCGCTTGCCGATGTAGCACCACGGGCAGATCACGTCCGACCAGATCTCGACCCTCACCGCAGCGCCACCTCCGGCTCGAGCGCCTCGTGCAGGATCGCGCGCTGGTGCTCGGCCTCGTCGGGCGAGACCCAGAGGGCGTCGTCGCCGAGGTTCAGGCGGACGGCCCGGCCCTCGCCGACCAGGTCGAGCATGGCGAGCTCGGCGGCGTCGCGGTTCTCGGCGTCGTTGCCGCGCACCAGGAGCGCCGTGACCTCCTGCGTCGTCAGGCCGGTGGGGAAGGCCTCGATCAGCTCGCCGGCGTCCTCGGGGGCGGTGCGCCGGTCGAGCGTCGGGTCGAGGTTCGCGACCAGGACGTCGTAGGCCTCGATCGTCTGCCAGCCGCCCGCGACGAGCGTCTGGCCGTCGCGCTCGAAGACCACCGAGGGGGCGGTGAAGCGCACCGGGCCGTCGCTGGTCGCGGTCTTGCCCTGGAACTCGGCGGGCGAGCCGGCGGCGCTGCGGGACGCGGCGCGGTCGCGCTGGTAGGCCTCGGTCACGGCGTCGGAGTCGAGCGCCTCGCGAACCGCGTCGGGCGCCACGCCGATGGCGGCGCCGACGACCCGGCTGAGGTGCTCGTCGTCCTCGAGCACCAGCGGGGTCGAGAACTGGGAGAGCTGCAGCGCGCGCAGCGCCTGCCACTCGGCGCCCTCGTGCAGCTGGCCGGCGGCGACGATCGCGCGGCAGGCCCGGGCAGTGGCCGAGACGCGGCTCTTGGGGTTCGGGGCGAACGGCATGCCGAAGCGGCGAAAGCCGACCCAGCCGCGGGCCGAGCGGACGGTGGTGTAGCCCCGGGCCTTGTACTGGTCGGAGCTCTCGGTGAGACCGATCATGACCAGGTCCCAGTCGAGCTGCGAGCCGTAGCGCCACTCGAGCACCCGGAGCGCGGGAATCGCCGAGTAGGCCCACGGACACCCGGGGTCGGTGTACAGGGTCGTCTTGATGGGGGCGGGCATGCAGTCTCCTTCGCGGATTCGGCTCGCTCTAGTGGGCAACGACGGGGAATGAGTGGCTCTTCCCACCCCGGCGCGTTCCGGCGCGCGCCCTCCGATCGGAGGAGCGGGCACGCGGGCCGGACGGTCGTCGTAGGACCAGGTCCCATACCTGGCCGGTCCAGTCGGGGCCTACGCTCCGCCCTCACTGCAGGCAACCGAGAGGGAGCGACGGATGGGACGGAGAGGGATTGCGGTGGCAGCGTCGATCGCGCTGGCCGCGACAGGTGCGACCGCGGCGACGGCGGCGAAGAACGCCGGCACGGTGCGCGTGAGCGTGTCGAGCGCCGGCCGGCAAGGCAACGACATCAGCGGCCGCTTCGCGCCGCCGGCCCTGTCGCGCGGTGGAGCGCAGGTGGCGTTCGACTCGATGGCCAAGAACCTCGTGGACGGCGACTCGAACAATGCGAGCGACGTCTTCGTGCGCGACCAGAAGACGGGGACGACGACCCGGGTGAGCGTGACCAGCAGCGGCGCCCAGGCGCGGGGCGACAGCTTCTCGGCGGCGATCTCGTCGACGGGCAAGGTCGTCGCGTTCACCTCGACCGCGCCGAACCTGGTGGCGGGGGACGACAACTTCCGCAGCGACGTGTTCGTGCACGACCTGCGCACCGGCGCGACGACGCTGGTGTCGGCCGCAGCCGACGGCGGCGCGGCGGACGGCGCGAGCTTCGCCCCGACGATCTCGAGCAACGGCCAGATGGTGGCCTTCACCTCCCAGGCCTCGAACCTCATCCCGGGCGGGACGATCGGCGGCACCCAGGTCTACGTGCGCAACCTGCGCACCGGCAAGACCACGCTCGTCGGCGTCAACGACGCGGGTGAGGCGGCCGACAGCGGCGCCTCGAGCGCGTCGATCAGCGCGGACGGGAAGTTCGTGGCCTTCGAGTCCGCGTCCTCGAACCTGGTGCCGGGCGGCACGGGCAGCATCGACAACGTCTACCTGCGCAGCCTCGCGGCCGGCACGACGACGCTGGTCACCGTCGCCGACGACGGCACCCAGGGCAACGCCACGAGCGAGCTCCCGTCCGTCGACCAGCACGGGACTGCGGTGGCCTTCGCCTCCGACGCGACGAACCTCGTCGGCGGCGACCTGAACAACCGCACCGACATCTTCGTGCGCGACCTCGCGACCGGCATGACCGAGCGCGACAGCGTGGCGAGCTTCGGCGGAGAGGCCAACGGCGACAGCCTCACGACCATCACGGGCGGGTCGGTGTCCGGCCCGGTGATCAGCGGCAGCGGCCGCCTCGTGGCCTTCAACTCGCTGGCCTCGAACCTGGTCGGCGACGACACCAACACCTGCAGCCCGTTCGGGCCGTCGTGCCCCGACGTGTTCGTGCACGACCGGACGACCGACATCACGACCCGGGTGAGCGTGTCGAGCGACGGCGCCCAGGGCGACCTCGTCTCGGGCAACCCGGGGATCGACGTGGCCGGCACCACCGTCGGCTTCTTCTCGGCGGCCTCGAACCTGGTCGCCGGCGACACCAACGTGTGCCCGCCGTTCTCCGGCAAGGGCCACTGCGGCGACATCTTCACCCACCCCGCGAAGTAGGCGGGCGCACGGTCAGGGCTTCCGGGCGGCCTCCAGGGTCGTCCAGAAGTCCTGGCCCGTGCGAATGCCAGGTCCGCCGTTCCAGTCCCAGGGCGTCTGCTCACCCAGCGCCAGGGCCTCGGCGGTGAGGCGGCGGCGCCGCTGGCTCGACACCACCTCCTCGCGCAGCGCCGCGAGGTCGGGCCAGCGCGCCGCCGCTTCCGCCGGCAGGTCGGTCTCGACCGTCCCGGCGAGGTTCTCGAGCTCGCCGGGGTCGGCGTCGAGGTCGTACAGCTGGTCGGGGTCGCCCGGGCAGCGCACGTACTTGTACGGCCCGCGCCGCAGCATCACCAGCGGCTCCGACGTGCCCTCGGCCAGGTACTCGCCGAGCGCCAGGCCCGAGCCGGGCCCGCCGCGCAGCGCCGGCACGAGGCTCGTCCCGTCGAGCGGGTCGGCGCCGTCGAGCGGCGCGCGGGCCAGCTCGCACACCGTGGGGAGGACGTCGAGCAGCGACACGACCTCGGCCACCCGTCCGGCGCCGAAGTGGCCGGGCGCCCAGGCCAGCAGCGGCACCCGGGCCGAGCCCTCGAAGAAGCTCATCTTGTACCAGAGCCCCCGCTCGCCCAGCATGTCGCCGTGGTCCGAGGTGAACAGGACCACCGTGTCGCGCTCCTGGCCCGTCTCGTGCAGCGCCGCGAGCAGCCGGCCGACCTGGTCGTCGACGTGCGAGACGGCCGCGAGGTAGGCCCGGCGGGCCCGCTGCGACGAGCGCCGGGTCGTGCTCGGCGTCGCCGGTCTGGCACATCTCGAGCAGCCGCCGGCTGTGCGGGTCCTGGCGGTCGAGCGGCAGCGGGCCGACGGCCGGCGGCGGGATCTCGACGCCGTCGTAGCGCTCCCACACCTCGCGCGGCACCTCGTAGGGGTCGTGCGGGTGGGCGAACGAGGCCACCAGCAGGAACGGGCGGTCGCGCCCGGCCAGGCGGTACAGCTCGCGCTCGGCCCAGGCAGCGCCACCTCGGCGTCGTACTCGAGCTGCAGGGTCGTCGACACGACGCCGGCGCGGTGCACGCTGCTCATGTCGTGGTACCACGGGAGCCGCTCGGCCAGCGGCCGCTCCCAGTCCGGCGTCCAGTCGCGCCCGGCGGGGTAGACGTCGCCGGTCACCCGCCGCTCGAACCCGTGCAGCTGGTCGGGCCCGACGAAGTGCATCTTGCCGGCCAGCACCGTCTCGTAGCCGGCCAGCCGCAGGTGGTGCGCGAGCGTCGGGGCCTCGGACGGGAAGTCGGCGGCGTTGTCGAGGCAGCCGATCCGCGACGGCAGCCGGCCGGTCAGCATCGAGGCCCGCGACGGGGTGCAGAGCGGCGAGCTGCAGTAGGCCCGCTCGAAGACCACGCCCTCGTCGCCGAGCCGCTGCAGGTGCGGCGCGCGCACCGCCTCGTTGCCGTAGGCCGGCAGGGCCGAGGCGGCCAGCTGGTCGGCCATCACGAGCAGGATGTTGGGACGGGAGCCGTCGGCCATCGCGCGGAGTGTAGGTCGCCGCGACGCGAGCCTTGCGCCGCCTCCCGCAAATCTGTAAGTGTTCCTAACCGGATCCGCGACGGAGGGGAACGAGATGGCCAGACCGCGCTTCGCCATCGCCGTGCTGGCGCTGCTCGCAGCAGCGCTGGTGCCGGCTCGGACGGCCGGAGCGGCGACGCCCCTGCCCGCGCACGTGTTCGCCCCGTACTACGAGGCCTGGACCGGCGACAGCCTGACCGCGCCTGGCCCAGGCGTCGGGCACCCGCTACTACACGATGGCCTTCATCGAGGCTCCGTCGCAGGACCAGTGCCTGCCGACCTGGAACGGCGACCCGTCGATGGGGATGGACTCCGGCGCGTTCGCCGACGACATCGCCGCGCTGCGGGCGATGGGCGGCGACGTCGTGCCCTCGTTCGGCGGCTACAGCGCCGACCACGGCGGCACCGAGATCGCCGAGACCTGCAAGGGCGCCGCCCAGCTGGCGGCGGCCTACGAGTCGGTGATCACGGCCTACGACGCGAGCCGCCTCGACATGGACGTCGAGGTCAACGCGCTCGGCCGGACGTTCAGCATCGACCGCCGCAACAAGGCCCTGAAGCTGGTCGAGGACTGGGCCGCGGCCCAGGGCCGGCCGCTGCAGATCGAGTACACGCTGCCGGTCGAGCCGGGCGGGCTCGAGGCCGAACGGGCTGTACGTCCTGCAGAACGCCGTGGCCAACGGCACCCGCGTCGACGTGGTCAACATCATGACCTTCGACTACTACGACGGGGTCACGACCGAGATGGGCGGCGCGGCGATCCGGGCGGCCCGCAACCTGCACCGCCAGCTCGCGACGCTCTACCCGTACAAGAGCTCCGCCGCGCTCTGGGCGATGGAGGGCAACACGCTCCTGCCGGGCATCGACGACTACCCGGGGTCCACCGAGGTCACCGACCTGCAGGACGCCCGGCAGCTCGAGCGCTTCGCCGCAGAAGAAGGGCTTCTCGACCATCTCGACCTGGGCGGCCCAGCGCGACAACGGCGGCTGCCCCGGCACCCTCGACTCCGACTCAGTGCTCGGGGATCGCGCAGCCCGACTGGCTCTTCGCCTCCGATCCTGAACCCGTTCACCGGGAGCTGAGATCGAGCTCGACGACGTCCTGGCGCTGCTCGACTGGAAGCGCACCGTCTTCCAGCTGTACGCCGAGGTCCGCGCGCTGCCGCCGCAGGAAGGGTTCGACCTGTGGCGCAGCACGCGCGACCGGCTGTTCGCGTCGCACCCGCAGTCGCCGCTGCCCGAGGACGAGCGGGCCGAGTTCACGGCCGTCCCGTACTACCCCTACGACCCGGCGGCGCGGGTGCTGGCCGAGGTCGAGCCGGCGGCGCGCGAGACGGTCGAGATCGCGGCGCTCGACGGCGCCGTGACCACCTTCGAGCGGGTCGGCCGGGCCCGTTTCGAGCTCGACGGCCAGGCGGCGGCGCTCGACCTGTACTGGCTCGAGGCCTACGGCGGCGGGCTGTTCCTGCCGTTCCGCGACGCGACCAGCGGGCAGGAGACCTACGGCGCCGGCCGCTACCTGCTCGACACGGTCAAGGGCGCGGACCTCGGCATGGACGGCGCCCGGCTGGTGCTGGACTTCAACCACGCCTACAACCCCTCCTGCGCCTACGACCCGCGCTGGGTCTGCCCGCTCGCGCCGCCGGCCAACCGGCTGCCGTTCGCGGTGCGGGCGGGAGAGCTGACGCCCGCCTGAGGGCCCCGCCGCGCGGCGGGGCCCTCAGAGCGGTCAGGCGTCAGCCGACGGTGTAGCTGTACGGGATCGCCGCCAGCACGTCACCGGTCGTGAGCTGCGGGATCGGGTTCGGCGTGTTCAGGGGGAGGTTCACCACGTAGATCGTGCCGGACACCACGGTGCCCGGCGCCTGGTTCGGGGTGATCGTCAAGGTGATCACACCGACGCCGCCGCGCGGCACGACGACCGGGTTGTCGGTCGCCGACGGATCGACGCCCTCGAGCCAGACGTCACCCGTGTCGCTGGTGACCGCGCGGTCGAAGAGCTGAGTGTGCGCCGAGGCGCTGAAGGTCACCGTCTGCGGGTCGGCCGGAGCCGGGAACGGCCCGATCAGGGCCGCGGTGGCGAACCACAGGCCCGGGGCCACCTCGCCCGTCGAGCGGGCGTCGGTGACGCTCGCGGTCAGGCTGCCCGCCCTGGGCGGCCGTGAGGTTGCCGATGAGGTCGGGCTCGGCGCCCGCCGCGTTCTGCATCTCGACCACGATCGGCGCCGTGCCGGTGCCGTTCAGGGTGAACGAGTCGCTCATCGGCGGCACCTGGTAGACCGGCCCGGCGAAGCTCGGGATGGTCACCGTGGCGTCACCCTGGGGCGCCAGCTCGACGTCGCCCGTCTGGTTCAGCCGCGGGTCGGCCTCGATGGCCTCGAAGGTCGAGCCGGTGTTGCGGTAGACGATGTGCGCCGTCACCGCGTGGCCCGCCGAGAGCACCGTGGAAGCGCTGTTCGGCACGCCGACGGCCCGGACGTTGTCGCCCGGTGGAGCGCACGATCGTGCCGCTGAACTTGAGCGAGATGTCCTTCCCGCTCACCGGGTTCTGGGAGATCAGCACCAGGCGCCAGCGGCCGGGGATCGGATTGGCCTGGACGAGCTGGATGTTCGACTCGAGGTGCAGGTTCCCGTGGTCGTCGAAGTCGAGGTTCTGGTCGATCGTCGAGACCTCGCTGTTCGGCTGCACCAGCGCCGCCTGGATCGCGGCGTGCGGGAGCTTCGAGGTCGCGAAGCTCACGTTCAACGTGCGGGTCGACGAGGGGACGTCGAACTCGTAGGTGAACGTCTGTGCCGGCGAGAACGCGCGGGCGTTGCCGCCCGTGAACGCGCCGGTGAAGGAGCCGCGGGTGCGGGAGCTTGATCACCGGCCGAAGGACGATCGGCACCTCGGTCGTCTGGCTCCCGTTGGCGAGCACCAGCGCCTGGGTCAGGTCGCCGCCCGAGGCCGGCGTCGTGACGTGGGCCGAGACGGTCTTCGTGTCACCCGGCGCGAGCGTCACGCTCGGGGTGTCGCCGCAGGCGTGAGCACGGCCGTGTCGTAGCTCGCGTTCACGATCACCGGGCCGGTGTAGCCGGCCGCGCCCGGGCCGTCGGCCGAGGGCGACGGGGTGTACAGCACGACCTTCCAGGTGCCGGCGGCCGGGCTGCGGACGTCGACGAACCCGTAGTTCGCCGAGGCCGGGCCGCCCTGGGCCGGGTGTTGGCCACGAACGTGCCGTCGGGCGCGAGCAGCGACATGCGCACGATGGGGTTCGCGCCGCCGGCGTTGACGGTCGGGGCGCCCTGCCAGGCGATGGCGACGCCGAGCCGGTCGAGGCCCGCGGGGACGTCGATGGTCGTGGTCTTGTAGGCCCACTGGGTGCCGTTGTAGTAGGTGAAGGTCGGGTCGCTCGAGTGGTCGACCTGCACCGTCTGCGTCGAATCCGGCGCGGCCGAGGCGAAGCTGCGGACGTTCGCCGTCACCGTCTCGGAGGTCGCGCCGGCGTTGGTCACCTGGACGTCGATGCGGCTCTTGTGGCCGGGCTTGTCCTCGACCAGCACCTGGTCGGGGTCGGCGGTCATGTGCGTGCCGGTCGCCGAGGCGGCCTCGACCGCGGCGCGCGCGTCGAGCAGCCCCGTGCCCTGCTCGTCGGACGGCAGGCCGAGATCCTGGGCGGAGCCGGTGATGAACTGCTTCACCTGGGCCGGCGTGGGGCTCGCGCCGGCGTGCGTGTTGCGGTAGGCCTCGATCACCAGCGCGGCGACGCCGGCGGTGAGCGGCGCGGACTCGCTGGTGCCGCCGAACGACTGGATGTCGGTCGGCTGCGCCGGGCTCTGGAAGTTGACGCAGCCGAAGCCCGGCGGGCCCTCGCAGACCGCCCAGTTGCCCTCGCCCGGAGCGGTGAGGTCGGGCGTGCGGCCGCCCTGGCTCACGCCGGACGAGGACAGCGCCGAGATGTTGTCGCTGATCCACTTCCCGTTCGAGAACGGGAACGCCGCGTACGTGGTCTGGGCGTACAGCCGGTTGTCGGTCGTGGCCGCCGAACCTGTGATCTCCTTCGAGTCGTCGGCGGCTCCGATGGTGTTCGTGATGCCGGCGTCGCCGGTGCTCTGGGTCACGGTCACGCCCGCGCGCGATGGCGGCGTCGTTGAACGCGACGACGGAGTCGAGCGCCGCGGTCTGCTGCGGGTAGGTGTTGAGGCCGAACGACTCGTTGATGACGTCGACGTGGGCGACGTTCACGGCGTAGTCGATCGCCTGGAGGATGGCCGAGTTCGGAAGGCCCTCGTCACCGGCCTTGAGCGCGACGATCGACGCGCCCGGAGCGACGCCGACGATGCGGATGTTGCAGCCAGGCGGAGCGGATGGGCCTGGTTCACGAACTGCGACAGGTCGTGCACGACGGTTCCCTGGGCGGCGATCGACGACGCGTCGCCGAAGGCCTCCTGGCCGCCGCCTCGCCGGCGCCGGGCCGTCGCCGGAGAAGTCCTGGTAGTCGACGATCACGTGCGACCCGTCCGGGCGGATGAAGTCCGGGCTGTTCGGGTCGATGCCGTCGGCGATGTAGGCGACCTTCACGCCCGCGCCGGTGACCAGGCTCTGGGCACCCGGATGGCCGGGCGAGGAGATCGCGTGGATGCTCTGCAGCGCCTCGGGCTCGATCAGCGGCTGCGAGGGATCGGTCGGGCAGATCGCGTTCGCCGGCGGGGCGTCGACGCTCGGCGCCGCCGTCGTCGCGCCGGCCGCGGCGGCGTCGAGCAGCGACGACTGCTGGGCGTGGGGCACGGAGACGGTGCGGTCCGGCGTCACCGACGCCACCGCCGGGTTCGCCCGCAGCCGGGCGACGTCGGCCGCCGACATGGTCGCGGCGAAGCCGTTGACCAGCGTGTAGGTCTTGATCCTGGTCGCCCCGCTGGCCCGCAGGCGTCGAGCAGCGGTGCCTGCTCGGCCCGTACGGCCCCCGCGCGGGCCGCCCGCGCGGCCCCTGGAGCCGGCAGCTTCCCGTGCTGGTCGCGCAGGATGACGATGACCGGCTGAGGTGGCTCGCCCGGGCGGCGGAGGCCGACTGTCCGATTGGAGGAGCGGATGCCTCCACGGTGGCCGCGGCAACGGCGACCAGCGGTGGCGGCGAGCCCGGCGAGCAGGGCCCTCGCCCTGCGCGAGCGCGGCCGAAGCCCAGCACCCAACGTGCTTCTCATGAGCATTCCCCCGGTCAGGTAACGGTCGCCCGCGCGGTCCCAACGCCGGCGCGAGCGTGACGGGCCACGCTACCAAGCGACGCTCAGGCGGGCGCCTCCTCCGGTGAGCCCAGCACCTGGCCGCCGTCGACGTGGATCACGTTGCCGGTCGTCCAGGCGCTGTCGGGCGACGCCAGGAACCAGACCCAGGCCGCCAGGTCGGCCGGCTGCCCCATGCGCTGCAGCGGGATCCGGCGGGCCAGGTCGGCGTAGGTCGCGTCGAGGTCGTCGGAGTAGGTGGCGTGGATCGGGGTGTCGACGGGACCGGGCGCGATGCAGTTCACCCGGATCCGGTCGGCGGCGAGCTCGTAGGCCCAGGCCCGGGTGAGGTACTCGAGCGCGGCCTTCGAGGAGCCGTAGAGCATGCTCCCCTGCTTGACGATCGAGCCGACCGACGAGCTCACGTTGACCACCGCCGCGTCCGGCGAGGCGCGCAGCGCGGGCAGCGCCGCCTGCAGCAGGAAGAACGGCCCGGCCACGTTGACCGCGTAGTGGTTCTCGAACACCGCTCGCGAGAACGAGTCGAGCGGCCCGTTCTGGATCACCGCGGCGTTGTTGACGACCACGTCGAGGCGGCCGAACGCGGCCAGCGCCTGCTCGACGATCCGCGCCGGCGCGGCGGGGTCGCCGAGGTCGGCGGACACCACCGCGGCGCGCCCCTCGAGGTCGGCGCCGACGGTCTCGAGCGGCTCGCGACGGCGCCCGACCAGCACCAGGTCGAGCCCGTTGCGGGACAGCAGCCGGGCCGCCTCGGCGCCGATGCCGGTGCCGGCTCCGGTGACGACGGCGACCCGGTTGCCATCCATCACGGCCTCAGGGGTACACGTAGTCGGGCGTGAGGTCGATCGCGTGCCCCGACCCCGACTCGAGGATGATCTTCAGCGAGGGCTCGGTGTCGAGGTAGTAGTACTCGATCGACTCGCCGATCCGGCCGAGCATCAGGACCTCCGCACCGATCTCGGCGAACTTCTGCTTCAGCTGCTCCGACTCCTCGAAGTCGTGCAGCATCACCGCGACGTGGTGCAGGCCCTCGCCGTGCTCGTCGAGCCACTCGCGGTAGATGCTCGGGCCCTCGAGGGGCTGCAGCAGCTCGAACCCCATGTCGCCGACGTGGGTCTCGGCGCCGAGCATCGTGTACTCGACGTCCTTGCCCCGGATCTGGGTGTGGTGGAGCCGCGGCGGCACGTGCCGGTAGACGTTCCACGGGCCCCAGCCGAGGAGCTTCGTGTACTGCTCCATCGTCTTCTCGAGGTCGTTCGTCACGACCGCGATCTGGGAGATCTGAAGCTGCCGGCCGAGCAGCCCTCCTGTGACTGCGTCGGCGGTCGGCTTGCCGCTCATGCGTCCCCTCCTTGGCTCTCGTGGATGCGAACGACCTCGTACGGGCCGAGGTCGAGCGACGACGTCTCGCGCAGGCCGCTGACGGCCACGGTCCTGGCGTCGGGCGTGAGGTTCGCCGCGATCAGGGTGGTGCCGCCGTCGCGGCGCACCGCGAGCCCGGCGAGCTCGAGCGGCCGGCTCGTGTCGCAGGCCAGCACCTCGCCGCCGCACAGGCTCGACACCTCGCCGAGCACCCGGTGCAGCGGGAAGGCCTCGCCGCCGGCGGTCACGCCGCGGGGGCCGGTCGTCTCGAAGTACGTCACCGCAGCAGCGCCCTGCTCGGTCAGGTGCTTCGCGCTGGCCGCCATCCAGGCCGCTCCGAGCTGTGCGGTCTGGCGCGGGTCGGGCGGGTCGTCGTCCTCTTCCGCCTCGGTCGCGTTGACGTTGTAGCGGCGCTTCAGCGTGACCGGCCCGACGAACAGCGGCTTGCCGCCGGCGAAGGCCTGGGCCGCCCGCACCTGCTCGCCCTGGGCCTCGGTCGTCTCGAGCACCGAGATGTCGTCGAACGCGTGCACCTGGGCGTTCTGCGACCAGAACAGGCCGTCCATCGCGGCGGCGTCGGGGCGGGTGCGGTTGAGCTCGCAGAAGTACATGTCGGTCCCGCCGGCGATCGGAACGTCGCCGAGCGCGAGCCCGTCCCTGACCCGCTGCACCAGGGACGCCGGGGTGGTCTCCTCGGGCGTGGTCGTCTGGGCGCCCTCGGGGGCCACCAGCACCCGCACCACGTCCGCCGCCCGCAGGGCCTGCGCCGAGCGCCGAGAGGTCGTCGGACTCCCGGGTGAACAGGGCGACCTCGAGGGCCGCGCCGACGGCCCGAGCCACGCCCGCGGCGCGTTCGAGCTCGGCCGGCCAGCCGGCGTCCGAGGCGTGCAGCTCGACCCGCAGGTGCGCCGGCACCAGCGCCCGCAGCTGCTCGAGCTCGACGGGCGTCGGATCCTCGGCGGACAGGGCCAGGCCGATCGGCGGCACGGTCCTGCCGGTGGGCTCGCCGACCTCGAGCGCCGGCTCGCGCGCCTCGCCGGCCGGCGCCGCCGCGCCGCTCACCTGCACGGTCACCCGCTGCGAGAGCTCCTGCCCCGCCGTCAGGCTGTGCGGGATCCCGAGGCCGAGCGGGGTGCAGTAGGTCTTGAACGAGGCGTCGGTCCAGTTGCGCTGGTCCTCCATCTCGAACAGGTCGCCCTCGAACTCGAAGACCGCCGTCGGGCCGTCGGCCACGTCGATCTCGAGCTGGCTGGCCGACGGGAACAACGGCACGTAGACGCCGTTCGCGAAAGACCTGCGGCCCGACCAGATCGGGCAGCTCGCCCGACACCGGCCCGTCCGGGGTCCGGGCGCGGTACGGCCGCCCGGCGCACTCCCGGAAGGGGTGCAGGACGCAGAACCCGATCCGGTTGTACTGCAGGTCCCGCTCGCCGCGGCCGTCCATCGAGAACGAGATCCGCCCGTCGGGCGTGCCGCTGATCGAGCCGCTCCACGAGAAGGCGGTGTCGTGGCTCTCGTGCCGGACCGAGAAGCGGGCCTCGAACGAGTCCTCGCGCTCGTCGACCTCGATGTCCGAGATGACGCCGGGGATCGTGTTCCAGTTCCGGTCGCGGACGGCGACGTAGATGCGGCGGACGACCTCGACCTCCCCGAGCCGCACGTAGCGCAGGTCGACCCCGTCGAGGGCCACCGTGAGCGGCCCCGCCCGGAGCCAGCGGAGCTGTTGCAGCTGGGCCGCCACCTAGACCGCCGTCATGCCGCCGTCGCCGCACCAGACGGCGCCGGTCGTGTACGACGCCCGGTCTGACAGGAGAAACGCGATCACCTCTGCCACCTCTTCCGGTTGGCCCGCCCGTCGCAGCGGGATCGTCTGCAGGAGCCCGTCGTGCTCGTCCGGCGTCACCCACTCGGTCATCGGCGTGCGCGTGTAGCCGGGCACGACGCCGTTCACCCGGATCCCCTCCTCCGCGTAGTCCGCGGCCATCACCCGCACCAGGCCGTAGACGCCGGCCTTGCTCGCCGAGTACGCGTCGTAGCCCGGGGCGCAGCCGTACTGGCCGGTCGGCGAGCAGGTGAGGACGACGCTCCCGCCGCCGCCCTCGAGCAGCCGGCGCAGGCCGTGCTTGGCGAGCAGGAACATCCCGGTCAGGTTGATGTCGATCGTGCGCTGCCAGACCGCGAGCGCGAGCCGGTCGGCCCGGTCGTCCTGGCCCGCGAGCTGGACGCCCGCGCAGCCGACCACCGCGTCCAGGCCGTCGAACACGCCGGCCGCCCGGGCGACGGCGTCCTCGACCGACCGCTCGTCGCGCAGGTCGCAGGCCAGGGCCAGGCCCTCGCCGCCGGCCGCGTCGACCTCGGCCGCCGTCCGTGCCGGCCGCCTCGGCGTCGACGTCCAGGATTCCCACGCGCGCGCCCTCGCGCGCGCACACGAGGGCCGCCTGGCGCCCGATCCCGCTGCCGGCGCCGCTGATGACCGCCCGGCGGCCGTCGAGCAGGGCCGTCATGCCGGGCCCTCGCGACCGGCCGAGAGCGGCACGCTGGCCGCGGCCGCCGGGGTGACCGCCTGGATGTCGATGCGGGTGCGGTCGGTGCGAAGCCAGGCCCGGTAGGTGTCGAACGGCCGCAGGCTCGCGTCCCAGGCGACCGACTCGATGAACGCCACCGGCGAGCCGGGGCGGAGCTCGAGCAGCTCGGCCACCCGGGCCCGGGCGGCGATCGCCTCGAGCGTGCGCCGGCCGCCCTGCGGGACGATCCCGGCCCGCTCGCCGAGCCGGCGGTAGAGCGACTCGTTCGGGTTCTGCACCGCGAGCGCGGCCTCGGCGACGTGCTCGGGCAGGCAGTTGACGACGAACAGCGCGACCTGGCCGTCGACGGCCCGCAGGCGCTCGAGGATCGCTCCGTGCGAGCCGACCGGGAGCTCGAGCTCCTGGCAGGCCCAGTCGGGCAGCGTGGCGCTCTCGGCCCGCAGGATCCGTGACGTCACGGTGCGGCCGAGCCGGTCGACCTCCTCCTGGAAGAAGCCCTCGGAGGACTGCAGCAGCCACAGGCCGGGCTGGGCCCGCTGCACGAACGTGCCCTGGCCCTTGACCCGGTTGATCAGGCCGCGCTGCTCGAGCCGGCCGAGCGCCTGGCGGATGGTGGTGCGCGACAGCCGGAAGCGGTCGCCGAGGTCGGGCTCCGACGGTACCCGGGCGCCCGGTTCCCAGCGGCCCGAGACGATCTCCTGCTCGAGGGCCTCCGAGAGCTGGAAGTAGAACGGGACCGGCGAGGTCCGGTCGATGTCGAGGTCGGGCAGCTCAGTCACGCGGTGCTCCAGGCGCGGTCGAACAGGGTCTGGCCGTCGAGGGTAACGCGGCCGCTGTAGGCGTGGCCGGCGCGGGTGGCGCGGCTCTGCGACTCGGCCACGACGGTCGGGCCGTCGGGAAACTCGATCTCGATGCGGGCGCTGGCCTCGACCGAGGCCTCCTGCGGCCGGGCGTCGGCCACCCGGGCCGTGCCGCGCTGGCGCAGCGCGAGCGTCCCGCCCTCGGGCAGCCGCATGGTCTCGCCGCCGCCGAGGGTGACCGACACGGCGCCGTTCGCCAGGTCGTGCTCGATCGTGCAGGCGGGCGCCCCGTCGAGCGTCCAGGGGAAGCGCTCGGCCGTGGCGACCGGCTCGGGCCGTGGCGGCTCGACCGGCGCGCCGAGGCCGCCGGGCGTGACCGGCAGGCGCAGCAGCGAGCCGCGGCGCTGCAGCCGCAGCCGCGGGGCCGTCGGGTCGGGCCAGGCGCGCGGGAAGTCGGCGCAGGCGATCGCCAGGCGCAGGCGGTGGCCCGCGGCGAGCCGGTAGGCCGTGGCCCGCAGGTGGAGGGTGGTCGGACCGCCGCTGCTGCGGGCCCAGCCGGACGTGATCAGCTCGGCCCGGCCGTCCGGGGTGACGTCGACCAGGCGCGCCGACAGGTCGAACGGGCCGAAGCGGTCGAGGCGCTCGAGCTCCAGCACCAGCTCGGGCGAGCCGGCCAGCTCGAGCGGCGATGGCAGCGGCGCCCCGGTGTAGGTCAGGGAGCGCAGGTCGTCCGGGCCCTGGTCGAGGGGGTAGCCCATGCCGGTGCCGAACGGGTCGAGCTGGCCCGCCGTGGTGCCGACCGACGGGACCGAGGCGTAGTCGTCGACGCCGCCCGCGGGATCGTCCGCCAGCCGGCCGTCGGCCGCCGGGCGCAGGATCTGCTGCTGGAGGTCCGCGGGGGGCCAGGCCGGCGCGCCGCGCCAGCCGCCGTCGCCCTGGACGAACGCCAGGACCGCGGGCGTGCCGTCCGCCGCGGCGCCGCGCAGGTGCTCGGCGAAGAACGCGTCCAGCAGGCGGAGCCAGTCGACCGGCTCGCGGGCCGCGACGTCCGGCGGGACGTGCAGCCACGGCCCGAACAGCAGCCGCCGCGGCGCCTGGATCTGCCGGTGCGCGGCCGAGACCGCCTCGGGAAAGAGGTCGCGCCAGCCGCCGATCTGGAAGGTCGGCACCTCGATCCGCGAGACGTCGAGCACCCGCTCGCGCCAGTAGCGGTCGCGGGCCGGGTGCGACTGCCAGGCGCGGACGTCGAGCTCCTCCTCCTCGAGCTGTGCGAGCCGGGCCCGCCAGACCCGCTCCCAGCGGCCGTCGGCGTCGCGGAACGTCGGCGGGGCCAGGCGCTGGGCCAGCATCAGCGTCGACCACTGGTGCTGGCCGAGCATCGCGGGCACGCCGCCGGGCCAGGTCACGTCGGCGGCGACGTCGAACAGCGGGTAGACCGGGGCGATGGCCCGCAGGTGCGGCGGCCGGGCCACACCCGCGGCCAGCGCCATGAGCCCACCGTACGACACGCCCCAGACGGCAACGCCGCCGTCGCACCACGCCTGGGCTGCGGCCCACTCGACGACCTCGCCGGCGTCGGCGGTCTCGGGGCGCGGATCGAACGACTCGGCGTGCCGGCCCTCGGAGCCGCCGTAGCCGCGCACGTCGACCAGCAGGTGGGCGTAGCCGCGGGCCGCGAACCAGCGCTGCGGGTAGGCCGAGAACGAGCCGATGACGTCGTCCTTGCGGTACGGGTAGAACGAGATCAGGGTCGGGTGGGGGCCGGCGGTCTCGGGCAGGTACAGGTCGGCGGCCAGGGTCGTGCCGTCGCTCAGCGGGACGAGCAGGTTGCGCTCGACGGTCATCCGCCGACCGGCCCGTCGGCCGCGAACCGGCGCAGCACGTTCCCGGTGATCCGCGAGACGTCGTTGTCGCCGCCGTTCGTCAGCAGCGCGCCGCACCAGGCGATCGAGCCGGTCGAGAAGACCGCGCCGCCGTTCGGTCGCTCGTAGAACACGAGGTCGGCGCGCACCAGCGGCGAGACCGTGCCGCCCTGCTGGGAGTCCGAGGTCAGGATGTCCTCGGTCGTCGCCTGGTAGACGTCCGAGAACCCGCGGCAGACCGCCAGCACCAGCGCGTGCGGCGGCGTGCCGAGGTCGGCGTCGATCCGGTCGATCTCGAACCCGCCGGCGCCGCCGAGCACCGAGCCGTGGGCGCCGATGGTCTCGCCCTCGACGCCCTCGAAGATCCAGGCGGCGCGCGGGTCGCGGGCGGCGTCGGTCAGGACGTAGGGGAGGCTCGCGTCGAAGCCCTGGGCGGTGAAGCCGATGCCGGCGACGCGCTGCGGCGGGCGGCCGCGGAAGCGCCACAGGCCGCCGGGCTCGCCCGTCGAGGCGTGGTGCACCTCGCCGGGGTCCGAGCGCCAGACGCCGGTGCCGGCGTGGCCGCGGCGCACCTCGAGCACGTGCGGGCGGTCGGGGAAGACCGACGTGATCCAGTAGAAGCCGTTGCCGCCGAGGTACATGAGCCGGCCGCCGCCCTCCTGCCAGGCCTCGAGCCCGTCGAGCATCGCGCCCGACCAGTACTCGGGGTGCGACCCGGTGAGCAGGACGCGGTAGCCCTCGAGCAGCGCCGCGCCCTCGACGTGCAGGTCCTCGTCGGTCACCACGTCGTAGGCGATGCCGAGCCCGTCGAGCCAGCGCAGGAGCTCCATGTCCGCCGGGAACTGGTGCGGGCCCCCCTGCAGGAGCGGCATCCCGAGGTCGTGGCGCATGTTCACGACCGGCCGGCGACGCGACGAGTAGGCGACCCCGCTGCCGTCGGTGTGGCGCTCGTAGATCGAGAGCAGCCGGTTGTCGGCCATGTAGCGGTCGCGTTCCGAGACGCAGGCCAGGATCCGGTCGAGCCCGGGGGTGGCCGGGATCGGGTGCATCCAGGAGGCGTGCTCGTTGGCGTAGGCCAGGTAGCTCAGCGTCGGCAGCAGCACGACGACGCCTGCGGCCGGCGAGCCGCGGGCCGGGCGCACCGTGAACGGGACGGTGTCCGAGCCGTCGTCGGCGTCGAGCTGGATCCCGTACACCCCGCTGGCCAGGCCGTCGGGGACGGTGAAGCTGAACGCGGGCTCCCAGCCGGCGTCCTCGAGGTCGTCGTCGTGGAACCAGATCGCGGCGTACTCGTCCGGGGCGGCGTTCGCGTCGGTCGTCTCGCCTCGCCAGGCGTGGCCGGTGACGGCCCGCATCGGGAGGTTGACGCAGCGCGCGTGCCGCCCGCCGCCGGAGGCGTCGGCGACGTGGTCCGAGGCGTGGTCGCCGCCGAGGTACCAGGCGGCGAGCTCGGTGCCGTCGGCGGCGAGCAGCCGCGGGGCCTCGAGCTTGCCGTTGTAGTGCGCCGTCGCCGGCTCGCTGCGAGCGGCCAGGAGGAACGGCGCGGTGGGCGCGCTCCAGCCGCTGCTCTCGCGCTCGGCCCGGGCGGTCTCGACGGCGCCCGGCCAGGGCCGCAACGGCACCTGCTCGCACGTGCGCGTGACCCGCGGGCGACGTCGTAGGCCGCCGACAGCCGGTACCAGGTCCGGGCCTGCAGCGGCCGGTCGGTCGAGACGGCCTGGCCGTCGAGCCAGAGCGTGGCCCGGCCGGCCTCGTCGAGGCCGAGGGCGTAGCCGTGCTCGCCGTCGTGCTGGCCCGCGACGACCTGGGCGCTCCCACCCGGGGCGGTGGGCCAGACCCAGGCCTCCAGGGTGAAGCCGGCACCCGGCACGAGCGGCGGCGCCTGCGGGGCGACGGCGTACGAACCCGGCGCGAGGGCCTGCTCGCGGCCCTGCGTGCTCGCCGTCGAAGGCGCTCTCGACGGCCGCCTCGCCGCCCGGCGCCGGCGAGCCGGCGCAGCGATGCCCGAAACGAGGAGCTGCGCGTGCTGGCCATGACGCGCAGCTCCTCGCCGGGAGCGACCGACCAGGGGTCGGTGTAGCCCACGATCCGCACTCCGGGAGCGTCCTCGCGGCCACGGGATCGCCCGCAGCGGCGCCGGTCATCAGGGCGACCAGGTCGGACGCCCGGGTGTCGGTGTCGACCGCGAAGTCGGCGACCTTCTGGCCCAGGAACAGCACCGCGATGCGGTCGGCCACGCGCAGCACGTGCTGCATGTTGTGGGACACGAAGATCACGCCGACGCCGTGGGCCTTCAGCCGCTCGACGAGGGCCAGGACGAGCTCGGTCTGGCGCACGCCGAGCGCCGCGGCGGGCTCGTCCAGGAGCACGACGTGCGAGCCCCACAGCACCGCGCGGGTGATGGCCACCTGCTGGCGCTGGCCGCCCGAGAGCGACGAGACCTTCGTCGACAGCGGCGGCAAGGTCACGCCGAAGCGCTCGAAGCCGCGCTGCACCTCGCGGCGCATTCCCCGCTTGTTCATCCGGTGCAGGGCCCTGGCCGCGGAGCCCGGGCCGAGCTCCTCGCGGCCCAGGTAGATGTTCTCCCAGACGTTCAGGGTGGGCACCAGCGCCAGGGTCTGGAAGACGGTCTCGATGCCGGCGGCCCGGGCCTCGGACGGGTCCGAGAACTGGCGCCCGATGCCGTCCACCAGGAGCTCGCCCTCGTCGGGCCGGACGTTCCCCGAGAGGATGTTGACCAGCGTCGACTTGCCCGCGCCGTTGTCGCCCACGAGGCCGATGACCTCGCCCGCGTGCAGCCGCAGGCTGACGTCGCGAAGCGCCGCCACCGGGCCGTAGCGCTTGGTCGCGTTCGCGACCTCGAGCAGCACCGTGGCGCCGTCGGCCACGGCGGGCCCTTCCCGTTCGTGCACGGCGACCTCGAGCGGCGGAGCGGGGGGCGGCATGCGGGCAGCCGCCCGCTGGGCCGTGTCGTCGACGCGTACCGGCAGCCGTTCGAGCCGCTGGTAGAACGCGTCGGCGCTCGCCGCCAGCACCAGCACGATGCCGACCGCCAGGTTCGCGTAGTACGGGCCGACGTTCATCAGGACGAGGCCGTTGTCGAGGACGCCGACGAAGAACACGCCGAAGAGCACGCCCCAGAGCGAGCCGCGGCCACCGCTGAAGGCCACGCCGCCGAGCAGGATGGCCGTGAGCACCTGCAGCTCGAGGCCGATGCCGATCGACACCGAGGCGCCGTCGAGCTCGGAGGTCAGGATCAGCCCGCTGAAGGCGGCCATCAGGCCGGAGAAGACGTACAGCAGGAACGGGATCCGCCGCACGGCGACGCCGAGCGAGCGGGCCGCCTTGCGCTCGGCGCCGACGGACGTCATGTGCCGGCCGGCCGGCATGACGTACCAGATGTAGGCGCCGATCAGGAACAGGATCAGGAACAGCACGCCCGGCACCGGCAGGCCGAACCAGGTGCCGTTGCCGAGCTCGCCGAAGCGCGAGCCGAAGCCGAACTGGGTCTGGTCGTGGGTGATCGCCTCGGCCAGACCGCGGGCGCCGGCGTAGCCGCCGAGGGTCACCACGATCGGCGAGAACTCGAGGTAGGAGATGAGGAACCCGTTCATCAGGCCCCAGGCCGCCCCGGCGGCCATCGCGGCCACGATGGCCAGACCGATCGAGTGGTGGTCGACCTTGTTGACGTGGCCGAACACCGCCACCGCCAGGACGGCCACCGACCCCACCGACAGGTCGACGTAGCCGCACAGGACGAGCATGGCCCCCGGGATCGCGACGATCCCGACGATCGACACCTGCAGCAGGATGACCTTGAGGTTCGAGGACGTCCAGAAGTTGTCGCTGCGGGTGCCGAAGAACACGCTCAGCAGGACCAGGGCGACCAGCAGGCCGCCGCTCTGGTAGGCGGCGAGCCGGCTGGCGACGCCGCGCGCTCCTCCGGCCGGGAGGAGGCGCGGCGCGCCGGGTCGCCGGGTGGTGCCGGGGGAGCTCACTACCCCGTGATGGCCTTGTACCGCTTGATGAACGCCTTCGTGGTCGCCAGGCCGGGGCCGGTCTGCGACGAGAGCACGTACGGGAAGTTGATCTTCTTCGGGTTCTTGCCCTCGATCGCGTTGATCGTCGCCTGGGCCGAGGCCGAGCCGACCTTGATCAGGTCGAGCACGCCGGTCGCCCGGATCGCCGAGCCCGCCACGATCTTCTCGAACACCGGCGTGGTGCCGTCGAAGCCGACGATCATCATCTCCTTCTTGCGCGCGGCCGACGGGTGGGTCTGCGAGAAGGCCCGCTCGACGCCGAGGGCGCCGTCGTCGGCGATGCAGATGAACACGTTCAGGTCGGAGTTCGCCTGCAGCATCGACTGGGCCACGGGCAGGCACTGGGCCGCGAGCACGCCCTCGTGCTTGGCCACGACCTTCGCGCCCGGCGCGACCTTCTGCATCGCGGCGACGGCGCCGTGGATGCGGTCGCGGCCGGTCTTCTGGATCTCGTGGGTCAGCAGCGCGACCTTGGCCTTGCCGCCGAGGGTGTTCTTGACCCAGTTGCCGACGTAGGTGCCGACGAGGTCGGCGCCCTGCAGGTTGTTGAAGATCACCCAGCCGTCGACGCCCGGCAGGGCGTTGTCGGAGTAGTCGAGGAACTTCACGCCGGCCGCGTGCGCCTTCTTGATCAGCGGCAGCATGGCGTTGTTGTCCAGCGGGAGCACGATGATCCCGCCGACGCCCTGGGCGATCCAGGTGTTGATCTCGCTGAGCTGGGCGTCGAGCTTCGCGTCGGCGTGGCTCTGCAGGACGGTGTAGCCGCGGCTCTTGGCGTAGTCCTGGACGCCCTTGAGCAGCAGCGGGTAGCCGGCGAACGAGGTGTCTGGCTGGGCGAAGGCGATCGTCTTGTTGGCGGCCTTGCGGTTCACGTACGCGAACGCCGAATCGAGGTTGCCGAGCGTCAGCGCGCCGATGCCGGCGGCCCCGCCCAGCACGAGCTGTCGCCTGCTGATCCCCTGGGCATGGTCGAGTTGGTCGGACATGACTCCCTCCCTCTTGGACGTGCTTTCCGCGCCCCTAGACGCGGCTGAGCTGCTGGCGCTGGGGCCGCACGACGACCTCGGTCACGGCCACGTGCGGCGGCTGCCTGAGCGCGTAGATCACTGCCTGGGCGACGTCCCCGGCGGTGAGTGGCTCGACCTCGTCGAGCAGCGGGCGAACCTTCGGGTTGCCCCGGGTGAGCGGCGTGTCGACCAGGCCCGGCTCGATCAGCGTCACCCGGATGTCGTCCGCCAGGAGCTCGAGCCGGAGCGAGTGCGCGAAGCCGACCTGGGCCCACTTCGAGGCGATGTAGACCGGCTCGCCGACGTACGGGTCGCGGCCTGAGACCGAGGCCATGATCACGATGTGGCCCGCTCCCTGCCGCTGCATGGCCGGCACGACGGCGCGGCAGGCGTAGAGCAGGCCGAGCACGTTGGTCTCGACGACGGCCCGCCAGCGCTCCGGGTCGCCGTCCGCGACGCTGCTCTGGTCGGCGATCCCGGCCAGGGCGAGCAGGAAGTCGATCCGCCCGAAGCGGTCGAGCGCGACCTGGGCGACGCGCTGCTGGGCGGCCGCGTCGCGGACGTCCAGCTGCTCGAGGATCGCCTCGCCGCCGGCCTCGCCCACGCGGCGGACGAGCTCGTCCCCGCCGTCGAGCGAGCGGTCGGCCAGGACCAGGCGCGCGCCGAGGCGACCGAGCTCGACCGCACAGGCCGCGCCGATCCCTCCAACCCCACCAGTGACGATGCCGACAGGCGATGTCTCCACGACGCTCCACGACGAGACGCTTGCTTGTCTGGACAGGACGACGTTATGCTCGCCGGACCCGAGACACGATGTCAAGCCCATCGCATGAAGATCCTCGCCATCGGTGACAGCTACATGCCTCCGCGCTACTTCGCGGAGGCCTTCGCGGGCCTCGAGGCGATCCACGAGGTCGACTACCGACAGGTCGACCAGGATCGCAGCTTCGAGCCCTCGACGCCATCCGAGCGAAAGCTCCGGGAGTACCAGGGTGCGCCGGAGGAGGTCGCCTCCTGGATGGACGGCGTCGAGGTGCTGGTCGTCCAGGGCGCGCCGGTCACCGACGCGGTGCTCGGGCGCGGGCAGCTCGCTGAAGCTCGTCTGCTGCGCCCGCGGCGGCCCGGTCAACGTCGACGTCGACGCCGTCAGCGCGCGCGGGCTGCCGCTGGTCAACACCCCGGGCAAGAACGCCGTGGCGGTCGCCGACCTGACGCTGGCGTTCGTGGTGATGCTGGCCCGCGGCCTGCGCCGGGCCCAGCGCTTCCTCGAGGACGGCCACCGGCTGCGCGACAACTGGGAGGGCGCCCAGTTCATGGGGAGCGACCTGCGCCGCCACGTGCTCGGCCTCGTCGGCTACGGCCAGATCGGCACGCGGGTGGCCAGGCGGGCGCTGGCGTTCGACATGCAGGTGCTGGCGTTCGACCCCTACGTGCGGCTCTCGGAGCCGGACGTCGAGCAGGTCGAGACGCTCGGCGAGCTGCTGCGGCGGGCCGACTTCGTGTCGCTGCACGCCCGGGCGACGGCCGAGAACCGACCATCTGATCGACGCCTCGGCGCTCGCCGCGCATGAAGGACGGGGCGTGCCTGATCAACACCGCCCGCGAGGCGCTGGTCGACGAGCGGGCCCTCGACGCCGCGCTGGAGTCGGGCCGGCTCGCCGGCGCCGCGCTCGACGTGGTCGAGCAGGGCGGCGGCGACGGCCGCCACCGCCTGCTCCGCCACGACAACGTCGTGCTCACCCCGCACCTCGGCGGGGCGACCCACGAGACGCTCCTGCAGGGCGCCGAGATGATCGCCGACGAGATCCAGCGCTTCGCCGCGGGCCAGCCCCTGCGGCACGTCGTCAACCGGCCGGCGGCCGCCGCATGAGCGGCGAGCTGCTGCTGGCCATCGACGCCGGCACCGGCTCCTGCCGGGCGGTGCTGTTCGACCTCGAGGGCCACCAGGTCGCGATCGGCCAGCGCGAGTACAGCCACGCCGCCCTGCCGGGCGTGCCGGGCTCCCAGGTCTTCGACACGACCGCCAACTGGGCCCTGATCTGCGAGTGCACCCGCGAGGCGCTGGCCACGGCCGGCGTCGACGCCTCGGCCGTCAAGGCGGTGTCGGCGACCTCGATGCGCGAGGGCATGGTGCTCTACGACCGGGCCGGCACGCGAGCTGTGGGCCTGCCCGAACGTCGACTCGCGCGCAGGCGAGCAGGCCACCGAGCTCGTGCGCTCGGGCGCTGCCCAGGAGATCTACGAGCGCTCCGGCGACTGGGTGGCGATCACCGCGCCGGCCCGCTTCCTGTGGGTCAAGCAGCACGAGCCCGAGATCTTCTCCCGGATCGCGCACGTCGGGATGCTCGGCGACTGGATCCTGACCCGGCTCTCGGGGGCGTTCGTGACCGACCCGTCGCTGGGCTCGAGCTCGGGGATGTTCGAGCTCGCCGAGCGGGACTGGTCGGCGCGGATCCTCGAGATCGTGCGGTCTCGACCGCGGGGTCTTCCCGGAGGTCGTCGAGCCGGGCGCCGTCATCGGCCAGGTGACCGCCGAGGCCGCCGCCGCGACGGGCCTCGCCGAGGGCACGCCGGTCGTCCCCGGCGGTGCCGACACCCAGCTCGCGCTGCTCGGCATCGGCGTCGCCCAGCCGGGCCGCTTCACCGTCGTCGGCGGCACCTTCTGGCAGAGCACGGTGGTGCTCGACGAGCCGCTCGATCGACCCCGACGGGCGCCTGCGGACGCTGTGCCACACCGAGCCGGGCCGCTGGATGATGGAGGGGATCGGCTTCTACTGCGGCATGGTCATGCGCTGGTTCCGCGACGCCTTCTGCGACGTCGAGAAGGCGCAGGCCGAGCGCGAGGGCGTCGACGTCTACGAGATCCTGGAGCGCGCGGCGGCCTCGCTGCCGCCGGGCTCGAACGGGGTCTACGGCATCTTCTCGAACCTGATGCGGGCGAGCCGCTGGGTGCACGCCTCGCCGTCGTTCATGGGCTTCGACGTGTCGACTCCGGCGACCGCCCGCAGCGAGGCCTTCCGCTCCATCGAGGAGGCCGCTGCCTACGTGGCCAAGGGCCACCGCGGGATCGTCGAGGAGGTCGCCTCGCTGACGGTCGACGAGGCCGTCATGACCGGCGGCGCGGCCAAGGGCCGGCTGTGGCCCCAGATCGTCTGCGACGCGCTCGGCGTCCCGGTCCGGATCCCCGTGGTCAAGGAGTCGACGGCGCTCGGCGCCGCCATCTACGCCGGCGTCGGGGCCGGCCTGTACGCGGACGCCTCGACCGCGGCCTCGGAGCTGGTGCGCTTCGAGCGCACGCTTGCAGCCCGAGCCCGGCGCGGTCGCCGCCTACCAGGAGCTGTACGACCGCTGGCTCGAGCTGTACCGCGGTGCGCTCGAGCTTTCCGAGGCCGGCCTCGTGCGTCCCCTGTGGCGCGCCGCCGGCACCTGACCCCACACGGAGCGTCACCCATGCCCGAGGCCGACCAGCGAGACGACAAGCAGTTCTTCGAACACCTCCCGGCGGACGGCCACGGCACGTACCGCAAGGGCGCCTCGGGCTACGACTGGGGCATGCGCAACCGCCTCGCCCGGATCTTCCGGCCAGAGCAGCGGGCGCACGGTCATGCTGGCGATCGACCACGGCTACTTCCAGGGCCCGACGACCGGGCTCGAGCGGGTCGACCTCGGGATCGTCCCGCTGGCGCCGCTGGCCGACGCGCTGATGCTGACGCGCGGGATGCTGCGCTCGACGATCCCGGCCGAGCACCGTGGCGGCGTCGTGCTGCGGGCCAGCGGCGGGCCGAGCATCCTCAAGGACCTGTCCGACGAGCGGGTCGCGATGGACGTCGACGACGCCGTCCGGCTCGACGCCCACGCGGTCGCCGTGCAGGTGTTCGTCGGCGGCGAGCACGAGACGCAGTCGGTCGAGAACATGACCCGGCTCGTCGACGCCGGCTACCGGGCCGGGATGCCGGTGCTGGGCGTGACCGCGGTCGGCCGCGAGCTCGTCCGCGACGCCCGCTACCTGGGGCTCGCGACCCGGATCTGCGCCGAGCTCGGCGCCCAGATCGTCAAGACCTACTACTGCGCCGAGGGCTTCGAGCAGGTGACGTCGGGGTGCCCGGTGCCGATCGTGATGGCCGGCGGCAAGAAGCTGCCGGAGCGCGAGGCGCTCGAGATGGCCTACCGGGCGGTGCAGGAGGGCGCCGCCGGGGTGGACATGGGGCGCAACATCTTCCAGTCACACGCTCCCGCCGCGATGCTCGAGGCCGTGGCGCGCGTGGTGCACGACGGGGTGCGTCCGGCAGAGGCGCACGCCCTGTTCGAGGAGCTGGCCCGCGCGGCGGAGCCGGCGGAGGTCGTGTAGGCGTCCCTTCCTGGAGGAGGAGGTCAGATGGTGAGCGCTGGGGAGCAGCACACCGTTGCGAACACGGATCTGAAAGCGGGGGCCATCGGGCTCCCTGGGGTGCTGATGCAGGGCGTCACGGCGATCGCGCCCGCGATCGCCGGTCTCTTCACCATCCCGTTCATCGTCTCGAACGCCGGCGTGACCGCGCCGCTGGCGTACGCCGGGGCGTTCGTGATCGCCCTGATGCTGGGCTTCGTGCTGGCGCAGTACACCCGCTACATGACGTCGAGCGGCACGTACTACACCTTCGTCAGCAGGTCGCTCGGAAGCCGCATGGGCTTCCTGGTGGCGTGGGTGTACCTGCTCTTCTACCCCGTCGTGGTGGCCCAGGTCGGCTCGTTCATGGGCGACACCCTGCAGGGAACCTTGAAGGCCGAGTACGGCTGGGACTTCAAGTGGTGGTACTTCATGGTCTTCCTGATCATCCTGGTCGCGGTGACCGCGTACCGCGGGATCGAGATCTCGACCAGCGTGGTCGTGGTGCTCGGCGTCATCGAGACGATCATCGTGCTGGCGCTGGCCATCTCCGGGTTCATCGACCCGGGCGCGGGCGGCGTCAACCTCGACTGGGTCAACCCGTCGAACGCGCCGAGCGCCCACGCGCTGTTCCTCGGCGTGGTCTTCGCCATCTTCGCGATCTCCGGCTGGGACGCCGCGGCCCCGCTGGGCGAGGAGTCCGAGGACCCGAAGAAGACGATTCCGCGCGGGGTGATGGGCTGCATCATCATCCTCGGCGTCTTCCTGGTGTTCGTGTCCTGGGGCCAGCTGACCGGCTGGGGCACCGATCACATCAACAGCTTCGCCAGCTCGCCGGAGCTGCCGGCGTTCGTCCTGGGCCACAAGTTCTGGGGCAGCGCCTGGGTGATCGTGCTGATCGCGCTCCTGAACTCGGCCATCGCCGTCGCCATCGCGGTGACCAACTCGGCGACCCGGTTCATCTACGGCATGGCCCGGACCGGCGTCCTCCCGCACCAGCTCACGACGATCCATCCGCGCTACAAGACGCCGACCGGCGCGATCGCCTTCCAGACGCTGGTGAACATCGGGCTCGGCCTGATCCTGCCGATCGCGGTCGGCGTGGCCAACGTCTACAACATCACGGGCACGTGGTTCACGTTCGCCCTGGCGCCGGTCTACGCGGCGGCCAACGTGGGGCTGTTCGTGTACGTGCGCAAGCACCACCCACAGGACTTCAACTGGTTCAAGCACGCGATCGTGCCGGCGATCGGCACGATCGCCCTGGCCTTCGTCGTGTACTACTCGCTGAACCCGCTGCCGGCGTGGCCGATCAAGCTCGCGCCGCTGGTGGTGCTGCTGTGGTTCGCCGCCGGGATCCTGGTGCTGGTGACCATGATCGCGAGCGGCCGCGAGTCGCTCCTGTCGCGCGCCGGCGACGCGGTCGCCGAGCGCATGGAGACCCCGGAGGAGCACGCTGACAGGCTCCCGA
This sequence comes from uncultured Actinomycetes bacterium, assembly GCA_963794695.1. Taxonomy (GTDB): domain Bacteria; phylum Actinomycetota; class Thermoleophilia; order Gaiellales; family JALYLC01; genus CAWCFJ01. The sequence continues at coordinate 169,892 of CAWCFJ010000012.1, read as the reverse complement.
TCTGACGTGAGGGGCGTCGTCGTCACCGGCGCCGCGCAGGGGATCGGGCGCGGGATCGCGCAGCGGTTCCTCCGCGACGGCGCCGGTGTCGTCGCCTTCGACGTGAACGCCGAGCGGCTCGCCGAGACGGTCGAGTCGCTCGGCGAGCGCTGCGTGGCGTTCCACGGCGACGTGTCGCGGCGCGACGACTGCCGGCGGGCGGTCGCGCTGTGCCTCGAGCGCTTCGGCTCGATCGACGTGATGTGCGCCCACACCGGGATCGCCGAGCCGCTGCCGCTGCTCGAGGAGACCGAGGAGCACTGGCGGCGCCACCAGGCGGTGAACGTCGACGGCGTCGTCTGGTGCACGATCGAGGCGGCCAGGGCGATGGTGACGGCCGGGCGCGGCGGGTCGATCGTGTGCACGGCGTCGATCAACGCCTGGCACGTCGAGGAGACGATGGCCGCCTACAACGTGACGAAGGCGGCCGTCTGGGCGTTCATCCGCTCGGCGGCGATGGACCTCGCGCGCCACGGCATCCGGGTGAACGGCGTGGCGCCAGGAGTGGTGGACACGCCGATCGCGGCGCTCGTCGTCCACAACCCCGAGCTCGCGCCGCAGTACCTTCAGACGATTCCGCTGCGCCGCTTCGGCCAGCCGGAGGACATCGCGAACGCCGTGGCGTTCCTGGCCTCGCCGGAGTCGGCGTACGTCACTGGACAGACCATCGTGATCGACGGCGGCCAGACGCTCGGGATCCCGGGCGATCTCGAGGAGGCCGCCGGCGCCACCGGGCAGGAGGGAAGCTGATGTCGGTCGTCTCGTCGCTGCGCGAGCAGTGGCTCGAGCGCTACCAGTCGCAGATCGGGCGGGCGCGGAGCGAGGTCACGACGCCGGCGCTGATCCTCGACCTGGACGTCGCGAAGCGCAACATCGCCACGATGGCCGAGAAGTTCGCCGGGATGCCTGCGCGGCTGCGGCCGCACAACAAGGTGCACAAGTCGGTCGAGCTCTCGCGGATGCAGGTGGAGGCCGGCGCCGTCGGCGTCGCCGTGGCCACCGCCTGGGAGGCGGTCGTGATGGCCGAGGGCGGCATCGAGGACGTCCTGATCGCGAACCAGCTCGTCCAGCCCGACAAGGTCGCCGCGGTGGCGGCGCTCGCGCGCGACCACCGGATCACGGTGGCGGTGGACGACGTGCGCAACGTCGACCAGCTCGCGCGGGCCGCCGAGGACGCGGGCTCGCGGCTCGAGATCCTGATCGAGGTCGACGTCGGCATGGGCCGCTGCGGGGTGCGCACGAAGGAGGAGGCGCTGCCCCTGGCCGAGCGCATCGCCGGCCACGAGACGCTGTCGCTGCGCGGCATCCAGGCCTACGAGGGTCACTGCATGCTCGAGCCCGACGTGGACGTGCGCCTGCGCGAGGCCCACGCGGCCAACGCGAAGGCGATCGGGGCGGCCGACTATCTGGCCGAGCACGGCCACCCGTGCGCGGACATCTCCGGCGGCGGCACCGGGACGTACTTCATCACCGGGGCGAACCCGAGGATCACCGAGGTGCAGGCAGGCTCGTACGTGCTGCTCGACTGCTTCCACGGCAACCTGGTGCCCGGCGGCTTCGAGGTCGCGATGACGATCGCCGGCACGGTCATCAGCCGCCAGGGCAACACGGTGATCCTGGACTGCGGCCGCAAGTCCGTCGGCATCGACTTCGTGACGCCTCCGCTGGTCGCCTACCCCGAGGCCGAGATCCGGTACTACGCCGAGGAGCACTGCCTGGCCGACTTCCCGTCGACCCCGCCGCTCGACCTGGGCGACGTCGCCGAGGTGATGGGCGGCTACGGCCCGACGACGGTGAACCTGCACGACGTCTTCCACGTGGTCGAGAACGGCGTGGTGACGGACATCTGGCCGGTCAACCCGCGAGGTGCGGGGCCGCCGGCGTTCCGCTGAGCGGCAGGAACCTCCTTCGGGAGCGCACGGCGTACGGTCGGCCGCGTCGCGTACGCGGTGGCCGGCGCTTGAAAGAGCCGTCGAGGGGTGCAAGGGTACGAGTGGTGCTATCGGAGAGGAGCGCCGCCAGGATCGGGAGGCACGGCTGTCCGCGACACCCGACGACGACATCGCCACGCCGTCGCCACTCTCGGGAAACGACCAGGGAACGTTCACCACGCGACGCATCGAGCTCGTCCGGCGCGCGGCGGACGAGTGGACGCGTGAGCTCGTCGACCTGGGCGGACGCAACAACCTGCTCAGATTCCGTGACCTCCGGCTCTCCACGCTCGACCTGACGCCGGCCAGCGCTCGGGCGATGGGCTCCCTGCTGCAGGGCCGCGCGGTCCGGATCTCGGCGCTGTTCCCTGTCGAGGAGAACCGCGTCGACGTGCTCCGGCGCGTCCGCGCGATCCACGGCAAGGCGCGCGAGAACTTCGAGGAGCGGGGCATCGAGACGTTGTCGATCGGCTGCGGCCTCGCGACCTGGCGCAACTCGCGCGCGGCGTGGGAGCCGTGCGCTCCGGTGCTGCTGCGGCAGGCGACGCTCCGGCCGCTCGGGGCGGGCGAGGACGACTTCGAGCTCGTCGCTCGTCGACGAGATGGAGGTCAACCCGACCCTGCTGCAGGCGCTGAAGGTCGACTTCGACTGCACGTTCGAGCCAGGAGCAGCTGCTCGACCGCGTCGACGGCGTCATCGACGAGCCCTGGGAGTTCGAGACCGCCTACGACTGGCTCCGCGAGCACGCCGTCGTCCGTGCCCGGGTTCGCTGTTGCAGCCGCGGCTTCGTGCTGGCCAACTTCGCCTACGCGAAGCTGCCGATGGTCCGCGACCTCGAGAGCGGGTTCGACGAGCTCGTGGGTAACGACCTGATCGCCGCGATCGCCGGGGACGAGACGGCCCGGGAAGCCGTGCGCGCCGCCGGCGCAGGGTCGCGACGCACTGCCGCAGCCCGGACGCGATCCCACTGGCCGACGAGTACATCGTGCTCGATGCCGACGCGAGCCAGTCGTACGCCATCAACGCAGCCGTCGCCGGCGAGAGCCTGATCGTCAAGGGCCCGCCCGGCACGGGCAAGAGCCAGACGATCGCGAACCTGATCGCCTCGCTCGCGGCTCGCGGCCAGCGGGTCCTGTTCGTGGCCGAGAAGCGGGCCGCGATCGACGCCGTCGCTCAAGCGGCTTCGCCAGCAAGGGCTCGGCGACCTCCTGCTCGACCTGCACGGCGGAGTCGGCTCGCGGCGGGCGTTCGCCGCAGACGATCGGCCACGCACTGAACGCCAGCCGGACGGTGCCGCGGGCCGACGCCGACGGTGCGCTCCGGAGCCTCGAGGGGCGGCGGACCGAGCTCAACGCCTACGTCTCGTCGCTGCACGACCTGCGCGCGCCGTGGGGCGTGTCGCGTGTACGAGGTCGCGCTCCGAGCTGCTCGAGCTTCCCGAGCGGGCGGAGACCGAGCGTTCGCTTCCGAGGACAGGTGCTCGCAGCGCTGGACATCCGCGCCGCGCGAGCAGGTCAGCGCGATCCTCGGCGAGTACGTCGACCAGGGCGGCCTGACTCTGCCACGTCAAGCCCGAGCCCCTGGGCTGCCGCGTCACTCTCGTCAGCACGGAGAGCGCGCAGGCGGCCTACGAGCTGGTCGACGACGTCCGGCGTCACGCGCTGCCGCAGGCGGTCGACGCCGCTCCGAGCGCGCCGCGGCCGACACCGCCCTTCCGCCGGCGGAGACCATCGCCGGCTGGCGGAGCCGGCTCGACCTCTGGCGACGAACGGCCGCGGTGCGCGAGCTGCCTCGATCCAGCGGTCTTCGAGCACGATCCCGCGGCAGCTGGCCGAGGCGATGGCGCCCGCAGGACGCGGTCTCGTCGCACGGCTCGCAGCATCGCTCCGGCAACGACGCCTACAAGCAGCGCGCGCGCACGGCTGCGGCGAGGCCACGTGGCGAAGCAGCGCTGCAGCGACTCTCGAGCTGCTCCGGCGAGCGCAGGCCGCGGCAGCTCTCGTCAGCGACCTTCGTCGCCGCCGGCTGCCAGCTGCTTCCGCGGGTGCCGAGACGTCGACCGCCTGGAAGCGCGTCCTCGCGCGAAGCGGAGCGGCAGCTCGGCGAGCTCGGGCGGGTGCTCGGCCGTGCACGATCTCGCCGAGCGTGCCCACGCCGGAGCTCCGCGCGCTGCTCGACGGGCTCGTCGCTGACCGAGCGACGCTCGTCGAAGCTCCCGCAGCTGGCACCGGCTGCAGACGGCACTCGACGCTGCCGGCCTGGCCGAGCTGCTCGCCGAGCTCGCGCCGGCGGAACGCGAACGCGAACCTCGCCGCGGACGTGTTCCAGCTACGCCTGGCTGCGCTCGATCCTCGACCAGCTCGGGCTTGCCGACCCGCTCGTCGGCGGCGTTCGTCCGCCGAGCACCACGACCGCGTCCGTCGCGGAGTTCCAGGCCGGCGACCGCCCGCCACCTCGCGACGTCGCAGGCGCGCATCCGTCGGGTCTGTGCCGAGCGCGCGACGCAGGCTCGCGACGAGTTCCGCGACCAGGCCGGCGATCGTGCAGCACCAGGCGAACCTCAAGCGTCGGCCACATGCCCGTCCGCGACCTCGTCCGCAGCACGCTCCGACGTCCTGCTCGCGCTGAAGCCCTGCTGGGCGATGAGCCCGCTGGTCGTCAGCCAGCTGCTGCCGGCCGCAGCCGTACTTCGACGTCGTCATCTTCGACGAGGCGTCGCAGATCACGCCCGCCGACGCCGTCACCTCCATCCTGCGCGGGCGCCAGCTCGTCGTCGCCGGCGACGAGCGGCAGCTTCCGCCGACGGCGTTCTTCGCCTCCGGCGCCAGCGAGGACGAGGAGGCCGACGAGGACGACGAGCTCGAGCGCCCGGTCACGGCCGGCACGAAGGGCTTCGAGTCGATCCTCGACGCGCTGGCCGCGCTGCTGCCGGTTCCGGATGCTGCACTGGCACTACCGCAGCCGCGACGAGCGCCTCATCGCGTTCTCGAACGCCTACATCTACGACCGGAGCCTCACGACGTTCCCCGGCACCGGCGGCGACGATGTCGTGTCGCACGTGCCGGTGCCGCACGATCCGGCGGCCGGACACGAACAGCCCGTCGCCGGAGGTCGAGGCGGTCGTCGACCTCGTGCTCGAGCACGCCCGCGCAGCGGCCGGACGAGTCGCTCGGCGTCATCGCGATGGGCATCAAGCACGCCAACCGGATCGAGGAGACGCTGCGTCAGCGCCTCCGCGACGACCCGCGCCTCGCGGACGAGCTCGGCGCGTTCTTCGACGAGACCCGCGAGGAGCGCTTCTTCGTCAAGAACCTCGAGCGGGTTCAGGGCGACGAGCGGGACGCGATCATCCTCTCGATCGGCTACGGCAAGAACGCGCGCGGCGATCTGCCGTACCGCTTCGGACCGCTGCTCGGCGACGGCGGCGAGCGGCGGCTGAACGTCGCGGTCACCCGCGCGAAGAGCCGCCTGACGCTGGTCGCCTCGTTCTCGTCGAACGACATGGACCCGGAGCGGTCGTCGGCCGAGGGCGTCCAGCTTCTCCGCCACTACCTGCAGTACGCGGAGTCCGGCGGCTCGAACCTCGGCGACGAGGCGAAGGACCAAGCCGGAGCTCAACGCCGTTCGAGATCGACGTGCGAGACACCCTCGCCGCGCCGGGGCCTGCGGCTCGTCGCCGCAGTACGGCGACGTCGGGGTACTGGATCGACTTCGCCGTCTGCCACCCGGTCGAGCCCGGCCGGTATCGTGCTGGCGATCGAGTGCGACGGTGCGACGCTACCACTCCGCGCGCGAGCGCCCGCGATCGCGATCGGCTCCGCCAGGAGCAGCTCGAGCGCCTCGGGTGGACGTTCCACCGCATCTGGTCGACGGAGTGGTTCCACGACCGCGAGCGGGTCGTGGCGAAGGTGCTCGAGGCGTACGAGCGGGCGCTCGACTGCCGGCGACGAGCCCGAGTCGACCGGGGTGACGGCCGTCCTGACGCCGACGGAGCTGCACCGTGCCGCCGACCCAGGAGCGCCGGCTGCCGCGTCCGGACTTCTGGCCCGGCATGGCGATCGACGAGTACCCGCTCTCGATGCTCGTCGCGATCGCCCGTCTGGATCGAGTCCGACGACGTCGCTCCGCACCGAGGACGAGGTGCTCGCGGAGATGATGGACGCGCTCGGCTTCCGGCGACGCGGGAGCCGGATCGTCAGTGCGCTCACCGACGCGATCAGGAGGGCGCGAGCCCGTGGTCGCTGACGTTCTCACTCTCGTGCCGAGGGAGCTGTCGTCGGCGACTATTACGCCGAGATAAGCGAGTCGGTCTCCAAGATCGCCTTCGAGGTCCAGTTCGAGCTGCATCGGATACGCGATGCTTGTCTGGACACGACTCCAAGCTCGACATGATCGACAGCGGCATCGATCGAATCGCGATTGCCACCGAATCGATGCTTGTGACGCTCGATCAGATCCTGATCGAGCTGCAGAGCACGCGATTCTGACGAAGGCGGATCTTGCGCCCTCGACGAATGCGGCATGACCGCGCGATGTGCCGACGGATTCCCTGCTCGGCGCCCGCCCCTACGGTCGAGCGCATGGAGCTCCGGACCGAGCGGCTGCTGCTGCGCCAGTGGCGCACGGCCGACGTCGAGCCGTTCGCCGCGCTGAGCGCTGATCCCGACGTCATGCGCTGGTACCACGCGCCGCTCGACCCGCGAGTCCGCCCGCGTTGCGAGCGCTGCCACGCCCACATCGAGCGCCACGGGTACGGGCCGTGGGCCGTCGAGGTCGCTCGACGGTGCCACCGTTCATCGGCTTCGTCGCTCGCCCTCGCCACGCTTCAAGGTCTTCTACACGCCCGGCCATCAACATCTCGCTGGCGGCTCGCACGCGAACACTGGGGGCGGGGCTACGCCACCGAGGCCGCTCAGGCCGCCATCTCGTTCGGCTTCAGCGAGCTGCTGCTCGACGAGATCCGCGGCTGGGTCGCGCTCGGCAACCGAGGCGTCCCGGCGGGTCATGGCCCGGCTCGGGATGACCACCGACCCCGCCGACGACTTCGACCACCCGCTGTTCGCAGACGACCATCCGATCCGGCGGCACGCGCTGTACCGCGTGTCGCGAGCCGCCTGAACCGGCGGCCTATGATGCGCCGCCATGTCGACGCTCGAGCGTCTCCGCTCGCTGCTCTTCGTGCCCGCCGACAACCCGGACCGGGCCGCGCGGGCGTTCGGCCGTGGCGCCGACGCGGTGATCGTCGACCTCGAGGACGGGGTCGCGCCGGAGGTCAAGCCGCGCGCCCGCGCCGTCGCGGTCGAGCTGCTGCGCGGCGAGCCGGGGCCGTCGGTGCGGCTGCTCCGGGTCAACCCGCTCGACACCGAGTGGGGGCCGGACGACCTCGAGGCCGCGCGGGGGCTGCCGATCGACGGGCTCGTCCTGCCGAAGACCACGCCCGAGACGATCGAGCCGTGGGCGATGCTCGGCGTCCCGCTGATCGTGCTGGTCGAGACCGCCGCGGGCCTGCGGGCGTCCTACGAGATCGCCTCCCACCCGGCGGTCGCGGCGCTCATCCTGGGCGGCGCCGACCTGTCGGTCGAGCTGCGGCTGCAGCCGCGCCGCGACGGCCTCGAGCTGCTGCACGCCCGCTCGCGCCTGGTGCTCGACTCGGCCGCCGCGGGCATCCGGCCGCCGTTCGACATCGTCCACCTCGACATCCACGACGCCGACGAGCTGGAGCGCGAGTGCGAGCTCGGCAAGAGCCTCGGCATGGGCGGCAAGATGTGCATCCACCCCGCCCAGCTCGAGATCGTGAACCGGGTCTTCTCGCCGAGCGCGCAGGAGCTGGCCGAGGCCCAGGCGGTCGTCGACGCGTTCGAGGCCGGGATCCGCGACGGTCGCGGGGCCGTGGCCCACGACGGCCGGATGATCGACGCGCCCGTCGTCGCCGCGGCCCGGGCGACGCTCGCCCGCCGCGCGCCGGACTGACGCCTACCGCGTCGGGGCGGTGCGCGCGCCCGCCCGGTAGCGGGCGCCCTCGGCCGGCGGGAGCGCGTCGAGCTCCGCCAGGTCGTCCGCGGACAGCGCGACGTCGGCGGCGCCGACGTTCTGCTCGAGCCAGCGCCGTGCGCTTCGTTCCGGGGATGGGGATGACGTGCTCGCCCTGGGCCAGCACCCAGGCCAGCGCGACCTGGGCCGGCTCGGCTCCGACCCGCGTGGCGACGGCCCGCACCCGGTCGGCGAGTGCCTGGTTGGCGGCGATCGCCTCGGCCTCGAAGCGCGGGAGCGTGCGCCGGAAGTCGCCGGCGTCGAGCTCGTCGGCCGAGGAGACGGCGCCGGTCAGGAAGCCCCGGCCGAGCGGCGAGAACGCCACCACCGCGACGTCGTGCTCGGCGCACCAGGGGACGACCTCGGCGAGCGCGTCCCGCGTCCACAACGAGAGCTCCATCTGCACCGCGGCGATGGGGTGGACGGCCTGTGCCGTCTCGAGCTGGGCGCGAGACACCTCGCTCAGCCCGATCGCCCGCACCTTGCCGGCCGAGACCAGCTCGGCGAGCGTGCCGACGGATTCCTCGAGCGGCACGTTCGGGTCGGCGCGGTGCAGGTAGTAGAGGTCGATCGTGTCGACCCCGAGCCGTCGCAGCGACGCGTCGCAGGCCTCCCGGATGTGCTCGGGCGTGCCGTCGATGCGCATGTCGTAGGTCGCCGCGTCGTGCACCACGAGCCCGCACTTGGTCGCGACGACCGCCTGGTCGCGCCGGCCGGCGATGGCCCTGCCGACGAGCTCCTCGTTGGTGAACGGCCCGTAGGCGTCGGCCGTGTCGAGCATCGTGCAGCCGAGCTCGAGGGCCCGGTGCACGACCCGGATCGACTCCGCGTCGTCGGTCTCGCTCTGGCTGTAGCCCCAGCTCATGCCCATGCACCCGAGGCCGATGGCGCCGACGTCGATCCCGCTCGCTCCGAGGTTTCGCTGCTGCATGGACCGGATTGTCGCCGAGGCGCCCCGTGCGGCGTCGAGTGCGCCTACACCTTCGTAACAGCCCGCGCGACACGGCCAGCGCCGGATCCAGCGTCCGGTAGCCGGCCGTCTCGAACAGCACGACCACGGCGTCGTCCTCCACCCGCTGGACGACGCCGTGGCCCCACACCGTGTGGCGTACCGTGTCACCCAGCCGGAACGGCGCCGTCGTCTCGGCCGCGTGCTCGTGTGTCACCCGGTCCACGCTGTTGTCACACAGCTCACAGCGCGACGGGTCGTACTCCTCGCCGAGGTAGTTCAGGACGTAGCGCCGGCGGCACTCGCGGGTGTCCGCGTAGCCGCGCACCATCTCGAGGCGGCTGTGCTCGTAGCGCCGCCGCCGCTCCTCGCTCTCGAGCGGCACCGCCGCGGGGTCGAAGTCCGGGTCCACCAGCTCGATCCGGCGGCGGCGCTCGCGCACCACGTGGCGCTCGGCCAGCAGCGACAGCAGCCGGTCGAGCTCGCCGCGCCCGACCTTCGCCGCGTGGGCCAGCTCCCTGGCGTCCAGCGGGCCGGCGCGCGAGCGCGTCCCGCACCCGCTCCACGTCCTCGACCTCGATCCGCCCGCTGCCGGCCAGGAACGCCGCCCGGCCGAGGTCGTTCGCCCGCCAGATCAGGGTGCAGCGCGCGAGCTGGCCGTCGCGGCCCGCCCGACCGGCCTCCTGGTAGTAGGCCTCGAGGCTCGCGGGAACGTCGCGGTGGAGCACGAAGCGGACGTCGTGCTTGTCCACTCCGAGCCCGAACGCGTTCGTCGCCACGACCACCCGGATCGCGCCGTCCATGAACGCGTCCTGCACCGCCTCGCGGTCGCGCTTTCGCTGCTGGCCGTGGTACGCCGCCGCCGAGAGGCCCCAGTCCTGCAGCCAGCCGGCGGTCTCCTCGGCGCCCTTCGTGGTCGCCGTGTAGATCACCCCGGCGCCGTCCATCAGCGGGTCGAGCGAGTGGTGCGGCGCGTCCTCGCGGGTCACCAGCAGCCGGTGCAGCACCGCGCGGTCCTGCGACTCCTCCTGGACCCGTACGACCTCCAGGAAGAGGTTCGGCCGGTCGTTGCCGTGGGCCACCACCAGCGGGCGGCGCAGGTGCAGCCGGTCGACGATCTCCTCCGCCACCCACGGCGTCGCGGTCGCCGTCAGCGCCGCCACCGGCGGCCGGCCGAGCCGCCTGGCCGCGTCGCCCAGCCCGAGGTAGGCGGGCCGGAAATCGTGCCCCCACTCCGAGATGCAGTGCGCCTCGTCCACCGCCAGCAGGCCGACGTGTCGGTGCAGGCGCTTGACGAAGGCGTCGTCCTCGAGCCGCTCCGGCGTCACGTAGAGCAGCTTGCTCTCGCCGCGCTCGACCGCTGCGACGGCGTCCTCGTTGGCCCGGTGGCCCTGGGCGCTCGACACCGCGCCGGCGGGGATCCCGTGGGCGTGGAGCGCCTCGAGCTGGTCGCGGATCAGCGCCAGCAGCGGCGAGACGACGAGCGTCGCCCGGTCGAGCGCCTGCGAGGCGAGCTGGTACACGAGCGACTTGCCCGACCCGGTCGGGTAGAGCGCGACGACGTCGCGGCCGTCGAGCAGCGCCCGGATCGCGACCTCCTGGCCGGGCCGGAACGCGTCGTGGCCGAACCGGCCGAGCAGGGCGTCGAGCTCGGTCACCGCGCCGAGGAGCGCGCGCACCTGGCGCGCGATCTCGAGGTCCTCGCGCGCCTCCACGACCAGCACCGCCACATCGTCGCCGAGGAAGCCGAGCCCGCGACGGCCCGCTCCCGGACGAGCCGGCGAGTGCTCGCCGACGCCGCCGGTGAAGACCAGCGCGTCGAGGCCGCCCAGCGCCGCGGCCATCGCCGCGATCGCCGGCGCGCAGCCGGTGCAGGTAGACGTCGAGCGCCAGCGCGGCGCCGCTCGTCGCCGGCTGCCGCGGCCGCAGCGACCGTCGCGCATGTCGGCGGTGCCGGCGAGCGCCGAGCAGCCCGGAGCGGTGCTCGAGCGCGTCGTCCACCTCGTCGGCCGGCATGCCCGCGTGCTGCTGCAGCCACAGCACCAGGCCGGGGTCGACGCTGCCGCGGCGGGTCGCCATCACCAGGCCCTCGAGCGGCGTGAAGCCCATCGTCGTGTCGACGCGAGCGCCCGCCGCGCACCGCGGCCAGCGACGCGCCGGCGCCGAGGTGGCAGGTGACGAGCCGCAGCTCGTCGAGCGGCCGCCCGAGCAGCTCGGCCGCCCGGCGCGACGCGTAGGCGTGCGAGAGCCCGTGGAAGCCGTAGCGGCGGAGCGCCGAGCGCTCCCGCCACTCGCGCGGGCAGCGCGTAGGTCGCGGCGGCCGGCGGCAGCGTCGCGTGGAACGCGGTGTCGAAGCAGGCCACGTGCGGCACGTCCGGCAGCGCGCGCGCGCGACCGCGTCGAGCGCCGCGAGCGACTTCGGCTGGTGCAGCGGCGCGAGGTCGGTCAGCTCCGCGAGCGCGCTCGCGGACGCCGTCGTCGACCACGCACCGGCGCGTGGAACGCGTCGCCGCCGTGCACGACGCGGTGGCCGACGGCGTCGAGCCGGGTCGCACGCGCGTCCGAGCGCTCGCGCCAGCCGCTCCGCGGCACCGTCGCCGAGCGCCGGCAGGTCGTGCTCGGCGACGCAGCTCGTCGTCGCCGTCGAGCAGCCGCAGCTTGAGGCTGCTCGACCGGCGTTGACGACCAGAGCCGCACCGCGCTCACGCGCGCCGGCCAGACCCAGTCGCGCGATCTCGGGCGCGTCCTCGCCGTGCTCGCGCGTGTAGGCTGCGGCGCCGTCGAGCCGCGGTCCTGCCATCCGCTGGCGCACGCTCGACGGCGCGCTGGCCAGGCCCGGCACCCGGTCGATCACGTCCATCACCAGGTGGAAGCGGTCGAGGTCGTTGAGCATGACCATGTCGAACGGCGTCGTGGTCGTGCCCTCCTCCTTGTAGCCGCGCACGTGGATGTTGGCGTGGTTGGTGCGCCGGTAGGTGAGCCGGTGGATCAGCCACGGGTAGCCGTGGTAGGCGAAGATCACCGGCCGGTCGGGGGTGAACAGCGCGTCGAAGTCGGCGTCGCGAGAGCCCGTGCGGGTGCTCGGTCTCCGGCTGCAGCCGCATCAGGTCGACGACGTTGACGACCCGCACCCTCAGCTCCGGGCAGGTGCTGGCGCAGCAGGTCGACCGCCGCCAGCGTCTCGAGCGTCGGCACGTCGCCGGCGCAGGCCAGCACCACGTCCGGGCTCGCCGCCGGCGTCGTTGCACGCCCACTCCCAGATGCCGAGCCCGCGCGTGCAGTGCCGACCGCCTCGTCCATCGAGAGCCAGTTCAGCGCTCGGCTGCTTGCCGGCCACGATCACGTTGACGTAGTGCGCGGCTGCGCAGGCAGTGGTCGGCCACCGACAGCAGGGTGTTCGCGTCCGGCGGCAGGTAGACCCGCACGACCTCGGCCTTCTTGTTGACCACGTGGTCGATGAAGCCCGGGTCCTGGTGCGAGAAGCCGTTGTGGTCCTGGCGCCAGACGTGCGAGCGTCAGCAGGTAGTTGAGCGAGGCGATCGGCCGCCGCCACGGGATGTCCGCGTGTCACCTTCAGCCACTTGGCGTGCTGGTTGAACATCGAGTCGACGATGTGGATGAACGCCTCGTAGCAGAGAACAGGCCGTGGCGGCCGGTCAGCAGGTAGCCCTCGAGCCAGCCCTGGCACAGGTGCTCGCGACAGCACCTCCATCACGCGGCCGTCGGGCGCGAGGTGGTCGTCGCCGGGCAGGATCTCGCCGGTCCAGGCCCGGTCGGTGGCCTCGAACACGGCCTGCAGCCGGTTCGACGCGGTCTCGTCGGGGCCGAAGAGCCGGAAGTTGCGGCGTCCTGCGTTCGCCGCCATCACGTCGCGCAGGAAGCGCGCCGAGCACCCGCGTCGGCTCGGCGCGTCGTCGCGCCGGGCGTCGGCACGTCGACGGCGTAGTCGCGGAAGTCGGGCAGGTCGAGGTCGCGCAGCAGGAGCCCGCCGTTGGCGTGCGGGTTCGCGCCCATCCGCCGGTCGCCCTGCGGGCGCCAGCGCGGCGAGCTCGGGCCGCAGCCGGCCGGCGTCGTCGAACAGCTCCTCGGGCCGGTAGCTGCGCATCCACTCCTCGAGCAGCGCCAGGTGCTCGGGGTTGTCGGCGAGGCCCGGCCAGCGGCACCTGGTGGGCGCGCCAGGTGCCCTCGACCGGCAGGCCGTCGACCTCTTGCGGCCCGGTCCAGCCCTTCGGCGTGCGCAGCACGATCATCGGCCAGCGCGGCCGCCCGCGGAGCCCGTGCTCGCGCGCGTCGGCCTGGATCGCGGCGATCTCGTCGAGCACCTCGTCGAGCGCCGCGGCGAGCTGCTGGTGCACGTCGGCCGGGTCGTCGCCCGACACCAGCGAACGGCCGGTACCCGTAGCCCTCGAGCAGCGCGCAGCAGCTCGTCCTCGCGGATGCGGGCGAGCACCGTCGGGTTGGCGATCTTGTAGCCGTTCAGGTGCAGGATCGGCAGCACCGCGCCGTCGTGCACCGGGTTCAGGAACTTGTTCGAGTGCCAGCTCGCCGCCAGCGGCCCGGTCTCCGCCTCGCCGTCGCCGACGACGCAGGCCGACGAGCAGGTCCGGGTTGTCGAACGCCGCGCCGTAGGCGTGCGCCAGCGCGTAGCCGAGCTCGCCGCCCTCGTGGATCGAGCCGGGCGTCTCGGGCGCGGCGTGGCTCGGGATGCCGCCGGGGAACGAGAACTGCCGGAACAGCCGCGCATCCCCGTCCTCGTCCCGGCCGATCGTCGGGTAGAGCTCGCTGTAGGTGCCCTCGAGGTAGGTGTTCGCGACCATGCCCGGGCCCGCCGTGCCCCGGGCCGCAGACGTAGATCGCGTTCGAGGTCGCGCGCCCGGATCACCCGGTTCAGGTGCGCGTAGATGAAGTTCAGGCCGGGCGTCGTGCCCCAGTGGCCGAGCAGCCGCGGCTTGACGTGCTCGGCCGCAGCGGCTCGCGCAGCAGCGGGTTGTCGAGCAGGTAGATCTGCCCGACCGACAGGTAGTTCGCGGCGCGCCAGTACGCGTCGATCAGCGCCAGCTCCTCGGCGCCGAGGACGGTGCCGCTCGCCGTCGTGGTCGAGGCCATGCGGGTTCCCTCCTACGAGGTTCCGGAGCCCCCGATCCTAGACCAGCAGGCCGTCCCGCCTGGCGATGGCTGCGGCCTCCCCGCGGGTGCGCGCGCCGAGCTTGCGCAACACCGCCGAGACGTGGTGGTCGACCGTCTTTCGGGACACCACCAGGCTCTCGGCGATGTCCGCGTTGCGAAGGCCCGACGCCACCAGGTCGAGGACCGCCAGCTCCCGCGTCGTGAGGCCCGCCGCGTTGCCCCGGGAGGTCGCGTTCAGCCCGCGCGGCAGGTCGCGCACGCCCCGGGCCCTCAGGCGCTTCGCGACGTGGGCCGCCGCGGCCCGCGCGCCGAGGGCCCGCAGCTCGTCGTGGGCCACGCGGAGCGCGTCGGTGTCGTCCGAGTCGACCAGGGACAGCGCGGCCTCGTAGGGGCAGCCGAGCGCGCTCCAGCGCCGCGCCGCCTCCTCGTGGTCGCCGGCCAGGGCGGCGGCGTCCGGCCCGTCGGCGACGGCGAGGCCGTCCTCGAGGCCGGCGCGCCGGCGCCAGCGCGCGAGCTCGCCGACGTTGTGGTCCCAGCCGAGCGCGTCGACCCCGGCGAGGGCCTCCTCGGTCACCGGCCCGATGTCCTGGGGCCGTCCCGAGAGCCAGGCGAGCTCGGCCCGGGCGGCAGCCACCGGGGCGAGGCCGTCCACGCTCCGGCGCGGCTCGGCGGCCGCGAAGGCCTCACCGATCGCCTCGTCGGCACCAGGATCGCCGCGGCGGGCGCGCACCAGCCCGATCACGGTCAGCGAGAGCAGGCGCGGCATGACCGAGGGGCCGCGCCGGAAGAGGATCGGCGCGGCCAGCTCGACGGCCTCGTCGAGCCTGCCGCGCTCGAGGGCGGCGCGGGCCGCGCAGGCCTCCATGTAGCGGAGCCACAGATCGAGGTCGTGCTCGGTGCAGTACGCCGCGGCCACCGCGAAGGAGCGGTCGAACGACGCGTAGTCGCGGCCGGCCAGATCGCCCGCGGCGAGGTTCAGCCAGGCGCGGCCCACCTCGCTCTCGAGGCCGGCCGCGGCGGCCCGCTCGATGCATGCGTACAGCGCCGGCCGCCCGGTGGGATCCCCGAGCGAGGCTCGCATCCCGCCGAGGTCGACGGTCGCAGCGATGATCGTGGAGAGGTCGCCGAGCCGCTCGCCCACCTCGAGGGCTCGTTCGGCCCAGGCGATGCTGCGCTCGGCGTCTCCGACGAACGCCGCCAGGTTCGCCTGGTTGACGTAGGCCAGCCCGAGCTCCGGGCCCTCGGGCAGCGCCTCGAGCACCGCCAGCGCCTGCCGCCCTGCGGCGTCGGACTCGGCCAGGCGGCCCGGGCACCACAGGATCCGTGAGAGCCTGCAGAGCGCGGCGCCCTCGGCGCGGCGGTCGGCGAGCTGCCGGTACGCGGCGAGCGCGTCCTCGAGCGAGGCCAGGGCCTCGGCGCCGTGGTCGATCACGTAGCACGCCTCGGCGTGGCGCTCCGAACAGGGCCGCGCGCTCGTCGGGCGGCAGGGAGCCTGCGAAGCGCAGCGCCCGGGCCCACTGGGCCGCCGCCTCGCGGTGGGCGCCGAGCTCCTCGGCCCGCTCGGCTGCCGCCGGCGCGGTGCGCAGGACCTGGACGGCGTCGTCGGCGCCCTCGGCGTGGTGGGCCAGCCGGGCCAGATCAGGGCGCGCCGGCCGGCGGCCGCTGCAGCGCCTGCAGCACCTCGCGGTGCAGGAGGACGCGCCGGCCAGGGCCGATCGACTCCTCGACCGCGCGCCGCGCGAGCTCGTGCCGGAACGCCACCGCGTCGCCGTCGGCTGCGCAGCATCCCGGCGTCGAGGCAGGCGTCGAGCGAGGCCATGTGCTCGCCCGCCGAGCGCGTCGAGCAGCCAGAGCTCGGCCCGGTGCGGCACGACAGCGACCGCGCTCGAGCACCTCCCGCGGCGCCGGGGCCGAGCCGGGCCGCCCGGGCCAGCACCGCGTCGCGCACCGTGCGCCGGCACGTCGCGCGCCGCCGCTCGCGAGCACCTCGGAGACGAAGAACGGGTTGCCGGACGTCCGCCGGTAGAGCGCGGCCGCGTCGACCGCGTGCTCGCGGGCGAGCTCGGCGACGGCCGCCTCGCTGAGCGGGTCGAGGTGGACGCGGCGTCACGCCGGGCGTGCCCGCGAGCTCGCCGAGCAACAGCCGGACGGGGTGGGTCGCTGCGAGCTCGTCGTCGCGGAACGTCGCCAGCACCAGCGCCGGGCAGCAGCGCGAACCCGCCGGGCCAGCAGGCGGACCACGTCGAGCGTCGCGTCGTCGGCCCAGTGCAGGTCCTCGAGCAGGACGATGCTGCGGCCGCGCGTGACCTGCAGCTCCTCGACGAGCGCGGCGTAGATGGCGTACGGCTTGGCCGCCTGCTCGAGTGCGGCCTCGACGCGCCGGGCGCCGCCCGCGGCCAGGTCGAGGAACGGGCCGAGCGGCCTCGGCGTCTGCAGCGCGTCGCACGCGCCGACGAGCACCCGGGTGCCGGCGGCGTGCTCCTCGCAGAACAGGCGGGCGAGGCTGCTCTTGCCGACGCCGGCCTCACCCGAGACGAGCACCAGCCGCCCGCCGTCGGCGAGCGCGTCGCGCAGCGTCGCGAGCTCGCCGTCGCGTTCCAGGAGCTGGCGTCGTCACCAGACGATTCTTGGGGACGAGACCGAGGAAGAGCAACCTGCGCCGGCGACGGATTCCTCGCGTGGCTGACGGCCGTAGGGTCGAGGAGAAACCAGATAGAGACCCTCATGCACAACGCCCCCATCCACCACGAAGTCGTAGCTCTCATGCTGGCAGAGCGACGGACCGCCGCCGACGACCGGCAGTCCCAGGCGCTCGCCACGCTGGCCGCCGCCGCGGAGCCGCGCCGGCGCAGGCTCAGATGCGCCCTGCGCGGCTCCCGGCCGGCGGCCTGCCAACAGCTCGCCTGCAGCTGCGTGACCCGCCTTGAGCTGGCGGTCGCCGACCCAGTACGCGGGGCCCGGGCCCATTGCCGCCGCGCGGTCGCCGGGGTTGGCGAGCCGGCAGCGCTCGAGCGACAGGCAGCCGCAGCCGATGCACTCCGTCAGCCCGGCGCTTGAGCCGCTCGAGCTCGGCGATGCGCTCGTCGATGCGCGCCGTCCAGCCGCTCGACAGCTCGCGACCAGTCGCGGCGGTTGGGCGCGCGGTCGGCCGGGAGCTTCGCGAGCTCGGCGCCGATCTCGTCGAGCGTGAGGCCGACCCGCTGGGCGAAGACGATGAACGCGATCCGCCGCAGCACCGCGCGGGTAGCGGCGATGGCCCGAGCCGGCGCGCTCGGAGGTGATCAGCCCGCGCTCCTCGTAGAAGCGCAGCGCCGACGAGGCGACGCCGCTGCGCCGCGAAACCTCGCCGATCGTGAGCGAGGAGGCCATGCCCGCAGGCAGGAAAGCACAATTCGCCCTTGACTTCAAGTTCACTTGAACTTGTAGCGTGAGGTCATGAATGGACAGAAGCGCCAGCCGAGCAATCATCGAAGAGGCCACCTCCTGGGATGGCGTCGAGCGGGCCACGGCGATCGCGCGGCGAGCTCTCGCTTCGCGTCGGCCGCCGCGAGATCGGCCACCTGCACGGCGACCGCGCCGCCCACTTCGGCTTTCCGAAGAAGGTCTGGCACGAGCTCTACGACGCCGGCCGGATCGACTACCACCCGGTCTTCCCGGGCAGGCCGGGCTTTGGCGCGCGGCTGATCGAGTCCGAGGACGACGTCGACGACGTCATCGCGATCCTGCGGCTCAACTACGACCGCGCCGTCGCCGACCGCGGGCTCCCCCAGGGGGCGTAGCGGGCAGACGACGTTCAGCGAGTTCTGCGAGGGAGTCGACCGCCTGGAGGGCTAGCAGGTAGGAGGCCCGACAGCACGACCCGCGGGGTCTGGCGGTGTCCCGCGGGCGTCAGGCGCACCCGCCGGCTCGCCCGTATTGGCCCGCACACGAGTTCGCCGCCGCGCACGCCCTGGCGCCGCGGGCCCACTCGCCAGCCATCCACGCGTCGCGCTGTCGGAGCATCTAGGCCTCTACCAGCGCCGCCCGGGCAGCGACGGCGGCCGGCCGGGTGCGCCAGGCCTCGAAGGCCACCACCAGCGCCAGGGCGGCGACGACGCTGCCGAACGTCTCGAAGGTCTGCTCGAGACCGAGGTCGTCGACCACCAGCCCGGCGAGCACGGCGGGCACGGAGAGCGAGGCGTAGGCCGACGATGTAGAACGCCGACATGACGGCGGCGCGGTGCCCCGGCGGGATCGCCGCCACCAGCGAGCGCAGGCCGCCGAGGAACGCCACGCCGAAGCCGAGCGCCGCCGATGATCGAGCCGGCGATGATACGCGGCGCTCGACGCGGTCGTGCCGCGACCAGACGATCAGCACCATGCCGGCGGCCAGCGCGACCGAGCCGGCGCTGGCGCCGAGCCACGGCGGCGTGCGGCCGAGGAGGAGCTGGGCCAGCGCGGCCGAGCCGGCCAGCGCGACGATGCCGATCGCCGCCACGATCACGTTCGTCGTGTCGAAGAGCTGGGCCGAGAGCGCCGGGCCGAGCGAGAAGAACAGGCCGCCGATCGACCACGACGAGAGCACGGCCAGCCCGGCGAGCACGAACGGGCGGCGCGACGGCGGCGGGCACGCTCGGCCGCTGCGAACGTCAGCCGGAAGCGCGCGCGCTCGGCGACCGGCTCCGGCATCCAGTACGACGCCGGCGAAGGCGATCGCGAACAGGACGAACAGGACGACGTACGGCAGCGACGCGCGGCGCGTGGCCGAGCTGCGACGAGCGACGAGGAGACCGAGCATGCCGAGGCCGAGCCCGCCGGCGCTGGCGACGCCGTTGGTGAGGCCGACGGCGGCGGGGTCGCGGCGCGGGTGCAGGTCGAGCAGCGCGGCGCTGGCCGCGCTCAGCGCGGCGCCGGTGGCGAGGCCCTGCAGGCCGCGGGCGACGAACAGCCAGACGACCGAGTCGGCCAGCATGAACAGGACGCGTCGAGCCCATCAGCGATGCCGAGCGCCGCGAGCAGCACGGGCCGGCGGCCGACCTGGTCGGAGACGCGCCCGGCGAGCAGCAGCGTCGTCAGCACGCCGAAGGCGTACGTCGCGTAGACCAGCGTCAGCGTGAGGGGCGAGAAGTTCCAGAGCTCGCTGTACGTGTGGTAGAGCGGCGACGGGGTCACCGAGGCGAACAGGCCGAGCCCGATGACGCAGGCCGCGAGCGCGTAGGCAAGCGTGGCCCGGCAGGGTGCGGCGGGGCGAGGCTGGCTCCTCCGGGCACCGGCGTCGTGGGGTCGGACATCGCGGATGCTCCTACGTTGGGTTGCTTCATAAGACCTTCGAGTGGACCTAGCAGATAAGAGTTGCGTGACGCAACCCGTACTGCTATCATTCTGCCCGAGATGCTGAAGCGCGACTACGCGAACCAGGACTGCTCCATCGCCCGGGCCCTGGAGATCGTGGGCGAGCGCTGGACGCTCCTGATCGTCAGGGACGTGTTCCTCGGACGCACGCGCTTCGACCAGATCCAGGAGAGCCTCGGCGTCGCCCGCAACGTGCTGAGCGACCGGCTGGCCCGGCTCGTCGAGCACGGGATCCTCGAGAAGGCGCGCTACAGCGAGCGCCCCGAGCGCTACGAGTACCGCCTCACCCCGAAGGGCCGCGACCTGCACATCGCGCTCGCTGGCCTGCGCCAGTGGGGTGACCGCTACCTCGCCGAGCCGCGCAGCGAGCTGCGCCGCAGGTCGGACGGCCGGCGCGTGGTCGCGGGTCTGGTGGCCGAGGGCGACGAGCTCATCGGCTACGAGGACGTCGAGATCGTCCGCGTGCCGCGACCGTCCAGCGTCTAGCATCCGCCGGGTCGAACCCAGGAGGCAGGATGGACGAGGCCCGCGCGCGGGAGCTCCTACAGGCGGAGCGGACCCGGATCGAGGCGGCGCTGCGGTCGGCGCAGGCCGACCCCGCCGGAGAGGAGCTCTCCGACGACGACGACGAGCAGGCCGATCAGGCCACGGACACGTATCAGGCCGAGTTCGACGAGACTCGTCGCGACGACCTGAACGAGCAGCTGCAGGCGCTCGAGCGGGCCGAGCAGCGGCTCGCGGACGGCACCTACGGCAAGTCGGTGGTGAGCGGCGACCCGATCCCCGACGAGCGGCTCGAGGTCGAGCCTGCGGCCGAGCGCACCGCGGCCGAGCAGGAGGCCTTCGAGCGCGGCGCCTGAGACAAAGGCGCAGCGGATCGGTCGTTCGACGGATGCCGGCGTGCTCCGACTGCACCTACGGTGCCGGTCAGTCCCCTGATGAAGGAGCCCGCGATGTCCGTCGCGACGAACACTGCGCACCTCCCGGCGCTCGGCGCCCACGAGCGCGGCGAGGTCGGCGCCCAGCTGCAGGCGACGCTCGTCGAGCTGGTCGACCTGTCCCTGGTCGGAAAGCAGCTCCACTGGTGCGTCACCGGCCCGACGTTCCTGCAGGTGCACGAGCAGCTCGACGTGCTGGTGGACGCGTGGCGGGCCATGTCCGACGAGGTCGCCGAGCGGGCCGTCGCGCTGGGCTCGTTCCCCGACGGGCAGGCCGACGCCGTCGCGGCCGGGACCGACCTCGGCCGGGTCGAGCGCGGCGCGCTCGAGGTCGAGCACGTGCTCCGCGAGCTGGCCCGCCGCCTGGCCGACACGGCCGAGCGGGTGCGCGGCCGGATGGACCGTCTGGGCGAGATCGATCAGGCCTCGCAGGACCTGCTCACCGGCATCGTGCGGGACCTCGAGAAGCAGCTCTGGATGGTGCGCTCCCAGCTGCCCCACGGCGCGTGAACGAGGTCTGGCGCTTCGAGCCGTCGCTCCCGGAGCTGCCGCTCGAGCGCTGGGAGGCGACGAAGGTCACGCTCCACCTGTGGTGCCAGGTGGTGGGCAAGCTGCGCATGGCCACCACCCCGCCCCGCAACCACTGGTGGCACGTGCCGCTGTACGTCGGCGTGCGCGGGCTGACGACGCGACGGCTGCACACGGCCGACACGACGTTCCAGATCGACCTCGACGTGCTCGAGCACGCCCTGTACGTGCGCACCGCCGCGGGCGCGGTCGAGTCGTTCCCGCTGCGCGACGGCCTGTCGGTGGCGGCGTTCGACGAGCAGCTGCACGGCGCGCTGCGCACGCTCGGGGTCGACGTCGAGATCCGCGAGTCCCCGTTCGGCGTGCCGATGACCACGCCGTTCCCGCAGGACGTCGAGCACGCCTCGTACGACCCCGAGGCGGTCGGCCGGTTCTTCCGGGTGCTCGACTTCACGGACTCGGTGTTCGAGGAGTTCTCGGGCTGGTACTGCGGCAAGACGAGCCCGGTGCACCTGTTCTGGCACTCCTTCGACCTCGCGGTGACCCGCTTCGGCGGCTCCCGTGCGCCGGCGCAGCCGCAGGCCGACGCGGTGACCCAGGAGGCGTACTCGCACGAGGTGGTCTCGTTCGGCTTCTGGGCCGGGGACGCGAACGTGCGCGAGCCGACCTACTACGCGTACGCCGCGCCGGAGCCGGCCGGCCTGCGGGAGCGCCCGCTGCGGCCGGCCGCCGCGCATTGGGTCGACACCGGGAACGGGTCGATGGCCCAGCTCCCGTACGAGGCAGTTCGGACGGCCGACGACCCGCGCGAGGCGTTGCTCGCGTTCCTGCAGAGCACCTACGACGCAGGGGCGGGAGCCCTCGGGTGGGACCAGTCCGACCTGACCTCGTCCTGGTGCCCGTGAGCAGGAAGCACCTTCCTGTGCCCGAACCACGGCGCGATGGCCGCACGCCACCTGCGCGCCGTGCTCGGTGCCGTGCTGCTGGCGCTGGTCGCGGCTCCGGCGCCCGCGTCCGCGGCTGACGCCGCGACGGAGCTCGCCCAGCGCTACGCCCCGGTCGTCCGCCTCGTGACCCAGGCGGAGCCGTGCGCGCACGGCGAGCCGTACGTGCCGACCGACGTCGACCGCGTCCTTTCAAACCAGGACGTCGCCCTGCACGGGCCGTGGGACACGACGTCGATCGTGAAGGTCGCGCCGACCGCGAAGGACCTGTCCTCCGGGCTCGACGGCTACCACCTCGACTTCCCGGCAACGCCCTCAAGCCAGGCTGCACCTACGACACCTGGTCGCACCGCATCAACGAGGGGTCGAAGCCCACGATGTACGCCCGCGCCGTCACCGAGCCGGGAAAGCCGGGGCTCGCGCTGCAGTACTGGTTCTTCTACGTCTACAACGACTTCAACAACAAGCACGAGGGCGACTGGGAGATGATCCAGCTCGACTTCGACGCCCCGTCGGCCTCGCAGGCCCTCTCTGGCAAGCCGACGGAGGTCGGCTACAGCCAGCACGACGGGCGCCGAGCGGGCCACCTGGGGCGACGCGAAGCTGCAGATCGTCGACGGGACGCACCCGGTCGTCTACCCGGCGCTCGGCTCGCACGCCGACTACTACGGCGTCGAAGGTGTACCTCGGCCGAAGCGCCGCGCAGGGCGTCGGCTGCGACGACACCAGCGGGCCGTCGACCGAGCTTCGGCCGCTGCTCGAGGTCATCCCGGCCGACGAGCAGGCAGCGGTGGCGCAGTACCCGTGGCTCGGCTACCTCGGCCACTGGGGCGAGGAGCACCGCTCGATCTACGACGGGCCGACGGGGCCGAACACCAACACGAAGTGGAAGACGCCGATCACCTGGTCCGAGACCAGCTGGCGGGCCTCGAGCTTCGACGTGCCCGCCGGGCACGCGCTCGGGCTGTCGGCCACGGACTTCTTCTGCGGCGCGGTGGCCTCCGGCTCGCGGCTGCTCACCGCGTTCGAGGACGCGCCGGGGCCGGTGCTGCTCGTGCTGGCGGCGCTCTCGGCTCTCGTGATCTGGCTGGCCTCGCGGACGCGCTGGCACGCCGCCCCGTTCCGGCTGCGCCGCCGCCGGCCCTGGGGCTCGCTGGTCGCCTCGTCGCTGCGCCTGTACCTGCACCACCCGCGGCTGTTCCTCGGGATCGGGCTCCTGTTCGTGCCGCTCGGGCTGGCGATCACGCTGCTGCAGTACCTGGTCTTCCAGATCGGGCCGCTGCACCCACTGGTGTCGTCGGCGGGCTCCTCGAACGCCGTCGTCGACGTGTTGGCCTTCACCCTCGGGCTGTTCGTGACGATCATCGGCCTGGCCGTCGTGCAGGCCGTGACCGCGATCGCGGTGGTCGAGCTCGACGCCGGCCGCTCGATCGGTCCCGGCGCGGCCTACCGGTGGCCTACGCCCGCCTGCGACCCCTGCTCACGGCGCTGGTCACCGCCGCGGCGATCGTCGCCCTGTGCGAGCTGACCGGCGTCGGCCTGGTGGTCGGCCTGTGGCTCGCGATCCGCTGGTCGCTGCTGGCCCAGGCCGTGGTCTTCGACGACCCGGAGCACCCGCTGCGGCGGAGCGCCGAGCTCGTGCACGGTCACTGGTGGCGGACGGCCTCGATCACGCTGTTCGTGGCCGGGATCGGCCTGCTCCTCGGCCCGCTCGCCGGCACCGGGCTGCTGTTCGTGACCAGCGCGTCGTTCGACTTCGTGAACCTGGTCTCCGGGCTCATCTACGTCGTGACGCTGCCGCTCGTGGCGATCACCACGACGTACCTGTACTTCGACCTCGTCGTGCGCGAGCGCCTGAAGGAGCCCGTGCCGGTCGAGGCCGTGCTACCGGCGGAGATCTGAGAGCTGGCGCTCGATCCGCTCGAGCCGCTCGGCGATGTCGTCGAGTTGCGCGGCCTGGGCCGAGCCGAGCTGGCGCTGGAGCTTTCCGACCAGCGCGGCCACGATCAGCGAGGTCACCGTCGGGATCAACGCCATCGAGAAGACGATCGTGGCGGACGCGACGATCCGGCCGGCGACGGTGTGGGGCACCACGTCGCCGTAGCCGACGGTGCCGACCGTGACCACCGACCACCACAGCGCCAGGCCGTAGCTCGTGAACTCGTGGGGCTCGACGAGCCGGGCGAGCAGCGCGGCGACCAGCATCACGGCGATCGCCACCGTCGGCGACCAGGCGCACCGCGCGCCACATGTTGAGCGACTGGAACTGGCGTTCGATCCGGCGGCCGCGACTTGCGCGGAGGACTGCTGTCGGCTGCCATGCCGGGGTCAAGGGTCGCAGGCGCGCCGGATGGCAGCCGAAATGAAACGCGCGAGGGCGCGGCGGCAGGCGCCGCGCCCTCGTACACGTCACGGCTCTGCGCAGAGCGCGAATACGCTGACGCTGAACTGGCCGGTCGAGCCGTTGTTCTGCGTCGCCGACCAGCCGCTCTGACCGGCCGACGCCAGCGGCAGCGTGGAGTTGATCGACACGACCGGGCTGAGCGCGCTCGACGTCGAGCCTCCGCCGACCGGCACGAGGCCGCGCGGGCAGAGGGCCGAGGTCGACGTCGACGCGCCGGCCGGGTTGTCGGCGCCGGCGAACACCTTCACGAGGCCCTTCGGCTTCTTGCCGCGGAGCTCGAAGGAGGTGAACGACGTGGCGCTGCCGGTGGCGTTGGCCACGTCCAGCTGCCACTCCCGTTCGAACGGTGCGGAGGAGTTCAGGTTCACGGCCTGCGACGTCGAGCCGACGACCGCGCCGCCGCCGAAGGCCACCGCGCCCCTCGGGCACCTCACGCTCGTGTGGCCCTGAGCGCCGGCCGGCGCCGACTGCTCGGTGAGCGTGAGCACCTGGTAGAGCTTCGGGGCCTTTGCGCACACCGCGTAGACCGTGACCGTCGTCGGCCCGAGACCGCCGTTGTTCACGTCCACTGTCCAGCCGTTCGAGGTCTGGATCGGGGAACGAGCTGTTGATGTGTGCCGAGGTCGTACCGATCGGCACGAAACGGATGCGCGACACCTACTCCAGACGGAAGCGCGCGGCGGCGTCCGGGCGCGTCGACGCGGTCGCGAGTCAAGACGCGCAAGAGAGATCCGCGAGGCGTGGATCTGTCGAGGGCGACCAGTACGAGGTCGACGCGCTCTTCGGCTCAGCTGCTCGAGACGTCTCGCGGCCGCGTGCTCTACGCTCTTCGGAGAGGTTCATGGGCGGAGAGGAGAGCTGCCGTGAATGCCGCGTGTACCCAGCGCGAGCTGGCCGATCTCCTGGCCACCATCGGTTTCGAGCGCGAGGCGGAGACGTTCAAGACCGCCTCGCTGCCTCATGCCCGCCGGCTGGCCCAGGACGTCGCCCGCCGGCTCGACTCGCCCGAGCGCGGGCAGCTGCCGCATGCCTTCCAGGCCTTCGCACTGGCCGTGAAGCACTCCGAGCCCGGCCTCGAGGACATCGCCAGGCGAAATCTTCGCTCGGCGCGCCGCTTCGCCGGCCTCGACGTCAGCTAGAGGTCGAGGCTAGAAGCGGCGCGCCGGCTGTTGCCCGGCGCTGATCAGCGGGCCGCGAGCTGGCGGCGCGCCTCGAAGCGGGCGATCCGGCCGCCTGCCGCCGGCCTGGCGGAGGTGCCGGTGTAGAACGGATGACAGCTCGAGCAGGTGTCGACCCGCAGGTCGGCGCGGGTGGAGCGGGTGTCGTACTCCGAGCCGCAGGTGCTGCAGACCGCCGTCGTCCGCTCGTAGCGGGGATGGATCGTTGCGTTCATGCTCATGAGAACGTCGGACGGCGGTCGGTTGTTCCATGCAACTAGGCGGCGTCGTGCAGGTCGTGGATCTCGTCGCGGCCGGCGAGCTGGGCGAGCGCGGTGCGCTCGAGCTGCCGCACCCGGGCCCGCGAGATCCCGAGCTCCTTGGCCACGACGTCGGCGCCGACCGCTTCCTCGTCACCGAGGCCGTAACGGCGGTGCAGGATGTAGCGGGAGCGCGGGTCGAGCGTCCCGAGGACCATGTGCAGGGTCCGGCGGTCGTGCTCCCGGCGCAGGGTCTCGGAGGGGTCGAGCAGGGAGCGGTCGGACAGGACGTCGGCCAGCACCGAGTCCGAGTCGTCGCTCAGCGCCTCGTCGAGCGAGGCCGAGACCGCGCCGGCGTTGCGCACCGTCTTCGTCTGGTTGACGGACAGCTTCGAGGCCTTCGCGAGCTCCTCGACGGTCGGCTCGCGGCCGAGCTCGCCGCGCAGCTCCCGATCCACCTTGGTCAACCGCTGCTGGCGCTCGTGGACGTGCAGGGGAAGACGGACCGTGCGGGCCTTGTCGGCGATGCCGCGCTGCACGGCCTGGCGGATCCACCAGGTGGCGTAGGTCGAGAACTTGAGGTCGCGCCGCCAGTCGTACTTCTCGACCGCGCGGATGAGACCCAGGTTGCCCTCCTGGATCAGCTCCAGGAGGTCGAGGCCGTTGTTGCGGTACTTCTTGGCGATGGACACCACGAGCCGCAGGTTGGCCTCGATCATGTGGCGCTTGGCCTGCGCGTCTCCGGCCTCGATGCGCTTCGCGAGAGCCAGCTCCTGGGGCTTCGTGAGGAGCGGGATGCGGGCGATCTCGTTGAGCCAGAGGTCGAGCGGATCGAGGCCGGCGTCGTGCGGCTCGGCGTCGTGGGGGGTGAGTTCGTGAATCATCGTGCTCAGATGCTTCCCGGCCTCGTCGATCGACCAGAAAATGGTCGACGAACGGCCACCTGTGACCGGCGAACGGCAGCTCCCGGAAGGGCTCTCATCTGGCTCTTACACGGCTCTCAGCGGGGTCTCAGGAATGGGCCAGCGCTTCGAGCTCCTCGCGACGCGCGGCGACCAGGTCGGAGGCCTCCTGGGCGGACGGGAGGTGCCCCGTGATGGCGGTCACGAACGGCGTCCGCTCGAGCGCGTAGAGCTCGACGTCGGAGCGCGCCGTGACCGTCGCGGTGCGGGGGACGTCGT
Organism: uncultured Actinomycetes bacterium; assembly: GCA_963794695.1. Taxonomy (GTDB): domain Bacteria; phylum Actinomycetota; class Thermoleophilia; order Gaiellales; family JALYLC01; genus CAWCFJ01. The sequence continues at coordinate 143,072 of CAWCFJ010000012.1, read as the reverse complement.
CGAGCAGCGCGATCTCGCCGAAGCCGTCCGCCCGGCCGAGCGTCGCGACGCGAACCCCATCCGCGACGACGTCCACCTCGCCCGAGGCGATCGCGTAGAACCGGTCGCCCGGCGCGCCCTGCTCGACCACGTCGGTGCCGGCGGCCACCCGGACCGGCTCGAGCGCCCGGGCCAGGCCCTCGAGCGTCGGCGCGGGCAGCAGCCGGAACAGCCGCATCGAGCGCAGGAGGGCGATCTGGACGACCGGCACGGTCGCGCGCCGGTCGACGCTCGCGAGCCAGCGCGCGGCCACCAGCACGGCGGCGATGAGGATGACGCCGACGCCGACCAGCGCCGTCGTCGGGCCGCCGAGCGAGACGAGCAGCGGGACGAGCAGCGCCCCGACGGCCAGCCCGCCGAGCTCGAACCCCTCGAGCAGGCCGAAGACCCGGCCGAGCACCTCGGTCGGGGTCGTTCGCTGCAGGAGCGTGCGGCTGCCGACGTCGAACACCGAGCGGCCGGTCCCGCCGAAGATCAGGAGCGCCACCGCGACGGCCGCCGACGGCCAGATGGCGATCACGATGAACGACAGGCCCCAGGCCAGCATCGCGATCGCGATCACCGGCGAGAGCCGGCGCCGGCCGACGAGCAGCACCGCGCTCACGCTGCCGATGGCGCCGCCGGCGGCGAAGGCCGCGTTGAGGTACCCGGCCCAGCCGCTGCCGAGGTCGAGGACGTCGATCGCGAGCACCACGCACAGCAGGTCGAGCGCGCCGAAGATCGTCAGCTCGACCACCAGCAGCCCGACCAGCAGCCGGGGCTCAGGGGTGCGGCGCACCACCCGGACCCCCTCGAGCAGGTCGTCGAGCATCCCGGCCTCGCCGTCCCGCCGCATCGGCTGTGGGCCGTGCACCCCGAAGACGAGCACGGAGGCGACCGCCATCAGCACCGTCGCCGCCAGGAACACGGCGGCGGCACCGCTCACGTCGAGCAGCACGCCGGCGGCGAACGTGGCCACCAGCGCGCTCCCGTTCTCGGCCCAGCTCGTGACCACGTTGGTCGCCGTGAGCTCGTCGCCGAGCGGGCCAGGAACGGCACCAGCGCCGCCTGGGTCGGGCGGGAAGGGTCATCGCGATGCCCGTCACCACCCCGCCGCCGACGATCACCGCGAGCGGCGCTCCGGCCCACATCGCGGCGGCCGTCGCGCCCAGTCCTACCGCCTGCAGCAGGTAGGCGCCTGCGAGCACCCGGGCTGGCGGGTGACGGTCGGCGAGCACCGCGGCCGGCGCGGCGATCAGCGCTGCCGGAGCGAGCATCAGCACCCCGACGAGGCTCGCCTCGTTCGTCCCGCCGCGCTCGAAGGCGTAGACCAGCAGGGCGATCCAGGTGCCATACTCGACGGCCGAGAAACAGACGAAGCCGAGCTCCACCCGGCGCAGGTCCCGGTTCGCGAGCACGCCGCGGAACGCGTCGAGGATCGGCTGCACCGCGCAATCCTATGCCTCCCGTGGACGACCACCCCGCCCGCAGCCTGCGCCTCGACCCCGAGGAGATGCGCCGTACCGGCCACGCCGTCGTCGACCTGCTGGTCGACGCCCTCTCGACGCCGGGCGTCCCCGTGCGGCGCCTGGCGCGGGCGAGACGCTCGACCCCGAGCTCGCCGCGCCGCCGCCCGACGCGCCCCAGCGCTTCGAGGAGATCCTCGGCCACCTGCGCGACGGCGTGATCCCGGCGACGGCCCGCGGCGACCACCCGTCGTTCTTCGGCTTCATCTCGTACTGCGGCACCTGGCCCGGCGCGCTCGCCGACTTCCTGGCGAGCGCCCTCAACATGGACGCGTCGACCTGGATGCTGAGCCCGGGCCCGACGACGATCGAGCTCGGCCTGGTGCGCTGGCTGGCGGCGTCCTCGGCCTGCCCGAGACGGCCGGCGGGATCTTCGTCAGCGGCGGCTCGGCCGCGAACCTGATGGGCCTCGCGTGCGCGCGCGAGCACCAGGCCGGCGACATGTCCGACCGGCTCGTGCTGTACGCCTCGGACGAGAGCCACTCGTCGGTCTTCCGGGCCGCCCGGGCGCTCGGCTTCACGCCGGGGCAGGTTCGCGCCGTGGCCGACCGACGCCGCGGCCCGGCTGCTCGCCGGACGCGCTGGCGGCGGCGATCGCGCGCGACCGCGCCGCCGGGCCGCCCGCTGGCGGTGGTGGCCAACGCCGGCACCACCTCGACCGGGGCGATCGATCCGCTGCGCCGTTCGCCGAGGTCTGCCGGCCGCACCGCGTCTGGCTGCACGTCGACGCGGCCTACGGCGGCGGCGCGGCGATCACCGAGCGCGGCCGGGCCCTGCTCGCCGGGATCGAGCTGGCCGACTCGGTCACCCTCGACCCGCACAAGTGGCTCTACCAGCCGATCGAGCTCGGCTGCCTGCTGGTGCGCGAGGAGGCGCACCTCGAGCGGGCCTTCGCCATCCACCCCGACTACCTGCAGGACACCGAGCGGGACGTCAACCTCGGCGACCGCGGACTGCAGCTCACCCGCTCGTTCCGGGCGCTGAAGCTGTGGTGGTCGCTGCGGGCCTTCGGCGTCGACGCGTTCCGCACCGCGGTCGAGCACTCGCTCGAGCTCGCGGCCCACGCCGCCCGGCTGGTCGAGCGAGCACCCGCAGCTCGAGCTGCTCGCGCCGCCGTCGCTCGGGATCGTCTGCTTCCGGCGGGTCGTCGCCGGGCGGCTCCGAGGAGCGAGCACGAGGCGGTCAACGCCGCCCTGGTCGCGGCGCTCGAGGAGAGCGGGACGGCGCTCGCGACCTCGACCCGGGTCCGCGGCACCTACGCGCTGCGGCTGTGCGTCATGAACGACACCTGCGAGCGGGCCGACGTGGAGCGGGTCGTCGGGTTTCTGGGCGAAGCATCGGGCGGCAACCATCCGGCCGCCGACGCCCGTGACGGACCATCCCGACACCGCTACATTGTGCCCACGAGGATTGGCTAGTCGGAGGGCGTTCAGGGTGGGCTTCGAGCCTGTTGCGGCGGAAGCTGGCGGCGGAAGAGGTGCGATCGGTTGGCGGCTCGCGGCGCTGCGAGCATGGCTGCCGCGCGGCGAGGGGCTCGAGCGAGAGGCCTGGGAGCGGCGCCACCGACTTCTTCTGGCCATCGTCTGGCTGCACGTCGTGCTGCTCCCGGTGTACGCGGCCACGCAGGGCCGGCTCGGGCCCGGCACGCTGTTCGACATCGGCTGCCTCGCGTTCGTGGCGCTTGTCGCCAACGTGCACGGTCTCAGCCGCCGGGTGCGGGCGTGCTTCGCGTCCACGGCGCTGGTCACCTGCTCCGCGCTGGTGGTGCACCTGTCCGGCGGGCGCATCGAGGCCCACTTCCACTTCTTCGTCATCATCGGCCTGCTCGTGCTCTACCAGGACTGGTCCCGTACCTGCTGGCCGTGGCCTACGTCGCGTTCGAGCACGGCGTCATCGGGGCGTACGCGCCGAAGGCGGTCTACTCGACGCCCGACGCCTGGCGCCACCCGTGGCGCTGGGCGCTGGTCCACGCGCTGTTCGTCCTCGCCGCGTCCTGCGCCAACATCATCGCCTGGAAGGAGAACGAGCGGCTCGGCCGCCGCGTGCGCCGGGCCGAGGCCGAGAAGGCCGCCCTGCTGGCCCGCTCGGAGCTCGCGGACCGCGTCATGCGCCTGCAGTCCGCGACCGAGGCCCTGGCCCGCGCGGCCACCCTGCACGACGTGGCAGCGGCGATGATCGAGCACGGCGTGCGGGGCATCGGCGCAAGCAGCGGCGCCGTCCTCGTGCGCACCGACGACGGGCAGCTCTCGGTGGTCGCGGTCGACGGCATGCCGGCCGACGTCGCCGCCCGCTACCGCCGGCTCAGCGGCGTCGGCCCGCACGGTTGCGGCGGACGCCATGCGCGACGGCCGGCCGGCGTACGTCGGCAGACCGGGAGGACGCCGAGGCGACCTATCCCGAGCTGGTCGCGGCCCTCGACGTGACGAGCGGGCTCGCACTCCCCCTGCTGGTCGAGGGCGAGGCCGTCGGCGCCTTCGTCGTGCACTTCGCCGACCGGCGCCAGCTCCGCCCGGACGAGCGGGCATACCTCGATGCGCTGGCTCGCATGTGCGTCCACGCGTTCGAACGGACGCGGCTCTACGAGCGCGCCCGCTTCGCCGCGTCCGGAGCTGCAGCACGCGCTGCTGCCGAGCCGGCTCCCGGCCATCCCCGGCGTCACGCTGGCGACCCGCTACCTGGCCGAGCTCGGCGGCCTCCGACGTCGGAGGCGACTGGTTCGACGTCCTGCCGCTGCGCTCCGGTCAGATCGGCGTGGTCGTCGGCGACGTCTTCGGTCGCGGCCTGTCCGCTGCAGCTCGCATGGGGCAGTTCCGCAATGCGCTGCGCGCCTACCTGTTCGAGGACGAGCTGCCCTGGCCAGGCGCTGGCGCGGCTCACGCGTCTCGCGCACGCGTTCGACGACGGCCCGCCGGCGACCGTCGCCTGCGCGGTCTTCGACCCGCACAGCGGCTCGCTGCAGCCTGGCCAGCGCGGGGCACCTGCCACCGCTCCTCGTGCGCGTCGACGGCTCGAGCGAGATCCTCGAGATCGCGCCGGGCCCGCCGGTGGGATCGTTCGCGGCGGGCGAGTTCGCCGAGCGCAGCTTCTCGCTGCACCCCGGCGACACGCTGGTGCTCTACTCGGACGGCGTCGTCGAGGAGCGCGGAGTGCCGCTCGACGTCGGCTTCGAGCGGCTGCGAGACGTCGGCGGGCGGGCGGCCGCGCTCGATGTCGACGCGCTCGCGAGCCGTCTCCTCCTGGCCGCCCCGTCGCAGCACGACGACCAGACCCTGGTGGTGCTGCGAGCGGCGACCGGCGGCGTCTTCCACGTTGCTGTGCCCGCGAGGCCCGCCAGCGTCGCGCGCGTTCGTCACACGCTCGAGGACTGGCTCGACGCCCAGCCCGAGCAGCTCACGGCCGAGCAGGTTGCCGACGTGCTCCTCGCCGTGTCCGAGGCCTGCGCCAACGCCGTGTTGCACGCCTACGACCTCGAGGATGGCGAGCTGCGCGTGGAGGCCTCGTTCGACAGCCGCGGCCTGGTGGTCCGGATCGCCGACGACGGCCGCTGGCGACCGGCGGCGGAGGGCGAGCCCGGCCGGGGTACGACCCTGATGCGCCGCCTGGTGGACGAGTGCGAGCTCCGGCCGGACGCGCGCGGCACCGAGGTCGTGCTGCGCAAGGCGCTGCCTTCCGCGCCGCCTGCTTCGGCGAAGCAGCAGCTCACAGCATCCGAGTGACCTGTGCCTAGCGCTTCACCCGGCTCGCGCCCGCCGAGGCGGCGACCACGCAGCCGATCGCCACGACGTCCACCGCCGACAGCCCCTGGCCGAGCACCGCCAGGCCGACGAGCGCCGCGACCGCAGGCTCCAGGCTGAGCAGGACGCCGTAGGTCGCCGCGGGCACCAGCCGACAGTGCCAGCAGCTCGAGCAGGTACGGCAGCGACGTTGCCGACCATCGCCACGCCCAGGCACAGCAGGAGCACGTTCGGCGCGTGCAGCGCCGCGCCGCCGCTGGCCACGCCCGCCGGGAGCAGCAGGATCGCCGCCAGCACCGACGACAGGGCCAGCGTCGAGGCCGGGTCGAGCGACAGCACCAGCCGCCGCCCGAGCACGAGGTACGCGGCCCAGCAGGCCGCCGACCCGAGCGCCAGGACCAGGCCGGCACCGCCGATGTTGCCGCCCGGGGTCCCGAGCAGCAGCACGCCGACCCCGGCCAGACCGACGAACCCGAGCTCGCGCAGGCCGCGCGTGCCCGCCACCGCCACCGCCAGCGGGCCGAGGAACTCGACCGTCGAGACCAGCCCGAGCGGGGCGCGGTCGATCGCCTCGAAGTAGCAGACGTTCATCGCCGCCAGCACGACCGCGAACAGCAGCAGCGGCACCCGCTCGCCGGCGGTCGGAAAGCGCAGCCGGCCGCGGAACGCCACCAGCAGCACGGCCGCCGCGAAGGCCGTGCGCAGCCACAGCGTCCCGAGCACCCCGGCCTGCACGAACAGCAGCGCCGCGAGCGCCGAGCCGAGCTGCATCAGGAGCGACACCGCCACCACCAGCAGCGGCGCCGAGCCGCCGAAGCGCGTCGCCAGCGCCCGGGTCTGGGCGCGGCGCGCGGCCAGCCGCGTGGTGGCGACCGGCGGCAGCGGCTGCGAGACGGCGACGCCCATCGGGCGAACGATATGGCTTGCCCCCGGGCAGCGCGGGGGCGCATGCTGTCGCCCATGCGCCTGGCCCAGCTCGCCGTCCTGACGGCCGCCTCGCCCTGCCGAGCCCCGCGGCCGCCAGCCGCCACGTCGGCTCCGTGACCGTCCACCGCTGCGGTCCGGCCCGGGCCGTGTGGTGCGGAGAGCTCCGCCGGCCGCTCGATCCGGCGAGTCCGGGCGGCGCGAGCGTGCGCGTCGGCTTCGAGTGGATCCCGGCCACGCAGGGGCCCGCGCTCGGGACGGTCGTGGCCACCGAGGGCGGGCCGGGCTGGCCGTCCACCGGCAGCCAGCGCGAGTACCGCACGATCTACGCGCCGCTGCTCGACCACCGCAACCTGCTGCTGGTCGACCAGCGCGGCACCGGCCGCTCGGGCGCGCTCTCGTGCCCGGCGCTGCAGTCCTACGGCGGCCCGTACTTCGGGGCGGCCTTCGCCGCCATCGTCGGCCGCTGCGGCGACGCCCTGAACGCGGGCGGCGTCCACGGCTCCGACCTGTACGCGACGGCCTACGCCGCCGAGGACCTGGCCGCCGTCATCCGGGCCCTGGGCGTCGCGCCGGTCGACCTGTACGGCGACTCCTACGGGACGTTCCTGGTCCAGTCGTTCATGGCCCGCCACCCCGAGCTGCTGCGCTCGGTGGTGCTCGACTCGGCCTACCCGGCCCGGGGCCTCGACCCCTGGTACACGTCCTCGGCCGTTGGCCGCGCGGAGCGCCCTCGACACGGTCTGCGCACGCTCTGCGGCCACCTGCCCGCCGGGGACGCTCGACCGCCTGGCCACGCTCGTGGCGCAGCTGCGCAGCGCGCCGCTGCCGGGCGTCGACGTGCGCACCCTGGTCGACCTCGTCGCCGACGCCGGCTTCGACCCGATCATCGACCGCGAGCTCGACCCCTCGGTGCGGGCCGCGCTGGCCGGCGACCCCGTCCCGCTGCAGCGGCTGGCCTCGCAGGCGATCGGCGTCGACAACGCCGCCTTCGCCCGGCCGCGCACCTACGACGACCTCCTGTACTTCGCGGTCGCCTGCACGGACTACCCGCAGCTCTTCGACATGAGCTCCCCGCCGGCCGACCGCCCGGCCCAGCTGGCGGCCAGCCTGGCCACCGCCGACCAGGCCGCCTTCGCGCCGTTCAGCGCGGCCGAGTGGCTGCAGATGAACGCCTACTCCGAGGCCTTCGACGCCTGCCTCGACTGGCCCTCGCCGCAGCACGTCGAGCCGCCGGTGCCGCCGGACTCGCCGCCGCTCCCGGCCTCGGTGCCGGTGCTGGTCGTCGGCGGCGACCTCGACTCCTGGACGCCGCTGCCCGACGCCCGGGCCCTCGCGCCCACGCTGGGCGCGAACGTGCGGGTGGTGCAGATCGACAACGCCGTCCACACCCCGGCGATGGACGACACCGTGCGCCCCGTGACGGTGACCTGCTCGGCCGGCATCATCCGGGCCTTCGTGCAGGATCCGCAGGCCCTGCAGACGCTGGACGCCGGCTGCGGCGCGGCCGTGCCGCCGATCCAGGTGCCGGCGGGCTACCCGCTGCACCTCGCCGACACGAGCGCCCAGGCCGTGGCCGCAGGCGGCGGTGAACGACGCCCGCATGCGCTGGTGGTTCGGCAGCCGTGCCGGGCTGCGCGGCGGATCCTTCAGCGCGAGCGGCGACGCCGTCGTGACGCTCCGGCTGCACGACGTCCGCTTCGTGCAGGACGCCACCGTCAGCGGGCGCGTGCGCTGGGTGCGCGCGAGCGGCGCGGTGAGCGGCGACGTCGTCGTGCGGGGCGACGACGGCTCGCGCACGCCGGTGCACCTGGCGTTCGCCGATCCGTGAGCCGACACACGCCGGCAGACAGCCTTGACGGCGCCCTGACGCAGGCGTAGGGCTCACGTTCTGGGCGAGCCCGAAGCGGCCGCCGAGACGCTTGACACTGCCATTCCATTCGTCCACCATGCGCACGGATGGCCACTATGCGCACCAATGGCAACGGAGCTCAGGTGCGGGTCGGCGTGGACATCGGCGGCACCTTCACCGACGCGGTGGCCGTGGACGCCGAGGGTCGCGCCCGCTCCGCCAAAGCGCTCTCCACCCCGGGCAACCTGTCGGCCGGCGTGGTCGACGCGGTCGCCGGGCTGCAGGTCGAGCCGGCCTCGGTCGAGGCCTTCGTGCACGGCACCACCGCCGGCCTGAACGCGTTCCTCGAGCGTCGCGGCGCCCGCGTCGCGCTCCTCACCACGGCCGGCTTCCGCGACGTCTACGAGCTCGGCCGGGCCAACCGCCCGGCGATGTACGACGTCCGCTACCGGCCGCCCCGGCCCCTCGTGCCGCGCCGCGACGTGTTCGAGCTCGACGAGCGCCTGGCCGCCGACGGCTCGGTGCTGCGGCCGCTCTCCGAGGACGCGCTGCGCACCCTGGCGCCGACCCTCCGCGGGAGCTACGACGCGGTCGCCGTCGTCCTCCTGCACGCCTACGCGAACCCGCGTGCACGAGGATGCCGTGGCCCGCGTGCTGGCCGAGTCCGTCCCGGAGCTCGTCGTCCTCTGCTCGCACGACGTCGCCGCCGAGTGGCGCGAGTACGAGCGCACCTCGACGACGGTGGTCGCGGCCTACATCGCCCCGATCGTCGACGCCTACCTCGGCCGGCTCGAGGACGAGCTGCGCGACCGCGGCATCCCCGCGGGCCTGCGGGTGATGCAGTCGAACGGCGGCATCATGACCGCCGCCGTGGCCCGCCGCGCGCCCGTCCAGACCCTGCTCTCGGGCCCGGTCGGCGGCACCGTCGCCGGGGTCGCCGTGGCCGGCGAGCTCGGGCTCGACCGGCTCATCTGCATCGACATGGGCGGCACCTCGTTCGACGTGAGCCTGGTCGTCGACGGCGCGGCCGACGTCGAGGCCCAGACGACGCTCGAAGGGCACCCGCTGCTCACGCCCTCGGTCTCGATCCACACCGTCGGTGCCGGCGGGGGCAGCGTGGCCTTCGTCGAGGCCGGTGCCCTGCGCGTCGGCCCGCGCAGCGCCGGCGCCGTGCCCGGTCCTGCCTGCTACCGCGGCGGCGGCACCGAGCCGACCGTGACCGACGCCGACGTGGTGCTCGGCCGGCTGCCCTCGGCGGCCCGGCTGGGCGGCTCGCTGGAGCTCGACGTCGAGGCCGCGGGCAACGCCGTCGAGGAGCTCGGCGAGCAGCTCGGGCTCGACCGCCTCGGCGCCGCCAGCGGCATCGTGGCGGTGGTCGACGCGGCGATGGCCAACGCCATCCGCGAGATCACCGTGGCCCGCGGCATCGACCCGCGCGGCTTCGCGCTCCTGGCCTTCGGCGGCGCCGGACCCCTGCACGCCGCGGCCATCGCCGAGGAGCTGCAGATCGGCCAGGTCGTCATCCCGGCCAACCCGGGCGTGCTCTCGGCCTGGGGGATGCTGCACACCGACACCCGGCACGACCTGGTGCAGAACTTCTTCGTCCCGCTGCCGGCGCTCGCGCCCGACGCCCTGACGGCTGCCGTCGACGAGCTCGCCGCCCGCGGCCGCGAGCTCCTGCGCGAGGACGGGGTGGAGGACGCCGACGTCGAGCTCGTGCCCTCCGCCGACCTGCGCTACCGCGGCCAGGAGTACGCCGTGAGCGTGCCGTGGGCGCTCGACGACGACCCGGCGGCCGTGCTGCAGCGCCTGCCGTCGGCCTTCGCCGCCGCGCACCTCGACCGCTACGGGCACAACAACCCGGGCGAGGAGGTCGAGTGCGTGAACCTGCGCCTGGCGGCCTTCGGACGGCTCGGACCGGTGCCTGCGACCGGGATCGAGAACGGCCGCGACGGCCGAGCCGGTGGCGCGCTCGCGCACCCTGTTCGGCGGCGACTGGCACGACACGCCCGTGTACCGCCGCGCCGACCTCGGCGCCGCGGCACGGCTCGCGGGCCCGGCGATCCTGATCGAGGACGCCTGCACCGTGGCCGTGCCCCCGGGCTGGTCGGGAACCGTGTCCGAGCGCGGGCACCTGACGCTTCGGAGCGACTCGCATTGGCCGCTGAGACCGTCACCGTCGACCCGGTCACCGTCGAGGTCATCCGCAACGCGTTCAACTCGATCGCGGCGCAGATGAACAACAACCTGGCCCGCTCGGCCTACACGCCGATCATCTACGAGATGAAGGACTGCTCGGTCGGCATCTTCGACGCCGACGCGCGGCTGCTCGGCCAGGCACCCGGCCTGCCCATCTTCCTGGGCAACCTCGAGGCGGCGATCGAGGTCACCACCGAGCACTTCGGCGGGATCGAGGTCTACCGGCCGGGCGACGTCTACGCGGTCAACGACAGCTACCTCACCGGCAGCCACCTGAACGACGTCTCGGTCTTCTCGCCGGTCTTCCACGAGGGCGAGCTGATCGGGTTCTGCGCCTCGAAGGCCCACTGGCTCGACATCGGGGCCAAGGATCCGAGCCAGGCGATGGACTCGACCGAGATCTACCAGGAGGGCTACCGGATCGGGCCGACCCACCTGTACGTCGAGGGCCAGCCGGCCAGCGAGACGATCGACTTCCTGACCCGCAACAGCCGGCTCGGCCGCTCCATCTGGGGTGACATGCACGCCCAGATCGCGGCCTGCCGGACGGGCGAGCAGCAGCTCTCGGCGCTGTACACGCGCTTCGGCGCCGACGTCGTGCGCGAGGCCGCCCGCTCGATCTTCGACCAGTGCGAGCGGCTCGACCGCGAGGCCGTGGCCCGGGTGCCCGACGGCACCTACGAGGCGTTCGGCCACCTCGACTCCGACCGGCCGGGCGGCTCGCCCGTGCCCGTCAAGGTGTCGATCACGGTCGCCGGCGACGAGCTCACCCTCGACCTCACCGGGTCGAGCCCGCAGACCGGCGGCTGCCTCAACTGCGGCCTGGCCCAGACGATCTCGGGCGCCCGCCTGCTGTTCAAGTTCCTGTTCAACCCGGACACCCCGGTGACCGGCGGGACGTTCAGGAACTTCCGGGTGATCGCCGAGCCCGGCTCGGTGTTCGACGCCCGGGAGCCGGCGGCGTGCCAGTACTACTACCCGCACCTCGGGCTGATGATCGACCTGACGATGCGGGCGCTCGCCTCGGCGCTGCCCGACGTGGTCGTCGCCGGGCAGCCGGCGGATCCGATGAACATCATGTTCACGGGCCACCACGCACGGAGCGGCGCGCAGTTCGTGTGCGGCGAGGCGACGGCCGTCGGCTGGGGCGCGTACGCCCAGGGCGACGGCACCAACGGCCTCATCAACTACGGCGGCGGTGACCTCAAGAACTTCCCCGTCGAGGTCATCGAGTCGCTCTACCCGATCCGCGTCCACGGCTACGGGCTGTGGGAGGGCTCGGGCGGCGCGGGGCGGACCCGCGGCGGGCTCGGCGTCGAGCGCGAGTACGAGACGCTGGCCGCAGACATCGGCGTGTCGCTCTGGTTCGAGCGCACGCTCACCCCGGGGCAGGGGCTGTTCGGCGGCGAGGACGGCGCGAAGACCAGCGTCCTCGTCGATCGCGGCGACGGGCCGCAGGAGATCCTCAAGGTCAACCGGCTCCCGCTGCCGGCAGGCTCGCGCATCACCGTGCGAACCGGCGGCGGCGGTGGCTACGGCGACCCTGCCGAGCGCGACCCCGACGCGCTCGAGCAGGACGTGCTGGACGGCTACGTTGGGCGGTCCGAGGGGGACCAGAAAGGGGTTGGGAGATGACACGGGACACGAGGACCAGAAGGCGGCGCTCGGCGCTTGGCGCCGTGGTGCTCGCCCTGGCCTGCGCGACGGCGGCGTCGGCCACGCCGCTGCGTGACGCGGCCACCGGAGCGAAGCGAGCATCGGACATCTCGGTGAGCTTCTCGAACATCGCCGAGACGCCCACGCTGGATCCGGCGGTCGCGTTCTCCTCGGACGGCTTCGAGTTCGTCCGCAACGTCTACGAGGGCCTGCTCGAGTACGTGCCCGGCGGCGTCAACGTGCGCCCGCTGCTGGCCACGAGCTGGAAGGTGTCGCCGGACGGCCTGACCTACACCTTCACGCTGCGCACGGGCGTCAAGTTCCAGGACGGCTCGCCGTTCAACGCCGCCGCCGCCAAGCTCGGCCTCGACCGCATGAAGGGCGTCAACCAGGGCCCGGCGACGCTGATGGCCAACGTCGTCTCGACCACCGCCAAGGGCGCGAACACCCTGGTGATCAAGCTGAAGCAGCCCGACGTCTACTTCCTGGGCAAGCTGCCGAAGCTCCCGATCGTGAGCGCCCAGGCGATCAACGCCCACAAGACGGCGTCTGACAAGTGGGCCACGAAGTGGTTCGGCACGCACTCCGCCGGCACCGGCCCGTACCAGCTCGACTCGTGGCAGCGGAACTCCGCCATCAACCTGAAGAAGTACGCGGGCTACTGGCGGCCGTTCCAGACCGGCACGCCGACGATCGTCAAGCTGCGCGTCGACCCGGACGTCCAGACCGCGCTGCAGCTGCTGGCGCGCGGCCAGATCGACATGATGGGCGCCGTCGGGCCCGACGACTCGGCCACGGCCGCCAAGCTGAGCGGCGTCAAGCTGGTCAAGTCGCCGTCGTACCTCGTGCAGACCGTGCCGCTCAACGTCACCAGCGGCCCGCTGAAGGACCCGCGGGTGCGTGAGGCGATCGCCCTGGCCTTCGACTACAAGAGCATGCAGCAGTTCTACAAGGGCTACGCCACCGGCGCGAGCGGCCCGCTGCCCTCGAAGTTCAGCCCGGAGCTGGCGAAGCTCCCGCTGCTGAAGACCGACGTGGCCAAGGCCAAGACGCTCATGTCCCAGGCCGGCTACGCGCAGCGGCTTCACGCTCTCCTACCTCGGGCTCAAGGGCCTGTCGTACGAGGAGTTCACCGGGACGCTCCTGCAGTCGAGCCTGCAGCAGATCGGGATCAAGGTCGAGCAGACGCTGGTCCCGTGGCCGCAGATGGTCGAGATCATGTCGAAGCGCGACACGTCGAAGTCGATGAGCTTCCTCAACCAGTCGCCGCTGACCAACGACCCGACGTACATGCTGTCGAGCTCGTACGCCACCAGCAGCCTGGCCGACAAGGGTGGCTACAACTGGTCGTACTACTCCGACCCGAAGATCGACAGCGAGATCTCGCGCCTGTCGACGATCAAGGACGCCGCCACGCGTGACGCCGCGGTGGCCGCGCTCGACAAGAAGATCGCCGACATGCACCTGGCCCTGTACGTGGCCCAGCCGCTCCTGGCCCAGCCGGTGCGCAAGGAGTGGAACGTCACCTACGAGAACCTCGACTACGACTACGTCGTGCGCTTCTTCTACGCACGCAAGACGAGCTAGCACCAGGACGTGAGATGAGCCAGGCCGAGCTGGGTGCTCCCCCCCTGCAACCGCCGTCCGCCCCCTTGCTCCGGCGGGCGGCGGGCGCAGGGCGTGCCACTCGCATCGCGGTGGGGATCGTCTCGCGCCTGGCCTGGCTCCTGCTGGTGGTCTGGGCCGCGGTCTCGCTCACCTTCGTGCTCTCGCGCGTGGTCCCGGCCGACCCCGCGCGCCTGGCCGCGGGCCTGCAGGCCGGGCCCGAGCAGGTGGCACAGGTCAGGCACCTGCTCGGGCTCGACCAGCCCTTGCTGACCCAGTACTGGCACTACATCTCGGGCGTCGCCCGGTTCGACCTCGGGAAGTCGATCCAGACACGGCAGAACGTGTCGTCCGACCTCTGGACGTTCCTGCCGGCGACGCTCGAGCTGGTCATCTCGGCGTTCGTGGTGTACGTCATCGTCGGCGTGTCCCTGGGCGTGCTGTGGGCCGTCAAGCCGCGTGGCAGTCTCGAGCAAGGTGATCGGCCTCCTGGCGGTCGCCGGCGCCGCCATCCCGGTGTTCTGGATCGCGCTGGTGCTGCAGGTGTCGCTCGGGTTCAAGCTGGGCTGGTTCCCGATCTCGGGGACGATGGACTACACGGCCGAGCACGTGCAGCGCCACACCGGCTTCACCACCGTCGACGCGCTGCTGGCGGGCAACCTCGGCGCCTTCCAGAGCGCCCTGTCGCACATGGTGCTGCCGGTGATCGCGCTGATCCTGAGCCAGCTGGCCATCGCCACGCGGCTCACCCGGGCATCGATGACCACCGAGCTTCGGGCGCCCGTACGTCCGCGGTGCCCGGGCGCGCGGGGCCGGCGAGACCCGGGTCGTCCTGGTCGACGCCCTGCGCAACGCCATGAACCCGGTCATCACGGTGCTCGGCCTGCAGTTCGGCTGGCTGCTCGGCGGCACGATCCTGGTCGAGATCGTGTTCTCCTGGCCGGGCCTCGGGCTGTACGCCTACAACGCGTTCCGGACCTTCGACTACAACCCGATCCTGGCGATCACGATCGTCACCACGATCACCTTCGTCCTGGTCAACGAGCTGGTCGGGCTGCTCTACCCGGTGCTCGATCCCCGCCTCAGGGACGAGCGGTGACGGTCAAGCGCGCCGTCCTGGCCGTGCTGGGGCTCTGCCTGCTGGCCGAGCTCGTGCATCCGGGGCTCTTCGTGGGCTCGGGGCCGTACACCCTGAACGTGCCCGACCGGCTGCTCGGCCCGAGTCGCGAGCACCTCTTCGGCACCGACGAGGCGGGGCGCGACATCCTCGCCCGGCTGGCCTACGGCGCCCGCATGTCGGTCGGCTCGGCCCTGATCGTGATCGGCGTGGCCTCCGGGTTCGGCACGCTCTACGGCGCCATCGCAGGCTGGACCGGCGGGCTCGTCGATCGCATCCTGATGCGGATCGTCGACGTCTTCCTGGCCTTCCCCTACCTGGTGCTGGCGATGGCCGTGGCCGCCTCGATCGGCCGTGACATGCGCAGCGCGGTGATCGCCCTGATCATCGTCTGGTGGCCGTCGTACGCCCGCATGATCCGCGGGCAGGTGCTGTCGCTCAAGAACCAGCTGCACGTGCGGGCGGCGCGCACGCTCGGGGCGAGCTCGACCCAGATCCTGCGCTGGCACGTCCTGCCGCACACCATCGCCCAGCTGAACGCGCGGGTGACGGTCGACATCGGCTACGCCCTGATCGCCCTGACCGGCCTGTCCTTCCTCGGCCTGGGAGCCCAGACGCCGAGCCCGGAGTGGGGGCTGATGATCTCGAACGCCCAGACGTACGTCCTCAGCGCCTGGTGGTACGCGGTCTTCCCTGGCCTGGTGATCTTCGCCGTCGTCCTCTACATGGTGACGCTCGGCGACGAGCTCGCGGGTGAGCGCCGGTGAGCGGCGCCATGCTCGAGGTCGAGGACCTGACGGTGCGCTACCGCGGGGCGTCCGGCGCGGCCGTGGACGGGGTCTCGTTCTCGGTGCCCGAGCGTGGCTCGCTGGCGCTGGTCGGCGAGTCCGGCTCGGGGAAGTCGAGCACCGCGCTGGCGGTCACGCGGCTGCTCGACGCCAACGCCCAGGTGTCCGCCGACCGGGTGAGGTTCGACGGCGAGGACGTGCTGGCGCTGCCCGGAAAGGCAGCTGCGGGCGCTCCGCCGCGACCGGCTGGCGATGGTCTTCCAGGATCCCCGGGCGACCTGGAACCCGAGCCGCACGCTCGCCGCCCAGCTGCTCGACGGCCTGCGCGGCGACGCCCGCAAGCAGCGGCGGGCCCGGCTCGTCGAGCACCTGCGGCGGGTCGGCGTCCCCGATCCCGAGCACCGGCTCGACGACTACCCGCACCACTTCTCGGGCGGCATGCTGCAGCGGGCGATGCTCGCCGGCGGCCTGGCCCACGGCCCGGCGATGCTGATCGCCGACGAGCCCACGAGCGCCCTCGACACGACCGTCCAGGCCGAGCTCCTGGCGCTGATCGACCAGCTGCGGGCCGAGGAGGGGCTGTCGCTCCTGCTGATCACCCACGACCTCGGCGTCGTCGCCCGGATGGCCGCCGAGACGCTCGTGCTGTACGCCGGGCGGGTCGTCGAGCGCGGGCCGACGGGCGCGATCCTGCGGCGCCCCGAGCACCCCTACACCCAGGACCTGCTGGCGGCCACGCCGCGGATGCACGGCCCGCGCAAGGTGCCGCTGGCCGTCGGCCGCGCCGGCGAGGTCTCGCCGACCGGCTGCCCGTACGCCAACCGCTGCCGCTTCGCCGTCGACCGCTGCCGCACCGAGGCGCCGCGCTGCGCCCGCTCGGCCCGGTCGAGGTCAGCTGCCACCTCGCGCCCGTCTCGCGCAGCGAGGCCGCGTGAGCGCGCTCCTGGCCCTCGAGCGACGTCCGCATGGAGTTCAGCGGCCGCGGCCGCGCAGGTCGTGGCCTGCCGCGACGTCTCGCTGCACGTCGACGAGGGCGAGGTCGTCGGCCTGGTCGGCGAGTCCGGCTCGGGCAAGTCGACCGTGGCCAACCTCGCGCTCGGGCTGATCCAGCCGACCGCCGGCCAGGTGCTGTTCCGCGGCCAGGCGCTCCTGCGCAAGGCCTCGAAGGCCGTGCGGGCCGCAGCTGCAGGCGGTCTTCCAGGAGCCGCTCCTGGCGCTCGACTCGCGCCGCAGCGTCGGCTGGGCGATCGCCGAGCCGCTGCGCATCCACGGCCACGGCTCCCGGACCGAGCGGCGCGAGCGGGTGCTCGACCTGCTCGACGCCGTCGGGCTCGACCGGGCCCTCGCCGGCCGCCGGCCGCACGAGCTCTCGGGCGGCCAGCTGCAGCGGGTCAACATCGCCCGGGCGATCGCCCTCGACCCGGCGCTGCTGGTGTGCGACGAGCCGGTCTCGGCCCTCGACGTGTCGGTGCAGGCCCAGATCCTGAACCTGTTCCTGGACATCCAGACACGGCTCGGGATCGCGATGCTGTTCATCTCCCACGACCTCGCCGTGGTGCGCCACCTGACCGACCGGATCGTCGTGATGTACGCCGGCCGGGTCGTCGAGGAGGGCTCGACCGAGCAGGTCTGCGACGAGCCGCACCACCCGTACACCCGCGCGCTCCTCCTGGCCGCGCTCGAGCCCGACCCCGAGGCCGAGGTGCACGCCGGCAGCGCGACGCTGCGCGAGAACGTGCCCGAGGAGGGCTGCCCGTTCGTCCCCCGCTGCCCGCTGGCCGAGCCCGAGTGCAGCCGGATGGAGGTTGCCCTGGCCGAGACGGTGCCCGGCCGGCGCAGCGCCTGCCGTCGGGCCGGGCTCCTGGTCGGCGCGCCGCCCGAGGTGCCGGTGGAGGCCACACGCGAATGACCGATCTGCTGATCCGCGGCGCGAGGGTGCTCGACGTCGGCAGCGGCGAGGCCGAGGTCCGGGACCTGGCGATCGCCGGCGGCCGCGTCGTCGCGCCGGCCGAGCTGCGCGAGCCCGAGGAGGTCGACGCCGCGGGGCTGACGGCCTGCTTCGGCCTGTGGGACGTGCACTGCCACCCGGGCTCGCTGATGTACGACCGCACGGCGGCGGGCTACTTCGAGGGTGCCGCCGACCGGACCGTGCGGGCGATCGCGAACCTGCAGCAGGCGGCCTCGATGGGGATCACCGGCGTCCGCGCGCTGGGCGAGGCCGACGGCATCGACGTGGCCCTGGCGCGCGCGTTCCGGGAGGGCGAGCTGCTCGGCCCCCGCCTGTCCTGTGCCCGCCAGCCGCTGCGCACCACCGGCGGCCACGGCACGGCCCATCCGCGCGCCTACGTCGGCGTCAAGGCCGACCTCGTGTGCGACGGGCCGACCGAGTTCCGCCGGGCCGTGCGCGAGGTCGTCGAGGGCGGCGCCGACTGGGTCAAGATCCTGCTGACCGGCGGCCTGTACAGCCCGCACGAGACCGTCGACGGCGCCCAGATCGCCGACGACGAGCTGCAGGCCGTGCTGGCCGCGGCGAACGACCGCGGCGTCCCGGTCTCGGCCCACTGCGGCGGATCGGCGCTGGCGATCCGGTTCTCGGAGCTCGGCGGCCGCTCGGTGGAGCACGGCTACGCGCTCGACGAGTCGGCGGCGGCGGCCATGGCCGCGCACGGCACCTGGCTCGTCCCCACCATCGGCGTGACCCACGACGTCGAGCTGATGGAGCGCGACCAGTGGCCGGCCCACGCGAAGGAGCGGGCGATCGCCACCTCGAAGGGCCACGGCGAGGCCGTGCTCGCCTGCCACGCGGCCGGCGTGAAGCTGGCCCTCGGCGCCGACCTGAACCCGTGCGGCCCGCGGCTGCACGCCGAGATCGCGCCTGCTCGAGCGGCTCGGCCTCGACCGGCTTGACCGTGCTTCGGGCGGCCACCGCCGGCGGCCGGGAGCTGTGCGGCCTCGGCGCCGAGACGGTGCCGCAGCCCGGCAGCGCGGCCGATCTCATCCTGCTCGACACCGACCCGCTCGACGGCCTCGAGACGCTCGCCGCGCCGCGCGGCGTGCTCGCGTTCGGACGCTTCCTCGTCCGGCCGGACGGGCGCGACCCCAGGAGGTAGGACGAACGTGTTCGACTACCAGGCCCGCCAGAAGCGCCTCGCCGGGATCCTCGAGGAGAACGGCATCGCCGCGCTCTTCCTGGCCCCGTCGGCCGACCTCGAGTACCTCGCCGGCGTCGAGCGCCAGATCCCGAACTTCGGCGAGGCCTCGTACGCCCACGGCTGGGCCATCGGCGGGTTCTTCCGGCCCGACGCCGACCCGGTGTTCGTCTTCCCGCGGATGTTCGCCACCTTCGACCTGCCCGACAAGCCCGACGGCGAGCTGGTGGTCATCAACGAGAAGGACGACGGCGTCGCGCTGTTCGCCGAGCTCGCGAAGCGGATCCCGTCGAGCGGCACGGTGGCGATCGGCGACCGCGTCTGGTCCGAGGCCACGATCAACCTGGCGAAGGTCGTCGGCTTCGACCGGCTGCAGACCGGCAGCCGCTACGTCAACGGCATGCGCCGGGTCAAGGACGAGGACGAGCTGGCCGCGATGGGCCGGGCCGTCGACACCGTCGAGAAGGCGATGGCCGCGGTCACCCCGCTGTGCGTCGCCGGCATCTCGATGGGCGGGCTGGTCGAGGCGGTGGAGCACGAGCTCAAGGTCGCGGGCTCGCGCTGCCCGTCCTTCACCACCCACATGATGACCGGCTTCGGCCCCACCGAGCTCGACTCCGGCAACGCGCGGGCCTGGGAGCCGATCCCCGAGGGCACCTCGGTGATGTTCGACTTCGGCGGCGTCGTCGACGGCTACTGCTCCGACTTCGGCCGCACCATCTTCATCGGCGAGCCGGACGACGAGTACCGCCACACGTACGAGGTGATGCTGGCCGCGCAGGAGGCCGGGCGCGCCGCCTGCACGCCGGGCACGCTGGCCCGCGACGTCAACGCGGCCTGCCGAAAGCCGATCGAGGACGCTGGCTACGGCGAGTACTTCCGCCACCGCATGGGCCACGGCATCGGCAAGGACGTGCACGAGAAGCCGTTCGTGTCCGAGGAGGACGAGACGCCGCTCGAGGCAGGCATGACCTTCACCGACGAGCCCTCGATCATGATCCCCGGCGGCCACAGCGTCCGCATCGAGGACATCGTGGTCTGCGCCGAGGGCGGCGGGCGCTACCTCAACAGCTACCCGAAGGACCTGGTCGTCAACGGCTGACGGGGCCCCTGCACCAGGCGCTGCGCAGCGCAACGGCGGGCCGGCCGACGCCGCCCGTGCTCGAGGTCGAGGACCTCGACGTCCGTCCTGCCCGACCGAGGACGGGATGGTGCACGCGGTCCGGGGCCTGTCGTTCGCGCTGCGCCGGGGCGAGGTGCTCGGGATCGTCGGCGAGTCCGGCTGCGGCAAGTCCGTGGCCTCGCTGGCGATCATGGGCCTGCTGCCGCGCTCGGCCGTGGTGCAGGGCTCGGTGCGGCTGAACGGGCAGGAGCTGCTCGGGCTGCGCGACCGCCAGCTCAGCCGGGTGCGGGGCCGCAACCTGGCGATGGTCCTGCAGGACCCGATGACCTCGCTGAACCCGGTCACCCGGGTCGGCGCCCAGCTCGCCGAGGCGGTCTGGGCGCACGACAGGTCGGCGTCCCGGGCGGCCTGCCGGGAGCGGTCCCGCGAGCTGCTCGGGCTGCTCGGGATCCCCGACCCGGCGCGGCGGCTCGACCAGTACCCGCACGAGCTCTCGGGCGGGATGCGCCAGCGCGTGGTGATCGCGATGGCGATGGCCAACCGGCCGGACGTGATCATCGCCGACGAGCCGACCACCGCGCTCGACGTGACCATCCAGGCCCAGGTGCTCGAGGCGCTGAAGGCGGCCCACCGCGAGACCGGCTCGGCGATGGTGCTGATCACCCACGACCTCGGCGTGGTCGCCGGCATCGCCGACCGGGTGCTGGTGATGTACGCCGGGCGGGCGGTCGAGGTCGGGAACGTCGACGACCTCTACTACCGGCCGCGCATGCCGTACACGATCGGCCTGCTCGGCTCGCTGCCGCGGATCGACACCGGCGCGCGCCAGCCGCTCACGCCGATCGCCGGGCGGCCGCCGCAGCTCATCGGGCTCGCCCCGGGCTGCCCGTTCGCGCCGCGCTGCCCGATCCGGCGCGACCGCTGCGACGTCGAGGAGCCGGCGCTGGTCGCCGCCGCGGGCAGCGAGCACGCGGCGGCGTGCCACTTCGCCGCCGAGATCGAGTCGCAGCGGGCTCGGCTCGGGCGAGCTGTTCGAGACCGGCGGCGCCCGCCCGGCCGAGCCGCCGGGCGACGTGGTGCTGCGGGTGCGCGACCTGACGAAGCACTTCCCGGTGCTCAGCGGCGGCCTCGTCCGCAGGCCGGTCGGCGTGAACCGGGCGGTCGACGGCGTGAGCTTCGAGCTGCGCCGCAACGAGACCCTCGGGATCGTCGGCGAGTCGGGGTCGGGCAAGTCGACGACGGGCCGGGTCATCCTGCAGCTGCTGCCGGCGACGTCGGGATCGATCGAGTTCGACGGCGTCGAGCTGACGACCATGCCGCCGCACAAGCTGCGGGCGCTGCGGCGCGACATCCAGATCGTCTTCCAGGATCCGTTCGCCTCGCTCGACCCGCGCATGCCGGTCGGCGCGATCGTCGGCGAGGCGATGCACATCCACGGCGCCTGGAAGCCGAACGGCCGCGCGCGGGTGTCCGAGCTGCTGTCGCTGGTCGGGCTCGAGCCCGGCGCACGCGAACCGCTACCCGCACGAGTTCTCGGGCGGCCAGCGCCAGCGCATCGGGATCGCCCGCGCGCTCGCCCTGCAGCCGAAGGTGCTGGTGCTCGACGAGCCGGTGTCGGCGCTCGACGTGTCGATCCAGGCCGGCGTCATCAACCTGCTCGAGGAGCTGAAGCAGCGCCTCGGGCTGTCGTACGTCTTCGTGGCCCACGACCTGTCGGTGGTCCGCCACATCTCGGACCGGGTCGGCGTCATGTACCTCGGCCAGATCGTCGAGATGGGCGCGACCGCCGACATCTTCGAGCGGCCGGCGCACCCGTACACCCAGTCGCTGCTGTCGGCGATCCCGCTGCCGGACCCGGTCAAGGAGCGGGCCCGGACGCGGATCCTGCTGCGCGGCGACGTGCCGGACGCGGTCAACCCGCCGTCGGGCTGCCGCTTCCACACCCGCTGCCCGCGCTTCGCGGGCGAGCTCGACGACGAGCAGCGGCAGGCGTGCCTGCAGCGAGGAGCCGGTGCTCGAGGACCGCGGGATCGGCCACGACAGCGCCTGTCACTACGCACGCGTCGCCAGCGTGACGTAGCGGAGGGGAGAGAGCAGTGTTCACTCGAGGGAGGGAGTCAGAATGCGTCGCATAGGTGTCGTAGCGGTGCTCGCGGCCATGGCCGCGGTCCCCGCGCTCAGCCTGGGCGCGGGACAGCGGGGTGACGGCGCGCAGCGCGCCGCCGCGCCGCAGAAGGGCGGGACGCTGCACGTGATCGACGGGGACGACGTCGACTTCCTGGACACCGGCGACAGCTACTCGCCGGTCGGCTGGGCGCTGCAGCGGCTGTACTCGCGCACGCTGTACGCCTACAAGTCGTCGACCGACCCGAAGGTCGCCGCCACCCCGGTGCCCGACCTGGCCGCGAAGCCGGCCAAGATCTCGGCCGACGGCCTGACCTACACCTTCACGCTGCGCAAGGGCGTGAAGTGGGCGCCGCCGGTCAACCGCGACCTCGTCGCGCAGGACTTCGTCTACGCGCTGGCCCGCATGTTCGACAAGAAGACCCCGTCGAGCGGCCAGCCGTACGCCCTGCTGATCAAGGGCACGAAGGAGTTCGGCGCCGGCAAGGCCAAGACGATCAGCGGCATCAAGGCGATCAACGACACGACGCTGCAGATCACCCTGGTCAAGCCGGCCGGCGACTTCCTGTCGATCCTCTCGATGGGCTTCTTCGCGCCGGTGCCGAAGGAGGTCGCGTCGAAGTACCCGGTCGGCTCGGCGTACTCGAAGCACGTCGTGGCCATCGGGCCGTACATGGTGCAGAGCTACAAGCCCGGCTCGTCGCTGACGTTCGTCCGCAACCCGAACTGGTCGGCGGCGACCGACCCGCTGCGCAAGGCCTGGGTCGACCGCGTCGAGGTGTCGATCGGCGGCACGGCCGACGCGGCGACGCTGGCGATCCAGAAGGGCGACGCCGACATGTCGCTGAACCTGGACCCGCCGGTGGCCGACCTGCAGAAGCTCTCGACCGACCCGAACCTGAAGGGCCAGTTCTGACGGTCAAGCCGACGGGCTGCGTCGAGTACATGCCGCTGAACACCAACCCGAAGGCCGGCGCGATCTCGAACGTGCTGGTGCGCCAGGCGATCAACTACGCGATCGACAAGCAGTCGCTGCGGCGCACCCGCGGCGGCACGCTCGCCGGCGACATCGCGCAGCAGCATCCTGCCGCCGACCGAGTTCGGCTACCAGAACTACAACCTGTACCCGTCGAAGGACGACCGCGGCGACGTCGACAAGGCCAAGGCCCTGCTCAAGCGAAGGCCGGCTACCCGAACGGGCTGACGCTGAACTACGTCGGCTCGAGCACCGGCTACGGCCCGGCCTTCACCACCGCCCTGCAGGCCTCGCTGGCCCGCGTCGGGATCAAGCTGAACATCAAGACCTACCAGGGCTTCAACATCTACTACGACTCGCTGCTCTTCCCGGCGAAGCGCAACGAGCACCAGATCGCCGACGCCGAGTGGTGCCCCGACTACCCGGGTGACGGCGCCCGCTCGTACTTCCTGCCGCTGTTCTACTCGAAGTCGATCCTGCCGGCCGCGAACAACAACATGGCCGAGTACTCGAACCCGCAGGTCGACGCCCAGATCGACAAGACCCTGGCCACCCGCAGCGCCGCCGCCCGGGCCACGCAGTGGGCCGCCCTCGACAAGCGGATCATGAAGGACGCCCCGTGGGCGCCGTGGCTCTACCAGAAGGAGCCGTTCCTGTGGTCGAAGCGCCTCGGCGGCTGGATCGTACTCGCCGTGGCACCACAACGCCGACATGGCGAACGTCTGGATCAACTCCTGAGCCGACCTCGCTCGGTGAGACCGGGCCGGGGGAGGGAGCGACGCTCCCTCCCCCTGACCACCCCCCTGATTCGTTGTACCGTCGATTCCGAGGAACGCGATGACCTTCTCGATCGTGGCCTTCGACCCCGACACCCGTTCGTGGGGCGTCGCGGTCGCTTCCAAGTGCCTGGCCGTCGGCCACGCCGTCCCCTGGGGCGGTGCGGGCCGCGGCGCGATCGCCACCCAGGCCCTGGCCAATCTCGAGTACGGCCCGGGCGGCCTCGAGCTGCTCGCCGAGGGCGCGGCCGCGGCCGACGTCGTCGCTCGGCTGACCGACGGCGACCCGCTGGTCAGCCAGCGCCAGGTCGGCGTCGTCGACGCCGAGGGCCGGGCCGCGAACCACACCGGCTCGGACTGCCTCGACTGGGCCGGCGGCCTGACCGACGGCGAGATCTCGGTGCAGGGCAACATCCTGGCCGGCCCGCAGGTGATCGAGGCGATGCGCGACGCCTACCGCGGAGCCGCCGGCGAGCTCTTCGTCCGCCGGCTGCTGCGGGCGCTCGAGGCCGGCGAGGCCGCCGGCGGCGACCGGCGTGGCCGCCAGTCCGCCGCGGTGAGCGTGTGGCGCGACGACGCCGCCTACGGCGGCGGGCTCGACATCGCGGTCGACCTGCGGGTCGACGACGACGCCGACCCGGTGGCCGAGCTCGGCCGGCTGGTCGACCTGCACAACCTGTACTTCTGCCGCTCGGACCCCGACACCCTGGTCGAGCTCGACGAGGCGCTGGCGGCGGAGGTGCGCGAGCGGATCACCTCGCTGGGCTACGACGTCGAGGGGCTCGGCTTCGAGCGGGCGCTCGAGCAGTGGGTCGGCACCGAGAACTTCGAGGAGCGCCACGCCCACCCGGGCAAGATCGACCCGCTGGTGCTCGACCACCTGCGCCGCCAGGCGGGCGGCGTTCCGGCATGACCTACTCGATCGTGGCGATCGACGAGGCCACGGGCCGCCGCGGCGTGGCCGTGGCCTCGAAGGCGCTGTGCGTCGGGGCCCACGTGCCGTGGGGCGCGCCGGGCGTGTGCGCGATCGCCACCCAGGCGTTCCACGACCTGCGCTACGGCTACGAGGGTCTCGCCCTGGTCGCTCGCCGGGCACTCCGCCGCGAGCACCGTGCAGCGGCTGACGGCCGGCGACCCCGAGGCCCCGCAGCGGCAGCTCGGGATCGTCGACGCCGACGGGCGGGTTGCCTCCTACACCGGCTCGCAGTGCCTGCCCTGGGCGGGCGGGATGTGCGGGCGCGGCTACGCCGTCCAGGGGAACATCCTGGCCGGCGCCCAGGTGGTGGAGGCCATGGCCGCGAGCTTCGAGGAGGGCGCGAGCGAGCCGTTCCTCGAGCGGCTGGTCACGGCCCTGCTCGCGGGGGACGAGGCCGGCGGCGACCGCCGCGGGCGCCAGGCGGCGGCCGTCCGGATCTGGGACGGGCCGCCGATCGACCTGCGGGTCGACGACCACGAGCGGCCGGTGCACCGGCTCGTCGGCCTGGTCGAGCTGGCGCCGGCGTTCGGTCCGATCGACGAGCTCGAGCCGGTAGGGCGCCGCGCGTGAGCGTCGTCGGCGGAGCCGGGCAGACCGGCAGCGTCGACCTCGGCGGCGGGTTCGCCGGGCCCGGCGTCACCCCTGGCACCGTCTCGCGCTCGCAGCTTCGGAGCGTCATGCGCCGGCTGCGCCGGGACCGGGCGGCGTCGATCGGGCTGATCTACCTGGTCGTGATCGTGCTGCTCGCGATCTGCGCCCCGCTGGTGGCCGCGATCAACGGCCACCCGCCGAACGACCTCTCCCACCAGTACGACATGACCACCGACTTCGGCCTGCCGAAGGGGCCGAACGCGCACCTGCGGTTCTGGCTCGGCGCCGACCAGTTCGGCCGCGACCTGCTCACCCGCACGGTCTACGGGGCCCGGATCTCGCTGCTCATCGGGCTGGTCTCGACGCTGGTCGCGATGGTCATCGGCACCGCCGTCGGCGTGGCCGCCGGCTTCATGCGCGGCGCGCTCGACACGACCCTGTCCCGCACCGTGGACGTGGTGCTGTGCTTCCCGATCCTGCTGCTCGGCCTGGCCATCCGGGCGGTGTTCGGGGCGAGCCTGTGGGTGATGATCGTGATCGTCGCGTTCGCGACCTGGCCGTACATCGCCAGGATCGTGCGCGGCCAGGCGCTGATCATCCGCGAGCAGGAGTACGTGCTCGCCGCCCGCGCGCTCGGCGCCGGCAACTGGCGGATCATGTGGCGCCACGTCCTGCCGAACCTGATCGGCCCGCTGATCGTCTACGGGACGCTGATCATCCCGGTGAACATCCT
The DNA here is from genome assembly GCA_963794695.1 of uncultured Actinomycetes bacterium. Classification (GTDB taxonomy): domain Bacteria; phylum Actinomycetota; class Thermoleophilia; order Gaiellales; family JALYLC01; genus CAWCFJ01. The sequence continues at coordinate 117,205 of CAWCFJ010000012.1, read as the reverse complement.
GCTCGAGGCGTCGCTCTCGTACCTCGGGCTCGGGCTGCAGCCGCCGACGGCGACGTGGGGCCAGATGCTGGCCGACGGGCAGCAGTACTACGCGACCGCGTGGTGGATGATCGCGGTGCCCGGGTTCGCGCTGCTGACGACGACCATCGCCTTCAACCTGGTCGGCGACGGCCTGCGCGACGCCCTCGACCCTCGATCGACGCAGGGCCGGCTGTGAGGCTCCCTCGATGAGCATGTCGGCGATGATCCTGCGCCGGCTCGGCTGGCTCGTGGTGCTCGTCCTGCTGATCGCGGCGATCACCTACACGCTGTTCTTCGTCGTGCCCGGCGACCCGGCGGTGTCGGCGGTGCCGAAGGGCGCCTCGCCGCAGACGATCGCCGACGTCCGCCACCGGCTGGGGCTCGACCAGCCGGTCTGGAAGCAGTACCTCGCCTTCCTGCACGGGCCGGACCTGATCGGCAACGGCCACCCGTCCGGGATCCTGAACTGGCCGCCGAACCTGGGCTACTCGTTCAAGAACGAGGAGCCGGTGCTGGACACGATCCTCGACCGCCTGCCGGTGACCCTGTCGCTGGCCCTCGGCGGGGTGATCCTGTGGCTCTTCTTCGGCCTGTCGGTGGGGATCCTGTCGGCGCTGCACCCGCGCTCGTTCCGCGACCGGGCGGCGATGATCATCGCCCTGGTGGGCGTGTCGATGCCCCAGTTCCTGCTCGGGATCGGGCTGATCTACCTCCTGTACTACAAGGTCAGCATCTTCCCGGCGCCCGGCTACGTGCCGTTCACGTCCGACCCGCTGCAGTGGGCCTGGCACCTGGTGCTGCCGTGGTTCACGCTGGCCTTCACCTACGCCGCGGCGTACTCGCGGATCATGCGCTCGAGCATGCTCGACGTCATCGGCGAGAACTACGTCCTGCTGGCCCGGGCGAAGGGGTTGACCCGGATCCAGGTCGTGCGCCGCCACACCCTGCGACCCGCGCTCACGCCGGTCGTCACGATGCTCGGCATGGACATCGGCCTGCTCATCAGCGGCTCGATCGTGGTCGAGATCGTGTTCGGCCTGAACGGGGTCGGGAACCTCGCGATCCACGCCCTGACGACCACCGACCTGCCGGTGATCGCCGGCACCGTCGAGCTGGCCGCGATCTCCGTCGCGGTCTTCAACCTGCTCGTCGACATCGGCTACCGGATGCTCGACCCGAGGGTCACGTGACCCGGCGGCTGCCCGTCGGCGGCGCGCTCGAGCGCGGTCCCGCGCTGACCGTGACGGTCGACGGGCGGGAGGTCACCGCCTACGAGGGCGAGACCGCGGCGACCGTGCTCCTGGCCGAGGGCCACCTGGCGACCCGGACGACCGCCGGCGGCGCGCCGCGCGGGGTCTTCTGCGGGATGGGCGTGTGCTTCGACTGCCTGGTCGTGATCGACGGGGTGCCGAACACCCGCGCCTGCATGACCTGGGTCCGCGAGGGGATGCGGATCGAGCGGCAGGAGGGCTTCGGGCCTCCCCCGGCCGGCTAGCGCCGGCAGCCTTCACCCGCCCAGGACGATGCGCCGGGCGTCGGCCTGCGGAGTCCTTTGGAGCGTCCGAGACGACCGAGGGATGAACCGACATGAGCATCGAGCGCGACCGCGTCGAGACGTTCGGCAGGCTCGAGAACGGGCTGCAGGCTGCGGGGCCGTGGTACCACTGGGGGCCGTACCTGAGCGAGCGCCAGTGGGGCACGGTGCGCGAGGACTACAGCGCCGGGCGGGACGGCGTGGGAGTACCTGCCGCACGACCACGCGCGCTCGCGGGCCTACCGCTGGGGCGAGGACGGGCTCGCCGGCTTCTCCGACGTGGAGCAGCGGCTGTGCCTGGGGCTCGCGCTGTGGAACGGGCGCGACCCGATCCTCAAGGAGCGGATCTTCGGGCTCACGGGCAACGAGGGCAACCACGGCGAGGACGCGAAGGACTACTGGTGGTACCTCGACGCGCTGCCGAGCCACGCCTGGAACCGCTGGCGCTACCACTATCCGCAGGGGCCGTTCCCCTACGGTGACCTGGTCGCCGAGAACGGCCGGCGCGGCCGACACGACCCCGAGTACGAGCTGCTCGACACCGGGGCCTTCGAGGACGATCGCTACTGGATCTGCGAGGTCTCCTACGCGAAGGCCGACCCGCACGACCTGCTGATGACGGTCAGCGTCACCAACGTCGGGCCGGAGACCGAGACGCTGCACGTGCTGCCGACGGCCTGGTACCGCAACACCTGGAGCTGGGACGTCGACGCGCCGCGGCCGGAGCTGCGGCTCGACGGCCCGGCGCGGGTGGTCACCGAGCACCCGTTCCTGGGCTCGCTCGAGCTGGTCTCGGAGGGCGCGCCGCCGGTGCTGTTCTGCGAGAACGAGACCAACAGCGAGCGGCTGTTCGGCTCGCCGGGCGCCACGCCGTTCCCGAAGGACGGGATCAACGACCACGTGGTCGACGGCGCCGAGACGGTGGCTGCGGAGTCCGGGACGAAGGTCGCGTTCTGGCACACCGTCACGGTCGAGCCCGGCGCGACCGCCGTCGTCCGCGTGCGGGTGCGCCCGAGCGGCTCGACCGGCGATCCGTGGCGCGGGTACGACGAGGTCGTGGCCGAGCGCCTCGCCGAGGCGGACGAGTTCTACGCCGAGCTGACGCCGGCGTCGGCCTCCGACGACGAGGCGCTGGTGCTGCGCCAGGCGTTCGCCGGGATGCTGTGGAGCAAGCAGCTCTTCTACTACGACGTCGCCCGCTGGCTCGACGGCGATCCGACCCAGCCCCCGCCGCCCGAGTCGCGGCGCGGCGGGCGCAACCGGAGCTGGCGGACGTTCGAGGCGGTCGACATCATGTCGATGCCCGACAAGTGGGAGTACCCGTGGTTCGCCGCCTGGGACTCGGCGTTCCACTGCGTCGCGCTGGCGCACGTCGATCCCGCCTTCGCGAAGTACCAGCTGATCCTGCTCTGCCGGGAGTGGTTCCAGCACCCGAACGGCGCCCTCGCGGCCTACGAGTGGTCGTTCGACGACGTGAACCCGCCGGTGCAGGCGTGGGCCGCCCTCGAGGTGTTCGCGATCGACGGCGCGCGCGACTACGGCTTCCTCAACCGGGTGTTCCAGAAGCTCCTGGTCAACTTCACCTGGTGGATCAACCGCCAGGACCGCGACGGCAGCAACCTGTTCGAGGGCGGCTTCCTGGGGCTCGACAACATCGGGCCGATCGACCGCTCGCACCTGCCCGAGGGGTACACCCTCGAGCAGTCCGACGGCACGGGCTGGATGGCGTTCTACGCGCTCAGCATGGCCGCGCTGGCGACGCTCCTGCACCAGCCGGACCGGCCGCAGACGGACCTGATCGTGAAGTTCGTGGAGCAGCTCGCGCTGATCTCCGAGGCGCTCCAGAGCCAGGGCCTGTGGGACGAGGAGGACGGCTTCTTCTACGACCGGCTGCGCGCCCCCGACGGCTCGACCCAGGCGGTGAAGGTGCGCTCGATGGTCGGCGTGCTGCCGCTGTTCGCGGTGGCGGTCGTGGACGAGGAGTCCGTCGAGCAGACGAAGATCGTCAACCGCCGCGGCGCTGCGCTCCTGGGCCGCCGGCGCGAGGAGATCGAGCAGCTGAAGCGTGACGGCGTGCTCCCGCCCGAGATCGGCGAGGGCAAGCTCCTGCTCGGGGTCGTCGGGCTGGAGCGGGTGCTGCGGGTGTTCGAGCGGCTGTTCCACGAGGACCGGTTCCTCTCCCCGTACGGCCTGCGGGCGGTGTCGCGCCACCACCTGGAGCACCCGTTCTCGCTGGAGGTCGAGGGCAGCCTGAGCTCGATCGGCTACGAGCCGGCGGAGTCCACCACGGGCATGTTCGGCGGTAACTCGAACTGGCGCGGGCCGATCTGGATGCCCGTCAACTACCTGGTGATCAGCGCGCTGACCCGCTACGCCCGGCTGCTCGGCGACGACGTCACGCTCGAGTACCCGGTCGGCTCGGGGAACCGGCTGACGATGGCGGAGATCGCGGCCGACCTGCGCCGCCGCCTGATCTCGCTGTTCCTGGTCGGGCCGGACGGGCGGCGGCCGTGCTTCGGCTGGGTCGAGCAGTTCCAGAGCGATCCGCACTGGAAGGACAACATCCTGTTCTTCGAGTACTTCCACGGCGACAACGGCGCCGGGCTCGGCGCGACCCACCAGACCGGCTGGACCGGGCTGGTGGCCGACCTGATCCTGCGCAGCCACGGCCGCCACGTCCCGACCCTCGGCGAGGTGCTCGAGAGGCGGCGCGCCGAGACGCCAGCCTGATCTGCGGAGCTCGGGCGCCGGCCGCTCACGCGCTGCGGCCGGCGCTCAGACGCTCGTGGGCGCGGGCCACGTCGATGTCGAAGGTGGCCAGGCGGACGAGTTCGGTCGCTCTGCCGTGAGCGCCGCGCTGTCAAACGGGCCCAGCCCACCCGCGGCGGACCTCGTCGAGGTACCCGGCAGGGTAGGTCTCGTCGTCGAACGAGCCCGCGTACGCGGCGATCAGATCGTCGGCCTTGACGAGCTCGATCCGACCGGCACGGAGCGGAGTCGCTCCGGGACGCGGTCAGGGCCCTGCCGGCCGCACGACGTGCACCGTGACGCGGCGCAGGCCCGCGCGCGGCACCTGCACCACCGACGGGACGAGCCTCGCCGCGCCGACCATCGGCGCGAGCGACAGCCGGTACCAGCCGGGGGTCAGGTGGATCGCGAAGACGCCGTTGCGGGCGAGGCGGAGTCGCACCATCGCGTGGCCGGTGCGGCGGAACCCGAGGTACGTCGAGAGGCCCGCCGGCGGGTCGCACGGCTCACCGGGGTAGCAGCCAGGGGCGACGGCGCCGCTCAGCACCACGCCCCGCAGGTTCGGGGTGGAGGCGGTCGTCGTGCCGTCGCTGGCGCCGGCGAGCAAGGCCAGCGCCACCACTGCGGAGACGCCGAGGCGCATGGGTTCAGGGTAGCGCGGGCCGGGCGGCCGGGAGCTCCGACGTGGGAGCCCCCGGCCGCGAGGGCCTGCCTACGAGCCGAAGAAGGCCATGACCCGGGTCATCAGGTCGGCCTTGTCGGCTGCCGTTCCGTACTCCTCGATCGGGAAGGCCGCGAACACGACCTTGTACCCGCTCGGATCGGCGTAGGACAGGGCGTCCGTCTGGCTCGAGTCGTCCGTGAACGCCGGCAGCGCGCCGCCGTTCGGGGTGATCTGATCCATGAACGCGTCACCGAGCACGCTCAGGTCGAGCGGCACGGTGCCGATCCCGTCGGTCACCGGGTTGCCGCTCACGCCGTGCACGTTCTGGGTGAACTTGTCGTTCTGGGTCTCGCTCCCGTCCCAGGTGATGTGCAGGTAGTCGTGCACGAAGGCCGTGGTACCGGCCGCCTGGTCGAGGATGTCCTGCCCGGACACGAGCAGGTGCCCGCCGCCGTTCAGGTACGTCGTGAGCTCGCCCTCGTACGGCAGGAGCGGGCCCGGGTAGGTGTTGCCGGTGAACCAGACGACGTTGTCGTGGCCGTCCAGGTAGCTCTGCGGGAGCGGGCCGTCCGGCCGAGAGGTCCCAGGTGTCGAACGGGATGCCGGCCGCGGTCAGCGCGTCGGCTGTAGTACGACTGGACGTCCGGCGCGTTGCCGTCCTCGTCGACCAGCAGCGTCGACCGGGTGGTCGCCTGGGTCGTGACGGTCGCCGAGGCCGAGACCGACGGGTCGCCGACCGAGGTCGCCGTGATCGTGGCGACGTTGGTCTCGCTGTCGGTGGCGTCGGCCGGCACGTCGACCTTCACGCACACGATCGTCGACTCGCCGGGCGCCACGGTCGGCGTCGTCGGCTCGGGCGTCGTGCAGGTCGGGTCGAGGAAGGTGACCGGGAACCGGCCACCCGAGCTCGACATCGTGTAGCTGTCGGGCGTGAAGCCCGATGTTCACCACGATCACCGAGTACGTCACGCTGCCGCCCGGCCGCGCGCCGTCGACCTGGTTCGGCGGGGTCACGCGCACGCCGTAGGTCGGCGCGATCGTCGTCGTGACGGCCGAGCCGGTCGTGAACGGCCCCTCGGAGGACTCGGCCCGGACGCCGTCGTTCGTGATCTTGACGACGTTGGCGCGCAGCTTCGGGTCGATCTCGCACCGTCAGCTGCACCGAGATGCTGCCGCCGGCCGGGATCGTCAGGCCGGACCAGCGTGACCGACGCCGCCGGACTGCGAGCCGCCGTTGTCGGCGGACACGAAGGTCGGTGTTCTTCGGCAGCGGATCGGTGATCGTGACGCCGGTGGCGTCGCCGTTGCCGATGTTGCGCACCGTGATCGTGTAGCCGAGGTTGCTCGACGCGCCGACCGGGACGTCGGTGTCGACCTTCTTCAGCACGAGCGCCGGCACGGCCGGCCCGCTGTCGGCGAGGCGGTAGGCGCCGCGGCCGTGCGTGCCGGACGCCAGGATCCGGTGCGACGGATCGATGTCGAGCTGCCAGTTGGCCACCGTCGGCATGCCGGCTGCCAGCAGCGCCCAGTGGGCGCCGTTGTCGTAGGTGACCATCGGGCCGACGTCGGTCGCCGGCGTACAGCGTGCCGGCGTAGGCGGCGTCGAGCACGCAGCGAGTTGACCGGGACGTCGGGCAGGTTGCCGCTGATGTTCGTCCAGTGCTTGCCGCCGTCGGTGGTGGCGAACACGTGGCCCGGGTTCGCCGGCGTGGCGGCGCTGTAGCCGTTGTAGGCCATGTAGGCGATCCGCTCGTTGCTGCGGTCGACCGCGAACCACGAGACCGGCCGGTTCGGCATGCCGTTCGGCTTGCGGTTGACCTTGACGAACGTCGGCGTGTCGCTGGTCTGGCCGTCAGGGCTGTACCAGACGAGGCCGTCGTCGGTGCCGACGTAGACCTCGGATGCCGCCGCCGACGCCGATCGACGAGATGTAGCAGCCGCGGGCGCCGTTCGGGGCCGGCGCCGGGGCAGCCGCGTCGTCAGGTCGCCGCTCATGACGTGCCAGGTCGCGGTCTCCCGGGCGTCGTCGGTGCGGTACAGCCGGTACGTGCCGGTGAACAGCTGGTCGGGGTTGTTCTGGTTCATCGTGAACGGGATGTAGAACTCCGAGCGGTCGCCGTGTTGATCCCGTTCGCGATCGGCGGTGCGCGAGAAGAACACGCCGCCGCCGTCGGTGATCCGGTACGGGCTCACGCCGAAGAACGTGCCGTAGACGAAGCACGCGCCGAGCGGGCAGTCGTTGTTCGGGCTGCCCTGGCTCGGGTCGACCAGCACCTGGCCGCCGTCACCGCTCGTCACGTCGAACCAGGTCTGCGAGTTGGCCGACTTGCGCTGGGTGCCGTTGTCCTGCGTGCCGCCCCAGAAGCGCTCGGAGTCGGTGCCCGGCGGAACCGCTCGGGACCGTTGGCGATCGAGGTGAACTGGGTGATCGCGAGGCCCGTGCGGTGCAGCACGGCGCCGGTGGCCGGGTCGACGGTGCCGTTCAGGTCCTGCCAGTCGACGTCGCTCAGCGGCAGGTTGGCCGTCGGACGGCCGCCGCGGTGCTCGCTGAACCAGACGCCGCCGTCGTTGCCGATCAGGACGTGCTTGGTGTTCGACGGGTCGAAGGCCACGGCGTGGAAGTCGGGATGGAGATCCCAGCCGAGGTTGACCCAGGAGCGGCCGCCGTTGGTGCTGCGGTAGAGGCCGCCGGACTGCGGGACGAGGTCGTAGCCGTACGAGCCGCCGACGAACACGACGTTCGGATCGGTCGGATCGGCCTCGACGACGTTGTCGTAGGTGCACTGGGACCCGCTGGTGGCGCAGTAGTTCTCGACGTTGTCGACGTCGTCGGTGCCGGTGCCGGTCTGGGCCCAGGAGGCGCCGGCGTCGACCGACTTGAAGACCTCGGGCACGTGGTAGCCGTTGGCGTCCGCCCAGTCGAAGCCGGTGTACAGCACCGCGGGTTGGGCGGCGGACGGGTGCGAGATGGCCGATCGAGAAGCGGGTCGGCACGGCCTGGAAGTTGGCCGCCGGGCAGGCCGTTCATGATCGGCTTCCAGTGCGCGCCGCCGTCGGTGCTCTTGTAGATCGCGTCGGCCGCGAACGAGCGAGTACAGGACGTTCGGGTCGAGCGGATCGATCTCGACGTCGGTCGCGCCGGTCGAGAAGTTCGGCGCCTTCTTGATCAGCGTCCAGCTGACGCCGCCGTCGTGCGACTCCCAGAGCCCGAACTGCGAGTGGATGGCGCGGCGAGACGCGGTGGGCGCCGCCGCGGCCGCGGATGATGGCCGCGTAGACGTGGTCGGCGTTCGTCGGGTCGACGACCAGCCGGGCCACCGAGACGCCGAAGAAGTAGTCGCCGGAGACGTGCGTCCAGGTCGTGCCCGCCGTCGGTCGAGCGCAGGATCCCGTTGCCGGCCTGGCTGTCGCCCGACAGCGCGCCCTCGCCGGTGCCGGCGTAGATGATGGAGTCGTCGGTCGGCGCGATGGCCAGCGCGCCGGTCGCCAGCGACGTCTGGTCGTCGGTGCGCGGCGTCCAGGTGCCGGTCGACTGGTCGTACGTCCAGATGCCGCCCTGGGCCGCGCCGAGGATGAACTCGTGGTTGCTCGGCCGGATCGCGAGCGCGCCGATGCGGCCGCTGAGCGCGTAGAACGCGTTGTCGCTGCGCGCCGGCGTGACGATCGGGTTCGGCCCGAGCTGCGTCCACGGCAGACTCGAAGGTCTGCGCGGGAGAGGCCGCGGCGTGGCCGAGCTTGCGCGCCGCCACGACGGCTGCCGCGTGGAGCTTCGCCACCTGGGTGTTCGTCAGGTGGCGGTCGCCGGCCGCGCTTGGTGTCGGCCTGGAAGTCGCGCTGCAGCGCGGCGGCCTCGGCGTCCTCGTTCGCCGAACTCGCCCGGGCGCCGAGCCGGGCGCGCAGGATCGGCGTGTCGTCCTTGACCTGTCACGCCGTACGCGGCTCCGCTCGGCGACCGCCAGGCAGCCGAACGCGACGGCCGCGGCGACGCGTGGACGCGCAGAGCGCCCGCGCGAATGGCCACTTCATGTCGTGCCTCCCCCATCGGGAACTCGCCGCGCGTGCGCCGACTCCTTCCCGCGCCGCGGCCCTGTCCGGGAAGTAAGGCAAATCAGGCTCCCTTCGTCAACTCGAGAGGGACGAACGGCACCCCGTTCGCCTCAGTAGCGCGGCTCGACCAGCGCCACGTACAGCCCGTCCGGGTCGCGTCATGTAGGCGTAGCGCCACTCGCCGGCCCCGACGTCGACCGTGTGCTGGTCGTGCACCTCGACGCCCTGCTCGGCGAGCCAGGCCGCCGCGCGCTCGAGGTTGGTCACCCCGACGGCGAACTCCATCGCTCCGAGGTGGCCCCACTCGCCGCGGCAGTCGGGCCCGAGCGGGTCGAGCACGCACGGCTCGATCGCCGCGCCCTGGCCGGACATCATCATCACCATGTGCTGCGCCGGGATCGGGCGGTCGTACCACGGGGCCATCGGGTCGAAGAAGTCGGTCGACTCGAACAGCCGCTCCTCGAAGCCCATGCGGCGGTAGAAGTCGAGGCTGGCCTTCATGTCCTTCACGCCGAAGGCCACGTGGTTCACGCCCTCGGCCCGCGGCTCGCCGGGCAGCTGTGTCCACAGGCCCTTCCACTCGATCATCTCGAGCTTGCAGCCCCACGGGTCGGAGATGTAGGAGATGTCGAGCGCCACGTTGGTCGGGACGACCGCGCCGCTCAGCGGCTCCATCAGGGACTTCCCGCCGGGCAGGCCGGCCAGGCGCTCGTGGGTCTTCCACACGTCCCGGGTGTGCAGGCACAGCTCGCACACGCCGAGCTCGCCCCAGGCCTGCCCCTCGGGGATCGGCGGCGGGCCGTCGCCGTCCAGCACCTGCACCAGCTTCACTCGCGCCGGGCCGACCGGGGTCGCCTGGCCGTTGGCCAGCATCGCGATCCGCGCCCTGCGCGGCCCGGCGCCGGTGAACCGCTCGGTCCCGGGCGCCTCGCCGGTCCAGTCGAACAGCACCTCGCCGAAGCCGACCGCGCCCCAGAACGCGAGCGCCTCGTCCATGTCGCCGACGCCGACGCCGACGTGGTCGACGCCCTTGAACATCCCCTTCGGGCTGCCGCCGTTGCCGCTCATGCCGACACCTGCTCGGGCAGCAGGGACTCCTCCCGCAGCACCTCGCGCAGCGCCTCGATCGCGGCGGGGTCGGTGACCGGCAGCCGCGGGCGGCGCGGGTGGCCGCCGGGCTGGCCCATCAGCCGCATCAGCACCTTCAGCTGGGACTGGTAGCCGCCCCAGATGCCGCGCCAGCCGCCGGGCTCCCAGAGCTTCGGGAACAGCGCGTCGGTGCGCTCGGCGTGGGCCCGGGCGGCGTCGAGGTTGCCGCTCCAGTAGTCCTCCCAGAAGCGCGCGTCGGCCGGCCCGAGCACCGAGCCGCCGCCGATGAAGCCGTCGCCGCCGTCCTGCACCAGCGCCTCGAACCCCTGCACGTTCATGAACATGCCGAACACGATGGCCCGCTTGTTCACGGCCCGGTTGGTCTCGATGAACTGGTCCATGTTCGGCGTCGAGTCCTTGATGCCGACGACGTTCTCGATGTCCACGAGCCGGCTCGCGAGCTCGGTGTCGATGTCGATGTTCGTGCCGTGCGGCCAGTTGTAGACCAGCACCGGGCCGTCGACGCCGTCCGAGATGTCCTCGTAGAACGCCGCCGTCTCGTCGGGCAGCGTCTTGGCGTACGGCGGCGCCGTCGAGCCGATGCCGGCCGCGCCGACCGACAGCGCGTGCTTGCCCAGCTCGACCACCGCGTTCGCCGTGAGCGAGGTGCAGCCGCCGACGACGGGCACCCGGCCGGCCGCGGCCTCGACCGCCGTCTCGACGACCTGCTTGCGCTCCTCGGTGGTCTGCGAGAACCACTCGCCGGTCGTCCCGTTGACGAACAGCCCGTGCATCCCCTGCTCGATGAACATGTCGACCAGGGCTCGCAGCGAGTCGAGGTCGAGGCTCCCGTCCTCGGTGAACGGGGTGGGGCAGGCGGGCCAGTAGCCGCGCCAGGTGACGTCGTTGCGATCCATGCGGCCGTCCTCAGGTCGTGGGAGCGGGGAGTGGGGCGATCATGCGGTCGGGCGAGAACTGCGGCGGCAGCGTGCCACCCGTCGCGAGCTGGTCGGCCAGCAGCCGGGCCATGTACGGGCCGAGCGTGAACCCCGTCGTCGCCACCAGCAGGTGGTAGCCCGGCAGCCGGGCGGTCTCGCCGATGACGGGCGACAGGTCGTAGGTGAACGCCATCACGCCGGACCAGGTGCGGACGACCCGCACGTCGGCCAGCGCGGGCACCACCCGCACGGCCACGGCGGTGTTGCCGGCGACGCTCTGCCACAGCGTCGGCGGGTGCTCCATGCCGGGCGCCGTGGGCCAGCCGCCGCCGATGATGAACGTGCCGGACGACGACTGCTTCAGCGTGAGCCGGCGGCCGATGTGCTGCACCATCGGCACGAGGATCCGCGGGCGCGGCTCGGTCACGTTCAGGTGCAGGCCCTCGGCCCGCAGCGGGAAGTGCAGGCCGTTCAGCGCGGCGATCCGGTTCGCCCAGGCGCCGGCGGCGTTGACCAGCCGCCGGGCCCGCACCGATCCGCGGCCGGTGTGGACGGTGAAGCGGTGCGCGCCCGGCCCGTCCTCGACGTCGATGCGGGTGACCGGCGCGTGGGTGCGGATCGCGGCGCCGTGCTCGAGCGCCCGCCGCGCGTACAGCGGCGCGGCCAGCAGCGGGTTCGCGTGGCCCTCGCGGGGGCAGTACACCGCGCCCACCAGGTCGTCGGCCAGGAACGGGGCGAACGAGCGCAGCTCCTCGCCGACCAGCAGGTGGGTCTCGAGGCCCGCGTCCTTCTCGATCTCGATCTTGTCGCGCAGCAGCTGCAGCTCCTGCGGCGTCTCGGCGGCCATCAGCCCGCCGGTGATGTGGACGTCGAGCGCCCCGTCGAGCTCCTCCTCGAGATCCGACCACAGCGACGCCGCGCCGGCCAGCAGCCGCACCTCGTCGAGCAGCCGCGCGCGCACCGCGCCGCCGGTGTCGAACGAGGTGAGCTGGTGGATCGCGATCTGGAAGTGGAAGCTCCCGGCGTTCGTGCCCGAGGCCTCGCGGTTCAGCTCGCCCCGCTCCAGGACCGCGACCTCGACGCCCTCGCGGGCCAGGTAGTAGGCCAGCGCGCAGCCGGCCAGGCCGCCGCCGACGACCAGGACGTCGGTCTCGTCGGGGAGCGGCGCGCCGAGCTGCTCTGCCGGCGGGAACACGGGCGCCCGCTCAGCCATCCGACACCGCCCTGAAGAAGCCCTCGTCGCCGACGCCGGCGTCGGCCACCGCGCCGATCGGCACCGGGCGGACCGGCGCGCGCGGGGTGGCGAGCGGCACCGAGTCGAGCGCCCGGCCGTGGCGGCGGGCGATCATCGCCGCGATCTGGCGCTGGCAGTTGCGTGCCTGGCACATCCCCATGCCGGCCCGGGTGAAGCCCTTGACCACCGCGATGTCCGCCGTCGCCTCGACGGCCGCGTCGAGCGCGCGGCGGGTGACCTCCTCGCAGCGGCAGACGACGGTGTCGGGGTCGGCCAGCTCGTAGATGCCGGGGCCGACGCGGTGCATCCGCGACAGCGCCTGGCGGAAGGCCTGCTTTCGGGCCAGCACCGCGCGCTCGGGGGCGGCCCGCTGCTCGGCCTGGGCCGGCGTGAGCGCCTCGAGGTCGAGCGCCGCGCCGATGGCCGCCACCCGGCCGCCGGCGACGGCGTTGTACGACCCGGCCACGCCGGTGCCGTCGCCGGCCGCCGAGATCCCCTCGACGCTCGTGCGCAGCCACTCGTCGAGCACCGCCACCGGACCGCCGAGATCCTCGTCGTAGCGCAGGGCGCAGCCGGCCAGACGCAGGAGCTCCACCGACGGGAAGAAGCCGTAGCCGACGCACAGCGCGTCGGCCTCGATGCGCTCCTCGCTGCCGGGAACGACCCGCCAGTCGCGCGTCGACGGCGGCGTGCACGACGGCCTCGACCCGGTCTCGGCCCTCGGCCCGCACCACGATCCGGCGGTAGCGCAGCGGCACCCGGGCGCGCAGGAGCTGGGTGCGGTAGCGGACGGCGTCGCGCAGCAGCTCGACGTTGCCGCGGGCCGCGCGGGTCAGCGCCAGGGCGTCGCGGGGGCCGGGCGCCGGCCCGGCCTCGAGACCAGCGTGATGCCGACGCCGTAGCCCTTCAGCTGGGCCGGGAAGGCCAGCGCCAGCGGCCCGCTGCCGGCGAACACCACGCGCTCGCCGGGGCTGATGCGCTGGGTCTTGACCAGGGCCTGGGCGCCGCCGGCGGTCAGGACCCCCGGGAGCGTCCAGCCGGGGAAGGTCACCGGCCGGTCGTGCGCCCCGGGCGCCAGCAGGATGCGGCGCGCCGAGACCACCCGGGTCGGGCCGTCCTCGGGCGACAGCACCACCTCGTCGCCGCTGATCGCGACGGCGCTGGTGCGGGTGAGCAGCTCGGCGCCGCTCCGCTCGGCGGCCTCGATCAGGGCCCGCCCGCGCAGGTGGTCGCGCCCGAGCGCCGCGTGGTCGCGGATCGGGAAGCCCGGCCCCGGCTGCTTGTAGATCTGCCCGCCGAGCGCCGGCCGCTCGTCCACCAGGGCGACGTCGAGCCCGGCGTTGCGGGCCTCGGCGGCGGCCGCGAGGCCGGCGGGCCCGCCGCCGATCACCAGGAGGTCGTAGCGCTCTGCGGTGGGGTGCATCCAGTCCTTGAAGGTCGTCGGGGGCGGCGCGCAGCGCGCGCCGCCCCCGACGGTCGATCGTGGTGCCTAGCAGGCGGGCATCGGCGGGAGCGTCGCGCCCTGGGTCTTCTTGTAGATCGCGGCCATCGAGCCGTTCTTCTGGACCTTGCAGATCCACTTGTTCAGGAACCCGACCAGCGCGGTGTTGCCCTTCTGGGTGGCGTAGGCGCCGTACTGCAGGTCGAGCGGCTTCTTGAAGCCGGCCTGCTTGAGCTTGCCCGGGTTCGACTTCGAGAAGTCGGCCAGGATGTAGTTCTCGACGACCGAGCGCGTCGGCGCGGCCGGTGGCGACCTCGAGCAGCGCGGAGTTGTCGTCCGGGAACGTCTTCAGCTTGGCCTTCGGGAACGTCGTCTTGATCAGGTCGGCGTCCGTCGACCCCTGCAGCGCGGTGATCGTCTTGTCCGAGCTGTTCCAGGCCGCGACCGTCGCCGGCGTGGTGTCGCCCTTCGGCACGGCCAGGATCAGGGCGTACGGGACGTACGCGCGCGAGAAGCTGACCGCCTTCTTGCGCTCGGGCGTCGGCGAGAGACCCACCGAGACCATGTCGAACTTCTTGGCCTGCAGACCCGCGATCAGGCCGTCGAAGGCCAGGTTCTGGATCTTCAGCTTGACGCCCATCGACTTGGCCAGCGCCTTCACGAGCTCGACGTCGTAGCCCGCAGGCTTGCCGTGGTCGAGGTACATCTCCGGCTTGAACAGCAGCGTCATGCCGACCGTCAGCGTGCCGTTCGACACCAGGTGGTACTGGGTCGTCGGATCGCCGGCGTCCGGCGCCGTCGCGGCGCTCTGCGCCAGCGGCGTCGCCGACGCACCGCCTGCGGCCGTCACGCCACCGCCACGGCCGCGACTGCGGCGGCCGCTCCGACCTTGCTCCACGTGCGCATGCCTCTCATGTGCTCCTCCCCTTTCGTGGGAAACCCTCTACCCCTCCGGCCGTCCCCCGACGGCCACACACACCTATGACGTGCTCACCTCCTCCCGGATAGGCCCTCGACCCGCTGCACCACGAGCTCGACCCGTGCGGTGCGGCGGCGCTTCAGGAGGTTCGAGAGGGTGCCCGACGGCGGGGTCGTCAGCGCCTTCTCGATCATGCGGAAGATGAAGTCGAGCGCGAACGCGGCCACGACGTAGACCCCGGCCGCGGCCGTGTACAGCACGAACGGCTGGAACGTCGTCGAGTTCGTGTCCTGGGTGACGTGGACGATCTCGATCATCCCGATCACGGTGAAGACCGACGTGTCCTTCACCATGCCGATGAACATGCTGCCGAGGTTCGGGATCGCGACCTTCGTGGCCTGCGGCAGCGTCACCCGCAGGAACACCCGGGTCGGCTTCATCCCGAGCGCCAGGCCTGCCTCGCGCTGGCCCTTCGGGATGGACTGCAGCGCGGCCCGGTAGATCTCGGCGATGAACGCGCTGTACAGCAGCGTCAGCGCGATCACGCCGGCCTGCAGCACCGTGAAGTTGATGCCCAGGAGCAGCGACAGGCCGAAGTACACCCAGAGCACGCTCACCAGGGCCGGGATGCCGCGGAAGAGGTTGATGTAGAAGGCCGCGAACCAGCTGAGGGGCGCGCTGCTCATCCGGGCCAGGGCCAGCAGCAGCCCGACCACGGTGGACAGGATGAGGGCGAAGAACGCGCACTCGAGCGCCGTGGTGAAGCCGTGCCAGAGCTGCCAGCGCTCGTCCCAGACGAGGCTCCAGTCGTAGACCACCGCGAACACCATCTAGAGCACCGCAGACAGGAAGGCGCGGGTGCGCGGGTTGACGCAGGTGTCGAGGAAGCCGCGCGGGCCGGACTCGGCGATCACGCCCTGGTCCATGAACACCAGGTAGTCGCCGACCTCGCGGGCGAAGTTCAGCTCGTGGGTCACCACGGCGAGGGTCATGCCGGTCTCGGCCAGCGCCCGCATCGCCGCCAGCACCTCGCCGACCAGCTCGGGGTCGAGCGCCGACGTCGGCTCGTCGAACAGCATCACCGCCGGGTCGAGGCTCAGCGCGCGGGCGATCGCCACGCGCTGCTGCTGGCCGCCCGACAGCTCCGCCGGGTAGCGGGCGGCGAACTTGAGCAGGCCGACGCGCTGCAGGCCGACGGCCGCGCGCTCCTCGGCCTCGTCGCGCTTCATGCCCTTGGCCGAGCGCAGCGGGAGCGTGATGTTCTCGAGCGCCGTGAGGTGCGGGAACAGGTTGAACTGCTGGAACACCATGCCGACCTGGCGCTTCAGCTCGACCGGGCTGCCGCGCTTCTCGCCCGGCGCCAGCGGGCCGGGGCCGTACTCGACGCCGAGCACCCGCACCGAGCCAGCGCTCGGCTGCTCGAGCAGGTTGATCGTCCGCAGGACGGTCGACTTGCCGGAGCCCGACGGGCCGAAGATCACCACGTGCTCGCCGGCGTGGATCGTCAGGTCGACGCCGTGCAGCACCTCCGTGGTGCCGAACGACTTGCGAATCCCCTGCAGCTCGACGACCACCCGCGAGCCAGGCGCGTGCTCCCCGGGCAGCGGCGCGGGCTCGCTCCCGGCGAGCGGGGGCTCCGGGGCGGTCAGCGCCGACCCCTCGGCACTGGCTTCCGTCGCACGAACAGACACGTCAGTGAGAGTGTTCGCATAGTGGCTGATCGTCCGCATACTGGACGACGGGTCCGGCCAAGTCAAGACCCCCTCAGAGCCAGTGGACGCGGTTCGCGAAGGCGTCGTCGGCGGGGTTCGCAGCGCAGCAGCGCGTCGAGCCGGGTGACGTACGAACCGACCGCGCCTGGCGTCGCGTGGAAGGCTCAGGTCGGCGTGAAGATCACGCCCGGCGTGCGGCGCCGACCGCCGCCCACCGGCGCAGGATCGAGCGTAGTCGTCGAAGGTCGTTGGTCAGCAGGGCGCGCCCTCTGCTCGGCGACCAGGAGCAGAGCTCTCGTCGTCCGCCATCCGTTCCAGCCGCCCTCCTCCGCCGTCTCGACGTCGTGCCCGCGCGCCCGGAGCTCGCGGCGATCGCGTTCGGGTAGTGGTGGTCGAGCGACAGCCTCACGACAGGGCGCGCTGCTGCCGCTCCCAGCGCTCCCGCTCTCGCTCCTCGATCCTGTGCGCTCGGCCCGTCGGCGTCGACCTCCTCGCGGAAGTCGGCGTAGTAGTCACGCGCGGCGCCGATGAGGAGCAGGGCGAGGCTGAAGTATTCGGCCGCCTCGTCGAGGACCCGCCGCTGTCCTTGATCGTCGAGATCACCTGGTACACCTTGAGGCGGCTGCCGGCGAGCATCGGCACCCGGCGCGCCGTCGCCGCTCGTCCTGAACCGGATCAGCGGGTGATGCTCGACCCGGAGCGCCTTCGCCGAGCAGCCGGTCGGCGAGGGCGTTGCGCGATATCCGCGAGGCCTCTCGGCCTCCCGGTCCAGCAGCTCGATCGTCTTCGGCGAGAGGCGGAACGAGCGCTGGATCACCGGCGGTGGACGATTCGCATGTCTGCCATGTGATCACAGTGTATCACGATGAGTCACACGGCGCTAGGCGAGCCAGCCGCCGTCCACCGCGAGCACCGCCCCCGTGATGTACGAGGCGTCGTCGGAGGACAGGAAGGCCACCGCCGCGCCGATCTCCGACGGCTTGCCGAGCCGGCCCAGCGGGATCCGCGCGCGAGCCAGGTCGTCCAGCTGCTCGGAGGTCGCGAGGGCCCGGGTGAGGTCGGTCTCGAGCGTGCCCGGGCGCCACGCCGTTGACCCGCACGCCCGTGCCGGCGACCTCGCGCGCGGCGGCCTGGGTCATCAGCTTGACGGCGCCCTTCGAGGCGTCGTAGACCGCCATCGGCCCGGTCGAGGCGGTGAACGACGACGTCGAGCAGAGCGTCACCACGCTGCCTGCGCCGCGCGGCAGCATCGCCCGCAGGGCCGCCTGCAGCACGAGGAACACCCCGCGCACGTTGACCGCCATCAGCCGGTCGTAGGCCGCGATCTCGACCTCGACCAGCGGCGCGGCGAAGGCCACGCCGGCGTTGCACACGACCGTGCCGAGCGGGGTCTCGGCGTCGACCGCGGCCATGACGTCGCGCACCTGGTCCGCGTCGGTCACGTCCAGCGCCACGGCGCGGGCCGAGCGGCCCTCGGCCCGCAGGCGCGCGGCCTGGGCCTCGGCCTCGGCCGCGTCGAGGTCGGCCAGGACGACGTGGTCGCCGCGGGCCGCGAGCGCGCCGGCGATGCCGAGCCCGATGCCCCGGGCGGAGCCCGTGACCAGGGACGTCCTGACGTCAGCGGACGTAGCTCGCCCCGTTCAGGTCGAGCGTCGCCCCGCTCAGGTGGCGGCACGTTCCGGTGGCCAGCCAGGTGACGACCTCGGCCACCTCCTGCGGCGGCACCATCTCGCCCATCTGCAGGGCCGCGTTGACCTTGTCGATGCCGCCGCGGGCGATCGCCCCGACCTCGGCCATCGGCGTGAGCACCAGCCCCGGCGCGATGATGTAGGCCAGGACGCCGTCGCGGGCGAAGTTGCGGGCCACGGTCTGGGTCAGGTTGCGGATCCCCGCCTTCGAGGCGGCGTAGGCCGGCACCTGGGGGATCGCCGAGCCGCCGTGCACGTTCCAGCTCGCGATCGTGATCACGATGCCGCTGCCGCGCTCGCGGTAGTGGGCGACCGCCTCGCGCATCAGGTTGGCCGGCTCGCGCAGGTTCACCTGCAGGATCCGCTCCCAGCCCTGATCCCACTCGTCCTCGGGGCCGTCGAACAGCGTCCAGGCGAGGTACGCGGCGTTGATGACGACGACGTCGATCGAGCCGCGCCAGGCCACCGCCTCCTGCCACAGCCGGCGCGACGAGCCGTGTTCGCCGAAGTCGGCCTGCAGCAGCAGCCGGCGCTCCTCGGGGATCGCGGCGATCGGCCTCCTCGGCCTCGGCGCGGCGCGTGCCGTAGTGCGCGACCAGGTGTGCGCCGGCCTCGCCCAGGGTCCGGGCGGTGACCGAGCCGATGCCGCCCGACACCCCCGTCAGGAGGACGGTCTTGCCGGTGAGGTCGTTCACAGGATGCCGGCGTCGACGGGGATCATGTGGCCGGTGATCCCGTTCGAGAGGTCGCAGGCCAGGAACAGGACGGTGTTGGCGACGTCCTCGACCGTCGCCATCCGCTTCAGCGAGGTGCCCTCGGCGGCCAGCCGCAGCGCCTCGTCGACGGGCACGCCCTGCTCCTTCGCCCGGGTGGCCATGCGCGAGAGCAGCGCCTCGGTGGCGATCGGGCCGGGTCCGACGGCGTTGACCCGGATCCCGCGCGGCCCGAGCTCGAGCGCCGCCGAGCGCACGATCCCGAGGACGGCGTGCTTCGAGGCGGCGTAGGCCGGGATGTTGGCGTCGCCGCGCCAGGCGTTCAGCGAGGCGATGGCCACGATCGCACCGCCGTCGCGCAGGGCGGGGATCGCGTGGGCGATCGTCGAGGCGGTCCCGAGCGCGTTCAGCCGCAGGACGTTGGCGAACTCCTCGTGGTCGAAGCCGGTCAGGCCGCGCCACGGCGGCACGATGCCGGCGGCCGCGACCACGATGTCGAGCCCGCCGAGCGAGTCGGCCGCCGCGGCGAGCGCGCCCTTGACGGCGACGTCCTCGCGGACGTCGGCCTGGTGGGCCTCCCAGCCGCCGGGCAGCGGGTCGGCAGGCGGCCGCACGTCGACGATCGCTCCACGCGCGCCCGCGCGCGAGAGGACGTGGACGACCTCGCGGCCGATCCCGCTGGCCCCGCCGGTCACCAGCGCCGTGCGGCCGTCGAGCGGCGTCCAGCTCATGCGGTGGATTCGATCAGACGCGACCCTCGTTCGTCAAGCGGCGCTTCGTCCGCTCAGCGCACAGCGGCCACCGGCGTGCGGGTGCGCAGCAGGGCCTTCGGGACGAACAGCTCGTGCGCCTCGTGGAACGTGACCTGCGGCTCGACGTCGATGCCGGCCGCGGCCATCGCCGGGCCGAGGCGGGTCTCGCCGAACGCCGCGAACGCCTGCTCGCTCTCCCAGCCGTCGATGCTGTGGCAGGTCGTGCCCTCCCACCAGGTCAGGTGCGCGAGCCCGCCGTCGGGCGAGCGCTCGAGCCAGCCGCACAGCTCGCGGACGCGGTCGTACTGCTCGGGCGTGACGCCTTCGAGCACGACGTGGGCGATCAGGGTCATCAGGGCCTCCTCGTCGGGGGTGTCGGCGCCCGGTTCGCAACGCTGGCGGAAACGGTTCGCGGCGGTGTACGGTCGCGCGATGAGACGCCGCGTCCCGGGAGCGAGGGGTCGTCGACCGCCGCCGGCTGCTGCTCGAGGCGAGCGCGGCCGCTGCAGTCGTGGCCGCCGGCCCGCTCGTCCGCACGGCGCGGGCGGCGCGGACGCCCCCGAGCGTGGCGATCGTCGGCGCCGGGCTCGCGGGCCTGCGCTGCGCCCACGTCCTGTGGCGTCGCCACGGGGTGGCGGCGACGGTCTACGAGGCCGACACGAGCCACGTCGGCGGCCGCTGCTGGAGCCTGCGCGGGTACTTCGCGGACGGGCTCGTCGGCGAGCACGGCGGCGCGTTCATCAACAGCGACCAGGTCGCGATCCGGCGGCTCGCCCGCCAGCTCGGCCTGCAGACGGAGTTCGTCGGCGGCGGCGACCGTCACCGCGGCTCCGAGGCGTACTGGTTCGACGGGCTCTACCGCCAGACCGAGGCGGACGCGGACTGGGCCGCCACCGGCTACCCCGCGGTGCAGGCGGCCCTGGCCGCCGCGCCGTGGCCGCAGTCCTACCGGCGCTTCAGCGCCGAGGCCGCGCGGCTCGACCGGCTCTCGATCCCCGACTGGCTCGAGGAGTCCGGCATCGGCGCGTCGAGCCGGCTCGGACGGCTGCTGCAGGCCGACGCGGTCTCGGAGTTCGGCGGCGACCCGGCCGACCAGTCGGCCCTGAACCTGATCTACCTGCTGTCCGGCAACGGGCCGCACCACCTGAGCGACCTCGCGAGCTACGACGAGCGCCTGCACCTCGTCGGCGGCAACGACCAGCTCGTCTCGGGGATGCTCGAGCAGCTCCCGCCCGGCACCGTGCAGCAGGGCTTCGAGCTCGTGGCGCTGGCCCGCGCCGAGCACGGCTGCACCCTGACCTTCGCGGTCGACGGCGCGACCCGTGAGGTGCGCGCCGACCGGGCCGTCCTGGCGCTGCCGTTCTCGACGCTGCGCCGGGTCGACCTGTCCCGGGCCGGCCTGACGCCGCGCAAGCGGCTGGCCATCGACGAGCTCGGGATGGGCCAGAACGCGAAGCTCCACGTCCAGCTCGCGCGCAAGACCTGGCCGGCGCTCGGCTTCTCGGGCTCGGCGTACACCGATCCGAGCGGGTTCTGCGTGCTGTGGGACGACTCGGTGCCGCGCGGCCCGCACGGCGCGCCGGCGATCATGCTCGGCTTCCCGGGCGGCAGCACCGGTCGCTCGACCCTGACCGGCGCCGCCCACGGCCCGGCCCCGGCGTCCGGACGTCGACTGGTTCCTGCGGCAGGTCGAGCCGATCTTCGAGGGCACGACCGCGGCCTACAGCGGTCTGGCCTACGAGGATCACTGGTCCGAGGATCCGTGGCACCTCGGCTCGTACTCCTACTGGCGGGTCGGGCAGTACACGACGATCGCGGGCTACGAGCAGGTCTCCGAGGGGCCGTTCCACTTCGCCGGTGAGCACACCCAGCCGGCGCAGCAGGGCTTCCTCGACGGCGCGGTGGTCTCGGGCGAACGGGTGGCCGCGGAGCTCATGGCCTTTCGTCGCGCCTAGCCGCCGGATATCGTTCGCATCGAGTCCGATGGTACGCATCGCGAACGACACCGCCGGGGGCGGCGACCGTGAGACCGTCTTCGTGCAGTCGCTGCAGCGGGGACTCGCGGTCATCCGCGCCTTCGACGCCGACAACGCCGCCCTGACGCTGGGAGACGTGGCCAAGTCCACGAACCTGGCCCGCGCCGCCGCTCGGCGCTTCGTGCTGACGCTGGTCGAGCTCGGCTACGTGCGGGTCGACGGGCGGCTCTTCCGGCTCAGCCCGCGGGTGCTCGAGCTCGGCCGGCCGTACCTGTCGAGCCTGACGCTCCCCGAGATCGCCCGGCCGCGCCAGCAGGCGTTCGTCGACGCCGTCCGGGAGTCGTCGTCGCTCGCGATCCTCGACGACACCGACATCGTCTACGTCTCCCACGTCGCCGCCGACCGGATCATGGCCGTGGTCGTGGCCGTCGGCACCCGCGACCCCGCGGTGACGACGTCGCTCGGCCGGGTGCTCCTGGCCGGCCAGAGCCAGGAGTGGCTGCGCACGTTCCTGGCCGCGCACCGGCTGGCCCACCGCACCGAGCACACGATCGTCGACCCCGAGCGGCTGCTCGACGAGCTCCTGCGGATCCGCGAGCAGGGCTACGCGCTCGTCGACCAGGAGCTCGAGGAGGGGCTGCGGGCCCTGGCGGTGCCGCTGCGCGACGCGAGCGGGCAGGTGGTGGCCGCGGTGAACGTGGCGGTGCACGCGAGCCGCTGGCCGCTCGATGCGATCCGGGGCGAGCTCCTGCCGCGGCTGCAGGAGCTGGCCTCCGAGATCGACCAGGACGCCGTCGAGGCGGCGGCCCGCGTGACCCCGGCGATCCCGGCGCAGCGCCGCGAGCCGGCACCGGAGCCGGCGGTCGAGGAGACCAACGGGAACGGCGGCGACGAGCGCGAGACGGTGTTCGTGCAGTCGCTGCAGCGGGGCCTGGCGGTGATCCGGGCGTTCGACGCCGAGCACCCTGCTCTCACGCTCAGCGATGTCGCCCGGGCAACCGGTCTCGCTCGGGCCGCAGCCCGCCGCTTCCTGCTCACCCTGGTGGAGCTGGGCTACGTGCGGGCCGACGGCCGGCTCTTCCGGCTCACCCCGCGGGTGCTCGAGCTGGGCCGGCCGTACCTGTCGAGCCTGACGCTGCCCGAGATCGCCTTGCCGCACATGCGCGACCTGGTCGGCGAGGCCCAGGAGTCCGCGACCCTCGCGGTGCTCGACGGCGGCGACATCGTCTACGTGGCCCACGTGTCGGCGCGGCGGATCCTGAGCGTGTCGGTCTCGGTGGGCGAGCGCGACCCCGCGGTGGCGACGTCGCTCGGCCGGGCGCTGCTCGCGAGCCAGGAGGACGGGTGGCTGCTGCCGTTCCTGGCCGGCCAGAAGCTCACCCGCCGCACGCCCCAGACGATCGTCGATCCGCAGGAGCTCCTGGCCGAGCTGCACCGGATCCGGGCCCAGGGCTACGCGCTCGTCGACCAGGAGCTCGAGGAGGGCCTGCGCGCCCTGTCGGTGCCGATCCGCGACGCCCGCGGGCAGGTCGTGGCGGCGATGAACGTGGCCGTGCACGCCAGCCGCTGGACGGTCGAGGCGATCGGCGACGAGCTGCTGCCGAAGCTCCTGCAGACCGCGGCGGCGATCGACCGCGACCTGCTGGCGACCGCGGTACCACCGAGGCGCGGCGTAGCGGTGATCCGAGCTGATTCTAGCCGGCGCCTCGCCCGTCCGCATCGTCGAGCTCGACAGCGTCGACGCCGACCACTTCCAGTTCTACCTCGTCGACACGTCCCACTCCGACCCGGAGGCCCTCGCGGAGTCGACGACGACCTCTCGCGCTGCGTCGCGGCGGCGCCGGGCGTCGTGTTCGTCGGCACCGCGAGCTACGGCATGGGCCACCTGCCGGTCCGGCTCGAGTTCCACGAACAGGAGCCGGCGCTCGACCTACAGGCATTCGACCGGGTCGCCGACGTCAGCCTCGAGGTGCGCGGCAACGAGCTCTTCGTCGGGCTACGACGACGGCCCGCGCGTTCCGTGCGAGCCCGGTGTCTGGCGGGTCCGGGTCGCGGGCCGCGACCTCGATCTGCGCCGCCGACGTCGAGCCGGGAGGCGATTCCTACGTCATCCAGCTGTGGCCAGCGCCACAGGCGCCGCGCGTGGTGCACAAGCGCTGGCAGCCCGACGCGCATGACTGGTCGCCGCTACGCGAGACGGGACGCAAGCTGGCCGCCCGCAGACACGTGCGTGGAGAGGCGCCCGCCGCCGCTCCCGTCGTCGAGTTCGACGCGGCAGCTACGTCGACGTCGCCTGCAACACCCACCTCGGGGTGGTCGTCCTCGCCGACGCGCACGACGCTGACTGGGGCGCGCTCGAGCAGGCAGTGCCCATCGGCGGCGGCCCGAGCGTGAGCGTCGCGGCAGGCGCGGTTTGCCTGGAGCTCGAGCGGGACGAGCTCCAGCGGCCGCTGCTGTTCGCGCGGTTCGCGACCGAGCCGTCGGATGCGGGTCACGGACGCGCCGTCGAGGCGAGCATCCACCTGTCGTCGGGTGAGCTCCTCGCCGGCGAGGAGTTCTCGGGCTCGAGCGCGGAACCTGGCGCGTGCGGCTGCTCGACGGTCCGTCCCCGATGTCCAGCTCTGGCCGGCGGAGCTGGCGCGACCCGTGGTGTTGCGATCGGCTCGGACGAGGCGCTGATCCGGAGGCGGAGAACGCTGCGCTTGCCGCCGACCACGACACGATCCAGCCCTCGAGGTCCGCTACTACCAGGTGCGGTTCCAGCCGCGCGCTGCCACGGACCGCCTCGAGACCGCGCTCAGCTCGGGCTGGCTGCGCCGCGACGGCGACTGGTTCGTGTTCGAGACCTGGGCTCCAGCGCCGTCGCCGCCGTCGACGAAGCGCGCGACCACGCTGGCGGACCGCTGAACATGTGGCCGTCGAACCGGTGCCCCCTGGCGACACGGCCTTCGGTTCACGGCCGATCCCACCGCGAACTAGCCCACGTTGCTGCCGTCAGCGTTGCGAGTCGGGCCGATCAGCTCCTCGGGCTCGCCGAGCGGAGGATCGCTCGCAATGCGTCGGAGGCGTTCGCGAGTACGCTGCGGGCGCAGGGCGGACGCCGTCAGTGCGACGGGTCGAGCGCGCTGCCTTCCAGGCCGCACGGCTGCGGCTGCCGGGCCGACCCCGAGCGCAGCGACGAGCGCGAGATCCCGGGTCGCCTACGAGCGCTGCCGGAATGCAGCCGCGGAGCGCAGCTGGGCAGTAGCCATCGGCCGGCGGCGCGAGGCTCACCGATCGGCGTTCCACGTCAGCCGAGACGCTACCACGGAGAGTTTACGGTCGAACGTAAACTCTACGTGCTGCTGCCGCGTCCTGTCAGCGGCTCAGTCCCCGACCGGCATAGCGCCCCGCTTGCGCTGCGCCGCCCGCCACGTCGTCGCCCAGCGCTCGGGATCGTCGAGCCCCGCCGGGTCGAGCTGGTGCACGACCTGGTTGTGGGGCGCCTTCTTGACGATCTCCGGGTCGCTGTAGGCCTCCTCGCAGATGTGCTCGAGGACGTCGATCCAGTAGTCGAGGTCCTCCTTCGACCACATCTCGCCGGCCTCCGGGCGTGAACGGCTCGGGGATGACCCACGGCTCGTGGCTGAGCCAGAACGCGTCGACGCCGAAGTCGACCATCCGGTTCTGCACGTCGACCGCGGTGACGCCGGTGTCCTGGGCCAGCTGGCCCAGGCTGTAGCGGGTCATCTCCATGCGGTGCTTGGTCAGGTGCGGGTGGGACTTCGACACGCCGCGGATCTTCAGCAGCCGGGTCTCCATGTAGTTGTTCGCCAGCACCGAGAGGTCGGCGGCCTGCGAGATCCCGTCGGCGCCCATCGCCCGCACCCAGGCGTAGGCCTTCACGACCTGCGGGACGTTGCCGAGGAACTCGCGCACCCGCCCGACGCCGTTCTCGGCGCCCTCGCTCAGGTGGTAGCGCTCGCCGTCGAAGGTGACCAGCGGGCCGGGCAGGAACGGCGCCAGCTCGGCGCTGCAGCCGTACGCGCCCACGGCCGGGCCGCCGCCGGCCTTCGGCACGCCGAACGTCTTGTGCAGCATGAACATGCAGGCGTCGAAGCCGAGCTCGCGGGCCCGCACCTTCGACATGACCCCGTTGAAGTTCGCGTGGTCGTAGAACGCACAGCCCGCCGGCGGCGTGCACCGTGTCGACCCAGCGCTTGATGTCGGGGTTGTAGATCCCCATGTCGTCGGGGTTGTTGATGAACAGCGACGCGGTCCGCTCCGAGACCGCCGCCTGCAGCGCCTCGAACGACGGGTAGCCGTTCTCCTCGAGCGGCAGCGTGATCACCTTGAAGCCCGCCGTCGCCGCCGTCGCCGGGTTGCACGGGTGGGCCTGGATCGAGGTGACGATCTCGTCGCGCTGGGCCAGCTCGCCGCGCGCGGCGTGGTAGGCCCGGGTCATGCAGGCGTGCAGGTAGGAGGCGTCCGCGCCGCCGCCGGCCTGGAACACGAACCGGTCCATCCCCGAGAGCTCGCACAGCAGCTGCTCGAAGCCGTGCACGACCGCCAGCAGGCCCTGCAGCGTCTCGGGATCCTGGTGCGGGATGCAGGTCGGCGATCCAGCGCGCCGCGATCGCCTCGTTGACCCGCGGGTTGTACTTCATGGTGCAGGTGCCGAACAGCGAGATGCCCATCATCCCGAGCGTCTCCTGCGACAGGTGCAGGAAGTGCCGCAGCACCTCGGGCTCCGACAGCTCGGGGAGCGCGGGCGCCGCCTGGCGCCGCATGTGAGCGGGCACCAGGTCGTCGCCGTCGCCGACGGCGCTGACGATCCCGTCCTCGACCGGCGGCACCTCGACCCCGCGCGAGCCCGGCCGGCCCATCTCCATGATCAGCGGCTCGTCCCAGACGGCCGCGTGGTAGCGCCGCAGCTGCGTCACCGTCCCACCACCTCTCCGAGCGTCTCGGCGAGCCGGTCGAGATCCTCCTGGGCGTGCACCTCGGTGACGCAGTAGAGGGCGCTCTGACCGAGCTCGGGGAAGTCCTGCGAGAGATCCTTGCCGCCGAAGATCCCGCGCTCGCGCAGCGCCGCGTTGATCTCGGCGACCGTCTTGCCGGTCCCGTCGAAGCCGACCACGAACTCCTTGAAGAAGCCCGACGGGAAGCGCACCTCGACGCCGTCGATGGCCGCCAGCCGGCGCGCCGCGTAGTGGCTGCGCTGCAGGATCGTGCGGCCGATGTCCTCGAACCCCTGCGGCCCCATCAGGGCCATGTAGACCGCGTTCGCGATGGCCCACAGGTAGACCGAGTTGCCGGTCCAGTCCTTGCCGTTCTCGCGCGAGCCGTACGAGGTCTGCTCGAACAGGATCACGCTGAACGAGCGCTCGCCGGGCTCGATGGTGTCGGCGATGCTCACCTGCAGCGTCGGGTACTCGCGGGCGTAGCGCTCCTCGTCGCGGGTGGCGATGAAGCCGCCGACGCCGCCGCCGGCGTACATGTGGACGCCCAGCGGCTGGGTCGTGCCGACCACGATGTCGGCGCCCCAGGCGCCGGGCGGGGCCAGCACGCCGAGGCTGATCGGGTCGACGCCGACCACCGTCTCGGCGCCGGCGGCCCGGGCGAGCTCGGCGATCCGCGGCCCGTCGCTCTCGATCACCCCGAGGTAGGAGGGCGTCTCGAGGTACACGCCGGCGGTGTTCTCGGAGAGCTTCGACTCGAGGTCGGCCAGGTCGAGCCGGCCGGTCTCGGGGTCGGAGTCCACGAGCACCACGTCGACGTGGCGGCGCAGCTCCGGATAGCCGGCAGTAGGTGCGGATGACCGCCAGCCGCTCGGGGTCGAGCGAGCGCGGCACGAGCACCTCGGAGCGGCCGGTCAGCCGGGAGGCCATGCGCAGCGCGTGCCCGGCGGCGCAGCCGTAGCTGTAGACCGGCAGGCCGACGAAGTCCATGTCGACCAGCTCGCCGAGCTGGCTCGCGTACTCGAACCAGGCCTGGTTCCGCCCGAAGTCCGAGGCCGACGTGCCCCAGACCGGCGTCAGGAACTCGCTGCGGGCGGCGATCTCGTCGCAGATCGCGGGCACGTGGTGCTGCCAGCAGCCGGCGCCGAGGAAGCTCAGCGCCTCGTCGCAGGTCGTGTTGCGGGACAGGAGCCCGCTCATGTGCCGCTTCAGCGCCGCCTCGGAGCGCAGCGCCGGCGGCAGGTCGACCGGCCGCGAGATCCGGTGCTCGACGGGCACCTGCTCGTACAGCTCCTCGACGCTCGCGACGCCGACCGCCTCGAGCATCTCCTCGATCGCGCTCGGAGCGGAGATGCCCATGTAGGGATGCGCCCCTGCTCGCCTTCACCTGCGTTGCCAACTGCACCCTCCCTCATTCGACGCTCGCGACCCGCATCATCACCGACCGATCGGGGCCGACGCGAACCTGGCGGTACCCGTCCAGCAGCCGCTCGGCGGCCTCGTCGCCGAGGTCGACCCGAAGCAGCGGCGGATCCAGCGCCAGGAGCTTGTCGGCGCCGGCCACGATCACGATCTCCTGCGTCCCGATGCGGCGCAGGACGCTCGGGGTGAGCTGCTGGTTCCCCCGCCCGAGCAGGAACCCCTGGCCGCCGATCACGCCCAGGACCAGCGTCGCCGGGGCGCCGCCCGACAGCAGCTGCAGGATCCCGGCCTCGTCGAGGTCGGCGCCGACCAGCGCGCCGTTGCACACGGCGTCCACGCCGAGCGGGGTGTGCTCGAGCCCGAGCCGGCCGAGGATCCGGCCGGTCGTCGTGCCCGGGCCGAGCAGGTAGATCCGGCCGGGCTCCATCTCCTCGGCGATCAGGTCGCACAGCGCCTGCAGCGCGCCGTCGTCGAAGCGCGGCGCGACCGCCTTCTGGGTCTGCAGCTGGCCCCGCACGTCCGGGACGCTGGCGATCCCGTAGAGCACGCTGTCCTCGATCGAGCCGCCGTCCGGCTGGTCGACCACCTCGGCCTCGCGCAGCCCGAAGCGATCGGGCGCCACGAGGTAGCGGGCCGCCGCGTCGCCGGCGGCCTCGGGCGAGGTCGCGAACACGCCCGAGCGCATCTTCACCCCCGACGGGATGCCGAGCAGCGGCAGCCGCGTCCCGACCACCTGGACGACGTCCCGGGCGGTGCCGTCGCCGCCGGCGAAGAGCAGGAGCTCCGGCTTCCAGCGGGCGATCTCGGCCGCCGCGGCCCGGGTGTCGGCCGCCAGCGTCGGCTCGTGCAGCTCGAGATCGAGCGCGTCCGTCGGGTAGCCCGCCTCGTCGGCCACGAACGCGCCCATGCTGCCGGGCGCGGCGACCACCGAGAGCTCGGGCAGCCGCTGCCGCAGCACCGCCAGCGCGCGCCGGGCCCGCACGATCGAGACCCGCTCGGCCCCGTCCTGCAGCGCTCGCGCGACGGCCTCGGCGTCGTCGCTGCCGTGCAGCCCGAGCCGCCCGCCGACGCCGGCCACCGGGTTCACGATCAGGCCGAGCGTGGGCACGGGCCTCAGCCTTGGCGCAGTTCGGCGGCGACCTCGTCAGCCGCCGCGCGGGCCACCGCGACCATCTCGTCGAGCTCCTCCTCGCTGGCCACGAACGGCGGCGAGAAGGCGATGGTGTCGGACGCCGGCAGCGCCCGGGTGATGACGCCGCGGGCCAGGCACGCGCGCGTCACGCGGGCGCCGACGCCGAGCGCCGGGTCGAACGCCGTGAGCGGGTCGCGGCTGGCGACGAACTCCACGGCTCCGAGGAACCCGGCGCCGCGCACCTCGCCGACCAGCGGGTGGTCGGCGAAGCTCTCGGCGAGCCGCCGGCGCAGGTACTCGCCCATCTGGCCCGCCCGCTCGACGAGGCCCTCCTGCTCGATGATGTCGAGGTTCACGAGGGCCGCAGCGGCGGCGACGGGGTGGGCGGTGTAGGTGTAGCCGTGGCTGAACACCGTGGGCGTGTGGTCGGCCAGCACGGTCCAGATCTGCTCCGAGACGATGCAGCCCGAGAGCGGGTAGTAGGCGGACGTGAGGCCCTTGGCGACGGTCATCAGGTCGGGCTGGATGCCGAAGTAGTCGGAGCCGAACCAGGTGCCGAGCCGGCCGAAGCCGCACACCACCTCGTCGGCGATGAACAGCACGTCGTGGCGGCGCAGCACCTCCTGCACGGCCTCGAAGTAGCCCTTCGGCGGGACGATCACGCCGCCCGCGGCCTGCACGGGCTCGGCGATGAACGCGGCCACCGTCTCGGGGCCCTCGCGCAGGATCAGCTGCTCGAGGTCGTCGGCCAGGGCGCGGCTGAACGCCTCGTCGCTCATGCCCGGCTCGCGCTCCCACAGCCCGTGCGGCGCCCGCGTGTGCCGGATCATCGGCAGCGGCAGGTCGAACCCCTCGTGGAGCCCGGTGAGCCCGGTGAGCCCGGCGGACAGCACGGTCACCCCGTGGTAGCCGCGCATGCGGGAGATCAGCTTCTTCTTCTCGGGCCGGCCGAGGGCGTTGTTGTAGAACCAGACGAGCTTCGCCTGGGTGTCGTTGGCGTCCGAGCCGCTGTTGCCGAAGAAGACCTTCGACATCCCGGCCGGCGCCAGGCCGATCATCCGCTCGGCGAGCATGGCGGGCGTGTCCGTGGCCATCGACGAGAAGCCGTGGTAGTAGGACAGCTTCTCGACCTGGGCCGCGATCGCCTCGGCGATCTCGCTGCGGCCGTAGCCGACGTTGACGCACCAGAGCCCGGCCATCGCGTCGAGGTAGGAGCGGTCCCGGGTGTCCCAGAGCCGCACCCCCTTGCCGCGCACGATGGTCAGGCCGCCGTCGGCCTCGTGCTTCTTGGGCGCGGTGAACGGGTGGAAGACGAAGCGCCTGTCGGCTTCCTCGACTGGTGTGCTGGACGAGATCGACATCGCTCTCCGAAATGTGTGCGCGAAACGGACTATCGGGCGCGATACGAACATAGCTGGCTCGCGAGACGATGTCCAGCAAGCGATTTGTTCGTATTGCGCTCGCCTGCGCGCTGTGAGAACATTCGGCTCTCGTTCTGACGATCGAGGAAGGACAAGGGGTTGGCCTACCGGGTGGCTGTCGACATCGGCGGCACGTTCACCGATCTCGTGGTGGAGTCCGAGGGCGGCGCGTCCGTCAGCGCGTCGAAGGTGCTCACGACTCCCGAGCGCCTGGTGGACGGCGTGATCGCCGCCGTGCGCTCCGCGAACGTCGATCCGGCGGAGCTCGAGCTGTTCGTGCACGGCACCACCGCCGGCCTGAACTCGGTGCTCGAGCGGCGCGGGGCGAAGGTGGCCCTGGTCACCACCCGCGGCTTCCGCGACACCTACCTGATCGGCCGCGGCCACCGGCCGCAGATGTACGACCTGCACTACACGAAGCCGCGGCCGCTGCTCGAGCGGGAGGCGATCTTCGAGGTGGACGAGCGGCTCTCGGCCGACGGCTCCGAGCTGCTGCCGGTGGACGAGGCCTCGGTCCGGGCGGTGGCCCGGGAGATCGCGGCAGCCGGCTTCGAGTCGGTCGCGGTCTGCCTGCTGCACGCCTACGCCGACGGCGCCCACGAGCGCCGGGTCGGCGAGCTGCTGGCCGAGACGCTGCGACGTGCCCGTCGTCCTGAGCCACGTCGTGGCCCCGGTCTGGCGCGAGTACGAGCGCACCGCGACGACCGTGCTCTCGGCCTACATCACGCCGATCATGAGCTCCTACCTCGACCAGCTCTCGCGCGCCCTGCACGCCGAGGGCGCCACGGTGCCGGTCTACGTGACCGAGTCCAACGGCGGGGTCATGGGCGCGGCGGTGGCCGCCGGAAAGTCGGTGCTCACCCTGTTCTCGGGCCCGGTCGGCGGCGTCGTCGGCACCCGCGCCGCGGGCGAGGGCCTCGGCCTCGGCGACCTGATCTCGGCGGACGTCGGCGGCACCTCGTTCGACGTCTCGATCGTGCGCGGCGGCGAGACGGCGCTGATGGCCGAGTTCGAGCTGCAGGGCCTGCCCGTGCTGGCGCCGGCGATCGAGGTGCACACGATCGGCGCCGGCGGCGGCTCCCTGATCCGCTCGATCGACGGCGCCCTGCGCGTCGGGCCCGAGTCGGCCGGAGCCAACCCCGGCCCTGCCTGCTACGGCCTCGGCGGCACCGAGCCGACCATCACCGACGCGAACCTGGTGCTCGGCCGCATCCCGCCCGGCCAGCGCCTGGCCGGCGAGCTGCCGCTGGACCTCGTAGCCGCGCGCGCGGCGCTCGCGCGCGTGAGCGACCGCCTCGGCCTCACGCCCGAGGAGCTGGCCGAGCAGGCGCTGGTCGTCATCCACTTCGCGATGGCCGAGGCGATCCGCGAGCTGACGGTCGAGCGGGGCCTCGACCCGCGCGACTTCGTGCTCTGCGCCTTCGGCGGCGCCGGCGGCCTGCACGCCACCGCGCTGGCCGAGGAGCTCGGCATCGAGCGGGCCCTGGTGCCCGGCCTGCCGGGCGCGTTCTCGGCCTGGGGGATGCTCCGCGGCGACATCCGCCACGACGCGGTGCAGACGTTCTTCCACCCGCTCGCGACGCGTCGACGGCGATCTGCGCGGCGCGGTCGACGCGCTGCGCGAGCAGGTCGCGGGCCTGATGGAGATCGACGGCGTGGCCGGCGACGACCTGCGCTTCGAGGTCGCCGCCGACCTGCGCTACGTCGGCCAGGAGTACAGCCTGACGCTGCCGCTCGAGACGGCCGACGTCGACGACCTGAGCGAGCGCGCGGCGACGGTCGCGGGCCGCTTCCACGGCGCCTACCAGGCTCGCTACGGGCACGCCAGCCCGAGCGAGCCGATCGAGTTCGTGGCCGTCCGCCTGGCGGCGGTCGCAGAGCTCCGCCGGCCGGCGGCCCCGGCCGCGGCGGCCGCCGCCGGCGGGGTGCTCGGGCGCTCGACGGTGCGGCTCGCCGGCGTCGAGCACGAGGCCGCGGTGCACCATCGCGGCTCGCTCGAAGGGCCCGTCGAGGGCCCGGCCATCGTCATCGAGGACACCGCGACCACCGTGGTCGACGTCGGCTGGACGGTCCGGCCGGTGCCGGGCGGCCACCTGCTGCTGGAGCAGGCGCGCATGAGCGCCGTCAAGCCCAGCCCGGCGACCGTCGAGGTCGTCCGCCACGCGTTCATGTCGGGCGCCGAGCAGATGCGGCGCAACCTCTACCGCTCGGCCTACAGCCCGGTCATCTACGAGATGAAGGACTGCTCGGTCGGCATCTACGACGCCGAGCGGCGGGCTGCTCGGCCAGGCGCCGGGGCTGCCGTTCTTCCTGGGCTCGCTCGGCGGCACGCTGCAGGAGGTCATCCGCCGCAAGGGCCCGGACGCGTTCGCCGAGGGTGACGTCTGGCTGGTCAACGACTCGGCCATCTGCGGCAGCCACCTGAACGACGTGACGGTCTTCGCGCCGATCTTCGTCGACGGCGTGCTGCGCGGCTTCTCGGGCGCGAAGGCCCACTGGAACGACGTCGGGGCCAAGGAGGCCGGGTACGTCTCGGACTCCACCGAGATCTTCCAGGAGGGGCTGCGGCTGCCGCCGCTGCGGATCGTCAAGGCGGGCGAGCTCGACGAGGAGCTGCTCGAGCTGATCGCCCTGAACTCGCGCTTCCCGGGCCCGCTGGTCGGCGACCTGCACGCCTCGCTCACGGCCTGCCGGACCGGCGAGGAGCGCTTCCGCTCGATCGTCGAGCGCTACGGCTGGCCCGAGGTCGAGGCCTCGATCGAGACCTTCTTCGCCCAGGCCGAGGCGGCCGACCGGGCCTCGGTGGCCGAGATCCCCGACGGCACCTACCGGGCCGAGGGGTTCCTGGACGACGACGGGATCAACCGCGAGCCGGTGCGCGTCGCGGTCGCGGTGACCGTGGCCGGGGACGCGCTGACCATCGATCTTCACGGCTCGGCGGTCGAGAACGAGGGCTCCATCAACAGCGGGATCGTGCAGACCCGCTCGGCGCTGCAGCAGGCGTTCAAGTTCGTGGTCAACCCGAACGCCCCGGTGTGCGGCGGCTCGTTCCGCAACCTGACCATCGAGGTGCCGCCGGGCAGCTGCTTCGACCCGTCGCCGACGGCGGCCTGCCTGCACTACGGGCCGCACCTGATGCTGGCGATGGACCTCACGGTCCGGGCGCTCAGCGAGGCCGTCCCCGAGCGGACGGCCGCCGGCCACGTCGGCGACTCCTGGAACGTCACCTTCGTCAACGAGCGCGGCCGGCCGCAGTTCCTGTCGGGCGAGTCGCTGGTCGGCGGCTGGGGCGCGCACCCCGGCGGCGACGGCGAGAGCGCGCTGATCCACTCGGCGGCGGGCGACTTCAAGAACTTCCCGGTCGAGGTGATGGAGCACCGCTACCCGCTGGTGCTGCGCCGGCACGGGCTGCGCGCAGGGCTCCGGCGGCGCCGGCCGGCACCGCGGCGGGCTCGGCATCGAGCGGGTCTACGAGGTGCTCGAGGCCTGCCGCCTCAGCCTGTGGTTCGAGCGGACGCGCACCCCGAGCTGGGGCCTCGCCGGCGGCGAGGCCGGCGCGCCGCCGCAGGTGCACGTGATCGAGCCGGGCGAGCGAGCCGCGCCTGGTGCTGAAGTGCAACGCAGTCCCGATCCCGGCCGGCACGGTGGTGCACGTGCAGACCGGCGGCGGTGGTGGGTGGGGGCAACCGGAGAAGGGAGCGGGGAACCGTGGCTAGTCAACGTTCCAGGAGGCGGGTCCTGTACGCCGGCGTGCTCGCGACCGTGGTCGCCGGTGCGACCGCCGTCGCGGCCGCAGCGCACACGGACGGCCAGACGGCGAAGGCCGCGCCGAACGTGGCGCAGGCGGCGCGCGCCGACGCCCACACGCTGGTGATCGGCGTCTCGTCGGACCCGCAGACGATGGATCCCGAGTTCGGCCAGGCGACGCGGGCCAACGAGCTGATCAAGAACATCTACGCCCAGTGGGTGCACTACAAGACGATCAACACCGGCAAGGGCTACCTGCGCGCCGACGTGAAGACCGTGGTCGGCGACGCGCTCTCCTCCTGGACGGCCAAGAAGGACGGCACGGTCGTCCTGAACGTCAGAAAGGGCGCGAAGTTCCCCGACGGCACGCCGGTCACCGCCGACGACCTGGTCTACAAGATCCAGCGCTCGCTCGGCGTGAACGCCGGCTCGGTCTTCGACTTCAACATCCTCGGCCTGACCAAGCTGACCCAGGTCAAGAAGACCGGCCCGTACACGCGTGACGGTCAAGCTGCCGCACGCCTCCCCGATCCTCGGGCCGATGCTGCGCGACCAGGACGCCGGCCTCGTGGAGTCGTCGCTGGTGAAGAAGAACGCCACCAAGAGCGACCCCTGGGGCCACAGCTGGCTCGCCCGCACCGGCGGCGCCGCCACCGGCGCCTACGTGATCGCCCAGAACACCCCCGGCACCCGGCTGATCGCTCAAGGCGAACCCGAGCTACTGGGGCCCGAAGCCGTACTTCACGACGGTGATCCTGCAGGTCATCCCGAACTCCCAGACCCGCTCGCTGCTCCTGAAGAACGGCTCGATCGACATCGCCGAGGACCTGAGCCTCGACGACGCCGCCCGGCTGCAGGGCGCGAACGGGGTGCGGCTCCTGTCGGTGCCGTCGATCGCCCAGGACGTGCTCGGCTTCGTGATGGACAAGAAGCCGTTCGACGACGTGCGCGTCCGCCAGGCCGTGGCCTACGCGATCCCGTACGACCAGATCGTGAGCCAGGTCCTGCGCGGGCAGGCGAAGGTCGCGAAGGGCGTGTGGCCGCGCAACTCGGTCTGGTTCCAGCCGAAGGCCGCGTGGCCCTACAAGTACGACCCGGCGAAGGCCAAGGAGCTGCTCTCGCAGGCCGGCCTGTCGGCCGGGGTGAGCTTCACGGTCGAGATCAACGAGGGCGACGCCGACGCCGCCGCGCTGGCCGTGCCGGTGCAGACCGCGCTCAAGGCCGTGGGCATCACGATGAACATCTCGAAGCTCTCGGCGGCCCAGTTCCAGGGCGACCTCGGCAAGCGCTCGATGCAGGCCTGGATCCAGTCGGGCCTCGGCTCGTTCGTCGACGACCCCTACTACCAGACGTTCCTGTGGTACGGGACGAAGTCCGTGATCAACTGGTTCAAGTACTCGAACGCCACGATGGACGCGGCGCTCACCAAGTTCGCCACGGTGCTGCCGCCGGCGACCAAGAAGGCCCTGGCCCTGCAAGGTGCAGAACCAGCTGAACAAGGACCTGCCCGCGATCAGCCTCGGCGAGCCGAACTACCTCATCCCGATCCGCTCGAACATCTCCGGGTTCCTGTACGAGCCCGACGGCCTGCTCACCTACCGGCTCCTCTCGCGCAAGTAGTGGGAGGAGCAGCATCGTGACGCGCGGCGCCCTGCGCTGGCCGCTGTACGTGGCGACCCGCCTGCTGGGCGCCGCGCTCGCGATGCTCGGCGTGGTCACGCTGGTCTTCATCGTGACCCACGTGCTCGGCGACCCCGCGCGGCTCATCCTGGGCCCGCGGGCCACCGACGAGCAGCTCGTCCAGCTCCGCCACCAGCTCGGCTACGACCAGCCCGTGCTGCAGCAGTACTGGACGTACCTCGGAACCTGCTGCACGGCGACCTCGGGGTCTCCCAGTACACCCAGCAGCCGGTGCGGCACGAGATCTGGCAGCGCTTCCCGGCGACCATCGAGCTGGCCGCGGCCGGCCTGTTCCTGGGCCTCCTGTGGACGATCCCGCTCGGGATCATCTCGGCGCTGCGCCCGCGCGGGATCGTCGACCGGATCAGCCAGACCGTCGTCGAGTTCGGCGTCGCGGTCCCGAGCTTCTGGCTCGGGATCCTCCTGATCTTCCTGTTCTACTCGGTCTGGCACGTCGCCCCGAGCCCGGTCGGCGAGCTCGACATCAGCGCGATCCCGCCGCCGCGGGTCACCGGGATGACGGTGGTCGACGCCCTGATCGCCGGCCAGTGGGAGACGTTCTGGTCGGCGCTGCAGCACCTCGCCCTGCCGGCGATCGTGCTGGCGATCACCGCCTGCCCGCCGATCCTGCAGCTCACCCGCAACACCATGATCGGCGTGCTGCGGGGCGACTTCGTGCGCAGCGCCCGCTCCTTCGGCCTGCCCGAGCGGACGGTGCGCTGGTACGCGTTCAAGAACGCGCTCCTGCCGATCAGCACGATGACCGCGATGACCTTCGGCTACCTGCTCGGCGGCACGGTGCTGGTCGAGCTGGTCTTCTCCTGGCCCGGGATCGGCCTGTACGCGATCCAGTCGATGCAGCAGTTCGACTACGCGCCGGTGCTCGGCGTGGTGATCCTGGCCTCGCTGGTCTACGTGCTGGTCTACCTGTTCGCCGACCTGCTGGCCCTGTTCATCGACCCGCGCGTACGCGAGGGCGCGCGAGGTGAGCGACCCCGCTGTCAGCCCCGCCGGCGTCGAGGCCGTCAGCCGCGAGTCGCGCCTGGCGATCGGGCCGGTCCGGCGCCTGCGGCCGTTCGCCAACGTCTACTGGGTGGTCTTCGGGCTGTTCGTCTTCGTGGCCATCTTCGCGCCGCTGATCGCGCCCTACGACCCGGTCAAGGCCGACCTGAGCCAGCGGCTGCTGGCGCCGTCCTGGGATCACTGGATGGGAACCGACGAGAACGGCTTCGACGTCTACTCCCGGGTGCTCTACGCGACCCGCACCGACTTCTCGGTGTCGATCGTCGGCGTGGCCCTGGCGACCCTGATCGGGGTGCCGCTCGGCGCGGCCAGCGGCTACCTCGGCGGGATCGCCGGTGGGGCCCTGTCGCGGCTCGCCGAGATGGTGCAGTCGGTGCCGCTGTTCCTGTTCGCGCTGATGATCTTCGCCGCGCTCGGCAACTCCAAGAAGGTGCTGGTCGGGGTCATCGCCGTCGTCACCGCGCCGGTGTTCCTGAAGCTCACGCGCTCGGTGGTGCTGCCGATCCGCTCGAGCGACTACGTCGCCGCCGCCCGCTGCGCCGGCCTTCGGCCGATGCAGATCGTGTTCCGGCACGTCCTGCCGAACTCGCTCGGGCCGGTCGCCTCGCAGCTCTCGATCTCCTGCGCCTACGCGATCCAGATCGTCGCCGGCCTGAGCTTCCTGGGCCTCGGCGTGAAGATCCCCGAGCCGGAGTGGGGGTCGATGATCCAGGCCGGAGCCAACGACGTGCTGTACGGCCAGTGGTGGGTGTCGGTGTTCCCCGGCATCGCCGTGCTGCTGGCGGTCATGGCGTTCGGCGGCATCGGCCGCCAGCTGAGCAGGCGCTATGGCGACTGAGGCGGTCACGCCGACGCGCAGCCGCCTGGCCGGCCTGGCCGACGAGCCGCTGCTCGAGATCGCCGGGCTGGTCGTCGCCGCCGGCGAGGTGCCGCTGCTGCGGGGCGTCGAGCTCGTCGTGCCGCCGGGCGCCCGGGTCGGGATCGTCGGCGAGAGCGGCTCGGGCAAGAGCATGACCGCGAGCGCGATCCTCGGCCTGCTGCCGCCGGGCGTCGAGGCCCGGAGCGGGTCGATCCGGCTGCGCGGCCGCGACCTGCGGACGATGTCGGAGCGCGAGCTGCGCTCGGTGCGCGGCGGCGAGATCGCGATCGTCTACCAGAACGCCGTCGCCTCGCTGAACCCGCTGCAGACCGTGGGCTCGCAGATCGCCCGCGTCTGCCGCGCGCACACCGGCGTCTCGCGGGCCGAGGCCTGGCAGGCGCACCGTCGACCTGCTCGACCGGCTCGGGATCCCCGACGCCGAGCAGCGCGCCCGGGCCTACCCGCACCAGTTCTCGGGCGGCATGGCCCAGCGGGTGGCGATCGCGATGGCCCTGATCTGCGACCCGTCCCTGCTGATCTGCGACG
This sequence comes from uncultured Actinomycetes bacterium, assembly GCA_963794695.1. Classification (GTDB taxonomy): domain Bacteria; phylum Actinomycetota; class Thermoleophilia; order Gaiellales; family JALYLC01; genus CAWCFJ01. The sequence continues at coordinate 78,959 of CAWCFJ010000012.1, read as the reverse complement.
AGCCGACCACCGGCCTCGACGCCACGATCCAGGCCCAGGTGCTCGAGGTCATCGACCAGTCGGTGCGGGACTCCGGCGCGGCGCTGCTCCTGATCTCGCACGACCTCGCGGTGATCGGCGCGATGTGCGAGATCGTGGCCGTGGCCTACGCCGGCGAGATCCTCGAGGTCGGGCACGCCGACGACGTGCTGAACAAGCCGCTCGGGCCGTACACCCAGGGCCTGGTGCGCTGCCTGCGGCCGCCGCCAGGCGAGATCGCCTTCATCCCGGGCCGGATCCCCGAGCCCGGCTCGATCGGCGAGCAGTGCCCGTTCGCCGAGCGCTGCCCGCTGGTGTCCGACCGCTGCCACGCCGAGCGCCCGCTGCTGCGCGAGCTCCAGCCCCGCCACTTCGTCGCCTGCCACAACGTATGAGCGAGACGACGCCGGTCCTCGAGGTGCGCGAGCTGCGCAAGACGTTCCACGCCGGGGGCCTCGGCAACCGGCGGACGATCCCGGCGGTCGACGGCGTCTCGTTCCGCCTGCAGCGCGGGCGGACGACGGCGCTGCTCGGCGAGAGCGGCTGCGGCAAGTCGACCCTGGCGCGCACGATCCTGCACCTGTACTCGGCCGACGCGGGCCAGATCTTCCTGCTCGGCGAGGAGGTGCAGGGCCTCAGCGACGCCGCGTTCCGGCGGCACCGCCGGCACGTGCAGATGGTCTTCCAGAACCCGCTCGGCTCGTTCGACCCCGTGCACTCGATCGGCTCGTCGATCGCCGAGACGATGCGGCTGCGCCGCTCGGACGGTCCCGACGTCGGCGAGCTCCTGAACGAGGTCGGGCTCAGCCCACGCTTCGCCGGCCTCAAGCCGCGCGCCGTCTCGGGCGGGGAGCTGCAGCGCGCGGCGATCGCCCGGGCGCTCTCGACCAGGCCGGAGCTGGTGGTGATGGACGAGCCGACCTCGGCCCTCGACATGTCGATCCAGGGGCAGGTGCTGCGCCTGCTCGCAGACCTGCAGGGCCGGCACGAGCTGAGCTACCTGATCGCCACCCACGACCTGCGCGCGGTGCAGCTCGTAGCCCATGACGTGATCCTCATGTACCTCGGACAGGTCGTCGAGAGCGGGCCGACGAAGCGGGTCTTCGGCCGGCCGCTGCACCCGTACACCCGCGGGCTCCTGTACGCCCACGACCTCGCCGCCCGCACCGAGGAGCGGGACCGGACGCTGCGGATCCGCGGCACGCTGCGCACGCCCGAGCCGGGCTACGTGGGCTGCCGCCTGGTCGGCCGCTGCCCGATGGCGGTCGACGGCTGCCGCGAACCTCAGCCTCTCGTCGAGGTTGAGCCTGGCCGTGCGGTGCGCTGCTGGCGCGCGGCCGCGGGCGACCTGCCCGACGACGTCCGGACGACCGAGGAAGGAGTGGACGGATGAAGGTGCTGTACGTGAACCCGGTCGGCACGGGCACGCTCGACGCCTGGTTCGAGGAGCAGCTCGCCGGCTGCGCCGGCCCGGACGTCGCGATCGAGACCTGCCACCTCGACCTCGAGGGCGACGCCAGGAGCCCGTTCCTGCCGCAGCAGCCGTTCTTCCACGGCGCGCTGCACGAGCGGCTCGCGCGGGCCCAGGACGACGGCTACGACGCGGCGGTCATCGGCTGCAGCGGCGACCCCGGCCTGATCGACGCGAAGCGCTTCCTGCGGATGCCGGTGACCGCACCCCTGCAGGCCGCGCTGCACCTCGGGGCCGTGCTCCACCAGCGGATGGCGATCCTGGTGGCGGACGGCTTCGAGGCCCACGTGCTGTACCAGGACCTGGCCCGCTACTACGGGCTCGAGCACGTGATCTCCGAGATCGTCACCGTGCCGATGACCTACCCCGACCCGGCCCTGCTCGAGCGGCTGATGCGCGACGACCCGGACGCCGCCTGCCACCTGGTGCTGGCGCGCCACCTGGCGGTGCTGGCCGAGGAAGCGCTCGACCTGGCCCGCGGCGCGGTCGAGCGCGGCGCCGGTGCGGTCTACGCCGGCTGCACGTTCTGGACGGGGCCGCAGCTGCAGCCCTTCCGCGACGCCGTCGGGGTGCCGGTCATCGACCCGGGCCAGTCGGCGGTGCTGCTCGCGGTCGCCGCCGCGCGGGCCCGGCAGGGCGCCCCCCAGGCGGTGGCCGCCGACTAGGATCCGGGCCGTGCCGTTCACCCACAGGAACCTCAGGGCGGACCTGGAGGACATCGGGTCGGTGTTCGACGGAGACCCGGATCTGGAGTTCCGGGCGGCGACGAAGCCGCTCGAGCTCGAGCGCTCCGGCCTGACCTACCAGCGCGTCCCGCCCGGCTACCGCTTTCCGTACGGCCACACGCACCAGACGCAGGAAGAGGTCTACGTGGTCGTCGGCGGGGGCGGGCGGATGAAGGTCGACGACGAGATCGTCGAGCTGCGGCAGTGGGACGCCGTGCGAGTCCCACCCGGCGCGTGGCGCGGCTACGAGGCCGGGCCGGAGGGGCTCGAGCTGCTGGTCATCGGCGCGCCGAACCTCGGCGAGGGGACGCGCGACGACGTCGAGGGCACGCGCGACTGGTGGAGCGACTAGCGCCCTTCACGCCGCCGCAGCGCTGACCGCGACGCGAGCGGGCGCCCCGGTCAGCGTCCGCTGGCGCAGCAGGGCGGTGAGCATGGCGGCCGCGCCGGCGGCGGCGGCGAAGACCAGGGCCGGGACCGGGCCGGCGCCGGTGACGATCGAGCCGGCCAGGGCGGAGCCCAGCGCCGAGCCGACGGCCTCGGCGGTGGCCAGCCAGGCGAACGCCTCGGTGACGGTGCCGGACGGGGCCAGCTCGTCGACCAGGCCGAAGGTCACGGCGAGGGTGGGGGCGATCGCCGCGCCGGCGACCAGCAGCATCCCGGCGAACGGGACGGCGCTGCCGGCGACCGGCACCAGCAGCAGGTGGCCCAGGCTCAGGATCCCGAGCAGGACGACCAGCGTCGAGGCCGAGGCGGCTCCGCCGCCGCGGCGGGCCAGGACGATCCCGCCGGCGAGCGAGCCCAGGCCCCAGAGCGCCAGGAACGGGGCGGCCGAGGTGGCCGAGTCGGCCGAGCCGGCGAAGGCGGTGGCGGCGACCTCGAGGGCGCCGAACAGCACGCCGACGAACAGCAGGACGGCGACCAGGGTGCGCATCCCGGCCGAGGCCATCGCCCCGCCCGGCGCGCGCCGGGCCACCGGCCGCCAGGCACGCGAGGCCGGCAGGGCGGCGAAGGCCAGCGTGGCGGCCAGGATCACGACGGCCGAGACGGCCAGCGCGACGCCGGTCCCGAACAGGGCGCCGAGACCGAGGGTGAACGGCGGCCCGGCGACCCAGGTGACCTCGGCCACTGCGGCCTCGACGGCGAAGGCGGAGCGGACGGCGGCCGGATCGTCGATGACGGTCGGCAGCGCGGCCCGGACGCACGAGCCGACCGGCGGCGTCGCCAGGCCGATCCCTGCGGCCAGCGCCAGCAGCGCGGCGAGCGGGGTGCCGGCCGGCAGCAGCGGCCGCCGCGCCGAGCAGGACGGCGCAGGCGGCCGCCGAGGCGCACAGCACCAGGGTCTGGCCGCGGCGGTCGACGAGCCGGCCGGCGAGCGGGCCGCCGACGCCGGTGGCGATGGCGTAGGCCGCGGCGACCAGGCCGGCCGCGGCGAAGGAGCCGGTCAGCGAGGCCGCGTGGGCCAGCAGGCCGATGCCGAGGCAGGCGAGCGGCAGGCGGGCGGCGGTGGAGGTGACGAACAGGCGGGTGGCGCCGGAGAGCGGGCTGGCGGAGGTCATGACTGCGATGCTAGGATCGGACTGGTTCACTATCCAGATCCACTTTGGCGTCGAAAAACGAGACCAGTGAAGAGGGCGCGACGGTCGAGGTGCTCCTCTCGGTGCGAGCGCGGCAGCGGCCAGCGCCTGGGCTCCCAGATCGAGACCACGCTGCGCGACGCGATCCGCTCGGGCCAGCTGCGCCCGGGCGCGCAGGTGCCGTCGACCCGCGACCTCGCCCGCCAGCTCGACGTGTCGCGCCGGATCGTGGTCGACGCCTACGCCCAGCTCTCGGCCGAGGGCTACCTCACCCTCCGCCAGGGCGCTCGGCCCGAGGTCAACGCCGCCTTCGAGGCGGCCGCGCCGGCGCCGGCAGAGGCCGCGCGGGCGGAGCCGCGCGCCCGCTACGACTTCCAGCCGAGCGCGCCCGACGTCGGCCCGTTCCCGCGCGGCGCCTGGCTCCGCTCGGTCAAGCAGGCCCTCGCAGGCGATGACCGATGCCGACCTCGGCTACGGCGACCCGTGCGGCGTGCCGGCGCTGCGCGACGCGCTGGCCGACTACCTCGGCCGCGTCCGCGGGGTGGTCGGCAGCGGCGAGCGGGTGGTCGTCACGAGCGGCTACTCCCAGGGCCTCAGCCTGCTCTGCCGGGTGCTCGCCGAGCGCGGCGCGCGGCGGCTGGCCCTCGAGGACCCGTGCGATCCCGAGTACCACGTCATCGTGGCCCGGGCGGGGCTCGAGCCCGTGCCGGTGCCCGTCGACGGCGACGGCCTGATCGTCGACGAGCTGGTGCGCGCCGGCGTCGACGCGGCCGTCGTCACCCCCGCCCACCAGAGCCCGACCGGGGCGGTGCTCTCGAGCGAGCGGCGAGTGGCGCTGCTGGCCTGGCTGCGCGAGACCGGGGCCGTGGCCGTCGAGGACGACTACGACGCCGAGTACCGCTACGACCGCGCAGCGGTCGGTGCGCTGCAGGGCCTCGCGCCCGAGCACGTGGTCTACGCCGGGACGGCCAGCAAGACGCTGGCCCCGGCGCTGCGCATGGCCTGGCTCGTGGTGCCGGCCGAGCTGGTCGCGCCGCTGCGCTTCGAGAAGCGCCTGGCCGACCGCGGCACCGCGCCGATCGACCAGCGGGCCTTCGCCGAGCTCCTCACCCGCGGCGAGCTCGACCGTCACCTGCGGCGCATGCGCCAGCTCTACCGGGGCCGGCGGGACGCGCTCGTCGCGGCGCTGGCCGAGGAGCTGCCCGAGGCGGTGGTGCACGGGATCGCGGCGGGGATGCACGTGGTCGTCGAGCTCACGCCGGAGGACGACGAGGCGGCGATCCTCGAGGAGGCCGCGCGTCGCCGGATCCGCTTCGAGACGCTCGCCGGACTTCGGCCGGCCGCCGGGCGGGGCCGCCGGTCCTGCTGCTGGGCTACGGCCAGATCGCCGAGCCGGCGATCCCGGCCGGGATCCGCGAGCTCGCTGACGCGGTGCGCGAAGTCCGCAGCCGCCGCTCCTGACCGGAGCTGGTCGAGGCTACGATCCTCGCGCCGCATGCGCGTGCTGCAATGGATCCGGACGCACGATCCGGCGCTGGCGGCGCTGCGCCGCGCGACCAGGGCCGCGGTGGTCATCCCGCCGGTCTTCGCGCTCGGCACCGAGGTCATCGGCGACCCCCAGATCGCGACGTTCGCGGCGTTCGGCTCGTTCGCCATGATCCTGCTGGTCGAGTTCGGCGGGCCGATGCGCGAGCGCCTGCAGGCCCAGCTCGCGCTGGCCGCGGTCGGGGCGTGCTTCGTCTGCCTCGGGACGCTGTGCTCGCGCTCGACGCTCCTGGCGGCCGTCTCGATGGGGCTCGTGGCCTTCGCCGTGCTCTTCGCCGGCGTGGTCAGCTCGGTGCTCGCGAGCGCCTCGACCGCGCTGCTCCTGACGTTCATCCTGCCGGTCTCGCTCCCGGCCGACGCGTCCGACATCGTGACCAGGCTCGAGGGCTTCGGCATCGCCACCGCCGCGTCCCTGTTCGCGATCTCGGTGCTCTGGCCGGCGCCGGCACGCGACCCGCTGCGGAGCGCGGCGATCGCCGCCTGCCGCGGCCTCGCCGAGCGGCTGCGGCACGACGGTGACTGGATCCTGGCCGGTCGCGACGAGGCGCTCGCCGACCAGCACGAGGCGGCGATCCGCGCCGGCGACGACGCCGTGGCGGCGCTGCGGCGGACGTTCTTCGCCACCCCGTACCGGCCGACCGGCCTGTCCACCGGCGCCCGCACCGTCGTCCGGCTGGTCGACGAGCTGCTGTGGCTGCAGGCGATCGTCTCCCAGACCGTGCTGCACCCGCAGCCCTCCGACGTGAACCACGGCGCCTGCCGGGTCAAGAAGGGCGCGGCGGCGGTGCTCGAGGCCAGCGCCGGCCTGCTCGAGCGCCCCGGCGCCGACCCCGCGGTGCTCGACGAGGCGCTGGCCGGACTGCGCCAGCAGCTCGAGCGCACCGAGCGCTCCACGCGGCTCCCGGTGCTGCCGGGCGACGGCGAGCGCGACCTGATCTCGGCGCGCGACCCGGGGTTCCGGGCCCAGGAGCTGAGCTTCGTCGTCACCCAGGTCGCGGCCAACGCCGCCTACGCGGCGGCGTCCGAGCGGCGGAGCTGGATGCAGCGCGTCCTCGGTCGCCAGCCCGAGGGCGTCCCCGGCACCCTGTCGGCGGCCCAGGAGCGGGCCGCAGCCCACGTCGACCGCTCCTCGGTCTGGCTGCACAACAGCGTGCGCGGCGCGATCGGCCTCGCGCTGGCGGTGGCGGTCGCCGGCCTGACCCAGGTCGACCACTCGTTCTGGGTCATCCTCGGCGCGCTCGCGGTGCTGCGCTCGAACTGGCTCAGCACCGGCCAGACGGTCGTCCAGGCACTGGCCGGCACGCTGTTCGGCTTCCTCGCCGGCGCGCTGCTGGTGGTCGTGGTCGGCACCAACACGACGGTGCTCTGGGTGCTCCTGCCGTTCGCCATCCTGATCGCCGGGTTCGCCCCGGCCGCGATCTCGTTCGCCGCGGGGCAGGCGGCGTTCACCCTGCTCCTGGTGATCCTGTTCAACATCGTCGCAGCCGACCGGGTGGACGGTGGGGCTCGTGCGGATCGAGGACGTGCTGCTCGGCTGCGGCGTCAGCCTGATCGTCGGCGTGCTGTTCTGGCCGCGCGGCGCGTCGACGGCGATGCGCCAGGCGCTGGCCGGCGCGTACCGCGAGAGCGCCCGCTACGTGGTCTCGGCGGTCGAGCTGGCCGCAGCCGGCGAGCGCCCCGGCGGCCCGCTCGCTGGGGGGATCGCGGCTGCGGCGGCGTCACGCCGGCTGGACGACGCGTACCGGGCCTACCTCGCCGAGCGCGGCACGAAGCTCGTGGCCCTGTCCGACCTGACGACGCTGGTCAGCGGGGTGGTGAACCTGCGGCTCGCGGCCGACGCGATCGTCGACCTGTGGCAGGACGCCGAGGCCGGCACCGCCGACGAGCCGGCGATGACCGAGCTCCTGGCCATCGCCTCCACCCGGGCCGACTGGTACGCGGTGTTCGCGCAGAGCCTGACCGGCGACTGGGCCGTCCCGGCGCCGCAGCCGCGCGACACGCAGTCCGACGTCCGGCTGGTCGAGGCCGCCGGCGGCGAGCCGGGCGGCGCCACCGCGATCCGGATCGTCTGGACGGGCGACCATCTCGACGCCGTCCGCCGGCTCGAGCTGGCGCTGGTCGAGCCGGCCCAGGCGGCGGAGGAGGCGCGGCGCCGTGCCGCCGGGCTGCGCAGCATCTGGCCGCCGCGCCTCTCGCCGATGCCGCAGCGCAGCTGACCGGGGTCGATCAGGACCAGTCGGGCACGCGGAGCCAGTGGGCCTTGCGCATGTCCTGGTACTCGAGCTCCTGGTGGAAGTCGATGACGATCGGGCCGCGCTCCATGCCGTGCGACACGAGCGTCGGGTTGTCGCCGGGCTCGAGCACCATGCACACGTGGTGGCCGGGCGCGTCGCCGAACACCACGATGTCCCCCGGCTTGGCCTGGGCCGCGGTGATCGGCCTGCAGTGGGACAGCATCGTGCCGGTGTAGCCCTCGCCGTCGAACAGGAGCCCGTTCGGGTCGGGGCCGCCGCCCCAGCTGTAGAAGAGCGTGATCGAGGCAGAGCAGTCGGTGCTCAGCGGCAGCGTCCGCGGCTTGTGGATCGCCGCCATCCGCTGCGCCCCCTGGGAGTAGTGGATCTGGTTCGCGTTGGTCACCGCCCAGCGCGCGTGGCCGACGATCGTCGCGCGGGTGTCGTCCTCGTCGCTCTGCGGCACGTCCTTGACGATGAACGTCCAGGTGTGGGGCCCGACGATGCCGCTCACCTTGAGGCCGTGCTTCTTCTGGTAGGCGACGACCGCGTCGCGGGTGTCGGGGCCGAACTGGCCGTCGACGTCGCAGCCGCAGGCCTTCTGGATGCGGGTGACGTCGTCGCCCGTCATCAGCGGCTTGCTCTTGTCGTAGCTGTACTGCTTCACGTGACACACCCTTCCGATCGCCCCCAACACGACCGGGCGACTGTACTCCCTGAAAACGGGCGTGAAAAGCGCGTCAGCGCGGGTAGCTCGCACCGTTCAGGTCGAGGGTCGCGCCGGTCAGGTGACGGACGCTGCCCGAGGCGAGCCAGGCGATCAGCGCGCCGGCCTCCTCCGGGGGCACCCACTCCCCCATCGCGAGCCGCGCGGTGACCGCCTCCTCGCCGCCGGTCGTGGCGGCCGAACGCACGCTCATGTCCGTGCGCACGATGCCCGGCGCGACGACGTAGGCCAGGACGCCCTCGCGCGCGTGGGCGCGCGCGACCGTGCGCGTCAACGTGTGCAGGGCGGCCTTCGACGAGGCGTAGGCCAGCAGGTGCGGGTTGCCGGAGCCCTGCTGGGCGGCCCAGCTCGACAGCGTCACGATCACTCCGCCGCCGTGCTCGCGGTGGTGGCGGACGGCGTCGCGCACCAGGCTCGCCGGCCCGAACACGTTGACCTCGAAGGTGCGCTGCCAGGTGGCGTCCCAGCCTGCGTCGTCGCCGTCGAGCGGGGTCTCCTCCATCACCGCGGCGTTGCAGACCAGGGTGTCGACGCGGCCACGCCAGGCGACCGCCTCGCGCCACAGGCGGCGGGCGGCGCCGGGGTCGCCGAGGTCGGCCTGCAGCAGCAGCACCCGCTCGGCCGGGATGTCGGCGGTGGCGGCGCGGGCGCCGGCCTCGTCGCTGCCGTAGTGGGCGACCAGATGGGCGCCGGCCGCGCCCATCGCCTGCGCGGCGGCGGCGCCGATGCCCTTCGAGGCGCCGGTGAGGAGGATGGTCCTGCCGCTGAGATCGGTCATGAGGTGTGGTCGCTCACCGGCGATTCGTGCGGATTGCGAAACTTCGCGCGACCTGCGAACCTTCGCACATGGCTGCACCGGCGTCCACGATCACTCCGGAGGCCGAGTCCGGCCTCCCGCGCCCGCTCGACGACCCCGACCTGCTGCGCGCCGACCTGTACGTCGACGGCCGCTTCGCGCCCTCGTCGAGCGGCGAGCGCCTCGACGTCCGCGACCCCGCGACCGGCGAGGTCATCGCCCGCGTCGCCAGCGCCACCCGCGAGGATGCGCGCCGGGCGATCGAGGCCGCGAAGGCCGCGCTGCCCGGCTGGGCCGCGAAGACCGCGAAGGAGCGCGCCGGGATCCTGCGCCGCTGGTTCGACCTGATGATCGAGCACGCCGACGACCTGGCCGCGATCCTGACCGCCGAGATGGGCAAGCCGTTCGCCGAGGCCCGCGGCGAGATCCTGTTCGGCGCCTCGTTCGTCGAGTGGTTCGCCGAGGAGGGCAAGCGGGCCTACGGCGAGGTGATCCCGACGAACGCCGCCGGCCGGCGCCTGCTGGTGCTGCGCCAGCCGATCGGGGTGACCGCCGCGATCACGCCGTGGAACTTCCCGATGGCCATGATCACCAGAAAGGCCGGCCCGGCGCTGGCCGCGGGCTGCCCGATGGTGCTGAAGCCCGCGAGCGCGACGCCGCTCTCGGCGCTGGCGCTGGCCGAGCTCGCCGACCGGGCGGGCATCCCGGCGGGCGTGTTCAGCGTCGTGCCCGGGCCGTCCTCGACGGTGGGCGACGAGCTGGCCACGAACCCGATCGTCCGCAAGCTGAGCTTCACCGGCTCGACCGCGGTCGGAAAGCAGCTGATGGCGAAGTGCGCCGGCACCGTCAAGAAGGTCGCGCTCGAGCTCGGCGGCAACGCGCCGCTGCTGGTGTTCGACGACGCGAACCTCGACCTCGCGGTGCCGGGCGCGATCGCCTCCAAGTTCCGCAACGCCGGCCAGACCTGCGTCTGCGCCAACCGCATCTACGTCCAGGACGGGGTGTACGACGCGTTCGTCGAGCGCTTCGCCGAGGCCGCCGCGGCCCTGCGGGTCGGAGGCGGCTTCGAGGACGGCGTCGAGCAGGGCCCGCTGATCGACGAGGCCGGCGTGGCCAAGGTCGAGGAGCACGTGGCCGACGCCCTCGAGCACGGGGCCAGCCTGGCCTGCGGCGGCCGCCGGCACGAGCTCGGCGGCACGTTCTTCGAGCCCACCGTGGTGTCCGGCGCGACGGCCGAGATGAAGGTCGCCCGCGAGGAGACGTTCGGCCCGCTCGCGCCGGTGTTCCGCTTCTCGACCGAGGAGGAGGGCATCGCGCTGGCCAACGACACCGAGTTCGGCCTGGCGGCCTACTTCTTCGCCGGCGACCTCGGCCGCGCGTTCCGGGTCGGCGAGGCCCTCGAGTTCGGCATCGTCGGCGTCAACACCGGGATCATCTCCTTCGAGGGCGCGCCGTTCGGCGGCGTCAAGGAGTCCGGCATCGGCCGCGAGGGCTCGCACCTCGGGCTCGACGAGTTCCTCGAGGTCAAGTACCTCTGTGTCGCCGGACTGGAGGCCTGAATGCTGCCGCTGGTCCGCGGAGTAGAGTGAATCGCGTGGCAGCAACGGAACCAGTCGAAGGCGAGGATCGCGACTACGTCAACTCCCTCGCGCGCGGCCTGAACGTCATTCGCGCGTTCAACCGCAGCCGTCCGCAGATGACGCTCAGCGAGGTGTCGAAGCGGACCGGCATCAACCGGGCCGCCGCGCGCCGGTTCCTGATCACGCTGGTGCGCGAGGGCTACGCCGAGACCGACGGCAAGTACTTCCGGCTGCGGCCGAAGATCCTCGAGCTGGGCTTCTCCGCCCTGTCGTCGATGACGCTGTCCGAGATCGCCGAGCCGGTGATGGAGGACCTGTCCGACTCGCTCGACGAGATGAGCCTGGCCGCGGTGCTCGACGGCGAGTGGGTGGTGTACGTGGCGCGGGCCACGGCGCGTCGGGTCGTGAGCGTCGACCTCGACGTCGGCAGCCGCCTGCCGGCCTACTGCATGTCGACCGGGCGCGTCCTTCTGGCCGCCATGCCCGATCCCGAGCTCGACCGCTGGCTCGAGGCGCTGAACCCGCTGCGCTACACCGAGCACACGGTCACGTCGAAGCGCAAGCTGCGCGAGTCGATCGTCGAGACCCGCGAGCGGGGCTGGTCGATCGTCGACCAGGAGTACGAGATCGGCTTCCGCTCGGTCTCGGTGCCGGTCGTCGACGGGTCGGGCAAGACCGTGGCCGCGCTGAACGTGTGCTGTCCGAGCCCGCGCGTCTCGCTCGAGAGCATGCGCGACGACTTCATCCCGCACATGCAGGAATCGGCGCGCGAGATCACCGAGGCGCTCGGCCAGATCGAGCTGCGCGGCGGCGGCCGCGACAACGGCGGCCCGCGCCCGCGGGCCCGCGCCTGACGCGCTAGGCGCCGACGCTGCCGGCGACCGGGACGCCCTCGAGCTCGTCCATCAGCTCGTCGAGCTCCCGCATGAAGCCGGTGAGGACGTCGCGGCGCTCGCGGCCCTCCTCGCCGAGCTCGGCGAACGTCGTCAGCGGCGGACGGACGTCCCCCACCGGGTAGCCGGCCTCGGCGGCCAGGGCCTTCGAGTAGCACTGGTGCCCGTAGGTCGGGTGGCCGGCGGCGATGACGTGGTCCATCTGGTTGATCAGCCGCTGGATGCGCTTCGCGTCGTCGATGCGGCCGGCGGTCAGGAAGTCCCAGATGCGGTACGAGGCGCGCGGGATGTAGTTGCCGTACGGATTGACGTAGCCGACCGCGCCGAGCAGGAACGACTCGACGATGCGCTCGCCGGCGAACACGTTCATGACGCCGTCGGTCTCCTCGATCACGTCGTACACCCGGGCGACGTCCATCGACGCCTCCTTGATGTAGCGGATCTGCTCGAAGGCCCTGGTGAGCCGCCCGACCAGCTTCGCCGACATGTCGACGTTGGACGTGATCGGGTTGTTGTAGAGCATGATCGGCAGCGACACCGAGTCGCAGATGGCGCGGTAGTAGCCGAAGATCTCGTCGTCGGTCGGCGTGTAGTAGTACGGCGGCAGGATCATCAGGCCGTCGGCGCCGAGCGCCTCGGCCTCGCGGCTGTAGCGCACCGCGCGCGGCGTGTGGGCGTTCATCGTGCCGACGAGCACCGGGACGCGGCCGCCGACGTGCTTGACCGCCGTCTCGACGATCTCGGACCGCTCGTCGTCCGAGACCGTGAGGAACTCGCCCGTGGTGCCGAGGACGATGAGGCCCGGCACGCCGACCTCGAGCTGCCAGTCGAGGAAGCGTGTGAACGCGTCGACGTCGACGCGCGCGCCGCCCTCGGTGAACGGCGTCACCGTGACGGTGTAGCTCCCTCGAAACGGATCCGACATCCTGTGCTCCTCGCGGACAACGGTGCGCTTGGCGAACGAATCGATAGTAACCGATGAACGAACGGCCGGAAAGGCCCTCTGTGACCCGCGCTGACGTGGTGATCGTCGGCGGAGGCCTCACCGGCTGCGCCGCTGCCTCCCACCTTGCCCGAGCGGGCGCCGACGTGGTGCTGGTCGAGCGCCACGACCTGAACACCCAGGCCTCGGGGCGCAACGCCGGCGGGCTGCACGGGCAGATCCAGCATCCCTCGTTCCTGCAGCGCGGCGACGACTGGGGCCGGCGCTTCGCAGGGCTCCTGCCGCTGCTGCGCGACGCGGTCTCGCTGTGGACGACGCTGGAGCAGGAGCTCGGCGCCGACCTCGAGGTCACGCTCAAGGGCGGGCTGGTGGTGGCCTCGAGCGAGGCGCAGCTGCCCGCGCTCGAGCGCAAGGCGGCGATCGAGCTGGCCGCCGGCAGCGACGTGCGGCTGCTCGACCGCGACGCCCTGCTGACGCTGGCGCCGTACGTCTCCGAGGCGATGGTCGGCGGGCTGCACTGCCCGCACGAGGGCACGGCCAACCCGCTGCTGGCGGCGCCGGCGTTCGCCCGGGCGGCCGTGGCCCGCGGCGCGCGGCTGCTGCTGCGAACCGAGGTGCAGGCGATCGAGCGGACGCCGGCGGCTACGCGCTGCGGACGAGCCGGGGCGAGCTGCGCTGCGACCAGGTCCTGGACTGCGGCGGCTCGGCGGCCGGGCAGGTGTCCGGGCTGCTCGGCGTCCCGCTGCCGGTCGAGGGCGAGCCGATCCAGGTCACGGTCACCGAGGCGGTCGCGCCGCTCGTCTCCCACATGCTGTACTCCGCCGGCGGCCGCCTGACGCTGAAGCAGTCGAAGCCGGGGACGCTCCTGATCGGCGGCGGCTGGCCGGCCCGGCTGGCGCCCGGCGGCGAGCTGCAGGTCGACGCGGACTCGGTGCGCGAGAACCTGGCCCTGGCCTGCGCGGCGGTGCCGGCGGTGGCCGCGAGCGCAGCTCGTGCGGACCTGGCCCGGCTGGGTCAACGCGACGCCGGACGAGCTGCCGCTGATCGGCGAGCTGCCCGGGGCGCCCGGCTTCATCGTCGCGGTGTTCCCGTACCTCGGGTTCACCTGCGGGCCGCTGCTCGGGCGGATCGCGGCCGATCTGGCGCTCGGGCGCGAGCCGGGCTACGAGCTCGGCTGGCTGTCGCCCGCGCGCTTCGCGTAGCTTCCGACGAGCGCGCCGACGGGGACGGGCTTGAACGGCGGGGCGGGGGCGAACCAGGCCTGCTCGCCGAGCGGGTCTGCCTGGCCGCGCTGGGCCATCGCCGCGAGGACGCCGGCGCAGTAGCGGCCCTGGCAGCGGCCCATGCCCGCCCTGGTGAGCCGCTTGACGGCGCCGATCGTGGCCACGTCCTCGGCCAGGGCGTCCTCGACCGTGCGGAGGGTGACGCCCTCGCAGCGGCAGATCGGGGTGTCGGCGGTGGCGAGCTGGTCGAGCAGCGGCGGCGCGTCGTACAGCCGCCACAGGCCGCGCTGGAAGCGCTCGGCGCGGGCCCGGTCGCGGGTGGCGCGGCGCTCCTCGTCCTGCAGGGCCGGCGGGATCGGGTGGCCGGTGGTGCGGGCGGCGTCGAGCCCGGCGAGGAAGCCGAGCGCCTCGGCGAGCCTGGACCCGCCGGTGCCGCCGCCGTCGCCGACGACCCAGAGGCCCTCGCGGGACGTCCGCCCGGGGCCGTGGTGGACGATGGCCAGCTGGCCGCGCCGCTCGTCGTAGACGTGCCGCAGGCCGAGCGCCCGGGCCAGCTCGTTGGCCGGCAGGAACCCGAACCCGACGCACACGGCGTCGACGTCGAAGGCCTGCTCGGTGCCGGGGACGGGCCGGCCGGCGTGGTCGAGCCGGGCGACGACGGCCCGCTCGACCTGGCCGTCGCCCTCGAAGCGGATCGCGGCGTGCCGGGTGAGCAGGCGGACGCCGGCGCGCCGCAGCGAGGCGAGGTAGCGGGCGCCTTCGGCGACCAGGGCCGGCGCTGCGGAGGCCATGCGCGCGAGCGCGGCCGCCCGGGTCGGCGCGGTGATCGGGGCGAGCTCGGCGAGGGCCACGACCTCGGCGCCGGCCCGAACGAGGTCGGCGGCGACCTGGACGTTCAGCGGCCCGTTCCCCGAGACCAGGATGCGCCTGCCCGGGCACGACCTGGTGGGCCCGCAGCAGCGCCTGGGCGGCGCCGGTGGTGTACACGCCGGGGAGCGTCCAGCCGGGCATCGGCACGCCGCGCTCGTAGGCGCCGGTGGCCAGGACGAGGGCGCGCGGGTGGACCTCGAACGGCCCGTCCGGCCCCAGGGCGTGCAGGGTCTCGGCGCCGCTGCAGGCCCAGACCTGGGTGCCGCTGAGGATGCGCGCGCCGGCCGCCTCGGCCCGGGCGATGAGCCGCCGCCCGCCGCGGTACTGCTCGTCGAGCTCGGCCTCGTCGACGGCGTAGGCCGAGGACGGCTGCTTGTAGTACTGGCCGCCGAGCTTGTCGCGCTCGTCGAGCACGACGACCTCGCGCGCCGGCCTCGGCAGCCGCGGCCGCAGCGGCCAGCCCGCCGGGCCCGGCCCCGAGCACCACGACCTCCGCCGTGACGTCGCGAGGCCCGACCGGCTCTGTCGGGCTGCGACTCCGGCCGCTGCGACCAGCGTGGGCGCGGGCGGGCTGGCGCTCGAGCTGCATCCCGTCGCGTGCGGGCGTCACGCAGGCCCGGTACCCGTGCACCCCGTCGACCACGACGAGGCACTCGTGGCACACGCCCATCCCGCAGAAGACCCCGCGCAGCGAGCCGTCGGCAGCCTCGCGGCAGCCGAGCTCGCCGGCCTCCACCAGCGCGGCGGCGATGCTGTCGCCCTCGAGGCACTCGATGCGCCGGCCGCGGAACGCGATCGCGATCGGCCGGCCCGCCGGCCGGATGCCCCGGCCCGGCGCCCTCAACGCGCGGCCTGCAGGGCTCGCAGCGCCGCGACCTCCTCCGGCGTCGGCGGCTCCGTCACCGCGAGCGGGTCGGCCACCCGCAGCGGCCAGCCGGTCGCCGCCGTGACGGCCTCGAGCTCGACGCCCGGATGCAGGTGGGTGAGCACCAGCTCTCCGGTCTCGTCGGGCGCGAGCACGCCGCGGTCGGTCACCACGCGCGAGACCCCGCTCCCGACGGTGGTGCGGAAGTCCAGCTCGCTCACGAAGGTGCGCGTGGACTGCTGGATGATCACGAACGTCTCGGGGCAGTTCGCCGCGATCTCGGGCGCGCCGCCGGCGCCCGGGAGCCGCACCTTCGGGTCGTCGTAGGGCCCGATCGCGGTCGAGTTCAGGTTGCCGAAGCGGTCGATCTGGGCCGCGCCCAGGAACGCCACGTCGATCCGGCCGGCCTGCACCCAGTAGGCGAAGATCTCGGGCACCGACACCACCGTGTCGGCGGTCTCGGCCAGGTCGCCGTCGCCGATCGAGAGCGGCAGGCGGTGCGGCTTCGAGCCGATCGTGCCGCTCTCGTAGACCAGCACCAGCTCGGGCGCGTGGGTGTGGCGGGCGAGGTTCGCGGCCAGGCTGGGGAGCCCGATCCCGACGAAGCAGACCTGCCCCTCGTGCAGCAGGCGCGCGGCGACCACCGCCATCGTCTCCTGCGGCGTGTACTCGGCCTCAGGGCTGTCCGTTGTTCGCATTGCGGTCGAACGCGCGATCTGCGAACCTTAGCAGCCATGAGTGTGGCCGACACCGTGCTCCAGCGTCGCTTCGGCCGCGTCCGCGAGCTCGCGGGCGAGCGCGCGCTCGACGCGCTGTGGGTGTCCGCGGGCCCGAACTTCCGCTGGCTCGCCGGCGGCAGCCCGTACCCCGGGGGCCTGCCGGTCTGGCTCAGCGCCCTCATCGTGCCCGTCGACCGGCCGGCCGTCGCCGTCATCAGCTCGATGCACGCCGACATCCTCGACCTCGAGGCCACCGGCCTCGGCGAGCTCGTCACCTACGACGACGGCGACGAGCCGGTCGGCGTCCTGCGCCGGGCGCTCGGCGCGGCCGGCGTCGGCGTCCAGGCCCGGCTCGGCGTCGAGGACTCGCTGCCGTTCGCCGACGTCCTGGCGATCGACTCCGCCGCCCCGGGCCTGCGGCTCGAGTCGGCCCAGGGGATCTTCGACCGCGTCCGGGCGGTCAAGGACGAGACCGAGATCGAGCTCCTGCGGGCCTCCGGCCGGGCGGTCGACGCCGGCTACGCCGCGGCCCGCGACGCGACCCGCGCCGGCGGCACCGTCTCCGAGACCGGGCGCCGCGATCTACCGCGCGATGGTCGACGCCGGCGCCACCCTGCCGGCGCTGCACGGCTCGTTCAACTCCTACCGCAACGACATCCTGCAGCCCGGCGACATCATCGACGTCGACCTCGGCGCCCAGGTGGATGGCTACGCGATCGACACCGCCCGCAACCTGTTCGTCGGCCTGCCGAGCGACGAGCTCGTGCGGGCCCACGAGCTGCTCGAGCAGGCCTTCGCCTCGGCGGCGTCGCTCGTCCGGCCCGGCGTCGCGGCCGAGGCGATCCACTTCGCCTGCGTCGAGGTCATCGCCGGCGCCGGCCACCGCCAGTCCTGGAAGGTCGGGCACGGCGTCGGGCTCACCGCGACCCACGAGGCCCCGCTGCTGCAGCCCGGCAACAAGACCCCGCTCGAGCAGGGCATGGTCTTCACGATCGACCCGGGCTACTTCCTGCGCCGCGACGAGCCGCTGCACCTCGAGGAGACCGTGCTGGTCACCGAGGACGGCTGCGAGCGCATGACCCGGTTCCCGCTCGGCATCCTGGCCGTCTGATGATGCCCTGATGGAGCTGGCCGAGGCCCTCGAAGCGGCGGCGGAGCGTCCGCCACTACGCCCCGGACCCGGTCCCGGAGGAGCTGCTCGAACGCCTGGTGGCGGCGGCCAACCGGGCGCCGACCGCCTCGAACGTGCCGTACCGCGAGATCCTGGTGGTCGACGACCCGCGGATCGTCCGGGCGATCCGCCAGATCTCGCCGGCGATGCTGGCCAACCCGCCGGCGCTGCTGGTGGTGCTGACCGACCTCCGGCTGGCCGTCGAACGGATCGGCCCGTGCGGGCCGACCTGCGCGCTGGTCGACAGCGGCGCCGCCGGCGAGAACGTCCTGCTGGCCGCGGTCGACGAGGGCCTCGGCGCCCAGTTCACCATGATCAGCGCGATGGCCGGGATCCGCGTCATCCTCGGCCTGCCCGAGCACGTCCGGGTCGACCTGCTGATCCCGGTCGGCTACCCGCGCACCGGGGCCGCCGGTGCGCGGCTCCGGCCGGCCCGCCTTCCGCGTCCACCGCAACCAGTACGGACGATGAGCGCACCGAGCCGACGACCCCTTCTTCGACCTGATCTGCCACCTCGTCTCGAGCGCCCGCGGCGCCCCCGAGGAAGGGCCGTACACCGCCAGCCTGCGCCTCATCCACGCCGCCGGCAAGCTGGCCGAGCTGACCGGCGGCGACGATGCCTTCCTGCGCGAGCTCGCGGCCAGCATCCAGGAGCACAGCTCGCGGGAGTACATGCGCTCGCCCGAGGCCTACCTCGCGTTCCTCGACGGGGCCGTCGCCGACATGGCCGGCGAGGTGCGCCGCCGAGGCGGGTTCTAGCCGGCCCTGCGCCGGTACAGCACCCCGGCGAGCAGCACCGAGCCGGCCATGATGGCCAGGCTCCAGACCACCGCGTGCCAGGCCGCGGCGCCGGCCGCGTGGCCGCCGAGCAGCGCCCGCAGCGTGTCGATGACGGCGGTCGCCGGCTGGTTCCTGGCGAACGTCTGCAGCCAGTGCGGCATCGTGTGGACGGGGACGAACGCGCTGCTCGGGTAGGGCAGGAAGCTGACCAGGAACGTGATCCCGCTGGCCGCCTCGGGCGAGCGCACCACGATCCCGATCGCCGCCGCGAACCACGACAGCGCCAGCACGAACAGCACGAGCACGCCCGCCGCGGCGAGCCACTGCAGCACGCCCGCGTCTGGCCGGAAGCCGATCGCGACCGCCACCAGCACCACCAGCACGGTCGAGATCGCGTTGCGCAGCACGCTCGCGGCGACGTGCCCGGCGAGCAGCGACTCGCCCCGCACGTCGAGCGAGCGGAAGCGGTCGATCACGCCGGTCGTCAGGTCGTGGGACACCGAGACGGCGGTCGCCGCCGAGCCGAAGCCGACACACACCAGGAGCACGCCCGGCACCACGTAGTCCACGTACGCGCCGCCGGTGCGGATCGCGCCGCCGAACAGCTCGACGAACAGCAGCATCAGCATCACCGGCAGCGCCAGGGCGGTGATCAGGCCGTCGACGTTGCGCAGCGACAGCCGCAGGCAGCGGCCGGTGAGGGTCAGGGAATCAGCCATCGATGGCCTCCGTGAGGGCGAAGAAGACGTCGTCGAGGGTGGCGTCGTGGGCGCCGCCGACCTGCTGCTTGAGCGCCGCGGCGGTGCCTTCGGCAGCCAGCAGGCCGTCGTGCAGCACCGCGATCCGGTCGGCCAGGCGGTCGGCCTCCTCGAGGTACTGGGTGGTCAGGAACACGGTGGTGCCGTCGGCCGCGAGGCCCTGCACGACCTCCCACAGCCCCTGGCGGGAGCGCGGGTCGAGCCCGGTCGTCGGCTCGTCCAGGAACACGACCTCGGGCCGGCCGAGCAGGCTCGCGGCCAGGTCGAGCCGGCGCCGCATGCCGCCCGAGTAGGTGCCGACGCGCCGCCCCGCGGCCTCCTCGAGGGTGAAGCGGTCGAGCAGGTCGGCCGTGCGGGCCCGGGCCTCGCGCGGGCCGAGCCGGCGAAGGCGCGCGATCAGGCGCAGGTTCTCCTCGCCCGTCAACAGCTCGTCGAGGGCCACGTACTGGCCGGTGAGCGAGATCAGACGGCGCACGTCGTGCCGGTCGCTCACGACGTCGTGACCGCAGATCCGGGCGCGGCCGCCGTCGGGCCGGGTCAGGGTCGAGAGGATGCGGACGGTCGTCGTCTTGCCGGCGCCGTTCTGGCCGAGCAGCGCGAAGACCTCGCCGCGCTCGACGCTGCAGGTCGACGCCGGCCAGCACGCGCCGGCCGCCGTAGGACTTGACGAGGCCCTCGGCCTCGATCGCAGGAGTGTCGGTCATCGCCTCGCCTCGCTCGGTTGCGGTAGTATCTGCGTATGCCATACGCACCACTGCGTACGCTATACGCAGTTACTCGACCCTGTCAATCCCGATGAGCGACGACCGGCCCGAGCTGAAGCTGCCGCCGAGCCTCGCGCTGGCCTGGGGCGTGCAGCCCAGGGCCGGCCGCGGGCCCAAGCCCGGGCTGAGCCTCGAGCGGATCGTGGCCGCCGCGATCAAGCTGGCGATGACCGACGGTCTGGGCTCGGTCTCGATGGCCCGGGTCGCCTCCGAGCTCGGCGCCTCGACGATGTCGCTGTACCGCTACGTCCCGGCCAAGGACGAGCTGCTGACGCTGATGGTCGACACCGCCCTCGGCAGCCAGCCGGGCGCCCACGTGCCGGACGACGGCTGGCGGCCCGGCGTCGGGCGCTGGGCCGATGCCCTGCGGGCCGTCTACCGCCGCCATCCCTGGACGCTGCGCGTCCCGATCAGCGCCCCGCCGATCGGCCCGAACAACATCGCCTGGCTCGAGGACGGCCTGCGCTGCCTCGCCGCGACGCCGCTGTCGGAGGCCGAGAAGCTGTCGACCATGCTGCTCGTCTCGGGCTTCGTGCGCAACGAGTCGACGCTCGCGGCGGACATCGCCGCGGGCGCGGGGGGCGAGCTCGTGATGCCGGGCTACGGCGAGATGCTGCTGGCGCTCACGAGCGAGGCCGACTTCCCGGCCCTGCACCGGGCGATCGCCTCGGGCGCGCTGGACGCCGACGACGACATGGATCCCGAGTACGCCTTCGGCCTCGGCCGGATCCTCGACGGCATCGAGGCGTTCATCGCCAGAGCAGGCCCGTGAGCCCGCTGGCCCGGGCGGCGCGCCGGGCCAGGGCGGCCCGGATCACCTCCTCGGGCCCGCAGACGATGACCGAGCGCCGGGCCCGGGTCACGGCGGTGTACAGGAGCTCGCGGGTGAGGATCGGCGAGGTCGCCGGCGGCAGCAGCACCGCGACCGCGTCGAGCTGGGAGCCCTGGCTTCGGTGGACGGTCATCGCGTAGGCCGTGTCGACCGCCGACAGCCGCGCCGGACTCACCGCCACGAGCTCGCCCTGGCGCTCGAAGACCGCCGCACCCACGCCGTCCGGCCCGGCCACCACGACCCCGGTGTCGCCGTTGTACAGGCGCAGGCCGTAGTCGTTCTGCAGCACCAGCAGTGGACGGCCGACGGGCCAGGCGGCGCGTGACACGCCGGCGCCGAGCCAGCCCTCGACGGCGGCGTTCCAGGCGCTGACGCCGTACGGCCCACGGCGGTGGGCGCACAGGATGCGGAAGTCGTCGAGCGCGTCGATGGCCGCCTGGCCGTCACCGGCGCGGGCGGCCTCGGCGACCCGGGTGCCGGCGGCCACCGCCAGCTCGCGCACCGGCGCCAGGGCCTCGCGCTCGGCGGCATCGGCCTCGATCCAGCGCAGGTCCTCGCCGCCGCCGCGCAGCAGCATGATCGCCGTCTCGGCGTCGCCCGTCCGGATCGACTCGGCCAGCGTGGCGATGAGGCCGCCGAAGCGGTAGCCGCGGCGCAGCACCACGATCGCGTCGCCGACGCTCACGTCCGGCGGTGGATCCGTCGCGGGCACCGCGTGGCCGCTCACCCGGTGCAGCCGCTCGCGGGCCGCGGCGCCCATGCGCAGGCCGTCGGCCGCCGGGCCGACGACGTCGCCGAGCACCGCACCGGCCTCGACCGAGGCGAGCTGCTCGGGGTCGCCCACCAGCACCAGGCGGGAGCCCGCGCGCACCGCCTCGAGCAGCCGGGCCATGAGCGAGAGCGACACCATCGAGGTCTCGTCGACCACCACCACGTCGTGGGCCAGCTGGTTGTCGCGGTTGTGGCGGAAGCGCACGCCGGTGTCGGGCCGGGTGCCGAGCAGCCGGTGCAGGGTGGACGCCCGCAGGTCGAGCAGCCGCTCGCGCGTGGCAGGATCGAGGCCGAGCTCCAGGGCCTGCTCGTGCAGCGCCTCCTGCAGCCGGGCCGCGGCCTTGCCGGTCGGCGCGGCCAGCGCGACCAGGGGCGGGGGAGCGCCGGCGGCCGCCGCCTGCTCGTCGAGCAGCAGCAGGATCCGGGCCACGGTCGTGGTCTTGCCGGTGCCCGGCCCGCCGGCCACCAGGCAGAGCCGCTGCAGCACGGCCGCGGCGGCGGCGATCCGCTGCAGGTCGGGGGCGGGCTCGCTGAACAGGCGGTCGAGCCCCTGCCGCAGCAGCGCCTCGTCGACGCCGGGCACCGAGCCCCGGCTGCGGGCGGCGAGCTCGGAGGCCACGAACCGCTCCTCGTCGTGGTAGCGGTCGAGGTACAGCGACGAGCCTTCGAGCCGGAGCGGAGCGGTCTCGCCGCGCGACCAGCGGGCTCGCGCCGACCCGCAGCAGCCACGGCTCGAGCTCGGGCCAGGGGAGGGCCTGCACGTCGACCGGCACGTCGACGTCGCTGGTGGCCGTCTCCCGCACCGCGGCCAGGTCGACCAGCACCGAGGAGAGCCGCGGCGCGCGCACCGCCAGCGCGGCGGCCAGGAGGACGCGTCTCGTCCTCCTCGCCGAGCAGCCGGGCCAGCCGGAGCGCCACGTGCACGTCGGCCGCGGTCAGGACGCCGGCCTGGTTGAAGGTGCGCAGGAGGCCGGTCGCGCTGCTGGCCCGGCGGGCGTCGTGGGGCTCGAGGACGTCGACGCTCACGCCGCGCCTCCGCGATCCAGCAGGTCGCTCAGGGCCTCGACCAGCCCGGCCGGCGGG
Source organism: uncultured Actinomycetes bacterium (assembly GCA_963794695.1). Classification (GTDB taxonomy): domain Bacteria; phylum Actinomycetota; class Thermoleophilia; order Gaiellales; family JALYLC01; genus CAWCFJ01. The sequence continues at coordinate 56,617 of CAWCFJ010000012.1, read as the reverse complement.
AGCCACGAGAACACCCCGCACGGCTGGCCGCCGACCCGGGGCACGTCCGGGCCGGTCATCCCGCGCAGGAACAGGTAGTGGACGGCGCCGAGGTCGCGCCCCGGCTCGTAGCCCGGCTGGCGCCAGCGCAGGTAGCGGTGCAGCGCGACCAGGTAGAGCAGCGCCTGCAGCGGGTAGTGGGCCCGCTGCATCGCGTCGGCCAGGGCCTCGGGCCGGTAGTGCCAGGCCCGGAGCTCCTCGCCTTCGAGGCCGAGCCAGTTGGTCTTGTAGTCGATCACCGTGAAGCGGACGCTCCCGTCGGCCTCGCGGGTCCGCACGACGAGGTCGAGGAACCCGGTGAGGAAGCCGCGGAGCTGGTCGCGCAGGCCGGGCTCGCGCAGCCGCTCGGCGTAGCCCGCCAGCGGGTCGCCCGGCGCCAGCCGCTGCTCGAGCAGCGAGGCCAGGGCCTCGAGCTCGAGCGTCCCCGACGGGTGCTCGCCGCCGGCCAGCGGCAGCTCGAAGACGGCCTCGTCGAGCCGGTCGGCGCGGGCCGCGTCGCGCAGCCGGCGCTCCCCGCCGAGCGGGCCGAGCGGGGTCTCGAGCGCCAGCCGCAGCCCCGTGACCACGGCGGTCTCGTCGCCGAGCTCGACGTCGCGCCGGCCCCGCTGCTCGCGCAGCCGCAGGAGCAGCTCGGCGTCCAGGTCGGCGGCGTCGAAGTCCGCCGCCTCGAGCACCCGGTGCAGCAGGTCGCCGACGTCCGCGCCGCCCCGCATCGCGGCCAGCGGCAGCTCGACGGCCCGCAGGCGCTCCTCGTCGGGCGTCGCCACGACGGCGCCGGCCGGCCCGTCGAGCAGCTCGTCGGAGACGCTGTCCTGCTCGGGCTCGCTCCCGACCTGCGGCTCGCCGCGGGCGGCCACGATCCCGGTGTACGAGGTGCGGCCCCAGCGCTGGTCGATGGCCCGGTCGAAGCGCGCCGCCTCGAGCTCGACCACCGCCGCCGGCGCGGGCCGGTAGCGCTGCCCGCTCGCTCCCTCGACCGCCTCGACGGCGATGCAGCCCGGCGCCGCGGCTCCCAGCGCCTCGAGCGTGGTCACGACGTCGGCGTCGCGCGCCGTGCGGTGGCCGTTCGGCGGGACGTCGCCGTCGGCCTTCATCGAGAACAGCAGCCTGCCGAGCGGCGAGTGGCCGGCGACGTGGCCGGCGGCCCACCAGGCGACCACCTGGTGACGTGCGCGGGTGAGGGCCACGTACAGGAGGCGCAGGTCCTCGCCACGCTGCTCGTCGCGGTGCACCAGGTGGTTGCGGACGATGTCGGGCCCGTCCTTGCCGACGTCGACGGTCCACTCGTTGCCGTGGGCCGGATCGTGGAACGTCGGCGGCGCGTGCTCGTCGATGTACCCGGGCTCCCAGACGTACGGGAGGTAGACGATCGGGAACTCGAGGCCCTTCGAGCGGTGGATGGTGAGCACCTGGACCGCCTCGGCGTCCGAGTCGAGGCGCAGCGAGCGGTCCTCGTTGGCCGCGTCCCGGTCGGCGGTGGTGATGCGCTGGCGCAGCCACGTCGTGAGCGATGCCGCTCCGAGCTGCTGGTCGGTGGCCGCCGCGTGCAGGAGCTGGGCGACGTGGCGCAGGTCGGTCAGCTCGCGCTCGCCGTCGACCTGGCCGAGCACCCGGCGCGGCAGGTCCTCGCGCGCCGAGATCCGCTCGAACATCGCCGCCACGCCGCGCTGGCGGAGCAGGCCGGCGAGCCGGTGCAGGCGCGCGTGCACCTCTCCCAGCTCGCGCTCGCCGGCGGTGGCCACCTGCTCCGCCGTCCAGCCGAGGAAGGGGGTGAGCGCCGCCGAGCGCGCCCGGGCATCCGAGGTCGGCCGCTCGATCGCCTCGAGCAGCCGCAGCCAGTCGCGCGCCGCCTGGGTCGCGAAGACGCTGCCGGCACCGTTGATCACCGCGGGGACGTCGACCCGCTCGAGCGCCGCCCGCACCAGGCCGGCCTGGCGGTTGGTGGCCACGAGCACGGCCAGGTGACGCGGCTGGACGCGCTCCTCCTCCCCGGGGCGCCCGGCGGTGGCGCCCGAGGAGAGCAGCCGCACGATGTCGGCGGCCAGGTCGTCGGCGATCAGCGGTCGGCCGGTCTGGACCGAGACCCAGCCGCCTCGCGTGAGCGGGACGAGCCCGTGGTCGCGGTGCAGCACCCGCACGCGCAGCGGCGCGTCCACCGGCGCGCCCGAGAGACGCGCTGCCTGGTTCTCGTCGGCCGCGCGCACCTGGCGGTACGCGATGCGCGCGTCGCCCAGATGGGCCTCGCGAAAGAGCGCGTCGAAGGCGTCGAGCAGGCGCTGGTCGCTGCGCCAGTTCACGTCCAGCGTGCGGTGCGTGGTCGCGCTGGCGGCGGCGTCGAGGTAGGCGTAGACGTCGGCCCCGCGGAACGAGTAGATCGCCTGCTTCGGGTCGCCGATCAGCACCAGCGTCGAGCCGCCGCCGCCAAAGGCCCGCTGCAGGATCTCCCACTGGATCGGGTCGGTGTCCTGGAACTCGTCGACCAGCACCCAGCGGTACCGCTGCCTGCAGGCTGCGCGCCGCGTCCTCGCCGCGCTCGGGATCGCCGCAGGGTGTCGCGCAGGCGGGTCAGCAGGTCGTCGTAGGTCATCACCCCGAGCCGGCGCTTTCGCCGCTCGAGCTCGTCGCGCACCCGCTCGGCCAGGCGCCGGCGCATCGACCACACCTCGTGCGGGTCGAGCTCGTCGCGGTCCAGCGGCTCGAGCCGGGCGTGCGGGTTGTCGATCGCCGCCCGGCCGATCTGCAGCGCCTCGCCGCGGTCGAACAGCGGGACGCCCGTCTCGTGGTGGAAGCGGCGGACGTAGAGGTCGTCGACCGTCTCGTCCACCAGGTCCGAGACGTCCTCGACGAAGGCCACGTCGCGCTCGACGTCGCCGGCCACGCCGAGCCCGGCCAGCACGTGCTGGCAGAAGCCGTGCGTGGTGGCGATCGTGGCCGCGTCGAACCCGGCCAGCGCCTCGACGAGGTGGCGCCGGCGCAGCCGAAGCTCGTCCTCGGAGCCGCGGCAGAGCAGCTTCAGCACCTCGTCGCCCACGGGCTCCGCCCCGTGCAGGACGCGCGAGAGCCCCTGCTCGCTGTCCACCAGCCGGTCGCGCACGCGCTCGCGCAGCTCGCCGGTGGCCATGCGGGTGAAGGTGACCAGCAGCAGCTCGGACAGCGGCACGCCCGCGGCCGCCAGCCGCGCCGCCAGCGCGGCGATGGCGAACGTCTTGCCGGTCCCGGCGCTGGCCTCGAGCAGCGTGACGCCGGACGGCAGCTCGCCCAGCAGGTCGAAGCGATACGGCGCGGCGCTCAGCGGTCGCTCACCGCCTCCCGGGCCAGCAGGGGATCCCACAGCTCGCCCGCCAGGGCGGCGAAGCGCGGGTCGGCCAGGAGCTCGGCGAACGGCACCTGGCCGCCGAGCACCAGCCGGTGCTCGGGCTCGGCGTCCTCGGCCGGGAAGCGGCTCGACGTCCAGGCGCGGTCGACGGCCCGCTCCGGGTCGGCACCGCCGTGCAGGGCCATCGCGTAGGCCGCCGAGCTCCTGCAGTACAGCGGCAGCGGCTCGCGCAGGCCGCGGTCGTAGAGCGAGACGAGCCCGCGCAGCGCGGCCAGCGCCTCGGCCGCCGGCAGCGGGTCGATGCGGGCCAGCGAGACCTTCGCGTTGGCCGGACCGTCGTCGCGCCGCCGCCCGATGGCCAGCGCCCGGTAGCGGCGCTCCGGGTGGGCCGCGGCCAGGGCCAGCAGCCGGGTCCAGGAGGCCAGGCGGTGGCGCGGGCCGAGCTTCGAGTAGCTCAGCGAGGCGGCCAGGTCGCCACGCACGCCCGGCACCGTGCCGACCAGCAGCCGGCCGTCGGGGAGCGCCAGCCGCACGTCGACGGCCTGCGCGGCGGCGTCGCCCAGCTCGTCCGCGGCGGCGGCCACGAGCTGCTCGACGCTCGGCCCGATCTTGCCCAGCACCGGGTCGGCGAGGCCGCCCGGCGGGAGCGTCCCGCGGGCGAGCTCGGCGGCGACCGCGGCCTCGCGCTCGGCGCCGGCCAGGCGGGCGAGCAGCAGCCGCTCGCCGACGCCCCACTCGCGCAGGCTGTCGATCTCCACCGGCAGGGCGTCCTCGATCTCCTCCTCGGGCTCGCCGACGCCGAACCCGAGCCGCTGGCGCAGGAACGTCCGCACCGGCCGCTGGACGAAGCGCACCAGGTTCTCGAGCTCCACGACCTGGGCGGCGCTCTCGTCGAGCGCCCGGGAGAGGAACGGCGGCCGCGGCCGGCGCTCGCCGGCCATCGCCCGGGCGCCGGCCAGCGAGACCGGGTCGAAGCTCCACGGGCCCGGGCCCGAGAGCGCGCCGGGCCGGTAGTTGCGCTCGTCGAACGGCTGCAGCGGGTGCTCGGTGACGATCGCGTCGCGCCGGCAGCGGCAGGTGCGCTCGACGGCGTCGAGCAGCTCGCCGATCGGCACCGCCGGCGGACGCTCGACGTTGGTGCGCTCGTCGCGGCCGGTGTAGGTGACGATCAGCCGGTCGGTGGCCGCGAGCAGCGCGTCGAGCAGGAGCTGGCGGTCCTCGCTGCGGGCATCCCGGTCGCCGACGTGGGGGTCGGCCAGCAGCAGGTCGTCGCCGTCGCGGGCCGCCTGCCGCGGGAAGACCCCGTCGTCGAGGCCCATCAGGCAGACGACCCGGTGCGGCACCGAGCGCATCGGAACGAGGGTGCACATGGTCAGGTGGCCGGTGCGGAAGCTCGCCCGGGTCGGCCGGCCGCGCAGCCGCTCGGCCAGCAGGGTGCGGATCTCGCCCAGCGCGAGCGGGATCTCGGAGGCCGCCGCGGTGCCCTCGCCGGCGACGTCGTCGAGCAGCCGGGCGAGCTGGACGCGCTGCCACGGCGCGTTCGGCGGGGTCTCGGCGAGCGCGTCGGCGGTCTCGGCGATCGCCTCCACCCAGTCGGCCAGGGGTCGCTCGCCGGTGAGCCGCTCGACGGCCGCGTGCAGCCGGTCGAGCAGCTCGGCGAAGCGGCCGGCGAGGTCGATGTCCCCGCTCGGCACGTCGTCGAGCGGGAGCACGCCGCCGATCAGGCGCTGCCGCTCGTCGGCCATCGTGACGCCGGCGAGCACCCGGTCGAAGCCGGACTCCCAGGTGTTCTGCCGCAGCGTTCCGAGCCGGTAGGCGGTCCGCTGCTCGGCGTCGAGCCCCCAGCGCACGCCGCTCTCGGCGGCCCAGCGGGCGATCCGGGCGAGATCCTCGTCGTCGAGCCGGAAGCGCCGCCGCACCGGGGCCCGTCCGGCCAGGTCGAGCACCTGCGGACGCGGTGAGCCGGCCGTCGACCAGCTCGAGCAGCTCGGCGACGACCCCGAGCACGGGGTTGGTCTGGCGGATCGAGCGGTCGGCCAGCCGGACGCGCAGGTCGGTCCGCTCGGCCGCACCGGGCTCGTCCTCGTCGTCCAGGGCGGTCGAGCCGAAGGTGGCGTGGATGAGCGGCGCGAAGGCCTCGATGTCCGGGCACATGACGACGACGTCGCGCGGCTCGAGCGTCGGGTCCTCCTGCAGGACGTGCAGGATGGCGTCGCGCACGACCTCGACCTGGCGGGCCCGGCCGTGGCAGGCGTGCACCTGGATGCTGCGATCGTCCGGGTCGAGCGGCGCGCGCAGGTCGTCGCGGCCCGGCAGCGGCAGGCCCGGCGGCGGCCGGTCGGCGCGGACGTCGGCCTGCAGCCGGGCCAGCAGCGTGGCATCCGACGGCGGCACCGTGCGGTGCGGCGGCAGCTCGGCCGGCCCGGCGCCGGCGACGACGAGCTGCAGCTCCCGGACGTCGCGGCCCCACGAGGCCAGCAGCGGGCTGTTCGGCAGCCGGCGGGTCGGGTCGTCGTCGCGCCGGACGACGCTGGTCCCGTCGAGCGCCTCGGCGACCCGCTCCCAGAGCACGGCCGACGGGTGCAGCAGGAAGAGGTGGACGTCGCGGGCCCCGGCGAGCGCCGCGAGCACCGAGAGCTGGCTCGCCGGCAGCCGCGTGAGGCCGAACAGCGACAGCCGGCGCGGCAGCTCGGCCACCGCCGGGTCGCGGCGGAGCACCTCGCAGGCCGTGCCCGAGCCGCTCGGCCGGGCTCGGCGTGCCGATCCGCTCGCGCAGCCGGCGCCACAGCTCGGCCTGCCAGTGGTCGTCGTCGCCCGCGGCCCAGGCCCGGATCAGGTCCGGCCGGTGGACGCCGTAGCGCTCGTACAGGTCGGCGACGTGGCGCAGGCTCGAGAAGCGCCGCGAGCGGCGGGTCCGCGTCGCCGCCGCCGACGTGGGCGCTGAGCGGTCCGAGCCAGCGCTCCCCGAGGTGCTCCTCGACGAGCTCGAGCAGCGGCCACACCGCCCGGGCCGGCAGCCACGGGTCGGCGTCCGGGTCGACGCCCGTCGCGGCCGCCACCGCGCCGCCGACGAGGGTTGCCGGGAACGGGAAGTCGACGTTGGCGCAGATGCCGTCGCCGCGCCCGTCCGACGTGCCGAGCACGGCGGACAGCCGCTGGGAGAGCCACCGCTCCACCCCGCGGGTGGGCACGGCGACGACCTCGGCCTCGAACGGATCGTCGAGCGGCGATGCGACGGTGCCGCCCAGCGCCTCGACGAGGCCGTCTGCGCGCTCTGCCCGGTGAACGTACAACACCGGGCGCGCAGTATCGCCGGAGCCGGGCGCTCTGGCAGCAGTCCGCGCCCTGGGTGACTGGTGAAACGGCGCGATGCCGGTTCGTCCAGAGGCGGACGGCTGCCGGAACGCCCGGCTCGCCGATGATGACAGCTGGGTCAGGCCGAGGCGGCGACTGGGTCAGGACGCACCACGACGGTGTCCCTGACCTCGATGATCTCGTCGACCGGCAGGTCCGCCAGCGACGCGTGCTTGCGGATCGCCTCGGGGCCCGTCGCCTGGTACAGGCAGACGGTGCCGACCGACCCGCCGCCCTCCTCGAGCACGTACGAGCGGATCCACTTGACCTCGTCGGGCATGTCCTCGTTGCCGACCTTCGTCGACCGCGCGGCGGCGACGCCCAGCTCCTCGCCGGACACCCAGCCGCTGCGCCGCAGGATTGCGTAGAGCTTCACGGTGCTCCCTTTCGTCTGGTTGATCCCGCAACCAAATCTAGAAGGGGCCGCCCTCCCGGACATCGGAATACCTACCTATCTTTCGACGATGCCCAGGCGGGCCGCCTCGGCCACCGCCTGCCCACGCGAGCTCACCGACAGCTTCTTGAGGATCGCCGAGACGTGGTGGTGGACCGTGCGCTCCGAGAGGAACAGCCGGGCCGCGATCTCGGCGTTGCGGCCGCCCTCGGCGAGCAGCGCCAGCACCTCGATCTCGCGCGCGGTCAGGCCGGCGGGGTTCTCTCTGGTCGCCTGGCGCGGCCCCTGCGGCACGTCGCGGACGCCGCGTTCCCGCAGCCCGCGGGCGACCCGGCTGGCCGCCGCCCGGGCGCCGAGGCCGCGCAGGATCGCGAGGCTCTGCTGCATCGCCTCCGCCTCGCCGGTGTCGGCCAGCGCCAGCGCCCGGTCGTAGGGGAGGTCGGGCAGCGCCTCGGCCGTCTCGGCGGCCGGCCAGGCCCGCGCGCTGCCGCCAGATGCTCGAGCATCGGCCCGGCCCAGCGGTCGTCCAGGCGGCGGCGCCAGCGGCCAGCGCGGGCCCGGTCTCGGCGTCGATCTCCTCCGGACGTCCAGCCAGCCAGTGCGCCTCGGCCCGCGCCGCGGCCACGGGGGCGAGCCGCTGCAGCTCGTCGATCTGCCGCGCCAGCTCGAGCGCCTCGTCGAGCGGCGCCCACGGGTCGGGATCGCCGCGCCGGGCCCGCAGGAGGCCGAGGACGACCAGGGGCATGATGCGGCTCGGCGTCGGCACGTTCGGCCGCTCGGCGACGCTGGCGGCGATGTCGGCGGCGGCGTCCCAGTGACCCTGGGCGAGCAGCGACCAGGCCTTCCATGCCGCTCATGTAGACCTCCCAGGCCGCGAGGTCGTGCTCGCTGCAGTAGGCGATCCCGTCGTCCAGGGCCCGGTCGGCCAGCGCGAGGTCGGGGAGCCGCAGGCCGCTCGACGCGAGGTTCGTGTAGGCCCGGGCGACGTGCTCCTCCCAGCCACCCGCGAGCGACAGGGCCAGGCTGCGCTCGAGCTTCTCGATGCCCGCGCGGTCGCCGGCCTCGAGCTCGAGCGTCCCGATGTTGTTCAGCGCGTGGGCCACGATCGCGTCCTCGCCGAGCGTCTCGGCGAGCTCGATGGCCCGCTCGCCCCAGCGGCTCGTGTCGCGCAGGTCGCCGGCCAGCATCTGCAGCTGGGACAGGTTGCTGTAGGCCATCGCCAGCTCCCGGCCCGGCGGCAGCGTCTCGAGCAGCTCGACCGCGCAGGCGGCCCGCCTCCCGGGCGGCCTCGCCGTCGCCGGCGAACCACTGCAGCCGCGACAGCCAGCGCTGGTCGTCGCCCTCGCGCAGGCGGTCGCCACGGGCGCGGTGCTCTGCGAGTGCGGCCAGCCGGGCCTCGACGGCGTCCTCCGGACGGCCCGTGAGGTAGCACTCGTAGGAGCGGCGGTCGAGCAGGTCGGCGCGGGCGGCCGAGTCGAGCCCGCCGGCGAAGCGCAGCGCCCGGGCGTACTGGGCGGCGGCCTCGCGGTGGGCCCGCAGCGCGGCGGCCCGCTCGCCCGCGGCCGCGGCGTGCCGCAGCACCGCGTCGCGGTCGCCGGCGGCCTCGGCGTGGTGGGCCAGCCGGGCGGGGTCGGCGCCGGCGGCGTCGAGCGCCGCCAGGGCCCTGCGGTGCAGCGCGATCCGGCGGTCCGGCGGCAGCGCCTCCTCGACGGCCACGCGGGCGATCTCGTGGCGGAAGCGGACGCCGTCGCGCTCGCCGACCAGGACGCCCGAGGCGAGGCAGCGCTCGAGCTCGGCCACGGCCTCGCCGGCCACGGGCTCGAGCAGCGACAGCTCGGCACCCTGGGGCAGGATCGCGACCGCGTCGAGCAGCTCGCGGGCGCGCGCGTCGAGCCGGGCGGCCCGGGCCAGGACCGCGTCGCGCACCGTGTCGGGCACGAACGAGCCGCCCGAGGCGAGCACCTCGGAGACGAAGAACGGGTTGCCGCCGGTCAGCCGGTGCAGCCGCCCGGCGTCGACGTCGCCGCCCGCCAGCGCGGCCACGCCCGTCTCGCTCAGCGGGGCGAGCGCGATCCGGTGGACGGCCTGGCGCGGCAGCTCGCCGAGCACGACCCGCAGCGGATGCGTCCGGTCGAGCTCGTCGTCGCGGTAGGTCGCGAGCACCAGCACGCCGGCGGCCTCGACGCGCCGGGCCAGCAGGCGGACGGCGTCGAGGGTGGCCTCGTCGGCCCAGTGCAGGTCCTCGAGCACCAGCGCCGCGATCCCGGCGCGGCGCAGGGTGCGGAGCAGCGCCGCGACCACCGCGCCCGGCGCGCCGCCGGCGGCCACGACGTCGGCGAGCTCGCCGCCGAGCTCGTCGGCGACGTCGAGGAACGGGCCGAGCGGGCGCGGCGTGTGCAGCGCGTCGCAGGCCCCGGCGACCATCCGCAGCGAGGGGTGGGCGGCGACGAACGCCCGCACCAGGACGGACTTGCCGATCCCCGCCTCCCCGGCGACGAGCACGATGCGCCCGCCGGCACCGGCGCGCACCGCGGCGAGGTGGTCGTCGATGGCGGCGGCCTGCGCGGCGCGCTCGAGGAGCTCGTCCGTCCCGGGGATGGGCGCATTGTCAACGAACTCGGCGGGTACGCACAGGGATGAGCGAGCGCCCGGCCGTCGTCCTGCTTCACCCGCGACCTGCGGGTGCACGACCAGCCGGCGCTCGCCGACGCCGCCGCCGGCGGACGGCCGCTGGCGCCGCTGTTCGTGCTCGACGACCGACTGGTCGGCACCTCGCCGAACCGGCTCGCGTTCCTGCTCGACGCGCTGCACGACCTGCGCGCCTCGCTGCGCGAGCGGGGCGCCGACCTGGCCGTCCGCCGCGGCGACCCGGTCGAGGAGACGCTGCGGCTGGCCCACGAGCTCGGCGCCGACGCGGTCCACGCCTCGAGCGACGTCTCGGCCTTCGCCCAGGCCCGGGAGGAGCGTCTCGCGCGTGCCTGCGCCGACGCGCGCGTCGAGCTGCAGACGAGGCCGTCGACGACCGCCGTCGCGCCGGGCGCGCTGACGCCGGCCGGCGGCGACTGCTACCGGGTCTTCACGCCCTACTACCGGCGCTGGAGCCAGGTGCGGCTCGGGCTGGCCCGGACGCCGCGACGGCTGACGCCCGTGCCGGGCCTGAAGCCCGGGCGGATCCCGGCGCTCCGCACGCTCAGCGAGCGCGCCCCGTCGCCCGAGCTGCCGAAGGGCGGCGAGACGGCCGGCCGCGAGCAGCTCACCCGCTGGCTGTCGAACGGCCTCGCGGACTACGGCGAGCGCGGCGAGCTGCTCGTGCCGGGCGCGAGCTCCCGGCTCAGCCCCTACCTGCACCTCGGCTGCCTCTCGGCGGCGGAGGTCGTGCAGCGGGCGCGGGAGCACGAGGGCGCCGAGCCGTTCGTGCGGCAGCTCTGCTGGCGCGACTTCTACCACCAGCTCCTGGCCGCGAACCCGCAGACCCGCCACCAGGACCTCCGCCCGCGCGGCGACCGCTGGTCACGCAGCGAGCAGGCCTACGAGCGCTGGCGCGACGGCCGCACCGGCTACCCGATCGTCGACGCGGCGATGCGCCAGCTGCAGCGCGAGGGCTGGATGCCGAACCGGGCCCGGCTGGTGGTCGGCTCGTTCCTCACCAAGACCCTGTACGTGGACTGGCGCAGGGGCGAGCGCCACTTCTTCGACCTGCTGGTCGACGGGGACGTGGCCAGCAACGTCGGCAACTGGCAGTGGGTCGCGGGCACCGGCGCCGACACCCGGCCGAACCGGGTGCTGAACCCCGAACGGCAGGCGAAGCGCTTCGACCCGCACGGGGACTACGTGCGCACCTACGTGCAGGAGCTGGCGCACGTCGAGGGCGCCGCGGTGCACGAGCCGTGGAAGCTCGACCCGAGGCCCGACTACCCCGAGCGCATCGTCGATCACGCCGAGGCGGCCGAGCGCTTCCGCGCGCGCCGCCGCTAACCGAACCGCTCGAGCCGGATCCGCAGCGGGTCGTGTCCCAGGAGCACCAGCGTGCGCCCGGCGAGCTCGACGAACGCGGTCGGCCCGCAGACGTAGATCAGCGGCTTCTGCTCGGGCGGCCAGGCAACCTCCTGCAGCCGGTCCGCGTCGATCCGCCCGCGGTAGCCGTCCCAGCCGGGCGGCGCCTCGCGGGTGTACGTCACCCGCAGGTCGACGCCCGCGGTCATCTCGTCGATCTCGTCCTGGTAGTAGACGTCCCCCGGCGTGCGCACCGAGTACAGGAGCCGCGTCGGCACGTCCGAGCTGCTGGCCCGGCGGTGGCGCAGGATCGCGCGCAGCGGCACGATTCCCGACCCCCCGGCGATCAGCAGCAGCGGCCCGCCGAAGTGCGGCTCCCACACGAAGTAGCCGCCGATCGGCCCGCGCAGCTCGAGCTCGTCGCCGGCCTTCAGCTCCTCGGTCAGGAACGTCGAGACCTCGCCGTCGTCGACCCGCTCGATGGTCAGCTCGAGCCGCTCGTCCTCGGGCGCCGAGGCGATCGAGTACGAGCGCTGCGCCTGGTAGCCGTCAGCAGCGGTCAGGCGCAGGTCGACGTGCTGGCCCGGCAGGTGGCCCGGCCAGGCCGGCACGTCGACCATCAGCGTCCGCGCCGTCGCCGTCTCGTTCGAGATCTCGGCGACCGTCGCGACCTGCCAGCTCAGTCGCCCTGGTAGCGCTGTTCTTTCCACGGGTCTCCGTAGTCGTGGTAGCCGTAGCGTTCCCAGAAGCCGTGCTGGTCGCGGTCGAGCACCTCGATCCCGCGCACCCACTTCGCGCTCTTCCAGAAGTACAGGTGCGGCACCAGCATGCGCACGGGCCCGCCGTGCTCGGGGTCGAGCGGCTCGCCGTCGAACTCCCACACGACCCAGGCCCGGCCGCCCATCACGTCGGCGAGCGGGAGGTTCGTGGTGTAGCCGGTGTCGCTGAACGCGAGCACGTAGGAGCCGGTCGGCCGGGTGCCCTCGAACAGCACGTCGAGCGAGACGCCGGTCCAGGTCGTGTCGAGCTTCGACCACTTCGTGACGCAGTGGATGTCACGGGTGAAGGTCTCGGCCGGCAGCGCCTGCACCTCGGCCCAGGTCCAGGTTCGGGGCTTCTCGACCGCACCGCGGATCTCGAACGTCCAGCGGTCGAGCGAGATGTTCGGCGTCGGCTCCGCCGAGAGCACCGGGAAGTCCCCGGTCACGTACTGCCCCGGCGGAACCCGCGACGGATCGACGGGTCGCCGGCGGCGCTGGAAGCCGCGGGTGACGTGCATGACGTCAGGATGCCGCGTGTGCGGCCTGCTCGATGAGCTTCGCCACCGCACCGGACTGGGACAGCATGGACAGGTGGCCCGCGGCGACCTCGACGGTCGTGGCCCCGGCACGGGCGGCCATGATGCGCTGCTCGGCCGGCGGGATCACGTTGTCGAGCGTCCCGATCAGGGCCCAGCTGGGGATGGTGGCCCAGGCCGGCGGGCCCGAGGGCTCCTGGCCGCCGAGGAACGACAGCGGGCGCTGGCCGGCGGCCAGGGCCCACGCGGTCTTGGCGGGCAGGTCGTTGCCGAACGCTGCGACGAAGACGCTCTGCTTGACGTACAGGTCGACGTCACCGGCGGGCGCGCCAGGGTACGGGCGGAAGTCGAAGATCGCCGTCGGGTCGCCCACCACCATCGAGCCCGGCTGCGCCGCGGCCAGCGAGAAGATGTCGTCGCCCTCGGCCGGCAGGAACGCGTCCACGTAGACCAGCGCCTGCACGTTCGGGGTGCTGGTGGCGGCGTTGGTGATGACCGCGCCGCCGTAGGAGTGGCCGACGAGCACGACCGGGCCGGGGATCGAGTTCACGAAGTCGGCGACGTAATCGGCGTCCTCGTGCAGGCCGCGCAGGGGGTTCGGCGCCGCGTACACGGTGTAGCCGCGCTTCTGCAGGCGCTGGGTGACCTTCTTCCAGCTCGAGGCGTCGGCCCAGGCGCCGTGCACCAGGACGATCGAGGGCTTGACGAAGCTGGCCGACGAGACCCGGGCCTCGGCGGGGGTCACGGTGAGGGTCGTCGCCAGCGCCAGCAGGGCCAGGAGGCCCGCCAGCACGAGGCGGCGAAGGGCGATGCGGGGCATGCGTTCACTCCTTGGACGGGTGGAGCTCGAAGGCTCGCCGCCCACGGGGCCCGGCCGACTCGGCCAGATCTCGGATCCGTTGCGGGATGTGCGCAGGCCCGCCGGCGAGGTTCGGCGATCGCGCCTATCGTTGGCCTCCCGTGTCCGAGACGGTCTCCACCGAACCCACGGCGGCCGCCGCTGCCGCCACCCCGCGAAAGCCGGCGATCCTGGCGGTCGACGACGAGCCGAGCGTGCTGGCCGCGGTGGCCCGCGACCTGCGAAAGGGCTTCGGCGACCGCTACCGCATCCTGCGCGCCGGCTCCGGGCCCCAGGCGCTCGAGCTGCTGCGCGAGCTGCGCACCCGCGGCGACCAGGTCGCCCTGCTGATCGCCGACCAGCGCATGCCCGGCATGGCCGGCACCGAGTACCTCGTCGAGGCCCGCACCCTGGTGCCCGAGGCCAAGCGGGTGCTGCTCACGGCGTACGCCGACACCAGCGCCGCGATCTCGGCGATCAACGAGGTCAACCTCGACTACTACCTGCTGAAGCCGTGGGACCCGCCCGAGGAGCAGCTGTTCCCGGTCATCCAGGACCTGCTGACGACCTGGGAGGCGGGCGCCGCGCTCGAGACCGGCGGGGTGCGCATCATCGGCCACCGCTTCTCGCGCGAGACGCACGAGCTGCGCGACTTCATCGCCAGAAACCGGGTGCCCGGCCGCTGGTTCGACGTCGAGCGCGACGGCGAGGCCCGCGAGCTCCTGAAGATTGCCGGCGTCGAGGAGGACCGCCTGCCGGTGGCCCTGCTCGAGGACGGCTCGGTGCTCGAGCGCCCCACGATCCTGGAGCTCGCCGAGCGGCTCGGCGTTTCCGGCACCCCGTCCGCCGACCACTACGACCTGGTCATCGTCGGCGGCGGGCCCGCCGGCCTGGCCGCGGCGGTGTACGGCGCCTCCGAGGGCCTGCACACGGTGATGGTCGAGCGCGAGGCGCCGGGCGGCCAGGCCGGCCAGTCGAGCCGCATCGAGAACTACCTCGGCTTCCCGACCGGGCTCAGCGGCTCCGACCTGGCCCGGCGGGCGACCGACCAGGCGCGCCGCCTCGGTGCCGAGCTGCTCACGGTCAAGGACGTCGTCGGCCTGCGGGCCGAGGGCGCCGGCCGCATCGTCGAGCTCGCCGGGGGCTCCGTCCTGAGCGCCAACTGCGTGCTCGTCGCCTCGGGCGTCTCGTACAGCAAGCTCGACACGCCGGGCTTCCCCGACCTCACCGGGGCAGGCGTGTACTACGGTGGCGCGATCGCCGAGGCCCGCTCCTGCGCCGGCCAGAAGGTGGTCGTGATCGGCGGCGCCAACTCGGCCGGGCAGGCGGCGCTGAACTTCGCCGGCTTCGGAACCGACGTGACCATCCTGGTACGCCGCTCGATCGAGGCCTCGATGTCGCGCTACCTCGTGGAGCGGATCGAGACGACGGCGAACATCACGGTGCTGGCCGGCACCAGCGCCACCGAGGCGCTCGGCGAAGGCGGCCGGCTGAAGGCGCTCCGGGTCAAGGGTCCGGATGGCGAGCGGGTGCTCGAGACGGACGCCTGCTTCGTGTTCATCGGCGCCCGCCCGCGCACCGACTGGCTCGAGGGCGTGGTGGCCCGCGACGAGCGCGGCTTCATCCTGGCCGGGCTCGACGTCCTGCACCAGGGCTGGCCGCTGAAGCGCGAGCCGTACCCGCTCGAGACCAGCGTGCCCGGGGTGTTCGTGGCCGGCGACGTGCGCTCCCGCTCGATCAAGCGCGTCGCCAGCGCCGTCGGCGAGGGCTCGATGTCGGTCTCCCTGATCCACGAGTATCTGGCCGAAGGTTGAGCGCGACCGCGGTCACCCCGGCCGAGCTGCGCGGGATCGACCTGCTCGACGACCTCTCGGAGGACGAGCTCGAGCCCTGGATCGCCGCGGCTCAGATCCGCACGCTGGAGCGCGGCGAGGTCCTGGCCGAGCAGGGCCAGCCCCCGCCGGGGGCGTTCTTCATCCTCGAAGGCTCGGCCCTCGCGTTCCGGGTCGACGGCGATCGCACCGAGCCGACCGGCCGCCAGCAGGCGCCGACCTGGCTCGGCGCGATCTCGGTGCTGACCGGCGAGGGACTCCCGATCCGGGCGGTCGCCGAGACCGACATGCGGGTGGCGGTGATCCCGACCGCCGACTTCGTGCGGCTCACCCTCTCGAACCTCCAGGTGCACCGGCGGGTCATGGAGCGCGTCGGGCCGGTGATGAACCGGTTCGCGACGCTCGAGCAGAACCGCGAGCGGCTCAGCGCCCTCGGCACGATGGCCGCGGGCATCGCCCACGAGCTGAACAACCCGGCGGCTGCCGCGACCCGGGCCGCGGCCGAGCTGTCCGAGGCCGTGGCGACCGTGAACGACTCGCTGCGCCAGTTCGTCGAGGCCGGCGTCGAGCGGGCCAGCGCCGAGAAGCTGGTCGCCCTGCAGGCCGAGGCGGCCGCGCGGGCGGCGTCCTGCACCGCGCTCGACTCGCTGGCGGCGGCCGACGCCGAGGACGACCTGGCCACGCGGCTCGAGGAGCTCGGCGTCGACGAGCCCTGGCGGATCGCCGAGCCGCTCGCGGCGGCCAACGTGGACGAGGAGTGGCTTGGCCAGGTGGCCGAGCACGCGGGCCCGGCGACCGGTTCCGCGCTGCGCTGGGTCGCCGCGACGCTGCAGGCGCAGTCGCTCATCGACGACCTGTCCGAGGCCACCCGCCGCATGTCCGACCTGGTGGCGGCGGTCAAGCGCTACACCTACATGGACCGCGGAGAGCTCGTCGAGATCGACCTCCACCAGGGCCTCGAGGACACGCTCAAGGTGCTCCAGCACAAGCTGCGGCACACCGCGATCGAGGTCGTCCGGGACTACGACGAGACGCTGCCGAAGCTCACCGTGCGCGGCTTCGAGCTGAACCAGGTGTGGACGAACCTGCTCGACAACGCCATCGGCGCGCTCGGCGATCACGGGACGATCACCATCCGTACGTTCCAGGCGCCGAGCTGCGCCCGGATCGACATCTCCGACGACGGCCCGGGGATCCCGCAGGCCATCCAGAGCAAGGTGTTCGACCCGTTCTTCACCACGAAGGACGTCGGGCAGGGCACCGGGATGGGGCTCGAGCTCGCCCGGCGGATCGTGGTCGACCGGCATGACGGCTCGCTGTGGCTCGACTCGGAGCCCGGGAACACCACGTTCCACGTGTCCCTGCCCTTCACCCAAGCCTGAGGTACCTGCCATGCCCGAGTGCACCCACCTCGACCACGTGCTGGTCACCGAGCTCCCCGAGTCCGTCGACGGCTGCGAGGACTGCCTGGCGATGGGCGGCCGCTGGCTGCACCTGCGGATCTGCCTCGAGTGCGGCAAGGTCGGCTGCTGCGACAGCTCCCCGAACCGCCACGCGTCGGCCCACGCCCGCGGCAGCGAGCACCCGATCATCCGCTCGCTCGAGCCCGGCGAGGACTGGTCGTGGTGCTTCGTCGACGAGGTGGGGATGCGGATCCCCGACGTGCACGGAGAGACCCGCATCCCACGCTCGCCGCTCGGCGGCTGAGCCGCGGCCTCAGCGCGAGGCGTGCGCGACGCCGCCGTGTGCGTCGCTCCGGCGACGCGCGCTCGCCAGCGAGACGATGCCGTAGACCGCGGCCACGCCGACCAGGCCGTAGACGATCCGGCTGCCGACGTTGGTGGAGCCGAAGTCCTCGCCGAAGATCCAGGCCACCAGGTCGAAGTTGGCGATGGCCACGAGTCCCCAGTTCAGCCCGCCGACGATCACGAGCAGGGCGGCGATGGTGTCGAGCTTGCGCATGCTGTGCATCTCCTGTCTAGCTTTTGTACAGGCAACCTAGACGTCCCTTCCACTCTTGTCAAGATCCTGTCCACCTTCTGTATAGTCTGCGGACATGGCCGGCGAGACCCTCCTGCGGATCGGCGAGCTGAGCCGGCGCTCCGGCGTCAGCCCGGAGCTCCTACGCGCCTGGGAGCGGCGGTACGGACTGCTCCGGCCGGAGCGTTCGACCGGCAACCTGCGGCTCTACGGGGCCGCTGATCTCGAGCGCGTGCAGCGGATGCGCCAGCACCTGGCGGAGGGGCTGGCGGCGGCCGAGGCCGCCGCCCTGGCGGCCGAGCCCCGGCCGTCGTCCGAGGCGCCGTCGCCCGTCCTGTCGACCGTGGCCGTCCGCGAGGAGCTGCGCGAGGCGGTCGTCGGCTTCGACGAGCACCGGGTCCAGACGATCCTCGACGAGGTGCTGTCCACGGCCAGCCTCGACGTCCTGCTGCGCGACGTCGTGCTCCCGTTCCTGGGCGACCTGGGGCGCGGCTGGGAGGGCGGCGAGGTGTCGATCGCCCAGGAGCACTTCGCGAGCGTGGTGCTGCGCGGACGGCTGCTCGGGCTGGCTCGCGGCTGGGGCCACGGCGTCGGGCCACGGGCCCTTTTGGCCTGCACGCCAGGCGAGTACCACGACCTCGGCCTGCTGGTCTTCGGGCTGGCGCTGCGGGCCCGCGGCTGGCGGATCGCCTACCTCGGAGCTGACACGCCCGTGGACACCGTCGCCGAGACGGCCGACGCGCTCGACCCGCAGCTCGTCGTCCTGGCGGCCCTCGGTGGCGAGCACTGGTCGGAGGTCGCCGCCGGCGTGCAGGCGCTTGCCAGCCGGCACCGGGTGGCCCTCGGCGGCGCCGGGGCGGCGGCCGCGGCGGCTGCCGGGCTCGACCAGCTGGTGCTCGCCGGCGATCCGGTCGCCGAGGCCGACCGCGTCACGGCGCTCACCCGCGGCGGGTGATGGCCCTCGTCGTCGGCGCGTCGATCGTGCCCGCTCGACGATCGATTCGAAAGGACCGAGCATGGCCGACGGTGCTCAGCCGAACCTCCGCCAGGTGCTGCCGATGCCCGACATCCCGGCGGCGGGGCTGACGACCTACGACGCGAAGGACCCGGACACCCACTACCCGCCGATCGAGCCGTTGCTGCCGCCGAAGGGCGCGCCGAACGTCCTGATCGTGCTGATCGACGACGTCGGCTTCGGCGCGTCGAGCGCGTTCGGCGGGCCGTGCCGCACGCCGAACTTCGAGCGGCTCGCGGCCGGCGGCCTGAAGTACACGCGCTTCCACACCACGGCGCTGTGCTCGCCGACCCGCTCGGCGCTCTTGACCGGCCGAAACCACCACTCGGTGGGGATGGGCAACATCGCCGAGCTCGCGACGTCGGCGCCGGGCAACAGCTCGATCTGGCCGAACACCGCGGCGCCGCTGGCCAAGATCCTGAACCTGAACGGGTACAGCACGGCCCAGTTCGGCAAGTGCCACGAGGTGCCGGTCTGGGAGACGAGCCCGATGGGGCCGTACCGCCAGTGGCCGAGCGGCATGGGCTTCGACTACTTCTACGGGTTCCTCGGCGGCGAGACCAACCAGTGGTACCCGGCGCTGTACGAGGGCACGACCCCGGTCGAGCCCGACCGCACGCCCGAGGAGGGCTACTACTTCAACGACGACCTGTCCACTCACGCCATCAAGTGGATCCGCCAGCAGAAGGCGCTGATGCCCGACCGGCCGTTCTTCGCGTACTACGCGCCGGGCGCCACCCACGCCCCGCACCACGTGCCCGCGGACTGGGCCGACCGCTACAAGGGCCAGTTCGACGACGGCTGGGACGTCCTGCGGGAGCGCTCGTTCGCCCGCCAGAAGGAGCTCGGCGTCATCCCGCAGGACAGCGACCTCACGGAGCGCAGCGCCGGCATCCCGGCCTGGGACGATGTCGCGCCGGAGCTGAAGCCGGTCCTGGCGCGGCAGATGGAGATCTACGCCGGCTTCCTCGAGAACACCGACCACCACGTCGGCCAGGTGCTGGACGCGCTCGAGGACCTGAAGATCCTCGACGAGACCCTGGTCATCACGATCATCGGCGACAACGGCGCGTCGGCCGAGGGCTCGCTGCAGGGCACGTTCAACGAGATGATCACGCTCGGCGGCTTCGGCGCCCTCGAGACGCCGGAGTTCCTGACGTCGAAGATCGACCAGTTCGGCGGGCCCGAGGCCTACAACCACTACGCCGTCGGCTGGGCCCACGCGATGGACACGCCGTACCAGTGGACGAAGCAGGTGGCGTCCCACTTCGGCGGCACCCGCAACGGCACGATCGTGCACTGGCCGAGCGGGATCAAGGCGAAGGGCGAGACGCGCCCGCAGTTCCACCACGTGATCGACGTCTGCCCGACGGTGCTCGAGGTGGCCGGGCTGCCGCAGCCGACCTTCGTCAACGGCGTCCAGCAGAAGCCCATCGAGGGCGTCAGCATGGCCTACTCGTTCGACGACGCGGCCGCGCCCGACCGGCACCAGACCCAGTACTTCGAGATGTTCGGCAACCGCGGCATCTACCACAAGGGCTGGACCGCGGTGACCAAGCACCGCACGCCGTGGCAGACCGGCTACGACGTCAAGACGCCGGCCTTCGACGACGACGTCTGGGAGCTGTACGACACGACGACCGACTGGACGCAGGCCCACGACCTGTCGAAGGAGCACCCGCAGAAGCTGCACGACCTGCAGCGGCTGTGGCTCATCGAGGCGGTCAAGTACAACGTGGTGCCGCTCGACGACCGCTTCGTCGAGCGTGGCCTGCCCGAGACGGCCGGCCGGCCGACGCTGATCCGCGGCAAGCGCCAGCTGCTGTTCGGCGGCATGGGGCGGCTGACCGAGAACTCGGTGCTGATGATGAAGAACACGTCGTTCTCGCTGACCGCCCAGGTCAAGGTGCCCGAGTCCGGCGCCGAGGGCGTGCTGGTGGCCCAGGGCGGGGTGTCCGGCGGCCACAGCCTGTACGTCAAGGGCGGAAAGCCGCGGTACGCCTACAACTTCTTCGGCCTCGAGGAGTACATCGTCGAGGGCACGGCGAAGCTGCCCGCCGGCGACCACCAGGTGCGGATGGAGTTCGCCTACGACGGCGGCGGCGTCGGCAAGGGCGGCACGGTCACGCTGTACATCGACGGCGTCGCCAGCGGCAGCGGCCGTGTCGAGCAGACCGAGGCGTTCCTCTTCTCGGCCGACGAGACCTGCGACGTCGGCAACGAGTTCGGCTCGCCGGTCACCACCGACTACTCGCAGCGTGCCTTCACGGGCGAGGTCGAGTGGGTCGAGATCGACCTGGGCCTCGACGACCACAACCACCTGATCAAGCCCGAGGACCGGGTCAACCTGGCGATGGCCCTGCAGTAACCCACCCGTTCGTATGGTCCAGAACGGGGCCGGCGCTGCCGATTACTGGGAGCGCCGGCCCCGTCCCCTTGTCGGCGACTCGTCACGCCCCGGAGGGCTTCCATGCGGATCAGTGAGTGGTCGATTGCTCGAAAGCTCGGTGTCGGATTCGGCGCCGTCAGCGCCGTGTTCCTGCTCGCGCTCGGTGTTGCGCTGCTGCAGGCCGGCAGTGCCCAATCGACCTGGAAGGGAACCACTCGCTGGGACGACGCCGTCGCGGGCGCCAACCTGCAGGTGCAGGGCACCCGCCAGCAGATGGCGGCCCAGGCGCTGTACGTCGCCACGTTCGAGCCGAGGTACAAGGCGGAGTGGCTGGCCGGCGTCGCGATGAGCGACAAGGGCAGCGCCGCCGTCGAGAAGATCGGCGACCCGGGCATCGCCCAGATCTCGAACGCCGCCAACGCGGCCGACCACAAGCACGACGCGAGCGTCCACGGCAAGCTGTTCCCGGCCGTCGCCCGCGGCGACCACGCCGCCGCCCTGGAGGCCCTGAAGCTCGCCGACGGCTACGTCCGCGTCCCGCTCGCAGCCGCCCTGAAGATCTCCGCCCGCATCGACGCGCTGCGCGCCGCCGACGTCAGCAAGGCCTCGGCCGCCGCGAACCAGGCCCGCACCTACGGCCTCGCGGCGGCGCTGCTCGCGCTGCTCCTGGCCGGCGGCCTGGCCGTCTTCATCGTCCGCACCGTCCGCCGCCCGATCGCCCTCCTGGCCGAGGCCAGCGAGCAGGCCGCCGGCGGCGACCTGACCGTCCGTGCGACCCACACCGGCAGCGACGAGCTCGGCCGCCTCGGCGCGTCGTTCAACCGGATGCTCGAGGGCATCGCGAGCCTCGTCGGCCGGGTCGCCGAGACCAGCACCGCCGTGACGGCGTCGTCCGATCAGATGGCCCGGACCGCCGAGGAGTCCGGCCGCGCGGCCGGCGAGATCGCCGACGCCATCCAGAACGTGGCCCACGGCGCCGAGATCCAGACCCGCATGGTCGAGTCGACCCAGGGCGCGGCCCGCGAGATGGTGACCGCGCTTCGCGACTCCGCCGAGCAGGCCGCCGACAGCGCCCAGGCCGCGTCCGACGCCCGCGCCGTCGCCGAGCAGGGGGCGAGCGCCGCGCGCGGCGCCAGCCAGGCGATGGCCGGCGTGCGCGAGGCTGCGAGCGAGGTGCGCGCCGTGATGGCCGAGCTCTCCTCGAAGTCCGGCGAGATCGGGATGATCGTCGACGCGATCACCAACATCGCGGGCCAGACCAACCTCCTGGCCCTGAACGCCGCCATCGAGGCGGCCCGGGCCGGCGAGCAGGGCCGCGGCTTCGCGGTCGTCGCCGACGAGGTGCGCGGCCTGGCCGAGGAGTCCCGGCGCGCCGCCGAGAACATCGCCGGCCTGATCGCCGACGTCAGCGCCGCCACCGGCCGCGCCGCCGAGACCGCCGAGACGGCGGCCGAGCGCACCGAGGCCGGCGGGGCCACCGTCGAGGAGGCCGGCGAGGCGTTCGTGGCCATCGTCGGGCGGGTCGACGACATCGCCGACCGGCTCGCCCGGATCGCCGCCGGCGCCCAGCAGGTGTCGACGGCCGCCGAGCGCGTCGAGAACGACATGAACGAGATCTCGACCGCCGCCGAGCAGGCCTCCGCGGCCACCCAGCAGGTCTCGGCCAGCACCGAGGAGACCAGCGCCTCCGCCCAGGAGGTCGCCGCGAGCGCCCAGGAGCTGAGCGCCCGCGCCAGCGAGCTGCAGCAGCTCGTGGCCACCTTCAAGGTCTGATCGCTCTAACCTCGGGCGGGTGGCGGACACTGCGCCCACCCGCCCGAGGCAGCGGATCGTGCTCGACGGCTGCGCCGTCGCCTGCGTCGACGCGGGCCGGACCGAGCACCCGAGCGGCCACGTCGTGGTCGAGGACGAGCGCATCGCCGCGGTGGGGGCGGGGAGCGCGCCGGCGTTCGCCGACGACGTGCCGACCCACCGGGTCGACGCCCGGGGCTGCCTGGCCACGCCGGGCCTCGTGAACTGCCACCACCACCTCTACCAGTGGGCCACCCGGGGCCTGGCCCAGGAGGCCACGCTGTTCGAGTGGCTCGTCGCCCTGTACCCGGTCTGGGCCCACGTCGACGAGGAGGTCGAGCGCGCCGCGGCCCGTGCCGGGCTCGCCGCGCTGGCCCGCTCCGGGCTGCTCGACGAGCACCGACCACCACTACGTCTTCCCGCGCGGCGGCGGCGACCTCCTGGCCACCGAGGTCGAGGCGGCCCGCGAGCTGGGCCTGCGCTTCCATCCGTGCCGCGGCTCGATGGACCTCGGCCGCTCCCGCGGCGGCCTGCCGCCCGACGAGGTGGTCGAGGACCGCGACGCGATCCTGGCCGCCAGCGAGGACGCGCTGGCCCGCTTCCACGACCCGTCCCCGGGCGCGATGCTGCGGGTGGCGCTCGCGCCGTGCTCGCCGTTCTCGGTCACCGGGGAGCTGATGCGCGAGACCGCCGAGCTGGCCCGTCGCCGCGGCGTCCGCCTGCACACCCACCTCGCCGAGACGGTCGAGGAGGACGCGTTCTGCCTCGAGCAGTTCGGCTGCCGGCCGGTGGAGTACCTCGAGCAGCACGGCTGGCTCGGCGACGACGTGTGGCTGGCCCACTGCGTGCACCTGAACGACCGCGAGGTGGCCCGCTTCGGCGAGACCGGCACCGGCGTCGCCCACTGCCCGAGCTCGAACGCCCGGCTCGGCGCCGGCATCGCCCGGGTCGCCGACCTCGTCGGCGCCGGCGCGCCGGTCGGCCTCGGCGTCGACGGCGCGGCCTCGAACGAGGCGGGGGAGCTGCAGCTCGAGCTGCGCGCCTCGCTGCTGCATGCCCGGCTGCGCGGCGGGCCGACGGCCCTGACGGCCCGCCAGGCGCTCGAGCTGGGGACGATCCACGGCGCGCGCTGCCTCGGCCGCGCCGACGAGCTCGGCTCGCTCGAGCCCGGAAAGCTCGCCGACGTCGCGCTGTGGCGGCTCGACGACGCGGGCAACGCCGGCATCGAGGATCCCGTCGCCGCGCTGGTGCTCGGGCCGCCCCGGCTCGTCGACACGCTGCTGGTGCACGGCCGGGTCGTCGTCGCGGGCCGCGAGCTGCGCACCGCCGACGCCGCCGAGCTGGGGCGCGAGGCGGCTCGCGCGAGCCGCCTCCTGGCCGAGCGGGCGGCGGCGTGAGCGGGACGCTCCAGGCGCTCGATCGCGACGCCTTCGCGGGGCTGCTCGGCCAGGCCTTCGAGCGGGCCGGCTGGGTCGCCGACGCCGTCTGGGAGCGCGCGCCGTTCGCCACGCTGGACGAGCTCGACGAGGCGCTGCGGGCGGCGATCGCCGAGGCGCCCGAGCAGCGGCAGCTCGAGCTGGTGCGGGCCCATCCCGACCTGGCCGGCAAGGCGGCCGTCGCCGGGGAGCTCTCGTCCACCGCCGCGAGCGAGCAGGCCTCGGCCGGGCTCGACCGGCTCACGCCCGACGAGCACGCCCGCTTCATCGAGCTGAACACCGCCTACCGCGAGCGCTTCGGCTTCCCGTTCGTGATCTGCGTCCGCGACAACACCCGCGACTCGATCCTGGCAGCGTTCGAGGAGCGCCTCGGCCACGGCCGTGACGAGGAGCTCGCGACGGCCCTCGGCCAGGTCGTGCGGATCGCCGAGCTTCGCCTCGAGGACGCCGGTGCCTGAGCACGTCATCAGCTACGGCAAGGCCGCGGTGCCGGTCTACCGGATCGGCCCGGGCGACTCGCTGTTCGCCGCCGAGGTGACCGTCGAGGTGTTCGGCGACAACTTCCTGCCGGCCTACACCGAGGGCGACAACACGAACGTCGTCGCGACCGACTCGATGAAGAACTTCATCCTGCGGGCCGGCGGCGAGCACCGCGGCGCGACGCTCGAGGGGTTCCTGCACCACGTCGGAGCCGGCCTGCTCGAGCGCTACGAGCAGATGGAGTCGCTGCGGGTGAGCGGGCGCGAGCTGCGCTTCGACCACCAGCGCGGCGTCCTCTACGACCGCTCCCAGGGAGACCACGGCACGGCCGAGCTCGACCTCGACCGGGCCGGCGGCGTGCGCCTCACCGGGCACCGCTGCGGACGGGTCGGGCTGCACCTGATGAAGCTCCGCGGCAGCGCCTTCACCCGCTTCGTGCGCGACGAGTTCACGACCCTGCCCGAGCGCGTCGACCGGCCGCTGTTCCTCTTCCTGGACGTTCACTGGCGCTACGCCGACGCTGCCGACGCCATCGCCGACGGCGGCCGCCACGTCCCGTCGCGGGCCGTGCGGGAGGTCGTCGCGGAGGTCTTCGACGAGTTCGTCTCGGAGTCGATCCAGCACCTGGTCAACGAGATGGGAACGGTCCTGCTGGACCGCTTCCCGCAGCTCTCCGAGGTGTCGTTCTCGGCCCAGAACCGCACCCGCGACCCGCTCACCGACAGCGACGCAGGCGCCGACGTGCGGGCCTTCACCGACCCCTTCCCGGCCTACGGGACGATCCGCCTGACCCTCCGCCGCTGATGGGCCGGCTCACGACGCACGTGCTCGACACGGCCCGCGGCTGCCCGGCGGCCGGCGTGGCGATCGAGCTCGCGCGCGACGGGGCGACGCTCGTGCGGACGCGGACGAACGAGGACGGCCGCACCGACGCGCCGCTGCTCGAGGGAGACGCCCTCGAGGCGGGCGCGGTACGAGCTGCTGTTCGACGTCGGGGCGTACTTCGCCGGCCTCGACGCTGCCCGACCCGCCGTTCCTCGGCCTGGTGCCGGTGCGCTTCGCCGATCGCCGACCCGCAGGCGCACTACCACGTGCCGCTGCTGGCGTCGCCCTGGGCCTACTCGACCTACCGGGGGAGCTGAGTGTCCGCGACGCCGCACGCCCGCCGCGTCGACCTCGACGCCGTCCACACCCGCCGCAGCAGCGAGCTTCCCGAGGCGCTGCGCCCGCCCGCCGGATGGGAGCGCCACGGCGACCAGGTGGTGCGGGGGTTCCCGTTCCGCTTCGGCCCTGCCGACGGCCTCGACGTGATCCTGCTCGAGCGTGAGGCCGTGACCGTCCCGCTCGACGGGACCGCGACCTACGTGCTGGTGGTCCACGCCGTGGCCGACGACGAGGCCTCGGGCGGCCGGGCGTTCGCGGGTGACGTGTCCCGCTACGTCCTGGTCTACGACGACGGCCAGGAGCACGCGACGCCGGTGCACCGGCGCTTCGGCATCCAGCAGGCGCGGGTCGCGTGGGGCGCGAGCGCGGCGGCGGCCGTGCCCGCGGCCGAGGACGTGGTGCGCCGGCGGGTGCGGGACGAGCTCGCGGTCTCGGGCTCCTCGACCGACGAGTGGGGCTTCGCCGAGACGCAGGTCGCGGCAGCCCGCGACGCCGCGGGCGAGACGCTGTGGCTCTACGCCCTGCCCAACCCGCGGCCGGAGGCCGGGCTGCAGGCGCTGCGGCTCGAGCCCGGCGCCGAGGCCAGCGCGGTGTACGCGGTCTCGCTCACGACGCTCGCCGAGCACCCCCTGCGCCCGGCCCGCCGCCGCACGCTGCGGCTGCGCGTGCCCGACGGCGCCCGGCGGAACGCGCTCGGCGAGCTCGAGGGCGTCGTCGATCGACCTCGGCTCGGTGCTGACCACGCGGCCGGTGCTCCTGTACGACGACGGCGCCTGGCTGCCGCGGCCGTCCGACGAC
Source organism: uncultured Actinomycetes bacterium (assembly GCA_963794695.1). Classification (GTDB taxonomy): domain Bacteria; phylum Actinomycetota; class Thermoleophilia; order Gaiellales; family JALYLC01; genus CAWCFJ01. The sequence goes on along the minus strand of CAWCFJ010000012.1, from coordinate 30,501 downwards.
GAGGTGCTGGTCGAGGTCGCCGCCCACCCGGCGGCGCGGCTGTACGTCGAGCGCGAGGGCGCCGAGCCGCTGGTCGCTCGAGCTCGCCGATCCCGGCGCCGGACGCGCGCGTCGTGCCGCCGGCGGAGCGCCCGGTGCGCGTGCGCATCGTCGACGCCGGCGGCCTCCCGGTCGCTGCCCGGCTGCACCTGCACGGCGAGGACGGCCAGTACCTGCCGCCGCGCGGCCACCACCGCCAGGTCAACACCGGCTGGTTCGAGGACTGGTACGGCGAGCTCGCCATCGACCGCCAGCAGTACGCCTACGTCGATGGCCGCTGCGTGGTCGACCTCCCGCTGGGGACGGTGCACGTCGAGATCAGCCGCGGCTACGAGGTCGCGCCGCTGCGCCGGACGGTCGAGGTCACGGCCGACACCGAGGAGCTGACGTTCACGCTCGAGCGCGTCCTGCGCTGGCGCGAGCAGGGCTGGGTCACGGCCGACACCCACGTGCACTTCCTCAGCCCGCAGACCGCGCTGCTCGAGGGCCGCGCCGAGGGCGTGAACGTGGTCAACCTGCTGGCCAGCCAGTGGGGCGAGATGTTCTCGAACGTCGGCGACTTCGACGGCGCCACCACGCTCGGCGCCCGCGAGCTCGGCGGCGACGGCGAGTTCCTGGTGCGCGTCGGCACCGAGAACCGCCAGCAGGTGCTGGGCCACATCTCGCTGCTCGGCTACGCCGGGCGAGCTGATCCACCCGCTGTGCACCGGCGGCCCGTCCGAGTCGGCGCTCGGCGATCCGCTCGAGGTGGCGATGGCCGAGTGGGCCGAGCGCTGCCGGGCCCAGGGCGGCCTGGTGGTCATGCCGCACGCGCCCGATCCGCAGCTCGAGCGCGCCGCCGACCTCGTGCTCGGCCTGGTCGACGCCGTCGAGCTGATGAGCTTCAACGGGCAGGTCGACGCGGCGCCGCTGAGCCCGTACGGCCTGGCCGACTGGTACCGCTACCTGAACCTGGGCCACCACGTGCCGCTGGTCGGCGGCTCGGACAAGATGTCGGCCGTCGTCGCTGCTCGGCGGGATCCGGACCTACGCCCGGCTCGGCTGACCGCGAGCTCGGCTACGAGGCCTGGATGGACGCGGTCCGCCGCGGCGACACCTTCGTCACCGTCGGCCCGCTGGTCTCGCTGGAGGTCGAGGGCGTGCGCCCGGGCGGGCGGCTCGAGCTGCCCGCCGGCGGCGGACGCGTCAGGTGCAGTGGCGCCTCGAGTCGGTCGCGCTCGGCGCCGAGCGCGTCGAGGTCGTCGCCGGCGGCGAGGTGGCCGCCGAGGTCGTCCTCGACGGCCAGACCAGCGCCGCCGGCAGCGCCGAGATCGAGATCGGCGACTCGAGCTGGATCGCGCTGCGGGTGCGCGGCAGCTACCACGGCCGGGCAGCGCGACGTGGCCGCCCACACCAGCGCCGTGCTCGTCACCGTCGGCGGCCGCCCGCACCTCCGCGTGCAGGACGCGGCCGACGTGCTCGACCAGATCCAGGGCGCGATCGCCTACGTCGACACCCTCGCCACCCGTGCCGACGTCCGCCGGCACCAGCGCCTCCGGAGCGTGCTCGAGGGCGCGTACACCCGGCTGCACCAGCGCCTGCACGCCGCGGGCTCCTACCATCGCCACCCGCTGCACGACCCGGCGGAGCCGCATGAGCACTGAGGCGGCGAGGCTGCTCGCGCGCTGCGACGAGCTCGGCCGCATCAGCGAGGACCCCGGCCGGCTCACCCGTCGCGTGGCCACGCCGGCCCTGCGCCAGGCCTCGGAGCTCGTGGCCGGCTGGATGCGCGAGGCCGGCCTGGAGGTCCGCATCGACCCGGTGGGCAGCGTGGTCGGCCGCTACGCCGGCGAGGGCGAGCGGACGCTGCTGCTCGGCTCGCACCTCGACTCGGTGGTCGACGCCGGCCGCTACGACGGCCCGCTCGGGGTGCTCTCGGCGCTGGCCGTGGTGGAGCGCCTGCAGGCCGCCGGCCGGCGGCTGCCGTTCGCGGTCGAGGTGCTCGGCTTCAGCGACGAGGAGGGCGTGCGCTACGGCACCGCCTACCTGGGCTCGTCGGTGCTGGCGGGGTCGTTCGACCCGCGCCTGGCTCGAGCGGCGGGACGGCGACGGGGTGTCGCTGGGCGAGGCGCTCGCCGCGGTGGGCGTCGACCCGTCGGCGGTCGCCGGCGAGGCCCGCGACCCGGCGAGCCTGGTCGGCTGGATCGAGGTGCACATCGAGCAGGGGCCGCGGCTCGAGGCCCGCGACCTGCCGGTCGGCGTGGTCTCGTCGATCCAGGGCGCGTCGCGGGCGGTGGTGACGTTCCGCGGCGTGGCTGGCCATGCGGGGACGGTGCCGATGGACGCGCGGCAGGACGCGCTGGTGGCCGCGTCGCAGTGGGTGCTGGCGGTCGAACGCGAAGGGCGCGCCCGCGCGGGCCTGGTGGCCACGGTGGGCCAGCTCGCCGTGCGTCCGGGAGCCGCGAACGTCATTCCCGGCGAGGTCGAGGCCACGCTGGACGTGCGCCACGAAGGCGACGCCGAGCGACGCTGCCGCGCTGCGCGCGCTGCGGGCGGCCGTGCCGGAGGGCACCGGCTGGACGGAGCTCTACGACATCCCGGCCGTGGCCTGCGCACCGCGGCTGCGCCAGGTGCTCGGCGAGGCCGTGGCGGCGGCCGGGTACGAGCAGGTCGAGCTCCCGAGCGGCGCCGGCCACGACGCCGTCGCGCTCTCGCAGATCTGCCCCGTGGCGATGCTCTTCGTCCGCTGCCGGGGCGGCATCAGCCACAACCCCGCCGAGTCGGTGGAAGAGGCGGACGTGGCCGTCGCGCTCGACGTCCTGGCCGGCGCCGTCGACCGGCTGGCCGCCGGTTGAGCCCCTTCGACGTGCTGGTGCGGGGCGGCGAGCTCGTGACCGCCGCCGGGCTCGTGACCGCCGACGTCGGCATCGTCGACGGCGCGATCGCGGCCATCGAGCCGGAGCTGGCCGGCGCCGGGGCGCGCGAGCTCGACGCCCGCGGGCTGCACGTGCTGGCGGGCGCGGTCGACGCCCACGTCCACCTCAACGACCCGGGCCGCACCGACTGGGAGGGCTTCGCCAGCGGCACCGCCGCCGCGGCCGCCGGCGGCACCACGACGATCGTCGACATGCCGCTGAACAGCCATCCGCCGACGGTCGACGCCGCGGGCTTCGACGCGAAGCTCGCCGCCGCGCGGGACACGGCGAGCGTCGACTACGCGCTGTGGGGCGGGCTCGTGCCGGGCAACGTCGGCGAGCTCGCCGGGCTGGCCGAGCGCGGGGTGGTCGGCTTCAAGGCGTTCATGTCGAACAGCGGCATCGACGACTTCGCCGCCGTCGACGACCTCGCGCTGTACGAGGGGATGCGCGAGGCGGCCCGGCTCGGTCTGCCCGTAGCGGTGCACGCCGAGAGCGACGCGATCACCGGCGGCCTCGCCGCCCGGGCCCGCGCTGCGGGGCGCACGGCGATGCGCGACTACCTGCGCTCGCGGCCGGCCATCGCCGAGGTCCAGGCGATCGCCCGGGCCCTGGTGCTGGCGGCGGATGCCGGCTGCGCGCTGCACGTCGTCCACGTCAGCACCGGCCGCGGCGCGGCGCTGGTCGCCGAGGCCAGAGCCGCCGGTCAGGACGTGACCTGCGAGACCTGTCCGCACTACCTGGTGCTGGACGAGGACGACGCCGAGCGGCTCGGCGCCCTGGCCAAGTGCGCACCGCCGCTTCGGCCGCGGGCCGAGTGCGAGGCGCTGTGGCAGGCGCTCGGCCTCGGCACGATCGCGTTCGTGGCCTCCGACCACTCCCCGTCGCCGCCCGAGCTCAAGAACCGCAGCGACGCCTTCGAGGCCTGGGGCGGGATCGCCGGCGCGCAGTCCCTCGCCGAGCTGGTGCTCGGCGACGGGTCGTCGCGCGGGCTCGACCTGCCGCTGCTCTCGCAGGCCCTGTCGGCGGCGCCGGCCGAGCGCCTCGCCCTGCGCAAGGGCCGCGTCGAGCAGGGCGCCGACGCCGACCTGATGCTCGTCGAGCTCGGCGCCGGCCGCACCCTCGAGCGCGCCGAGCTGCGCTCCCGCCACGCCCTCAGCCCCTTCGTCGGCCGCGAGCTGCGCGCCCGGGTACGCGCAGTGCTGGTGCGCGGCCGCCCGCCGGAGCCGGGCGCCGGCCGGCTCGTCACACCCATCCCGAGGAGCACGCCATGAGCGACGTCAGGATCACCGCCGGGCCGTTCACCTTCGAGGCCCGCTTCGAGGAGGCGCGCTCGCCGCGCACCGTCGAGGCGTTCCGCCGGCGCTTCCCGTTCAGAAACCGGGTGATCCACGTGCGCTGGAGCGGCGAGTCGACCTGGATCCCGCTCGGCGACCTCGATCTCGGCATCGGCCCCGAGTACGCCACGAGCTACCCGGCGCCGGGCGAGATCCTGATCTACCCGGGCGGCGTGAGCGAGACCGAGATCCTGTTCCCGTACGGGCACTGCTGCTTCGCCAGCATGGCCGGGCAGCTCGCCGGCAACCACGTCCTGACCGTGACGTCGGGAAACGAGCGCCTGCGTGACCTCGGCCAGCTCACGCTGTGGGAGGGCGCGCAGGACATCGTCTTCGAGCTTGCCTAGCGGTCGAGCCCGGATACCCCAGTAGGGTATCATCCAGCCATGCAGCACTCGGCCCACGCCCACGGCGGCGCGTCCCTGTCCCGGACAGCGCTGGCCGCCACCCTGCACTGCCTCACCGGCTGCGCCATCGGCGAGGTGCTCGGCATGATCATCTCGACCGCGCTCGGCCTCTCGAACGCCGCGTCGATCGCGATCTCGATCGTGCTGGCGTTCGCCTTCGGCTACGGCCTGACGCTGCTGCCGCTGATCCGGGCCTCGCTGCCCTTCGGCCGGGCGGCCCGGCTGGCCTTCGCCTCCGACACCCTCTCGATCGGGACGATGGAGGTCGTCGACAACGCCTTCGTCGCGCTGGTTCCCGGAGCGCTCGCGGCCGGGCTGGGCGACGCGCTGTTCTGGTGGAGCCTGGCCGTCAGCCTGGTGATCGCCTTCGCCGCAGCGTTCCCGGTGAACCGCTGGCTCATCGCCCGGGGCAAGGGCCACGCCGTGGTGCACGCCTACCACGGCCACGCCGCCTGACGCCTGCGGGCGGCAAGTCCCCCTAGTCTCGCCCACGTGTCCCATCGCATCGCCGTGATCGCCGGGGATGGCGCCGGCCCCGAGGTCGTGGCCGAGGCCCGGAAGGCGGTCGACGCCCTCGCCCTCGCCGTCGAGTGGACCGACCTCGACTGGGGCTCGGCCCGCTACCACGCCGAGGGCGCGATGATGCCGCCCGACGCCGTCGAGATCGTCAAGCAGCACGACGCCGTGCTGCTCGGCGCGGTCGGCGACCCGTCGCTGCCCGACCACATCTCGCTCTGGGGCCTGCTGCTGCCGCTGCGCCAGGCCCTCGACCTGTGGGCCAACCTGCGCCCGGCCCGGCTGCTCGCCGGGATCCCGTCGCCGCTGGCCGGCTCGCCGCGGATCGACGCGCTGTTCCTGCGCGAGAACACCGAGGGCGAGTACAGCGGCGTCGGCGGACGGGCTCACGCCGGCCTGCCGCTCGAGGTCGGCATCGAGACCGCGGTCTTCACCCGCGTCGGCGTGGAGCGGGTGCTGCGCCACGCGTTCGAGCTGGCCGAGGAGCGGCGCGGCGTGGTCACCAGCGCCACCAAGTCGAACGCCTCGCGCTACGGCTACGTCCTGTGGGACGAGATCGCCGCCGAGGTCGCGGCCGAGCACCCCGACGTCCGCTACGAACGCGTCCTGGTCGACGCGCTGGCGGCCCGCATGGTGCAGAACCCGCTGTCGCTCGACGTCGTCGTGGCCTCGAACCTGTTCGGCGACATCCTCACCGACCTGGCCGCCGCGCTGCAGGGCGGGATGGGGACCGCCGCCAGCGCCAACATCGCGCCAGGGTCGGACGTCCCGGGCATCTTCGAGCCGGTGCACGGCTCGGCCCCGGACATCGCCGGAAAGGGCATCGCGAACCCGATCGGTGCGCTCTGGAGCGCGGCCCTGATGCTCGAGCACCTCGGCGACGAGGCGGCCGCCACGCGCCTGCTGGAGGCGGTCGAGTGGGCCAGTCGCGAGGGCATCCGCACCCGCGACGTCGGCGGCGCCGCCAGCACCAGCGAGGTCGGCGACGCGGTCGTCGCCCGCATACGGGCCACCGGCTGAGGCAGCGATGTCCGACCCCTTCGTCTACCCGTTCTCGCACGAGCCGCCGGCGCCGCCGTCCGTCGTCGGCCTGAAGGGCGCAGGCCTCGCCCGGCTGACGCGGCTCGGCCTGCGGGTGCCCGAGGGCTTCACGATCTCGAGCGCGGCCGGCCTGGCCCGCGACGGCCAGGGCCACTGGCCCGACGGGCTCGCCGAGCAGGTCGACGCGGCGGTGCACGAGGTCGAGCGCCAGACGGACCTGCGGCTCGGAGATCCCGAGCGGCCGCTGCTGCTCGCGGTGCGAGCCGGGGCGGCGGTGCCGATGCCCGGCGTGCTCACCTCGATCCTGGACGTCGGCCTGAACGACGAGACCATGCCGGCGATCGTGCGGCTGGCTGGTGAGCGCGCCGCCCAGGCCGCGAGGCGCCGGCTCGAGGACGCGTTCGCCGACGCCGGCGCCGAGCTCCGGCGCGACGCCCACGAGCAGCTCGTGCGGGCCATCGACGCGGCCTTCGACTCGTGGAGCTCGCGCCGGACGAGCCTGTACCGGCGGGTGAACGGGATCTCCGACGCGCTCGGCACCGCGGTCAGCGTCTGCCGGATGGTCTTCGGCGACGCCGACGAGCGGTCGCTCGCCGGGATCTGCTTCTCCCGCGATCCGCAGACCGGCGAGCACGTGCTGTACGGCGAGTACGAGCGCGCCGACGGGCGCGCGCTGCCGATCGGGCGCCTGGCCGAGGAGCAGCCCGAGCTGCACGCCGAGCTCGGCGCGACCCTCGCCCGGCTCGAGGAGCACGAGCGCGATGCCCAGGAGGTCGAGCTGGCCGCCGAGGCGCGGCACGCTGTACCTGCTGCAGACCCGGCCGGCCAAGCGCAGCGCGTCGGCTGCGTTGCGGATCGCCCGGGACCTGGTGGCCGAGGGCGTGATCGACGAGGGTGAGGCCGTCAGCCGCATCGACCCGCGCGACCTCGACCAGCTGCTGCACCCGCGGATCGACCCGTCGGCCCGCTACGAGGTGCTGGCGCGCGGGCTGGGCGCCTCACCCGGCGCGGCCGTGGGCGAGGTGGTGTTCGACGCCGACACCGCCTCCCAGCGCGGCTCGGCGGGGGTGCCGGTGATCCTGGTGCGCTACGAGACCTCGCCCGACGACGTGCACGGGATGCTCGCGGCCCAGGGCGTCCTGACGGCCCACGGCGGCATGACCTCGCACGCGGCGGTGGTTGCCCGCGGGATGGGCAAGCCCTGCGTCGCCGGGCTCGAGGCCGCCGCCGTCGACCAGGACGGGCGACGGCTGACGATCGGGCGCACCACGGTCAACGAGGGCGACGTCATCACGATCGACGGCGCGACGGGCGAGGTCATCCTCGGCGCCGTCCCGCTGGCGGCGTCGAACCTCGGCGAGGACTTCGACGTCGTGGGGGAGTGGGCCGACGCGCGCCGGCGCCTGCGGGTGCGGGCCAACGCCGACACCGCCGAGGACGCCGCCCGGGCAAGGGCGTTCGGCGCCGAGGGCATCGGCCTGTGCCGCACCGAGCACATGTTCATGGCCCGTGACCGGCTGCCGGCCATGCGCCAGATGATCCTGGCCGAGGACGACGAGGCCCGTGACGAGGCGCTCGACCGGCTGCTGCCGATGCAGCGCGAGGACTTCACCGGGATCTTCACGGCGATGGCCGGACTCCCGGTCACGGTGCGGCTGCTCGACCCGCCGCTGCACGAGTTCCTGCCCGACCGGGTGGAGCTCGCGCTGCAGCTCGACCGGCTCCCCCGCGGCGGGGAGCGGGACCGGGTCAAGCGCATCGCCGACCGTGTGCAGGCGCTGGCCGAGCAGAACCCGATGCTCGGAACCCGCGGCTCCCGTCTGGGCATCCTGCACCCCGACATCTACCGGATGCAGGTGCGGGCGATCGTCCGCGGCGCGCTCGACGCGGCGCGGAGCGGGCCGCTGTGCGAGATCGAGATCATGCTGCCGCTCATCACCTGGCCCGGCGAGCTGAGCCGGCTGCGCGCGCTGATCGAGGAGACCGTCGCCGCCGAGCTCGAGGCCAGCGGCGGCAGCCTTCGGGTGATGATCGGGACGATGATCGAGCTGCCGCGCGCCTGCCTGTGCGCCGGCGAGCTGGCCGAGGACGCCGAGTTCTTCTCGTTCGGCACCAACGACCTGACCCAGACGGTGTGCGGCCTGTCCCGCGACGACGCCGAGAGCCGGTTCCTCGCGGCCTACGTCCAGCAGGGCGTGGTCGACAGGAACCCGTTCGAGACGATCGACGAGGCGGCCGTCGGCGAGCTCGTCCGGCTCGGCTGCGAGCGCGGCCGCGCGGTGCGCGCCGACCTGCGGCTCGGGATCTGCGGCGAGCACGGCGCCGACCCGCCGTCCGTGCGCTTCTTCCACCGGACCGGGCTCGAGTACGTCTCGTGCTCCCCGTACCGGGTGCCGGTCGCCCGGCTGGCCGCCGCCCAGGCGGCGCTCGAGGAGGCCAGCTCTCAGTCGATGGTCTCGTAGAACGCGCGCTCGCGGCTCTCGAGCCGCGGGATCCCCTCGGCGAGGCCGATCTGCTTGAAGTGGTCGCTCTCGGCGTGGGCCTTCAGGGCTGCCTCGTCGTCGTAGATCTCGAGGATCAGGAAGACCCGAGGGTCGTCGACGCTCCGGGTGGGCTGGTAGAAACGGCAGCCCGGCTCGGCCCGGGAGGGGACGGCGAGCCGCCGGAGGCAGTCGAGGACGGCCTCCTCCTCGCCCGGCTTCGCGGTCCATCTCGCGGTGAGGACGTAGGCCATTGGGGCGGGATCGTGGACGAGCGATGCGCCGGGTGTCAAACGGATGCCAGCGGCCGGCTGTCGAATCGCAGCGGGCCCGTTCGTGTAAGGGGGTGAGAGCGCCGGCACCCGGCCGGCCGAACGTCCAGGAGGAAGCACCGTGAAGCACTACCTGCTCAGCGTGATCCAGCCCGGCGTCACCCCGCCGCCGGACGTCGACCTCGAGAGGATCGTGCGCAACGTCGCCGCGTTCAACGCGGAGCTGAAGGAGGCTGGCGCCTGGGTCTTCTCGGACGGCCTGTGCGAGCCCAGCACGGCGACCGTGGTGCGGGTCGAGAACGGCGACCTGCTCACCACCGATGGGCCGTACGTCGAGGCCAAGGAGTTCCTCGGCGGCCTGACGATCGTGCGGGCCCCGGACCTCGACGCCGCGCTCGCGTGGGGCCGCAAGGCCGCGACGGCAACGACCCTGCCGATCGAGGTGCGCCCGTTCCAGACCGAGGCCGGCTGACCCGTCGCGTGCCGGCCCTCGCGCCGTCCGAGATCGAGCGGGTCTTCCGCTCGGAGTACGGCCGCGCGGTCGCCGTCCTGGTCCGGATCTTCGGGGACATCGACGTCGCCGAGGACGGCGTCCAGGACGCGTTCGCGGTCGCCTCCGAGCGCTGGCCGCAGGACGGGCTGCCGCCGTCGCCGGCGGGGTGGATCATCACGACGGCCCGAAACCGGGCGGTCGACCGCCTCCGCCGCGAGGCGATGCGCGAGGGCCGGCACGCCGAGGCGGCCCGGCTGCGGCCGGCCGCCGAGCCGCCCGAGCCCTTCGACGAGGAGGAGGCCGTGCCCGACGAGCGCCTGCGGCTGATCTTCACCTGCTGCCACCCATCCCTGGCCGCGAGCGCCCAGGTCGCGCTCACGCTGCGGCTGCTCGGCGGCCTGCAGACGTCCGAGATCGCCCGGGCGTTCCTCGTCCCCGAGGCGACCATGTACCAGCGGCTGACCCGCGCGAAGGGCAAGATCCGCGACGCCGGCATCCCGTTCCGGGTGCCGGACGAGGCCGACCTGCCGGACCGCCTGCGGGCAGCGCTGGCGGTGCTCTACCTGATCTTCAACGAGGGGCACACGGCGAGCTCGGGCGACAGCCTGACCCGCGCCGACCTGTGCGCCGAGGCCATCCGGCTCGGCCGGGTGCTCGCCGCGCTGATGCCCGACGAGCCCGAGGTGCTCGGCCTGCTGGCGCTCATGCTGCTGGTCGACGCCCGGCGCGCCGCCCGCACCGACGCCCACGGCGGCCTGGTGCTGCTGGCCGACCAGGACCGCTCCCGCTGGAACCGGGCGTTCGTCGAGGAGGGCCAGCAGCTCGTCCGGCGCTGCCTGCGCCGCGGCCAGCCCGGCCCGTACCAGATCCAGGCGGCCATCAACGCCGTCCACAGCGACGCCGCCGGCACCGACGAGACCGACTGGGCCCAGATCGTGCAGCTCTACGACCAGCTGCTGGTGGTGGCGCCGAGCCCTGTCGCGGCCCTGAGCCGGGCGGTCGCCGTGGCCGAGACCTCCGGCCCGGAGGCCGGCCTGGCCCTGATCGACGAGCTCGACCTGCCCGGCTACCACCTGTACCACGCGATCCGGGCGAACCTGCTGGCACGGCTCGGCCGGCGCGACGAGGCCGCCGCGGAGTTCGACGCGGCGATCGAGCGGACGTCGAACGAGGCCGAGCGCGCGTTCCTCGAGCGGCGCCGCGGCGAGCTGGCCTAGAGGTACCAGAACACGACGCAGGCGATCGCGTAGATCGCGAGCAGCTGCACGCCCTCGATCCAGCTCGCGACCCCGGTCGCGGCGAGCACGCCGGCCATCAGCGCCGCTGCCAGCAGCAGGCCGAGCTCCGCGCCGCCGACCTCGAGCGTCAGGCTGTTCGAGAAGAAGAACCCGGCGGCGACGGCGATCGGCGTCACCGCCAGGGCGACCTGGACCGCCGAGTTGAAGGCGATCCCCATCGCGAAGTCGAGGTCGCCGCGCCAGGCGATGCGGACGGCGGCGAAGTGCTCGGCGACGTTCCCGACCAGCGGCACGATGATCAGCCCGACGAACACCTCGCCGAGCCCCGTGCGGTGGATCGTCGGCTCGATGACCGACACCAGCACCTCGGACAGGACGCCGGTGCCGATGGCCGAGACGCCCAGGATGACGAGCGCGGTGGCCTTCGTCCAGTGCGCCGGGTGGCCGCCCGCCGGCCCCTCGCCGCCGGACCCGCTGAGCGTCGCGCGCAGGTAGGCCAGGTACAGGAAGGCCATGATCACGGCGACCAGGTAGGCCACGTGGCGCTCGTCGGCGAGGGTCACGCCCTCGCCCAGCGAGAGCACCGTGGGCAGGCCCAGCGCGACCACCGTCATCACCAGCATGGTCGCGTTGACCCCGACCACGCTCGCGTCGAAGCGGCAGCGTCCGTGCCGGATCCCCGACACCAGCAGCGACGCGCCCAGGATCAGCAGGAGGTTGCCGAGCACCGAGCCGACGATCGAGGCCTTGGCCACCTCGATCAGGCCCTCGCGCACGGCGAGGATCACGATGATCGCCTCGGCGGCGTTGCCGAACGTGGCGTTCAGGAGCGCCGAGACCGTCGGCCCGGTCGAGGCGCCGGCCTCCTCGGTGGCCACCCCGAGCACGTAGGCCAGCCCGGCGACGGCGATGCCCGCGACGACGAACACCAGCACCGGCGGCGCGTCGACGATCCGCAGCCCGAGCGCGATCAGCGCGACGACGCCGATCGCCCCGAAAGTCATCCGCTGGCTGCGGTCGAGGCCGCGCGGCGCGGGTGGGGTGAGCGCGTCGGTCAATGCCCGCCGAAGCGTACGGGTCAGGCAGGCGGCCGGCGCAGGGGCGGCCACCGAATCACTCGATGAGGGGTGTCACCCAGCCAGTGGGTGGTGCACGGTTCGAGCACCCTGGCCAGGCCCCAAGCGGAGGCGTCCGGGAGCAGCGTCGAGGCGGCCCTCCGTTCGTGCTGGGCGGCACGGGCGGAGGGCCCGGCTCGACGCCTTCGAGATCGACCCCCTCCGCGGGGCGTAGGGCTCCGCGGAAGGGGTCGGAATCGGGTCTACGGCAGGAGCGTGATCCGGTCGAGCGCCGGCGGCGCCACCGGGGAGTGGGCCGCGAGGTAGTCGTTCAGGGCGTCGAGGTCGACCGCGCCGGTGATCAGGCCGGTGCCGGCGGTGAAGCCGGTGAAGTTGTCGCCGCCGCTCGCCAGGAAGCTGTTCTCGGCGACCCGGTAGCTGGCAGCCGGGTCGACGGGCACGCCGTTGATCTCGATGTTCGAGACCTTGTCGCCCTTCGGCGCGCTCGCGCTCCAGGAGTAGGTCAGGGAGCTCGAGGTCGAGAGGATCCGCACGTCGCCGGGCGTCGGGTTGTCGAACTGCTGCTCGAGGATCGCGTCGAGCTGCGCGCCCGTCAGGCTCATGGTGTCGACGTAGTTCGTGAACGGCTGGACCGTGAAGGCCTCGCCGTAGGTCACGACGCCGTCGCCCTCGGTTCCGCTCTGGGCGTAGATGAGGCCGGCCCGGATCCCGCCGGGGTTCATCAGGGCGACGACCGCAGACCCGTTCTCGGGCGCGCTGGCCGAGGCGAGCTGGGCGTCGGCGATCACGTTGCCCAGCGTCGACTCGCCGGCCGGCGAGGTGGCCTGCGTGAGGTCGGCGGTGATCTGGCCGACCGGACGCGCGGCCACCGGGCCGATCAGCGTCTGGTACTTCGCGAGCAGCGCGGTCTCGACCGGGTCCGGCGTGACGTCGCGGGTGACGATGACGTTGTTGGCCGTCTTCGTGACGACCTCGTCGGTCTTGCGGTCGATCGACAGCTTGATCTGGGTGATCAGGCGGCCGAACGAGGAGGCCTGGGTGACGAGCTTGCCGTCGATCGTGCAGTTGTAGGCCTGGTGGGTGTGGGCCGAGGCGATGACGTCGACGTCGTCGTCGAGCCCGTTCGCGATGTCGACGATCGGCCCGGTCAGGTTGTCGCAGTTGTTCACGAACGCCGGGGTCACGTTCTGCTGGCCGCCCTGGTGGAGCAGGATCACGAACGTGTGGATGTGCTTCTTGGCCCGCAGGTTCTGGACGATCGCGTTGGCCGTGTCGACCTCGTCGTGGAAGGTGAGGCCGGCGACGCCCGCGGGCGTCACGATGGTCGGCGTGTCCTCGAGGGTCATCCCGATCAGGGCGACCTTGACGCCCTGGAACTGGCGGATGACGTAGGCCGGGAAGAGCGTCTTGCCGGTCGCGTCGACCGTGACGTTGGCCGACAGGTAGGGCCACGCGGCGCCGGCGAACGGGTCGCCGTCGAGGCAGCCGTCGACCGGGTGGCAGCCGCCGTTCTGCATGCGCAGCAGCTCGGTGTAGCCCTCGTCGAACTCGTGGTTGCCGACGGCGCTGACGTCGAGGCCGAGGGCGTTCATGGCCTCGATGGTCGGCTCGTCGTGGAACGCCGCCGAGATCAGCGGGCTCGCGCCGATCAGGTCGCCGGCGCCCACGATCAGGGTCTTGTTCGGGTTCTCGGCCTCGAGCGCGCGCATGTGGGTCGCGAGGTACACGATGCCGCCCGCGACGACCGTGCCGTCAGGGGTCGGGACGTTGCCACCCGACCCGACCGGCGGCTCGAGGTTGCCGTGGAAGTCGTTGATCGCGAGCAGCTGCACGTCGACCGTCGGCTTCTTGGGTGCGCCGATGGCCGCGGACGCGAGCATCGAGAGAAGAGCAGCGGTGGCCAGGATCCACGCCGCAACGACTCGTCGCATGTATTCCCCCTCCTACGAATGGACGAGCGAACTATCGCAGGAAGGCGGTGAAGGTGGGGTTGCGGCCGTCGGACGGGGGCGAGCTTCATCCAGTTTGGGCGACGAGGCGCCGCGGGCCGCGGCGTACGCTCGCCGCACCGCCCGGAGGATTCACCCGTGCCCGAGCGACCCTGCACGTCGTCGCGGACGACCATCCGGTCGGCGAACGCGTTCACCGACAACGACGAGGAGGAGCGACATGGCCATCGGGCCTGTGCAGCTGTTGGTGCTCGGCTTCGAGCACCCCGAGTTCCACGGCAAGATCAAGGCGGAGCTCGAGCGCCTGCGCGCGAGCGACACGGTTCGCGTGATCGACGCGCTCGCCGTCTACAAGGACGCCGAGGGCGAGCTCGAGGTCCAGCACCTGAGCAACCTCACGCACGACGAGGCGGTCGAGCTCGGCAGCAAGATCGGCGCCCTGATCGGGCTCGGCATCGAAGGTGACGCCGGCTTCGAGGCGGGAGCCAAGGCGGGAGCCGAGCTGGCCGAGGAGGGAGGCGTCGACGTCTTCTCGGGCGCCGAGTGGGACGTCCTCGAGGACATCCCGAACGACACTGCCGCAGCGCTGCTCCTGATCGAGCACCACTGGGCCATCCCGCTGCGCGACGCGATCGCCGAGGCCGGCGGGTTCCGCCTGTCCGACGGCTTCATCAGCCCGCTCGACCTCATCGAGATCGGTCTCGTGACCGGCGAGGAGGCGAGGGAGCTGCACGCCCTGGAGACGGCGGCGTCGGCCGCCACGTCCTGACCGTCCCCCGAACGAGGAGCTGATCGACATGATGGGAAGCCGCAGAGTCGCCCGCCGGACCGCGCGCCGCACGGCACGCCGCAGGCGCTAGGAGCCGCTCGAAGGAACGACACCGGCCCGCGCAGCCTCCGCTGGAGGTCGCGCGGGCCGGCTCACGAAGGAGCTGAGGCCTGCTCGACGGCGCTGGTGGCGGCCGGCGTTCCGTTGGCGGCCTGCGCCGGCTCGGGGCCTCCGCCCTGCAGCAGACGGCGCCAGCCCAGGAGCACGCGGTGCGTGCTCTCGGCGCCGACGATCGGCTCGTCGGGGAGCGGCAGGCGGACCGGGCTGAGGATGAACGCCCGGGTCTGCGAGCCACCGAGCCCGCCGTGGAACGAGATCAGCTCCTCGAAGGCGCAGCCCTCGTCCAGCGCCGGGTCGTAGAAGCTGCCCACCATCAGGTCGGCGACGTGCGGGAAGCCGTCGGTGCGGGCGAGGTGGCGCGCCGCGTTCTGCCCGAACGGCGCCAGCGGGTCCTCGCCGACCACCCGCCCGTCGGCCAGGTGGTGGACTCCGCCGGGGCCGATGGCCAGCGCCCCCTCACGCTCGCTGCGCACCAGGACCCAACCGACGTGCGGATGCGACGTCAGCGACGAGATCAGGCGCGGGTGACGGGCGTCGATCTCCTCCCGCGTGAGCCGCCGCGGCTCCTCCATGAGGTAGATCAGGCCGAGGTTCCCGGAGCCCAGGACGACGACGTGCTCGCCGCTCACGTCGCTCTTCGACCGCTTGGCCGCGGCCTGCCGACCGGTGGCCTCGCCGACGGCGTGGCCGACCATCGCGTGGTTCTCGTCGCCCGTGCGGAGCTCGGCGACGTCGGTCGTGTCCAGCGCGCGCCGCACCACGTCGTCGAGCCCGTAGCCGTGGCGCTGCTTGAAGGTCGCGCCCTGCGTCTGGCCGTGGTCCGACAGGACGACGATCTCGTACGGCCGTGGCGCGTACGCTGCGGCCCGGGCGATGCGACCGAACTGCTCGTCGAGCTTGCGCAGCGCCTCGAGCGTGTCGGCCCGCTCGAGGCCCGAGTGATGGGCGACCTCGTCGTAGCTCGAGAACGTGGCGTAGATCGCCGGGCGCCCCTTCATCATGTCGCTGAGGACGCCGTACACGATGAGGTCGCGGACGACGACGCAGAGCGCGCCGCGCAGGAACGGGTAGACGCCGCCGCGATGGCCGCGCGGGCGCACGTCCCGGCGGGCGGACCGAAGGGCGGCGGTCCACTCGAGGACGACCTCCCAGAAGAACAGGACGAGGACGCGGGTCACGTTGAACCCGTTCGCGAAGAACGCCCGGTAGCCGGGGTTCGCCCGCTTCTCCTCGGACATCCGGCTGACGGTGAGGATGACGTGGTCGGCCTCGCCCGAGAGCAGGTTGCCGCGGCTCGCGCCGTCGTTCGCGAGCAGGCCGACGCCACGCGCGTGACGACGCTCGATCTCCTCGCAGTCGGCCGGCGCCGAGCAGGTCATCAGGCGGCCGCTCTCCTTCTCGACCCAGCGGAACGCCGGGATGTCGGCGTTCGAGCCGAGCAGGATGCCTGCCTGGCTCGCGCCGGTCTGCGACGAGAGGTCGGTCTCCCAGGGCACGAGGTGGTGGCTGCCGCTCTCGAGCCAGCGCGCCATCTCGGGCGCGTTGCCGTCGCGCATCGCCCGCCGCAGCACCGGGAGGGCGAGCCCGTCGATCTCGAGGTAGACGATGCCGGGCACGTCGGTGCGCTCCGTCATCCCCGTGCGCCTGGCGATGCGCTGGATGACCCGCAGGGTGTAGACGTCGTCGTCGTTCGTCCCGGCGACGACGTGCAGCGCGACCGAGATCGCCGAGGCCAGCAGGGCGGCCAGGAGCGCCCACCAGAAGGAGTCGACGCTGATCGAGCTCGGCACGATGTCGGCGGCGGCGCTCAGCATCAGGGCGTCGATGACCAGGATCAGCAGGAAGCCGAAGACCGCGGTGAAGGGCAGCCGCAGGGCGGCCAGCGCCGGCGGGAGCAGCGCGTTCAGGACCGCGATCAGGGCAGCTGCTTCCAGGCCGCCCCAGAAGCCCTCGACGGCGACCCCCGGCAGGATCGCAGCCGCCCCGAGGAGCGCCAGCGCCGACAGCACCCAGGCGATGAGCAGGCGCAGCGGATGGATGCGCAGCCGCTCGGGGCGCCAGGCGGTGTTCGCTCCGGCAGCCGGGTGCGACTCGACGGGGTCGGGGCGTCGGGCCATTCCGACCCATGTCACAGCCGCGCCCGTGCGGTCGCGTCGCCCGGAAAGGGTGATCGAGGGCGTCGCTGGACCGGGCACGATCGCATCGACCCACTGACAGGAGGGCGAGATGAGGCGAGTCGTGCTGGCGATCTTCCCGGACGAGGCGGCCGCCGATGTCGCAGCTGCAGCCCTGAAGTCGAGCGGCGCAGCCCACGGCGACGCGGTCGGCGTGCTGGTGCTCGACGAGCACGGGGAGGTCAAGACCGAGAAGGTCGGCAGCCACAGCGCCGGCAAGGGCGCCGGGATCGGCCTCGTGCTCGGGCTCCTGGGCCCGGTCGGGCTCGTCGCGGGCGCGGTCGGCGGCGGCCTGGTCGGGCTGCTCCACCACAAGAACCTCGGGCTGAAAGGGGACGATCACGACCGCATCGCCCAGGCGCTGAAGGGCGGAAAGGCGGCCGTCGGCGTGCTCGCCGGCGACAGCGACGCCCTGACGGTCGAGGCGAAGCTGGACGAGCTCGGCGGGGACGTCGAGATGCACATCCTCGACGATGTGGTGCTCGACGAGGCAGCGGCCGCGATCCCGTCCACCATCAGGCTGCCGTATTCGAGGTGAGCCCGAAGCCGGGGGCCCGGCGTGCCCTCGTCGAGGCCCGCCGCGAGGCCACGATCGTGCTGGCGTTCGACGCGGCGCTGTTCGCAGGCCTGGCGGCGGTGGACCGGGTGAAGGGGTGGACGATCATCGGCCTGCCGTGGTGGACGTGGCTGGTGCTCGCGGCGCCCGCCGTCGTCCTCTTCGTCCTGCTGCTCGCCGTGCCGCTCGCCGAGGTCAGCGCAGGGCGGGCCCGCGACTTCGGATTCGTCATGCTCGGCCTCCTGGTGGTGGTCGACGCGTTCGCCGTCGGAGCGCTCGTCGCCGCGCTCGCGGGCAGCAGCGCCTCGAGCCTCAGCGCCGGTGACCTCCTGGCCCACAGCACGGTCGTCTGGCTCAGCAACATCACGACCTTCGGGCTGCTGTTCTGGCAGGTCGACGAGGGCGGCCCGCGGCTGCGCGCCGAGGCCGGGCGAGGCGACTCCGACTTCGAGTTCCCCCAGGACGCCAGACAGCGGGCCGGGTGGAGCCCGCGGCTGAGCGACTACCTGTACGTGTCTCTCACCAATGCCATCGCGGTCAGCCCGACGGACACGATGCCGCTGACGCGGCGGGCCAAGGGCCTCATGGCCGTCGAGTCGCTGATCTCGTACGTCGTCGTCATCCTGGTCGTCGCCCGCGCCGTGAACGTGCTGGGCACCTGAGATCGAAGCAAAGGAAGGCCAGTGCCCCATCCCTCCGGAGAGCAGCTCGAGATCACGTTCGGCGACCAGCGAGCGGTCGTCACCGAGGTCGGCGGCAGCCTGCGCAGCTACTCGGTCGGCGAGCAGGCGCTCGTCGACGCCTACGGCGCCGACGAGATGTCCGCCTCGGGCCGCGGCCAGGTGCTGATCCCCTGGCCGAACCGGATCGGCGATGGGAGGTACGCCTTCGGGGGCCGCGAGCACCAGCTGCCGATCAACGACCACGTGACCCACGCCGCGATCCACGGGCTGGTGCGATGGGTCGCCTGGAGCGTCGTCGAGCGGGAGGCGCAGCGCGTGGTCGTGGCCCACGAGCTGCACCCCCAGCCTGGCTACCCGTTCGCGCTCGCGCTCCGTCTCGAGTACGCGCTCTCCGCCGCAGGGCTGCGCGTGTCGACCAGCGCCACGAACGTCGGTGGAGAGCCGTGCCCGTACGGCGCCGGGGCGCATCCGTACCTGCATCCGGGCTCGCCGACGGTGGACACGTCGACCGTGCACCTCGCCGCCGGCAGCGTGCTCGACCCGACGCCGCGTCCGGTGGCGGGGACGCCCTTCGACCTCCGCGCCGGCGGGCCGCTCGGCCCGACGAGGCTCGACCACTGCTTCACCGACCTGGAGCGGGACGGCGACGGCCTCGCGTGGGTCACGATCAGGAGCCCGGAGCGCGCGACGGGCGTCGCGCTGTGGGCCGACGAGGCCTACCCCTACCTGATGCTGTACACCGGCGACGACCGGCCGGACGTCGCCAGGCGCAGCCTGGCGGTCGAGCCGATGACCTGCCCGCCGCAGGCGTTCCGCACCGGCGAGGCGGTCATCACGCTCGCTCCCGGCGCGTCGGTCGAGGGGAGCTGGGGGCTGCGGCCGGCGTGACCAGGGTCAGGTCGGGCGCGGGAGCCCCAACAGCTGCACGATCGCCAGGATCAGGAGGCAGGCCCCGAGCGTCACGAGCACGTAGCGCGCCCCGCGCAGCGGGAAGTGGGCGCTGATCCCCACCAGGAAGAGCACGCTGGCCAGGAAGATCGTCGCGCGCACGTACTTGTCCGAGGTCTTGCCGGCCGCGCTGCCTGCGGCGAAGGCCACCTCCGCGCGGGCGTCCAGCCGCCGTGCCGCAGCGATCTCCGGCAGGCGGTACTGCGGCATGTAGGTCGGGCCGGCCGGGGTCGAAGGCTTCTCGATCCCGGCTGCGATCCAGGCGTTGAAGGCCACCCGGAAGACGGGGCGGAAGCGGCGTTTGGCCAGCTCCTCGAGGCGCTCGTTGCCGGCCGCGTAGGCCGCGAACCAGGTGTTGAAGGTCGATGCGTCGAAGTTGCGCTGCGTCGTCGCCTCGTCGCTCTCCCGGTTCGCGTCGGTGCGGGCCGCCGAGGCCTCCGCCAGGCGCACGGAGGACTCGGTGCTCCACTGCGCCGCCGCGTACGCCGACCAGGCCGCGATGAGGGTCACCAGCGAGAGCAGCACGGCCTCGGCGATCGACAGCGCCCGTTCGCGCCCATCGCCGTGGCTCGAGTGTGCGACGTGGGCGGCATGCTCGGCGATCTCCTTGCCGACCTCTGCCGCTGCCAGTCCCTCGGGCATCGGCGGCAGCGTCGGTCGAGGGTGCCGCCGCGGCATCACCCCTTGCGGGGGAGCTGGCAGTCGTACAGCGTCCCGGAGCTGGCGGCGGAGCCCGTGTTCCAGGCGGCGGAGGGCACCGCCGTGCAGGTGGACGTGATCGCGGTCGTCGCAGGGCTCGTGCCCCTGCTGTCGCCCTGCCCGAACCCCTGGATGTCGGTGAGCAGGAAGTAGCGGGCCTGCCCGGCGGCCACGAGCCGGGTGATCGACGCCGCGCTCATCGCGGTCTCGCGGCCCGAGAAGCCGCCGAGGGCGGCGATCCGCGATCCCTGCAGGACGAGGTCTGCGGCTCCCTGCTGGCTCTGCACGATCAGCGGGAAGCGGCCGGTCGCGCCGTGGGCCTTCGCGTAGGCCAGGGCCTGCGAGGCGCCGGGGGCGCCGCCGAAGATGCCGCCGGCCCCGCCGGCAAGGCGGCCGCCGCCGAACCCTCCTCCCTGGGCCGGTCCTCCGAACCCGCCGCCGCCCTGCGGCGGACCGCCGCGGACCCCGCCGCCGGGACCGCCGAACCCGCCGGTCGACGTCAGGCCCGAGATCGCCCGCGGCCCGGCGCCCGGGCTCACGCCCGAGACCGCCTGGAGCTGGGTCGTCCGGGCGAAGGCCGCCGGGGCCAGGAGCAGCGCTCCGAGGGCCACGGCCGCGCCGGCCGCGCCGCGCCAGGCGCCGTCCGCGGCGGTCGCCAGGAGCAGCCCGGCCACCGCCGCCAGGACGACGACCGCTCCGGCGAGCCAGGTGAGGTACCCGTCGTCGAGCACCAGCGCGACCTGCAGCCAGACCGTGAGGCCGATCGCCACCAGCCCGGTCGCGAGCAGCGCGCGGCTGCGGGCGGCCGACGTGGCGAAGCGCCACAGCCCGATCCCGGCCAGCGCCGCCGCCGGCGGGGCGATGGCCGAGACGTAGTAGGCGTGCACGATCCCGCTGGCGATGCTGAGCAGCACGGCGCCGAGGACGAGCCAGCCACCGAACCCGAGCAGGAGGGCGAGCTGCAGGCGGTCGCGCCGCCGCCAGGCGACGACCAACGCCGCGGCGCCGCCGAGCACGGCCAGCGGCAAGAGCCAGCCGCCCTGGTCGCCCATCGAGCCCGTGAGCAGCCGCAGCGGGCCGGGCGCCCCGCCGGCCAGGATGCCGAAGCCGCCCGTCGACGTCCCGCCCTGCTGGCCGGTCAGCCGGCCGAGGCCGTTGTACTCGAGCAGCAGCCCGAGGGCGCTGTTGTCCGACGTGCCCGAGATCCAGGGCCGGTCGGACGCGGGCGTCAGCGCCACGGCGGCGATCCAGAAGCCGCCCGTGACCAGGAGCACGCCGGCGGCCGTGGCGAGCTGGCCGAGCTTGCGGCGAAGGCGGCCCGGCGCGAGCCACAGGTAGGCCGTGGCCAGCCCGGGGACGACCAGCAGCGCGAGCGCCATCTTGGTCTCGAAGGCCAGCCCGACGAGCGCGGCGCAGCCGAGCAGCCAGCGCAGGCTGCCCGACTGGACAGCCCGGATCCCGGCGTACAGGGCGCAGGTGAGCAGGAGCGCCAGCAGGGCGTCGGGGTTGTTGTCCCGGTTGATCGCGACCTCGACCGGCGACACGGCCAGGGCCAGCGCGGCCATCACGCCGGCCCACGGCCCGAAGCCGCGGGCGACCGCCAGGTACAGGACGAGGACCGCCAGGACGCCGGCGATGGCCTCGGGGAGCAGGAGCGACCAGCTCGAGATCCCGAAGACCCTGGCGCTGGCCGCCTGCACCCACAGCGCCAGCGGCGGCTTGTCGACCGACTGCAGCCCGCCGGCGTCGAACGACACGAAGAAGAAGTTCTGCAGCGACCGCTGCATCGAGCGGACGGCCGCCGCGTAGTAGGTGTTGGCGTCGCCGTTCTGGCCGAGCCGCCAGAGGTTCAGGAACGCCGCGGTGAGCAGCGCCCCGCCCAGCCCCAGGAGGTGGGCGCGCGGCGCGATGGCGATCGCCGCGGGCCGGCTCGCCGCCGGCGCGTCGACCACCATCAGGCCGTCCCCCGGGTGCGCAGCCGCAGGGTCAGCGCGTGGCCCTGGCGGGCGGTCAGCGCGCCCGCCGTCACGGCTTCCTGTACGAGCGGCTCGGCGGCCCGGGCGGCGGCCGCTCCCACGCGGTCGAGAGCGACGCCGCGCTCGGACGCGATGCGGCCGAGCGGGGCGGTGCGCTGCGCGGCGTGGAGCTCTGCCGGGGTGAGGCCGAGGACGGCCGCCGCGGCGGCGGAGGCGGCCAGGCGGACGCCCCACAGGCGGCGCCGGGCGAGCCGGCGGTCGCGGGTGGGAGGCGGGGAGGTGGCGGTCATGCCACCGATTCCAGCCGGTCTGTGTGAGCCGTGGCTCAACGCCGCCGAAGATCGACCTAAGAGCCGGGTTCAACATGCCCCGCCACCGCCTGGCGGCGTCTCGCGTTGCCAGGTCGTACCCGGCGGCTTGCGCGTATTGGCCCGCATACGCGCTGCGCCGCCGGGTGAAGCCTGGCGGTGCGAGCCACTCGCCAGCCGGCACGGGCTCATGTTGAACCCGACTCCAAGAGTCGCTCCCTCGAACGGCCGGGCGCGCCCGGCGTCACCCGTTGTGGGCGATGCGCCGTCGCACCGGCCCGTCAACGGTCCTCACCATGACGAACGCATCGGCAGCCCCAGTCGCCGAGCGAGGGTCCTCGTCGCGTGCTCCGGCCGCGACCGGGCGCCGCGCCCGGGCTCAGCTCCAAACCCGGCCGGCGGACGTCTTCGTCGTGTTCGGCATCACGGGCGACCTCGCGAAGGTGATGACCTTCCGCTCCCTGTACCGGCTCGAACGGCGAGGGCTCCTGAACTGCCCCATCGTCGGGGTGGCCGTCGACGACTGGACGGTCGAGGACCTGAAGGAACGGGCCCGGACGTCCATCGCGGGCACGGGCGAGCCGATCGACGAGGCGGTCTTCGCCCGCTTCGCCGACCGCCTGTCCTACGTGAGCGGCGACTTCAACGACCCGGCGACCTACGCCGCCGTGGGCCGCGCGGTCGGGGACGCGAAGACGCCGGTCTTCTACCTCGAGATCCCGCCGTTCCTGTTCGGCAAGGTGGTCGCCGGGCTCTCAGGCGCCGGGCTGACCGACACCGGCCGGGTGGTGGTCGAGAAGCCGTTCGGCCACGACCTCGACTCGGCCCGCGCACTCGCCGAGGAGCTGCACGAGCACCTCGACGAGTCCCAGATCTACCGCATCGACCACTTCCTCGGGAAGATGGGCCTCGAGGAGCTGATCTACCTCCGCTTCGCCAACACGCTGCTCGAGCCGGTCTGGAACCGCAACTACGTCGAGTGCGTGCAGATCACCATGGCCGAGGACTTCGGCGTCCAGGACCGCGGCCACTTCTACGACCCCGTCGGCGCGCTCCGCGACGTGGTCGTCAACCACATCATGCAGGTCGTCGCCGCCGGGGCGATGGAGCCGCCGGCGGGCCGCGACCCCGAGACGGTGAAGAACGCCCAGGTCGCGCTCTTCAAGGCCGTCTGCGCTGCCGATCCCGCCCACTACGTGCGCGGCCAGTACGACGGCTACCTCGACGTCCCCGGCGTGGCCGCCGGGTCGGCCACCGAGACCTACGCCGCCCTGCGCCTCGAGATCGACAACTGGCGCTGGTCCGGCGTCCCCTTCTACATCCGCACGGGGAAGCTCCTCGCGGCGACGCAGACCGAGTTCCGGCTCGTGCTCAAGGAGCCGCCGCGGCTCGGGCTCGGCATGGTCGGCGACCGCGCGCCCGTGCGCAACCAGGTCGTGGTCAAGCTCGATCCGTCGACCGGCGCCAGGATCGTGGTCGACGCGCGCCGCGCCGACGCGAAGGGCCCGGAGCCCGTCGACCTCGACATGGAGTTCGCCCAGCAGGGCGGCGAGGGGGCGACGCCCTACGAGGTGCTGCTGCACGCCGCGCTGCAGGGCAACGCCAGACGGTTCACCCGCCAGGACGGCGTCGAGGAGACCTGGCGGATCATGCAGCCGCTGCTCGACGCGCCGCCGCCGGTACACGCGTACAAGCCGGGATCCTGGGGGCCGGCCGAGGCCGACAAGCTGGTCGCCGGCCACGGCGGCTGGCAGAGCCCGTGGGTGACGGAATGAGCACCACGGCCCCGAAGGCCCGTTCGGAGAGCGTCAGCGCCGCCGCGCCGTCGCCCTTCCCGCCGATCGCCGACTACGCGTTCCTGTCGAACTGCCACACCGGCGCGCTGGTCGCGCCCGACGGGGCCGTCGACTGGCTGTGCGTCCCGCGCTTCGACGCGCCGAGCGTGTTCGGCAGCCTGCTCGACCGCCAGGCGGGAGCGTTCAGGCTCGGGCCGTTCGGGATCAACCATCCGACCGCGCGCAGCTACGAGCCGGGCACCAACGTCCTCGTCACCACCTGGAAGACCCCGAACGGCTGGATCGTGGTACGCGACGCCCTCACCATCGGCCCGCGGAGCCACGAGGACGAGATCACGCCGCACACCCGGCCGCCCGCCGACGAGGACGCCGAGCACGTCCTGGTGCGCACCGTGGAGTGCCTCGACGGCCAGGTCGAGGTCGAGCTCGTCTGCGAGCCGGTGTTCGACTACGGACGCGAGGCGGCGGCGTGGACCCTGCTGAACGGTGAGCGGCACGCCGCCGACGCGACCGGCGCCGGGGTGACGATCCGGCTGGTCTCCGACCTCGCCCTGGGCATCGAGGGCGGCCGCGTCCGGGCGCGCCGCGTGCTCTCGGCCGGAGACCGGGCGTTCTGCGCCCTGTCCTGGGCCGAGGGGCTGGCCGTTCCGACGGACGCGGACGACGCGGCCTCGCGGATCGACGTCACCACCCGCTACTGGCGCGCCTGGCTCAACCGGGCCCGGATCCCCGACCACCAGTGGCGCGATCCGATCCAGCGCTCGGCGCTGACGATCAAGGGCCTGACCTACATGCCGACCGGCGCCACCGTCGCGGCGCTCACGACGTCGCTCCCGGAGACCCCGGGCGGCGAGCGCAACTGGGACTACCGCTACACCTGGATGCGCGACACGACCTTCACGCTGCAGGCGCTGCACGTCCTCTCGCTCGACTGGGAGGCCGACGAGTTCATGCAGTTCGTGGCCGACATCGAGGCCAACGATGACGGCGCGCTGCAGATCATGTACGGCATCGACGGCCGGCGCGATCTCACCGAGTCGACCCGCGACGACCTCTCGGGGTACGCCGGAGCGCGGCCCGTGCGGATCGGCAACGGCGCGTTCGACCAGCGCCAGAACGACGTCTTCGGCGCCGTGCTCGACTCGATCCTGCTGCACACCCGGCGCAGCGCGCGGCTGCCGCGGCGGCTCTGGCCGATCGTCCAGGCCCAGGCCGAGTGCGCCACGCGCATCTGGAGGGAGCCGGACCAGGGCATCTGGGAGGCCCGCGGAAAGCCGCAGCACTACGTCTCGTCGAAGCTGATGTGCTGGGTGGCGCTCGACCGCGCCGCGCTCGCTGGCCGAGATCCGCGGCGATCCCGCGCTGGCCACGCGCTGGCACGAGACCGCCGACGAGATCCGGGCGGACATCCTGGCCCACGGCCTCAGCGAGCGCGGCGTCCTGCGCCAGCACTACGAGACCGACGCCCTCGACGCCTCGACGCTCCTGGCCGGCAGCTTCGACTTCTTCAAGCCCGACGACGAGCGCCTGCGCAACACCGTCCTGGCGGTCGCCGACGAGCTGACGGACCACGGCTTCGTGCTGCGCTACCGCACCGAGGAGACCGACGACGGCCTGTCGGGCGAGGAGGGCACGTTCCTCATCTGCTCCTTCTGGCTCGTCTCGGCCCTGGCCCTGGTGGGCGAGGTGCAGCGGGCCCGCGACCTGATGGAGCGCCTCCTGCGGATCGCCTCCCCGCTCGGGCCTGTACGCGGAGGAGTTCGACGTCGCGACGGCCCGCCACCTCGGCAACTTCCCCCAGGCGTTCTCGCACCTCGCGCTGGTCGAGGCCGCCGCCCGCATCATCGTTCCCGAGCGGATCGCGGAGCTCTGATTCCCAGTGGACAGCTATGACGTCGTCATCGTCGGTACCGGCGCAGGCGGAGGCACGCTCGCCCGCCAGCTCGCGCCGTCGGGCAAGCGGATCCTGCTCCTGGAGCGCGGCGACTGGCTGCCGCGCGAGCCGCAGAACTGGCTCGCCCAGGACGTGTTCGTGGACAACCGCTACGTGTCCCCCGACACCTGGTACGACCCGGCCGGAGCGGCGTTCCAGCCGCAGGTGCACTACTTCGTCGGCGGCGCCACCAAGCTCTACGGCGCGGCGCTCTACCGCATGCGCCAGGAGGACTTCGGCGAGCTCCGCCACCACGACGGGATCTCGCCGGCGTGGCCGATCTCCTACGACGAGATCGAGCCGTACTACACCCTCGCCGAGCAGCGCTACGAGGTGCACGGCGCCCGTGGGGAGGACCCGACGGAGCCGCCCGTCGAGCGCCCCGTACCCGTACCCGGCCGTCTCCCACGAGCCCCGCATCCAGCAGCTCAGCGACGACCTCACGCTCGCCGGCTACCACCCGTTCCACGCGCCCTGCGGCATCCGCCTCGACGAGGACCGGCGGCCGTTCAGCGCCTGCGTGCGCTGCATGAGCTGCGACGGCTTCCCGTGCCTGGTGCACGGCAAGTCGGACGCCGACGTGCTCGGGGTGCGGCCGGCCCTCGAGCACTCGAACGTCACCCTGATGACGAACGCCCGAGCCATGCGGCTCGAGACCAGCGCCTCGGGCCGCGAGGTGACCGCCGTCATCGTCGAGCGCGACGGCCAGGAGGAGCGGATCGTCGGGAACGTGGTGGTCGTCGCCTGCGGCGCGGCGAACACCGCCCGGCTGCTGCTCGCCTCGGCCAGCCCGCAGCATCCGAACGGCCTGGCCAACGGGTCGGACCAGGTCGGCCGCAACTACATGTTCCACGCGAGCCGGGCCGTCCTGGCGCTGTCCAGGGACGAGAACCCGACGGTGTTCCAGAAGACCCTCGGGATCAACGACTTCTACTTCGGCAGCGACGACTCCGAGTTCCCGCTCGGCAACATCCAGATGGTCGGCAAGTCCGTCGAGGCCATGTTCCGCGGCGAGAAGCCGACCGAGACGAAGCTCGCGCCGCACTGGACGCTCGAGCGCATCGCCCGCCACGCGGTCGACTTCTGGCTCTCGACCGAGGACCTGCCGCGCCCCGAGAACCGCGTGACCCTGAGCCGCGACGGCCGGCTGACGCTGGCCTACAGCCCGACCAACCAGGTCCCGAAGGAGCGCCTGTACGGCCAGCTGCGGTCGATGCTGCGCAAGCTGCGCATGGAGCCGGACCACCTCTTCCACCGGTTCGCCTACATGAAGAACGAGATCCCGGTCGCCGGCGTGGCCCACCAGGCCGGCACCTGCCGGTTCGGCACCGACCCGCAGACGTCGGTGCTCGACCGCAACTGCCGCGCGCACGAGGTCGACAACCTGTACGTCGTCGACACCAGCGTGTTTCCGTCGATCAGCGCCGTCAACCCGGCCCTGACCGCGATGGCCAACTCCCTGCGGGTCGGGGACCACCTGCTCGAGCGGATGGGCGGCGCCACGGCCCGGCCGCAGCGCCGGTCGCGGGATCGACGGCGTCATGAGCGCGCCGGGCGCCCGGCCGCGGGTGGTGATCCTCGGTGGAGGCTTCGCGGGCATCGGCGCCGTCCGTGCGCTGAAGGACGTCGACGCCGACGTCGTGCTCGTCGACAGCCACGACTACCACACCTTCCAGCCGATGCTCTACCAGGTCGCCACCGGCCTGCTGCCGACGTCGACCGTCGGCCATCCGCTGCGCTCGCTGTTCCACGACCACCGGACCTCACGCTGCACGTGGCGCCGGTGACCGGCATCGACCCGCAGCGCCGCGAGGTGCAGTTCGAGGGGATGGACCCCCTCGCGTACGACCACCTCGTCCTGGCGCTCGGTGCCCAGGTCAACTTCTTCGGCACCGAAGGCGCGGCCGAGCACGCCTTCCCGATGTACACGCTGACCGACGCCGTGCGCCTGAAGGACCACGTCCTCGAGCGCTGGGAGGCCGCCGAGCGCGACCCGGCCCCTGGTCGACGACGGCGCGCTCAACGTCGTCGTCGTCGGCGGCGGGCCGACCGGCGTCGAGACCGCGGGCGCGCTCGCCGAGCTCTACCACACGAACTTCAACGAGGACTACCCCGACATGCCGCAGGAGCAGGCGCGGATCATCCTGGTCGAGGCCGGCCGGAGCTGTTCTCGATGTTCGAGCCGGAGCTCCGGGAGTACGCCAAGCGGGCGCTCGAGAAGCGCGGCGTCGAGGTGCTGACCGGCGAGCTCGTCTCCTCGATCGCGCCGACCCGGGTCACCCTGAAGTCGGGCAAGCTGATCGAGGCGCACACCCTGGTCTGGGGCGCCGGGCTGCAGGCCAGCCCGCTCGTCCGGTCGCTCTGGTCGAGCTCCAGCGCGGCAACCGGATCGCGGTCGAGCCCGATCTGAGCCTGGCGGCCACCCCGAGGTCTTCGCCGTCGGCGACGTCGCCGCGATCCCCGACGCGGACGGAACGCCTGCCGCAGCTCGGCTCGGTCGCGCTGCAGGCCGGCGAGCACGCCGGGGAGAACATCGCCCGCCGGCTCGCGGGCAAGGACACCGAGCCGTTCGAGTACCACGACAAGGGCACGATGGCGACGATCGGCCGCGGCGCGGCCGTGATCCAGCTGCCGGGGGCCGGACGATCAAGGGCAAGGCGGCGTGGCTCGCGTGGGGCGCGGTCCACCTGGCGCTGCTGTCCACCGGCGAGGACCGCACGAAGGCCATGCTCGACTGGACCTGGGCCGGCTTCACCCACGAGCGGGCCCGCGCATCAGGTCTGACCGGTGGCGTTCGCTGTGACCGCCGTCGACCTCGCTCGCCTGCAGTTCGCCACGACCTCCCTGTACCACTTCCTCTTCGTGCCGCTCACCATCGGCCTCGCTCTGGCGACGATGCAGACGACCTGGCGCCGCACCAGGACGATGCCTGGCTCCGGCTGACCCGCTTCTTGGGCACGCTCCTGCTGATCAACTTCGCCATCGGCGTCGCCACCGGGCTGGTCAGGAGTTCCAGTTCGGCATGAACTGGTCGGTCTACTCCCGGTTCGTCGGCGACGTGTTCGGCGCCCCGCTGGCGATCGAGGGGCTCGCCGCGTTCTTCCTCGAGTCGACGTTCCTGGGCATCTGGATCTTCGGCTGGGAAGGCTCTCGCCGCGCCTCACCTGATCACGATCTAGCTGGCGGCGCTCGGCACCTGGCTCTCGGCGTTGTTCATCATCGTCGCGAACTCCTGGATGCAGCACCCGGTCGGCTACAAGCTCGACACCGGCCGGGCGCAGCTCACCAGCATCGGCGCTGTTCACCAACCGCTTCCGCTGCTGGTCCATCGCGCACGCGCTCTTCGCCGTGGCCCACGGCGGCGGCATCTTGTTGTCGGCGTCGCCTGCTGGCACCTCGGGTCGCGAGGTCGATGCCTTCCGCCGGGCCGCGACCCTGGCCTTGATCGTGACCTTCCGGCCACGGGCCTCGCCCTGAGACCGGCGCCCGGCGGCGGTGGTCACCACGTTCCAGCCGATGAAGACCGCCGCCTTCGAGGCCCTGTGGAACACGGAGCAGCCGGCCCTTCTCGATCGTGCAGTTCGGCGGCATCCGAAGAACGATCCCACCCCGGCGTTCGACGTCGAGGTCCCCTACCTGCTCTCGATCCTGGCCACGAACCGCAAGGACGGCGAGGTCCAGGGGATCAACCAGTCCCAGGCCGCCGAGCAGCAGCAGTTCGGTGACGGCAACTACATCCCGGTCGTGTACTTCGTATTGGGGCCTGCGGGCGATGGTCTACCCGGCTCGTTCGTCCTGCTCTTCACCGTCGGCCTCTTCCACGTCTGGCGCAAGAAGCTGGCCACGACGGCGGTTCCTGCGGGTCGGCGTCTGGATCCCGCTGCCGTTCATCATCACGCCGGCGGTTGGATCCTGGCCGAGACCGGTCGGCAACCCTGGATCGTCTGGGGCCTCCAGCAGACGGACCGCGCGAACTCGCCGAGCGTGGGGTCCTGGCGATCGGCTTCACCCTCGGTGTTCCTGCGCTCTACCTCGTGCTCGGGACCCTCGACGTCGTCCTGCTGCGTCGCTACCCCCGCTCCGACCGGGCCGAGTCCACGAGCCGGACGCCGGCCGCCCCCGTCCCCGTCGATGACCGACTGACATGGATCTCGAGACCCTCTGGTTCATCCTGATCGCGTTCTTCTGGACCGGCTTCTTCATGCTCGAGGGCTTCGACTTCGGCGTCGGCATGCTGCTCCCGTTCCTGCCACACGACGAGGACGAGCGGGTCCGATGCGCGCGACCACCGGCCGTTCTGGACGGCAACGAGGTCTGGCTCGTCGTCGTCGGCGGAGCGACCTTCGTGGCCTTTGCCGCCTGGTACGCGACGATGTTCTCGGCGTTCTACCTCGCCCTCCTGCTGGTGCTGGTCTGCCTGATCGTCCGGGTCGTCTCGTTCGAGTGGCGCAGCAAGGACGACGGCCCCGGCTGGCGGCGGACCTGGCTGTACGCCAACGCCGTCGGCAGCCTCGGGGCGCCCTTCCTCTGGGGCGTCGCGCTGGCGAACCTGGTGCAGGGGATGCCGCTCGCCTCGGACGGCGTCCTACGCCGGAAACCTGGCCGACCTGTTCAGCCCCTACACGATCCTCGCGGGGCTCGCCATGGTGCTGCTCTTCGCGTTTCACGGCGCGGTCTTCCTCACCCTCCGCACCACCGCGGGCCTGTGCGAGCGCGCGGCGCTCGCGGCGCGGCAGGCTCGCCGTCCCGGCCATCGTCGCCGGCGCGGCCTTTCTCGTGGCCACGGTGGCGGTCGCG
>CAWCFJ010000011.1:0-329876 GCA_963794695.1 uncultured Actinomycetes bacterium | reverse complement strand
AGGCCCTCGGGCTCTCGGGCTCCGGATTCCGACGACGTCCTGGCCTGGTACGGGGCCATCGTGGACTCGGTCTCGGGCGTCTCGGCCGGCCGTCCGATCAGCCCGGAGGGGAACGAGGCCTTCGCCGCGCTGAGCGCGAGCCTCGAGTCCACCATCGCGCGCGGCCCCGAGGCCTCGCTGCTCGGCGACGCCCACGCCGGCGGCGGGCTCACGGTCGTCGAGACGGTTTCCAACGCTGCGGTGCTCCTGTTCGGCGGGATCGAGACCACCGACGGGATGCTCGCCAACGCCATCTGGCACCTGCTCTCGAACCCCGACCAGCTCGCGCGGGTGCGAGGCCGACCCATCCTTGGTGGCGGCGGCGGTCGAGGAGGCGCTTGCGGCTCGAGCCCGCCGCCGCCGTCGTCGACCGCTACGCGACCCGCGACGTCGAGCTCGCCGGCGCCCGCATCGCCCAGGGCGACCTCGTCACCGTCTCGCTCGCCGGAGCCAACCGCGATCCCGCCGTCTTCGCCAAGCCCGACCGCTTCCTGCTCCGCCGCGACAACGTCCGGCTGCAGGTGGCCTTCGCCCACGGCCCGCACGTCTGTGTCGGGCTGCACCTGGCCCGGCTCGAGGCCCGCGTCGCGCTCGAGCGGCTGCTGGCGCGCTTCGACGATCTCCGGCTGGCCGAGCCGACTGCGCCGCACGGCCTGGTGTTCCGCAAGCCGCCCCGGCTCGTCGTCGAGTGGGCCACGGGCTAGCCTGGCTTTACTTTTCCTCGTGGGTCTCGGAGTATCGCCCCACGTAAACGAAGGAGGCGCAGGGTGCTGCTGATGGCGTCGTCCGCCGGCTGGCTGATCGGCATCGGGGTCGGCATCGTGGTCGTCACCGTCGCGGCGCCGATCGTGCTGACGATCATCAGCCTGGCGGTGAAGATCTCGAACCAGGCGGCGGCGGCCGTGGAGGCGGTCGAGGTCGTCCGCCCGAACACCGAGGAGCTCCCCAGCATCGCCCGGATCAACGACTCGGGCGTCCGCATCCTGCACTCCGCACGGGCCCTGCGGAAGGTGGCGGTGGGCAAATGACCCTGCTGCGTCTCGGGCCACGCCTACTGGGCGATCTCACTGGCTCGGCCTGGTCGCCGCGCTGGCGGTCGCGGCCTGCTGCGTCCTGGTGCGGCACGTGGCCAGCATCGAGCAGTCCGTCGACGGCCTGCTGGTGGCCGCGACCCCGGTCGCCGGCAACACCGCGAACATCCCCCAGCTCGAGGCGACGGCCCGGTGCTCGGGCTGATCGTCCAGGAGGCGATCGTCCAGGACGGCTACATGAACGCGCTGACCGACGGCTTCGGCGAGCGATGAGCCAGAACCTGCTGACCTTGCTGAGCGTGCGTGCTGATCGTGTGGTCGTGCCGTGCTGGCTGCGGCGCTGATCGTCGTCCGCCGCAGCCTGGCCGACATCTCGCCGGCCTGGCGACGCTCGCCTGCGCGCTGGAGGGCGTCGAGTCCCAGCACCTGCGCGCTCTCGAGGAGTCGGTGACGGCGATCAACTCGCAGTTCGAGGTGATCCTGGGCGCCCTGCCGGGGATCGCCCGGAAGGCGGCGTCGTGGCCGAGAGGAGGCCGAAGTGACGCTCTGGTGGATCGCCGACGCACTCCTGGTGCTGGTCGTCATCCCGGTGGTCGTCTACCTGCTGCACGGCGTCCTGCGGGCGGCCCGAGCATCGTGCCCAGCGTCAACGAGATCACCCGCGGCGCGGCCGCGGCCTCCAAGGATCTCGACGCCGCCGCGCTCCTCCTGACGACCCAGGACCAGGTCTCCCAGACCGTTGCCGGGGCCGCCAACTACGGCGGCTCACTCGACGTGATCATCGACGACGCCGAGGAGGAGCGACGGCATGGCGGCGCCGGACCCGGCACCGCTGATCGTGGCCTTCGTGATCATCCTGGCGCTCGTCTACTACCTGGTCTCGACCATCCTCGAGCTCCGCAAGATCACCAACGGACTCGACGAGACCATCGCCAGCGTGACCGAGATCGTCGCCAAGACCGGCCCCGGTCAACGAGGTGGTGCAGGCGATCAACGCCGACCTGGACGCCGGCGTCGACATGCTCGAGGCGCTGCTGGTCAAGAAGGCCGGCCTGGAGGACGCCGTCGGCCTGGTCGACGGCCTGTACCCGGGCGCGGCCGCGCCGGCTCCGCAACTTCCCCGAGAGCACCGGACGTGCGCGCCGCGGATCTCCGAGGTCTACACCGAGGGACGCTCACGCTGGCCCGGCTCGGCCGGGAGGCGCCGATCGCCATGGCCAACCCGGCCGGCGCGGCGCTGCGCGACGAGCAGGCCTCGAGCGCGTCGGCCGGCAAGCTCTACCGCGACGTCCGAAACACGCGGCCGGAGCGGCTGCCGCGCTCACCGGTGATCGGGGCAGACTCCCCGACAATACGAGCAGCGCGACGACATCGGGCAGCCGCGCAAGCGGCTGCCCGCGACCGCCCGAACGAGTCGTGAAAGGAGCGCCCCGTGCAGACCCCGGCAGCGTTCGACTACGAGCGGCCGCCAGCGTCGAGGGCGCGATCGCGTCCTCGAGCGGCTCGGTCCCGAGGCGCGGATCATCGCCGGCGGCCACAGCCTGCTGCCGATGATGAAGCTCCGCCTGGCGAACCCCGAGCACCTGATCGACATCAACGATCTGGCGGAGCTCTCGCTCATCCGCGAGCGGAGGGCGAGATCCGGATCGGCGCCCTCACCCGCCACGTCGACCTCCTGAAGTCCGACCTGCTGGCCCGGCACTTCCCGGTGTTCCGCGATGCCGAGGAGGTGATCGCCGACCCGGTCGTGCGCAACCGCGGCACGATCGGCGGCTCGCTCTGCCAGGCCGACGCCGCCGAGGACCTGTCCTCCGTGTGCACCGCCGTCAAGGCGCAGGCGGTGATCCGCGGCGCCGAGGGAGACGTATCGTCGGTATGGACTCGTTTCACATCGGGCCGTACATGACCGCCGTCGGCGCCGGCGAGATGCTGACCGAGGTGCGGATCCCCGCTCCGCCCCGGCGCCGGCAGCGCCCACGAGAAGGTCGAGCGGCGGGCCGGCGACTGGGCCATCGCGGCCGCTTCGGCCGCGGTCTGGATCGACGGCGGCACGATCGCCGACGCCGGCATCGCGCTCTGCGCCGTCGGTCTCACCACGATCCACCTGACCCGCGCCGAGGAGCTGTGCGCGGCAAGCCGCCATCCGAGGAGCTATTCGCCCAGGCGGGCGCGATCGCCTCCGAGGACTGCTCGCCGACCGCCGACGGCCGCGGCCCGGTCGACTACAAGCGGCATCTGGCCGGCGTGCTCACCCAACGGGCGCTGCGCCGCGCGCGGCGCGGGCGCTGGCGCAGGAGGCATGACGTGAACGTCTCGATCACAGTCAACGGCGAGCAGGTCCCACGACGTCGAGCCGCGCCTGCTGCTCGTCCACTTCCTGCGCGAGACGCTCGACCTGACCGGCACCCACTGGGGCTGCGACACGTCGAACTGCGGCGCCTGCGTCGTCCTGTGGACGGCCAGCCGGTCAAGTCCTGCACGGTCCTGGCGGCGATGTGCGACGGCCACGAGGTGCGCACCGTCGAGTCGCTCGAGAGGACGGCGAGCTCGACCCGATCCAGCAGGGATTCCACGAGATGCACGCGCTGCAGTGCGGGTTCTGCACGCCCGGCATGCTGATGACGACGCGGGCGCTGCTCGACGAGAACCCGGATCCGACCGAGCACGAGGTACGGGTCGCGATCTCGGGGGGGATCTGCCGCTGTACGGGCTACAAGAACATCGTGGCCGCGGTGCACTGGGCCGCCCAGCACGAGGCAGCAGCCAGAGGAGAGCATCTGATGGCAACATCGAGAACCTCCCCAGCCCGACCGACCGAGCGCCCGATCGGCTTCGGCCGGCTGAAGCGCAAGGAGGACGCGCGCTTCATCCGCGGCCAGGGCACCTACCTGGACGACATCAAGCTGCCCGGCATGGTCTACGGCGCGCTGCTGCGCAGCCCGTACGCCCACGCCAGGATCGTCTCGATCGACACCTCGCGGGCGCTGGCGCACCCGAACGTCGCGGCCGTGGTCACCGCGAAGGATCTGGAGACGCTGGGCCTGGCCTGGATGCCGACGATCTCCTACGACACGCAGGCCGTGCTGGCCGGCGACAAGGTGCGCTTCCAGGGCCAGGAGGTGGCGTTCGTGATCGCGACCGACGAGTACTCGGCCAACGACGCGCTGGAGCTGATCGACGTCGAGTACGACCCGCTGCCGGCGGTCGTCAACGCCCGCAAGGCGCTCGACGAGGACGCGCCGCTGATCCGCGACGACAAGGCGGGCCAGCGCGACAACCTGGCCAGCCCGACCTGGGAGGCCGGCGACGAGGAGGCCACCGACCGGGCGTTCGCCGAGGCCGACACCGTCGTCAGCCGGGACATCATCTACCCGCGCTGCCACCCGGCGCCGCTCGAGACCTGCGGGATCATCGCCGACTTCAACCCGAAGACCGGCCAGCTCGACATCTACAACGGCAACCAGGCGCCGCACGCGCACCGCACGGTGTACGCGCACGTCGCCGGCCTGGCCGAGCACATGATCCGGATCCAGTGCCAGGACATCGGCGGCGGCTTCGGCAACAAGGTGCCGGTCTACCCGGGCTACGTGTGCGCGATCGCCGGCTCGATCGTCGCCGGCGTGCCCGTGAAGTGGGTCGAGAACCGCACCGAGAACCTGATCTCGACCGGCTTCGCCCGCGACTACGTCATGCACGCCGAGATGTGCTCCAAGGACGGGAGGATCACCGGCCTGCGGGTCGACGTGATCGCCGACCACGGCGCGTTCGACTGCACCGCCCAGCCGACCAAGTTCCCGGCCGGCTTCTTCCACATCTGCTGCGGCTCCTACGACCTCGCAGGCCTCGCACGTCAAGGTCAAGGCGGTCTACACGAACAAGGCGCCGGGCGGCGTGGCCTACCGCTGCTCGTTCCGGATCACCGAGGCCGTCTACCTGGTCGAGCGGATGGTCGACGCGCTGGCGCTGGAGATGAAGGCCGACCCGATCGACCTGCGGATGCGCAGCTTCATCAAGCCCGAGCAGTTCCCCTACGAGACGACCACCGGCTGGACGTACGACTCGGGCAACTACGCCAAGACGATGCGGGTGGCGATGGAGCTCGCCGGCTACGAGGAGCTGCGCCGCGAGCAGGCCGAGAAGCGCGATCGCGGCGAGCTGATGGGCATCGGCGTCTCGTTCTTCACCGAGGGCGTCGGCGCCGGCCCGCGCAAGCACATGGACATCCTCGGCCTGTCGATGAACGACGGCGCCGACCTGCGCGTCCACCCGTCGGGCAAGGCCGTGGTCTCGATCAGCGCCCAGACCCAGGGCCAGGGCCACGAGACGACGTTCGCCCAGATCGTGGCCGAGGAGCTCGGGATCCCGCCCGAGGACGTCGAGGTGCGCCACGGCGACACCGACAAGTCGCCCGTACGGGCTCGGCACCTACGGCAGCCGCTCGACGCCGGTCTCCGGCGCTGCGGTCGCCGTCGTCTCGCGCAAGGTGCGCGACAAGGCCCGGCTGATCGCCGCGACGATGCTCGAGACCCGGCCCGAGGACCTGGCCTGGGAGAAGGGCCGCTGGTACGTCAAGGGCGACCCCGAGAAGGGCGCGCTGATCGAGGACATCGCCGCCCGGGCCTACAGCGGCGAGCCGCTGCCCGAGGGCATGGAGGGCGGGCTCGACGCCCAGACGATCTACGACCCGCCGAACCTGACCTACCCGTACGGCGCCTACATCGCGGTCGTCGACATCGACCCGGACACCGCCCAGGTCACCGTCCGGCGGTTCATCGCGGTGGACGACTGCGGCGTGCGGATCAACCCGATGATCGTCGACGGCCAGATCCACGGCGGCCTCGCCGAGGGCGTCGGGATCGCGCTGATGGAGCTGATCTCGTTCGACGAGGAGGGCAACTGCCTGAACTCCTCGTTCATGGACTACCTGATCCCGACGGCGCTCGAGTGCCCGGACTTCGAGCTCGGCGAGACGGTCACCCCGTGCCCGCACCACCCGCTCGGGGCGAAGGGCGTCGGCGAGTCGCCGAACGTCGGCTCGCCGCCGGCGATCGTGAACGCGGTGATCGACGCGCTGCACCAGACCGTACGGCGTCGACCACATCGACATGCCGTGCACGCCCGCCCGGGTGTGGGCGGCGATGCAGGGGCGGCCCGAGCCACCGCAATGATGACCGCGGCCATGTCCCGGCGGGCCGCAGGAGCTCGCCAGCGCGGGAGCGCCGTTCGCCACCGCCACCGTCGTGCGGGCCAGCGGCCGACGAGCGTGCAGCCGGGCGACGTCGCCCTGGTGCTGGCCGACGGGACGATCGAGGGGTTCGTCGGCGGCGTCTGCACCGAGCACAGCGTCCGGGCGTACGCGCTGCAGGCGATCGAGCAGGGCGAGGCGGTGCTGCTGCGGGTGCTGCCGTTCGACGAGGACGGCCCGCCCCGCGTCGACCAGACCAGCGACGACGGCGCGGTGACGGTGCAGAACCCGTGCCTGTCGGGAGGGTCGATGGAGGTCTTCCTGGAGCCCGTGCTGCCCGCCCCGCGGGTGCTGGTCGCCGGCGAGACGCCGATCGCCGAGGCGCTCCTGCGGCTGGGCGGCGAGCTCGACCTCGACGTCGTCGACCGCGCCCGGCGAGGCCGCTCGATGCTGCGCCCGGGCGACCTGGCGGTCGTCGTCGCGGCCCACGGGCGCGACGAGCTGCACGCGCTGCGCGCGGCCCTCGAGGCCGGCGTGCCCTACGTCGGGCTGGTCGCGAGCCGCAGGCGCGGCACCGGCGTCCTGGCCGAGCTGCGCTCGGACGGCGTCCCCGACGAGCTGCTGGGGCGGATCGACGTTCCGGCCGGCCTCGACATCGGGGCCCGCACGCCGGCCGAGGTCGCGCTGTCGATCCTGGCCCGGATCGTCGAGGTGCGCCGCGCGCGTCCGGCTCGACCTGCCGGTCGCGCCGCCGGCCCTGCCCGAGGCGGTCGATCCGATCTGCGGCATGACCGTCGCGGTGACCGATGGCACGCCGACGACGAGGAGCGCGGACGGCCGCCCGATCTACTTCTGCTGCGAGGGCTGCAAGACGAGGTTCGAAGCACAGGTGGCATGACGGCCGCGCAGGGTCACGGGCGAGGCGGCCGACGAGGTCCGCGCGCTCGTTCCGGACATCGAGACGCTGGCCGTGCGGCTGGCCGCTGTCGACTACCTGGTCGACGAGGCGCTGGCCACGTCGCTCTTCCTGAGCTGCCGGCTGCCCCAGCCGCTGCTGCTCGAGGGCGAGGCCGGCGTCGGCAAGACCGAGGCCGCGAAGGCCCTGGCGGCGGTGCTCGACACGCCGCTCGTGCGGCTGCAGTGCTACGAGGGGATCGACGCCGCCGAGGCGCTCTACGAGTGGAACTACCCCCGCCAGCTGCTCAGCATCCGGCTCGCCGACGCCAGCGGAGCGGCGCTGCGCGAGGAAGACCTGTTCGGCCCCGACTACCTCATCCGCCGGCCGCTGCTGCAGGCGCTCGAGCACCCAGGGCCGCGGCCCGCCGTCCTGCTGATCGACGAGATCGACCGGGCCGACGACGACTTCGAGGCGTTCCTGCTCGAGCTGCTCGCCGAGTCCAGCGTGACGATCCCGGAGCTCGGCCCGATCACCGCGACCCACCCGCCGGTGATCGTCCTCACCTCGAACCGCACCCGTGACCTGCACGACGCCGTGAAGCGGCGCTGCCTGTACCACTGGATCGACTACCCTGACCCTCGACGTGAGGTTGAGATCGTCCGCCGGCGGGTGCCGCAGGCGTCGCAGACGCTGGCCGTGCAGGTGGCCAACGCGGTCTCCCGCATGCGCGACGCCGACGTGCAGAAGCCGCCGGGGATCGCCGAGGCCATCGACTGGCTCGCGGCGCTCTCGCTGCTCGGCATCGAGACCCTGGACGCGGCCACGATCGGCCGCACGCTGGGCTCGGTGCTGAAGTACGGCGAGGACCAGGAGGCGGTCCGGGCCGCCGGCCTCGAGGAGCTGGTGCGCAGCCGTGAGTGAGTTCGGCCTCGAGACCGTCGAGCTCGACCTGCCGGCGTTCACCAGCGCCTTCGGCCGCCGGCTGCACGACGCCGGCCTGCCGGTGACGCCCGCGCGGGCCGCCGAGCTGGCCCGGGCGCTGGCCCTCGTCAGGCCCGTGAGCCGGCGGCGGCTGTACCACACCGCCCGCGCCGTCCTGGTGTCCGACCAGCCGTCGGTGCCCGCGTTCGACCGGGTCTTCGCCGAGATCTTCGGCGGCCCGCCCGGCCGAGCCGTTCGAGCCCGACGCCGATGCTGCACCGAGCCCACGGAGGACGAGGGCCCCGACGCCGGCCGGCAAGACGATCGCGGGCCGCTCGAGGCGCCGACGCGCCGGGCGTGGCCATGGCCTCGTCGGGACGCGCGCGGCGAGGGCCAGGAGGAGGACGGGCCTCGACGTGCCGCTGCTCGAGTCGAGCGACGAGGAGCGGCTCGCCGTCAAGCGCTTCGACGCCCTCGAGCCCGGCGAGCTGGCCCGGCTCTACGAGCTGATGACGCGGCT
Source organism: uncultured Actinomycetes bacterium (assembly GCA_963794695.1). Taxonomy (GTDB): domain Bacteria; phylum Actinomycetota; class Thermoleophilia; order Gaiellales; family JALYLC01; genus CAWCFJ01. The sequence goes on along the minus strand of CAWCFJ010000011.1, from coordinate 321,282 downwards.
CCGGCTGGCCACGCCGCGGCGGCGGAGCCGCCGCTACCGATCGGGCCGGCGCGGCGCGGCGCATCGACCTGCGCCGCACGCTGCGCTCCAGCCTGCGCACCGGCGGCGACCCGATCCGGCTGCGCCGCCGTGAGCGGCGGGTGGTCGGCCGGCGGCTCGTGCTGCTGTGCGACATCTCGGGCTCGATGGAGCCCTACGCCCGGGCCTACCTGCAGTTCCTGACCTGCGCCGCCGGCAGCGGGCCCGAACGCCGAGGCCTTCGTCTTCGCCACCAGGCTCACCCGGCTCACGCGGGCGCTCAGCTCCCGCGCAGCCCCGAGCGCGCCATCCAGCGGGCCGCGGCCGCGGCGCCGGACTGGTCGAGCGGCACCCGGATCGGCGACGCGCTGCACACCTTCAACGACCGCCACGGCCGGCGCGGGATGGCCCGCGGCGCCGTCGTCGTGATCCTGTCCGACGGCTGGGAGCGGGGCGATCCCGAGCTGGTCGGCCGGGAGATGGAGCGGCTCTCGCGGCTCGCCCACCGCATCGTCTGGGTCAACCCGCGGGTTGCCGCGCGCTCGTTCTCGGTGCAGGCCGGCGGGATGGTCGCGGCCCTGCCGTACTGCGACGCCCTGGTCTCCGGGCACTCCTTCGAGGCGCTCGCCGAGGTCGTCGAGGCGATCGGCGCGGCGACGCTCGAGCGCGACGTGCCCGAGCCGGCCGCGCCGCGCGACCGAGGAGCCCGAACCCTGGGCCAGCGCCACGCCGGTCGCCGGCAGCTCGGTGGCGATGCCGAGCGGTCACGGGCCGAGCAAGGGCAACACCACGCCAGGATGGGTCACCGATGACGAGTGAGCCGAAGCGCTGCATCTACCCCGGCTGCACCCGGCCGGCGGCGCCGGCGCATCCGCAGGGCGGCCCGCAGCCGGCCTTCTGCGACCTCGAGGAGCACAACGCCCTGACGGCGCACCAGGAGCGCCAACGCCTCGCCAGCGCCGACCGACGAGAGGAGCGATAGTGGCCAACGAGGCCTACCGCGCGGTCTTCCTGCGCGTCCACCCGACCGGGAAGATGGTGCTCAGCCTGACGACGGAGCCCGACGGCCGGGAGTCCCGCTACGCAGAGCTGGTCGCCGGCGAGCTCGGCGATTCCGCCGCTCGACGTCAAGGTCGTCCCGGCGGACACGAACCGCTTCGGCACGGGCCACGGCTTCAACACCGCGTCGTCGCCGGGCGCGGGAGGGGCGATCGTGACCGCGGCCGGCCGCATCCGGGACAAGGCCAGGCTGCTCGCCGGGATGGCCCTCGACGCGCCGCCCGAGACGCTCACCTGGTCGAACGGGGCCTGGGTGAACGGTGACGGCTCCGATCCCGACACGGTGAAGACGATCGAGGACCTGGCGATGTACGCCCACGGCAGCGGCGAGCTGCCGCCCGGCGTCGAGGGCGGCCTCGACGCGCAGGCCGTCTACCGGGACTGAGCGCTACTCGGGGAGGCGGGCGTCGAGCTCGATCGCGACCTCGTCGACGACCTTGAGCGCGCCGAACAGGGTCGAGTAGGGCTTCAGGCCGTGCTCGGTCTGACGGATCACGGTCTCGGCGCGTAGCTGCCGGTCGCCGTTGACCGTCAGCTCGATCGTGTGGGGGCGGGCCGCGCCCATCAGCGTCAGCTCGCCCTGCAGCCGCAGGCCGTCGCCGTTCTGCTCGACGGACGTCGACCGGAACACCACGCTCTGGCGCCGCAGGATCTCGTCGTCCACCGTCTTCTCGATGCCGCGCATGTCGTCGTCGCTCAGCGTGGTCACCCCACCGCTGCCCTCGATCACCCGCAGCGAGCCGCCGTCGGCCGACAGCTCGGCCCGCGAGGCCGTCGGGTCGTCGGCGAGCTCGAGGACGGCGTTCCAGGACGTGACCTCGAAGCGCAGGTTGTGACCGGCCTTGGCTGCGGCGCCCGTTCGTCGGGTACGCACGGAGAGGGTGCCGTGCTCCGGCCCGAGGCGGTACGTGCCTGCCTGGATCCCCACGCCTCCGAGCCTATAGAGTCGGCAGCCTCCGTGATCCATCCGACCGAGGACGCCCGCACATGGCAGTGAGGCTCGAGCATTCCTTCACGACCGACAAGCCGCTCGACGAGAGCTGGACGGCCATCACCGACCTCGAGCGCGTCGTGCCGTGCGTCGAGGGCGGCTCGGTGCTCGAGCGGACCGGCCCCGACTCGGCGAAGGCCCAGATCCTGGTCAAGATGGGCGCGATGTCGATGACCTTCACCGGCACCATCGAGGTGACCGAGAAGGACGAGGCGGCGCACACCGCGACGATGCAGATCAAGTCGCGCGAGGCCGGCGGGCAGGGCCACGCCAACGCCACGGTGGCGTTCGCGCTGAACGACGGCGGCGGGACGGTCAACACCAACGCCCAGATCACGGGCAAGGCGGCGTCGATGGGCGAGGGCGTGGTGAACGGCGTGCTCGACGCGCTCATCAAGGACTTCTGCTCGAAGCTCGGCAAGGCGTAGACGGTGGCCCGGGTCGCGATGCGACGGATCCGCCCGGGCGAGGTGCCCGAAGGACGGCGGCACGGCGGTGCAGGACGACGCCGATCGGCCGGTGTTCAACGGGAACGGGCCCGACGACTTCGTCTGTGTCGAGTGCGGCAACGTGCTCGCGACCTCGATGGACCCGGCCTACATGACCCTCAAGGTGCGGGTCCGCTGCGGCCGCTGCAACACGGTCAACGTGGCCGACACCGACCAGCTGCACCCACCGCGCAGCTGAGCCGCTCGCCGGGTCCGGGCGTAGGCCGCGGCGCCGTCGCCGTCGACGGCCGCGATCCGGAGCACCGGCGGGCAGCCCATCGCCGGCGCGCCGAGGTCGAGCAGGCTGTCGTGGTAGGCCCGCTCGCGCGGGACGCCGCCGAAGCCGAAGGCCTTCGCCGCCAGGCCGCGCTGGATGCTGTCCACCCGGGGCCCGAGCTCCCGGCACAGCGCCTTCGCCTGCTCGACGTCGAGCTCGGCGGGGTACAGCTCGAGCGCGGCCAGGCGGTGGGAGGTGAGGTGCTCGGGACCGTCGACCGCGACGATGACGCCGGTCGGCCCGTGCACCAGGTCCACCGGGAGGAGCAGGTTCTCCCGCGCTGCGGGCAGCACCGTCGGGTCGCCGCGGAGCCGGGTGAAGATCGCCCGGAGCGTCGCCAGGGCGGACACCACCGGGGCCACGATGGCCGGGTCGCGCCGGGCCTTCGCCACCCGCTCGAGGCCGACGTGGCCCTGCTCGCAGTACCAGTCGAAGCTCGCCGGCTCGAGGACGAGCCCGTCCTGCGCCGCGGCGGCGGCGAATGCGGCTCGGGTCTCGTCCAGGGGCACGGGGAAGGTCTACCATCGGCGGATGGCCACCACGGAGCACCGCTCCCTGCGGGTCGAGCGCAGCGGGGCCGCCACGACCGTCGTGCTCGACCGGCCGGAGCGCAGGAACGCGCTCAGCCTCGAGCTGATGCAGGAGCTCACCGCCGTGCTGCGGGAGCTGGGCGGCGACCGGGAGGTGCGGGCCATCGTGCTCGCCGGCGCCGGGCCGGCGTTCTCGGCCGGGCACGACCTGTCCGAGATGGTCGGCCGCGAGCCCGCGTTCTACGACGAGCTGTTCCGGGTGTGCGTCGAGCTGATGGAGACGATCCACCGCGTGCCCCAGCCGGTGATCGCCCGGGTGCACGGGATGGCGACCGCGGCCGGCTGCCAGCTGGTGGCGGCCTGCGACCTGGCGGTGGCCGCCGAGAGCGCCCGCTTCGCCACGCCGGGCGTCCGCATCGGGCTGTTCTGCTCGACGCCGATGGTGCCGCTCTCGCGGGCCATCGGGCGAAAGCGCGCGCTCGAGATGCTGCTGACCGGGGAGCCGATCGACGCCGCCACGGCCCGCGACTACGGCCTCGTCAACCGGGTCGTGCCCGACGACGAGCTGGATGGCGCCGTGGCCGCGCTGGTCGAGCGGATCGCCGCGTCGAGCCCGCAGACGCTGCGCATCGGCAAGGAGGCGTTCTACCGTCAGGTGGAGCTGGCCGAAGGCGACGCGTACGAGCTGACGCGCGAGGTGATGGCGCGCAACGCCGAGGCGGAGGACGCCCAGGAGGGCATGGGTGCGTTCCTCGAGAAGCGCGCGCCACGCTGGACGGGGCGCTGACGTGGACGCCGTGCACCTCACGAAGCTCACGCCGCTGTCGCTGCTCGAGCGGACCGCGGCGATCTTCCCCGACCGCGTCGGGATCGTGCACGGCGAGCGCTCCATCACCTGGCGCGAGCTCCGGGAGCGGGTGCGCCGCCTGGCGGTCGCGCTGCAGGAGGCCGGGATCGCGAAGGGCGACCGGGTCGCGTTCCTGGCGCCGAACGTCCCCGAGCTGCTCGAGGCGCACTACGGCGTCCCGGCCGCAGGCGCGGTGCTGGTGGCGATCAACACCCGGCTCACGGCGAGCGAGGTCGACGAGATCCTGCGCTCGTCCGGCGCCCGGATCGTGGTGGTGCACCCGTCGCTGCGGGGCGCGGTCCGCGACGGCTCCGGTGCCGAACGGGTCATCGAGCTGGGCGAGGAGTACGAGGCGTTCCTGGCCGGCGCCGCCGGTGGCGAGCCCGAGGACCGGCTGGTCGACGAGGACGACACGATCAGCGTGAACTACACGAGCGGCACCACCGGCCAGCCGAAGGGCGTGATGTACACCCACCGGGGCGCGTACCTGAACGCGCTCGCCGAGGCGCACCACGCCGGGCTCGACTCGCGCAGCCGCTACCTGTGGACGCTGCCGATGTTCCACTGCAACGGCTGGTGCTACACCTGGGCCGTGACCGGGGCGGGCGGGGTGCACGTGTGCCTCGACCGGGTCGATCCCGCGCTGATCTGGCGGATGCTGCTCGACGAGGGCGTGACCCACCTGTGCGGCGCGCCGACCGTGCTCCTGCTGCTGGCCCACGCCGAGCAGGCGACCCGGCTGCCGCAGCCGGTGCGGGTGATCACGGCAGCCGCGCCGCCGTCGCCGACGGTGATCGCCCGGATGGAGGACCTCGGCTTCGAGATCGAGCACGTCTACGGCCTGACCGAGACCTACGGCCCGATCTCGATCTGCGCCTGGAACCCCGACTGGGACGGGGTCGACGGCCCCGAGCGGGCGCGCCTGCGAGCCCGCCAGGGGGTGGCGATGCTCGGCGCCGACCCGGTGCGGGTGGTGGACGAGGAGATGCGCGACGTGCCGCGCGACGGCGAGACCATGGGCGAGGTCGTGATGCGCGGCAACAACGTGATGAAGGGCTACCTCGGCGACGAGGAGGCCACCGCGACGGCGTTCCGCGGCGGCTGGTTCCACTCCGGCGACCTCGCGGTGATGCACCCCGACGGCTACGTCGAGCTGCGCGACCGGGCGAAGGACATCATCATCTCGGGCGGCGAGAACGTCTCCTCGATCGAGGTGGAGCGGGTGCTGGTGCGCCACCCGGCGGTGCTCGAGGCGGCGGTGGTGGCGATGCCCGACGAGCGCTGGGGGGAGCGGCCGAAGGCCTACGTGACGCTGCAGCCCGGGAGCGAGCTGGGGGAGGCCGAGCTGATCGCGTTCGCGCGCGAGCACCTGGCCGGGTTCAAGGCGCCGAGCGCGGTCGAGTTCGGCGACCTGCCGAAGACCTCGACCGGCAAGGTGCGCAAGGTCGAGCTGCGCGAGCGGGCGCGGCAGCCTGGGGTGTCTGCGACACCCAGCCAAGGGGATTGACCGCACTGGACGGAAGCGACTACGTTCGCACGGTCTTCACCTGGGAGGCGAAGCATGGGACGGCGGACGATGGTGGCGTGCGCGGCGCTGCTCGCATTCGCGGGCGCGGCTGCGAGCGCAGGGGCGAACCCTGGCCGGTGCGTGCATCGGCGGACGAGCGGGCGGCGCTGGCCGGGTCGCTCGGCGGACAGACGGCCGTCTTCGCCGCCCCGGACGGGACGCTGCGCTCGGTCGCCCGGCTCGACGGCACCCTGACCGGGCCGTCGTCGGCGTCAGCGCGAGCCATCGTGACGTCGTTTCTGCTCGACCACGCCGGCGCCTACGGCGTGACCGCCGCCGACGTGGGCGGCCTGCGCGTCGCCGCGTCGCGCAGCGACGGCACCGTGACCCACGTCGTCCTGCAGCAGCGGGTCGGCGGCCTGCCCGTCGAGGGCGGCGACGTGGTCGCGAACCTGACCGCCGACGGCCGGCTGCTGAGCGTCTTCGGCGCGCCCCGCGCGGGGGTGCAGGCGCCGTCCGCGACAGCGCGCGTGTCGGCGGCCGAGGCGCTGCGGGCCGCGCGCGACGGCGGGGCGCCGGGCCGCGGCGAGCGGGCGCAGCTGGTGCTGGCCGGAGACGGCGCCGGCCGGCTCGCCTGGCGGGTCACGGCGGCGGCGCGCGGTGGCGCGGTCGACGCGCTCGTCGACGCGGCCACGGGACAGGTGCTGCAGCGCCGCCGCCTGGCGCACGACGCCGTGAGGGTCGACGCGAAGGTCTTCGATCAGTACCCCGGCGCGGCGCGCGGCGGGACGCAGCGGACGGTCGACATCACGCAGTACGTGACGGCGCCGGGCCAGGTGAAGCTGTTCGGCCCGTTCGTCTACGTCATCAGCGACCTGAACGACGACCTGACGGTGCAGGCGAGCGAGGAGGTCCCGCCGTCGAGCGCCGACGACTACCTGTACACGTTCCAGTCGTTCGGGAGCCTTCCGGGCATGAACTGCCCGGCAGCGCCGTTCGGCTGCTCCTGGAACCCGGGCGCCGCGTCCTCGTGGCAGAGCAACCGGCTGCAGGCCGGCACCCAGGCGTTCTGGTACGCGAACCGGTTCCACGACCACCTGTCCGCCGCGCCGATCTCGTTCACCAAGGCGAAGGGCGCGTTCGAGGGGAACGACCGGGTCTGGGTCACGGTCGACACCGGCGCGTCCGTGGTGGGTGGGCTCCCGCCGAGCTACGACGTGAACAACGCGTTCATGCAGGTGTTCCCGAGCGGGCCGCCGCTCTTGACGCTCGAGCTGTTCGAGCCAGTGACCGGCAACGCCTGGCCGGCGGTCAACGGGGCCGACGACGCGAGCATCGTCTACCACGAGTACACGCACGGCATGTCCGGGAAGCTGATCGTCGACTCGTCGGGAGCCGAGGCGCTCGACGGCGCCCAGGCCAACGCGATGAACGAGGCCTGGAGCGACTGGTTCGCGATGGACGACCTGGTGCTCGACGGCTACGTCCAGGACACGGCGGCGAACGGCGAGGTCGTGGTCGCCCCGTACGTCGACCGCGGCCGGCGCGAGTGGCGCTACCAGGCGCTCGACTGCCCGGTCGGGGCGAGCGCGACGACCTGTCCCGGCGGCACGTCGACCGGCCCGGGCGGCTTCACCTACGGCGACCTGGGGCACGTGTTCGACGTCGCCGAGGCGCACGCCGACGGCGAGATCTGGGCCGAGACGCTGTGGGACCTGCGCAGCCCGGCTGATCACGGCCCACGGCGCAGCCGAGGGCGTGCGCCGGGCCGAGCTGCTGGTGACCCGGGGGATGGAGCTCGGGCCCGAGAACCCGACGTTCCTCGACCAGCGCAACGCGATCGTGCAGGCCGACGCGGTCTACAACGGCGGCGCCGACCGGAGCCTCGTGTGGCAGGTCGTTCGCGACCCGCGGGATGGGCTGGTACGCCTCGACGACGGGCGTCGACGACACCCGGCCGGTCGAGAGCTTCGCGCTTCCGCCGGCGCCCGGCTCGCCGACGGGCACCGTGCGCGGCACGGTGCGGACCGAGCTCGGCGGCACGGCCGCAGGCGTGTCGGTGGTGCTCGGAGGCCACGCCTCGGGCTTCGCCGACGACCTGCGGGCGACGACCGACGCGAGCGGTGCGTTCACGATCGCCGGCGTCCCGGTCGGGACGTATCCGCAGCTGGTCGCCGGCGGGCTCCCCGGGTTCGACGCCGGCCTCGCGACCGGCGTGACGGTGAGCGCCGGCGCGACGACGACGAAGGACCTGACGCTGGCCCGCGACTGGGCGGCGGCGGGCGGCGGCGCGACCGTGGCGGCGTTCGACGGCGAGGACTGGACGTCGGTCGGGTGCGGGCCCGACCGGCTGATCGACGGCACCGTCGGCCACAAGTGGGTGACGAGCTCGCCGGCCTACAGCGGCGACCCCGGCCCGGAGTCGGTGACCGTGCGGCTGCCCCAGGCGGTCGACCTGCGGGCGGTCGGGATCGATCCGACGAGCGGCTGCGGCGAGGGCTGGACTGCCGGGCTGGGTGGCTGGAAGCTCGAGACGTCGACCGACGGCACGACGTTCACCCAGACGGCTGCCGGGACGTTCACGAAGAGCGATTCGGGTCACCAGGTGCTGATCGCGCCGGGCGCCGGCAAGACGGGCGTGCGGTACGTCCGCCTGACCGCCCTGAGCACGCTGCGGACGAACGCCGGCGACTCCGGCGAGCGCTTCCTGGTGGTGTCGGAGCTCGAGGTGTACGGCAGCGCGCCGGCCGGCTCCGGGCTCGCCATCAGCGGGGTGAGCCCGGCGAGCGGGATCACCGGGGCGAAGGTGAACCTCGACGGCTCGGGCTTCACGTCGGCGAGCGCGGTCAAGCTCGGCGGCCTGAAGGCCAAGGCCAAGCTCGTGTCGTCGACGCGGCTGCAGGTGACGATCCCGAACGGCGCGACGACCGGCCGGTTCACGGTGACCGATGGCGGCTCGACGGCGACCGCGCCCGCGGACTTCACGGTGACGCTGTCGGTGACCGCCTTCTCGCCGAAGAGTGGAGCGCCGGGGACGGTGGTGACGATCAGCGGGGTGGGCTTCTCGTCGGCGAGCGCGGTGGTCTTCGGATCGAAGGCGGCGTCGTTCACGGTCGTGTCGCCGACGTCGATCCGGGCGACCGTCCCGGCCGGGGCGACGGCCGGCAAGATCAAGGTGACGGCGGCGGCCGGCTCGGTGACCAGCGCGAAGAAGTTCTCACCAGGCTAGGCGCACGGCGGCCGTCGCTCCGGCGGCGACGACGAGGACGACCAGCACCGGCGCCGCCGCCAGACGGCGACGGCTGCCGCCGCGAGCCCGGCGAGCCGGGCGTCGGGGTGGAGGTGCTCGCCGCTCGCCAGCGTGCCGGTCGCGACCAGGGCGGCGAACAGCGCGGGCGCCAGGAGCGGCAGGGCCCGCGCGGCCGGCGCGGGGAGGTTGCGCTCCGCCGATCCGCAGCTCGCGCCGCTCGTGCGACGGCCGCGAGCACGGCGACGAGCAGCCACCCGTTCACCGGCGGGCCAGGGCGAGCGGGACGAGGGCGGCAGCCGCGAGCGGGACGCCGGCGGGGACGAGCGGCACGAGCGCCAGTGCGACGGCGGCGCCGGCAAGGGCGCGGAGCCGTGTCTGCCGGTGCGGAGGTGCGGTGCGAGCAGCGCCAGGAAGACCGCCGGCACGCCGGCGTCGAGCCCCAGCGTCTCGGGTGTCGGAGCGGCGTCCGCACCGAGGGCGCCGGCCGAGGCTGCTCGCCGACCCAGGTGACCCACATGACGTATTCGCGGCGCCGCCACGAGGAGCCACACCGGCTTGTGAACCGCCTCGGCGAGGTCTGGGCCGCGCCCAGGTTCGTCGGCCGATGGAGTCGTCGGCCCCGGCGCCCGCCGTAGATGTGGCCGCGACCACCGCGATGTTCTGCGCCGAGATCCAGGTGAGGGTGATGAGCTCTGCGGTTCACCCCCGTTCCGTCGAGGTTCGCCCGGCCGATCGTGCCGCTCACGAATGTTCGCCCAGTAGACATCAGCCGGCGTCGACGGCAACCCCCAGAGGCAGCGACGCGCCCGTGCATGAAGCTCTGGTCGACGCCCGTTCCGTCGAGGTTCGCGACGGCCGTCGTGTTCGTGCTCGCGTTCGCCCAGTAGAGGTGGCGGGGATCGCGTGAGCCAGAGAGCGCTGGCCGAGACCGATCCTCCACACTTGTCCCGCAGCGTGACCGTGACCGTGTTCGCTCCGGGCTTGAACACGGAGGACCCCAGACTCGCCGTGGGCGGCAGTGGCGTGAGTCGCCGTGCAGCCGTTCGTGTAGTCGTGCTTGTAGGTGCTCGATGTCCCGTCCTGGTGCACGACCTTGAGCGTCAGGGCGTCGTCCACCACCGTGGCCGCGCGGCCGTCACGGCTTCCGGCGAACAGGGCCTCGCCGCTCGCGTACTGGACGTTCTGGAGCGTCGCCGTGAAGAACGTCTCGCCCTGGGTCACGACGGCGCGAGCGCCGACCCCGCAGGTGAGGCTGCCGGCGACCAGCGACGCAGCGGCTGCCGGCGCGGAGTCCGTCGTGCCCACCACCCTGCCGTTCGCGCTCGACAACCCGGTGGCCAGCGCCGCGCCGGCCGCGAGCGAGGCGAGCAGCAGGGCGCCGCTCCGACGCGCCAGCCTCGGCATCTCCGACATCACGGACTCCTTCCCTCCGGCCGGCAGGACTGCCGGCCGCTGGACGAGGCTGGGATTGTCTGCCTCGCCGGGCTCGCCAGCAACGGCGTCGGAGGCGGCCCGGCTCAACCCTGCGTCAGCTCCGCGAGGGTCGTGACCGTGCGCCAGTTGCGGGTCGTCCCCGCGACCTTCAGCTTGCCCTCGAAGTACGCGTTGCTGAGCTTCGAGCGGCCGTAGCCCTTCGGGCAGAACAGGTAGACCTCCTGGCCGTCGACCGCCCACTCGTCGGGCAGGAAGCCCTCGGGGTCGATCGCGTCGACCCGCGCCTTCTCCGGCCTGCCGTCGAGGAACGTCACGTGCAGCTTCTTCGGGTCGTCGCAGCGCGACGCGAACGGGCACCCGTCGACCAGCTTCGCGAGCTGTGCCGGCGTCCGCACCATCACCCGCACGTCGAGGCCGGCCTCCTTCTTCAGCGCCTGCTCGAGCGCCTGCTCGACCTTCGCGGCCGAGCGCAGGCTGCTGCGGAAGACGACGTTGCCGCTCTGCACGTGCGTCGACACGTCGGACGCCGGCAGCGCCTCGACGATCTCGCGCAGCTTCGGCATCGCGAGCTTGTTGTGCGAGCCGAGGTTGATGGCCCGCAGGAACGCGGCGTACAGGGGCACGAGGTCGAGCCTAGCTGCCCGGCCGACCTCACGTCCGCCGTCCGGCCCGCGTCCTTCGGCCATGCGTCTTCACGACTACCCGGCCTCGGCCAACTGCTACAAGGTGCGTCTCCTGCTCGCCCTGCTCGGCCAGGAGTACGAGCGCGTCGCGGTCGACATCTTCGCCGGCGACACCCTCACCGACGACTACGCGGCGCTCAACCCGCTGCGCGAGACCCCGGTCCTCGAGCTCGACGACGGGACGACGGTCGCCCAGTCGAACGCGATCCTGTGGCTGCTCGCCGACGGCACGTCCTACCTGCCGGCCGGCCCGGTCGAGCGGGCGCTCGTCCTGCAGTGGCTGTTCTTCGAGCAGGAGCACGTGATGGGCGGCGCCGGCGGCGTCCGCTTCCGCACCATCACCGGTCGGCCGGTGCCCGACAGCGCGCGACGCCGCGGCCAGCAGGGGCTCGAGCTCCTCGACCGGCACCTCGACGGCCGCGAGTGGGTCGTCGGCGACGCCCCGACGATCGCCGACCTCTCGCTCTTCGCCTACGCCCACGTGGCCGGCGAGGCGGGCTACGACCTCGCCGACCAGCCGTCCGTGCAGGCCTGGCTGCGGCGGGTCGAGGGCCTTCCCGGCTTCGTCGACGACCTGCAGCCGTACGGGGCGAACGCCCGTCCCGGAGCCGGCCGCTCGATCTACGACTGACACCGCGGAGGAACGTGGTCACACGTTCGAGCGGCTTGCACGGGCGCGCGTGGGGATCAACGCTGGCGTCGCCGGCCGGTGCGGCGCACGGCTGCACCCCTAGTCGCCGAGAGCCGACCCCGCTCTTGCGCCCCCGGTCGGTCCTCAGCCCGCTCCGACGGCGGCGCCGAGCGCGATCTCCCGGTCGGCGCGTCGGACCAGCATCGGCTCGTGGGTTGCGCACACGATCGTCGCGCCGTGCACCCGGGCGGCCCGGGCGAGCAGCTCCGAGACCTGCTCGGCGTTCACCTGGTCGAGCCTCGACGTCGGCTCGTCGACCACCAGCAGCGCGGGGTCGGCGGCCAGTGCCCGGGCGATCGCCACCCGCTGCCGCTCGCCCGCCGACAGGCGGGAGGCGTGCTGGTCGCGCCGCCGCTCGAGCCCGAGCCGGTCGAGCCAGGTGCGGGCCCGCTGCTCGGCCTCGGCCCGGTCCAGCCCGCGCAGCGTGAGGGCCAGGGTCACGTTCTCGGTGGCGCTGAGGAACGCGACCAGGCCCGGGTCCTGGCCGACGAGCGCCACGTCGCGCCGGCGGAAGCGGGCCCGCGCGGCCCGGTCGAGCCGGTCGACCCGCTCGCCGTGCACGTGCACCTCGCCGGCGTCCGGCAGCTCGAGGCCGGCCAGCAGGCGCAGGATCGTCGTCTTGCCGCTGCCGGATCGTCCGGTGACCGCCGTCAGGCAGCCGGCCTGAAAGACGGCGTCGAAGCCGTCGAGCACGGCGCGGCGCCGTCGGCCGCTGCCGTAGGTCTTCTCGACGGCCCGCAGCTCGGCCACCAGGCCCTCGCGGGCCGGCCGTGGGGAGAGCTCGGCGAGCTCGTCCACGGGCTCGGTCACCGGCTCGCCGATCGCCCCCAGCCGGATCCCGTCCGGGCCCGGCTCGAGCCGCGCGTGGCTGTCGATCCCGGCCCGCCGCAGGAGCTCGACGGGGACGTGGAGCCAGCCCCCGCGGCCGACCACTGCGACCTCCTCGCCGCCGCCTGCGAGCTCGTCGGAGACCCGCCCGTCGCGCAGCCGCAGGGCCCGGTCGGCGATCGTCGCCGACGCCGGGTCGTGGCTCACCAGGACGACGGTGGCGCCCTCCTCGCGAGCCAGGTCGCCGATCAGGCCGTAGACGCTGCCGACGCTCGTCTCGTCGAGCTCGCCGGCCGGCTCGTCGGCCAGGAGCAGCGCAGGCCGGTGGGCCAGCGCCGCGCACACCGAGACGCGCTGCTGCTCGCCGCCCGAGAGCTCGGCCGGCCGGGCCTCCTCGAACCCCTGCAGGCCAACGCGCTCGAGCAGCGCCGTCGCCCTCAGGTCCCGCTCGGCCCGGCGCGCGCCGCGCAGCGCGAGCTGTAGCCCGACGATCGCGCGGCAGGTCAGGTCGGGCGGCAGCGCCCGGTCGTAGTGCTGGTCGATCAGCCCGAGCGAGCGCGCCCGGAACGCCGCCGCGGCCCGCGGCGAGAGCTTGCCGACGTCGGCCCCGAACACGCGGGCGATGCCGGCCGACGGCGCCTCGAGGGCGGCCAGAAGGCGCAGCAGCGTGCTCTTTCCCGACCCGCTCGGCCCGAGCAGCACCAGCACCTCGCCCTGCTCCACCCGCAGCGTCAGCCCCTGCAGCGCGGCGGCGTCGCCCTCGGGCGTGCGGTACAGGCAGAAGACGTCCTGCAGGTCGATGGCGGCGGGGCCGGTCACGGCGGAGATCCGATCGGCCGGCTCGGGATCTGGCGCCGGAAGGCCACGTGGGTGATCGCCAGCACCCCGACGCTGGCCAGCACCGCGAACAGCACGGCCGCGCCGGCGACGGCGAGCCAGCGCGTCGCCTCGACCAGCGGCGGCTGCGGCGCCCCGGCGTTCGCGCTGACGAGCACCAGGTCGACGACCGAGCGCGACAGCACGATCCCGACGACCAGCCCGCACAGCAGGCCTGCGCCGCCGAGGATGGCTGCCCGCAGCCGCAGCTCGCGGCGCAGGGTGGACGGCTCGACGCCCTGGGCCTCGAGGTCGTACAGCTCGGCCCGCTCGTCGCGCAGGTCGCTGGCCACCGCGAGCAGCAGGCCGGCCAGGGCCAGCGCCAGCGCCAGGGCCGCGGCCCCGCCGAGGGTGACCAGCACGCCGTGGGAGAGCGGGTCGGCGCGCAGGCCGTCCTCGATGCCGCTGCGCGAGGAGCGCACCAGCACGTCGAACGGCGGCCGCGCCAGCGCCGCGTCGAGCTCCGCCGTGCGCGCCGGGTCGTGCGGCTCGAGCCACAGCTCGCCGGGCGTGCCGGTGCCCGGCTGCTGGGCGTTCAGCGCCGCCGCCAGAGCGGGCTCGTCGGCGACCACGTAGCCGCCCGAGTCCACGGTCGGGAAGCGGTCGGCGACGGCAGCGACCCGGGCCTGCAGCGTCCCGCCGTCGAACGACAGCGTGAGCCGGCCGTTCGCGTCGGCGGCCGCGGCGACGTCGGGGCTCGCGAGCACCGGCAGCGGCGCCGAGTCGGTCGGCAGCGACCGCCGCAGGACGCCGAACGCGCCCGGCCCGAGGCGGTAGGTCACGCCGGCGCTGGACGGGGTGAGCCCGTTCTGTCCCTGCCAGCCGGCGAACCGGGTCAGCAGGTGGCGGGTGCCCGAGGCGCCGACGGCGTACAGGCCGTCGAGCGTCAACGTCCCGCTGGTGGTCTCGGCGGTCGAGTCCTCGTGCAGGTGGCTGCGCACCAGGCCGGCGCGCAGCGACTGCACGCGCCCGCCGGCGAGGTCTGACGGCACGGTCGCCCGCAGCTCGCCGCCGGGCCCCTCGCGCAGCGGCAGCGCGGCGACCCGCGCGGGCGTCTCGACGAGCAGCGACAGGGCGACGTCGTCGCCGCGGCGGCTCGCGGGGATCACCAGCGTGCGCGTGCCGGCTGGCAGCACGGGCAGGCCGGCGCTCGGATCGGGCTCGTGCAGCCGGCTCGAGATCGTCGCGAGCGAGGCGTTGGCGTCGTCGGCGCGCCAGCGGTGGATGAGGCGGAGGCCGCTCGACGGCACGCCGAGCACGGTGATCGTCGAGGCCTGCGTCCCGCTCGAGGCGAGGGTCGCCGTCCGTCGCAGGATCGGGAGCGCCGTCGTGCCTCCGGCGAGCTGCTGGTAGCGGCTCAGGGGCGCGGCCTGCAGCGGCAGCACCAGCGCGCCCGCCGTCCTGCACCGTCGCCGCGAGCGGCACCGCGAACGCCGCCTGGTCGCGCTGGCCCTGCGAGAGGGTCTCGCGGTACGAGTCGGCGAACAGCGCCAGGCCGAAGGACACCGCCAGGAACGCCGCCGTCAGCGCCGCCCGGCCCGGCTGGCGGGCCAGCGCCAGGAGCGCCAGACGCACCGTGGCCGGCCCGCCGCGGGCCGCTCGCTCGCCGGCGCGCAGAGCGGGGCCGATGAGCCGGGCGACCAGGATGCCGGCGGCCAGCGAGATGAGCAGCGGCAGCAGCGGGAGCAGCGGGTCGGCTCCGTCGGCGCCGAGCTGGCCGGCGCTCGAGCGCCCGCGCGCAGCGGCCAGGACGAGCGCCCCGATCGCCGCCAGCGCGACGAGGTCGCCGGCCTGCAGCCCGCGGCGCCGGCCAGCCGAGGGCGCCGGCCAGCGGGCGGCGACCAGCAGCAGGGCGGTCGCCACGAGCCAGCAGCCGACCAGCAGCTCGACGCCGTGCAGGCCGACGAGCGAGTGGCGCAGCACGTCGCCCGCCGGGACGTCGGCGGCGCCGGCCACGATCCAGATCGTCACGAGGCCCGCCAGGCCGCCGAGCACGACGCCCGCGAACGCCGGCCAGCCGAGGTCGAGCAGGGCGAACGCGTAGAGCTGTCCGCGCCGGGCGCCGCGCCGCTCGAGCCGCCGCCACTCGGCCGTCAGGTCGCGCCGCAGCGAGCCGGCCGCGAGCAGGATGAACGCCAGGAGCAGCGCCGCCGCCTCGCCGCCGACCAGGAGCAGCCGCCGCGCCGACGTGTCGCCGGCGGCCTTCGCGTCGAGCAGCGTGCGGTCGGGCGCGGTGAGCCGGAAGAGGTCGGAGGCCGCACCGAGCCCCGACGTCGCCCGGGCCTCGCGGGCCAGGAGGTCGTCGATCGTCCAGGCATGGACGGCGCCGGGTGCGAGCGCCCCGGCCCAGCCGTACGTCCGGTAGATCAGGCTCAGCGCGGGCAGGTCGGCGAGCTGGCGCACGCTGCCGGCGACCAGGAACGGTGCCTTCGCGTGGGCCCCGCGACCGCTGTGCTGGTCGGCCACGGCGGCGCTCGCGGCGTCGCTGCCGAACGGCAGGGAGGAGCGCAGCACACCCGACCCCACCCGCACCAGGTGCAGGCCGGGGGAGTCGGCCCGCCGGAACGCGTCGCCGCCGACCTGCAGGACCTCGCAGCGCGCCGGCGTGCAGGATCGCGGCGCCCGGCCCGACGTGATCCGCACCCAGCGCCCGGCGTCGTCGACGGCGCTCAGCTCGAGCAGGAGCCCGCCGACGCTGGTCTCGCGGAACAGGGTGGTGCGGACGGGGTCGCGCGCGCCCAGGTCGCCGAGGGTGGAGACCGCCCGCCGGTCGATCCCGGCGTAGCCGCCGTTCGGGGGCAGGCCGAGCCAGTTGACCCGCAGGGCGCGGTCGGCAGGCGAGAGCTGGGCCAGGGAGTGACGCAGCGTCTGCTCGCCGGTGACCACCGAGCCGCCGAGCACCACCGCCAGCAGCGCCGTCGCCACGGCCACGCCGAGCGCGACCAGCAGGCCGCGCAGCGGGCGGGCCCGCGCCCGGGCCGCGGCGACCGCGAGCGGCGCGAGCGCGCTGCGCAGCTTCCCGCCTGCCGGCGGCGGCGGGGCCTGCTGCGCGGCCTGGCCGCTCGAGGATCGGGTGATCGGCACGTGTTCCTGGATTGTCCGCGCCCACGGGCGCCGCTGGCAACGTGCGGCGTGTTGCAATTGTGGCCGGATCGGTGTGCTGTGTGCACTGCCGCACAGGGGTTGATCCCCGCAATGTAGGCGTAGGATGTGCGGCGTGCACACGACGACCCAGGATCTGGCCCTCGCGCTCGCCGCCGGGCCCGACGCCCGCTCGGCCCTGGCCGCACTGATCGACGGCGCGGTCGCAGTGGCCGGAGCCGACTCGGCCAAGGTCTTCCTGCTCGACGCTGCCGGCAGCCGCTTCTGGCTGCGCGCCTCGACGCCTGACAACGCGCGCTGGATCGACCGCTACACGTTCGAGGTCGGCCACGGCCTGTCGAGCTGGACGGTGCTCAACCGGGCCTCGGCGGCACTGCACGAGGACCCCGAGGACGACCCGCGCTACTTCGTCGACCCCGATCTCGGCTGCGTCGACTACCAGTCCGTGGCCACGGTTCCGCTGCCGGCGCCGTCCGGCCGGGTGCTCGGGGTGCTGATGCTGGACGCCGAGCGGCGCCGGGCCTTCACGTCCGAGGTGCTCGCGGCCGTCGAGCCGCTCGCGGCGCTGGCTGCCGCGGGGGTCGAGGCCGCCGAGGGTCGCGCGGAGCAGGAGCGGGTCGCCGCGGCGCTGGCGCTCCTTGCCGAGCCGCTCGAGCTGGCGGCCGACGAGCCGCCCACGCGCCTCCTGTACGGCGCGTGCGAGGCCGCCCGGCTGGCGGCCGGCGCCGCGCTGGCGCTCGTGCTCCCCGAGCGGTTCGCCCCACCGATCGGCGTGCAGCTGCTGTCGCGCACGGAACGTGGCGAGCTCCTGCCCCAGCTCGACGCCGAGCACCTGGTGGAGCTGCCGGCGCTGACCGTCGCAGCGCAGGGGATCGCGCTGGCCTGCCTGGGCTGCACCGGGCCGCCCGCGCCGCTGGCCCGCGAGGCGCTGCTGGCGGCGGCCCGCACCGCGTCGCTCCTGCTGCAGCGCCGCCGGCTCGCAGAGCAGGCCAGCGCCGGCTCGGCCGAGGCCGCGCTGGTCGAGGCGCTGCACGCCGGCGACGAGGCCGAGCCCGTCCTGCGGGTACGCGCCCGGCGCCTCGGCATCGACCTGTCGGCGCCGCTCCTGGCCGTCGCCCTCGACTGCGCCGACGAGGACGCGCTGGCCGCGCTCCTGCGCGACCTCCGCGAACGCTTCCCCGGCGCAGCCTGCGCCGTCCGCGCACCCGGGGCGCTGCTGCTCCTGCCGGCCGACGCCGTGCCGGCGCTCGAGGAGCTGCTCGCCGAAGCCGGGGCGACCGCCGGCACCGCCGATCCCGCCGGCGGCTACGCGGCGGCGTTCGACGACGCCGTCAGGGCCGCCCGCATCGGGCGGGTCGTCGGCGGGCCGGGCCAGGTCACGCGGGCTGCAGAGCTCGGTGCCCAGCGCCACCTCTACCGCCTGGCCCAGGAGCCGCCGTCCGACCCGCTCGAGCTCCGGCTCGAGAGCCTGCGCGAGCGCGACCCGGAGCTCTTCGAGACCGTCGAGCGGCTCGTCGAGGCCAACGGCAACCGCGTGGAGGCCGCTGCGCGCCTGCACGTGCACCGCAACACCCTGCGCCAGCGGCTCGCCCGGGTCACGCGGGTCGCCGGCATCGATGCCGGCGACCCCGCGTTGCAGTTCGACCTGCAGATGGCGCTCCGGCTGCTGCGCTTCCGCCGGCTGCTGCAGGAGTCCTCGTCAGACCCTGGCGCTACTCGTAGTGCAGCGCCTCGAGCACGTTGAGCTTGGCCGCGCGCCGCGCCGGGAAGATCGCCGCGAGCATCCCGACGATCACCGCGACGATCACGAACACGACCAGCTGACCGACCGGGATCACGAAGCTCAGGCCCTGATCCGACAGGCCCTTCGTGATCACGTACCCGAACACCAGCCCGACCGCGAGGCCGAGGATGCCGCCGATGACCGCGGTGATCACGCTCTCGTGGAAGATCGTCCAGCGGACCTGCCAGCGTGACGTCCCGATCGCCCGGAGCATCCCGATCTCCCTGGTGCGCTCGTAGATCGTCAGCACGAGCGTGTTCACGATCCCGAAGATCGAGATGATCACGCTCATCGCCAGGAGCACGGAGAGCACCGCCACCAGCTGGTTCAGCTGGCCGACGACGTCGTCCTTGAACTCCTGCGTGGTCTGCACCGTGGCCACCGGTCCGAGGGCCTGCTCGACCGCGCTCTGCACGGTCTTCACCGAGCTACCCGGATCGGTGGTGATGAGGACGAACGCCGGTGTCCTGTCGGCGGCGACCTTGTCGTACGCGGCCGTCGAGACGATGAACCCGGCGTTGAGCACGACCTGGTCCTTGTAGATCCCGCGCACGGTGTAGGTCGCGCTCTTGTTCTGCGGCGAGAGCACCGAGAACTGCGAGCCGACCTTCAGGTGGTGGCTGTCGGCGGTCTGCTGCTCGAGCAGCGCGCCGGTCGTGCCGAGCTGCTGCACGGCGGCGTCGGTCCCACCGTCCTGCCAGTCGAAGCGGTAGACGTCGAGGATCGTCTCGGGGTCGACGCCGTAGATGCTGTCGTTGCCGTGGGCACCCGTGAACCGCACCTGGGTCGTCTTGATCGGCGACGCGACCTGGACGCCGGACACCCGCTTGGCCTGGGCCTGCGAGGCGATCGAGAGGTTCCCACCGCCCTGCTGGTCGGCGGCCCGGACGACCAGGTCGCTCTTGATCGACCGGTCGAGGCCGCCGGTGAACGAGTCCTTCAACCCCGCGGCGAACACGGCGACGAACACCGCGAGCCCGATGCCGATCATCAGCGCGGACGCGGTCACGGCGGTGCGCGAGGGGTTGCGCCGCGCGTTCTCGCCGGCGAGCCGGCCGGTGATCCCGAAGAGCCGCAACGGGTAGCCGACGAGCCGCGAGATCGGGACGACGACGTACTTGGCCAGCATCGCGACGGCGATGAACACCAGCACGGCCCCGAGACCCATCCCGAGCAGCCGGCTCGAGGCGTCGCCCGAGCCGAAGACGCCGTTCGCGATCAGCGCCAGGCCACCGATGCCGAGCAGGGCGGCCACGTACGGGGTGAACCTGGCGAAGCGGCCCGGCGGCAGCACCGCGCCCTCCTGCAGCGCCGCGATCGGCGGCACGCGGGTGGCCCGCAGCGCCGGCGCGAGGCTCGCCAGCAGCGTGATCACGATGCCGACGCCCATCGCCACGATCACGGTGCGCGGCTTGAGCGGCAGCCCGGCCAGCGGCAGGCCGAAGCCGATCGCGTCGAACAGGGACACCAGCGCCTTGTCGATCAGGAAGCCGCCGAGCAGCCCGACGAGGGACGCGCCGAAGCCGACCACGAGCGCCTCGCCGAGCACGCTTCCGAGCACCTGGCGGCGGGTCGCCCCGAGCGTCCGCAGCAGCGCGAGCTCGCGCGAGCGCTGGGCCACGGTGATCGAGAACGTGTTGAAGATGATGAACGCGCCGACCAGCACGGCCACGCCGGCGAACGCCAGCAGCGCGGTGCCGAGGAACCCGTTGATCTGGTCGGCGATCTGCTTGGTCTGATCGTCGGCGTTCTCCTCCCCGGTCTGCACCTTCACGTAGGAGGGCACGACCGTCTTGATCCGCTGGACGATCTCCTCGGGCGTGATGCCGGGCGCGGCGTCGACGGCGATGCTGTCGACCTCTCCGGGCCGCTGCAGCCACGTCTGGACGTCGCGGAAGGGAGCCTCGATCACCGTTGCGCCGCCGATCGAGGCCACGTCGCCGAACTTGAAGATGCCGACGATGGTCACCGGCACCAGGCCGTCGTGCGTGTTGATCTGGGCCTTCGACGGGACCGTGATGTCGTGGTCCTTGGCCGACTGCTCGATGATCGCGATCTCCCCGCTGCGCTGCGGGAAGCGGCCCTGGGTGATCCGGTCCGGGTTGAACGGCGGGTCGGCGTGCGAGAAGAGCAGCGACGGCGCGCCGCCCGTCGACTTGATCACCTTGCCGCGGACCAGGAGCTCGGCGGTGCCGCCGATCTCACCCTGGGCCTTCGCGACCCCGGGCACCGTCCGCACCTTGGCCACCAGCGACTCGGGCAGCGGGGCGTTGTCGCCCTGCTGGGTGCTGAACGCCGCCTTGCGCGTCAGCACCGCGTCGGTGTGGGCGTTGGCGGTGTGGAAGATGTCGCCGAACGCGTTGTTGATCTGGTCCGTGAGGATGAACGTGCCGGCGATCATCGCGACGCCGAGCAGGATCGCGAGCGACGTGAGGACCGTGCGGAGCTTGCGGGTCAGGAGCCCGCGCAGGACGACGCGCCGCATTACTCGAGCGCCTTCATCACGTCGAGGATCTCCTCCGAGCCGAGAGCCGGTTCTTGTCGGCCGCGATGACGCCGTCGGACAGGAACAGGACGCGGTCGGCGATCGAGGCGGCGCGCGGGTCGTGCGTCACCATGACGATCGTCTGGCCGAACTCGTCCACCGAGCGGCGCAGCAGGTCGAGGATCTCGGTGCTGGTCTTGGAGTCGAGGTTGCCCGTCGGCTCGTCGGCGAACAGCACGGCCGGCCGGCTGATGAGCGCGCGGGCGATCGCCACGCGCTGCTGCTGGCCGCCCGAGAGCTCCGCCGGGCGGTGCTTGGTGCGGTCGGCCAGGCCGACGGCGGCGATCAGGGACCTCTCCCAGTCACGGTCGATCTTCGCGCCGGCGATGGCCAGCGGGAGCTCGATGTTCTCGACGACGTCGAGCATCGGCAGCAGGTTGAAGAACTGGAAGACGAACCCGATCTTGTCGCGGCGAAGGCGTGTCAGGTCCTTGTCGTCGAGGGACGTGATCTCGACGCCGTCGATGGTGACGGTGCCCTGCGGTCGGCGTGTCGAGGCCGGCCAGGATGTGCATGAGGGTGGACTTGCCCGAGCCCGATGGGCCCATGACGGCGGTGAACTGTCCGTGCGGGAATTCGACGTCGATGCCCCGGAGGGCGTCGACGGCGGCATCGCCGCGGCCGTAGCGCTTCTGCAGCCCGCTGGCCGACACGACGGACGTCGCCTCGGTCGCAGGCAGCGTCGCAGCACGCTGCTCGTTGGCGGTCACGTAGGTGCTCCTGGGTGTGGGCGAACCTGGGAGGAATGGACGCGGTCCGGTCGCATCCGGTTCGCCGGACGAGGCTAGCGAACGGCCCCGGGCGGCATCCGGAGCCTAACGTGTCCCTAATACGTGTGTCGTTGCGGGCCGGGTCAGTACGGGCGCACGGCGCCGACGAACTCGCCGCGATAGAACGGCTCCGTCAGGCTCGAGATCTTGACCACGTCGCCGGTGTGCGGCGCCTGGATGAACTCGGTGCCACCGATGTACATCCCGACGTGTCCGGGGCCCGACGCGGTCGGCTCGAAGAACACGAGGTCGCCCGGCTGCAGGTCGCCCGGCGCCACCGGCGTCCCCTCGTGGAACTGGAACGCGGCGTAGTGGTCGAGGTGCACGCCGAGCTTGGCGTACACGAACATGACGAGGCCGCTGCAGTCGAAGCCGCCCTGCGGGGACGCGCCGCCCCAGACGTACGGGATCCCGAGGTACTGCCTGGCGATGGCCACCGCCTGGGCGCCGAGCATCCCGCCGCGCGGGGCGGCGACCTGGTAGGTCGACGTGCTCATCTGACGCATCCGCAGCGCGGCCGGGCGGGCGGTCACGGGCAGTGCGCCGAGGCCCTCGAGGGCCCGCCGGGTGGCGGTGAAGGTGGTCTCCTGCACCCGCAGGCGCGCGGCCGTCGCGTCGAACACCAGGAGCGGCGAGCCGGTCCGGGGGACGTGCAGCAGCAGGTCGAGCGCCCCCGGGGCCACCTGGCGGCGCGACGACGGCGCGCCGGGCCTTCGGCGAGAGCAGCAGCTTCGGGCTGTGCAGCACCCGGCGGCGCAGCTCGGCGGCCGGCGCCGAGGCGGTCCCGCGGGCGCGCAGGACGAGGATCGGGGGGAGCGCCCAGGGCGAGCTCGCGGGCAGCGGGATCGAGCGCCGCACCTTCGGCTTCGCGGCCTGGCGGGGCGCCTCGTGGGCGGCCTGCGCCGGCACGGCAGCGACGGTCGCGGCGAGCAGGCCGAGGCCGAGACGCAGCGAGAGACGGCTGAGGTCGACGCGGAACACCCTGCCTGTATCGGCAGCGGCCGGTGCGGAGTTCAGCCTCTTCTCATCCGCTCACGCCAGACTGTGCGGGTGCGCATCCTTCTGGTGGACGACGAGCCCGCGGTCCAGTCGGCGATCAGGCGAGCCCTGGTGATCGAGGGCTACGAGGTCGACGTGGCCGTCGGACGGCCTCGAGGCCCTCGACGCGGTCAAGGCGCGGCCGCCCGACGCGCTGGTGCTCGACGTGATGATGCCGCGGCTCGACGGCCTCGAGACCTGCCGCCGCCTTCGGGCCGCAGGCGACCGCACGCCCGTGCTCATGCTCACCGCGATGGACGCGGTGGCCGACCGGGTGGGCGGGCTCGACGCCGGCGCCGACGACTACCTGGTCAAGCCGTTCGCCCTCGAGGAGCTGCTGGCCCGGCTGCGCGCGATCCTGCGCCGGGCCGGCGAGGACGGCGACACCACGCTCCTGCGCTTCGGCGACCTGGCGCTCGACCCGGCTCGCTACGAGGTGCGCCGGGGCGAGCGGCCGATCGAGCTGACCCGCACCGAGTTCACCCTGCTCGAGCTGTTCCTGCGCAACCCGCGCCAGGTGCTCCCCCGCGAGCTGATCTTCGAGCGCGTCTGGGGAAGCGACTTCGGTCCGACGTCGAACTCCCTCGAGGTGTACGTCGGCTACCTGCGGCGCAAGCTCGAGGCGGGCGGCGAGCCGCGCCTGATCCACACCATGCGCGGCGTCGGGTACGCCCTGCGGGAGGCCTGAGTGAGCCTGCGCGCGCGGCTGACGCTGACCTCGGCGCTCGCCGTGGCCGTCGCCATCGCGATCGCGTCGGTCTTCGTCTACATCACCGTGCGGGGCCAGCAGCGGGCCTCGATCGACGACTCGCTGCGTACCCGCATGGCCCAGCTGCGCGGGACCATCTCGGTCGACGTCGACGTGTTCAGCGGGGCCCTGCGCTTCACGGTCGACCAGCCGACCTACGGCGGCGCCGGCGGCTACTTCCAGTTCGTCGACGCCGGCGGGCACACCGCCCGGCCGCGGACCGAGACGGACGCGCTGCCGGTCGACGCGCACATGCGCGGGGTCGCCGCCGGGACATCCTCCTCGTTCCTGACGGACATGCAGGCGGGCGGAACCCACGTGCGGGTGCTGACGTCGCCGTTCCGACCTGGCCTGGCGCTGCAGGTGGCTCGCCCGCTGGACGAGGTGGACAGCCTGCTCGCGGCGGCTCACGATCGTGCTGGTGCTGCTGACCGCTGGGCGGCGCGGCCCTGGCCGCGGCCCTCGGCTACCTGGTGGCCCAGACGACCATCGCACCCGTGGCGCCGGCTCACCCGGGCGGCGGAGCGCGTCACCGAGACCCGCGACCTGACCGAGCGCATCGACGCGCCGGGCCAGGACGAGGTCGGCCGGCTGGCCGCGAGCTTCAACGCGATGCTGTCGTCGCTCGAGGACGCCGAGCGCTCGAAGCAGCAGCTGGTGGCCGACGCGTCGCACGAGCTGCGCACGCCGCTGACCAGCCTGCGCACCAACATCGAGGTCCTGCAGCGGGCCGACCGGCTGCCGCCGGACGACCGCGCCCGGCTGCTCGAGGACCTGGTGGCCCAGTGCGAGGAGCTGACCCGGCTGGTCGGCGACCTCGTCCAGCTGGCCCGCGGAGTGACGCCCGACGAGCCCGTCGAGTCGCTGCGCCTCGACGACGTCGTGCTCACCGTCGTCGACCGGGCCCGGCGCAACGCCGGCGGCAGGGTGCACTTCGAGTGCTTCCTCGAGCCGACGGTGGTCGTCGGCACCTCCGACCAGCTCGAGCGGGCCGTGTCGAACCTGCTGGACAACGCGGCCAAGTGGAGCCCCGATGGCGGCGTGGTCGAGGTCCGGCTGCAGGACGGGGAGCTTCTGGTGCGCGACCACGGACCGGGGATCGAGGACGCCGACCGGCCGTACGTGTTCGACCGCTTCTACCGCGCGCCGGGGGCCCGCGGACGGCCGGGGTCCGGGCTCGGCCTGGCCATCGTCCGTCAGGTCGCCGAGCGTCACGACGGCAGCGTCACGGCCGAGGAGGCCCCGGGCGGCGGGGCGCTGATGCGGCTCCGCGTGCCCTCGCAGGCCGCCTCCGGGGAATGAGCCCGCAGGGGCGCAGCGTTTGCCTGGTGAGAACGCCCGTTCACCGTGGTACAACCGAGAACAGACGCGGAATCCGCGTTCCGTATCGACGATGCCCGCCAAGCAGCCACCCGACCCGAACCGCCTCGCGCCCCTGGCGCTGGTCGCCGCGGCCGGGGGCCAGGGCGATCCGGTGCTCCTGTTGCACGGACAGCCCGGGAGCGGCCGCGACTGGCTCCCGCTGGTCCGGGAGCTGCGCCGCCGCGGCGTGCCGCTGCTGGTGCCCGACCGGCCCGGCTACGGCCGCACCGGCGGGCTGGCTCGCGGGTTCTTCGAGAACGCCGACGCGATGGTCGACCTGCTCGACCGTCTCGGCATCGAGCGGGTCGTGGTGGCGGGCCACAGCTGGGGCGGCGGCGTCGCCGTGGCCCTGGCGGCGCGCTATCCCGAGCGGGTCAGCCGGCTGGTGCTCGTCGCCCCGGTCGGCCACGGCCGGGCTGTCGGCCTGTTCGACCGGCTCCTGGCGCTGCGCGGCGTCGGGAGCATCGCCAGCCGCGCGGGCTTCGCTGCCCTGCGGGCCTCGTTCGCCGTCCGCCCGCTGCGGGCGGCGCTGGCCCACGGCGTGAGCGGCGTCGAGCCTGCCCAGCTCGAGCGCTCGATGCGCCACCTGCTGGCGCCGACCGCGGCGCGCTCGTTCGCCCACGAGCAGCGCGCGCTGGTGACCGAGACGCCGGCGCTCGAGGCGCTGCTCGGCTCGATCCGCGCTCCGACCACCGTGGTGGTGGGCGAGGACGACCGGCAGGTCCCGCCCGCGGCGGCCCAGGCGCTGGCCCTGCGGATCGAGGGCGCCGAGCTCGTCGAGGTTCCGAAGACCGGCCACCTGCTGCCGCTGACGGCGCCGCTGGCACTGGCCGAGATCCTGGCGCAGCGCACCCCGTAGGACCCGCGCTCGGCGTCGATTGACGTTCCGCGCCACACGTGGAGCTGTCGACCCACGACCTGACGGTCCTGCTGGTCCTGCTGGTGGCGGTCGGCGGGCTCGTCGTCCTGTCGCCGCTGACCCGGATCCCGTACCCGATCTTCCTCGTCGTCGGCGGGCTCCTGCTCGGGATCGCGCCCGGCGTGCCGGCCGTCGAGCTGCCGCCGGACCTCGTGCTGATCGCGTTCCTGCCGCCGCTCCTGTACTCGTCGGCGTTCTTCACCTCGCTGCGCGACCTGCGCCGCTACGTGCGGCCGATCAGCCTGCTCTCGGTGGTGCCTCGTGGCGCTGACCACCGTCGGCGTGGCCCTGGTGGCCCATGCGGCGATCGCCGACATGCCCTGGGCCGCGGCGTTCACCCTGGGCGCGGTCGTGGCCCCGACGGACGCCCTCGCGGCAACGACCATCGCCTCACGGCTCGGGGTGCCGCGCCGGCTGGTGGCGATCGTCGAGGGGGAGAGCCTCCTGAACGACGGCAGCGCCCTCGTCGCCTACCGCTTCGCGGTGGCCGCGGTGGTGTCGGGCAGCTTCTCGGCCATGGAGGTCGGCTTCCGCTTCGTGGTCGAGCGTCGTCGGCGGCGTGCGGGATCGGGCTCGGCGTCGCCTACCTCGTCCGGCAGGCGCGCCGGCCGGACGGAACAACGCGCCGGCCGAGATCACGATCGAGCCTGGTACGCGCCCGAGCTGACGACCGCCGAGACGCGGCTGAAGGGGGACGCGTTCTGGCGGATCCTCTCGTTCCTGCTGAACGCGGCGCTGTTCGTGCTGACCGGCCTGCAGCTGCCGACGGTGCTCGATGGGCTGCAGGCCGCTCCTGGCAGTCGGTGGCCGCCGCCGCCGTGCTGGTGGCGGTGGCGGTGATCCTCGTCCGCTTCGTCGGCGTGTTCGCGATCACCTACGTGCCCCGCTTCCTGTCGCCCCGGATCCGGGCGCGCGACCCGTACCCGCCGTGGTCCCACCCGACGTTCGTGTCGATGGCCGGCCTGCGCGGCGCCGTCTCGCTGGCCGCGGCGCTGGCGCTGCCGCGGGTGATCGACGGCGGGGCGCCGTTCCCCGAGCGCGACCTGATCGTGTTCTGCACGTTCATCGTCATCCTGGCGACGCTCGTGCTGCAGGGGCTGAGCCTGCCGTACCTCATCCGCTGGACGAGCCTCGAGGACGACGGAGTGCTCGAACGCGAGGCGTCGAAGGCCCGGATCCACGCAGCCGACGCGGCGCTCGCCCGGCTCGAGGAGCTCGCCGACGAGGACTGGGTGCGCGAGGACACCGCCGAGCGCATGCGCGGCCAGTACCGCTTCCGCCGCAACCGCTTCGCGGCGCGCTTCGACGACGGCGACGACGGCTCGACCGAGAGCCGCTCGCGCGACTACCAGCGGCTGCGCCGCGAGCTGCTGGCGGCCGAGCAGGACGCGGTGGTCGACCTCCGCCGCCGCGGCGTGATCGGCGACGAGGCGATGAACGTGGTCCAGCACGACATCGACCTCGAGAGCACCAGGCTCGACGTGTGACCCCTGCGGCCGGTTCGCGGTCCAGCGCGAAAGCCCCGCACGGTGCGGGGCTTTCGCCGTGCGTCCGGGACGAGGTCAGCGCGTCCGCGGCTGCCAGTCCGGGCGTGCGTCGAAGCCCGGCGCGTCGGCCGTCAGGTCGACCCGATCCGAGCCGTCGATCGCCGAGACGAACACGTCGATCCCGTCCGGGCCGATGCTCCCGAAGGTCAGGGCGGTCCCGTCGGGCGAGACCGTCGGGCCGAACTCGGGCTGCGGGGTGTTCGTGATCCGCGTCTGGCGCCCGCCGGTGCGGCTCATGCGGTAGATCTCGCTGTTGCCGTCGCGCAGGCTGACGAACACCAGCCCGCTCGAGTCGGGCAGCCAGTTCGGCTGGGAGTCGGGGGCGGCGCCGGTCGTCAGGCGACGGGCACCGGAGCCGTCGGGCCGCACCGTCCACACGTCGAGGTTGCCGGCGGTCATGGCGGCGTAGGCGATGCGCTTGCCGTCGGGCGACCAGTTGGGCTGGATCTCGGTCTCGCCGTCGGTGATCTGGTGCGCGTTGGCGCCGTTGGCGTCCATCACCCAGATGTGAGGGACGGCCCCGCCGACGCCGTGCAGGAACGTGATCTGGCGGCCGTCGGGCGAGAAGTTCGGCACCGCCTCGTCTCCCGGCATCGACGTCAGCTGCGTCTCGTGCGATCCGTCGGCGTCGATCACGTACAGGTCCTCGCCGCCGCCGCCCCGGTCCGACTGGAAGACGATGCGCCGGCCGTTCGGCGAGAACGCCGCCTCGCCGTTGTCCACCCCGGCGGCCGTGAAGGTGAGGCGTCGCAGGCCGCCGCCCAGCGGGTTCATCACGTACAGCTCGCCACCGGGCGAGGCCGGCGCGTAGTCGCGGTTCGACTCGAACACGATGCGCCCGTTCGCACCGGCGAACGTCGCCCCTGCGCTCCCGGCGGCCACCAGCGAGGCCGCGGCCACGGCCAGCGCGATGCCTGCGCGGGCCCTGGCGATGGTCATCCCCTGCATCTCGACCTCCGTGCGGTTGGTCGCTCCGAGGCGGGCTGCCCGGGAGCCGGCGCCACCTTGCCGGCAGCGCCTAAATCCGCAGCGCTGGAGCGCTAAATGTGCTGCACCTCGCGGCGTGTGTTAGCGTCGCGCGGTGGGAGGGAGTGGCCTGCCGCCGGTCGACTTCGCGCTGCTCGGAGCGCTCGAGGTTCGCCGCGACGGACGGCTCGAGCCGATCGTCCCCGGGCGCGAGCGCGCGCTGCTCCTGCTCCTCCTGCTGCACGCGCCGCGACCGCTCAGCACGGATCGGTTGATCGACGAGCTGTGGGGCGATCGGCCACCCGACACCGTGGCCACGATGCTGCAGGTCTACGTGTCCCGCCTGCGCAAGGCGCTCGAGTCGGGCCCGGGCGCCCGCGAGGTCCTGGTCACGGAGCGCGGCGGCTACCGGCTCGCGATCGCACCGGAGCAGGTCGACGCCCATCGCTTCGAGCAGCTCCTGGGCGCGGCCCGTGAGCGGCGGGCAGCGGGGGACCCCGCCCAGGCGCTGGCGCTCGCCGACGAGGCGCTCACGCTGTGGCGGGGGCCGCCGCTGGCCGACGTCGCGCTCGAGGGCTGGGCGGCACCCGAGATCGCCCGTCTCGACGCGCTCCGCGCCGACGTCCTGGAGGAGCGGATCGAGGCCGGGTTGCAGCTCGGCGAGCACGTCTCGCTGCTGCCGCAGATCGAGCGCCTGGTGACCGATCACCCGCTGCGGGAGGGGCCCTACCGGCAGCAGATGCTGGCCCTGTACCGCGCTGGTCGGCAGGCCGAGGCGCTCGAGGCGTACCAGCGTGCGCGCCGCGTCCTCGACGAGAGGCTCGGCGTGGCGCCGGGACCGTCCTTGCGGCGGCTGGAGCGTGCGATCCTCGACCAGGACCCCTCGCTCGATGCGCCGCCGGCGCCCGAGCGTCACCGGTCGGCCGCCGTCGCTCCGCGCCGCGTCCGGCGTCTGGCCCCGATCGCGGTCGTGGCGATCGCCCTGCTGGCGCTCGGCATGGCCGCGCTGGTGTCCAGCGTCGATCGACGTTCGCCGACACGCGTCCGCGGGACCGTGGCCGTCCTCCTCGGGTCCCGCTCGCAGCCGGTGCTCGGCCAGGTCCCGATCGGCTCGGGACCCCGCTTCGCCGCCGCCGGGCCGCTCGCCGGGCGGCCCGAGGTGTGGGTCGCCAACGTCGTCGACCGCTCGCTGACGGCGATCGACGCGCGCACCCGCCAGCCGATCGCCCCGCTCGTCGCCCTCGGGGCGCCCCCGGCAGGGATCGCGGTCGGCGCCGGGGCCGTCTGGGCCAGCGAGGCGACCCGCGCCGAGATCGTCCGGATCGATCCGCGCTATCACGGGCTGCGCCGCATCCGCCTTCCGGGCGGCCCGGGAGCGACCGCCGGGCCGATCGCAGTCGGCGACGGGAGCGTCTGGGTCGGGGTCGATCCCGACCAGCTGCTCCGCCTCGACCCGCGCACGGGACGGGTGCTGGCGCGCATCCGGGTCGCGGTTCCGGCGTCGATCGCCTACGGCGACGGCGCGCTCTGGCTCGGAGGTTGGGACGGATCGATCGTCCGGGTCGACACGAGCGCGGACGCGCCCGTCAGGACCGTCGCCCACCTGCCGGCGGCGGTCGGCGGCATCACCGTCGGCGGCGGCAGCGTCTGGGCCAGCGTCGGCCTCGACGGGTCGCTCTGGCAGATACGAGAGGACGGCGTCACCCAGCGCAGCTTCGCGGTCGGGCGCGCACCGGGCGGCGTGGCCTACGCCGCCGGCAAGGTGTACGTGGGCTCCGGGGAGGGCCCGACGTCGGTCCTGGATGTCGCGTCGAGCGCGGTGTCCACCCTCCCGCTCGGCGAGCCGGCGGCGGCCGTCGTCGCAGTGCGCGTCGGGCGCGCCTCCGAGGTGTGGGCCGCCGCAGCTCCGGCGTCGTCCTCCACGACGCCGGCCGGCGTTCGCGGCCTCGCCCGGTTCGTCCAGCACGGCTACCAGGGCATCGACCCGGCGATGCTCTACGACCCGCGCTCCTGGCAGCTCGAGTACGCGACCTGCGCGAAGCTGTTCAACGTCGCCGACCGCCCCGGACCGGCGACGCTCCTTCCCGAGCTGGCCGCCGGCTGGCCGCGCGTCACCGACGGCGGCCGGACCTACACCTTCCACATCCGGCACGGCTACCGGTTCTCGCCGCCGTCGAACCAGCCGGTCACGGCGGCGGCGCTGCAGCACACGATCGCGCGGGCCCTGTCGCCGCAGCTCGGGGCAGCGGCGCCGGGAATGCTCTTCGCCGGCGACATCGTCGGCGCCGCGGCGTTCCACGACGGCCGCACGTCGCGGCTGAGCGGGATCGAGGCGCACGGCGACACGCTCGTGATCCGGCTCGCCCGGCCGGCCGGTGACCTGCCCGCCCGGCTCTCGGTGCCGATCTTCTGCGCCGTCCCCGTCGACACGCCGGCCGTGCCCGGAGGCGTGACGACGCCGGTTCCTTCGGCCGGGCCCTACTACGTGGCCTCGGTCGATCCCCCGAACCAGATGGTGCTCCTGCGCAACCCGAACTACGGCGGCACCCGCCCGTCGCGGCTCCGGGGCGTCGTCTGGAGCACCGGCGTCCTGTGGGAGCAGAGCGGGGCGAAGGTCGTCTCGTCAGGGCAGGACGACTACATCGCAGGACTGGACGCCCGGCCACCGTTCCAGCCCGGGGGACCGGTCGACCGGGTCTTCGGCCACCGGACGTCGCGGCGGCCACGCCTCTACTACAGCGCGCTCCTGGGCATCGAGTACCTCGACCTCGATGCGCGAAGAGGCCCGCTGCGGGACGCGCGCCTTCGCCGTGCGGTCGATCTCGCGCTCGACCGGCCCGCGATCGCGGCCGCTCTTGGCCTGCGACCGGCCGATGCCCTGCTGCCGCCCGGCATGCCGGGATACCGCGATCCCCGGCCCGCGTTGCTGGCCGGCCCGCAGATCGCTGACCGCGCGGGCCTTGACGGCTGGTCGCCACCCGCGTCTGACGCTGGCCGTGCGGGACCGCCCGGACGAGGTCGCGGCCGGGCAGATCGTGGTGCGCGACCTCGGCCGTGCTGGCCTGCGCGTCCGGCTCGAGCGCGTTCCGGACACCTACCGCGCCCACGCGGACCTGCTGCTGACGAACTGGCGGGCCGACTACCCGGACCCGGCGGACTTCCTGAACACGCTCCTCGACCCGCGCGAGGTGACGGCGTCCGGTGGCGTTCCCCGCTTCGCCGGCGCGGCCTGGATCGCCCGCCTGCGCCGAGCCTCCGCGCTCCAGGGCGCGGCTCGGCGAACCGCATACGCGGCGCTGGCCACCGCGCTGTCACGCAACGCCGCTCCCTGGGCGGTGATCGGCGCGTACCAGCAGCCCGAGCTCCTCTCGGGCAGGCTCGGGTGCCGCGTCTACCAGCCGGCCTACGGGAGCCTCAGCATCGGCCAGCTCTGCCTGGACCGCTGACGGACGCTACGCGGAGGCTGCGCGGGGCTCGTGCGGGCCGACGCCTTCGCGGGCCAGGATGGCCTGCGCCCCTGCCAGCGCCCGTGCCCTGGCCTCGACCTCGGTCAGCGAGCGGCCCAGCCGGCGCGCCAGCGGGCCGAGGTCCCGGCCGGCGGCGACGTGTCGCGCGATCAGGCGGTCCTCGCCGTGCGAGAAGCCGCTCAGCGGGCGCGGATGGAAGCGGCCGGCGCGCGGCTGGGCGGCGCCGAGCCGCAGCAGGCGGCGGCGGATGACGGCCTCGGAGCGGCCCACCCGCCGGGCGATCTCGCCGGGCGGCAGGTCGCGCAGCTCGACGAGCCGGGCCTCCTCCTGCGACGTCCAGCGCTGGTAGGCGCGCCCGTCGCGGGCCGCCCTGGGCTGTGACAGCCCGAGGTCGCGGCAGCGGTGGCGGATCGCCTCGCGCGTCCGCTCGAGGTCGGCGGCGACCCGGTCGATCGAGTCGCCGGCCTCGATCGCCAGCCGCAGCCGGTAGTCGTCGGCGGTCGTCCAGCGGCGGCCGTGCACCGCCAGGCCGAGCGCGTTGATCCTGGCCGCGACCGCGCCGGGTGAGCGGCGGCTCAGCAGCGGGACGATCTCGGCGACCCGCAGCCCGTCGTCCACCGATCGGCGCAGGAGCGCGTCCTCGGCGGCCGCCCAGCGATGGCCCACGCCCACGCGGCTCCACTCCAGCCCGAGCGCGCGGGCGCGCTGGCGCACGTCAGCCCGCGGACGGCCGAGCGAGCGCGCCAGCTCGTCCGCCGTTGCGGTTCCAGCCGTGCACGCACGGTGCAGCGCACCGTCCTCGGCCGCCGTCCAGGACTCGTACCTCCCCATCCGACGCGAAGATAACGTGACGCGGCGATTCAGGAAAGGGGGGAGTTCATCCCCTGGCCGGCCATCTGGCTCAGGAGGCGGCCCTGACGAGCGTCCGGTAGGCGTCGAACGCGGGCTTGTGGTGCCAGCCGAAGGTCACCAGGCCCGACCGCCAGTAGCTCGTCGGGGTCTCGTCCCGGACCAGGAACCAGATCAGCAGGTCGACGTACGGCTCCTTGTCCACCACCAGCGAGACCGTCTGGCCGAGCAGCGTCGCCTGCAGCGGCTGGCTGACGATCCCGAGGTGCGGGGTGGGCGCGGTCCGCCAGGCGAACTCGGTCAGCCAGATCGGCACCGGCTTTCCGACCCAGGCCCGCAGGACGTTCTCGAGCTGGTCGAGGTTGCGCAGCGTGATCGAGCCGCCCGGCAGCTTCTCGGTCGGCACGTACTCGGGGAGCAGGCCCTCCATGTACGGGTTCAGCGCGAACACGTCCGGCTTCACGCCGCCGGCGGCGCGGTAGGCGGCGATGAACGGGAGCGGCCCGGTGCCGTGCTGCGCGCCGCGGCTCGCGAGCGGCCCGAACGCCACCTGGGCCTTCGGGTTCTGGGCCTCGACGGCGGTCCGGCAGGCGGCGTAGAGCGGGGCGTAGCGGCGCGGCGCGAGCTCGCCGTGGACGCCCTGGGGCTGGAAGTACTGGCCGCGGTTGACCTCGTTCCAGGCCGTGTAGCGGTCGACCTCGGGCAGCGGCGTCGTCGAGCCCTTCGGCGTGTAGTGACCCGAGTAGCGCCGGGCGACGACCCCGCACAGCGTGCCGTAGTCGGCCGGGTTGGTCGGGGCCCAGTTCGGATCGCTGGCCGCCGTTGGCCCACTTCGGCGCCTGCACGATGGTGAACAGCATCTCGGCGCCGATCGATCGGGCCGTCGCCACCAGCTGGTCGATCTTCTCCCACTGGTAGGCCGGATCTGCCGGGTCGGCCGGGTGCCTGGGCCGCTCGGGCGCGAGCTGGTCCCAGGTGATGTTGTAGCGGATGACCTTCGGGCGCAGCGCTCGCGTCGTCGGCCAGGCGTTCGGCTCGGCGGAGGTCAGCAGGGCGTCGTCCTGGAGCCCGATCAGCAGGTGACGGCTCGCCGCCGGGGCGGTCGGCGTCGTCGGTGTCGGCGCCGTCGAGGTCGACGTCGTGGCCGTCGTCGGGGGCGGCGGGGGCGGCGCGGTGGCGGCGGTGGCGTCTGCGTCCCGGTCGTCGGCGTGCTCTCCGTCGACGTGCTCTGGGTCGGCGTGGTCTCGGTCTCGCGTCGACTCCGTCGGCGTGGTCTCCGTCGGCGTCGTCTCGGTGTCGGTCGACGCGGAGGTCGTCGCCGGCACCGTGCTCGTCTGGGTGAGCGTGACGTGCGATCGGCGCGGCGCTCGTGCTGGACGAGCCGCCGCCTCCACCGCCGCAGCCGGCGACGAGCAGTGCGAGGCCGAGCGCTGCGAGGAGCGGCGTCTTCACGGGAGATGGTCGCATCGGGCGGTGGGTCCCTTCGGTCGACCGCGGGTGCGGCGGCGCGCGGCGAGGGGGTCGCTCGTCGCCGAGAGGCTAGACACGATCCCGGACGCTCGTCGCAGGCCGGAGTGCCCGGCCGCCGCTCGTCGACCCCGGCTACTCCTCGTCGAAGCGGGCCTCGGCCTCGAGGGCCGGCGCGAGCACCGGGAAGCGGCGGCGGGCGCCGCGCAGGAACGCCCGCCGGTACTCGCGGGCGGTGTCCTCGTCGAGGGTCGCGGAGTAGCGGTCGCGCAGGTCCCAGAGCTCGTCGCACAGCCACTCGACCCGGTCGTGCCAGTCGCCGAACGCCTCCTCGACGTCGTCGGCGCCTGCGCGGCGCTCGCGGTCGCGGGCCTCGGCCAGCTCGCGCAGGAGGTGCTCCTGGTCGTTCGGCGAACAGGTCGAGCTGGCGGTCGACGAGGTCTCGGAAACGGCGGCGCAGGAACGGCATCGACCCCTTCAGGGTACCGTCCCGGGGCGCCCCTGCCGGACGCTGGCTTCCGCCCGGATTCTGGTAGAGTGGCTGGCCGGAAGGGCGCCGCGCGCCTGCCCCGGCTTGCCCGATCCAGGGCGGCGTAGCTCAGCTGGTTAGAGCAGCGGAATCATAATCCGCGTGTCGTAGGTTCGAGTCCTACCGCCGCTATCCCCGCGTCCCGCCACCGAAGGCGTGCCGGGCCGGGACCGAGCTGGCACCGCCCAACAGACCAATACCGAGGACCCGCGTATGGCATCCGACGTCCGAATCGCCGTGACGCTCGCGTGCACCGACTGCAAGCGCCGCAACTACCAGTCCAACAAGTCCAAGCGGAACGATCCCGAGCGGATCGAGCTGCGCAAGTACTGCCGCTGGTGCGGCAAGCACACCGCGCACCGCGAGACCAGGTGACGAGTGGCGCGCGATAGCGAGAAAGGCCCGAACGTGGCCGACCCAGCCGACGCTTCGGCCGACGCCGAGCCGAGTGATCGGCCGGAGCGCCGCAGCGCTGCCGAGCCCGCCGCCAAGAAGGGCGGGCCGGTGCAGTTCGTCCGCGAGTGCTGGGCCGAGCTGCAGCGGGTCGAGTGGCCCGACCGGCGCCAGCTCTGGACGGCGACCGGCGTGGTCATCATCGTCTGCGTCGTGATCGGGCGTCTACCTCGCCGTCATCGACGCCGGGCTCACGCGCGTGTCCGCCTGGCTCGTCCGCCAGTACGCCAACCACTAGAGGCCGCGAGAAGACCACCGAATGTTCCGCTGGTACGTCATCAACACCTACTCCGGGCACGAGAACAAGGTCCGGGCGAACCTGCTGCACCGCGTCGAGTCGATGAAGCAGCAGGACAAGATCCGGCGCGTCGTCGTGCCGACCGAGCAGGTCGTCGAGACCAAGGACGGCCAGAAGATCCAGGTCGAGAAGCGCGTGCTCCCCGGCTACGTCCTCGTGCAGATGGACATGAACGACGAGTCCTGGCACGTGGTCAAGAACACGCCGGGCGTGACCGGGTTCGTCGGCCCGCAGCAGCGCCCTCAGGCGCTGTCGCAGCTCGAGGTCGACCGGATCCTGCACGTCGCCGCGGTCGAGGCCAAGCCTCGCGCCCGGGCGGAGTTCTCGCTCGGCGAGATGGTCAAGGTCACCTCGGGCCCGCTCTCGGACTTCGACGGCGAGATCATCGAGGTCAACCCGGAGGCCGGACGCCTGAAGGTGTCCGTCTCGATCTTCGAGCGCCAGGTCCCCGTCGACCTGACGTTCGACCAGGTCAAGAAGATCGACTGAACGACTACGTGGGAGCCCGTGACCAGGGCGCTCGCACCACGAGGAGGTAACGCATGGCCAAGAAGGTCATGAAGATCGTCAAGCTGCAGATCCCGGCCGGCAAGGCCAACCCGGCCCCGCCCGTGGGTCCCGCGCTCGGCCAGCACGGCGTCAACATCATGGAGTTCTGCAAGGCGTTCAACGCCCAGACGCAGGACGTCCAGCCGGCCGGCCGCATCACGCCGGTCGAGATCACCATCTTCGAGGACCGCAGCTTCACCTTCATCACGAAGACGCCGCCCGCCGGCGTCCTCATCAAGGAGGTGCTGAACCTCGAGTCCGGGTCCGGCGAGCCGAACCGCAACAAGGTCGGCAAGCTGACCAGGGACCAGCTGCGCTCGATCGCAGAGACGAAGATGCCCGACCTGAACGCGAACGATGTCGAGGCCGCGATGAAGATCGTGGCCGGCACGGCGCGCTCGATGGGCGTGGAGGTGGAGGCCTGATGTCGGGGAAGAGGGCACGCCAGGCGAAGGCCCTGGTGGACCGCACCAAGCTGTACGAGCCGATCGAGGCGATCCGCCTGCTGCAGTCGCTCGAGACGGCGAAGTTCGACGAGACCGTCGAGGCGCACTTCAAGCTCGGCGTGAACGTCCGCCACGCGGACCAGCAGATCCGCGGCACCCTGATGCTCCCGCACGGCACCGGCCGGACCAAGACCGTGCTGGTCTTCGCCCAGGGCGACAAGGCGCGCGAGGCCGAGGAGGCCGGCGCCGACTTCGTCGGGGCGGACGACATCGGGGCCCGCATCCAGGAGGGCTGGACGGACTTCGACGTGGCCATCGCGACGCCGGACATGATGGGCGTCGTCGGCCGCCTCGGCCGCATCCTCGGCCCGCAGGGCAAGATGCCGAACCCGAAGTCCGGCACGATCACCTTCGACGTCGGCCAAGGCGGTCGAGGAGGTCAAGGCAGGCAAGATCGAGTACCGCACCGAGAACAAGGCGCCGCTGGTGCACGTGACCATCGGCAAGAAGTCGTTCGACGAGCAGCGGCTGATCGAGAACTACGCCACCGTGATCGAGGAGATCGTGCGGGCCAAGCCGGCCGCCGCGAAGGGCCGCTACATCAAGACCGTGACCATCGCCTCGACGATGGGGCCGGGCGTGCACGTCGACCCGTCGCGCATCCGCGACCTCACCGGCGACCGCGCGCAGCAGGTTGCGGCAGACTGACGGGCAGCAGAAGACCGACCGTTCCAGCCAACAACGCCCGTCGCCGAAGACAGCCGGCAGCCCCGCGAGGGGTCCTAAGCCCGGCCGAGGCGGAGCCCGGACTCTCACTGTGAGCGCCCCTTCGAGGGGTTGTCCGTGCCCGCCCCCAAGGCGGGCACGACTCGTTTCGAAGGAGGTGACACAGCCATGCTGAGAGAGAGGAAGGAAGAGCTCGTCGCCGAGCTGACCGAGGAGTTCCGCGGCTGCGTCGAGCCTGCTCGTCGCCGACCCGCGCGGCCTCTCGGTCGCCGCGCTGCGCGACCTGCGCCGGAGCCTTCGGGCGCAGAACGCCCAGTTCCGGATCGCCAAGAACACGCTGGCCCGGATCGCGGCCAAGGACGCCGGGCAGGACGCGCTGATCGACTTCCTGCAGGGCCCGACCGGCGTCGCCATCGTGCGACGGCGACCCGGCACCCGTGGCCAAGGCGCTGAGCGACTACGCGCGCACGGCCCGCACCACCCTCGAGCTGCGCGGCGGCGTCCTCGACGGACGCCCGATCGACGCGGCCGGCGTCCAGCGCCTCGCCACGCTGCCGCCGCGCGAGCAGCTCTACGCCCAGCTCGTCGGCGGCATCGCCGCCCCGCTCCAGGGCTTCGTCAACACGCTGGCCGCGATTCCGCGCGGTCTCGTGGTGGCGCTCGACCAGATCCGCCAGCAGAAGGACGCGACCGCGTAGGCGGCTCGTCCCGAGAACACGAAGGAACCACCGATGGCTCTCACCAAGGACCAGCTGATCGACGAGATCAAGCAGATGTCCGTCCTCGACCTCGCCGAGCTCGTGAAGTCGCTCGAGGAGGAGTTCGGCGTCTCCGCAGCCGCGGCGCCCGTCATGGTCGCCGGGCCGGGCGGCGGTGGCGGCGGCGACGGTGCCGCGGCTCCCGAGGAGCAGACCGAGTTCGACGTCGTGCTGAACGCTGCCGGCGACAAGAAGATCCAGGTGATCAAGGTCGTCCGCGCGGTCACCGGCCTCGGCCTGAAGGAGGCCAAGGACCTCGTCGACGGCGCCCCGAAGGCCGTCAAGGAGGGCGTCACCCGCGAGGAGGCCGACAAGGTCAAGGGCGAGCTCGAGGAGGCCGGCGCCTGCGTCGAGGTCAAGTAAGCGGAGCATTCCCAGGTCGCGACCTCGTACGACCCTGCGTGGGCCGGCCTCGAAGTCACGGCCCGCGCGAGCCGTCAACGGCGCTCGCTCCTCGCGCGCTCGGGCACCGACCTGGGGATCGGTCGGCCGGGAGCGCAACGACCCGGGCCGGCTGGGCCTCGCTGCCTGTTGTCTGGCTTCCTTTACGAACCGCCCGTCCGCTTATACCTCCGCCCGTGCCCACACCCACGCCACCGTCCGCGTCGCAACGTCCGCACGTCCACGAGGCGCACGGCGACCGCCGCGACGATCCCTACGACTGGCTGCGCGACCGCGACGACGCGGCCGTGCTGGCCCACCTCGCAGCCGAGAACGCGTACACCGACGCCCGCCTCGCCCACCTCGAGCGCCTGCGCGAGACGCTGGTGGCCGAGTACCGGGCGCGGATCGTCGAGACCGACACCAGCGCCCCGGCGCGCAAGGGCGAGTGGTGGTACTACACCCGCACCGTCGAAGGCCTCGCCTACCGGATCCACTGCCGCCGCAAGGGCAGCATGGACGCGCCGGAGCAGGTGCTGCTGGACGAGAACGCGCTCGCCGAGGGCCACGAGTTCCTGGCCGTCGGCGGCCTCGCGATCAGCCCGGACACCCGCTACCTGGCCTACTCCTTCGAGCACGCCGGCGACGAGCAGTTCCTCGTCCGGGTGCTCGACCTCGAGACCGGCGAGCACCTGCCGGACGCGATCGAGGGCATCTCGTACGGCCTCGAGTGGTCGGCCGACGGGCAGCACCTGCTGTACACGACGCTGGACGCGGCGCTGCGGCCGTACCGGCTCTACCGCCACCGGCTCGGCACTGCCCAGGCCGAAGACGTCCTGCTCTGTGGGAGGAGGCCGACCCGTCCTTCCACCTGGCCCTGACCCGGACCGCCGACGAGGCGTTCCTCGTCCTGCACCTGCACAGCATGGTGTCGACCGAGGTCCACCTGCTGCCGCGGGCCGACGTCGAGGGCGGGCTGCAGCTCGTCGAGCCGCGTGCGCCCGGGCTCGAGTACGGCGTCGAGCACCACGAGGGGCGGCTGCTGATCCTGGCCAACGACGCCGGCCCGAACTTCCGGCTCGTCAGCGCGCCCGTCGACGCGCCGGGAAAGGACTCCTGGACGGAGCTCGTGGCCCACGACCCCGAGCGCCGGATCGAGACCTTCCGCCCGTTCCGCCGCCACGTCGCGCTGCTCGACCGGGGCGCCGCCGCCACCCGGCTGCGGATCCTGCGCCTGGCCGACGCCGACGTCCAGGTGGTCGCCGAGGACGAGCCGGTGCACACGATCGCGCTCGGCGCGAACCTCGAGTTCGACACCGACGTCGTCCGCTACTCGTACGCCTCGCTCACCACGCCGCGCAGCGCCATCGACTACGACATGCAGCGTCGCGAGCGGACGGTCGTCAAGCAGGACCCGGTGCGCGGCTACGACCCGTCCCGCTACGTCTCCGAGCGCCTGTGGGCGACCGCCGAGGACGGCGTGCAGGTGCCGATCAGCGTCGTCCGCCGGGCCGACGTCCCGGTCGACGGCAGCGCGCCGTGCCTGCTGTACGGCTACGGGGCCTACGAGGTGAGCGTCGACCCGGCGTTCTCGCCGACCCGGGTGAGCCTGCTCGAGCGCGGCGTGATCTTCGCGATCGCCCACGTGCGCGGCGGCGGGGAGCTCGGCCGTCGCTGGTACGAGGACGGCAAGCTCGCCGCGAAGGAGCACACCTTCACCGACACCGTGACCTGCGCCCAGCACCTGTTGGCCAACGGCTACGCGGCGAAGGGCCGGCTCGCGCTGCGCGGCGCGAGCGCCGGCGGCCTGCTGGTCGGCGCGGTGCTGAACCTGCGCCCGGAGCTGTTCGCCGCGGCCGTCGCCCAGGTGCCGTTCGTCGACATGCTGAGCACGATGCTCGACCCGTCGATGCCGCTCACGGTGATCGAGTGGGAGGAGTGGGGGAACCCCGTCGCGAGCGTCGAGGACTACCGCCGGATGCGCGGCTACTCGCCGTTCGACAACCTGCGCCAGGCCGACTACCCGCAGCTCCTGGTGACCGCCGGGCTGAACGACCCGCGGGTCGGCTACCACGAGCCCGCGAAGTGGGTGGCCCGCCTGCGCGAGCTGAACGGCGGCGCGCCCCAGGTGCTGCTGAAGACCGACCTCGGCGCCGGGCACATGGGCGCGTCCGGCCGCTACGGCGCGTGGAACGACGAGGCGCTGGTGCAGGCGTTCGTGCTCGACGCGCTCGGGTGCAACGTGGGCGCCGCCTGAGCCGGACGCCGCATCCGGCGCTGGTCGCGGCGAAGGCCAGGCTCGACCGGCTGGACCTGTACCCCCGTCCGGTGAGCATCGCCCGCGTCCGGCTGGTGCACGCGCCGTGGCTCTACCGGCTGCCCTGGTTCCGCCGCTTCGACGGCTACGCCACCCACCTCGCCATCTTCCTGCGCTCGAGCTACCGGCCGGGGATGGACGACGACCTCGTGACCCACGAGCTGTGCCACGTCTGGCAGATGCAGCACCATCCGGTCTCGATGCCGCTCTCCTACCTCCGCCAGGGCTACGCCGGAAACCCCTACGAGCAGGAGGCGCGCAGCGCCGCCGCGGACACCCGCGCGTGAGGGGTCCTGCGTTCCGGATCGAGACCGAGCGCCTGCTCCTGCGGTGCTTCGAGCCGACCGACGCCGCCGCGATGAACGCCGCCGTCGAGGCGAGCCTCGAGCATCTGCGGCCGTGGATGCCGTGGGCCATGGCCGACGTCCCGACGTTCGACGAGCGGGTCGCCTGGCTGCGCTCCCAGCGCGGCGCGTTCGACCTCGACCACGACCACGCCTACGGGGTCTTCGATCCCGGCGGCCGTGAGGTGCTCGGTGCCAGCGGGCTGCACACGCGGGCCGGGCCGAGGGCGCGCGGGAGATCGGCTACTGGGTGCACGTCGACCACATCGGCAAGGGCTACGCCAGCGAGCTCGCCGCGGCGCTCACGAAGGTGGCGTTCGAGGTCGTCGGCGTCGACCGGGTCGAGATCCGCTGCGACCCGCACAACGTGCGCAGCGCGGCGGTCCCGCGCAAGCTCGGCTACGGGCTCGAGGCGACGCTGCGCCGGCGCTTGAGGGACTCCGCTCGGCGCGCCACGCGACACGAGGCTCTTCAGGCTGTTCGCGGACACTATCCGGGCTCGCCCAGCTCGAAGTGCCGGCTGAGGGCCTTCGACGCCGCCGGTCGGCGGCTGCTCTAGGCCTACGGCCGCTTCTTGGTGGAGCCGCCGGAGCCGCTCCCCGACCCGTTGCCGGTCCCCGGTGCCGGTGCCCGATCCCGACCCGGTCCCTGTCGGCGCAACGTCGGGTGCGTCGGCGCGGACTGGTCGGTCTGGCCGTCGAGGCCCTCGGGATCCACCACGATCGCCGGCTGGGACTGGCCGTCCGCGCCCGCCACCGGGGCGATCTGGAAGTGGAACATGTAGGGCGCGGTCCGCTTCGGCAGGGCGCCGGCCTCGCGGCCGGTGATGCTGTCGGAGCCGCCCGGCAGCGGCAGCGGCAGGTCGAGCTGGGAGGCGAGCTCGCTGCGCCGGAAGAACATCGCCCGGCTGCGCTGCTGGCCCGCACCGGCGGCAGGAAGACCACGACGTTGTCGACGTCGTCGACGTTGCGGAACGTGTAGAGCGCCAGCTCGAGCCCCTCGCGGCGCAGCAGCGGGCCGATCTGGTTGCGGCGTTGGCCGGGAACGAGCAGTCCTGCTTCGGCCCGCACAGCGTGTACTGGACGGCCGTGCCGTCGAGCACCTCGACCTGGTTCGCGACCTTCGTCGTCTGGGCGATCTTGATCGTCTGGCCCTCGACCTGCAGCGCGCCGCCGGAGATCTGGGCCAGCTGGTCCTTGCCGCTTGCCCGGCTTGGCGTACTCGGCGCCGACGTGCGAGGCGATCTAGCGCACCATCTCGGCCGACGTGCCGTCGGCGTCCATGGCCACTGCGCCGGCTCGGGCGGGCCGGGCTTCGTGACCTCGTACACGCCGGCGGCCACGGCGAACGCCGCGGTCGCGGCGAGCACTCCGTAGACGAAGGCGAAGCGTCCCCGGAAGCTCGATCGCATCACAGCCTCGGCCACGCCCGCTCCTCGAGGTAGTCGACCCGCGCGGGCTGCAGCCCGACGCCGTCCAGCAGCTCGATCACCTCGTCGCCGTACAGCTCGCGGCGCTCGATCAGGGTGTCGGCGATCCGCTCGATCGGCGCCGGTTCTGGATGATGAAGACGTAGGCGGTGAAGTACGCCTGGCCGAGCAGCTGCGCGGCCGGCCGCCGCTTGGCGGGCGAGCCCAGGACCGGGCCGAGGTCGTCGTGCATCGCGGCCCGGGCGCAGCAGCGTCTCGCCGATCTCCTCGAAGCGCGCCATGATCTTCTTGCGCGCCTCGTCCTCGTCGCTCTTGGTGTGGAACCGGTCGCCGAACTCGATCCGCTCGGGCCCATCGCGTACGCCCCGACCATCAGCGCGGCGAGCATGGTCGCGCTGTTCATGTCGCCGGTCGACGCCGTTCGAGTTCTCGCCGTAGAAGACCTGCTCCGTGGCGATGGCGCCCATGATCCAGACGAGCTCGGCGAACAGCTCGGAGCGGAAGCGCGAGAAGCGCTCCTCCTTCTCGATCGCCTGGTGGTGGCCGAGCGAGCCGCCGCGCATCTTGATCGAGAGGCGGGTCGACTCCGTGCCCTTGCATGTAGACGTGGCTCGCGGCGGCGTGGCCCGCCTCGTGGATCGCCACGGCGCGCGTCTCGGCCCCGACGTACTTGACGTCGACGGCGATGCCGCTCTCGATCGTGGTCATGGCCTCGACCAGGTCGCTGCGCTCGAAGAGCCGCCCGTCGTGGTGGGCGTAGGTGAGCGCGATCGAGCACACCTGCTCGATCATCGCCGGCGAGTAGCCGCGCGTCATGCGCGCGATCTCGTCGCGCCCGCTGCGGCTGTCGAGCATCGGGGTGTGGGCGACCTTGTCGAGGTAGAAGTCGAAGATGTCCTCCCGGTCGTCCTTGATCGGCGTGCGGAAGCGGATGTGGCGGCCCATGCGGCCCGGGCGGGTGAGCGCCGGGTCGAGCGACTCGA
Source organism: uncultured Actinomycetes bacterium (assembly GCA_963794695.1). Taxonomy (GTDB): domain Bacteria; phylum Actinomycetota; class Thermoleophilia; order Gaiellales; family JALYLC01; genus CAWCFJ01. The sequence continues at coordinate 278,027 of CAWCFJ010000011.1, read as the reverse complement.
TGGGCACGTTGCAGGCGCCGATGAAGTAGACCTGGTTGTTCGCCGGCCGCGGGCTCGGCAGCCGCAGCGGCACCCGGCCGACGCGCTGCGGGACGATGTACATCGCGTCGATCAAGGTGTTGATCCTGTTCGTCAGGAAGCGGCGCATCGCCGGCGGGTCGTCCATGCCGTCCATGATGATCAGCAGCTGGTTCAGCGCGCTGCCGCCGCCGCCGCAACATGCCGCCGCCGGGGATCGCCTGCGCGAGCCGCTCCGGCGCGGACCAGGCGTCGCGCCGACTCCGGCGGTCGCGCGCGGCGAACTGGCGCTCGCGCCAGCGCGAGGTCTCGAGCACGAGGCCGCAGGTCGACGACAGCGAGCCCCTCGACCCGAAGTAGCAGTAGTCGTGCATCGACGGCGTTGACGTCGTCATGCCGGCGGCCCCGCCGCCGAGGCCGAGCGGCGCATGCCGACGGCGTCGATCTCGTCGATGAACACGATGCACTTGCCGCCCCACTTGGCCGCGAGCTTCCTGGCCTTCCGGGCCAGGAACTGCACGACGATCACGTCCATGCCGATGAACATCTGGGCGAACCCCGAGCCGGCGATGGTGATGAAGGGCGAGTTGAAGCCGGTCGCGATGGCCTTGGCCAGCATCGTCTTGCCGGTGCCTGGCGGGCCCAGGAAGAGCATGCCGCGCTCGCGCTTGCCGCCGGCCTTGACGAACTCGTCGCCCGACTGCCAGAGGTCGATGATGCGGGTGACCTCGCGCTTGGCCTCGGCCTGGCCGCGCACGTGGTCGAGCCGCACGCCCCAGTCGGCGTCGCCGGGCTCGTAGGACTTGATCTGCCGCAGACCGCCATGAACAGCATCGGCCCGAACAGGATCAGCATGTTGACCAGGAAGCGGCATACGGCAGGATCAGCGCTGCCCGCCCGAGAACGCCGGGTTGTTGAGAGCGGGTCGAGCGCCCAGCTCCAGCCGCCGAACGGGAGCCCACCGAGCCGCCGAAGAAGATCCGGCCAGGCCCAGAGCGATCACGCTGGGTGATCAGGAACGCCCAGACGCAGGCGCTACTTGCGCTTCCAGTACCACGCGCGGCGGCGGGAGACGACGTCCTCCTCGAGCATCTTCTGCTCGGCGCCGAACAGGCTCGGCCACGGGATCATGCGCCGGGTCGACCACGTCGACGAGGCCGCGGAACGCGGCCACGAGCGATGGTCAGGAGGAACGCCGTCCACCAGCGGAAGTTGTCCTGGCGGTACAGGTGAGGAAGACCGCGGGGCTCGTGAGGACCGCTACGAGGGTCGCGGCACGGTTCAGCCTGCGCCACTGCTCGCCAGCTCGGCCTGCTCCTGCTGTCGTGCCGCCCCGAAGGTGAGGCTCGCGGCTTCCTGGGCCAAGGGTGTCGGTTTCCTTCGCTCGCGGGGACTTCGCACCAGTGTACGCTCGCTCGGCCGCTGCGGGACGACCGCAGAGCTGTGGCCCGTCCGTGAACGGCGTGTTAGGGGATACGGAGCGCCGTGTGTAGGCGGATCGCCGGGCGGCGCGGCTCCGCGCCGGGCCGTCCCGTGCATGGCCTACAGTCATCGGGATGGCCGCACAGCGTGGGACGCTCGCGCCCTACGTCGCACGCACGGCAGCGGCGTGGCTCCGCGATACCCCCGAGGCGACCCACGTGAGGTCGACGCCACGCTGCTGATGGCCGACGTGTCCGGCTTCACCCGGCTGTCGGAGCGGCTGGCCCAGCGCGGCCGGATCGGGGCCGAGGAGGTCTCCCACGCCCTGACCGGGGTGTTCACCGAGCTGATCGGCCGGGCCCGGGGCCGGGGCGGAGACGTGATCGCGTTCGGCGGCGACGCCCTGCTGATCGTCGTTCGCCGGCGACGGGCCACGCGGCCCGCGGCGCGGCGGCGGCGCTCGAGATGCAGCGCGCCCTCGACGCCAGCGGCCGGCTGCAGACCAGCGCCGGCCCGATCGTCCTGCGGATGACCGCGGCGATCGCCTCCGGGCCGGTGCTGCTGCTCCTGGTCGGCGGCCGCCACCGCCAGCTCCTGGCCGTCGGCCCGGTGGTCGACGCGATGGTCGCCGAGGACGCCGCCGCCTCGCCCGGGCGACGTCGCCGTCGACGAGCAGGCCGCGGCCCGGCTCGACCCGTCCTGGCTCGTCGCCGGGAGCAGCGGCGGACGGCTGCTGCGCCGCACGCTGCGGCCGTCGGTCGACAGACCCGCCGGAGGCGGCCGATCCGCGGGTCGGCGACCTCTCGGCGCTCGTCCCGCGGGCGCTGCGGCCGCACCTCGGCGTCCACCCCGACGAGGGCGCCCACCGGGTGGCGACCGTGGCCTTCGTGGCCTTCTCGGGCGTCCACCGGGTGCTCGCCGAGGCCGGCCCCGACGAGCTCGCCCGGCGCACGGCCCGGCTCCTGTCGGTGGCCGAGGAGGCCTGCGAGCGCCACAGCGTGGCCCTGCTGGCGACGGACGTGGCCCGCGACGGCGGCAAGCTCATCCTGGCGGCGGGGGCGCCGCTCTCGGCCGGGGACGACGAGGAGCGGATGCTGCTCGCGGTGCGCGAGATCCACCAGCGAGGACGTCGGCCTGGCGCTGCGCACCGGGGTCAACCGCGGCCCGGTGTTCGCCGGCGACGTCGGCGCGCCGGAGCGGCGGGTGTTCACCGCGATGGGCGACACGACGAACCTCGCCGCCCGGCTCTCCCAGCACGCGGCGCTCGGCTCGATCCTTGCCGGCGCCGAGGTGCTGGCCCGCTCGCGCACCAAGTTCGCGGCCGAGCCGATGCCGCCGCTGACGGTCAAGGGCAAGGCCCGGCCGGTGGTCGCCCAGCGGGTCGGCGAGCCGCTCGGCGGGCGCGACGAGTCGGTGGCCGACGCGCCGCTCGTCGACCGCCTGGCCGAGATGGCCACCCTCAGCGACGCGCTGCGCGCGGCGCGGGACGGCGCGGGCCAGGCGATCGAGCTGGTCGGCGACCCGGGGATCGGCAAGTCCCGGCTGCTCGAGGAGCTCGCGAACCGGGCCCGGGACCTCGCGCGCGTGCGCGTGCGCTTCTCGGTGCAGCACGCGGGCGTCCCGTACGCGGCGATGCGGCCGGCGCTGCGCACGCTGGCGGCGATCCCGGAGGACGCCGACGAGGGCGGCGCCGGGCCGCCGCTGCAGGCGTTCGTCGGCCAGGTCGCGCCGCGGCTCCTGCCGTGGCTGCCGCTGATCGCGATCCCGTTCGGCGCCCACGCCGAGCCGACGCCGCAGGCCGACCGGGTCTCGGAGGCGTTCCGCCGCGACCGCATGCACGACGCGGTGCACGCGCTGCTCTCGGCCACGCTCGACTCGCCGGCGCTGTTCGTGCTCGAGGACGCCCACCTGGCCGACGAGGCCTCGCTGGCGCTGTGCCGGCGGATCGCCGACGCGCCCGACCGGCCCTGGCTGGTGGCCGCGTCGCGGCGGCCCTACGGCCAGCCGGCGGTGCCGGACACCGCGACCCGCCTGACGTTGCGGCCGCTGCCGCCGGCCGACGTGGCCCTGCTGGCGACGGCCATCGCCGACCGCGCCCTGCCCGACGACGCCCTGGCGGCGATCGCCCGGCGCTCCGGCGGCAACCCGCTGGCGATCGCCGAGCTGGCCCGCGAGGTGGCCTCGGGCGGCTCGGCGGGCGAGCTCCCCGACAGCGTCGAGGCCCTGGTCGCGGCCCGGCTCGACAGCCTCGAGGCCGACGACGCGCGCCTCCTGCGGGTGGCCTCGGTGCTCGGCCGCCGCTTCGAGCTCGACGTGCTGCGCGAGCTGGTCGACGGCGACTCGATCGACGTCGACGACCTGGCCCGCTGGAAGCGGCTCTCGGAGTTCGTGGTGTGGGAGGGCATGGACGAGCTCGCCTTCCGCCACGACGTCTACGTGGACACCGCCTACGCCGGGCTCTCGTACCGGCGCCGGCGGGCGCTGCACGCCCGGGCCGCCGAGGCGCTCGAGACCCGGAAGGCAGAGGGCCTGCCGGTCGACCACGGCGTGCTGGCACTGCACTTCCAGCACGGCGGGCGGCACGCCGAGGCCTGGCGCGCGGCCCGGCTGGCCGGGGAGGCGGCGCGGGCGGCCTACGCCAGCCCCGAGGCCTGCGACGCCTTCGCCCTGGCGCTCGAGGCCGGACGGGCCGCCGGCGTGCCCGCTGGCGAGCTGGCCGAGGTCGCCGAGGCGCTCGGCGACGTGGGCGAGCTCGCCGGCCGCTACCCGGTGGCCTCGGACGGCTACCGCGAGGCCGCGGCCCTGCGGCGCGACGAGCCGGTGGCCAGCGCCCGGCTGATGCGCAAGCGCGGCGTGCTGCGGGAGCGCGAGGGCCGCTACCCGGACGCGCTGCGCTGGTACGGCCGGGCGCTCGGCGGCGATCGACGGTCTCGGCGACGACCCCGACGCCGCCCGCGAGCGGGTGGCGCTCGAGCTGGCCTACGCCGGGGTGCGGTTCCGCCAGGGCCGCTACCAGGAGTCGGTGCGCTACGCCGAGCGGGTCGCGGCCGAGACCGAGGCCGGCGGCGACGAGCTGTCCCTGGCCCACGCGCTGTTCCTGCTGGACAACGCCTACACCGACCTGGGCCGGCCGTTCTCGGGCGAGCTCTCGGCCCGGGCGGCCGAGATCTACGAGCGCCACGGCGACGACGCGAACCTCGGAAAGGCCCTGAACAACATGGGCATCGCGGCCTACTACGCCGGCCGCTGGGACGAGGCCCACGCGCTGTACCGCCGCAGCCGCGAGGCCAAGGAGCCGGGCCGGCGACGTGGTGCGCGCCGCCACCGGGGCCAACAACGAGGCCGAGATCCTGCTCGAGCAGGGCCACCTCGACCAGGCCGAGGCGCTCCTGCGCGAGGCCCTGCGGGTCTGGTCGGCGGCCGGCTACCAGCTCGGCACGGCGCTCGCGACCTCGAACCTCGGCCGGCTGCAGGCCCTCGCCGGACGGCTCGCCGAGGCAGCAGCGCTGCTCGACGAGGCCCGCGAGCGCTTCGATGCGATCGGGGCGCGCGGCTTCGTGCTCGAGACCGATGCCCGGCGGGCGGAGCTGCTGCTCCTGGCCGGCGACCCGAGCGGCGCCGCGCCGGCTCGCCCGGCGCACCCGCGAGCGCCTCCACGCCGAGGGTGGGGTGCAGGTGCTGCAGGCGTCGCTCGGCCGCATCGAGGCGCTGGCGCTGCTCGCCGAGCAGCGGGCCGCCGAGGCCGAGCCCGTGATCGCGTCCAGCATCGACGTCGCCCGTGCCCTGGACGCGCGCTACGAGCTCGGTCTGTCGCTGCTCGTGCAGGCGTCGGTGGAGCGCGCGCTCGGGCGCGACGGCGCCGCCGCCGAGGCCGAGGCCTCGGCCACCCTCGACGGGCTCGGGCTGGTCTCGCTGCCGGTGATGAGCGCGTCGTGGCCCGGCCGCTGACGCTCGTCGCGGCGCACGTCGGCCGCTCGCGGGCAGCGTTCGAAGCGGTGCTCCGGAACCCCGAGCTGCGGCGCCTGCAGCTCGCCTGGTTCCTCTCGAACAGCGGCGAGTACGCAGCCCAGGTCGGCCTCAACGTGTGGGCCTACCAGGCCCACGGCGCGTTCGGCATCGGCCTCATGAACGTCGTGCAGATGGTCACCGCGGGCGTGCTCTCGCCGGTGACCGCCTGGGCCGCCGACCGCTTCCCGCGCGGGCGCGTGGCCCGCTGGTGCGAGGGCTCGCGCGTGCTGATCCTCGGCCTGGCGGCGGCCGCCGTGGAGTGGAGCGCGCCGGGCGTGACGGTGTACGCGCTCGGCGCCGCGGCGATGGTCGCCACGACGGCCTACTACCCGGCCCGCACGGCGCTCGTCCCGCTGGTTGCCCGCTCGGTCGAGGAGGCCGCGGCGGCCAACGCGGTCTCGAGCCTGGCCAAGAGCGCCGGCGCGCTCGTCGGCCCGTTGGTCGCGGGCCTGTTCCTGGCCGCGGGGAGCGTCACCGCGGCGCTGGCGGCGTCGGCCGCCATGTGGCTCGTCGCGACGGTCGCGGTGCCGGTCGCCGCCGGCGTCGAGAGCGTGCGGCGGGCCGAAGGCCGGCTGTACGCCGAGATCGTCCGGGGCTTCTCGGCCGCCTGGGCCGAACCGCCGGCGCGGGTGGCGCTGGCCCTGTTCACGGCCAAGAACGTCGGCCGGGCAGGCTCGATGGTCTTCGTCGTGGCCTTGCCGCTCAGCCTGCTCGGTGGCCAGGAGGGGGACGCCGGCTTCCTCTCGGCGGCGATCGGCGTGGGCGGGATCCTCGGCGCCTTCGCGGCGGCGGGCTTCGCCGAGCGCCGGGCGATGGCCGAGCCGATGGGGCTCGGGCTGGCCCTGTTCGGGCTGTCGTTCGCGGCGATCGCCGTTGCCCCCTCGCTCGGTCTGGCGCTGGTCTGCCTGGCGGCCAACGGGCTCGGCAACTCGGTCGTCGACACGAGCGGCTACACGCTGCTCTCCCGCTCGGTGCACGACCAGGTGCTGGCCCGGGTGCTCGGCGTGGTCGAGACCCTGCGGACCGTCTCGGTGGCGGCGGGGTCGATCCTGGCCCCGGCGGCCATCGACCTGATCGGCCTGCGGGCGACGCTGGTGGTCTTCGGGCTCGCGATGCCGCTCGCGGCGCTCGTCGAGCGAGGCGCGCTGCGGCGGGCCGACGCCGGGGCGCGCGTGCCCGTGCGCGAGCTGGCCCTGCTGCGTGAGAACCACCTGTTCGCGCCGCTCCTGCCGCTGGCCGCCGAGCAGCTCGCGGGGCGGGGGCGGCACGTGCGCTTCGAGGACGGCGTCGTCCTCATGCAGCAGGGCCAGCCGGCGGACTGCGCCTACGTGATCGAGGCCGGCACGCTGCGCGTCATGGCCGACGGTCGGGAGGTGGCGCTGCTGCAGCGGCCCGACGTGGCCGGCGAGATGGGCCTCCTGCGCAGCGCACCCCGCAACGCCACGGTCTCGGCGGTCGGGCCGGTCGAGGCGTTGCGGCTGGACGAGACCGACTTCCTGGCCGCGATCGGCGGCCACCCGGTCGCGAGCAGCCGCGCAGACGAGCTCGTGGCTGCCCGCTGGGCGGCGCTCCGCGGCGCCGCCGCCGACTGACCCGCTACTTGCGGGCTTCGCGCAGGTGCCCCGCGAGCGTCTGCAGCAGCTGCCAGGCGACCTCCGGGTGCTCGAGCACGAACGGCTTGAACTGCCAGGCGGTCATCCCGGCGGCGCGCACGTCGTCCTTCGCCGTGACCGTCGCCGAGCGCGGTCCGTCGTCGATGAGGGCGATCTCGCCGAGCCAGTTGCCGGCGCCGAGCGCGTTCTTCTCCTCCCCGTCGATCTCCACGCTCGCGTTGCCCTCGAGCAGGATCCAGAAGCCGGCGCCCGACTTGCCCTGCTGGACGATGACCGTACCGGCCGGGAACGTGCGCTCCGTCAGGCCGCGCGCGAGCCGCTCGAGGTCTCGACCGCTCACCTCGGAGAGCAGCGGGACGCGGCGAAGGGCGTCGACGAGTTCGGGCGTCTTGGTCGCCATGAAGCAGTCCTCCCGGGGGTGGTCTGGCCGATCATCGACGCGACGCCGTGTGACGTCAAGCACAGACGCCGCGTAGCGGCGATCGCACTGGCTCGACCGGGCCATGGGAGCGTGAGAGGATGGGAACCGCAGTCTCCTGGAGGATCCTGACATGACGCTCTCGCGCCGCGCTGCCACGCGCTCGCTCCTGCTCGCCCTTGCTACCACCGCCGCCACGCTCGCCCCTGTCGGCGCGGCCCTGGCGAACACCATCCGTACAGCACAGGAGGTGACGCTTCCAGTCGACGCGCCACCGGTGACGGACACCACCACTCCAGCCGCGGCGTTCGACCTCTCGTCCGACGGACGGCTCACCGCCTACTCCTCGAACCGGCCCGATGCCGCGCCCGGCGTCGGCACGAACGGCGCCTGGAACCTGTTCGTCTCCGACGTCATCTCGAACGACGACAGCACCCGGCTGCCGCTGGTGCCCGGCGGCCAGGCGAACGGCGACAGCTTCGACCCGTCGATCTCCGGGGACGGTCGCTTCGTGGCCTTCGAGTCGCGGGCCTCGAACCTGGTCCCTGGCGACACCAACGGGCAGCAGGACGTCTTCGTCCTCGACCGCGACACCGACGGCAACGGCGTGCTGGACGAGCCCGGTACCACGTCGGTGACGCGGGTCAGCGTCGGCGTCGGCGGCGTCCAGGCCGACGGGCCGAGCTGGTCGCCGTCGATCTCCGACGACGGACGCACCGTGGCCTTCGCCTCCGAGGCGGACAACCTGTCGCCGGCCGACCACGCCGCGAACCTCGACGTCTACGTCCGCGACCTGGGTGCCCAGACGACCACCCTCGCCTCGAGCGGCTCGGTCGCCGGCGACAGCTCGTGGGCGCCGTCGCTCAGCCGCAACGGCCGCTTCCTGGCGTTCACCTCGACCGGCAGGCTGGGCAGCGTCCAGGCCGTGGCCGGTCACCCGCACGTGTTCCTGCGCGACCTGCAGGCGCCAGCGCCCGAGCTCGTCAGCCTCAGCGAGGCGGGCGTGGACGCCTGCGGCAGCGCGGGCTGCTACACGACGCCCGTCGTGCGCGGCGCCGGCGGCCGCGTGGTGAGCGACGACGGCTCGCGGGTCGTCTTCTACAGCGCGGGCGCGCTGGCCGCAGCCGACACCAACGGCTCCGTCGACGCGTACCTGCGCGACCGGGCAGCCGGCACCACGCAGCTCGCGTCGGTCAAGAACGGAGGACAGGTGCTGGGCCCCGAGGCTGCAGGGAACTCGCTGCCGCAGACGGCGCCGGCGCTCAGCGGCAACGGGCGCCTCGTGGCGTTCACGCTGGCCACCTCGCCCGACGACATCTTCGGTATCGGCGACACGCAGACGCGCATCTACCTGCGCGACACCCAGACGGACCAGACCATCCCCGGCGACTTCCCTGGCTTCCAGGACACCGTCGCGCCGGCGCTGAGCGTCAACGGCGCCCAGTTCGCCCTCGCCCGACGCGACCCGGGCGGCCAGGTCGCGGTGTCCCTGGGCTCGCTGGTGCTCGACGTCGGCGCGCTGCAGGTCGCCAAGCACGTGCCTCCGACCCTCCCGCAGCCCGACGGTCTGCGTACGGCCCTGACCACGACCCTGGCAGAGCGCGGCCTGCCGTCCCGCAACCCCGCGGTGGCGTCGGCGGCGATCGGCTCGATGGACCTGCAGAGCACCAGCGTGGCGCACGCGGGCACCCTCGGCGAGCTCGGTCTCTCCAGCGAGCACCTCTCCTCGGTCACCCTCGGCCAGCTGCCGCTGACCCTTCCCGGCGGCTGGGAACGGCTGCTCGCCGGCACCAGTCTCGGCGGCGTGCCGGCCCAGTCGATCTCCCTCGAGGAGCTGTACGCCATGCCCGACCGGCCGGCCGCGGTCGACGCGCTGCGGCTCGACCAGGTCGGCCTCGCCTCGAGCCCGCTGCACGACATCTCGCTGGCCGCGTTCGCGCTCGGCGGGACGCCGCTGCACGACATTCCGATCGACGGGCCCGGGACGGCCCAGAAGATCCTGGCCGACTGGTGCACCGAGATCGCGAAGGTCGGCAGCTCGTGCGCCGCCCTCGGGATCACGCCCTCGGCGGGCGCGTCCGACCAGCACTCGGTGCTGTCGCTCGACCTCGGCGGCGTGCCGTTGCACGACATCCCGCTGCACGACATCCCGCTCCACGACATCGACCTGTCGGGGTCGCCGCTGCACGACATCCCGCTGCACGACATCGCGGCGAAGGGGTCGCCGTTGCACGACATCCCGCTGCACGACATCACGCTCGCGGGGTCGCCGCTGCACGACATCCCGCTGCACGACATCCCGCTGCACGACATCGACGCCGACGTCTCCCCGCTGCACGACATCCCGCTGCACGACATCCCGCTGCACGACATCGCGACGGTCGTCGACTGCACGAAGGTCAGCTGCCAGACCGCGACGCTGGGCGACGCGGCGAACGCGGGCGCGATCCTGCCCGGCGCCGTCGTCGGCGACCTCGCCGCGGTGCTCGGGCCCTACGTGCTCGGCGACCTGCACTTCTACGACGACGTCACGCTCGGCCAGATCTACCAGCTGTTCCCGCCCGGAACGACCCTCGGCGACCTGCTGACGGCGATCATCCCGCCGGACGGGTACCCGTACGAGAGCACCTCGATCGACTCGAGCGGACTGCAGGACGCGTCGGCCAACGGCACCGCCGACGGCTCGTTCGGCATCGACGTCGCCAACGGCCCGACGGCGCTGTTCGTGTCGATCACCCTGTCGAACGACCCGGCGAACGACCTGCACTACCAGCCCGGCTCGAGCTCGGTGACCCTGGCGGACGGGACGACGAGGAAGCTGCCCGACCCGGTCGACTCGGCCGACGGCAAGCTGGTCTACCGGTTCAGCATGGTCTCCGGCCACATCGACGTGCACTACACGCTGCACGGGCCGATCGAGTTCTTCACGCAGAGCTTCGCCGAGGTCATCGTCACGACCCGGAACTTCGGGCCCACCGACCCGGTCGAGGCGTTCGTCTCGAACCAGGACACCGCAGAGGGACCGAACAACTCGCCCGACACGGCTCCGAGCGTCGAGCCCAACTCGGTCACCGCGAGCTTCCTCGACCACGAGGACGACGTCGACTGGTACCAGGTCCACGTCGCCCAGCCCGGCTCGAGAGTCCTGGTCACCCTGAGCCACCTGCCGACGGACGGGGATCTGTCGCTGTACGGGCCGCCGGGCTCGTCGCCGACGGCGTTCCCCGAGAGCGCGGTGCCGCTGTCCGGCCAGATCGTCGGCGACGCCGGCAGCGGCGTCTCGAACGAGGACCAGGTGCTGCAGCCGCAGGTGCTGCAGGACGTGCCGATCGACCCGGACCTGCCGCTGCGCAGCGTCTCGGCGAACCGGGCGCTCGACGACGAGGCGGTCGGCACGGTCGCCGACGTCGCCGGTGACTACCGGATCGCGGTGTCGCTCTACAGCGGTGCCCTGTTCGACCAGAACGACCCGTACCTGCTGCACGTGACGGTCGTCCCGCCGCCGGTCTTCAGCTGCCCGGCGCGGACGTTCCCGCACGCGGCGCCCGCCGCCGCGAGCCTGCCCGAGAGCTACCCGGACGGCCTGAACACGCTCTTCCTGCTGAACACCCAGCGGCTCGCGGCGACGTTCGGCCAGGCCGGGGCGGACCAGGTGCAGGCGTCCGTCGACAACCTGGTCAACTACCTGAACGGCTCCGGCCAGTCGGCGCTCGGCGTGACCGCCGCGGCGCTGCCGGTCGACGGCTCGGCGGACGTCCGCGACCAGTACGCCGCCTGGGATCAGAACCCGTGCTCGACGGCCGCCGCGAACGCGACGGTGAAGTCGATCACCGGGCTCCTGCAGTCGATCCGCCAGGACCCACCCGAACCTGAAGTACCTGGTGATGGTGGGCGGCGACGACCAGATCCCGCTGGCCCGGATCCCCGACCTGACCTCGCTCTCGAACGAGACCGACTACGCGTCGACGTTCGCGGCGAGCCCGGACGAGCTGTTCGGCTCGCTGGCGACGGGCGACATCCTCAGCGACGACGTGTACGGCGACACCGCGCCGTTCGCCGGGACCGACGAGAACCGGCTGTTCCTGCCGCGGATCGCCGTCGGCCGGCTGGTGGAGACGCCGGACCAGATCGCCGGCGCGCTCGACCGCTTCCGCGACCCGACGGTGCGCGGGGCGCTCGACGCCACGACCGGCCTGGTCACGGGCTACGACTTCCTGACCGACGGGGCGCAGGCGGTCGCCTCGGCGCTGCAGGCGAACCTCGGCGCCGGGTCGGTCGACTCGTCGCTGATCGACCCGTTCGACGCGCCGAACCCGTGGACGCTCGGGCAGCTGCAGGCGAAGGTGTTCCCGGCGAGCGGGGCGTCCCCGGACATCCTGTCGCTGAACGGGCACTACGACCACCAGCGGGCCCTGCCGTCGGCGGGCAACCAGACCGGTGACGAGACCGACCTGTTCACCACGGACGACCTGGCGGCGCACCCCGGCGCGCTGGCCGGGCGGCTGGTGTTCACGATGGGCTGCCACGCGGGTCTGCAGGTGCCCGACGTGCTGCTCTCGTCGGGCGACCCGCTCTCGAAGGACTGGGCCGAGGGCTATGCCCAGGAGGGGGCGCTGCTCGCGGCGAACACCGGCTACGGCCTCGGGGACACGAACACGGTGGCCTACTCCGAGCGGCTGATGGCGCTGTTCGCGAAGCGGCTGGACGGCTCGCTGACGATCGGCCAGGCGCTGGCCGCGGCGAAGGCCGACTACTACTCGAGCCTCGGGGTGATCGGCGTGTACGACGCGAAGGTCATGCAGGAGGCGGTCTTCTACGGGCTCCCGTTCTACTCGGTTGGCCAGTCGCCGATCCCGGCGGCCCGGCCTGCCGCACGGGCGGACGCGCTGCCGATCGGCACCGACCCGGTGACCGGGCTGGCGGCGGCGCACGTGACGCTCGATCCGAGCTTCCAGACCCACACGGCGCGTGACGGCTCGGTGTTCTTCACCGTCGGCGACGAGACGCCGCAGGTGACGCACTACCGGCCGCTGCAGCCGAAGACGATCGTCGACGTGACCCAGCCGGCGCTCGGTCGGCCTGGCCCACGGCGCGCTGGTGACGGCGCTGGCGTCGAGCGACCAGACGAGGACGATCACGGTCGACCGGCCGACGGTGGACGAGGCGGACGCCGAGCCGGCGTCGGCGTTCGGCACGGTGGCGTTCCCGTCGAAGCTGCAGACGCTCGCGACGACGACGGGTCCCTCCGGGCTGCAGCAGACGCTCGTCCTGGTGCCTGGCCAGTTCCTGTCGGACGGGCTGCTGTCCGCCGGGCGCGGGACGCAGCGCCTGTACTCGCACGTCGCGGCGACGGTGCTGTACTCGGGTTCGACCGACTTCGACCCGCCGGCGATCGGGGCGACGAGCGCGAACGTCGTCAGCGGGCCGGCGGTGGCGTTGAGCGTCGACGCGTCGTCCGACGGCGCGGTCGTGAAGCGGGTGCTCGTCCTGTACCACGACAACGACGCGGCCGGCACGTGGCGGAGCGTCGATCTGGCCGACGGCGGCTCCGGCACGTGGACGGCGACCGCGCCGCTGAGCGCAGCGGTGCCGTCGGGCAGCGGGGTCGACTACTCGGTGCAGGTCGTGGACGCGGCCGGCAACGTGGCGGTCGCCAGCGGGAAGTCGACCGGCTTCGTGGCCCCGTCGCCCCAGACGCCGGCGGACGTGTCGGTCGGCTCGGTGCAGTCGCCCGGCGCGAGCGGCTGGTTCAAGGCGCCGGTGACGCTGCACATCACGCATCCGGGCTCGGCGATCCAGTACCAGCTCAACGGCAGCGGGCTGCAGCCGTACGACCCCGCCGCGCCGCCGACGCTGAACGCGAGCGGCGTGTACACCGTCGACGCGGTGGCCGACGACGGGGCGGCCGGAGAGGGGACGTTCCAGGTCGACCTGGACGCGCCGACGATCACGTCCGCGGCGGCGAGCCTGGCGTTCGCCCAGAACGGGTTCGTGGGGACGCCGTTCGGCTGCGCCGACGCGCTCTCCGGCGTGGCGAGCTGCCAGCTCACGAAGCCGATCGCGGTGAACAAGCCCGGCAAGTTCACGTTCACGGTGCAGGCGACCGACGTGGCCGGCAACACGGCGACGCTGACGGTGCCGTACATCGTGGACGGCACGGCGCCGAAGGTGACGCTGACGGTTCCCGCCAACGGCAAGAGCTACAGGGTCGGCAAGAACGTGGTCGTCCGCTACACCTGCCACGACCCGGTGCAGAAGAAGGTGTCGTCCGGCCTGGCGGCCTGCGAAGGCCAGCAGCCCTCGGGGAGCAAGCTGGACACCAGCAAGCCCGGCTCGTTCACCTTCACGGTGACCGCGAGGGACGGCGTCGGGCACGTGACGACGACGACCAAGTCGTACACGGTCGTCGCGCGGTAGAGCTGTCGGCGCGGCGGGGCGCTCGAGTGGCGAGCGCCCCGCCGGCCCGCGGTCGCTCGGGGCCGGGCGGTCCGGTGGGCGGGCGGGCGGGTGGCGGGCGCGACCCGGGGCGGTCTCGGCGGGCGGGCCGGCGGTGGGCGGCCAGCGCGACCCGGGGCGGTCTCGGCGGGCGGGCCGGCGGTGGGCGGCCAGCGCGACCCGGGGCGGTCTCGGCGGGCGGGCCTGCGGTGGGCGGCGAGCGCGACCCGGAGCGGTCTCGGCGGGCGGGCCTGCGGTGGGCGGCCAGCGCGACCCGGAGCGGTCTCGGCGGGCGGGCCTGCGGCGGGCGGCCAGCGCGACCCGGAGCGGTCTCGGCAGGCGGACCAGCGGCGGGCGGCCAGCGCGACCCGGGGCGGTCTCGGCGGGCGGACCTGCGGCGGGCGGCCAGCGCGACCCGGAGCGGTCTCGGCGGGCGGACCAGCGGCGGGCAGCCAGCGCGACCCGGGGCGGTCTCGGCGGGCGGACCGCGGCGGGCGGCCAGCGCGACCCGGAGCGGTCTCGGCGGGCGGACCAGCGGCGGGCGGCCAGCGCGACCCGGAGCGGTCTCGGCGGGCGGACCAGCGGCAAGCGGCCAGCGCGACCCGGAGAGGACCCGGCAAGTAGGGCGAAGCCCTTCAACCGGCCCTGTCGGTGATCCGACGCCAAGGCACGCAACGAACCCGAGGACGCGCTCGACCGGAAGTCGGATCTCCGACTGTGGTTGGGCCGGTTATTCGTCGTTGGGAGGTCTGCGTACCGACCCCGATGCAGGCGCGGAGATGGTTCGTACGAGCTCGGCAGGGACGGGCGCGGCAAGTACGAGAGCGGCGAGCAGAACCACGACCAGCGCCCTGGCGGAGCGCTCGCCGTCCGAGCAGGGCGCGACCTGGGACCCGTGGAGAGGGGCGGCCCTTGAAGCCGGTGATCCGACTTCTGGTCGTGCGCGTGCTCGGGTTCGAGAGCGCTCCTTGGCGTCGGATCACCGGCAGGGCCGCGCTCGTCCCTGGCGGGACGAGCTCCGTGGCCCGTGCTGCGCAGCGTTCTACGGGCCTCGCTACCAGCGCTCTCCGGGGCGTGGTCGCGCTTGGACTTGCCGTCGGGCCGCTTGCCGTGGTTCGGTCAGCGCCCGGGCGGAGCGCGTTGCCGTCCGAGCAGGCCGCGACCTGGGACCCGTGGAGAGGGGCGGCCCTTTGAAGCCGGTGATCCGACTTCTGGTCGTGCGCGTGCTCGGGTTCGGAGCGCTCCTTGGCGTCGGATCACCGGCAGGGCCGCGCTCGTCCCTGGCGGGACGAGCTCCGCGGCCCGTGCTGCGCAGCGCTCTACAGGCCTCGCTACCAGCGCTCTTCGGGGCGTGGTCGCGCTCGGACTTGCCGCCGGTCCGCTTGCCGTGGTTCGACCAGCGCCCGAGCGGAGCGCCCGCCGTCCGAGCAGGCCGCGACCTGGGACCCGTGGAGAGGGGCGGCCCTTGGAAGCCGGTGATCCGACTTCTGGTCGTGCGCGTGCTCGGGTTCGGAGCGCTCCTTGGCGTCGGATCACCGGCAGGGCCGCGCTCGTCCCTGGCGGGACGAGCTCCGCGGCCCGTGCTGCGCAGCGCTCTACAGGCCTCGCTACCAGCGCTCTTCGGGGCCGGCGCGGGCTAGGAACTGGCCGCTGGTCTGCCTGCCGGGTCCCGCGGGTCGCGCTGGTTGCGGCCGCTGGTCCGCCGGGTCCGGTGCGCTGCGGGGTCGCCCTGGTCGCGGCCGCGCGTCGCCCTGCCGGGTCGGCACCCGGTCGCGCCGGCCGCACGCCGCCCCCCGACCCCGAGCGCGTCCCGATGACGGCCCGCCGCCTCCGACCGCAGATACGCCCTCGGGACGCCTCTCCGAACCCGCGCACGCTTCGAGCCGAAGCGACCGTTGCGCACCCCAATTGTCGGGCTCCCACACGGCCGCCGATTGGCCTATTCCTGCCGCTTTCCGGCAGGTTCTCGGGTCCGAACGGTTGACCGGGATGTTGCCGTTCTGCTACGGTCGAACGGAGCCATAGCGGCCGCTCGACGCCGGGCGTTCATCGCACGAGCCGAATCGGCCACGCGTGCCTTTGCGCGGGGAGCCCTACTATGGTAGGGTTCACGGTTGCGCGACCCTCTCTGCCTGCCCGGATCCCTCCGTGCGGGCCTCGCGCGCACCTGCCTCTCTTTAGATCCCCGCGAGGAGGGATTGCTTTCGTGGCATCCATCGCCGCCCGCGCCCCGCGTCAGCGCCGGTCCTACTCTCGCCTGGACCGCGTCATCGACGTCCCTAACCTGATCGACATCCAGGTCGCGTCCTTTAGGCGCTTCATGGAGGATGGCCTCCGCGAGACGATCGAGGACATCTCTCCGATCGAGGACTACACGGGGACGCTCGCGGTCGAGTTCGGCGACTACTCGTTCGACGACCCGCCCGTCTCGATCCGCGAGTGCCGGGAGAAGGACCTCACCTACTCCGCACCCCTCTCGATGACCGTCCGGTTCGTGAACAAGGCAACCGGCGAGATCCGTGAGCAGCGCGTCTTCATGGGCGACTTCCCGCTCATGACCGACTGGGGCACGTTCATCATCAACGGCACCGAGCGCGTCGTCGTGACGCAGCTCGTCCGCAGCCCCGGCGCCTACATCCTCGAGCCCGAGGACCCGACCAAGCAGGTCTTCACGGCCAACCTGATGCCCTCGCGCGGGTCGTGGTTGGAGCTCGAGATCGACAAGAAGGGCCTCGTCACCGTCCGCATCGACCGCAAGCGCAAGCTGCCGGTCACCACGCTCCTGCGGGCGCTTCCGAACGAGGACCCCTCGAGCGGGTTCGTGCTCGACACGTCGTCCAACGAGGCGATCATCGACCTGTTCCGTGACGAGAACGGGACCGAGAACGAGTACATCCGGCTCACCCTCGAGAAGGACACCACCTCCCGCGAGGAGGAGGCCCTCATCGAGGTCTTCAAGAAGCAGCGTCCCGGCGAGCCGCCGACGCTCGAGAACTCGCGCGCGCTCCTGCGCGCCCTGTTCTTCGACCCCAAGCGCTACGACCTCACGAAGGTCGGCCGCTACAAGCTGAACATGCGCCTGCACGGCTGGGACGGCGACGAGGCCGCCGAGCCCGCGGTGCCGATGGACGTCCGCGTCCTCACGACGCAGGACATCCTGGCCCTCATCCGCCGGCTCGTGGCGCTGCCGGACCGCCTCGGCGTGCCGCTCGACTCGAAGGACTTCGCCGAGGACGCGCGCAACCTGCCGCGCGATCCGATCGCGCACGAGCTCGACGAGTACGAGCACTTCGGCAACCGCCGCCTCCGCGACGTCGGCGAGCTGATCCAGGAGGCCTTCCGGATCGGCCTGTACCGCATGGAGCGCGTCGTCCGCGAGCGGATGACGACCGAGGACGTCGACACGATCACCCCGCAGACGATCATCAACATCCGTCCGGTGGTGGCCGCGCTGAAGGAGTTCTTCGGCTCCTCGCAGCTCTCGCAGTTCATGGACCAGACGAACTCGCTCGCCGGGCTCACCCACCGCCGCCGCCTCTCGGCGCTCGGCGCGGGCGGCCTGACGCGTGAGCGCGCGCCGATCGAGGTGCGCGACGTCCACACGACGCACTACGGCCGCATGTGCCCGATCGAGACCCCCGAGGGCCCGAACATCGGCCTGATCGGCTCGCTCTCGAGCTACGCGACCGTCTCCGAGTACGGCTTCATCCAGGCGCCGTACCGCCGCGTCGTGAACGGCGCCCCGTCCGAGGAGATCGTCTACCTGGACGCCTCCAAGGAGGAGAAGTACGTCATCGCCCAGGCGAACGCCGAGATCGACAAGGCCGGCCAGCTCGTCGACCCGGTGCTGGTGCGCCGGCGCGGCGGCGAGCCCGACCAGGTCGACCCGAGCGCCGTCGACTACATGGACGTCGCTCCCGAGCAGATCGTCTCGGTGGCCACCGCGCTGATCCCGTTCCTCGAGCACAACGACGCGAACCGCGCGCTGATGGGCTCGAACATGCAGCGCCAGGCCGTGCCGCTGATGATCACCCAGGCGCCGTACGTCGGCACCGGGCTCGAGTACCGCGCCGCGGTCGACACCGGCGACGTCGTGATCGCCCGCGAGGCCGGCAAGGTCGCCTACGTCGACGCCGACCGCGTGGTCGTCGAAGGCGCGAGCGGCCCGCGCTCGTACGAGCTGATCAAGTACTTCCGCTCGAACCAGGGCACGCTGATCCACCAGAAGCCGATCGTCTACCTCGGCCAGGAGGTCGCCGAGGGCGAGGTCATGGCCGACGGCTCCTCGACCGACACCGGCGAGCTGGCCCTCGGCAAGAACCTGCTCGTCGCGTTCATGTCCTGGGAGGGCTACAACTTCGAGGACGCGATCATCCTCTCGGAGCGGATCGTCAAGGACGACGTCCTCACGTCGATCCACATCCACGAGTACGAGATCGAGGCGCGCTCGACGAAGCTGGGCGCCGAGGAGATCACCCGCGACATCCCGAACCGCTCGGAGGAGTCCCTCAAGGACCTCGACGACCGGGGCATCGTGCGCATCGGCGCCGAGGTCAACTCGGGCGACCTGCTGGTCGGCAAGGTCACGCCGAAGGGCGAGACCGAGCTCACCGCCGAGGAGAAGCTGATCCGCGCGATCTTCAAGGAGAAGGCGCGCGAGGTCCGCGACACCTCGCTGAAGGTCCCCCACGGTGAGGGCGGCAAGGTCATCGACGTGAAGACCTTCTCGCGCGACAAGGGCGACGACCTGTCCCCCGGCGTGAACGAGCTCGTCCGCGTGTACGTCGCGACGAAGCGCAAGATCGCCGAGGGCGACAAGCTCGCGGGCCGGCACGGCAACAAGGGCGTGATCTCGAAGATCGTGCCCGAGGAGGACATGCCGTACCTCGAGGACGGCCGCCCCGTCGACTGCATCCTCAACCCGCTCGGCGTGCCGAGCCGCATGAACATCGGCCAGATCCTCGAGACCCACCTCGGGTGGGCCGCCGCACACGGCGGCGAGGACCAGGAGCCGACGTTCATCGCCACCCCGGTGTTCGACGGCGCCACGCCGCGCGACGTCGACGACGCGCTGGTCGAGTACCAGAAGGAGATGGGCGACCGCGGCGTCGGGTTCTCGATCGACGACAAGGACACCCAGGGCCGGCGCTGCTCCGGCAAGGCCCAGCTCTACAACGGGCGCAACGGCGCGCCGTACGACCGCAAGATCACGATCGGCTACATGTACATCCTGAAGCTGCTGCACCTCGTGGACGACAAGATCCACGCGCGCAGCACGGGCCCCTACTCCCTGGTCACCCAGCAGCCGCTGGGCGGCAAGGCGCAGTTCGGCGGCCAGCGCTTCGGCGAGATGGAGGTGTGGGCGCTCGAGGCGTACGGCGCGGCGTACACGCTGCAGGAGATGCTCACCGTCAAGTCGGACGACACCGTCGGACGCGTCAAGGCGTACGAGGCGATCGTCAAGGGCGAGAACATCCCCGAGCCCTCGATCCCCGAGTCGTTCAAGGTGCTGCTGAAGGAGATGCAGTCCCTGGGGCTCGACATCAACGTCCTCTCCGAGGGCGGCGGTGAGGTCGAGGTTCGCGAGGAGGACGACGAGCTGCTGCGCGCCGCGGAGGAGCTCGGCATCGACCTCTCCCCGGGCTCGCTGCGGGCCACCTCCCGCGAGGCGGGGGCCCAGGAGCTCGAGGAGGGCCAGGACCGGATCGACGCCGACGGCGAGCTCGCGCTCCCGGCCGACGAGGCCCTCGTCGAGACCGACGAGGACAACGTCCCCGGCCTGACCGACGACGCCACCCCCGGCTACGTCGAGGACGAAGAGGAAGAGACCCCGGGCGAGCTCGAGGGGTTCGACTTGCCCGCAGACCTCGAAGAGGTCGAGGTCGAGGAGTGACGGAGCGCGCGGCCAACGGCCGCCAGCTCACACCGAGCTCGCTCCGCGTCCTGCGGGGCGTCCAGCGACTCCAACTGAATGACGACACGGCCGGGCCCCTCGCGGGTCCGGCCGCGCTGCCGGTCCAGCGTGACCGGCTCTTGCACACGACGACCCCTCGGAAGGGTGTGACGTCCCTGTGATCGACATCAACGATTTCGATGCGATCAAGATCGGCCTGGCCTCGACCAAGCAGATCCACGACTGGTCTTCGGGTGAGGTCACCAAGCCCGAGACCATCAACTACCGCACGCTCAAGCCCGAGAAGGACGGCCTGTTCTGCGAGCGCATCTTCGGTCCGACCAAGGACTGGGAGTGCTACTGCGGCAAGTACAAGCGCGTCCGCTACAAGGGCATCATCTGCGAGCGCTGCGGCGTCGAGGTGACCCGCCAGAAGGTGCGCCGCGAGCGCATGGGTCACATCGACCTCGCCGCGCCCGTCTCGCACATCTGGTTCTTCAAGGGCGTTCCGAGCCGGATCGGGTACCTGCTCGACATCGCACCGAAGGAGCTCGAGAAGGTCCTGTACTTCGCGGCCTCCATCGTGGTCTGGGTGGACGACGAGAAGCGCCTCGCCGACCTCGGCGAGCTGCGCGACAAGGTCGAGTCCGAGGTCGAGCAGCTGAACCTCGACAAGGAGGAGCAGTTCGCGGCCATCGAGGAGCGCCTGGCGCGCCGCCGCGACTACTTCGCCGCCGGCACCGAGACCGGCTTCGACGAGGACGACGAGTACTGGGCCCGCACGCTCAACTCGTGGGCCGAGGAGCAGGGCGTCGAGCCGATCGACGTGGCTCGCGACCTGGCCAACGGCCTGCTCAAGGACGTGGCCCGGCGCGTCGCCGGCGAGGACCCGAAGAAGGTCCGCGAGCTGGTGCGCTCGGTTGCCGTCCGCGAGGATCGCCAGCTGAACCCGCGCGAGCTCGACCTGGTCGCCGCCTACGCGGCCGCCGCGCTCGAGGCGTACTCGGACGACGTCGTCCAGATCCACGAGGGCAAGGGCACCGCCAAGGGCAACGCCCGCAAGGCGCTCGACAAGCTGGCGGGCTACCTCACCGGCGAGGACGGCGCGATCACGCCCGAGCAGGTCGAGAAGATCCTCGGCGCCCGCGGCGAGAGCTCCACCCAGCGCGAGCTGGACAAGGCCCGCGGCCTCGGCGCCGGCCTGCTGGCCGAGACGGTCCGCACCCAGGCCGAGACGGCGCCCGAGGAGCGCGGCGACGTCCGCGACCTCGTCAACGACCTCTGCCTCAAGACCGACGGCAAGATGTCGAAGGACGACGTCAAGAACATCGAGCAGTGGGCGATCAAGGTGCGCGAGGCGTACCTCGACGCGCAGACCCGCCGCAAGGACGCCGAGGAGGCGTCCGAGGACCGGATCAAGACGCTGCGCGACGCGTTCGACCGCTTCGCCGAGATCAAGCCCAAGGACGTGGTCGCCGACGAGCGCCTGTTCCGCGAGCTGAAGGACCGCTTCGGCTCCGAGTGGGGCTTCGGCGTGTACTTCGACGGCGGCATGGGTGCCGAGGCGGTGCGCGAGCTGCTCCGCCGCGAGGACCTCGACGCGCTCGAGCAGGAGCTGCGCGACACGATCCGCACCTCGAAGGGCCAGAAGCAGCAGCGCGCGATCAAGCGCCTGAAGGTCGTCTCGGCGTTCCGCGAGTCGGACAACCGGCCCGAGTGGATGATCCTGGACACGATCCCGGTCATCCCGCCGGAGCTTCGCCCGATGGTGCAGCTCGACGGCGGCCGCTTCGCGACCTCCGACCTGAACGACCTGTACCGCCGCGTGATCAACCGCAACAACCGGCTGAAGCGGCTGCTCGACCTCGGCGCGCCCGAGATCATCGTGAACAACGAGAAGCGCATGCTGCAGGAGGCCGTCGACGCGCTGTTCGACAACGGCCGCCGCGGCCGCGCGGTGACGGGCCCGGGCAACCGGCCCCTGAAGTCGCTGTCCGACATGCTCAAGGGCAAGCAGGGCCGGTTCCGCCAGAACCTGCTCGGCAAGCGCGTCGACTACTCCGGCCGCTCGGTGATCGTGTCGGGCCCGACGCTCAAGCTGCACCAGTGCGGCCTGCCGAAGCTCATGGCGCTCGAGCTGTTCAAGCCGTTCATCATGAGCCGGCTGGTCGAGCGCAAGGCCGTGCAGAACATCAAGGCGGCCAAGAAGATGGTCGACTCGATGGTGCCCGAGGTCTGGGACGTCCTCGAGGAGGTCATCGCCGAGCACCCGGTGCTGCTGAACCGCGCGCCGACGCTGCACCGCCTGGGCATCCAGGCCTTCGAGCCGATCCTGGTCGAGGGCAAGGCCATCCAGGTGCACCCGCTCGTCTGCCACGCGTTCAACGCGGACTTCGACGGCGACCAGATGGCGGTCCACCTGCCGCTGTCCGTCGAGGCCCAGGCCGAGGCCCGCATCCTGATGCTGTCCTCGAACAACATCCTCTCGCCCGCTCACGGCAAGCCGCTGGCCACGCCCACCCAGGACATGGTCATCGGCATCTACTACCTCACCTACGCCGAGGAGGACCTGTCCACCAAGAAGCCGGGTGACGACGGGGCCAAGCGGGCGTTCGGCGACGCCGACGAGGTCCTGATGGCCTACGAGCACGACGAGATCGGGCTGCAGGACACGATCGTGTTCCGCCGCCGCTCGGGCGACAAGCTCGTGACGACGCCGGGCCGGGTCATCTTCAACGAGGGCATCGAGCGCGAGCTCGAGCGGATCGTCGACGACTTCGTCGCCGCCGACCACGAGTGGGTCAACCGGACGCTCTCGAAGCGGGAGATCGGCGACGAGATCTCGCGGCTGGTCGACACCTACGGCGCGAGCCGGATGGCCGCCGTGCTCGACGTCATCAAGGAGCTCGGCTTCCACTACGCCACCCGCGCGGGCGTGACGGTGTCGAAGAACGACATCGTGACCCCGCCGTCGAAGCAGAAGATCCTCGACGGCTACGAGGAGCAGGTCGACCAGGTGAAGCGCATGTACATGCGCGGCCTGATCACCGACGGCGAGCGCAAGGAGAAGGTGATCTCGCTGTGGAGCGAGGCCACCGACGCCGTCGCCAGCGCCATGCAGGACTCCATGTGGAGGCTGAACCCCATCTACATGATGGCGAACAGCGGCGCCCGCGGGTCGTTCAAGCAGATCCGCCAGCTGGCCGGCATGCGCGGCCTGATGGCGAATCCGAAGGGCGAGATCATCGAGCGCCCGATCAAGGCCAACTTCATGGAAGGCCTGTCGGTGCTCGAGTACTTCATCTCGACGCACGGCGCCCGCAAGGGCCTCGCGGACACCGCGCTGCGCACCGCCGACTCCGGGTACCTGACCCGGCGGCTGGTGGACGTCGCGCAGGACATGATCGTCCGCGAGATCGACTGCGGCACCACCGAGTGGATCGACACCGAGCTCTACCGCATCGGCCGGCCGAACCGGTCGGTGGTCGGGCGCGTGCTGGCCGACGACCTGGTCGTGGCCGACGAGACCCTCTCGCCGGGCACGCCGATCGACGGCGAGATCTTCCGGCGCATCCTGGAGCACTACGACGACCCGGCCACCGCGCCGCTGCTGCACGTCCGCTCGGTGCTGAAGTGCGAGTCCGAGGTCGGCGTGTGCCGCTCCTGCTACGGGTTCTCGCTGGCCACCGGCGAGGTCTCGGAGATCGGCGACGCGGTCGGCATCATCGCCGCGCAGTCGATCGGCGAGCCGGGCACCCAGCTCACGATGCGGACGTTCCACGAGGGCGGCGTCGCCGGCTCCGACATCACGCACGGCCTGCCGCGCGTCGTCGAGCTGTTCGAGGCGCGCAACCCGAAGGGCGCCGCCCGCCTCGCCGACGTCGGCGGGCGGATCGAGCGTGAGGACGGCGATCGCGGCCCGAAGGTCACGATCTTCCCGGACGCGGACGAGGACGGCGTGACGCCCGAGCCGCTCGCGATCCAGCTGCCGCGGCGCACCCGCGTGCTGGTGGAGACCGGACAGATCGTGGAGCGCGGCGACCCGCTGACGGAGGGCTCGATGAGCCCCGCCGAGATCCTGCAGCTGCGGCCCGACGACCCGACCAAGACCGAGACGTACATCGTGCGCGAGGTCCTGCGGGTGTACGAGTCCCAGGGCGTGGAGATCAACGACAAGCACATCGAGCTGATCGTCCGCCAGATGCTCAAGAAGCTCCGGGTCGAGACCCCGGGCGACACGCGCTTCCTGCCGGGCCAGCTGGTCGACAAGCCCAAGCTGTTCCGCGAGAACCGCCGGATGGTCGCCGAGGGCAAGGAGCCCGCCGAGGTGACCCAGGTGATCCTGGGCATCACGAAGGCCTCCCTGGCCACCGAGAGCTTCCTCTCGGCCGCCTCCTTCCAGGAGACGACGAAGGTGCTCACGGACGCGGCGATCGAGGGCAAGGTGGACCGCCTGACCGGCCTCAAGGAGAACGTGATCATCGGCAAGCTGATCCCGGCCTCCACCGGCCTCAAGACCTACCGCAAGATCGAGATCGGCCCCGGCGAGGGCGCCGAGCTGTTCGACCGCGAGCGGCTGCTGGCCGACGTGGCGGCGCAGATCACGGTGGACTCGGAGTCGGAGGCGCTCATGTTCGGCCCGGACGGCGAGTACACGTTCGGCGCCGAGGCGCGCGAGCAGGCGCAGCGCGACAGCGGCGACTGAGCTCGTCCGCAGACCAGAGGTGCCCGAGGGGCCGGCCATGCGCCGGCCCCTCGGTCGTTTTCCCACGTCTGTGCGACAGGGACGGGCGGCTGTCGGGCGAAGATGCGGGGATGAACCGTCTCCGCTTCCTCGTGCCCGTCTCGCTCGTGGCGCTCGTCGTGGCCTCCGCGGCGTTCGGCGACTCGACGCCGATCGGCTCCCTGCCGAAGGGTCCGACCACGTCCGTGGCGACCCAGCGCGGCCAGCTCGTGGCGATCGCCCTGCCGTCCCAGAAGGCCTCGACCGGCCTGGTCTGGCGGGTCGCCCGTCAGGTCGACGCGTCGGTGCTCGACCAGGTCTCGGAGGCGAACGTCGGCTCGAGCGTGGTCGTGGTGTTCCGGGCGACCGGCGCCGGCACGGCGAAGGTCGCGTTCGCGCTGACGAAGGGCGATGCCAGCCCGAAGGCCGTGAAGGCGGCGACCTGGGTCGTCAGGGTGCGCTGAGCACCTACCCGGGGTAGGTCGCTTCCACCTCGTCCCGGGTGCGGTGCATGCCGAAGAGCCGCTCGGCGAGCGTGTCCGGGCTGACGCTGGGGATGTCGGGCACCGGCTCGCCGGCGGCCCTGGCTTCCTGCATCCACGCGTGGAACGGGGTGTTCTCGATGGCGGCGCCGACGTACAGGCCGCCGACGTAGACGCCGTTCGCGGCCACCTCGGCGTGCAACGCCTGCAGGTAGTTGCGCTGAGCGGCCAGGGCGAGCCCGCCGGCGATGTGCGGAAGGCCGTGCATGGCGCTGGCTCCCTGCGCGCTCAGGATCGCGCCGTCGCCGCGAGCGATCATCGCGGGCAGGAGCTCGCGCACCAGCCCGACGAGGGAGTAGACGCCGAGCGGCATCAGGTCCCGGACGCGGGCGGGCGTGAGATCGAGCACCGGAACGAACGCGTCGGCTGCGGCGCCGTAGTACATCGCGTGGAGGTCGCCGACCGCGGCGCGGATCCGGTCGGCCAGGTCCGGGAGCGCGCCCGCGTCGGCGAGGTCGGCGCTGATCGGATGGACAGACGCCCCGTCGGCGCGCAGCTCCGCGGCCAGCTGGTCGAGAGGCCGCTGGCGGCGGGCGACGATGACCACGGCGTAGCCCTCGCGGGCGTACCGACGGGCGACGGCTCGGCCGAGCCCGGGGCCGGCTCCGAAGACGGCGATGGACCTGGACACTGCAGTGCTCCTTCCTCGGCACGGGCTGATGCCCTAAACGGAACCGGACATCCTCTTCCGTTTCGTGAGGAAGACTAGGCTGCTGGCTCCGTTCGTCAAGCGATGACCGAAACCGAACGCCCCCTCCGAGCCGACGCCCGCCGCAACCGCGAGCGGATCATGGCCTCTGCCGGCGAGCTCTTCGGCCGCTCAGGGCACGAGGCTCAGATGGAGGAGATCGCCGCCCACGCCGGTCTCGGCCTGGGCACGCTCTATCGCCACTTCCCCAGCAAGCGGGCGCTGCTGACCGCGATGGTCCGCGCCCGCGTCCAGGGGATGGCCGAGCTCGCGCGCGCCGCCGAGCAGGTCGACGATCCCGGCGAGGCGTTCGAGACGATCGTGCGCACCTACCTCGAGGCCGCCGACGGCGACGCCGCCTTCCAGCTCGCGGTGATGGGCTCGAAGGACATCGAGTGGGAAGGCGTCGAGCAGGAGAAGCAGGAGTTCGCCGAGATCGCCGCCCGCATCATCGACCGGGCCGTGGCTGCCGGGCAGGCTGCGCGACGACCTCACCGTCAACGACTTCCACCAGCTGACCTGCGGCGTGATCTCGTCGATGTACTTCAGCCGCGGCGGCCAGTCGGACTGGCGCCGCCATCTCGACCTCGCCCTCAACGGCGTCCGCGGCTAGGGAAGCGCGCGGGTGATCCCGCCGTCGACGCAGATCACCTGGCCGGTGACGTACGAGGCCGCGGGGGACAGCAGGAACGCGGCGACCCGGCCGAGCTCCTCCGGCTGCCCGTAGCGGCCGAGCGGGATGTAGCCGGCCATCTGCCGGCGCACCTGCTCGACGCTGGTGCCCGCACGCTGCGCCCGGACCTCGTCGAGGTGGACGCTGCGCGCCGTCTCGATCGAGCCGGGAGCGACGCCGTTGATCCGGACGGCGGCGCCGAGCTCGACCGACAGCGACTTGACCAGGCCGCTCAGGCCCGGGCGGATGGCGTTCGACGTCGTCAGCCCCGGGATCGGCACCCGCACCGACGTCGAGAGCACGACGAGCACGGCTGCCCGCTCGCTCTCCCGCAGGTGCGGCAGCGCGGCGCGCAGGAGCCGGATGGCCGAGAGGAACGTGCCGTCGATGGCCTGCTGCCAGGCGTCCTCGTCGAGGTCGGCGAAGCCGCCCGCCGGCGGGCCGCCGGAGTTGACCACCAGCAGGTCGAGCCCGCCGAGCGCCGCCGCGGCCTGCTCCACCGCCGTCGCCGGGCCGTCGGCGGTCGAGAGGTCGGCGGCGATGGCCGCCGCGCCGAGCGGCTCGGCGGCCGCCGAGACCGCCGCCGGTCGCGGGAGGTGAGCGCGAGGCGCGCGCCCTCGCCGGCCAGCGCCTGCGCGATGGCCGCGCCGAGGCCGCGGCTCGCGCCGCAGACGAGCCCGCGCGCGCCGTCCAGTCCGAGATCCACGAGTCTCTCCTCTCGATGACGGGCGCAATGCTACGGCCCGAGCCGTCACAGGCGTCACGCTGCGGGCATTGAGGATGTGATGCCAGCCGACGACCACAGGTCCGACGAGCAGCTGCTCCTCGCGGCCCGCAGCGAGCGGGCCGCCTTCGTGGCCTTCTACCGGCGCCACGCCGAGGACACGAAGCGCTGGCTCGAGCGCCACGCCGCCCGCGAGCCCGAGACCGTCCAGGACCTGCTGGCCGAGACGTTCGCCCAGGCGCTCGTGAGCCTGCCGCGCTTCCGCCCCCGCGGACCGGGGTCGGCCGCCTCCTGGCTGCACGGCATCGCGAGGAACCAGCAGCGCCACTTCCACCGCCGCCGGCGGGTCGCCGAGGACGCGCGCCGGCGTCTCGGCATGGCCGTCGGGCCGACCCCGGACGAGTGGGGCGAGCACGAGGAGCGCCTGCTCTCCGAGCAGCTCCGGCCGATGCTCGAGGCTGCCCTGGCGGCGCTGCCGGCCGACCAGCGGGCCGCGGTCGTGCTGCGGGTCGTCCGCGAGCAGGACTACGCCGACGTCGCCCGCTCGCTCGGGTGCAGCGAGCAGGCAGCGCGGGCCCGCGTCTCGCGCGGCCTGCGCGCCCTGAAGGCCGGGATCGGCCCGGCACCTGACTCCAAAGGACGCACGATGACCCAGCTCTCGCCCGATCTCGAGCGCCTCGGTGCGCAGCTCGCCGCCGCCTGGCGTCCCGCGCCGCCGCCCGGCGGCGCGCACGGCGCCCGCTGCTGCTCCTCGGCCTCGGCGCCTCGGCCGCTGCTGCCCTCACGCTGGCGGTGAGCGTCGACGGGGATCACGGCGTCCGGCCGACCGTGTCGTCCGTCCACCGTGCGGCTGCGGCGAGCATCCCCATCGCCTCGCTGCAGCCCGCCGAGCAGCGGCAGCTGCACCGCCGTGCCGTCACCGGCCCGGCGCTGCACCTGCTGGGGACGCCGTACCCGGGGCTCGACCTCTACCGCGCGCCGAGCGCTCGCTACGGCACCTGCATGGTGGAGGTCTCGCCGCAGGGTGTCGGCGGCGCGGACTGCGACCACGCCCTGACCGCGGCGAGGCCCGGCATCGCCAGCAGCACGTTCTGGCCGACGCAGGGGAAGGTGACCGCGAACGGCCAGCTCGTGCCGCCTGCGGCCTCGGCGCTGCGCCTGCGCTTCGTCTACGGCGCCGCCACGTCGGCCGTCGCCACGGCCCGCCTGGTCGACGAGGCCGGCCAGGGGATCGATCTGCCGCTGCACACCGACAGCCCCGGGTACGTGGTCTTCGGCCAGGAGTTCCCGCAGGCCGGCCCGAGGCCGACGGGCTCGTGGCTCGAGCTGCTCGACGCGTCGGGGACGGTCCTGCAGCGGATGCAGGTCGCGCCCTGATCCAGGTCAGGCGAGTTGGAGCGCCGTGTGCCGCGCGAGCGTCTCGAAGTCCCGGTCCGCCTGCAGCACGGGTACGTCGTTCCGGATCGCGACAGCGGCGATGAGGCAGTCCGTGAGCGCTCGTACGGTCTCCCCGCTGCGGCGACAGGCGCGGTACAGCGCGGCCGCATCCTCGTAGTCGACCGGCCCGTGCACGGGCAGCAGCTCGGTCCGGGCAAGGACGATTTCCAGCGTCGCCAGCTGGCGGTCGTCGACGGCTCCGGCGAGAACCTCCATCCAGACGACGTCGGTCGTCGCCAGTCCGGGCTCGTCGTCCGCGAGGAGCCGGCGAAGCTCGAGGTGGACATCGCTTCCTGTCGCCCGCAGGTACTCGACCCAGGCGGACGTGTCGGCGAGGATCACCGCTCGCCGAAATCCCGGCTGCGGCGCATCTCGTCGAGATCGCCCTCCCAGCCGCTCCCTTCGAGGGCGAGCGCCTCGTCACGCGTCATCGATCCCCCGACGAGCCGGCGCAACGCGAAGTCCACCGCGGCCCGCTTGCTGGAGAGCCGATAGGTCCGCATCACGCGCTCGATCAGCTCGTCGTCGATGTCGATGTTGGTGCGCGCCATGCCGTCACGATACACCTCGATACACACAGAGGTGTGTCCGGGCATCATGCCCCGATGCTGCTCGCAGACCTCGCCGCGACCTCCACCGCCGTGGCGGCGACCTCCGCCCGGGGCGCCAAGATCGCGGCGCTCGCCGAGGCGCTCGGGCACGCCCAGCCGGACGAGGCGGCGGCGGCGATCGCGTTCCTGTCGGGCGACCTGCTGCAGCGGCAGACCGGCGTCGGGTACCGGTCGCTGCGCGACCTGCCGACGCCGGCGGTCGAGCCGAGCCTCACGGTCGCGGAGGTCGACGCCGCGTTCGCCGCCATCGGTGCCTGCGCCGGCGCGGGCTCGCAGGCCGAGCGGCGGCGGCTGCTGGTCGGCCTCTTCGCGCGGGCGACCGCCGACGAGCAGCGCTTCCTCGGCGCCCTGGTGGCCGGTGGGCTGCGCCAGGGGGCCCTCGAGGGCGTCATGACCGAGGCGGTCGCGAAGGCTGCGAGCGTGCCGCCGGCGGCCCTCAGGCGCGCGCTGATGCTCGGCGGCGACCTCCGCCAGGTCGGCGCGCTCGCCCTGCGCGACGGCGAGGCGGGGCTGACGACCATCCGGCCTGCGGGTCGGGGTGCCGCTGCAGCCGATGCTCGCCCAGTCCGCCGCCACGGTCGCCGAGGCCCTCGAGAAGACCGGCCCGGCCGGCATCGAGTGGAAGCTCGACGGGGCCCGCATCCAGGTCCACCGCAGCGGCGCCGACGTCGCCGTCTACACCCGCAGCCTCGATGACATCACGGCGCGCGTCCCCGAGCTCGTCGAGGCGGCGCTCGCGCTCGATGCCGGCGACCTGGTGCTCGACGGGGAGGCCATCGCCCTTCGCCCCGACGGCCGGCCGCTGCCGTTCCAGGTGACGGGCAGCCGGGTCGGCATGCGGGACCACGCCAGCGCCCGGGCCCGGGCCGTGCCGCTCACCCCGGCGTTCTTCGACCTCCTGCACCTCGACGGCGCAGGACCTCATCGACCACCCGGGCCGGGAGCGGGCCGAGGCGCTGGCCCGGCTCGTCCCCGCGCAGGCCCGGATCCGGCGCGCCGAGGTCGAGGACGCCGAGCGCTGCCCAGCGGTTCCTCGACGACGCCGTCGCGCACGGCCACGAGGGCGTCGTGCTCAAGGCCCTCGACGCGCCGTACCTCGCCGGACGCCGCGGCGCGGGCTGGATCAAGGTCAAGCCGACGCACACGCTGGACCTGGTCGTGCTGGCGGTCGAGTGGGGGCACGGCCGGCGCACCGGCAAGCTCTCGAACCTCCACCTCGGCGCCCGCGATCCGGCCGGCGGCTTCGTGATGCTGGGCAAGACCTTCAAGGGCCTCACCGACGCGATGCTGGCCTGGCAGACCGAGGAGCTCCTGAAGCTCGAGACCGGGCGCGACGCCTTCACGGTGCACGTCCGGCCGGAGCTGGTGGTCGAGATCGCCTTCGACGGCGTGCAGGCGTCGACCCGCTACCCGGGCGGCGTCGCCCTGCGCTTCGCCCGCGTGAAGCGCTACCGCACGGACAAGCAGGCCTCCGAGGCCGACACGATCGACGAGGTCCGGGCGATCCACGCGCGCTCCGCCGGGCCGTGAGCCGACCGTAAACGGTACCGGCGCAATTTCGGCACGCATCCAACGAACTCGTCACCCAACCCGGTGATCAGTGATCGGGAGGTCCCGACGATCACTGCTCTGCGCAAGGGCACCACCCGCCGAGACGGCCCAGAGCCGCGGCGAGAACCCAGTCCAGCCCTGCGCAGACCCAGGAGATCTCCCATGAAGAACCTGCTGCTCACCCGCCTTCCCCTGCTCGTCACGCTCGCCTCGCTGGCCGTCGCCGGCGGCACCTCGCGCGGCTGGTAGTCAGGGATTGGCGTCGGGTCGGCCGCGTGCGGTCCGACCCGACGGCCTGCCCCTCGTCACCTGTCCGAGCTATCCTTCGACCGTTCGAGCCGGAGGGTCCCCAGGTGGTGAGCGATGGCAGTGCTGCACGTCCCGCCACGCCCTCAGTGGAGGCGCTCCGTCTGCTCACGGGCGCCTTCTGGGTGCTGGCCATCGTGCTGCTGGTCCCGGCGGTCGCCACGGCGCCGCCGATCGACGAGAACACGGTCGCCCTGCTCGGCCTGCTGTGCGCGGCGGGCCTGCTCTCCGAGACCTTCGCGATCCCGATCTCGGATCGCGTCCACGTCTCGACCGGGAACGTCTCCCTGGTCGTGGC
Organism: uncultured Actinomycetes bacterium; assembly: GCA_963794695.1. Lineage (GTDB taxonomy): Bacteria > Actinomycetota > Thermoleophilia > Gaiellales > JALYLC01 > CAWCFJ01. The sequence continues at coordinate 246,667 of CAWCFJ010000011.1, read as the reverse complement.
GGCAGTCCTGCTCGGCCCGGCCGGCGCCGCGATCGTCGGCTTCGCCCAGATCCTCTCGGTCCTGCCGCGCCCGCCGTTCGCCTACTGGCTCGCCCACGCGCCGCTGCGCACCCTGTGCGGCCTCGCCGGCGGGGCCGCCGCCGTCGTGGTCGACACGCAGGCCACGCTCCTGCTGGTGGCCATCGCGGCCCTGGCGGTCGAGGCGGTCGACTTCGCCGGGAACGCCGCGATCCTGCACGTCCGCGGCGCGGACGTCCGGGCCTACGCCAGCGGCGTCCTGCGCACCACGTACCTGCCGTTCACCCTGAGCCTGCCGATCATCTGGCTGATCGTGCTGGCCTACGACCGCTCGGGCCTCTCGGCCGCGGCCCTGGTCGTCGCTCCGAGCCTCCTGGCCCAGTACGTCGTCTGGCTGTTCGTGCAGCGCGACCGGGCCTTCGAGACCCTGAGCAAGGCCAACCTCGGCTTCGCCATCGGCCTGATCCGGGCCCTCGAGGCCGCCGACGCCTACACCGCCGGCCACTCGGCCGCGGTCGCCGTGTACGCCCGGGACGTCGCCCGCGAGCTCGGCTACAGCGAGTCCGACGCCGCCATCATCCAGCTCGCCGCGCTGCTGCACGACGTGGGGAAGATCGGCGTGCCGACGGAGGTGCTGCGAAAGCCCAGCCGGCTCGACGAGGACGAGTGGCGGCTCATCCAGCAGCACCCGATCACCGGCGAGCGGATCGTCGGCGAGATCCCGGTCTTCCGCTTCACCGCGGACGCCATCCGTCACCACCACGAGCGGCCCGACGGCACCGGCTACCCCGACGGCATGGCCGCCCCGGCGATCCCGCGCTCGTCCCTGGTGATCGGCGTGGTGGACGCCTACTCGGCGATGACCCAGCCGCGCTCCTACCGCGGCGCGCGGCCGCCCGAGCAGGCCATCGAGGAGCTCGAGCGCTGGCGCGGGAGCCAGTTCGAGATCGACACCGTGGACGCGTTCCTGCGCGTGCTCGCGCGCGAGACGGCGGCGTACCGGCTGGGCGAGGGGGAGGAGTTCGAGCTCGTCCGGCAGCGCGAGGAGATCCTCGAACGGCTCGGCAAGGCAGGCCTCCTGCGCACCGAAGTTCCGCCTGTTTGACAGGAAAAGGGCTCCAGTCACGCCGTGCTATCATGCACCTCTGGTAGCCGGGCTTTGGCCTGCATGCGCCTCGCTAGCGCGCGGTCAACGGGTTCGCTACTGTTCTGCGGGCGATCCTCCCGGATCGTCCTCCGTGCTGTTGTGAATCCCGAGACTAGGGCCGCATGCCGACCGTCAACCAGCTCGTGCGCCATCCGCGCAAGCCCGTCAAGGGCAAGACGAAGACTCCCGCCCTCCGTGGCGCTCCGCAGAAGCGGGGTGTGTGCACGCGCGTGTACACGGTGACTCCGAAGAAGCCGAACTCGGCCCTGCGGAAGGTGGCCCGCGTGCGGCTCACCAACCAGATGGAGATCACCTGCTACATCCCGGGCATCGGGCACAACCTGCAGGAGCACTCGGTCGTCCTCATCCGCGGCGGCCGCGTCAAGGACCTGCCGGGCGTCCGCTACAAGGTGATCCGCGCGGCGCTCGACGCCGCCGGCGTCTCCGACCGGCGCCAGGGCCGCTCGAAGTACGGCGCGAAGAAGGGCGGAGGCTGATCCTCATGCCCCGCCGCGCAGAGATTCCCGTTCGCGAGCTCATCCCCGACCCGGTCTACGGGTCGAAGCTCGTGACCCAGCTCATGAACAAGGTCATGCTCGACGGCAAGAAGTCGACGGCCGAGGGCATCGTGTACGTGGCCCTCGCGCAGGTCGGCGAGAAGACGCGGCCGTCCGCCCGTCGAGGTCCTCGAGCAGGCCATCAAGTCCGTCACGCCGGCGCTCGAGGTTCGCTCCCGGCGCGTCGGTGGCGCCAACTACCAGGTGCCGATCGAAGTCCCCGCCCGCCGCGCTCGCACGCTGGCGATCCGCTGGCTCGTCCTGTTCGCCCGCCAGCGGCGCGAGAAGGAGATGACCGACAAGCTCGTCGGCGAGATCCTCGACGCGACCAACCAGCAGGGCGGGGCGTTCAAGCGCAAGGACGACATGTACCGCATGGCCCAGGCGAACAAGGCCTTCGCGCACTACCGCTGGTAACCACCCGGTAACGCGCACCACAAAGCAGCAGCAGAAGAAGATTTCATGGCAGTAGTCGAGACACAGAAGAGCTCGCGCGTCCCCAAGATGGACGAGCTCGATCGCGTCCGGAACATCGGCATCATGGCCCACATCGATGCCGGTAAGACCACCGCGACCGAGCGCATCCTGTTCTACACGGGGAAGACGCACAAGATCGGCGAGGTGCACGAGGGTGCCGCAACGATGGACTGGATGGTCCAGGAGCAGGAGCGCGGCATCACCATCACCTCGGCGGCCACGACCGCGTTCTGGCGCGACCATCGCATCAACATCATCGATACTCCCGGCCACGTTGACTTTACGGTCGAGGTGGAGCGGTCGCTGCGCGTCCTCGACGGCGCGGTCGCCCTGTTCGACGCCGTGGCCGGCGTCCAGCCCCAGTCCGAGACGGTCTGGCGGCAGGCCGACAAGTACTCCGTGCCGCGCATCGCGTACATCAACAAGATGGACCGGATCGGCGCGGACTTCGCGGCCGCGGTCAAGTCGATGGTCGACCGGCTCGGCGCCAAGGCCGTGCCGGTGCAGCTCCCGATCGGGGCCGAGGACGGCTTCGAGGGCGTCATCGACCTGATCGAGCGCAAGGTCATCCGCTACGTCGACCCCCTGGGCATGACCTGGGAGGAGTCGACGCCGACGGGCGACCTGGCCGAGGAGGTCGAGCTGGCCCGCCACGAGCTGATCGAGGCCGTCGCGGACCACGACGAGTCGATCATGCACGCCTTCCTCGAGGACGAGGAGGTCGAGCCCGCCGCGCTGCGCGCCGCCGTGCGCGCCGCGACGCTGGACGGGTCGATCACCCCGGTCCTGTGCGGCTCGGCGTTCAAGAACAAGGGCGTCCAGCCGCTGCTCGACGCGATCATCGACTTCCTGCCCTCGCCGGTCGACGTCCCGCCGGTGCACGGCATCGACTCCCGCACCGGGCACGAGGTCTCGCGCGGGGCCGACCTGAACGAGCCGTTCGCGGCCCTGGCCTTCAAGGTCATGACCGACCCGTACGTCGGCAAGCTGACGTACTTCCGGGTCTACTCGGGCACGCTCAAGGCCGGCACCCACGTGCTGAACGCGAGCACCGGGCGCAAGGAGCGCATCGGCCGCATCCTGCAGATGCACGCGAACCACCGCGAGGAGCGCGACGAGATCGGCGCCGGCGAGATCGCTGCCGCGGTCGGCCTCAAGCAGACGACGACCGGCGACACGCTGGCCGCCGAGGGTCACTCGGTGCTGCTCGAGTCCATCGTCTTCCCCGAGCCCGTCATCGACGTGGCCGTGGAGCCCAAGACCAAGGCCGACCAGGACAAGCTGTCCACGGCCCTGCAGCGGCTCTCCGAGGAGGACCCGACCTTCCGCGTCCGCACCGACGACGAGACCGGCCAGACGGTCATCTCGGGCATGGGCGAGCTGCACCTCGAGATCATCGTCGACCGCCTGATCCGGGAGTTCTCGGTCCAGGCCAGCGTCGGCAAGCCGCAGGTCGCCTACCGCGAGACCATCAAGCGCGCGGTCCAGAAGATCGAGGGCAAGTTCGTCCGCCAGACCGGCGGCCGCGGCCAGTACGGCCACGCGGTCATCGATCTCGAGCCGAACGAGACCGGGTCGGGCTACGAGTTCGTGAACAAGATCGTCGGCGGCGTCGTCCCCCGGGAGTACATCCCCTCGGTCGACGCCGGGATCCAGGAGGCGATGGACTCCGGCGTGCTCGCCGGCTACCCCGTGGTCGACGTGAAGGCGACGCTCGTCTACGGCTCGTACCACGACGTCGACTCGAACGAGATGGCGTTCAAGATCGCCGGCTCGATGGCCTTCAAGAACGCGATGCAGAGGGCCCACCCGGTGCTCCTCGAGCCCGTCTTCGCAGTGGAGGTGGTGACGCCCGAGGAGTACATGGGCGACGTGATCGGCGATCTCAACAGCCGCCGCGGCCGCATCGAGGGCATGGAGCCGCGCGGCAACGCGCAGGTCATCACTGCCCGGGTCCCGCTGTCGGAGATGTTCGGCTACGCCACGGCGATGCGCTCGATGACCCAGGGCCGCGCCACCTATTCCATGCAGTTCTCACGCTACGACGAGGTTCCCAAGGCACTTGCCGAGGAGATCGTCGCAGGCAGCAAGTAGTTCGTGGGTTCAATCCCCGCAACGTCAAGGGAGCACTGAAGACTCAATGGCCAAGCAGAAGTTCGAGCGGACGAAGCCGCACCTCAACGTCGGCACGATCGGTCACATCGACCATGGCAAGACGACGCTGACCGCGGCGATCACCAAGGTGCTGAGCGAGCGCTTCGGCGGCTCGACCAAGGTGCGCTCGTTCGACTCGATCGACAACGCTCCGGAGGAGCGCGAGCGCGGCATCACCATCTCGACCGCGCACGTCGAGTACGAGACCGACAAGCGCCATTACGCGCACGTCGACTGCCCCGGTCACGCCGACTACATCAAGAACATGATCACGGGTGCCGCGCAGATGGACGGCGCGATCCTGGTCGTGTCCGCGGCCGACGGCCCCATGCCGCAGACCCGCGAGCACATCCTCCTGGCCCGCCAGGTCGGCGTGCCGTACATCGTCGTCGCCCTGAACAAGGCCGACATGGTGGACGACCCCGAGCTGCTCGAGCTGGTCGAGCTCGAGGTGCGCGAGCTGCTCACCTCGTACGAGTTCCCCGGCGACGACATCCCGGTCGTCCAGGTCTCGGCGCTGAAGGCGCTGCAGGGCGACAAGGAGTGGGAGGACAAGATCGTCGAGCTGATGGCGGCGGTGGACGAGTACGTCCCCGAGCCGGAGCGCGACATCGACAAGCCGTTCCTCATGCCGATCGAGGACGTCTTCACGATCACCGGCCGCGGCACCGTGGTGACCGGCCGCATCGAGCAGGGCGTGGTGCAAGATCGGCGAGGAGGTCGAGATCGTCGGCATCAAGCCGAAGACCCAGAAGAGCGTGGTCACCGGCGTCGAGATGTTCAACAAGACGCTCGACTCCGGCGAGGCCGGCGACAACGCTGGCTGCCTGCTCCGCGGCATCAAGCGCGAGGACGTCGAGCGCGGCCAGGTGCTGGCCAAGCCCGGCTCGATCACGCCGCACACCGAGTTCGAGGCGCAGGTGTACGTGCTCTCGAAGGAGGAGGGCGGGCGCCACACGCCGTTCTTCAACGGCTACCGGCCGCAGTTCTACTTCCGCACCACCGACGTGACCGGCACGGTGCAGCTCAACGAGGGCGTCGAGATGTGCATGCCCGGCGACAACGCCGAGATGCACATCACGCTGATCCAGCCGATCGCGATGGACGAGGGTCTCCGCTTCGCCATCCGCGAGGGCGGCCGCACCGTCGGTGCCGGCGCCGTGACCAAGGTCCTCAAGTAGGCGGAAGGGACGGAAGGACACCTGGCTCCCCGGGGCCTGGGCGTTTCGCAGTGAATCGCCCGGGCCCCGAGGCTTGCCGAGGGACCGACTAGACATGGCACAGCAGAAGATCAGAATCCGCCTCAAGGGCTACGACCACACGCAGCTCGACCTGTCGGCGAAGTCGATCGTCGAGACCGCGCAGCGCACCGGTGCGACCGTGTCCGGTCCCGTCCCGCTTCCGACCGAGAAGAACGTGTACTGCGTGATCCGCTCGCCGTTCAAGGACAAGGACTCGCGCGAGCACTTCGAGATCCGCACCCACAAGCGGCTCATCGACATCCACCAGCCGACGCCGAAGACGGTCGACTCGCTCATGCGGCTCGACCTCCCGGCCGGCGTGGACATCGAGATCAAGCTATGACGCAAGCTCGCCATCATCGGGCGCAAGCTGGGCATGACCCAGTTCTTCACGGAGGACGGGCGGCGGACCGCCGTCACCGTGATCCAGGCCGGCCCCTGCCCCGTGGTCGACGTCAAGAGCGGCGACCAGCACGGCTACGACGCCGTCCAGCTGGCCTTCGAGGAGGTCACCGCGAAGAAGATCTCGCGGCCCGAGATCGGCCATCTGAAGAAGGCCGGCTTCGGCCCGCACCGCCACCTGCACGAGTTCCGCGGCTCGTTCGAGCTCGCGGCCGGCGACACCGTGACCGTCGAGCGCTTCGCCCCGGGCGACGCGGTCAAGGTGATCGGCCGCTCGAAGGGCAAGGGCTTCGCCGGCACCATCAAGCGCCACAACTTCGCTCGCGGCCCCGTCTCGCACGGCTCGCACAACGTGCGCGCGCCGGGCTCGATCGGCCAGTCCGCCACGCCGTCGCGCGTGATCAAGGGCCTGCGCATGTCGGGCCACATGGGCGACGCGCGCGTCACCCAGCGCGGCCTGCGGGTCGTCGACGTCGACGCCGAGCGGAACCTGCTCCTGGTCACCGGCGCCGTGCCGGGGGCGACGGGCGGGATCGTGTTCGTGGAGGAGGACTCCTGATGGCCGGCGACCGCACCGCTCGTGGGCGGCAAGGAGCACGGTCACCCTGCGCGACGAGGTCTTCGCCGTGCCGGCCAACGGCCCGCTGCTGCACGAGGCCGTGAAGGCCGAGCTCGCCGGCCGCCGCCAGGGCACCCACTCCGCGAAGAGCCGCGGCGAGGTCGCCGGCGGCGCGTCGAAGCCGTGGCGCCAGAAGGGCACCGGCCGCGCCCGCCAGGGCACGATCCGCGCACCGCAGTGGACCGGCGGCGGCGTGGTCTTCGCCAAGAAGCCGCGCGACCACTCGGTCAAGATCAACAAGAAGGCGGCCCGCAAGGCGCTCCACATGGCGCTCTCGCAGCACGCCGCAGAAGGGCACGATCGGCGTGTTCGACGCCACCTCGTTCGAGGCGCCGAAGACGAAGGACGCCGTGGCGCTGCTCGCGCCGTGGCGCAGCGAGCGCCCGGCCCTGGTCGTCCTGGCGCCGGCCGAGGACAACGCCGGCCTGTCGTTCCGCAACGTCCAGCGCACCTCGGTCGTGAGCGTCGGACGAGCTCGAGGTCGCCGACCTCCTGCGGGCCCGGACGCTGCTCGTGTCGAAGGCCGCCCTGACCACGCTGAGCGGAGGTGAGACCGCGTGACGTCCGTCACCGTCGACGCCACCCAGGTGATCCTGGCTCCGGTCGTCTCCGAGAAGTCGTACGGCCAGATGACCGACAACACCTACACGTTCAAGGTGCATCCGAACGCGCACAAGACCCAGATCCGCCAGGCCATCGAGGAGCTCTTCGGCGTCCACGTCGTCGAGGTCCGCGTGGTGACCGTGAAGGCCAAGCCCAAGCGGCGCGGCTTCTTCCGCGGCACCCGGCCGGGCTACAAGAAGGCCATGGTCAAGCTGCGCTCCGGTGACAGCATCCAGCTGTTCGAGGGAGTTGCCTGATGGGCGTTCGCAGCTTCAAGCCGACCTCCCCCGGCCGTCGCTTCATGACGGTCTCGGACTTCGACGAGATCACCAGGACCGAGCCCGAGAAGTCGCTGCTGGCCCCGGTCAAGCGCAACGGCGGCCGCAACAACAACGGCCGCATCACGACGCGCCACCAGGGCGGCGGGCACAAGCGCCGCTACCGGATCATCGACTTCAAGCGCCGCAAGGACGACGTGCCGGCCAAGGTCGCCTCGATCGAGTACGACCCGAACCGCTCGACGCGCATCGCGCTGCTCCACTACGTGGACGGCGCGAAGGCCTACATCCTGGCTCCGGCCGGGCTGAAGGTCGGCGCGATGGTGCAGTCCGGCGCCACGGCCGACATCAAGCTGGGCAACTGCCTGCCGCTGTCGGCGATCCCGACCGGCACCACGGTGCACGGGATCGAGCTGCGGCCCGGCCAGGGCGCCAAGATGGTGCGCTCCGCCGGCGCCAGCGCACAGCTGGTCGCGAAGGAGGGTGGCAAGGCGCTCCTGCGCCTGCCCTCCGGCGAGCTGCGGCGCGTCTCCGTCGAGTGCCGCGCGGCCATCGGCCAGCTGTCGAACGCGACCCACCAGAACGAGTCCGGCGGCAAGGCCGGTCGCTCGCGCTGGCTGGGCAAGCGCCCGACGGTGCGCGGCACCGCGATGAACCCCGTCGACCACCCGCACGGCGGCGGCGAGGGCAAGAACAAGGGCAGCCACCCCGTCACGCCGTGGGGCAAGATCACCCTCGGCCGGCGGACGCGCGACAACAAGAAGCCGAGCACCCGCGACATCGTCCGCGGGCGCAAGCGCGGGAAGGGACGTTCGAGGTGAGCCGCAGTTCGAAGAAGGGACCGTTCGTCGACGCACGGTTGATCAGTCGCGTCGAGGAGATGAACGCGGCCCGCACCAAGCGCATGCTGAAGACCTGGTCGCGCACCTCGACCATCTTCCCGGAGATGGTCGGCCACACGATCGCGGTCCACGACGGGCGCAAGCACGTCCCCGTGTTCGTGTCGGAGGCGATGGTCGGTCACAAGCTCGGCGAGTTCGCGCCGACGCGGACCTTCCGCGGGCACGCGGGCGACAAGACGAGCAGGCGGCGGTAACCGTGGCCACGCAGGCGACCGACACTCCCGTGACCGTCCGCGCGCAGGCGCGCTGGGTCCGCACCTCCGCCCGCAAGGCGCGCCTGGTGCTGGAGCACGTGCGTGGCAAGCGCTACGCCCAGGCCCACGCCGCGCTGACGTTCTCGACGCGCGCGGTGTCGCGCGACATCCTGCAGGTGCTCGAGTCCGCCGCGGCCAACGCCGAGGCGAACCTCGAGCTCGAGCCGCAGGATCTCGTGGTCGACGCCTGCTTCGCCGACGAGGGCCCGACCGCCAAGCGCTGGCAGCCGCGCGCCCGCGGCCGCGCGAACCGCATCCGCAAGCGCACCTGCCACGTGACCATCGTGCTGCGCCACGACCCGCTGCCCGAGGCGGCGGAGGGCACCAGGGCCGGCCGGCGCGGCAGCGCCGCCGAGGCGACCATCGCGGCCTCGCGCCGCCGGCGCCGCAAGCCGGCCGAGGCCACCGCGAGACGACGGCGATGGCGGGCACCGCCCCGCTCGAGAGCGACGCCGAGGCCGACCGAGGCCGAGGCGCCCGAGGCCGCCGAGACCGAAGCCCCCGAGGCCGTCGCCGAGGTGGAGGCTCCCGAGGAGCCCGCCGCCGAGGCCGCCGAGGAGGAGCCTGCCGCGGAGGCCGACGAGCCCGCCGCGGAGGCAGAGGACGACACGGCCGACGAGGCCGCAGAAGAGACGAAGAAGCCGACCGAGGACGAGGAGGCCTGATGGGCCAGAAGATCCATCCCGGCGGTCTGCGCGTCGGCATCATCCACGACTGGAAGTCGAACTGGTTCTCGGAGAAGGAATTCGGCGCGTACCTGCTGGAGGACCTCCGGATCCGGGAACACATCTACGGGAAGCTGTCGCACGCGGGCCTGTCGGACATCCACATCCGCAAGGACAAGCAGAAGATCACGATCGACATCTACACGGCCAGGCCGGGGATCGTCATCGGGAAGTCGGGCAGCGAGGTGGACGCCCTCCGCAAGGAGATCTACCGGATCACCTCCAAGAACGTCCAGATCAACATCAACGAGATCAAGCGGCCCGAGCTCGACGCCAAGCTGGTCGCCCAGTCGGTGGCCGAGCAGCTGCAGAACCGCGTCTCGTTCCGCCGCGCCATGAAGCGCTCGCTGGCCTCGGCCATCCGCTCGGGCGCGCAGGGCGTGAAGATCCAGTGCGGCGGCCGCCTCGGCGGCACCGAGATGAGCCGCTCCGAGCAGTACTCGGAGGGCCGCGTCCCGCTGCACACGCTGCGCGCGGACATCGACTACGGCTTCCACGAGGCCCGCACCACCTTCGGCCGGATCGGCGTGAAGGTGTGGATCAACAAGGGCGAGATCATGCCCGAGGGCTACGAGGGTGCCGCCGGCCAGACGACCCGCCTCGGCGAGGTCGACGCGCGCCGGCGCAAGGGCAACACCGTCGTGACCGAGGACCTCGGCCCGAGCCGGCCTGACCGGCGCCGTGGCGGCGGTCCGGGCGGTGGCGGCGGCGGTGGCGGCGGTCGCGGACGCGGCGGCAGGCCCGGCGGCGGCGGCGGCCCGGGCGGCGGACGCCCCGGCGGCGGCGGCGGTCCGGGCGGCGGACGCCCGCGGCGGCGGCGGTGGCGGCGGCGGCTTCGGCCAGCCGCGCGGCAGCGGTGGCGGCCCCGGTGGCCAGCAGCGCGGCAGCGGCGGCGGCCCGGGCGGCGGACGCCCCGGCGGCGGCGGCCCGGGAGGGCCCCGTGGCAGCGGCGGTCCCGGTGGGGCCGGCGGTGGCGGTGGCGGCGGGGCCCAGGGCTCGCGCCGGCCGCGCCCGCAGCAGCAGTCCGACCAGCAGGCTCCGCCCCCGCAGCAGCAGCCCCAGCAGCCCACCTCCGAGACTCCGCCGCCGAGCGGAGGGAGTGAGAGCTAGATGCTCCTGCCCAAGCGATTCAAGTACCGCCGTCACCACCGCGGCCGCAGGCGCGGCGTGGCCAAGGGCGGCACGACCGTGGCCTTCGGCGAGTACGGCCTCAAGGCCATCGAGGAGGGCTGGGTCACCAACCGGCAGATCGAGGCCGCCCGTATCGCCATGACGCGCAAGATCAAGCGCGGCGGCAAGGTCTGGATCAACATCTTCCCGGACAAGCCCGTCACCCAGAAGCCGCTCGAGACCCGCATGGGCTCGGGCAAGGGCTCGCCCGAGCGCTACGTGGCCGTGGTCAAGCCCGGCCGCGTGATGTTCGAGCTCGCCGGCGTGCCCGAGCCGCTGGCGCGCGAGGCGATCCGGCTGGCGGCGATGAAGCTTCCGGTGAAGACGAAGTTCGTGAAGCGGGAGGGGGATCTCGTTGAAGGCCAGTGAGATCCGTGAGCTCACCGACGACGAGGTCGTCGAGGCGCTCCGCAGCACCCGTCAGGAGCTGTTCAACCTGCGCTTCCAGCATGCGACCGGCGCGCTCGAGAACACGACGCGCATGGGTCACGTCAAGAAGGACATCGCGCGCCTGCTCACGCTGCAGCGCGAGCGCGACGCCGCGACGAAGAAGGTGTAACGAAGAGATGGCAGACAACGAGAATCCCGAGGTCGAGGAGGACAGCGCCGCGCCGGCGGAGGAGCCCGCGGCCGCCGTCGAGCCCGAGGCTGCCGCCGAGGCGGAGCCCGAGGCCGAGGCGGTTGCTGCGGACGAGCCCGCCGCTGCTGCGGAGGAGCCTGCTGCTGCGGAGGAGCCTGCCGCGGCCGAGGAGCCCGCGGCTGCGGAGGAGCCTGCCGCGGCCGAGGAGCCCGTCGCCGAGGCCGAGGAGCCTGCGGCCGCCGAGGAGCCCGCCGCCGCGGAAGCCCCCGCCGAGGAGCCGGCCGCCGAGGCCGCTCCTGCGCCCGAGGCTGCCGCGACGCCGAAGGCCGAGGCCGACGAGGCCCCGGCTCCGCGCAAGCGCGGTCCGCGCCCGAAGCCCCTGAAGAAGGAGCCGAAGGCCAAGAAGGAGCGCGGCACCTACACCCGCGAGCGCAACGAGCCGAAGGAGCAGGGTCGTCGCAAGGAGCGCCGCGGCATCGTCGTGTCCGACAAGGGCGACAAGACGATCGCGGTCCGCATCGACTCGGCCAAGCCGCACCCGAAGTACAAGAAGATCGTGCGCCGCTCGTCGAAGCTCTACGCGCACGACGAGAAGAACGAGGCCAAGGTCGGCGACGTCGTCCGCCTGGTCGAGTGCCGCCCGCTGTCGGCGATGAAGCGCTGGCGTCTGATCGAGATCGTCACGGCCGGTGAGGGCCACTAGCGATGATCCAGGTCGAGTCCCGTCTCAAGGTCGCCGACAACACCGGCGCACGCGAGCTGCTCTGCATCCGCATCCGCGGGGGCTCGAAGCGGCGCTACGCGCGCGTCGGCGACATCATCGTCGGCACCGTCAAGCAGGCCACGCCGAACGGCGCGGTCAAGAAGGGCGACGTCGTGACCGCCGTCGTCGTTCGTACCAAGAAGCCGTTCGCGCGTGACGACGGCACGTTCATCGCCTTCGACGAGAACGCCGCCGTGATCATCGACGCAGGCCGCAACCCGCGCGGGACCCGCATCTTCGGGCCCGTCGCTCGCGAGCTGCGGGAGAAGAACTTCATGCGAATCGTCTCGCTCGCCCCGGAGGTGCTCTAGTGGCCGCCGCGACGAAGCCCAAGATCAAGATCAGGAAGGGCGACACCGTCGAGGTGATCACCGGCAAGGACCTCGGCCGCCGCGGCCAGGTCCTGCAGGCACGCCCCACCGAGGGCCGGCTGATCGTCGAGCACATCAACATCGCCAAGCGCCACTCGCGCCCGCGGCCCGTCAAGGGCACCCGCGGCGCGCAGATGACGCCTGGCGGCGTGATCGACCTCGAGGCTCCGATCCGGATCGACAACGTGGCGCTGGTCTGCCCGGCCTGCGACAAGCCGACCCGGGTGGGCTACCACATCAAGGACGACGGCTCCAAGGTGCGCAAGTGCCGGCGCAAGGACTGCGGAAAGGACATCGACTGATGGCCGCCGCAGAGACCTACACGCCGCGCCTCAAGGACCGCTACGAGCAGCGAGATCAAGCGCCTCGCTGATCGAGCGCTTCGGCTACACGACGCCGATGCAGGCGCCGCGCGTCCAGAAGATCACGCTGAACATGGGCGTCGGCGAGGCCAAGACGAACGCGAAGGCCCTCGACGAGGCCGTCGAGCAGATGGCGATCATCGCCGGCCAGAAGCCGCTGATCACGAAGGCCACCAAGTCCATCGCCGGCTTCAAGCTGCGCGAGGGGATGCCGATCGGCTGCAAGGTCACGCTGCGCGGGGCTCGCATGTGGGAGTTCCTCGACCGCCTGACCGCGCTCGCACTGCCGCGCGTCCGCGACTTCCGCGGGCTGAACCCGAACTCGTTCGACGGGCGCGGCAACTACTCCATGGGCGTGCGCGAGCAGATCATCTTCCCCGAGATCGACTACGACCGGATCGACACCGTCCGTGGCCTCGACGTGACCATCACGACGACCGCGGCCACCGACGACGAGGCACGCGAGCTGCTGCGGGCGCTCGGCATGCCGTTCCGAGAGAGCTGAGGCACATGGCCAAGACGTCCCTTCGAATCAAGGCCTCCCGGCCGCCGAAGTACGAGACCCGCGGGTACAGCCGTTGCAGCCGCTGCGGCCGTTCCCGCGCGGTCTTCAAGAAGTTCGGGATCTGCCGCATCTGTCTGCGCGACCTCGCGCACGACGGCGTCATTCCCGGCATGACGAAGTCGAGTTGGTGATCGCCCGATGGTTTCCGATCCCGTCGCCGACCTCCTGACGCGCATCCGCAACGCGAACCTCGCCCGGCACGAGAAGGTCACGCTGCCTTCCTCGAAGCTGAAGGTCGAGATCGCGCGGCTGCTGCAGGAGGAGGGCTACATCGAGGGCTGGAACGTCGCCCAGGACGGCCAGTTCCAGAGCCTCACGATCACCCTCAAGTACTCCGACAGCCGCGAGCGGGTCATCAAGGGCCTGAAGCGGATCTCCAAGCCGGGCCGGCGCATCTACGCCAAGCACGACCGCCTGCCGAAGGTGCTCGGCGGCCTCGGCACCGCCATCCTGTCCACCCCGACCGGCGTGATCACCAGCCGCCAGGCCGCAGAGCGCGGCATCGGCGGCGAGGTGCTCTGCTTCGTGTGGTAGCGCCATGAGCCGTATCGGACGCAAGCCGATCGACGTGCCCAGCGGCGTCGACGTCACCGTCGAGCCGGGGCTGGTCAAGGTCAAGGGCCCGAGGGGCGAGCTGAGCCAGACCGTCTCGCAGGACATGACGGTCAAGGTCGACGCGAGCGTGGTCAACGTGACCCGCCCGACCGACCGCGGCGACCACCGCGCGCTGCACGGGCTCACCCGCACGCTCATCGCCAACATGGTCGAGGGCGTCACCGGCGGGTTCGAGAAGCGCCTCGAGATCCAGGGCGTCGGCTACCGCGCGCAGATGCGCGGCAGCTCGATCGAGTTCGCCCTCGGCTACTCGCACTCCATCACCGTCGAGCCGCCCGACGGCATCTCCTTCGAGGTACCGGCCCCGACCCAGGTCGTGGTGCGCGGCATCGACAAGCAGGCCGTCGGCCAGGTGGCCGCCAACATCCGCAAGCTGCGCCCGCCGGAGCCCTACAAGGGCAAGGGTGTCCGCTACCAGGGCGAGGTCGTCCTGCGGAAGGTCGGAAAGCGCGCCTAGCGCCGGCCGTAGAGAGATCAGATCATGAAGCAGACGAAAGAACAGAGCCGCCTCAAGCGGCGCAAGCGGATCCGCGGCAAGGTCGTCGGCACTGCCGAGCGGCCCCGGCTCGCGGTCTTCCGCTCCAACAAGGGCATCTACGCCCAGCTCATCGACGACGCGTCGGCCACGACCATCGTGGCCGCGTCGTCGCAGCAGCTGGACGGCGCCGACGGGACCAAGAAGGACCGCGCGGCGAAGGTTGGCCAGCTCATTGCCGAGCGGGCCAAGGACAAGGGCATCGACCGGGTCGTGTTCGATCGCGGCGGCTACCTCTACCACGGGCGCGTTGCCGCCCTGGCGGATGGCGCTCGCGAGGGCGGCCTCACTTTCTAGAAGGACGCTGATGGGACGCATTCCGATCGAACGCGACGGCCGAGATCTTCAGGAGCGGGTCGTCGAGATCAACCGTGTGGCCAAGGTCGTCAAGGGCGGCCGGCGCTTCTCGTTCACCGCGCTCGTGGTGGTGGGCGACGAGACCGACCAGGTCGGCGTCGGCTACGGCAAGGCGAACGAGGTGCCGCTGGCGATCTCGAAGGCCGTCGAGGACGCCAAGAAGAACCTGTTCAAGGTGCCCAAGCACCAGAACACGATCACCCACGAGATCCTGGGCGTGTTCGGCTCCGGCCGCGTCTTCCTGCGCCCGGCGAGCCCCGGTACCGGCGTCATCGCCGGCGCTGGCTGCCGCGCCGTGCTCGAGCTGGCCGGCATCCGCGACGTGCTCGCGAAGTCGCTCGGCTCCTCGAACCCGATCAACCTCTGCCGCGCCACCGAAGCGGGCCTGCGCGGGCTGCGCCGCCCGGTCGACGTGGCCCGGCTGCGGGGCAAGACCGTTGCCCAGATCCTGCCCGCGCGCAAGCAGGCCGACGACGTTCCCGTGGAGAGCAGCTGATGGCCCTGCGCGTCACCCAGGTGAAGAGCAAGATCGGCACCCGCTACGACCATCGCGGCACGCTTCGGGCCCTCGGCCTCCGCAGGATCGGGAGCCACCGTGACCCACGAGGACACCCCGTCGATCCGTGGCATGCTGCACCAGATCCAGTACCTCGTGAAGGTCGAGGACGACGGTGCGTCGGCCGAGACCGGGAAGACCGCGTAGGCCTCAGATGGCGACACCCGAGACTGAAACCGAGCTGTTCGCGCTCCACAACCTCACCCCCGCCGAGGGCTCGCACCGCGAGCGCAAGCGCGTGGGGCGCGGCACCGGCAGCGGCACTGGCAAGACCTCCGGCCGCGGCCAGAAGGGCCAGAAGTCGCGGTCGGGCTCCCACAACATGCGCGCCGGCTTCATCGGCGGCCAGAACCCGCTGCAGATGCAGATGGGAAAGCAGCGCGGCCCGCACAAGAAGACGTCGATGCCGATGGGCCCGTTCCGCACGACGACGCAGCCGGTCAACCTGCGCGACCTCGAGAAGCGGTTCGCCGCGGGCGACCAGGTCACGCCGGAGTCGCTGCTCGCGAGCGGCATCCTGCGGCACCTCCGCCACCCGGTCAAGATCCTGGGCGTCGGCGACCTGACGAAGGCGCTGACCGTCGAGGCGCACGGCTTCTCGGCCTCGGCGAAGCAGAAGATCGAGGCCGCGGGCGGCACTGCCAGCCTGCTCGGCGCCCGCGCGGCCGAGGCTGCCGCGGAGCTCGCCGCCAGCGAGGCGACCCCGGCCGAGGCCATCGAGGGGGCTGCGCCGCCCGAGGCCGTCGCGCCCGACGCCGACGAGGCTCCCGCTGCCTCGACCGACACCGAGACCGGCGGCGACGAGGCCTAGATGGGCGCCCTGCTCAACGCCTTCCGCGTCCCCGAGCTGCGCAAGCGGCTCGCGTTCACCGCGTTCATCCTGGCGCTCTACCGGCTGGGCTCGTACCTGCCCGCGCCGGGCGTGGACACGCGCGCGCTGAACGACTTCTTCGGCGGAGGATCGGGCGGGAACAGCCTGTTCGGCCTGCTCAACATCTTCTCGGGCGGCGCCCTCTCGAACCTCTCGCTGTTCGCGCTCGGGATCATGCCGTACATCACGGCGTCGATCATCTTGCAGCTCATGACGGTGGTCGTCCCGAGCCTCGAGAAGCTGCAGAAGGAGGGCGAGTCCGGGTTCAAGAAGATCACCCAGTACACGCGCTACCTGACCGTGGTGCTCGCCGTCCTGCAGTCGGCCGGCTACGTCTTCCTGTTCCACAGCGGCCTGCCCGGCTCGAGCGGCAGCCTTCTGCCGGACCTCACCGCCGGCCGCTTCATCCTGATCGTGACCACGCTCACGGCGGGCACGGCGCTGCTGATGTGGCTCGGCGAGAACATCACCCAGCGCGGCATCGGGAACGGCATCTCGCTGCTGATCTTCGCCTCGATCCTGACCCAGGCCTCGCCGGCGATCACCGCCTGGCTGAACGGCACCACCTTCGAGAAGCTGATGCTCCCGCTGATCACCCTCGGCATCGTCGTCGCCGTGGTGTTCATCAACGAGGGCCAGCGCCGGATCCCGATCCAGTACGCCAAGCGGATGGTCGGCCGTCGCATGACCTCCGGCGGCTCGACCTACATGCCGCTGCGGGTCAACATGGCCGGCGTCATCCCGGTGATCTTCGCGGTGGCGGTGCTGTTCTTCCCGCCGACCCTGGGCCAGATCATCCCCGGGCTGAAGCCACTGGCGCGCTGGCTCGCGCCGGGCTCCTGGCCCTCCACGATCCTCGAGTTCTTCCTGGTCGTGGTGTTCACGTTCTTCTACACCGCGGTGACCTTCAACCCGACGGACCAGGCGGACAACCTGAAGAAGCACGGCGGGTTCATCCCCGGCGTGCGACCGGGCCGGCCCACGGCGGTCTACCTCGACCGCGTGCTGACCCGGTTGACGTTCCCCGGCGCCCTCTATCTCGGCATCATCGCCGTGCTCCCGAACATCCTCATCACCGAGTTCGGGTTCTCGCAGGCGGTCGCGCGTGGCCTGGGCGGAACCTCCATCCTGATCGTCGTCGGCGTCGCCCTCGACGCCATGAGACAGATGGAGTCCCAGCTCATGATGCGCCACTACGAGGGCTTCCTGTCACGATGAGCCGCGACATCCTGCTGTTCGGTGCCCCGGGTGCGGGAAGGGCACGCAGGCGCACGCGATCTCCGAGGCCACCGGCCTGCCGCACATCGCGACCGGCGACATGTTCCGGGCCCACATGCAGAACGGGACGGAGCTCGGGCTCGAGGCCAAGCGCTACTACGACCGCGGCGAGCTCGTGCCCGACGAGATCACCATCGGCATGCTGCGCGAGCGGCTGTCGCGGCCGGACGCCCAGGACGGGTTCCTGCTCGACGGCTTCCCGCGCAACCAGGCCCAGGCCGAGGCGCTCGACGCGATGCTCGCCGAGCAGAACCGCCGCATCGGCACCGTCCTCCTGCTCGACGTGCCGGTCGAGGAGCTCGTCCGTCGCATCACCGGCCGGCTCATCTGCAAGGCGAAGAGCCACCCCTACCACGTCACCGACGCGCCACCCAAGGTCGAGGGCGTCTGCGACATCGACGGCTCCCCGCTGTACCGGCGCAAGGACGACGACGAGGACACCGTGCGCCGCCGCTACGCGATCTACCGGAACGACACCGCGCCGGTGGCCGACCACTACCGCTCGAAGGCCGGCAGCCGGGTCGTGGAGATCGACGGCGCACGCCCCCAGAAGGCGGTCGAAGCCGACCTGCTCGCGGCCATCGCGGCCACGCCGTCACCCGCCGCGCGATGATCATCCGCAAGTCGCCGCGCGAGATCGAGCGCATGGCGGCCGCGGGATCGGTCGTGGCCCGGACGCTGACGCTGCTGCGGGACCACGCGAAGGTCGGGACGACGACCGCCGACCTCGACGCGCTCGCCGAGGAGTTCATCCGCGCCGAGGGCGGGGTGCCGACGTTCAAGGGCTACCAGGGCTTCCCGGCGTCGATCTGCGCCTCGCCGAACGACATGATCGTGCACGGGATCCCCGGGCCGTACGTGCTGAAGGACGGCGACGTCATCACGCTCGACGTGGGGGTGACGTACCGGGGCTGGGTGGCCGACTCGGCCCTGACCGTGCCGATCGGCACGGTGTCCGAGCAGGGCCTGCGGCTGCTCGAGACCTGCCGCGAGTCGCTGTTCGACGCGGCCGCGGCGTGCGTCGAGGGCGGCCACCTGTCGGATCTCGGCGCGGCCGTGCAGACGCGGGTCGAGGGCGCCGGCTTCGGCGTGGTGCGGACGCTGGTGGGGCACGGGATCGGCCGGCGGATGCACGAGGATCCGCAGATCCCGAACTACGGGCAGCCCGGGCGCGGGCCCGAGCTGAAGAACGGCATGGTGCTGGCCGTCGAGCCGATGATCACCGCGGGCAACCACGAGGCCGAGCTCGACGAGGAGGACGGGTGGTCGATCTACACCCGCGACGGCGGCCTCGCGGCGCACTTCGAGCACACGATCGCGATCACCCCTGACGGGCCGTTCATCGTGACCCGGCACGAGGGCTGGTCGCCGGTCGACGACCCCGTCGCCGCGCGGGCGTAGGGAAAACCCGCTACTCGCCGGTTCAGCTGCACGGCAGGGTGGTGGCCGTCAGGCGGTTCCCAGCCGCCGCGCCCCCGTCAGCGCCTCGAGGAGTCACGAATGCCCACTGCCCGCACCGCGGTACGCGCCAGCCTGCTCGCGAGCCTCGCCCTCTCCGCCGTCGCCATCAGCGCCGACGCCCAGCCGGCGCCGCTGCGGCCGAACCTCGTCGCAAGCTCGACCGCCGACGGGTCGTTCACCGTCACCAACACCGGCCCGGTCGCGGCCGGGAGCTTCAAGATCCTGGTGGCCTTCGAGTACGGAGGCGCGGAGTACGACACCCTGGTCGTCAAGGGCCTCCCGGCCGGCGGGTCCGTCGTCGGATCGGTCGGCGCGGGGTGCGAGGCGATGCGCGTGACCGCGGACTCCGGGGGCAAGGTCGCCGAGACCAACGAGCAGGACAACCGCGTTCGCGTCCTGCAGACCGGCTGCTTCTAGCCGGAACGCGCCGCGGGCTTGCAGCGCGGCGGAATACCCCGGCAGCCGCCGGGGTCTTGATCACATCCGGGCCGTAGGGTGCCCGGCAGACAGGGGAGTCCATCCATGTTCGCCACCTCCATCGCGGCGCGCGCCAGCCTGCTCGCGGCGCTCGCGCTGGCCGCCGCCGTCACGGCCACCAGCCCGGCCGACGCCAGGACCGCGACGGCAGCCAAGCCGAACCTGGTCGCGAGCTCGTCGGCCATCGGCAAGTACACCATCACGAACACCGGCAGCGTCAGCGCCGGCGGCTTCACCATCGAGGTGCACGGGACGTTCGAGTACGGCTCGAACTACAAGATCGTGACCGGCCTGAACCCCGGCCAGTCGGTCACCTTCACGCTGAAGCGGACGTACTGCGGCGGCGTCGCGCCGACGGTCGACATCACCGCCGACCTCCTGTCGCAGATCAACGAGTCCTCGGAGAACGACAACCACGTGCAGATCGCCGAGAAGGAGAGCTGCTCGGGCGGCGCCTGACCCACCGCGCCGGCGTGGAGCTCGCTGAGCAGGGATTTCTCCGGATCGACACCGAACCTGCACCACCTGGGCGCAGGAACAGCGGTGGTCATGGGCAACCATGAAGGTGTGATCCGAGACGACGATCTCCTCTGCGAGCTCCACGCCCACTCGCGCTGGAGCGACGGCGACCTCGAGCTGTTCGAGCTCGTCGACCTGTACGGCGCGGCCGGCTTCGACGTGCTGTGCGTCACCGACCACGTGATCGCGGGCGATCGCGACCACGTCCACGCCGGCAACCACGCGGCCTACCTCGAGGCGGTCGCGGCCGAGGCCGAGCGGGCCCGGGAGCGCTACGGCCTGCTCGTCCTGCCGGGCCTCGAGCTGACCGACGACCACGACGACCCGCGCCGCGCGGCCCACGCCGTGGCGGTCGGGCTGCACCGCTTCGTCGGGATCGAGCACGGCCTGGACGAGGCGCTGCGCGAGGCCCGGGCGGCCGGCGCGGCGCTGATCGCCGCCCACCCCTACTCCTCGGGGCAGGAGGGCACGCCGGTGCGGGCCACCGAGCGCTTCGCCGCCGAGCCCGGCTGGACCGCGCGGGTGGTCGACCGGACCGAGCTGTTCAACCGCTGGGAGCGCTTCTCGGCCGTCGGCCGGGTGCCGGTGGTGGCGAACGGCGACTTCCACCGGCCCGAGCACCTGTCGAGCTGGAAGACGCTCCTGCCGTGCGGCCCCGGCGAGCGCGACGTCGTCGCGTTCCTGCGCTCGACGCGGCCCGCGCGGCTCGCGCCGGTGCGGCGGCTGCCGCACGACGCGCTCGCCACCACCGGGGGCTGACCGCTGCCAGTCGAGCGGGGCGGCCCCGGGCCCTCGGCTACGCTTCGGCCGTGACGACCCGCAGCAAGGACGACATCGAGGCCATCGCGCGCGCCGGCGCCGTCGTCGCCGACACGCTCGCGCTGCTGCGCGACGCGGCGCAGGCCCGGGGTGACCACGGGCGAGCTCGACGCGCTCGCCGAGGAGGCCATCCGCAAGGCCGGCGGCGCGCCGACGTTCCTCGGCCACCAGGGGTTCACCAA
Organism: uncultured Actinomycetes bacterium; assembly: GCA_963794695.1. Classification (GTDB taxonomy): domain Bacteria; phylum Actinomycetota; class Thermoleophilia; order Gaiellales; family JALYLC01; genus CAWCFJ01. The sequence continues at coordinate 225,809 of CAWCFJ010000011.1, read as the reverse complement.
GTCGATCTGCGCCTCGCCGAACGCCGTCGTGGTGCACGGGATCCCGGACGGCTACACCCTGCACGAGGGCGACGTCATCGCCCTCGACGTCGGGGTCACGCTCGACGGCTGGATCGCCGACTCCGCGGTCACCGTGCCGGTCGGCCCCGTTGGCCAGGACGACGTCCACCTGCTCGAGACCTGCCGGCTCGCCCTGGTCGACGGGCTCCGCGCCTGCCGGCCCGGAAACCACGTCGGCGACATCGGCGCGGCGGTGCAGCGGCGGGTCGAGTCCGAGGGCTTCTCGATCGTCCCGGCGCTCGGCGGGCACGGGGTGGGGCGGCAGCTGTGGGAGGACCCGGTCGTGCCGAACCACGGCCCGGCCGGCCGCGGCCCGCGGCTCGTCGAGGGCCTCGTGCTGGCGATCGAGCCGATCATCGTCGCCGGCGAGCCCGGCCACCGTCCTGCACGACGACGGCTGGACGATCTCGACCCGCGACGGCGCCCGCGCCGCGCACTTCGAGCACACCGTGGCCGTCGGCAGCCGACGGCCCGCGCGTGCTCACCCGCGCCGGCGGCGAGCTCGCCCCGGTCGACCGAGCCGCTGCGACCGCGGCCGCCCGTACGCTGACGAAAGCCGCTCGGAGCTTCGACGATCCGCTACACTGCACGTCGTGCGCGCGCCGGGCGAGGCTGCCGGCGCCAGTCGAGGCTGGCTCAAGGCACTTTGCTATGCTGCCTCGGTTGACGGCGTCGTCCGCCGCTGCATGCTGAGCGAATAGGACGGGGCCAGTCGAACCTGGAGCGGCGCAGCGAGCCTCATCGCGCCGCCGAACCACCGAGCATCCAGAGGAATCGTGAAGGTCAGGGCGAGCGTCAAGCCGATGTGCGAGAAGTGCCGGACGATCCGGCGTTCGGGCACCGTGATGGTGATCTGCAGCAACCCCCGCCACAAGCAGCGGCAGGGGTAGCCCGAGCATGGCCCGAATCGCAGGCGTCAACCTCCCGCGCGAGAAGCGCGTCGAGATCGGTCTCACGTACATCTACGGGATCGGTCGCTCGACGTCGCAGAAGATTCTCGGGAGCCTCTCGCTCGACAAGGACACCAAGGTGCGCGACCTCACCGACGAAGAGGTCACGCGGCTCCGCACCTACATCGACCAGAACGTCGAGGTCGAGGGCGATCTGCGCCGCGAGCGTTCCCAGAACATCAAGCGCCTCATGGAGATCGGCTGTTACCGCGGCCTGCGCCACCGCCGCGGTCTGCCGGTGCGTGGCCAGCGGACGCGCACCAATGCGCGCACCCGCAAGGGCCCGAAGAAGACCGTGTCGCGCTCGAGGAAGAAGTAGCAGGGGACCCGGCTCAGCCGTTCCCCGATTACCTGAAAGGACTCTCCCGGCTTTGGCTCCTCCGCCCCGCCGCGCAGCGGCCACGCGTGGCCGCACCCGCCGCAAGACGCGCAAGAACGTCGCGATCGGTCAGGCGCACATCAAGACGTCGTTCAACAACACGATCGTCGCCCTCACCGACAAGGAGGGCAACGTCATCGCCTGGAAGTCCGCGGGCGCTGCCGGCTTCAAGGGCTCGCGCAAGTCGACGCCGTTCGCCGCGCAGGTCACCGCCGACGCGTGCGCGCGTGAGGGGATGGAGCACGGGATGCAGAAGGTCGAGGTCTTCGTCAAGGGCCCGGGCTCGGGCCGCGAGACGGCGATCCGCTCCCTGCAGGCCGCCGGGCTCGAGATCATCTCGGTCAAGGACGTGACCCCGCAGGCCCACAACGGGTGCCGCCCTCGCAAGCGGCGCCGGGTCTAGCCGATGGCTCGCTCCACCGATCCCAAGTGCAAGAAGTGCCGCCGCGAGGGCATCAAGCTGTTCCTCAAGGGCGAGCGCTGCCTGACCGAGAAGTGCGCCGTCGAGCGCCGCGCCTACCCGCCGGGCCAGCACGGCCGCGGCCGCATCAAGCAGTCGCAGTACCTGCTGCAGCTGCGCGAGAAGCAGAAGGCGCGCCGCTACTACGGCGTCCTCGAGAAGCAGTTCGCCAGCTACTACGACAAGGCGAACCGCAAGCAGGGCATGACCGGTGAGAACCTGCTGCGCATGCTCGAGACCCGTCTCGACAACGTCGTCTACCGCCTCGGCTTCGCCGGCTCGCGTGCCCAGTCGCGCCAGCTCGTGCGTCACGGCCACTTCATCGTGAACGGCCGCCGCGTGAACATCCCGTCGTACCAGGTCAAGCCCGACGACGTGATCACCATGCGCGAGCGCTCGTCCGCCGAGACCGTCATCCGCGACGCCACCGACCTGACGGCGTCCGTCTCCCCGTGGCTCCAGGCCGACCACGACAACCTGGTCGGCAAGGTGCTGCGCCTCCCCGAGCGCGAAGAGATCGACACTCCCATCCAGGAGCAGCTGATCGTCGAGCTCTACTCGAAGTAACCCACCCGCAGGTCGTACGGGCCCTGCGCCCGTCCCCGCGTCGCTCGCTCGCCGCCGAAGAAAGAACCAGCCATGCCCGCACTGCTCGAGTTCCAGTTCCCGAAGATCAGCCAGGAGGACGTCAACGACGTCCACGGCACGTTCGTGGTCGAGCCTCTCGACCGTGGCTACGGCCACACCTACGGCAACGCCCTCCGGCGCGTGCTGCTCTCGTCCATCGAGGGCGCCGCGGTCACCTCGGTCAAGATCGAGGGGATCGCGCACGAGTTCACGTCCATCAAGGGCGTGCGCGAGGACGTCACCGACATCATCCTCAACCTCAAGAGCCTCGTCTGCGTGCTGCACGGCGACTCCGGCGAGGTCGAGGCCCGCATCGCCAAGGACGGCCCCGGGGTCGTCACGGCGGGCGACATCGACGCGCCGGCCGAGCTCGAGATCCTGAACCCGGACCTCGAGATCTGCCACCTCGCCGAGGGCGCGCGCTTCGAGATGATGCTGACGATCGGCCGCGGCCGCGGCTACGTCGCCGCCGACGGCAACAAGGGTCCCGAGACGACGATCGGCGTGATTCCCGTCGACTCGATCTTCTCGCCGATCCGTCGCGTCTCGAAGCTCGTCGACTCGGCCCGCGTCGGCCAGCGCACCGACTTCGACAAGCTCACGCTCGAGATCTCGACCGACGGCTCGATCAGCCCGCGCGACGCGCTGCAGCAGGCCGCCGAGATCCTGATCAAGCAGCTCGCGATCTTCACCGACCTCGACACCGACGACCTGTCGGCGCTGGTCGGGCCGGGCGGCGGCGCGGCCGAGGCCGAGCTGCCGCAGGCCCACGGGATGGAGAACATCCTGATCGAGGAGCTCGAGCTCGGCGTCCGCTCCTACAACTGCCTCAAGCGCGTCGGCATCGAGACGATCGGCGACCTGGTCTCGAAGTCCGAGCAGGAGCTCGCGGCGATCCCGAACTTCGGCAAGAAGTCGATCGAAGAGGTCCGCGAGACGCTCGCGACGCACGGCCTCAAGCTGAGGGGGGACGAGTAGTGCGCCACCAGAAGAGCGGTCGAAAGCTCGGCCGCGACGGCGCGCACCGCAAGGCGCTGTACGCCAACCTGACGATGCAGCTCATCGAGCACGGCCGCATCCGCACCACCCTGGCCAAGGCCAAGGAGGTGCGGCCGGTCGCCGAGCGGATGATCACCCTCGGCAAGCGCGGTGACCTGCACGCCCACCGCCAGGCGGTGGCGTTCCTGCGCTCGAAGGACAGCGCCCACCGGCTGTTCGCCGAGGTGGCGCCCCGCTACGCCGAGCGCCAGGGCGGCTACACCCGCATCATCAAGCTCGGACCGCGTCTCGGTGACGCGGCCGAGATGGCGTACATCGAGCTCGTTTGACTCGAGGATGCCCCGGTCCGGCGCACGGTCGGCCGGTGGCTCACGCTTTGAGCCAGCACGCCGACGCAGCATCCGTCACGCCAGGCTCGTGCCGCCGGCTACAGCCTGGCCGTGCCCGCAGGCTGGGTCGACCGCAGCGTGACGACCCTGACGGCACCGCCGACCGACGACGGGTACGTTCCGAACGTCATCGTGACGCGCGAGGCGCTGTGCCAGGGCATGGGTCTCGGCGGCTTCGCCGACGGCTACGCGAACCTGCTGCGCGACCAGGTCTCGTCCTACCGGGTGCTCGAGACCGAGCACGCCGAGATCGGCGGCGAGCGGGCGCTGGTGCGCACCGTGCGCTGGCAGCTCGGCGAGGAGGAGCCGGTCGTCCAGCTGCAGGCGTTCTGCACCCGCGACGGGATCGGCTACGCGTTCGTCGCGACCGCGGACGAGGACGGCTTCGCCGCTGCCGAGCCCGTGTTCCGCGAGGCGCTCGCCGGGTTCTGCTTCGACGAGGACGCTGCGTGACGCCGCGGGCCGCGGAGGCCGGTGCGGCCTACGCCCGGCTGGCCGACGGCTACGCCCGCAGAGGCGAGCACCCGCTTGCCGAGCAGTACTTCCGCCGGGCGCTGCACGAAGGCTTCGTGCTGGGCGAGGTGCACGTCGGCCTGGCCCGCACGCTGGTCGAGCTGAACCGGCTCGACGAGGCCGAGGACCACCTTCGCCGCGCGCTCGCGATGGACGCCGCCAGCGACGACGCGCTCGACGAGCTCGCCGGCGCTGTACCTGCAGGGCGGCCGTGTCGGCCACGCCCTCGAGACGATGCGCCGGCGGCTCGACGCGCGGCCCGACGCCCAGGGCCACCTGGCGTACGCCGGGCTGCTCGAGCGCCTCGGCCTGCTGTCCGACGCCGAGCAGCACTACCGCGCGGCGCTCGCCGAGCCGTCGACGGCCCTCGAGGCCGCCTCCGGACTCGGGGTCCTGGTGGCCCGCCGCGGCCGCCTCGACGAGGCCGAGCCGCTGCTGCAAGCCGCCGCCGACGGACTGGACTGCGCCGCCAGCTACACGAACCACGCGCACGTGCTGTCCCAGCTCGGCCGCGAGGACGAGGCCGACGGCCGCTACCGCGAGGCGCTGGCCGCCGATCCGGACTGCGGCGAGGCCCAGCTCGGCCTCGGCGAGCTGTACGCCCGCCGCGGCGAGCTCGGCCGGGCCGACGTCGCGCGGCGTCGCGCGTTCCGTCTGGCGCCCGATCTGCGCCAGTCCAGCTGCGCCGACCTGTAGCCTCCTGCCATGTACGACCGCCCGTCGCTCGGCGCCACGTTCCTGCGCGTCATCGTCGCCATCGGTTGCTTCGTCGCCGGGTACGAGCACGTCTCCCACCAGGCCGACGCGTTCCACGACCTGGTCATCAACCAGGTGCTGCCGCTGTCGGCCGGAGCGGTGCGGCCGCTCGGCATCCTGGAGCTGGCCTGCGGCGCGATCCTCCTGGTCGGCCTGGCGCCGCGGCTCGCCGGGCTCCTGCTGCTGGTCGTGGCCGTCGCCTCGGCGGTGCACACCGCTGCAGAGCGGGGACGACCAGCTGCACCTGATCGGCCCGGCCGTGCTGATCGTCGTCTGCCTGCTGGTGATCGGCGCCGGCGGCGGCCGCTTCGCGCTGCTCGACCGCGTCGACCCGGCCCGGCCGAGGCGGCTCGCCCGCGAGTGATGCGGACGCTCGGGCTGGGGCTCGAGTACGACGGGTCGGCCTTCCACGGCTGGGCGCGGCAGCCGCGCCTGCGCACCGTCCAGGGCGTCGTCGAGGCGGCGCTCGACGCGGTCTTCGAAGGCCGCGGGCCGCTCACCGTGGCCGGGCGGACCGACACCGGGGTGCACGCCACCGGGCAGGTCGCGAGCCTGACGGTCGATGCCGGGCCGCCCGCCCAGAGGGTGCCGCTGGCGCTCAACCAGCACCTCCCGGACGACGTCGCGGTCACCGCCTGCCGCGAGCAGGACGAGGAGTTCAACGCGCGCTTCTCGGCCCGCTCCCGGGCCTACGAGTACCGCGTCCTGCTCTCGCGGCTGCGCTCGCCGCTGCGGGCCGCCCGCGTGCACCACCATCCCCGGCCGGTCGACTTCGCACTGCTCGAGGCCTGCGCCGCGCTGCTCGTGGGCGAGCACGACTTCCGGGCCTTCACCCCGACGGTGACCGAGCACGAGGTGTTCCTGCGGGACGTCCTGCAGGCCTCCTGGCGACGCGACGGCGACGAGGCGGTGTTCCGCATCGAGGCGGACTCGTTCCTGCGCCACATGGTGCGGATCCTGGTCGGGACGATGCTCGGCGTCGCCGGCGGCCGCCTCGAGGTGGCGAGGTTCGAGGAGCTGCTGGCCGGCGCCGACCGCACCGCCTCGGGCGAGACCGCGCCGCCGCACGCGCTCTGCCTGGTGGCCGTCCGCTACTGACGAGCCGTTTCAACATGCCACGCCACCGCCACTGGGCAACACCCCAGCCACGCTCATGCTGCCCTCTACGCCTGCAGCACCGACAGCGCGGTGACGGCGAGCACGATCACCACGACGCCGCTGATCTGCAGCCGGCCCAGCCGCTCGCCGAACAGGAGGTAGCCGGCGATCGCCGCGAAGGCCGCGAACTGGGACGCCATGACCGCGGTGACGGCCACGCTGTCGCGGGCGCCGACGACGTAGATCATGAACCCGATGACCTCGCAGGTGCCCGAGAGCAGGAGGTAGGGGAGGGCGGCGCGTGTCAGCCGCAGCGACCGGCGCAGCGCCAGCGGCAGCAGCACGGCACCGTCCCGAGCACCCGCGCCGAGAACGCCACCCAGACCGCGGGAACGTCGTCCCCGGCACGGCCCGACGCGTACAGCGAGATCCCGAAGGTCACGCCGCGCCCGAGGCCAGGAGCACGCCGCGCAGCGGATGGACGCCGCCCTCCTCCGGGGCGGGGCCCGCGCTCGCGAGCGCCACGCCCGCAGCGATCACCAGGAGCGTGACCGCCGACGCCGTCGACAACGACTCGCCGGCGGCCACGGCCACGACCGCGGCGACCGCGCCCTCGGCCGAGACCACCGGAGCCACCAGGCTGATCTTCGTCTCGTGCAGCGCGCTGTAGGTGAGCAGGAACCCCGCCACCGCCCCGGCGGCGCTGAGCAGAGCCACGGCGCCGCGTCGCCCAGGTGGGCCGGCGCGCCGCCGACGAGCACCACGGGCGACGTGAGCGCGAGCCCGACGGCCAGCACCCAGGCGACGACGACGGGAGCGCCGAGCATGCGGGTGGAGCGGGTCGAGGAGACGGTGGCGGTGGCCCAGCACACGGCCGCCCCGAGCCCGCACAGGACGCTGAGCACGCGCGCAACGTACCGGGAACGACGACGGGCGGGCGCGGGCTCTGCTCAGCCCGACACCCGCCCTGTCGTTGGAGCGGAGGCGGCAGGTCCCCAGTCGACCGTTGGCGCCGCCCCCGCCTTCTCGAGGGACCCCCAGGTCCCTGACACGCTTCCTACCCAGGATCAGAAGGAGCTGATCCCCTTCGGCGTTCCCATTCCCGTCGGACCGTCGTAGCCGGCGTGCGCGTGGCACATCGTCGTGCCGCAGTCGCCGCTCGAAGCGACGTTGTCACCCTGGGTGACGTCGTGCAAGCCCTTCTTCGTGCGATAGGCCAGCGAGGCGGGGTCGGCGGTGCTCGACGCGTTGCCGGCGAGGCCGTAGACGCCGGCGATCAGCGGCGCCGAGAGGCTCGTGCCGCCGACCTGCCACCAGCTCGAGTGGCCCGGCGAGAGGGCGTACGGGAAGGAGTCGTAGACCGCTGCCCCGGTGTTCGGGTCGGCGTCGGCCGCGACGTCGGCGATCCCGCGGCGCGTGCCGCAGCCGGTGAGGCTCCAGCCGGCGGTCGCGGTCTGCCAGCGCTGGGCGCTGTTGAAGTCCGAGCAGCCGCTGCCGGTGCCCTCGTCGACGTCGCTGTTCCAGACCCGCTCGCTGCCGTACGTCCCGCCCGCGGCGAGGGTCAGCGTGGTGCCGCCGACGGCGACCACGTTCGGGTCGGCGGCCGGGTAGGAGGCGCCGTAGTCCGAGTCGCCCGCCGAGGCCACGACGGCGATGCCGGGCTGGGTGTAGGCCGGATCGGCGGCCGCGTCGTCGCCGCCGTAGGAGTTCGAGATCGCGTTCGCGCCGAGCGAGGCGGCCGTGTCGACCGCGGTGGCGAGATCGGTGAGCAGGCTGCTGTTGGCCTCGACGAGCACGATCCTGCAGCTCTGGCAGATCGCGTGGACGGTCTCGACGTCGAGCGCCGTCTCGAGCTCCCAGCCGCCGGTCGGGTCCGGCGCCGGCAGCGGCGCGCTCAGGCCGAGCTGGTCGACCTTGCGGAAGCAGCCATTCCGAGCGTGCAGGCGGGGAGCCCGAACTGGGCGCTGTAGGCCGCGAGGTCGGACTCGATGAACGGGTGGTCGAACGCGTCGACGATGGCGATCGTCTGGACGGGCGCGCCGGCGGCCGTGGTCGTCGGGAGGCTGTAGGCCGCGTGGTATTGAGCCGGCCCGTAGGCCGTGGCGGGGGGTGCGTCGGCCGCAGGGCCGGCGATCGGGAGGCCGGCCGCGTTGGTGGCCACGAACGAGAGGCAGCTCGCGTGGCCGGGGGTTGCCGCAGCGCAGACGGCGCGAGAGCCGAGCGTCGGCGCACCGAACGCGCTGGCCGGCAGGGCGGCCAGGGCGGCGGCGGCGAGGCTCGCGATGAGGGGGAGGCGAACGGACACTGGGTCTCCCTTCACAGGGTCGGCGAGGATTGTCACCCGGTCGAGTGGTTACCACCCCGTTCGGTGGTGTAAACATCGACTCGCATCGACGTCGGATATCGTCGATCGGGTGAGCGAAGCCGCCATCGTCCTGATCGTCCTCGGCCTGATCACCGAGACGGCCTTCGCGATCGCCAGCTACCGGGTGGCCGAGACGCGGGCCCTGAACGCCCGGATGTGGGGCGTGATCGGCTTCTTCACCGGCGTCATCGGCCTGGTCGCGGTCTGCTGGGTGCGTGCGCCCGAGCCGCCGGACCAGGAAGACGCGCAGGCGTGACCGAGCCCGAGCTCCGGACGCGGTTCGGCGCGGTCGGCCACGAGTACGAGACCTACCGGACGGGCTATGCGGACGCGGTCTACGACCTGCTTGCCGAGGTTGGGGCGTGCGCGCCGGCGCCACCGTGGTCGACGTCGGCTGCGGCACCGGCCTGGCCGCCCGGGCGCTCGCCGAGCGCGGCGTGCAGGTCACCGGCGTCGAGCCGGACGAGGGGATGCGGACGCGCGCCCAGCGCGTGCTCGACGGTCTGGCCGAGGTCGTCGACGGACGGGGGGAGCGCCTGCCGTTCCCGGACGCCAGCGTCGACGTCGTCACGGCGGCCCAGGCGGCGCACTGGTTCACGGAGCCCGAGGCGAGCCGCGAGATCCAGCGCGTGCTACGTCCCGGCGGCGCGGCGGTCTACTGGTGGAAGCATCCCGATCCGCGCGAGCCGTACCTCTCGCTGGTCAACGAGCAGCTCGTGCGCCTGGCCGGCTTCGACGACATCGGCGCCCGCTCGCCGACGGTCTGGCCGTCGCTGCTCGGCGACGGCTTCACGGGCTACCGGCGGGACACCTGCGAGCAGGACGTCCCGTACACGGTCGACTCCTACGTCGGCTACCTGGCGTCGACCTCGACGTTCAGCCAGGAGTCCTGGCCGCACCGCCAGGCGGTGCTCGACGCCGTGCGCGATGCTCTGGCGAGCTGGTGCCCGACGGCCGCTTCGTCGAGCGCGACATCGTGTACGTGTTCGGCGCCCGCAAGGCGTAGCCGGACGCCTCCGGATCTACAGGTACCAGAACGCGATCGCCGCGAGCACGTAGATGGCGATCAGCTCCAACCCTTCGAGCCAGTTGGCCTCGCCGTCGGCGGCGATCAGGCCGACCATGATCGCCGAGGCCGCCAGCAGCGCGATCTGCAGCGACGGGAACACGATCGACAGCTCGTGGCCGACCAGCGCCCCGGCGAACACCGCGATGGCGGTCACCCCGAACGCCACCTGCAGGGCCGAGTTGAACGAGATCCCCATCGCGAAGTCGAAGTCCCCGCGCCAGGCGATCCGGATGGCCGCGGCGTGCTCGGCGACGTTCCCGATCAGCGGGACGATGATCAGGCCGATGAACACCGGCCCGATGCCGGTGTCCGCGATCGTCGGCTTGATCGAGCTGACCAGCACCTCCGACATCGCCCCGGTGGCCAGCGCGGTGAGCGCGAGGACGATCGCCGCCTGGCGGGCCGTCCAGCGCGAGCCGGTGCCCTCGTCGCTCGCGGCCCGCACCTGCGGCTGCTGCAGCGACTGCACGAGGTAGGCGGCGTACAGGATCAGCATCACGACGGCGGTGCCGTAGGAGACGGCCTTCACGTCGTGCGGGGTGGTGCGGGAGAGCTGGGCGAACAGCGTCGGCACGCCCAGCGCGACGACGGCGATCGTCAGCATCGAGGCGTTCATGCCGGCCCGGCGGCGGTCGAACGTGACCCGGCCGTGGCGCAGGCCGCCGAACAGCAGCGACGAGCCCAGGATCAGCAGCATGTTGCCGAGCACCGACCCCGCGATCGAGGCCCGGGCGACGTCGACCAGCCCCTCGCGCAGGGTCAGGATCACGATGACCAGCTCGGGGAGGTTCCCGAACGTCGCGTTCAGCAGGGCCGCGATCTGCGTGCCGGCCGCCTCGCCTGCCTGCGAGGTGGCGTCGCCGAGCACGTACGCCAGGCCGCCGACGGCGATCCCCGAGACGACGAAGACGACGGTCGGGTCGACGCTCGGCGAGGCGCAGGGCGAGGGCCACCAGGGAGGCGACCCCGACCGACGGCGAACGTGGTCTGCTCGCGCCGGGTGAAGCCGGTTTCGGGCTGGACGGCGCTTACGGCCACGGTCGAAACCTATCCTGACGACGTGCGCATCCTGGTCACCAACGACGACGGCATCGCCTCGCGGGGGCTGCTCGAGCTCGCCGCGGCCCTCGGCTCCGCCGGCGACGTCACCGTCGTCGCGCCGGCCACCAACATGACCGCGGCCTCCCGCTCGATCACCCTGCGGGAGGAGGTGCTGGTCGACGAGCTCGACCTGCCGGACGGCAGCGTCGGGTTCGCCGTCGCCGGCACGCCCACGGACTGCGTGCGCTTCGCCATGCTCGGCCTGGCCGGCGAGCCTCCCGAGCTGGTCGTCTCGGGGATCAACCTGGGCGCGAACCTCGGCGACGACGTCGGCTACTCCGGGACCGTCGCGGCGGCCGTCGAGGGCCTGTTCGCGGGCCTGCCGGCGATCGCCGTGTCCCAGCGCTCGCTGCCAGGGACGCGCGAGTGGGACGCCGAAGGCCGCTCGTTCGACTACCGCGCCGTCGCGACCTTCACCGCCCGCCTCGCCCAGCACATCACCCGCCACGGGCTGCCGCAGGGCACGCTCCTGAACGTCAACGCGCCGGGCCTGACGCCCGACCAGCTGAACGGCGTCCGCGTCACCCGGCTCGGCCAGCGCATCTACCGCACGACGCTCGAGCTGGTTTCCCGCCAGAGCGGGCGGCGGCAGTACCGGCTGTACGACGACGATCCGTCCTACCACCGCGAGGACGGCACCGACTTCACCGCGATCGCCGACGGCTGCATCTCGGTGACGCCGCTGCACTACGACCTCACGGCGCACGACGCGATCGAGACCTTGACCGGCTGGGACCTCGCGTCCATGCTGGTCGACCCTGCGTGAGCGGGGCCGCCCTGTGCCTCGTCCTCGTCTCGGCGGGGCTGCACGCGACCTGGAACCTCCTGGCCAAGCGCGCCGGGGGCGGGGCGGCGTTCGCCTGCGCGGCGTTCCTCTCGAGCGCGATCCTGCTGGCCCCCTTCGCCGTCGGCGAGCTCCTGCTCGGCGCGAGCATCGGCGGCGCCACGGCCGTGGCGCTCATGGCCGGCAGCGGCTGCCTGCACGCTGCCTACTTCGCGCTCCTGCAGCGCTCGTACGCGGTGGCCGACCTGTCGCTGGCCTACCCGGTCGCGCGCGGCACCGGGCCGCTGATCACCGCGACGATCGCCGTGACGGTGCTCGGGGAGCGCCCCTCGGCGCTCGCGATCGCCGGGATCCTGATCGTGGCCGGTGCGATCCTGGTGCTCGCCGGCTCGCCGATCGAGCTCGTGCGCAAGCGGCCGCCGGGGCTCGGCGCGGCCCTGGCCTGCGGCTGCACCATCGCCGCCTACACCGTCTGGGACAAGGAGTCCGTGTCGAGCGCCGACCTGCCGCCGGTCGCCTACCTGTTCGGGACGATGCTCGTCGCCGGTGCGGTCCTCGTCCCGTTCGCCCGTTCCGCTCGGATCCGCGAGGTGTGGGGGATGTCGAGGAACGCCCTGATCGGGACGGCCGTCTTCAGCCCGCTGGCCTACGTGCTCGTGCTGTTCGCGCTGCAGAGCTCGCCGGTCTCCTACGTGGCCCCGGCCCGCGAGCTGAGCGTGGTCGCCGGCGCGCTCCTCGGTGCCCGGGCGCTCGGTGAGCCGGCGGGCGCGCGGCGCATCGGCGCGGCCATCGCCATCGCCGTCGGGCTGTTCTGCCTGGCGCTCGGATGACCTGTGCGAGGATTTCCGGGTGCCCTACCGCAGCGTGATCTTCGACCTCGACGGGACGCTGATCGACAGCGTCGAGCTGATCCTGGTGTCCCATCGCCACGCCACCGAGGCGGTGCTCGGCGCGGCCCTTCCCGACGAGGTGCTGCGGGCCGGGATCGGGACGCCGCTGATCGAGCAGATGCGCTCGTTCGACGCCCTGCGGGCCCAGGAGCTGTTCGACACCTACCGCACGCACAACGCCGCCGTGCACGACGAGTACCTGCGCCCGTACGCGGGCATCGCCGAGCTGCTCGAGCGGCTCCGCAGCGAGGGCGTCGCGATCGGCGTGGCGACGTCGAAGTCGCGCGACACCGTCCAGCGGGCGTTCGACCGCATCCCCATCGAGCCGCTGATCGACGCCCTGGTCACGGTCAACGACACCGAGCGGCACAAGCCGCACGCCGACCCGGTGCTGCGGGCGCTCGAGCTGCTCGACCGGCCGGCCGAGGGCGCGTGCTACGTGGGCGACTCTCCGTACGACCTGCAGGCGGCCCACGCCGCCGGCGTCGACGCGATCGCGGTCACCTGGGGCGTCTTCGACGAGGAGGCCCTGGCGGCGGAGCACCCGACGGCCATCGCGCGCACGCCGTCCGACCTCGAGGCGATCCTTCTGGGCGATGGCTGAGGTCTCCGCCAGCACCGATCCCGCCGCGCGGGCCGCCTGGTTGCGCTCCGAGATCGACCGGCACCTGCACCTCTACCACGTGCTCGACCAGCCGGAGATCTCGGACGCCGCCTACGACGCGCTGTACCGCGAGCTGGTGGCGATCGAGGAGGAGCACCCCGAGCTCGTCGCCGACGACTCGCCGACCCAGCGCATCGGCGCCGAGCCGGCGACCGAGTTCGCGAAGGTGCGCCACCTGCAGGAGATGCTGTCGCTGGCCAACGCCCGCGACCGCGACGAGCTGCTGGCCTGGGACGCGCGGGTGCACCGGCTGCTCGAGGAGGCCGAGGTCGACGGGCCCGTCCGCTACGTCACCGAGCCGAAGATCGACGGCCTGGCCATCTCGCTGGTCTACGAGGACGGCAAGCTCGTCCGCGGGGCGACCCGGGGCAACGGGATCGTCGGCGAGGACGTCACCCCGAACCTGCGCACGATGGGCTCGATCCCGCTGCGCCTGAGGCTGGCCGACGGCGAGCAGCCGCCCGCCCTGATCGAGGTGCGCGGCGAGGTCTACATGCGCGAGGCCGACTTCGCGAAGCTCAACGAGGACCGGGCCGCCGCCGGCGACGCGACGTTCATGAACGCCCGCAACTCGGCCGCCGGGTCGCTCCGCATGAAGGATCCGAGGGTCACCGCCCAGCGGCCGCTGCGGCTCTTCACCTACGCCCTCGGCCGGGTCGACGGGCTGTCGCTGGAGGCGCACTCGCAGGCCCTGGCCTGGCTCGAGCAGCACGGCTTCCCGGTCAACGCGCTGACCGAGTCGCACGACGACATCGAGGCCGTGGCCGCCCGCTGCGCCGAGCTCGAGCAGCGCCGCACGACCCTCGGCTACGACATCGACGGGGTCGTCGTGAAGGTCGACCGGCTCGACCAGCAGCGCGCCCTGGGGCACATCGGCAAGGACCCGCGCTGGGCCGTGGCCTACAAGTTCAAGCCGATCAGCGCGACCACGAAGCTGCACGACGTCGGCATCAACGTGGGGCGCACCGGCACGCTGAACCCGTTCGCGATCCTCGAGCCGGTGCAGATCAGCGGCGTCACCGTGAAGCTCGCGACGCTGCACAACGAGGACGACATCCGCCGCCGCGACATCCGCATCGGCGACACGGTGGTCGTGCAGCGCGCGGGGGACGTGATCCCCCAGGTGATCGGGCCGCTGACCGACAAGCGCGACGGCACCGAGCGGGAGTTCTTCATGCCGGCCGCGTGCCCGGCCTGCGGCGAGCCGGTGGAGCGGGCCGAGGGCGAGGCGCGCCACTACTGCACCAACCGCAACTGCCCGAGCCGCGGGTTCCGGCTGCTCGAGCACTACGCCTCGCGCGGCGGGATGGACATCGACGGCGTGGGCGAGAAGCTCCTGTTCCGCTTCTGGGAGCTCGAGATGGTGCGCCGGCCTCCCGACCTGTACGGGCTCACGGTCGACGACCTGCTGCCGCTCGAGGGGTTCCAGCAGCGGTCCGCCGAGAACGTCATCCGCTCGATCGACGCCTCTCGCTCGCGGCCGCTCACCCGGCTCGTCGTGTCGCTCGGGATCCCGCACGTCGGCTGGATCACCGCCCAGGGGCTGGTGGCCCACTTCCAGACGATGGACGCGCTGCGGCACGCCGGTGGCGAGGAGATGGAGGCCATCGAGGGGATCGGCTCGGTCGTGGCCGACACCGTGGCCGCGTACTTCGGCGATCCCGAGCACCAGCAGCTGGTCGACGACCTGGCCGCCGCCGGGGTCAACATGGAGGCCCAGCCCGACGAGCTCGGCCCGGTCAGCGAGGGCCCGCTGAGCGGCCTGACGCTGGTGGTGACCGGCACGCTCGAGGGCTCGACGCGCGAGGAGGCCTACGCGGCGATCGAGGAGCGCGGCGGCAAGGTCACGAACTCGGTGTCGAAGAAGACGTCGTTCGTGGTGGCCGGCGCGAGCGCCGGCTCGAAGCTCGAGAAGGCGGCGAAGGCCGGCGTTCCGGTGCTCGACGAGGCCGGCTTCGTGAAGCTGCTCGAGGAGGGCCCGGAGGCCGTGGCCCCGCCGGCCGAGCCCGAGCCCGAGGCGGCTGGCTAACCCGTCGTCGAGCTGGTGCTGGCGGCGAGGCTCTGGACGATCCGGTCCTGGGCCTCGTGGGCCTTCCACAGCGACAGGTACGGCCCGTTCATGAGGATCGAGAACGCGAGCCGGTGGCCGCTCTTGTTGGTGACGTAGCCCGAGAGCGAGGACACGCCGTCGAGCGTGCCGGTCTTGCCGCGGACGCCCATGTGGGCCAACCGGCCGCGCAGGGTGCCGTTCACGCCGGCCACCGAGAGCGAGCCCAGCAGCGCCGGCCCGAGCTTGGTGTCGCCGGCCGCGGCCGCCAGCAGGTGGGCGAAGGCGCTCGCGGTGGAGCGGTTCGAGCGCGACAGGCCCGAGCCGTCGATCATCCGCACGAGCCCGACGTCCTGCGGGATCAGGCCGCTGAGAACCTCGCGCTCGATGGCCACGCCGTCGGCGGTGGTGCCGCCGGCGCCGGCGTAGGCGCCGATGGCCTTGATCAGCATCTCGGCGGTGAAGTTGTCGCTCTCCTGATCCATGAAGCGGACGATCTGCCACAGCGGCGGCGAGTCGACCGCGGCCAGGAGGGGCGCAGCGCCCGGCGCCTTGCCGACGGCGACGTGCGTCGTCGAGACGGCGATGCCCCGGGCGATCAGCGTCAGGCGCAGGTCGCGCGCGGCCGCCCGCGCAGGCACCGCGACGATCCGGCCGTTGGCGCCGACGTCGCGGTTCAGCGCGAGGCCGGAGAGCGGAGGCGACTCGATGCCGATGTAGGCCCGCTTCCACTTCGGCCCGTAGCGGAGCGTGTCGAAGACCGTCTCGTCGCCGTAGATCCGCCCGTCGATGCGGTGGATGCCGCGGCGCTTCAGCTCGCGCACCAGCGTGACGATCTGGTCGTGCGAGAAGGTCGGGTCGCCGCTGCCGACGAGGTACAGGTTGCCGTGCCAGGTCTTGCCGACGCGCAGGCCCGATGCCGTGACCCGGGTCGTGAACTTGAACGACGGTCCGAGCCGGGAGTACGCCGTGGCCGTGGTGAACAGCTTCTCGTTGGACGCCGGGATCAGCTTGCGCCAGGCGTTGCGCTTGACGACGAGCGCTCCGGAGTCGACGTCGACGACCGCGACGCCCGTTCCGGTGCCGGCGAGGCCCTCTCCGGCGAGGATCTGGCCGATCTGGTTCGAGGCGTCGCCGGCGGCCGCCGCCGGGGCCGGCGGTGAGGAGCCCTGCGAGCAGCAGGACGGCAAGGATCGGTCGACGTCGCACCGCGCGACTGTACGACATGGGCCTGACGGAGCGGGTCACCGGAAGGTGATGGTCACCGTCTGGCGGCCCCACGCGAGCGCCTGGCGGTACGGGAGCCAGACGTCGATCCGGTCGCCGATGATCGCCGAGCCGGTGTCGGCGGCGACGCACGGGCCGTACCCGGGCACGGAGAAGCGGGTGCCGAGCGGGATCACGCTCGGGTCGGTGGCGCAGATGCCCGGCCCGGTCGGCAGGCCGCTGGCGGTGTAGCCCGGCAGGCCGTACGCCGTGGCGGACACCGTGAGCGTCTGGCCGGCGGCCGGCGGGCCGCCGTCGGGCTGCGGCACGGGCGACGGGCCGGTGCTCGGCGCCGTCACGTCGCTGACGTCGGTCTGGGCTGCGTCGGCCCGGGCCCGGGCGAGCTCGGCGGCGCGGGCCACGGCGGCCCGGGCGAGCGCGTCGAGGTGGACGATCCGGGCGCCGAGCGCGGCCCGCTGGCGCCGCAGGTCGGCGAGCAGGCGCCGCTTCGCGTCGCGCTGGGCGGCCAGGTCGCCGACCCGCTGGGTCAGGGTCGTGCGCTCGCGCACCGCGAGGGTCTTCGCGGCCTGCAGCGAGCGGAGCTGCCCGGCGAGCTCGTCGCGGGCGCCGAGCGTCCGCTCCACGAGGTCACGGTCGCCGCTCTGGACCTGCTGCAGGGTGTCGGCGCGGTGCATGGCGTCCTCGAGCGAGCTCGAGGCGAGCAGCACCTCCAGCGGGTCGAGGCGGTCGGACTTGTAGCGCTCGAGGATCCGCTGGCGCAGGTCGCCGCGGGCGACGGCCAGGTTGATGCGGGCCGTCTTCACGATCCCCGTCTGGGTCGTGACCTGCTCGTCGAGGGCCGCGACCCGCGCCGCCTGGCGCCGTTCGTCGGCCCGCGCCCGCGCGAGCTGGGCGTCCTGGGCGTACAGCTCGTAGAGTGCGGAGCGTGCCCGCGCCGAGAGCGCGGCATGCTGGGCGCGCAGGCCGGCCGTCGACGGGCTTCGGTCTGCCGCAGCGGGCGTGCCGGCCACGACGAGCAGGGCTGCGATCCCCGCGGTCGCGACCAGCCGCACGCGTTGTCGGGCGAGCGGCACCCATTTACGCTACCAGAGCAGGTTCTTTTCGGTGGAAGGAGGGCTTCGGGTGATCTCGGAGCGGGTTGGTGCGATCGGGCGGAGCGCCATCCTCGACCGGCTGGTCGAGCCCATCGCGGCGGTGGCCGGGCCGGCCCTGTCGGCGACGCCGATCAAGAACGCGCTGAGCGGGACGTGGCTCGGACACCGCGTGCATCCGCTGCTGACCGACGTCACGCTCGGCTCGCTGCTGAGCGCCACGGCGCTCGACCTGCTCGGCGGCCAGGAGGGGCGCCGGAGCGCGCAGCTCCTCACCGGGATCGGGCTCGCGGCGGCGCTGCCGACGGTGGCCACGGGCCTGTCGGACTGGGTCGACCTCTCGATCACCGACCAGCCGAGCCGCCGGGTGGGCCTGGTGCACGCGACGTTCAACAGCGTGGGGCTGCTGCTGTACGCGGCAGCGCTCGGCGCCTCGCCGGCGCGGCGCCCGGCGGGCGACCGCGGGGCTGTCTGCGGCCGGGCTCGGCGCGCTCTCGCTGGGCGGCTACCTCGGCGGGCACCTGGCCTACGTGCAGGGGGCCGGCGTCGACCACACGGCGTTCGCGAAGGGGCCGGCCGACTGGACGGCGACGATCGCGCTGGACGACCTCGGCGAGCGCGACCCGCGCCGGGTCGATGCCGGTGGCCGGGCGGTGCTGCTGTACCGCGACATCGACCGGATCTCGGCGATCGACGACACCTGCAACCACGCCGGCTGCTCGCTGGTGCGGGGGACGGTGGAGCAGGGCGCGATCGTGTGCGCGTGCCACGGCAGCACGTTCCGGCTGTCCGACGGAGAGCTCCTGCGCGGGCCGGCGAGCTCGTCGCAGCCGGCGTTCGACGTGCGGGTGGCGCGGGGCAAGGTCGAGGTTCGCGCCCGATCGTGAGCACTCCCTCCGGCGGGTGATCCCTGCCCGCTTCGGGGGTGCCGATAACGATCCGACATGAGACTGCTGCGCCGTAAGGACGCTGTGCCCGTCCGCACGCTCGAGGAACGGCTCGAGGCGTTCGACCGCCGGCGCACCAGCCCCGAGCTCTTCCCCGAGGGCATCGTGGTGAAGGGCTTCGCCCGTGAGGCCCTCGAGAAGTCCGAGGACATCGACATCGCCCGGGCGACCCGCGTGGCGGATCGACGTGGTGCTCGCGTGGCGCGACGGTGCCTGCCCCGACGGTGTCGGCCTCCAGCGCCTCGACGCGCTGGGGCGGATCCTGGCCCGGCTGGATCGGGTCGGGCTGGATCCCGAGGCGCGGTCCGAGTGGCTGCGCAGCCCGAACCGGGCGTTCGGCGACGAGGCCGTGCTGGACCTGATCGCGCGCGACGACCAGCAGCGCGTGCTGCAGTACGTCGAGCGCCTGTCCTAGGGCCTCGCGTCCAGCCTGCGTCCGCTCTAACGCGGAACGCCGGCTTCGTGCCGGCATTCCGAGGGGTCGCGTGCTTCCGCGTCAGCGGGCGGCGGCGAAGGCTTCCTGCTCGTGCCGCACCGCGTCGAACAGCGTCTTGTCGATCTTGCCGTGATAGATGGGCACATGCTCCCGAACGCAGATCCGGATGACCTCCTTGCGTTCGATGCCGAACTCCTTGGAGATCTCTTCCGGCGTCAGGTGGTTCGCCATCTGCCCGTTCCTCCCTTTTCGAGGGGCCCTTCGAAACGGAACGAGCCCACCGGTAACGCTCGATGGGCTCGCAACTTCGGGTCACATGCAGTAGTGGTCGCCAATCAATCTAGCGCCCGTCCTCATGCGTCCTCATGCCTGCAGGGTACAGGGGCTCCCGGCGTGCGGCAAGACGTGAAAGGTGTGGTTACAACGAATGTGCGACCCCGTTCAGACGGGGTTGTCGGCGTCGATGAACGTCGTTTCCAGGCCGAATCGCTCGCGACAGGAGGGACCCGAGGGCGCGGACGCCGAAGGTCTCGGTGGCGTGGTGTCCGCCGGCGAGGTAGGTGATGCCGAGCTCGTGCGCCTGGGCGCGAGAGTCCTCCTCGGGCTCGCCCGAGATGAAGGCCTGGAGCCCGAGCGCGGCGGCCTCGGGCAGCGTCCGGCCGGCGCCGCCCGAGCAGATGCCGATGCGGCTGATCTGCGCCGGCCCGCCGAGGAACAGCTGGACGGGCTTGCCGGTGAGCTCGCCGAGGGCGAAGGCGAGCTCCTCGGCGGTGGTCGGCTCCGGCAGCGTCCCGTGGACGGCGAGCGGCGCGCCGCGGCTCTCGGCGAACCAGCCCTCGACGTGCAGCCCGAGCTCGGCGGCGATGCGGGCGTTGTTGCCGAGCCGTCGGGTGGGCGTCGAGCGGGAGGTGGTAGGCGGCGAGCCCGATGTCGTGGTCGAAGAGCACCTTCAGCCGCCGCTTGAGCAGCGGATCGACGAGCAGCGGCCCGGCGCCCCAGAACAGCCCGTGGTGCACGACGAGCAGCTCCGCCCCGACGGCGGCGGCGTTCGAGAACGTCTCGAGCGTCGACGAGACGGCGGTCGCGACCAGCAGGACCTCGCCGGCACCGGGCACCTGGAGCCCGTTCGGCCCGTAGTCCCGGAACCGCCCGATGTCGAGCTCGGCATCGAGGAACGCGACGATCTCGCGAGAGGACGTGCTCACCGGCCCAGTCTAGAGACGACGGCGCGCCATCCGACGAGCAGCGCCCCGTTCACCACGCAGCGCGACGAGATCGAACGACACCGGCACGCCCCGACCGGTCGCGGCCCGCAGGGCCAGCGCGATGGGCCAGGCGACGAGCCAGGCCAGCACCACCCGGCCGAGCGACGACGACCGGTAGACCCCGGCGAACGAACGCGACGACCAACCACGCGCCGACGAACGGCGCAGCAACGATGACCACCGAGCGCAACGCATCGGACTCACCGTGCGAGTGCCGGCCCAGGATCGCGAACACCAGAAAGCAGGCGACGTCGAGACCGACGGCAAGAGGCAATCGACGCTGTCGACTGGCAACGTGCGAGCGCGAGGAGGGGTTCCCGAGGGGGAGGCCGTGGGTTCCCCCTGGGCTTGCATCGGGGTGCCCAGATTTGAACTGGGGACCTCTCCGACCCGAACGGAGCGCGCTACCAGGCTGCGCCACACCCCGGCTATCCGACCGATTATCGCACAGCGTCGGGAGTCCGCTCGTCAGTGGGCGCGGGCTTGTCGCCGCGTTGCCAGAACGCGACGAGCTGGGGTTCCTCGCCGCCGGGGCGGGTGAGGGAGAGGCCGAGCGCGCCGAGGGCGCCGATGGCGAAGATGGTGCAGATGATGGAGACCGTGATGGGGAGGGCGGACGGCTCGGCGAGGGCGAAGAACTCGCGGGCCGGCGCCCAGGCGAGGATGAGGAAGTAGGCCACGGCGAGGGCGGCGCACAGGGCCGGGACCGCGCGGGCGCGCAGGGCGGAGCGGCGCATGCTGCGACGACTCGAGGACGAGGACGATGTAGAGCCCGACGAGGGTGAGGATGGTCGTGGAGGTCGTCTGGCTCTGTTCGGCGGAGCGTCCGAGGGCCGTGTGCACGAGTCCGTGGCCGAGCAGGACGGCGAAGCCGAGCACCGTTCCGGCCGGGAGGGCGAACAGGAAGACGTCCTTGATGAAGGGGCGGGCGCGGCTGTCCGGGCCGGGCGGGGCGAGGGCCAGGGCGAAGGCCGGGATGCCGACGGTGAACGCGGCGGCCAGCGAGAGCTGGCGGGGCAGGAACGGGTAGGAGCCGCCGCCGATGCCGACGGTGAGGATCAGGACGGCGGCGAAGATCGACTTGGTGACGAAGAGCTTGGCGACGCGCTGGACGTTCTTGAGGATCTTGCGGCCCTCGCCGATCGAGGCCGGGATCGCGCTGAAGTTCAGGGAGACGAGGACGAGGTCGGCGACGCCCTTGGCGATCTGGCTGCCGGAGCCGAGGGCCACGGCGACGTCGGAGCGCTTGAGGGCGGGGACGTCGTTGACGCCGTCGCCGACCATGGCGATGCGCCGGCCGCTGGCGGCGAGCGCCTCGACGAGGCTGGCTCTTCTGGTCGGGGGAGATGCGGGCGAAGACCCGGTTGTGCTCGGCCACCTGGCGGAGGGCCACATCGTCGTCCTCGGGGAGCTCGGGCCCGGTGGTGACCCGGCCGGCGGTGTCGATGCCCGCGGCGGTGGCGACGGCGGCGACGGTCGTCGGGCCGTCGCCGGAGATGACCTTGACGTCGACGCCCTCGCGCAGCAGGAAGGCGACGGTGGAGGCGGCGTCGCCGCGCATCCGCTCGGAGAGGACGGTGAGGGCGATCGGGGTGAGCGGCGGCAGCTGCGGCGCCTCGTCGGCGGCGGGCTCGGCGATCGGCCCGTTGGCGCGGGCCAGGAGCAGGACGCGCTTGCGCTCGGCGGCGCGCTGCTCGATGGCGTCGCGCGCGCTCTGGTCGAGGCCGGCGGCGTCGGCCAGGACGTCGGGCGCGCCGAGGACGATGCGCTCGCCGTCGTCGAGCTCGAGCCCGCTCCACTTCCAGCGCGACGAGAACGGCACCTCGACGGTGACGCCGCGCGGCTCGCCCGGGATGGACTCGGCGATCGCGTCGGCGGTCGGGTTGCGCCCGCCGAGGTTCGCGGCGAAGCGGCCGAGCATGGCCCGGGCCTCGTCCTCGGTGCCGGCGAGCGGGACGACCTCGTCGAGGCTGAGGGTGCCGTCGGTGAGGGTGCCGGTCTTGTCGACGCAGACCACGTCGACCCCGGCCAGCGACTCGATCGCGTTCAGCCGCTGGACGAGCGCGCCGCGCCGGGCCATGCGGCCGGCGGCGATGGCGAAGGTGACGCTCGCGAGCAGCACGAGGCCCTCGGGGACGAGCGAGACGATGCCCGCGGTGGCCTCGGAGACCGCCTGGCGGACCGGGGTGTCGTGCACGTGCAGGGCGAGGATGAACGCCCCGCCGACCGGGACCATCACGAGCACCAGCAGCCGCAGCAGGCGGTTGATGTCCTTCTGCAGCGGCGAGAGCGGCTGGCGGTCGCTCTGGGCCTGGCCGACGAGCTCGTTGGCGTAGGCGTCGGCGCCGACCTTGTCGGCGAGGTAGATCCCCGACCCGGCGACGCAGAACGAGCCGGACTGCACGGTGTCGCCGGTGCGCCGGGCGACCGGGTCGGCCTCGCCGGTGAGCACCGACTCGTCGAGCTGCAGGCCGCGGGCCTCGGTGAGCGGGCCGTCGGCGACGACCTGCTCGCCCGGGCCGAGCCGGATCGCGTCGCCGGCGACGACGTCCTCGACGAGCAGCGAGCGCTCCTCGCCGTCCCGCAGCACGCGGGCGCGCGGGGCGACGAGCAGGGCGAGCCGGTCGAGCTGCTTCTTGGCCCGGATCTCCTGCAGGATCCCGATCCCGGCGTTGATCAGCAGGATGACCGCGAAGACCAGGTCCGCGACCTGTCCGGTGACGATCAGGGCGACCGCGAACGCGCCCAGGATCAGGTTGAACAGCGTGAACGTGTTCTCGCGGACGATCGACCCGTAGCTGCGGCTGGTCGACGGGGCCACGGCGGGACCGCGCACGGCGAGCCGCCGTTCGGCCTCGGCCTGGGTCAGCCCTGGTGCCGCGATCGCTGCCACGACGACAACCCTAGCGTTGCGGTGGGCGAAGCTATGGCCACAGCCGTTCCGTTCGCCAACCCTTCGCGGTGCGCGTGGAGCGCAGCGCTCGTGCCGGCGCTCCGGGTCGAGCTGGTAGAGCTCGACCTCGTCGGGCTCGAGGGCGTACAGCGTCCAGTCCTCGGCGACCAGCCCGGGTCGGCGGCGAGCCGGGCAGCGGCGTCGTGCAGGGCGGCGTCGAGGCTCGGCCGGGTCCTCCAGGACGTCGCCTGCGTGGCCGGTGAGCGCCTCGGCCCGCGACGCCGGCGAGCGGGCCGAGGTAGTCGCGCGCGGAGGCCTCCGGGCCCGAGTTCGACGACGCGTGCCGCTGACCCGCACCTGGCGGCCCAGCTCGGGCCAGTGGAAGACCAGGGCGGCGGCCGGGTTCCGGGCCAGCTCGCGCGCCTTGCGGCTGTGCCGGCTGGTCGCGGCGAAGAGCCAGCGACCGCCTCGATCCGGCGGTGCAGGACGATCCGGGCCGACGGCCGCCCGTCCGGCCCGACGGTCGCCAGGGTCATCGCCCGGGGCTCGGCTGACGCCTGCCGCTCGGGCCTCGCTCGAGCCACGCCTCGAAGGCGGACGTTCGGCGGGGTCGCTGGCCGGCTCGAGGTCCTGCGGCATCCACCGAGCCTAGGCGGACCGGGTGCGCCCTTGATACGTGTGTTTCCATCCACCTCCCCACGGGTAGCGACTGATGGAGGGTGAGTGTGAACATCGGAGAAGGGCGATGCCGCCCGCCGACCACGTGGCCGACCCCGGAGTGCCCGGGCAGACCGGGCGATCCTGGACGCCACGATCGAGCTCCTGGCCGACCGCGGCTACGGGGGCTGACGGTCGAGGCGGTCGCGGCCCGCGCGGGAGTCGGCAAGTCGACGATCTACCGGCGCTGGCCGTCGAAGGCGACGCTGGCCGCAGCGGCGGTCAACGCGCTCGCCCGGGAGCGGGTGCCCGTGCCGGACACGGGCGACCTGCGGGACGACCTCGTCCGCCTGATCACCGAGCCGATCGGCCGCCACGGCGAGGTGCTCGGCCGGATCTTCCCCGACCTCATCGCCGAGATGCACCGCAACCCGGAGCTGTCCGGGACGATGCTCGACGCGCTCGGCGCGCGCCGAGCGTGATCCAGAACGTGCTGCGCCGGGCCCAGGACCGCAACGAGCTGCCCGGCAACGCCGACCTCGGCCGGATCATCGACCTGCTGTCCGGCGCCCTGTACTACCGGCTGCTGGTGAGCCGCGAGCCCGTCGAGGCGGACCTGCCGGCCTGGATCGTGGACTGCCATCCTGAACGGCGTCCGCCAGCGCGAGGGCCGTCGGTCGAACGCCGCGTATAGCGTTCCTGCCGACGAGGCTACCAGCGGATCTTCGACACGATCTGCACCAGGTCTTGCGCCGGATGTCGACCCGCCCCGGGCGGACCTTGCTCTTGTCCCAGGTGTCGTACTCGGTCCAGCCGTAGATCCAGCGGTGCGTCGCCGCGTTGCGGGCGGCGAAGGCGAACCCCAGGCCGTGGTAGCTTCTTCGAGATGAACCACACGAAGTTCTCGGCGAAGCCGGGCTGGCCCGAGATGTTGATCGGGAACGCGCCGCCGAACGCCGTCTTCCACTTGAAGGCCTTCTTGGCCGAGTTGCGCGCCTTGCCGATCAGCTGCTCACGGTCGTAGAACGCGTAGTCGCCGCTCGAGCCGAACACCAGGCGGGCGTACATCGGAGCCTTGCGGAACGTCGCGCTGGCGACGTTGACGTACTCGAAGTACACGGTGCCGCCGCTCTCGCGGCGCGGGAAGTTGCGCAGCAGCCAGCCCGCCGGGTAGTGCACCGTCGGGCCGGCCGAGCTCTGGTACGGGAGCGACAGCGCGGGCACCGCGAGCGGGGTCGTGTCGGTCGGCGTCGTGGGCACGGTGTCGGTCAGGCCCGTGTCGGTGAGCGTCGTGTCGGTCAGCCCGGTGTCCGTGAGGCCCGTGTCGGTGAGCGTCGTGTCGGTCAGGCCGGTGTCGGTCAGGGACGTGTCCGTCACGTCGGTCGACGTGTCGGTCGTCGGCCGACGTGTCGGTCGTCAGCGTGTTCGGGTCCGCCGTGGTGGTCGGCGGGGTGTCGGTCGTCGTGGCAGCCTCGCCGCCCCCGCCACCGAACACGCCGCCGGCCCACAGGCCGAGCAGGACGAGCACCACCGCGGCCACGGCAGCCACCGGGATGAGCCACGGCGGACGCCCGCCGCCGCCGCGGCCGGGACCCGCGGGCGCCTCGGGTGGGTAGTAGGTAGGCGGCGGCGGGGTGTACGCCGGCGGCGGAGTCGAGGCCGCCTGGGCGTACGCCTGCGCCGGGATCTCGGTGGGCGGCAGCGAGATCGGCGGCGTGGCCGGAGGCGTCGACGGATCGACCCGGGTCGGCGGTGCCGCCGGCGGCGGGAACGTCGGAACCGGCTGGCCGACCTGGGTCGAGGCCACCGGCGCCAGCAGCGCGTCGCGCAGCGCCCGGCCGAGCTCCGAGCCGGACTGGTAGCGGTCGTTCGCGTTGCGGGCCATGCCCTTCGCGACCACCGCGTCCACCGCCGGCGGCATCCCGGGCCGCAGCTGGCTCGGCCGGGGCCGGTCGTCCTGCAGGTGGGCGTACAGCGTGGCGATGTCCGAGTCGCGCTCGAACGGCGGGTGGGCCGTCAGCGACTCGTACACCACGCAGGCCAGCGAGTAGAGGTCGGCGCGGCCGTCGACCGCCCGCCCCTCGACCTGCTCCGGCGCGATGTAGGAGACCGTCCCCACCCAGGTGCCGGTCTGGGTCAGCTTCGACTCGCCGCGGCCCTTCGTCAGACCGAAGTCCGTCAGGTAGACGTGGGCCTGGTTCGGGTCGCCTCCGTCGTCGGCGACGAGGATGTTGGCGGGCTTGATGTCCCGGTGCACGAGACCTGCGGCGTGCGCCGCGTCGAGCGCCGAGCCGACCTGCTCGACCACCTGGCGCACCAGCTCGGTCTTCAGCGGGCCGCGCTCGATGATCATCGCGCCCAGGTCGGTGCCCTTGACGAAGCGCATCGCGATGAACGGCACGCCGTCCACCTCGCCGGCCTCGTAGACCGGGATGATGTTCGGGTGGTCGATCGCAGCGGCGAGCATCGACTCGCGCCGGAAGCGCCGGCGGAACCCCTCGTCCTCGGCCAGGTTCGGGGCGATCACCTTCAGGGCCACGGGTCGCTGCAGCGCGAGCTGGGTCGCCCGGTAGACGATCCCCATGCCGCCGCGCCCGATGACTCCCTCGATGCGGTACCCACCCAGGATGGTGCCGGGCGAGAGGTCTCCCGTCATGGCCGAGAGCATACTGTCCTGCCGTCCGCCGACCAGGGGGGAATCCGTCGGTGCTGGACAGGGCCGGCCGGATCACTAGGATGGACGCGAGGGTCTACCAGGAGACGAGATGCGCGTCGAGGTGACAAGCGGTCCGGATGCGGGCCGGACGTTCGAGATCGAGTCGGGGCAGGCCGTCATCGGCCGCTCCGCCGACGCCGATCTCACGCTCACCGACGCGCTCTCCTCGAGCCGCCACGCACGGCTCGACGTGACGGCCATGGGCGCCACGCTGACCGACGTCGGCTCGACCAACGGGACGACGGTCGACGGTGCCCGCATCGCCCCGGTCACCCCGACCGAGCTCGAGAACGGCACCCGGATCGGGATCGGCGGCAGCATCCTCACCGTCAGCGCGGTGCCCGGGTCGGCGCCGGTCTCCGCTGCTGCGCCGACCACCATCGGCGGGTACGCCGCGCCGGCCACCGAGATCGGCTCGCCGCCGCCGCAGGCGGCCGAGACCGAGCAGGGCCCGACGCCCGTCGTCGCCGACACCGAGCAGGGCACGACCCCTCCGGTGGGGCCGGGCTCGACGATGCCGATGCCGACCGTCGCCCAGACCCGGCCGCTGCCCCCGGTGCCGCCGGCCGCCGCGCCGCCGCCACCTCCGGCAGCCGCCGCGCCGGTTCCGCCGCGCCCGGGCACGCCCGCGATGCTGCGGCTCTCGGTGCTGGCCGGCCCGGACCGCGGCAAGCACCTCGACCTCGGCTACGACGCCCGGATCATCGGGCGCGACGACGACTCGGCGCTGATCCTCACCGACCCGCGCGTGTCCGGCCATCACGCCCAGGCGCGGATGCTGCCCGACGGCCGGGCGGAGGTCACCGACCTCGGCTCCTCCAACGGCACCCTGCTGCGGGGCGAGCCGCTCGAACGTCCGACCGCGCTCGACGACGGCACCCAGCTGCAGATCGGCGACAGCGTCCTGGTCGTCGCCCGCGGTGCCGAGGGCGCCTCGCGCATGGGCCGCACGCCGACGGTCATCGGCGGGGCCATCCCGAAGGACCTGCGCAGCGACGTCCAGCGCAGCAGGCGCACCGTCACCATCGCGCTGGTCGTCGGCGTCGTCGCGGTGGTCGCCGCGGTGATCGCCATCGTCGCGTCCCGCGACAACGGCGGCGGCAACGGCGGCGGGCTCTCGACCCGCCAGATCTTCGTCCAGGGCTCGAAGTCGACGGTGGCGATCGCCACGATCATCCGCCAGGACTCGACCGGCACCTCCTGGGCCGGCGGCTCGGGCGAGATCCTCGACGCCAAGAACGGCTACATCCTCACGAACAACCACGTCGCCACCGGCGGCATCGCGATCAAGGTGAAGCTGCCGGGCATCTCGACGCCGGTCGACGCCCGGCTGCAGGCCGCCTCGCCGTGCGACGACCTGGCGCTGATCCAGATCACGAACCCGGCCGACCGCAAGACGATGACCGCGATGACCATCGGCAACTCGGCCAAGATCGAGCAGGGTGACCCGGTCGTGGCGCTCGGCTTCCCGGCGTCGGCCCAG
Source organism: uncultured Actinomycetes bacterium (assembly GCA_963794695.1). Classification (GTDB taxonomy): domain Bacteria; phylum Actinomycetota; class Thermoleophilia; order Gaiellales; family JALYLC01; genus CAWCFJ01. Next base: position 197,943 of record CAWCFJ010000011.1, on the reverse strand, counting down.
GGCGACTCGACGAGCGACTTCTTCGGCGACCAGATCTCGGTCACCAGCGGCATCGTGTCGAAGAACAACGCGGTCTACGACTCGCCGATCGGCGGCGAGGTGACGCTGGTCTCGACGATCCAGCACACCGCGGCCATCAACCACGGCAACTCGGGCGGCCCGCTGCTCGACGACCAGGCCCGGCTGATCGGCGTGAACACCGCCGAGTACGCGATCAACGGCGAGCGCGCCGAGGGCGAGAACTACGCGATCACCCAGCAGCACATCTCCGAGGTGCTGCCGAACCTCGAGGCCGGCAAGTCGAGCAACTGGATCGGCGTCTCGCTCACCCCGTGGGTGGCCTCCGACAACTCCTGGGGCGGGCTCCAGGTCGACGGCGTGACCAGGGGCAGCCCGGCCGACCAGGCCGGCATCAAGGTCGGCAACGTGATCACCGGGATCAACGGCCAGTCGGTCATCGAGAGCTCGAACCAGGGCCAGCTGCCGTCGAGCCGGATGTACTGCCGCCTGCTGCAGAAGGGCGGCACGAGCGACCCGAGCTGGTCGATCGTCCAGGATCCGACGCAGGGCCCGAACTCGGCCCAGACCATCCACATCAAGACCGGCGACGCGCCGCCGGCCTAGCCGCCGGTCAGCGGTTCCAGGGAAGCGCGTCCCAGTACCCGGGCCGCGCGAAGCGGCCGGGCTCGAAGCCCACGTAGGCCTCGTCCGGGTCGGTGGTGTCGCGTTCGGCGCTGGCGCCGTAGCGGGCGGCGAGCTCCGACACCGGGTAGCGCAGCTGCTCGTCGGCCGGGCGCGACCCGGCCATCAGGATCACGCACGGCTCCGCGCCGGCGCCGACGAAGATGTGCTCCGTCCCGGCGGGCGCGTGGAAGAAGTCCCAGGCCCGCAGGGTGCGCTCCTGGCCCTCGACGAGCAGCGTGCACTCGCCGGACAGCACCAGGAAGTCCTCCTGGGCCTGCTCGGAGTGGTACAGCCCGTTCGGCTGGCCCGGCGGCAGCACGTGCAGGCGGAACCCGAACTCGGAGAAGCGGGCGTACGGCGTGTCGAACGGGCACTCCGAGCCGCTCGGCCGTCCCGTGCCGCCCTCGGACGTGAGCCACAGGGCGTCGCGGACGTTGACCGTGAACCAGCCCTGGGAGGTCGGCCCGAGGCCGGAGCCGGGATCCTGAAGTCTCGCCTCCTGCATGAGGGGCGACTCTAGACGAGCTACCTGATGACGATGCGCGAGAGCGCGCTCAGGGCGCTCGAGTCCGCCGTCACCCGGACCTGGATCGTGCCCTTGTGCTGCAGGGACTTCGGCAGCTGCACGACGATCGGCGTGGTGCCGACAGCGACGTTGCGCTCGATCGTCTTGATCGTGCCCTTCTTCGGCAGGCGCAGCGACACGAACACCGACACCGGCTGGTTGACCGTCACGTTGACGCGCACCCGCCACTTCGCCTTGCGCAGCTTCTTGATCCCGATCGGCAGGATCCGCCCGACCTTCAGCGTCGAGAGCCGCGGCAGGATCGTGATGGTCGTCGGCGCCGACGTCGTCTGGTTCCCCTGGGCGTCGGTGGCCGTGACCGTCACGGCGTAGACGCCGGGGTCGCGGAAGATGTGGGTCACGACCAGGCCCGCCGCGGTGCCGTCGCCGAAGCTCCAGACCGGCGGTGCCACCGCGGAGCCCTCGGCGTCGATCGCCGACACCGAGAACGGCACGGCCTCGCCGGCCACCCGCTGGCGCGGGAAGGTGAGGTGCGAGAGCTGCGGCCCGTGGACGTCCGCGTCGACCACCGCCGGGCTCGACGGATCCGAGACGTTGCCGGCGCCGTCCACCGCCCGCACGACGTACACGTAGCGGCCGCTCGCGGTCACCGACGCCGTCGATGTAGCCCGGCGTCGGCACGGTCGCCAGCAGCAGGTCGTTGCGGTAGACGTTGTAGTGGTCGATGCCGCTGTTGCCGGTCGCGTCGTCGTTCGACGCCGATCCAGCTCAGCACCGGCTTCGGCGTCGGCGTCGCGCCGGTCAGGCTGCCGGGCGGAGGCGGCGGGGTGCGGTCGGCGTAGACCACGATCGTCTGGGTCGCGAGGCTCTCGTTGCCGACCGCGTCGACCGCCGTCACCCAGTACGCATGCGAGCCCGAGGCCCCGATCGAGGCGTCCGCGAAGCCCGGCGAGGTCGTCGTCGTGAGGAGCTGCCCGTCGCGGTAGACGTGGTAGCCGACCACGCCGGAGCCGCCGGTGCGGTCGTCGTTCGACGCGTCCCAGGCCAGCGTCGGGAGGCTCGTCGGCTGCGGGATGGTGAAGCTCACCGAGCTCGGCGGCGGCAGCGTGTCGTACACCACCGTCTTCGGCGGCGAGGCGACCGACACGTTCCCGGCCTTGTCGAACGCCTTGACGGTGTACACGTGCGGCCCGCTGACGGTCACCTGGGTGTCCACGTAGCTCGTGGTGACGGTGTCGGCGATCCGGTCGCCGTCGCGGTACACGGTGTAGTGGTCGAAGCCCGAGAGGTTGTCGACGCCGCCGCTCTGCCACGTCAGGGTGGGGGAGGCCGGGGTCGGCGTCGTCGCCAGCGGCTGCGTCGGCTGCCTCGGCGGCACGTCGTCGAAGATGATCGAGACCGGCGCCGACGGCTGGCCCTGGTTGCCGGCCGCGTCCGACCGCGACCACCGTGTAGGCGTAGATCCCGTCGACCGACAGGCCGGCGTCGACGAAGCGTCGGCGCCGAGCTCCAGCCGACCAGGAGGCCGTTGCGGTAGACGTCGTAGCGGGCGATCCCCGAGTCGTCGAGGACGGCGCCCCAGGTGATCAGCGGCCGCTGGGTCGGCGACGTCGCCGGCGGCGGACGGCACCTGCGGCGGCGGGGTCACGTCGACCGTGATCACGCTCGGCGTCGAGAGCGGGCTCGCGTTGCCGGCGGCGTCGATCGCCTGCACCCGGTAGGTGTAGGTCGCGTCGGACAGCGGGTCGTGGTCGGTGTAGGTCGTGAGCGGCGTCGAGCCGATCTCCACCCCGTCGCGGAACACGTGGTAGACGACGCCGTTCGACCCGCCCGTGTCGGTGACCACGGGCCAGGTCAGCACCGGCAGGTTGGTCGGGTTCGGCGAGACGACGTCCTGCGGCGGCGCGGGCGCCGTGTCGTCCCAGATCGCGGTGCGCGAGGGCGACGGCGCGCTGGTCGCCCCGGCCACGTCCACCGAGCGGATCGTGTAGACGAAGACGCCGTTCTGCATCAGCAGGTTGTCGGTGAACGACTCGGTCGTCGAGGTGCCCACGACCACGCCGTTGCGCAGGATCTCGTAGTGGTCGAAGCCGGACAGCGCGTCCGGCCCGCCCGACATCCAGGTCAGCGACGGGCGGCTCGTGCGAGATCGCCGTCCACCTGCAGGCCGAACGGCACCGGCGGCGGCGTCCCGTCGAACAGGATCTGCACCGGGTCCGAGGGGTCGCTCTCGTTGCCGGCGCCGTCGATCGCGGTGACGGTGTAGGTGTAGGTGTCGTCGTCCTGCAGCGTCGAGTCGTCGAAGCTCGCCAGGCCGGCACCGTCGTCACCCGGATGCCGCCGCGGTAGATCCCGTACGCGGCGATGCCGCTGCCGCCGGTGGTCGTGTCGCGAGGCCTGCGTCCAGCGCAGCTGCGGCAGGCTCGACGGAGACTTCAGCGCCGTCAGGCCGGTCGGCGGGTCGGGCGGGATCGTGTCCACCGACACGCTCGCGCGGCCGACGAGGCCGACGCTGTAGTTGCCGGCGTTGTCGAACGCCTTGACGGTGTAGGTGTAGACGCCCGTCGGCGACCGCCCCGTCGGTGTAGGTCAGGGTCGTGGTCGTGCCGATGAACGCGCCGTCGCGGTACACCGCGTAGCCCGCCAGCGCGGCCCCGCCGGTGTCGATGCTGGCGGTCCAGGTGAGCACCGGGTGGTTCGTCGGCGTGGCCGCGTTCAGCGTGGCCGGCGTGGACGGCGCCGTGACGTCGTAGACCACCGTCTTCGGCCGTCGACGCCGCCGACTGGTTGCCGTTCACGTCGACCGACTTGACGGTGTACGCGTACGAGCCGCTCACGCGTGAGCGTGTTGTCGGTGTAGGCCGTGGTCGGCGTCATCCCGACGAGGGCGCCGGCGCGGTAGACGTTGTAGTGGTCGAAGTCGCTCGCCGCGCCGCCGCTGGTCCACGACAGCACCGGGGCGGCGCCGGTCGGCGTGGCCGCGGTCAGGTTGGTCGGCACCGGCGGCGCCGCGCTGTCGAAGACCACGTCGAACTGGGTCGACGGCGGGGCCCTCGTTGCCGGCCGCGTCGACCGCGCGGACGGTGTAGCCGTAGGTGCCGTTGACCGTCAGGCCGTTGTCGGTGAACGTGGTGCCGGTGCTCGAGCCGGCGAGCACGATGCCGCGGTAGACGTTGTACCTCGCCACCCCCGAGCCGCCGACGTTGTCGGTCGCAGGCGACCACGAGAGCGCCGGCTTGGCGGTCGTCGGGGTGATGCCGGTGACACCGGTCGGCGCCGTCGGCGCCGTCGCGTCGACGATCACGCTGTTGACCGGCGAGGCGATGCTGACGTTGCCGGCGCCGTCGATCGCGACGACCTTGTAGGTGTAGGTGGCGTCAGCCAGCGACGCCGGGTCGACGAAGGTCGTCGTCGTCGACGAGCCGGCCAGGGTCGAGCCGCGGTAGATGTCGTAGCGGGCGATGAGGGAGCCGCCGGTGTCGGTGGCCGCCGACCAGGTGAGCGACGGGTGGGTCGCCGGGCTCGGGATGGTCGGCTTTCCGGGCGCGTTCGGCGTCAGCGGATCCCAGATCACGGCCTTGCCGGTCGAGGCGTTCGACAGGTTGCCGGCGGCGTCGACCGCCTTGACGGTGTACGTCTGGGTGCCGGACGCCGACAGGGCGTTGTCGGTGAACGTCAGCGCCGTGGTCGTGGCGATCAGGGTGCCCGTGCGGTAGACGTTGTAGTGGTCGAAGCCCGACAGGTTGTCGGCGCCGCCCGACAGCCACGTCAGCACCGGCTTGGGGTTCGTCGGCGTGGTCGCCGCGAGACCGGTCGGCGTCGGCGGCACGCCCGTGTCGTAGACCACCGTCGTCGCCGCCCCGAACGGGCCGATGTTGCCGGCCGTGTCGATCGGCCCGGACGGTGTAGTCGTAGCTCTGGTTCGCGCCGGCGGCGCTGTCGGTGAAGCTCGTCGAGGTCGACGAGCCCGGCCAGCACCGGGCCGCGGTAGATCTCGTAGCGGGCGATCGTCGCGCCGCCGGTGTCGGTGGCCGCGGCCCAGCTCAGCACCGGCTTGGCCGACGTCGGGGTTGCCGCCGACGGGGCGCCCGGGGCGCCCGGAACGGTGGTGTCGACGACGACCGTGCGGGTGTTCGAGACGGGCGACTGGTTGCCGGCGTTGTCGACCGCCCGCACCGTGTAGGCGTACGAGCCCTGGGCCGTGGCGCTGGCGTCGGTGAACGTCGTGCCGGTCGGCGTCGACGGCGAGCCGAGCAGCACGCCGTCGCGGTACACGTCGTAGCGGAGCAGGCTCGAGCCCCCGGAGTCGGTCGACGCCGTCCAGGTGATCGTCGGCGCGGCGTTGGTGGCCACCGGCCCGGAGACCGTCGGCGGGACCGGGTTGGTCACGTCGTAGATGACGGCCTTCGGCGATGGACGCCGCCGACACGTTGCCGGCGGCGTCGACCGCCTTCACGGTGTAGCTCTGCGAGCCCTGGGCCGCGATCGCGGTGTCGGTGAACGTGGTGCCGGTGGTCGAGCCGGCGAGGACGGTGCCGCGGTAGACGTCGTACCGCACCACGCGTCGTCGTCACGTCCGTCGAGCCCGTCCAGCTCAGGACGGGCTTCTGGTTCGTCGGCGTCGTCGCGTTCACGCTGGTCGGGGCGGTCGGCGCGACGTTGTCGTAGACCACCGAGACCGAGCCGGTCGCGCCGCTCTCGTTGCCGGCCCCGTCGACCGCCTTGACGGTGTAGACGTAGGTGCCGCTCGTGGTGAGCGTCGAGTCGGTGAAGGTCGTGCTCGCGGTGTTGCCGACGAGCGTGCCCGAGCGGTAGACGTTGTAGCGGGCGATGCCCGCGCCGTTCACGTTGTCGGTCGCCGCCGTGAACGTGAGGACGGGCTTGTCCTTCGTCGGACTGGCGGCCGCCGAGGGCGCGCCGGGGTTCGACGGCGTCGTGGCGTCGAAGATGACGGTCTTGGCGTTCGACGACAACGAGCGGTTGCCCGCGCCGTCGACCGCGATGACGGCGTAGGTGTAGGAGCCGGGCCCGGGGACGTTGGTGTCGGTGAACGTGACGGCGGTCGGCGGGGAGGGGCTGCCGATCAGGTTGCCGTCGCGGTAGATCTCGTAGCCGACCACGGCCGAGCCGCCGGTGTCGGTGGGCGCGGTCCAGGTCACGACCGGCGCGATGTTGGTCGCCGCCGGCGCGTTGATCACCGGCGCGTTCGGCGCGTACGGGTCGTAGACGACGACCTTCGCGGTGGACGCCGTGGAGTAGTTGCCTGCGGCGTCGATGGCCCGCACGGTGTACGACTGGGAGCCGGTCGGGCCGCTGTTGTCGACGTAGCTGGTGGTGCTCAGGTTCCCCGAGATCGGGCTGCCGGCGCGGGCCACCTCGTAGGCCACGACGCCCGTCGGGCTCGTCCCGCCGTCGACCGCCGCGGCCCAGCTCAGCGACGGCCTGGTGGCCGTCGGGGTCGTCGCCGTCAGGCCCGTCGGGGCAGCCGGGGCGACGTTGTCGAAGGTCACCGAGACGCTGCTCGAGGCCGGTCCCTCGCCGTTCGAGTCGATCGCCGTGACGGTGTAGCCGTAGGTGCCCGAGCGTGGCGAGCGCCGTGTCGGTGTAGGTCAGGCTCGTGACCGCGGTCGTGTTGAGCCTGGTCGCGCCGCGGTACACGTTGTAGCCCGTCACGCCCGTGCCGGTGCTCGACGGCGCCGACCAGGTCAGCGACGGCTTCTGGTTCGTCATCGTCCGCGCGGCCAGCAGGCTGGACGGGGCGCCGGGCGCGGCGAGCGCGGATGCGGGCAGCGCAAGCAGCGCCGCACCGGCGGCGCACGCGAGCCAGACCCGCTTTCTCAGGCGCATGTGGTTCCTATCGGCGCCGATCCCGGTCCGCTTGAAACGCCTAGACTTGTCCGGGGACGACGGAACCGTCTGGGAGGACGATGGCGAGCGTGACGAGCGTGCGACCCGGCCGCGAGGACGTGGACGAGTCGCGCACCTGGGATCTCGAGAGCATCTTCGCGAGCCGCGAGGACTGGGAGGCGGGCTTCGCGACCGCCGAGCGGGACCTCGAGGCCCTGCGCCAGTACGCCGGCCGGCTCGGCGAGTCGGGCGCCCTGCTGTACGAGTTCCTCGAGCGCCGCGAGCTGGCCCGGGCGGCCGTGGAGCGGGTCTGGACCCACCCGGCGCTCGAGTTCTCCGCCGACACCGGTCGCGAGGACGCTGCCGGCCGCGAGCAGCGCTCGATCGCGCTGTCCTCCCGCCACGACGCCGCGGTGGCCTTCGCCGAGCCCGAGCTCATGGCCCTCGGCGACGACCGGCTCGCGGAGCTGCGGGCCGGCGAGCCGCGGCTCGAGCGCTACGACCACTACTTCGACCGCGTCCGCCGGCGCGCGCCGCACCTGTGCTCCGCCGAGGTCGAGGACCTGCTGGCGAAGGTCGGCGAGCCGTTCGTCTCGGCCCGGATCACCGGCGAGCTCCTGGCCGACGCCGAGCTCGCCTTCCAGCCCGCGACCGCCGCCGACGGGAGCTCCGCCGAGGTCGCCGCGCCGACGTTCGAGTCGCTCATGACGCGGCCTGACCGCGAGCTCCGCCGCTCGGCCTTGGAGCGCTACACCGACGGCTACCTCGGCGTCCGCGCGACCCTGGCGAACGCCCTGGTCACGGTGGCCAAGCAGAACGTCTTCGTCGCCCGGGCCCGCGGCTACTCGTCGGCCCTCGAGGCGAAGCTCGCCCCGAACGCGATCCCGGCCTCGAGGTCTACCACAGCGTCGTCGAGGCGTTCAGGCGCAACCTGCCGATCTGGCACCGCTACTGGCGGGTGCGCCAGCAGGCCCTCGAGCTCGACGTGCTCGCGCCGTACGACCTGCAGCTGCCGCTCAGCCGTGCCTCCACCCAGATCCCGTACGAGCAGGCGCTCGACTGGGTCGTGGCGGCCGTCGCCCCGCTCGGCCCGGAGTACGTCGAGACGTTGCGCCGCGGCGCGCTCGAGGAGCGCTGGATCGACGTCTACCCGACGCGCGGCAAGCGCCCGGGCGCGTTCTCGGCCGGCATGGCCCTCACGAAGCCGTTCATCTGCCTGAACTACACCGAGGACCTGCGCAGCGCGAGCATCCTGGCCCACGAGCTCGGCCACTCGATGCACTCGCGGCTCACCTGGGACACCCAGCCGCTGGTCTACGCCGGGTACTCGACGTTCGTCGCCGAGGTCGCCTCGAACCTGAACCAGGCCCTGATGCGGGCCCACCTGCTGGCCCAGGATCCGGAGCCCGAGCTGGCCATCGCGGTCATCGACGAGGCGATGTCGAACTTCTACCGCTACGTCTTCGTGATGCCGACGCTGGCCCGGCTCGAGCTCGAGCTGCACGACCGCGTCGAGCGGGGCGAGGCGGTCACCGCGGGCACCCTGATCGAGGTCATGGCCGACCTCTGGGCCGAGGGCTACGGCGGTGAGGTCGTCGGCGATCGGGAGCGGACCGGGATCGCCTGGGCGACCTACCCGCACCTGATGGAGAGCTTCTACGTCTTCCAGTACACGACCGGGATCGCCGGGGCCAGCGCGCTCTCCCAGCGCGTGCTGGGTGACGAGCCGGGCGCCGCCGACGACGTGCTGGCGTTCCTGCGGGCCGGCGATCACGGCTACCCGATCGACGTCCTGCGAGGCCGCCGGGGTCGACCTCGCCACGGCCGAGCCGATCGACCGCACCTTCGCCGTGATGTCCGGGTTCGTGGACCGGCTCGAGCAGCTGCTCGCCGCCCGCTGAGGGACAATGCCTGCGTCATGTGCGGTCGCTTCTCCGTCTCCGTCGACCCCGTCCTCGTCGCCGAGCGCTTCCAGGTGGCGGTGCCCGACGACGCCAGGCCGCGCTACAACGTCGCGCCGACCCAGCCGGTGCTGGTGGTGCGGCGGAGCCGGGAGCGCGGCGTCGTGGCCGACGAGGTGCGCTGGGGGCTCGTGCCGCACTGGGCCAGGGACACCTCCGGCAGCGGGCGGATGATCAACGCCCGGGTCGAGACGCTGCAGGCCAAGTTCGGGAACCTGCTCGAGCGGCGCCGCTGCCTGGTGCCGTCCGACGGCTTCTACGAGTGGCGCACCGATCCCGACGGCAAGCGGCGGCCCGTCCGCTACACGCTGGCCGACGGGAGCCTGTTCGCCTTCGCCGGGCTCTGGGCCGTGTGGAAGGACCCGCAGACCGGCGAGCTCCTGCGCTCCTGCACCATCGTCACCTGCCCGCCGAACGAGATCGTGGAGCCGGTGCACGACCGGATGCCGGTGATCCTGCCGTGGGCCGCCGAGGCGCGCTGGCTGTCCGAGGACGTCGGCGCCGCCGAGGCCATGCAGCTGCTGCTGCCGTTCCCGGCCGAGGAGATGGCCGCGGCCGAGGTGTCGCCGCTGGTCGGCAACCCCGACAACGACACCGCCGAGCTGTTCGACCCGTCCTACGGGGCCGGGCCGCCGCCCGACGAGCAGCTCGCCCTCATCTAGACGAAGAGGACGGCGGCGCGCCCGCGGTCGGCCAGGTGGCGGAGCGGCGGCGGGGGCGGCCGGTCGCCGCGCTCGACGACCACGAGCTCGGGTCGCACGCGCGCGAGGAGCGCGTCGATCTCCTTCGGGCCGGGATGGGTGACGTCGATCCGCTCGACCTCGAAGCCGAGCTCGCGGGCCGCCGCGGCGAGCTCCTCGGCGGCCTCCCGCGCGGCCTCGCGGCCGGCGATGTCGACCTCCCGCTCGTGCGGCCGCCCGCGGTCGCCGCGCCCGAGCAGGCCGCGGCCGGCGAGGCGCAGCTCGTGCGGCGGCAGGGGGTCGTGCAGCCCGACGACCATCAGCCCGCCCGTTGGCCGCAGCAGGCGGAGCGCGGCGGCGACCCGCTCGGGGTCGCGGCGGACGAGCACCAGCACCGTCATGACAGCGCCCAGAGTGCCACGAGCGCGGCCGCCATGCCGGCCGGCGCGGTGAGGACGCCGATCGACAGGTAGCGCCGCGCCGACACGCCCTCGTCCCGCTCGCGGGCCAGGGTCAGCCAGAGCAGGGTCGCGAGCGAGCCGGTCAGGGCCAGGTTCGGGCCGACGTCGACGCCGATCAGGAGCGCGTGGGCGTGGTCGACGTCGCGGGCCAGCGGCAGGCCGACCAGGGTCGCCGGGAGGTTGTTGACCAGGTTGGCCAGTCCGGCCGCGACGACGCTGGTGCCGACGATCGAGTCCGGCGCGTGCTCGGCGATGAACGAGCGCCACCCGTGCCGCTCCACGGCGTCGACCAGGATGAAGATCGCCGCCGCGAACAGCAGCACCTGCGGGCCCGGCCGCCTCGAAGGCCTGCCGCGGCGACCAGCGGCGGGTGGCCAGGGCCCCGGCCGCGCCGGCGGCGCCGGCGGCCAGCGCGACGTAGCCGAGGTCCTGCGGCAGCAGGAAGAAGCCGGCCAGGGTGGCCAGCGCCAGCACGGCCACGGCGGCTGCGTAGCGCCCGTCGACCACCGGCGCCGCGCCGTGCCGCGGGTGCAGCCGGACCTGCAGCTCGCGGCGGAAGCGCAGCCGCAGCACCACCGCCACCGCGAGCGTGGCGCAGACCGCCACCGGCAGCATCGTCCGCGAGTAGGCGCCGAACGCCAGGCCGAGCCGGTCGGTCACGATCAGGTTCGTCGGGTTCGACACCGGCAGCGCCAGCGAGGCGGCGTTGGCCGTCGAGATGCAGGCGAACAGCAACGGCTCGGCCGGCGCTCCGACCCGGGCGGCACTGATCAGCACCACCGGGGTCAGCGCCACGGCGACGGCGTCGAGCGACAGGAACACCGTCCCGGCGAAGGCGATGACCACGACGGCCCAGTACAGCCGGGCGCCGTCACCTCCGGCGAGCCGCACCGCCCGGGCCGCGGCGAGCTCGAACAGCCCGGCCGAGTCCGCCAGCGCCGCCAGCAGGAGCACCCCGGCCAGGAACGCGAGCACCGTGCGCGCGCCGCTGACGACGTCCCAGGCGTCGCCCGACCCCCTCGAGCCCGGCGACCACCATGACGGCGGCGCCGGCCACCGCGTAGACCGCCTCGTGCAGGTCGCGCGGGCGCAGCAGGATGCCCGCCAGCGCGACGAGCAGGACGAGCGTCGCCGCCGCGTTCACCCGACCGTGCCTCTACTTCTTCTTGGCCGCGCCGACCTCGAGGATCCGGTCGACCAGGAACTGCGGATCGCGCCGCATCCGCTCTCCGGCGCCGGCGCGCTTGTGCAGCTCGAGGCCGTGCGCGCTGACCAGCGGGCGCAGCCGCCCCTCGCGGATGAGCCACTCGTCGACCCCGCCGAGCCGCCCGCCGTAGGTCGTGTACACGGGGATGCCGAGGGCCACGGCCTCGCGGTTCATCGTCCCGCCGGCCGAGACCACCAGGTCCGAGAGGGCGATGAGGCTCTGCCCGTCGACCGCCCGCTCCGGCACGATCAGCGACGGCAGGCCGACGGCCCGCAGGAAGCGCGCCTGGTCCTCGGTGCGCGGCAGCACCACCGCGTGCACCTCGGGGTCGCGTCCGAGCCGGTCGACGACCTGGCGGAACAGCGGGTTCGACTTGCGGTGGTAGAGCGACACGTCCGGCGGCGTCCGCACGACGACGATCACCCGCTCGCGGTCGACGCCCAGCCGGTCGAGCACCGTCGGGTCGGGCTCGAAGTCCGCGAGGTAGTACTCCTCCTTGAGCCCGGGGTACTGGATGAGCTTCGGCGGCTTCGCGCCGACCCGGGCGAGCCGCTCGGCCGGGATCGCCTCGGGCGCCAGGACCCGCTTCGCGAGGTGCGAGCCGAGCGTGTGCTGCAGCGTCGCGAACTCGTAGTCGTACATGTCGACCACGGGGATGCCGAGCATCCGCGAGGCGATCGGCAGGTCGTTCGAGCCGTGCGCCGTCGAGACGTCGAAGCCCCGGCCCCTGGCCCAGCGCACGATCGAGACCGAGCGGCCGGCGAGCTGGCGCGCCTTGCCGAACGCCGAGCGCCCGCCGTGGCGGCCGATGAGCTCGTACTCGAGCCCGTGCAGCTCGGCCAGCTGCAGCGTCTGGGCGTAGTCGCGCGCGGTGACCTCGACCTCGTGGCCGGCGGCCCGCAGGCGCGAGATGATCGGGCGGAAGACCAGCACGTGAGCCGGCGCGGTGAGGTCGACCCAGACCCTCATGCGACCGCCTGCACGGCCGGCCGTCCGCTGCGCAGCACCCGCTCGTGCCACAGCGAGAACACCACGAGCCCCCACAGCGCGCGGGACTCGTCCGAGCGCCCGTCGAGGTGGGCCTTCACGAGGCCGTCGACGACCGCGGGGTCGAACAGGCCCTGGCGGCGGACGGCGGCGGGCGAGAGGGCGTCGAGCACCAGCTCGCGGGCGTCGTGCCGCAGCCAGCGCGCCGCCGGCATCGAGAAGCCGCGCTTGCGCCCGTCGACCACCTCGGGCGGCAGCAGCGGGCGGAGCGCCCGGCGCAGCAGCCACTTCTTCTGCAGCCCGCGCACCTGCAGGCCGTCGGGGACGGTCGCCGCGAACTCGAGCACCCGGTCGTCGACGAACGGCACCCGGGCCTCGAGCGAGTGGGCCATCGAGGCGCGGTCGGTCTTGACCAGCAGGTCGTCGGCCAGGTAGGTCATCGCGTCGACGTGCTGCAGCCGGGCCAGCGGGCCGGCGTGCGCGGCCTCGTCGTAGTGGCGGCGCAGGTGCGCCAGCGGATCGACCTCACCCCGGGCCGACGGCTGCACCAGCTCGCGCTTCACGTCGTCGCTGAGGATCGTCTTGAAGCCGGCGTGGCGCTCGAGCGGCGAGCGGTCGAGGTCGCGCAGGAACCGCTTCGCCCGGTAGTCGAACGAGGCCCTGGCCGTCGACGAGGGCAGCAGGTTGATGAGCGGCTCGACCACGTGGCGGCGCAGCGGGCGGGGGAGCCCGCGCTGCACGAGCGGGGCGAGCCGGTCGGCCAGGTACACCTCGTAGCCGCCGAACGCCTCGTCACCGCCCTCGCCCGACAGCACCACCTTCACGTCGCGCGCCGCGAGCTGTGACACGAGGTACGTCGGCACCGCCGAGCTGTCGGCGAACGGCTCGTCGTAGGTGTCGACCAGCCGCGGCAGCAGGTCCAGCGCGTCGGGTTCGACCTCGAGCTCGGTGTGGTCGGTCCCGTACATCCGCGCCGTCCGGCGGGCGTCGGCGAGCTCGTCGAAGGAGCGGTCGGCGAACCCGATCGAGAACGTCTTGACCGGGCCGCTGGCGGCGCGGGCGGCCAGGGCGCAGAGCGCGCCCGAGTCGACGCCGCCCGACAGGAACACTCCGACCGGGACGTCGGCCACCAGGTGGGCGCGCACCGAGTCGTCGAGCCGCCACAGCAGCTCGCGCGTCCACTCGTCGACGTCCTTCGTGGGCGCGTCGGCGGCGGCGAGCGGCCGCCGGTACCAGCGCCGCTCCTCGACCCGGCCGTGCTCGGCGACCACCAGGTGGCCGGGCTCGAGCTTGCGCACGCCCTCGAAGATGGTGCGCGGCGCCGGGACGCAGTTGCACGACAGGTAGAGCCACAACGCGTCGAGGTCCAGCTCGCGCGGCATGGACGGGTCCTGCAGCAGGCACTTGAGCTCGGAGCCGAACGTCAACGAGCGGCCGTCGCTGCGCCAGTACAACGGCTTGATGGCGAAACGGTCGTGGGCCAGCACCAGGCGCCGGCGCCTGGCGTCCCACAGCGCGACGGCGAACATGCCGCGCAGGTGCGAGAAGCACTCGAGGCCCACGTCCTCGTACAGGTGCAGGATGGGCTCGAGATCGCCCTCGGTGGCCAGCTCGTGACCGTCGCGCGACAGGCGCTCGCGCAGCCCGCGGTAGTTGTAGATCTCGCCATTGCCAATCAGCACGAGCGAGCCATCCTCGTTTCGCAGCGGCTGCTCGGAGTGGGCGATGTCGATGATCGCCAGACGGCGCATGGCGAGCGCGACGGGGCCGTCGGCCAGGAAGCCGTCGCCGTCGGGGCCGCGGTGCACGATGCTGTCGGACATCCGCCGGCACAGGTCGACGTCGGGCGCCGCGCCGTCGAGGCGCAGCACCCCGCAGATCCCGCACATTACGCGCTGGGCCCGGTCGACGGGTCGCGCCGGCGGCCGAACGCCGCGAGCCCGCGAGCGGTCTGAGCCGCCACCCGCAGCGCCGTGACGCCGCAGCAGCGGGCGTACAGGCCGAGCGAGCGGTCCGCCACGTACTCGAGGTCGTGGGCCAGCTTCCACTCCCACGGCGTGACGTTGTCCTGGCGCATCTGGGCGAAGCCCGTGACGCCGGGGCGCACCGCGAAGCGCTGCCACACGCCGGGCGTCCGCTGCGACAGCTCGCCGTAGAACTGGGGGCGGAGCGGCCGGGGACCGACCATCGACATGTCGCCGCGCAGCACGTTCCAGAGCTGTGGCAGCTCGTCGAGCTGGCTCGGCCGCAGGAAGCGGCCGACGCGGGTCGTCTCCTTCCGCGCCGCGACCTGCAGGGACTCGCCGTACAGGCCGGCGAGGCGCTCCTCGGCACCGGTCCGCAGCGTGCGGAACTTGTACATCGTGAACGTCTGGCCGGCCAGGCCGAGACGGTCGCCGCGGTACAGCACGGGGCCCCCGTCGAGGGTCCGGGCGAGGGCCGCGATGACCAGCGTCACGGGAGCGGTGAAGGCCAGCACGGTGCCGGCGATCGCGACGTCGGCCACGCGCAGCACGACGTCCTCACGACGTCGCTCGACGGTCGAGGGATCGAGGCTCACGGCGGGCGACGGCACTTGTGCGCCGGCCGGTGCGAGCGGTTCAGGCGGGCTGACGACGGACATCGGGGCGCGCGCGGGGTCGGCCGCGCTGGCCCGAATGCTACCGCCTGGGGCGGCGGGCCGCCGCGCGCGGTCGCTGGACTGCTCCCACGCGCGCGCGACCGCCATCCTGCTCAGCGTCCGCCGATGAGCTTCTGGATCTGGGCGTAGGCGTCGCTGTCGCGCTTGGCGGTCTGCAGCTCGCCCTCGAGATCTCGCGCGTGCTGCGCGAGGGCGTTGGCCGAGTCGAGGAAGTCCTTGATCAGGGCCTCGGTGTTCCGCCGGCTGCCGCTGCTGCGCACCGCCGGGGCTGCCGCCCGCGTGCGGGTACCACGCCGCGGCCGCTGCTTCACGCCGCCGCCGCCCGGCATCGAACGCGCCGTCCGGTAGTACGCCGTGGCCACCGTCGCCGGGGACCGTCCGGTCTGCTCCGCCACGGCGGCGAACGCCTCGGTCGGCTTCTTGCCAGAGGCGATCAGCGACTGCACCTTCTCGTACGTCTGCTTGCCGATCTCGCCGCGCCTCGGCTGTTCAGTCGACGCTTCCACTCCCGCCGTCCTTTCGTGGGGGCTTCCTGGGGGGCTTTCCTGGGGCTTCGCCCGAGACCTACCGGCCTACCAGTTTGACGAACTGATTGTCGTTCCTCCCGCGCGGCCGTGCCTCTGCCGTCGGTCGGTCCACCCGTGGACCACGGGCGTTGCCCACTGTAACGCACGTGATGACACGACCGCGACAATCCCGGACCGGGACGTCGCACTTTTCGCCCGGGTCGTTTGCGCCAATCGTCGAAGGCCGTTCAGGTCATGGTCATGCTTCATCAACGCCCCCCGGTCGGCCGACTTCGCGCGGGGGCATTGAAGCTCGGCAAGTCAGCCGTATCCTGGGTGGAGAGAGATATCCCAGGGGAACGGAAGGAAGGCTCTGTCCAAGATGAAGGTCTGGAAGCCCATGATCGGGGCGACGCTCGCACTGGCGCTGGTGGCCAGCGGGTGCGGCGGCAGCAAGAAGGACGACTCGTCGACGGCTGGAACGGTGGCGACGACCGCCTCCGGCAACGGCAGCCCCGAGGCGATCCTGAACTCGATCAGCACCAACACGTCGGCGACCGGGCCGCAGAAGATCGCGGTGAACCTGAAGCTCGGCGTCAGCGGCGACCCGAAGGACCCGTCGGTGGCGGCGTTCCTGTCGAAGCCCGTGACGCTGACCGTCGACGGCTCGACCGACGGCACCGCCAAGAAGACCGACCTGACGTTCTCCGTGGCCGCCGGTCCGCTGGCGTTCAACGGCGAGGTTCGACAGATCGGCGACCAGGCGTGGCTCGAGCTGAACGGCAAGTGGTACACGCTGCCGGCCAACGCGCTGTCGTCGTCGAGCGGTGGCACCGGCACGACCACCACGGGTGGCACGAGCAAGATCGACGCCCAGGGGATCATCGCCGCGTTCGGCAAGCCCGGCTCGATCATCAAGGACGCGAAGCTCGATGGCACCGAGGACGTCGGCGGCGTGAAGTCGGACCACATCACCGGCACCGTGGACATCGCGGCGCTGGTCAAGGGTCTGACGAGCGCCATGGGCAGCGTCGGCTCGTCCAGCACGCCCATCTCGCCGGCGACCTGCAGAGCAGCGTCACCCAGCTGCAGCAGTACATCAAGGGCGCGACGGTCGACGTCTACGTCGGCCAGTCCGACCACTTCGTGCACAAGCTGGCGACCAAGATCGACGGCTCGGTCCCGTCTGACCAGCCAGGCCGGCTCGGGCATCAGCGGCTTCGACCTGACGTTCGACGTGTCGAGCGTCGGCACCGACTCGCCGAACGTCAGCGCGCCTGACAACCCGGCGCCGTACGAGCAGCTGCAGAGCGACATCGGCGGCCTGCTCGGCGGCGGCCTGCCGTCCCCGTAGCGCACCGAGGGTAGAGGCGCCGGCGTCTCGCCGGCGCCTCTACCCTGACACGCATGACCGTCGTCCTGCTCGACGTCGACTTCACGATCCTGCATCCGGCGCGGGTCTTCAGCGGCGAGGGCTACGCCGAGCTCGCGGCGACGTTCGGGGTGACGCTCGACCCGGCTCGCTACGAGCAGGCCCGGCTGGACGCGCTGGCCCGGGTGTTCGGGGGGCGCAAGGCGCTCGACCACCGCGGCGAGGAGCACGCCCGCTTCACCGAGCTGGTCGTCGAGGGGATGGGCGGCACCGGCGAGCGCGGCCTCGAGGTGGCCCGGGCGGCCGGCGACGCCTGGAACGACCCGGGGAACTTCGCCCTGTACGACGACGTCCACCCGGCGGTCGAGCGGCTGACCGCGGCCGGCCTGGTGGTCGGTCTCGTGTCGAACACCCACCGCGAGCTCGAGCAGTTCATCCGGCACTTCGAGCTGCCGGTCCGGTTCAGCCTGTCGTCGCGGGCGCACGGGCGCATGAAGCCGTGCCCGACGATCTTCGCCGCGGCCCTCGAGCGGGCCGGCGCCGAGGCCGAACGACGGGGTCATGGTCGGCGACTCGCTCGACGCGGACGTCGCCGGCGCGCAGGCCGCCGGTCTGCGCGGCATCCTGCTCGACCGCGACGACCTCCACCCGGAGCTCGAGGGCGAGCGGATCCGCAGCCTGCACGAGCTGCCGGCGCTCGTCGGCGTCTGAGCTCAGAGGCTGCCGAGGATCTCGGCAGTGTGCTCGCCGAGCGCCGGCGCGGGAGCGAGCGTGGACGGCGCATCGGGCGCGAACGCCAGCGCCTCGGCCACCGTCAGCACCGGGGCGCAGGCCACGTCCTCGCCGTCCAGCAGGTCCTGCCAGTAGGCCAGGGGGCGGGAGGCGAAGGTTGCGGCGAGCTCGGCCGCGAGCCGCGGCTGGGCCTCGGGGTCGAGGTGCTGCGGGGCCAGGTCGGGCCGGCGGAGGAGCTGGCACAGCCGCTCGAAGAAGTGCGGCTCGAGCGCCGCCAGCGCGAGCGCCCGCCCGTCCGCCGTCGGGTAGCAGCGGTAGCAGGCCAGGCCGCCCGTCAACAGGCCGCCGCCGGGCTCGGAGGACGCGAGTCCGAGCGTCACCGCGCGCCGCTCCCAGCCGATCGCCCGGGCCGCCTCGCGATGCAGGGACACGTCCAGATGGGCGCCTTCGCCGGTCCGCTCGCGATGCAGCAGGGCCGCCAGGATCGCGCTCACCGCAGCCTGGCCGCCCGCGTTGTCGGCCGGCTGGATCGGTGGACCCAGCGGTGCGCCGCCGCTGAGCCCGCCGAGGCCGAGCGCGCCGGCCAGGGCCAGGTAGGTGAGGTCGTGGCCCGCCAGCAGGCGGTGCGGCCCGTCCTGGCCGAACCCGCTGATCGAGCAGATCACGAGCCCGGGGTGCTCGGCCCGCAGCTCGGCGGGGTCGAGGCCGAGGCGCGCCAGGACGCCGGGCCGGAACGACTCCACCAGCACGTCGCTTCGCCGCACCAGCGCGCGGGCGGCGGCGCGGGCGTCGTCCTGGCGCAGGTCCAGCACCAGCGACCGCTTGCCGCGGTTCAGGTAGCCGTGCAGGGTGGACGTTCCGTCAGGCTCGAACGGCGGCTGGACGCGGGCCGGGTCGCCCTGCGGCGGCTCGAGCTTGACCACCTCCGCGCCGAGCTCGACCAGGCGGAGCGTCGCGAGCGGCCCCGGCAGGTAGCGGGACAGGTCGAGCACCCGCAGGCCGGCGAGCGGCCTCTCGGCTGTGGGTGTGGCGTCCACGCTCCCCTACCATAGTGTTCGATTGACCGGTCAATCGAGCGGACGGAGCGAGCGCTGGCGACGCGCGAGACGAAGGACAAGCGGCGGCTGATCCTCGACGCGGCCGTGCGGGTGTTCGCCCGCTCCGGCTACCACGGCTGCCGGGTGGCGGACATCGCCGACGAGGCCGGGATCGCCTACGGCCTCGTGTACCACTACTTCTCCTCGAAGGAGGAGGTGCTGCAGACGCTGTTCGCCGAGGCCTGGGCCGAGGTGGTGGCGGCGATCGGCCGGGTGCGCGAGCGCGACCCGTCCGCCCGCGTCCGCCTCGGCGGGGTGGCGGCGTTCCTGATCGGCTCCTACAAGCGCCAGCCCGACCTGGTGCGGGTGCTGATCCGGGAGGTGGCGCGCTCGGACCAGCTCGACCGCCAGGTCGCCGAGCTGCGCCAGGCGTTCGACGCGATCGAGGCGATCGTCCGTGAGGGCCAGGAGACCGGGGAGCTGCGCGGCGACCTCGACCCGCGGCTCGTGGCGATCTGCTTCTACGGGGCGATCGAGGAGGTCCTGACGGGCCTCGTGCTGGGCGAGCTGAGCCCGTGCCGACGAGGACGTCGACCGCGCGCGCGACACGCTCATCGCGATGGCCGTCGACGGCCTCGCCGCCGGCGCTGACGCTCTTCGCAGAGGTCGTGGTTGAGCGGAAGGCGGATCGCGCCGATATCCCGAGAGGATGCATCGGACGCTCGCCCGCCTGATCGGTCGTCGGTCGCTCGATCCGCTTCGCAGCGTTGACCCTGCGAGCGAGCAGCTGCTTGCCCTGAGAAAGGCCCGCGGCACGCGGCCGCTGGCCGACCGCGAGGCGGTCGTCTCCCTGCTGCTGGCCGGCGGGTTCGTCGCCTCGGCGATCACCCTGTGGCTCGCTCTGCCGACGTCGCGGGAGGCCTCGCCGCTGGTCTACGCCGGGCTGATCGTGGCCTACGCCGTGGCGACGACCGTGGAGTTCGACGTCGGGCCGACGATCGGCGTGCCGAGCGAGCTCGCCTTCGTCCCCATGCTGTTCTTCCTGCCGCCCGAGCAGGTGCCGGTGATGGTCGCCGTCGGCGCGCTGCTCGGCGAGGTCATCACGAGCCGCTCCTCACGCCGGCCGCTGCACCGCAAGGTGGTGCTGGCGCTGGTGAACTCGTGGCACGCCGTCGGCCCGGCGCTGGTGCTCGCCGCTGCCGGTGCGCCCGATCCCGCACTGGGAGCAGGCGCCGCTGTACGCCCTGGCGCTGGCGCTGGACGTCGTCGGCAGCGCCGGCTCGGTCATGCTGCGCCAGCGCCTGGCGTTCGGGACGAGGCCGAAGACCCTGCTCCGCTACCTCGCCTGGGTCTCGCTGGTGGACGTGCTGCTCGCGCCGGTCGGCCTGGTGGCCGCGGTGGCGCCGGCCGCGTTCCTGGCGGTGATCCCGCTGATGGCCCTCCTGCGGCTGTTCGCCCACGAGCGCAACGCCCGGGTCGAGCAGGCGCTCGAGCTGAGCGCCGCGTACCGACGCACGGCGGTGCTGCTCGGCGACGTCGTCGAGCTCGACGACGCCTACACCGGCGCGCACAGCCGCAGCGTGGTCGACCTGTCGCTGGCGGTGGCCGACACGATCGGTCTCGACGCCCAGCAGCGCCGCGACGTCGAGTTCGCCGCGCTGCTGCACGACGTCGGCAAGCTCGCCGTGCCGAAGGACATCATCAACAAGCCCGGCCGGCTCACCCCGTCGGAGCGGGCGGTGATCGAGACCCACACGCTGACCGGCGAGGAGATCCTGGACAAGGTCGGCGGGCGCGCTCGGCGACGTCGGGCGGATCGTCCGCTCGTGCCACGAGCGCTGGGACGGCCGCGGCTACCCCGACGGCCTGGCCGGCGAGGAGATCCCGCTGGTGGCCCGGATCGTGTGCGCCTGCGACGCCTACAGCGCGATCACCACCGACCGCCCGTACCGCGCGGCGCACACCGAGGCGGCGGCGATCCACGAGCTGCGTCGCTGCTCGGGCTCGCAGTTCGACCCGCAGGTGGTCGCGATCCTGATCGCGGATCATCGAGTCCGGCGCCGTCGCGGAGCGCGAGGCGGCCTGAGCCGCGCCCGCCTGGTACGTTTGGGCGCATGAGTGACGAGAAGCTCGACGAGTTCCGCGGCCTGTTCGCGGAGCTGGTGCACGCCGCGCTCGAGGATCGCCGGATGGGCGAGGCCGAGTTCGGGGCGCTGCTGCGCCAGCACCTCGGCACCGAGCCGAGCGGCATCCCGGTGGTGGCCGAGGACGTCAATGCCTGGGATCACGCGAACCTGCAGCTCGGGCTCGAGGCGCTGCTCGAGGGCGAGGGCCGGAGCGCGCGGCTGGTCGGCATCGCCGGAGGCCAGAAGCGCTTCATGGGGGTCTCGCTGAGCGACATGGTCACCGAGCAGCACTACCGGGTCGGCTCGGTCGAGTACCAGAACCTCCCGGTGGGGCCGGATCGGACGCATCCCTGCATGCTCTTCGGGCTCGTCCTGCTGGACGATCCCCGCGGTCGGGGCGCGATGCTCGTGCGGCGCGGCGAGCAGCACGGGCCTCGCATGGCCGGGCTGCAGGTCGAGGTGCTGACGGCGGTCGAGGGCCTGGCCGGCGCGCTGCTCGACGAGCTTCGCGACCACATGGCCGAGCGCAACGTGTTCCGCGGCCAGCTCCTGTCGTTCGAGCAGAAGATGTGGGGCGGGAGTGAGGTCGTCTTCCACGAGCGCTCGGAGATGTCATCGGACGAGCTGATCCTGCCCGAGGGGCTGCGCGAGCGGATCGAGCGGCACGCGATCGGGATCGGCCGACGCGCCGAGGCGCTGCGCGCCAGCGGCCGGCACCTGAAGCGCGGCGTGCTGCTGCACGGCCCGCCGGGCACCGGCAAGTCGCTCACCGTGCGCTGGCTGTCGAGCGAGCTGCCGCAGGCCACGATCGTGGTGCTGTCGGGCGGTGCGCTCGGCTCCGTCGGGCCGGTGTGCCGGATGGCGCGCGAGCTGTCGCCGAGCATGGTGGTGCTCGAGGACGTCGACCTCGTCGGCGAGGACCGGACGTTCGGGCCCGCGGCGGCGAGACCGCTGCTGTTCGAGCTGCTCGACGAGCTCGACGGCATGGCCGACGACGCCGACGTCTGCGTCGTGCTCACGACGAACCGGCCCGACCTGCTCGAGCCCGCGCTGGCGGCGCGGCCCGGCCGGGTCGACCTGGCCGTCGAGCTCCCGCTGCCCGACGCCGAGTGCCGCAAGCGGCTCTTCCGGCGCTTCGCGCAGGGCCTGTCGCTCGAGGGCGTGGACGTCGACCAGGTCGTCGCCCGGACCGAGGGCGTGACCGCCTCGTTCTTCCGCGAGCTGCTCCGCCAGGCCGCGCTGGTGGCGGCCGAGCGAGGCTCGTCGACGGTGGTCGGCGCAGACCTCACGGCGGCCCTCGACGCCATGCTCGAGCAGACCGGGGAGATGACCCGGATCCTGCTCGGCGCGCGGGCGCCCGACGGGCACGCCGTCGCCGTCGCCGCAGGCCTGGATGATCCCCGCGAGCCGCCTCGGAGGCGGCGCCCGGGGCCGGCTCGGCCCTGGGTGACATTCGAGGTGTGCCGGCTCTGCCGGCGCGCCGGGACGGCTACAGGTCTCGGCGCCTGGTTCGGCGGCCGCTCGGAGAGCGGTCGTCTCGCTCAGGGCGCCGGCGTTGCCGGTGCCCGAGCCCCGGCTGACGTGGTGGGGGCTCGTGGGGGGAGGCACCTCCCCCCATGCGGCTAGCCGTTCATGCGGCGGTAGCCGAGGGCGTGCTCGGCGAGCATCATCCGGTGGATCTGGGTGGTGCCCTCGTAGATCCGCGGGGCGCGCGCGTTGCGCAGGTGCCGCTCGACGCCGTACTCCGAGCTGTAGCCGTAGGCACCGTGGATCTGCACCGCGAGGTCGGCGGCCTTGTACGCGTTCTCGGTCGCGACGACCTTCGCGAGCGACGTCTCGCGGGTGTTGCGGACGCCCTTGTTCTTCTGGTGCGCCGCCTGCAGCACGAGCAGCCGTGACGTCTCGTAGC
The DNA here is from genome assembly GCA_963794695.1 of uncultured Actinomycetes bacterium. GTDB lineage: Bacteria > Actinomycetota > Thermoleophilia > Gaiellales > JALYLC01 > CAWCFJ01. Next base: position 175,267 of record CAWCFJ010000011.1, on the reverse strand, counting down.
CGATGACCATCTCGGCGATCATGTCCTGCACCATCTGGTACTCGCCGATCTTCTTGCCGAAGGTCTCGCGCTCGTTGGCGTAGCGGGTCGACAGCTCGAGGCAGGCCCGGATGACGCCGACAGCGCCGGCAGCGACCGTGAAGCGGCCGTGGTCGAGCGAGTACATGGCGATCTTGAAGCCGTCGCCCTCCTCGCCGATCCGGTTCTCGACCGGGATCTCGACGTCGTCGAAGAACAGCTCGCCGGTCGAGCCGGCCCAGATGCCGTGCTTGTGCTCGATGTTCTGGGTCCGGTAGCCCGGCGTGCCCTTCTCGACCACGAACGCGCTGATCGCCGCGTGGCGCCCGCTCGGGTCGGTCTTGGCGAAGACCAGCGCGTGGTCGGCCTCGACGGCGTACGAGATCCAGTTCTTCTGCCCGTTCAGGACGTACGCGTCGCCCTTGCGCACGGCGGTCGTCTTCATCGCGGCCACGTCGGAGCCCGCGGCCGGCTCGGTCAGGCCGAAGCAGGCGATCTTCTCGCCCTTCGCCTGGGGCACCAGGAAGCGCTGCTTCTGCTCCTCGCTGGCGTGCTTCAGCAGCGACATCGAGTTCAGCCCGACGTGCACCGAGATCAGGGTGCGGAAGGCAGCCTCGCCCCGCTCGATCTCCTCGCAGATCAGCGCCTCGGAGACGAAGTCCAGGCCCGCCCCGCCGTACTCGGTCGGAACCGGCGCGCCGAGCAGCCCGAGCTCGGCCATCCCTTCGACGATCCCCATGTCGAGGTGGTGGTTGATGTCGTTCTCGATGGCGTTCGGCAGGATGCGCTCGTCCACGAACTGGCGGACGGTCTCCTGGATCGTGCGGTGCTCGTCGGTCAGGTCGAGACTGAACGTGGTCGACGTGTCGGTGCTCAAGGCTGCTCCTCGGGAGGGCGGCGCGCCACGCACGGCTGGGCCGCTCAGGCCGCTGGCAGGCAGGCGCACGCCGAAAACTGCTCGCGACGGATGGTACGCGGTCGCGCCGTTCAGGACGCCGACGTGACGCGGTCGACCCGGTAGCCGTCGCCGTCGTCGATCAGCCGGACGCGGGTGCTGCCCGCGCCGGATCCGGTCACGAAGCGCACCTCGACGACGCGGGTCTTGTCGCTGGACTGGACGACGCTCTGCTGCAGCTTCGCGGGTCCGAGCGGCCGGCAGGCCGCCTTCTGGTGCTTGACGTAGGCGTCGCGGTTCATCGGCGGCCGCCACAGGTAGTCGTACTGCCGGCTGATCGAGGCCTCCGTGCACACCAGCAGGTCGAGCACGTACGCGCCCGCCACCGCCTTCGCGTCGCCCGTGTCCACACCGTGCACCTTGCTGTCACCGGTCGCGCCGCAGCTCGTCGTGGCCGCCGCGATCGCTCCGGCCGCGCCCGCGAGCCACAGGAGCTTTCGCTTCACGCGCCCTTGGCGGCGCGCAGCGCAGCCTTGTGCGCGCGCTTGGCCGCCTGGTAGGCGGCGAGCTCCTCGGCCGTCGACACCTCGCCGAGCGTCGGGTGGCCCGGCATCTCGGCCTCCCAGCCGGGCGGCCGGACGCCGTACTGCTGGGTCAGGAGCACGTAGACCGAGCGCACCTTCAGATCGCCGAAGCCGGGCAGCTCGCCGATCCGCTTGCGCAGGTCGGAGCCGCTCGCGGCCTCGGTCCAGATCCGGGCGGCGTCGCCGTCGTAGCGCTCCATCAGGAACGCGCACAGCGCCTGCACCCGGTCGGCCATCGCGCCCGGGAAGCGGTGCAGTGCGGGCCGCTCGCGGAACAGCTCGTTCAGCTTCGCGGGATCCTCGGCGGCGATGCGGGCCGGGTCGAGGTGGCCGAGTCGGCGCTGCAGCTCGAGCGGCCCCGAGAACGCCTTCTGCACGGTGACCTGCTGGTCGAGGGCGAAGCCGATGAGGAGCGCGACCGGGTCCTGGGCGATCAGGCGGTCGGCCTCCTCGCTGCCCGTCCAGGGCAGGAGCTCAGGCGCGGTCTTCATGTCGCAAGCGTAGCGATCCGGCTCGGCCCGGGCCACGGCGCGACGCGCGGGGGTCCCGACCGGAAGGTCGGGACCCCGGTGCGCGGCGTCAGAAGGCGCCGGTTCCGTTCGGCGTGCCGAGGCCCGTCGGGCCGTCGTAGCCGGCTCCGGCGGTACACAGGTAGCGGGCGGACGCGCTGCAGCGCCCGTTGTTCCCCGACGTCACGTCGAACAGCGACGCCGTGTGGCTGTACGGGAACGAGCCGTAGCTGACCGCGCCCGCGTTGCCGGCGAGGGCGTACACGCTCGCGATCAGCGGCGCGGACGCGCTCGTCCCGCCGAACACGAGCCAGCCGCCGACGCCGCCGTAGGTGTCGTACACCGAGACGCCGGTGTTCGGGCTGGCGACGGCCGACACGTCGGCGACGGTGCGCCGCGCGCAGCCCGTGTCGTGCTGCCACGACGGCTTCGTCACGTAGCTCGAGCAGCCCGAGCCCGCGCCGTTCCAGGCGGTCTCGGTCCAGCCGCGGCCGCCGCTGGCCCGGCGAAGGGCCGTGCCGCCGACCGCCGTCACGTACTGCGAGGCGGCCGGGAACTCGACGCCGAAGCCGTTGTCACCCGAGCTCACGGTGATCGCGACGCCCGGGTGGTTGTAGTGGGACTGGTCGCGCGTCTCGGCCGAGTACTCCGAGCCGCCGTAGGAGTTCGAGATGGCGTTCGCGCCCATCGCCGCGGCCCGGTCGACCCCGGCGGCGAGGTTCGCGAAGCTGTTGCTGGTCGTCTCGACGAGCAGGATGTGACAGCTCGGGCAGGCCGCCGAGACCATGTCGACGTCCAGCGAGATCTCCTCGGCCCAGCCGGCGTCCGCCGAGGGCAGCGGCGACGCGGCGCCGTTCTGGTTCACCTTGCGGAAGCAGCCGTTGGCGGTGGTGCAGGCCGGCAGCCCGAACTGGGCCCGGTAGTGAGCCAGGTCGGACTCGGCGTTCGGGTCGTCGAACGCGTCGACGATGGCGACCGTCTGGCCGGCGCCGGCGGTGGCCGACGGCAGCTTGTAGGCGCTCTGCAGGTCGGCCGGGTTCAGGCCCTGCGGGGCCGCAGCCTTCGACGGCTGCTGGCCGACGACGATCGACAGGCAGGCGGCGTAGCCCGGAGGCGCCGCGCTGCACACCGCGTGCGAGCGCGCGGCGGACGCTGGCCCGGGCAGGGCCAGGAGGACGGGCGCGGCGGCGAGCACGCAGGTCGCGGCGCGGATCCGGATGCGAGGACGCATCGGTTGCTCCTTCGGTCGGGGGTGCCGGGGGTCAGAACCCACCGGTGCCGTTCGGCGTGCCGAGCCCGGTCGGCCCGTCGTAGCCGGGGCCGGCGGTGCACTCGTAGGCCGGGCTGCACGAGCCGTTCGAGCCGGCCGTCACGTCGAACAGGGCGCCCGTGTGGGCGTACGGGTAGGAGCCGAAGGTCACGCTGCCGGCGTTCCCGGCGAGCGCGTAGACCGAGGCGATGATCGGCGCCGAGGCGCTCGTCCCGCCGAAGACCATCCAGCCCGGCGAGCCGAACGTGTCGTACACGGCGACGCCGGTGTTCGGGTCGGCGACCGCCGAGACGTCGGCGACGCTGCGCGCGCCGCAGCCGCTGTCGGTCTGCCAGGACGGCTTGCCGACGAACCCCGAGCAGCCGGAGCCGGCGCCGGACCAGGCGCTCTCGGAGAAGCCGCGGGCACTCGCGTCCCGGCTGAGCGAGGTGCCGCCGACCGCGGTCACGTACTGCGAGGCGGCCGGGAACTCGACGCCGAAGCCGCCGTCACCCGAGCTCACCGTGATGGCGATCCCGGGGTGGTCGTAGTGCGACTGGTCGGAGGTCTCACCGCTGTACTCCGACCCGCCGTAGGAGTTCGAGATCGCGTTGGCGCCGAGCGCTGCGGCCTCGTCCACGCCGGCCGCGAGGTCGCTGAACTGGTTCGTGGTGGTCTCGACGAGCAGGATGCGGCAGTTCGGACAGGTCGCGGACACCATGTCCAGGTCGAGCGAGATCTCCTGGGCCCACCCGACGTCGGGCGCCGGCGCGAGCGTCCCGCCGGTCTGGTTGACCTTGCGGAAGCAGCCGTTCGCCGTCGTGCAGGCAGGCAGGCCGAAGGTCGAGCGGTAGCTGGCGAGGTCGCTCTCGGCGTTCGGGTCGTCGAACGCGTCGACGATGGCGACGGTCTGGCCGGAGCCGGCGGCCGACGACGGAAGGCCGTAGGCCGCCTGCAGGTCGGCCGGCCCGTAGCCCGACGGGGCGGCGAAGGGCAGGATCTTGCCGAGCACGGTGGTCACGACGTCCGCCAGGCAACGGGCGTGACCGGGTGGGGCGATCGAGCAGACGCTCCTGTGTGGCCGGGCCTGGGCCGGGCTCGCGGTTGACAGGACGATCGGCGCACTGGCCAGGACGCACGCAGCGACACGCGCCGCGCGCTGGATACGCAAGCTCACGAGAAGCTCCCGTTTGCGGATTGCGACCGCGGGCGACCCCGCCGCGGCCCGACGGCGAGCGTCCTTCCCGGGTCGGCGAGGGCTACACCTCCGAGTGGGAGCTAGCCTGTCCGACGTGTCCGAGTCCGCAGAGCAGCAGCTGGCGCGGATCGCCGAGGCGCTCGGCGTCTCTCCGGACGACGTCCTGCGCGCGGCGCTCGAGCAGCGCTTCGTCGAGGAGGCCCACGCCGAGGCCGCCCGCGAGTACGCCCGCCGGCTCGAGAATCCGGAGGAGTGGGACGGCGAGCTCGCCGAGCCCGAGGTGTGGAGCGAGGCCGTCGCCGAGCAGGCCGAGGACGACGACGAGCTCGACCTGTGGTGGCGCAGCCCTCCTCCGACCGGATGAGATAAAGGCAGCTCGTCTGCTCTTTGGAGTAGCGTTGGCGCGGGTCGGCGCGCGGACGGCTAGGGGACTGCGCCGCCGACCGTTCTGCATCCTCGAGGGAGGCATCCATGAACGGATCGTTCCGGCGTGCAGCCGGAGGCTTCGGCGCGCTCGCGCTCGCCGTGGCCACTGCCGGCACCGCGAGCGCGAGCTCGCTGCAGCCCGGCGTTCAGCAGCAGTCGAAGGCCATGCGGAAGATCGAGGCGCGCTCGCTCGCGTTTCCGCCCACGGTTCACCAGTGCCTGACGCAGCTCGGCATCCGGTGCTACAGCCCGGCCCAGCTGCGGGCGGCCTACGACCTGGCGCCGCTGTACGCCGCCGGCAACGACGGCACCGGCACGACCATCGCGATCGTCGACTCGTTCGGCTCGCCGACGATCCAGCACGACCTCGACGTCTACGACGCCACGTTCGGCCTGCCGGACACCACCGTCGAGGTCATCGCGCCGGTCGGCGCCATCCCGCCGTTCGATCCGACCAACGGCGACCACGTCGGCTGGGCCCAGGAGTCGACGCTCGACGTCGAGGCGGCCCACATGGTCGCGCCGGGCGCCCACATCCTGCTGGTCGAGACCCCGGTGGCCGAGACCGAGGGCATCACCGGCTTCCCGGAGATCATCGCGGCCGAGAACTACGTGATCGACCACCACCTGGCGGACGTCATCACCCAGAGCTTCGGGGCCACCGAGCAGACCTTCGCATCGACCGACGAGCTGATGTCGCAGCGCAGCGCGTTCATGAACGCGGCGGCCAACGGCGTCACGGTGCTCGCCTCGAGCGGTGACGACGGCTCGGCCGGCGCCATGCTCGACGGCACCTGCTGCTACCCGTTCCCGGCCGTCGGCTGGCCGGGCAGCGACCCGCTGGTGACCTCGATCGGCGGCACCCAGCTGTTCCTGAACCAGGCCGGCAGCCGGCTCAAGGGCGACACCGTGTGGTCGGACGCCTACGGCGCTGCCGGCGGCGGCGTCTCGGCCGTCTTCCCGCGGCCCGACTACCAGTCCGGGATCTCCGCTCCGGGCACCGGGCGCGCGCTGCCGGACATCTCGATGAGCGCCGCGGTCAACGGCGGCATCGTCGTCTACTACTCGTTCGTGAACCCCGGGTTCCACATCTTCGGCGGCACGAGCGAGGCCTCCCCGCTGTTCTCCGGCATCGTCGCCCTGGCGGCGCAGCAGGCCGGGCACGGCCTGGGCCAGATCAACCCGGCGCTGTACGCCCTGCAGGGCTCGGCCAGCTCGGGGATCGTGGACGTCATCCACCGCAACATCACGTCGACGTTCCTCGACTCGTCGGGCAACCCCGTGACCGTGCACGGCTGGCGCGCCAAGAAGGGCTACGACCTGGCCAGCGGTCTCGGCACGGTCGACGCCGCACAGTTCGTCCCCGCGCTGGCGAACGCCGCCGGCACGGGTTCCTGACGCAGCACCCTGGGTGGAGGGCCGCCGGCCGTGGCGGCCCTCCACCGTGTGCGGGTCCCCCGCTCCCCACTCGAGGCGGCTAGGCCGCCGGCCCGGTGCGCAGCTGCACCAGGCGCCGCGCCGAGATGCCGCCGAGCACCTTGCCCGTCGGCGGCGTCGCGCGGACGAAGAACACCAGGTACTTGCCGCGGCCGAGCTCGAGGCCGGCCAGCGGGTGCACCTTGAAGGTGACCGTGCCGTCGGTGCCGGTCGTCCCGTCGGGCACCACGTCGACGCGCGAGTACGGCACGCCGAGGATGTTCACCTTCGCGCCGCGGACGAAGAAGCCGCGAGAGTCCTTGATCGCCACCTTGACGGTGAAGACTGCCCGGCTCTTCAGTTCCGGCGGCTGGAACGAGACCTTGTCGATCAGCAGCTGCGCCGGCAGGGCCACGCTGCTCACCGGGATCGACTTCCCGCCACCCGGCAGCGCCTGGATGTCGGTCGGGCCGAGCACGATCTTCGGCGTCGGCACCGTCGTGACCTGGGCCGAGCCGCTCGCGTTGGAGGCCGTCACGACGGCCCGGAACGTCGAGCCGGCGTCGGTCTCGACCAGGGTGTAGGTCGCGGCCGTGGCGTTCGGCACCACGGCGCAGGCCGCCGCCGCTCGCGTCGCACTTCTGCCAGACGTAGGCGAACGTCTGCGGCTGGGCGCCGGTCCAGGTGCCCGGAGCGACCGTCAGGACGCTGCCGGTCTCGGGGGTGCCGGTGATCGTCGGCAGCGCGGTCGCGGCGGGCGCGTCGGTCGGTGCAGCGGTGACCGCCGGCGTGATCGCCGAGTTCGCGTTCGCGACGCCGGCGGCGTTCGTGGCCGTCACCTGGACGCGGAACGTCCGGCCGATGTCGGTCGAGCCGACGACGTAGGTCTGCGTCTTCCCGCCGGTCGCGTCGGCGCAGCTCGCCGGCGTCCCCTGGGCGTCGCAGCGCTGCCAGTTGTAGGCGAAGGTGATCGGCGCGTCGCCCGTCCACGTGCCGGGCTGGGCCGTGAGGGTCTCGCCGGCGCGGAGCGTGCCCGTGACGGTGGGCACCGCGGTGTTCACGGGTGGTGCGGCGGCCGCCGAGCTGGCGGCGCCGACGGCCGACGACGGACACCGCGCCGAGGACGGCGACGGTGCCGACGGTGGCGATCAGGCCTCGCCGCCTGACCGGTGCGAGCAGCGGGGTTCGAGCCATGAAGGACCTCCCGGCAGTTGCAGCGGCGCGCAGGGCGTGCCGCCTTCTGGGTTGCCTCGCAACGGACGGAATCGACCCCTCGAGCACCGTCCGCCTGCTTTGACGCCGATACCTGCCCGAGGGTTAGACGACTCCTACAACGTGCTGGCCGCGGCACCTCCCGGCGATGCCGTACCATGACGGTTGACTGATTGGTCAATCGGTCGTGCGCCGCGGGCGCGGCGCCGGCTTCACGCAGGAGGCAGAGCGCACGTGGCAGAGAGCGTGAAGGAGTTCTTCGACGGCCTCCCGTCGCGGTTCAAGGCCGACAAGGCCGAGGGGCTGTCGGCCGTCTACCAGTTCGACATCGCGGGCGATGGCGGCGGTCGCTGGCACGCCGACATCGACGACGGGTCGCTGTCGGTGGCCGAGGGCGACGGCGACGCCCCGGCGATCACGATCACCGCCAGCGACGAGGACTGGCTGTCGATCGTCAACGGGCGGCTGAACCCGCAGATGGCGTTCATGACCGGAAAGCTCAAGGTCAAGGGCGACATGGGCCTCGCGATGCGCCTGCAGTCGATCTTCTTCTGACGATGGCCGCGACGAACCACGCGCTCGGGCTCGGCTTCGAGCTCAGCGAGGAGCAGCAGGCGCTGCGGGAGCTGGCCCACGACTTCGCCGAGCGCGAGATCCGCCCGAAGGAGGCGGCCTACGACCGCGAGTCGACCTACCCCCACGAGCTCGTCGCGAAGGCCCACGAGCTCGGGCTGATGAACCTGCACGTGCCCGAGTCCCTCGGCGGCCTCGAGCTGGGGATCCTCGAGTCGGTGCTGGTGATGGAGGAGCTCTGCTGGGGCTGCTCGGGGATCGGTACGGCGATCGCCACCAACGGCCTCGGGCTCGGGCCGATCGTGCTGGCCGGCGACGAGGACCAGCATCGGCGCTACCTGCGGCGGGCCACGGCCGAGCCGGTGCTGTGCTCGTTCGCCCTGACCGAGCCGGAGGCCGGCTCCGACGTGGCCTCGATGAGGACCACGGCCGTGCGCGACGGCGACGGATACGTCCTGAACGGCTCGAAGATGTTCATCACCAACGCGAGCCACGCCGCGTTCTACAGCGTGTTCGCGGTGACCGACGCGGCGGCCGGGCACCGCGGCATCTCGGCGTTCGTGGTCGATCGCGACACGCCCGGGGTGAGCGTCTCGAAGCACCTCGACAAGATGGGCCAGCGGGCGACCGACACAGCGGCGATCAGCTTCGACGGCGCGCGCGTGCCGGCCGCAAACCGGCTCGGCGGCGAGGGCGACGGCTGGAAGATCGCGATGCAGACCCTCGACGGGACGCGGCCGGGCACCGCCGCAGGCGCCGTCGGGGTGGCCCGGGCGGCGTTCGAGCACGCCTGCGCCTACGCCAGGACCCGGGTGACGTTCGGCCAGCCGATCGCGATGCACCAGGGGATCAGCTTCCTGATCGCCGACGCGGCGACCGAGATCGAGGCCGCCCGGCTCCTGGTCTGGAAGTCCGCCTGGCTCCTCGACCAGGGTCGGCGGGCGACGCTCGAGTCGTCCCACGCGAAGCGCTTCGCCGCCGACTCCTGCATGAAGATCACGACCGACGCGGTGCAGATCCTCGGGGGCTACGGCTACATGCGCGAGTATCCCGTCGAGAAGCTGATGCGGGACGCCAAGCTGTACCAGATCTACGAGGGCTCCTCCCAGATCCAGCGGCTGGTCATCGCCCGCGAGACGTTGCTCCCCCGATGACCAGCGGGCTGGCGATCGACCTGAGCGGACGCGTGGCGCTGGTCACCGGCGGCTCGCGAGGGCTCGGCCGGGCCGATGCGCTGACGCTTGCCCGGGCGGGCGCCGACGTGGTGATCGCCGACATCCTGGTCGAGTCCGACCCGTCCGGAGAGACCGCCGAGCGCTACGGGATGCTGGCCCAGGTGGCGCGGGCCCAGGACCTGGTGTTCACCGAGCAGACGGCGGACGAGATCCAGGCGATGGGGCGGCGCGCGGCGGCGATCCAGCTCGACGTGACCGAGCGCGAGCAGGTCGACGCGGTGGTCGCCCGGGTGCTCGAGCAGTTCGGCCAGATCGACATCCTGGTCAACAACGCGGGCACGCTCGATCACCTGGCGCGCTTCCCGGACCAGTCCCAGGAGCTGTGGGAGCGCGACCTGCGGGTCAACCTGACCGGGGCGTTCAACTGCAGCCAGGCGGTGTGGCCGCACATGGTCGAGCGCGAGCACGGGCGGATCGTGAACATGGCCAGCGTGGCCGGGACGCTCGGCGGCTTCGGCCAGGCGAGCTACTCGGTGACCAAGGCCGGGCTCCTCGGGCTCACGAGGACGCTGGCCCTCGAGGGCGCGCGCCACGGGATCACCTGCAACGCGATCGTTCCCGGGGATCATCGGGACCGAGGCGTTCAACATGGGCGCTCCCGAGATGAACGAGCGGATGGTCAAGCGCACCGCGATGCGCCGGGCGGGCGCGCCGCAGGAGATCGCGAACGCGATCGCGTTCCTGGTGTCGGACCTCGCGAGCTACATCACGGGGATCGAGCTCAACGTGTCCGGTGGGATCGAGCTGTTCACCTTCTGAGGGACTCCGGCGTGAGGCGCCGATGGCAGGCGAGCGCGCCCGCGGCGGCTGGGCGTACGCGGCGGCGAACTCGTATGCGGGTATATACGGGTGAGCTGCCGCGTGCGCTCAGGCGTCGGCGGGGCGCCGCCTGACACGGTGCGTCATCCTCTCGGAGTCCCTCATGATCGACTTCGCCCTCACCGACGAGCAGGCGGCGCTGCGCGACCTGGCCCACGGGTTCGCCGAGCGCGAGCTGCGGCCGATCGCCGCCGAGTGGGACGAGCGCGACGACTTCCCGCGGGAGCTGGTGCGGGCGGCGGCGGCGCTCGGTCTCACCTGCTACGGGCTGCCGTCGGAGCACGGCGGCGGCGGGCTCGACGCGGTGACGTCGGCGATCGTCGGCGAGGAGCTCGCCTGGGGCGATCCGGGACTGTCGGCGGCGTTCGGCGGCGCGGCGCTGTGCGGCGCGCCGATCGCCCTGGCCGGCACGCGAGGAGCAGCGGGCCCGCTACCTGCCGCGCCTCTGCTCGCCTGAGGGCGCGCTCGGCGGGATCGCGTTCAGCGAGCCGCACGCCGGCTCCGACCTCGCGGCCATCCGGACGCGCGCCACGCGCGACGGCGACGGCTTCGTCCTGACCGGCGAGAAGGCCTACATCACCAACGGCGGGATCGCCGAGCTCTACGTGGTCTTCGCCACGCTCGATCCGGGGCTCGGGGCGGCCGGGATCACCGCGTTCGTCGTGGAGGGCGACGCGCCCGGCCTGCGGGCGGGCAAGAAGGAGCGCAAGATCGGCCTGCGCGCCTCGCACACCGGGTCGCTGCACCTCGACGGCGTCCGCGTCGGCGCCGACGCAGTGCTCGGCGGCGAGGGCGGCGGGTTCCCGCTGGCGCTGCAGTTCTTCGCCCGCTCCCGGCCGCAGATCGCCGCCGCAGCGGTCGGCCTGGCCCGGGCCGCCTACGAGCACGCCGGGGCCTACGCCCGGGAGCGCGAGGCCTTCGGAAAGCCGATCGCGCGGCTGCAGGGCGTCGGCTTCAAGCTGGCCGACATGGGGATGCTGACCTCTGCCGCACGGCTCCTCACCTGGCAGGCCTGCCGGCTCGTCGACGAGGGCCAGGACGCCGGGCTGGCCGGCTCCTGGGCCAAGGCCTTCGCCGCCGACGCTGCGATGCGGGTGGCCACCGACGCGGTGCAGGTGCTCGGTGGAGCGGGCCTGATGCGCGATCATCCGGTGGAGAGATGGATGCGAGACGCGAAGGTGCTGCAGATCGTGGAGGGAACCAGCGAGGTGCAGCGAGAGATCGCCGCGCGCTACGCGGCCCACGGCGTGCTCGCACCGCCGCCGTCGCGCTCGCCCTGCTGGCGGCCGTCCTGGCGGGCTGCCAGGCGGGGGCCAAGGAGCCGCGGCTCCTGCCGCCGGGCGTCGACCCGCCGAGCTTCCTCACCCAGTCCTCGGACGCTCGCGGCACGATCCTCATCGGCACCACCCAGGGCGTGTACCGCTCGGTGGACGTCGGGGCGAGCTGGTCGCGCACCAGCCCGACCGTGTACCGCGCCGTGTCGGCGGGGTTCACGTCGGGGTCGACCATCGTGTCCCGCGGCCGGCTCTTCCAGCGCGGCGACCTGAGCTTCGACCACGTCAACAAGCCGACCCGGGCGCCGTTCTTCGGCGGCGTCGCCCGGAGCCTCGCCTGGCTTCCCGGCGGCAAGCTCTACGCGCTGGTCGAGAACGCCCCCTACCGCCTGTTCGTGACCGTCAACAGCGCCCGCACGTGGTGGCCGCGGCCGGCGTTCGGCCTGCCCGACGAGGCCCGCGAGATCACCGCCGCCCGGGTCGCCGGGCACAGCGACGTGCTGTTCGCGGCCTGCCTCGGCAAGGGCCTGTGGCGCTCGCTCGACGGCGGCGTGCACTGGGGCCGGGTCGCCGGCGCCGGGCGGGTGGCGCTGGCCGTGACGACGACGCCGGCGAGGCGCGGCCGGATCCTGGTGGCCGGGCCCGAGGTGCGCTGGTCGGACGACTACGGCACGACCTGGCACAGGACCGGCTTCGACGCCCGGCTGCTGGCGGCGGACCCGCGCAACCCCGACGTGTTCTTCGCCGTGACCGAGGACGGCTACCTGCGCGCCTCGAGCGACGGCGGCAAGACCTGGTGAGCTACAACCAGCGCCCGATGCCCGCAGGGCCGCGTCGACGTCGTCGGCCCCGTTCGGGATCCCGGCGCCCAGCCGGACGTGCCGCTCGGCGTAGGGCGTCACGCTGGCCACGATCCGCCGGCGGAGGAGCTCGTCGACCACCCGCTGCGGCTCCTGCGTCCCGACGTCGAAGACCACGACGCCGGCCGACAGGCCCGGGCTGCGCGGGGTCACGAGGCGCACGCTGCGGATCGACGCGAGCCCGTGCTTGAGCCTGCTCGCGAGCTCGTGGGTGCGCTGCTGCACCCGCCGCTTGCCGATCCGCCCGTGCAGGGCGAAGGCCTCGGCGAGGGCCCAGCGGTGCTCGAACGAGTGGAACCCGCCGGGCGTGCCGAGGGCGCTCCCGGGCGCGTCGCTCGGGGCGCGGCCCGATGATCCAGGCGCCGTAGGCGCGGCCGTCGAAGCTCGGGATGGTCGGCCGGGCGATCTCCCAGACCTCCGGCCTGGCCCACACGAGACCGGTGCCGCGCGGGCCGAAGAGCCACTTGTGGGTGCCCGAGACGAGCGCGTCGCAGCCGAGCGAGCCGACCGTCTGGTCCTCGGCGCCGAAGCCGTGCACCCCGTCCACGCAGACCAGCGTCCGCCCGTTCTTTCGGTGGACGGCGTCGGCGATCTGCCGGACCGGGAGCTTCACGCCCGACACGGAGTGCACCCAGGTGAGCGCCAGCACCCGGGTCTTCGGACCGACCCCGGCGACGGCGTTCGAGACGAGCTCGTCGACCGAGGTGCTGGCTGCGTCCCGGTACAGCCGGATGCGGCGGACCGGGATCCGGTCGCGCACGGAACGCAGACGCCAGGCCTCGTGGGTCGCGTAGAAGTCGTGCTCCGTCGTCACGACCTCGTCCCCCGGCTCGAGCTTCAGGCCGCCGTACAGCAGGCCGAGGCCCATCGTCGTCGAGTCGGTGAAGGCGATCGAGTCCGGCGCGGCGCCGAGGTAGGCCCGGGCCGCGTCGTCGACGGCCTGCTCGAGCGCTCCCTGGTGGGCGTCGAGGTAGGCGTGGGCGTCACGGTCGAGGCCCCGGCGGTGCCGCTCGATGGCGGCCCGCACCGGCGCCGGGTGGGAGGCGAAGACGAACGCCGCCAGGTGGTGGACGCCCCGCTGCAGCGGGAACAGCGAGCGCACGCCGGCCCAGGTGCGCAGGTTGGGCGACGGCGCAGCGGCGGCGCTCGCGGCGGCGGCCACGCTGCCGACGGCAGCTGCGGCGGCGCCGCGCGCGAGGAGCTGCTGGCGGGACAGCCGCGACTCCGGCACGCGCCAATGGTAATCCCCACGCCCATCCGTATGCTCGCCGGCGTGCGCAGGATCCAGCTCGCCGTGGGCCTCGGCCTGCTCGTCGACGCGACCCTGTACGTCGCGGTCGTCCCGCTGCTCCCGCACTACACCGAGCGCTTCCACCTCGACAAGTTCGGCGCCGGTCTGGTGCTCGCCGCCTACCCGGCTGCCGGCGTGCTCGGGGCGCTGCCCGCCGGGCTGCTGGCCTCGCGGATCGGCGGGCGGGCGCTGATGATCTTCGGCAACGTGGTGTTCGCCGCGGCGACGCTGGCGTTCGCGTTCGCCCCGAGCGCCGAGGTGCTCGGCCTGGCCCGCTTCGTGCAGGGCGTGGCGTCGGCGATCTGCTGGTCGGCCGGACTCGCCTGGCTCACGGTGAACGCGCCGCTCGACCGTCGCGGGGCCGCGGTCGGCGGCGCCGTGGCGATGGTCTCGACGGGCACCGTGCTCGGACCCGTCGTGGGCGGGCTCGGCGGCGTGACCTCGCCCGAGATCGCCTTCCTCACGGTCACCGTGTTCGCGCTGGCCGCGACCGCGCTCGCGATCCTGGCCCCGACCGGCCAGCAGGTGGAGGGCGACCAGAGCGTGCGCCGCCAGCTCTCGGCGATCCGCCAGCCGCTGGTCGGCGCGGCGATCGGGCTGGCCGCGGTCGACGCGATCTCCGCGGCGACGGTCGACCTGCTGGCGCCGCTGGCCCTCGGCCGCCACGGCTACAGCTCGGTGCAGATCGGCGCGGTCTACACCGTCTCGGCGGTGCTCGGGGTGATCGCCGGCCCGATCGCCGGCCGGTTCGTCGACCGCATCGGCGCGCTGCGGCTCGGCGCCATCTCCGGCGCCGGCATGGTCGAGCGTGGCGGCGCTGCTCGCGATCCCGCTTCCGGCCGCCGCTGATCGCGCTGCTGGTGGTCCTGCTCGGCCCGCTCTTCTCGGCCCTGATGACGGCGCTCTTCCCGCTCGCGGCGCTCGGCGCCGACCGGCTCGGCCTGGGCCACGGCGCGGCCAACGCGCTCACCAGCTTCGCCTGGTCGGCCGGCTGGGTGATCGGCCCGACGGTCGGCGGCGCCATCGCCCGCAGCGCCGGCGACTCGGCGGCCTACGTGGTCTCGGCGCTGCTCGCCGGGACGGTCCTGTCGATCGCGCTGCTGCGCGGGTTCCAGGACGAGCCGGCGCGCGGGCCGGCGGCGCCCGTGGTCGACTGACGTTTCGGAAGCGCCGACGAGCGAACATCGGCTGGATGGCAAATCGATACAGTCCAGACCGATGAAACCGCTCCGCCGCATCACCGTCGGAGCCGCGCTGCCCGAGGCCCTCGCGCCCGCTGCGCGTGCTCGCGTCGAACCTGCACTCGACCTGGGACCCCCGCGCCCAGGCCCTGTTCGCGTCGATCGACCCCGAGGGGTTCGAGGCTGCCGGGCGGAACGCCCTGCGCCTGCTGAACCAGGTGCCATCCGAGCGGCTGCGAGGAGCTCGCCCAGGACCAGGGGTTCCTCGACCGGCTGCACGACGCCGCCGGCTCGCTCGAGCGGCTCGAGCAGCAGCCCCGCTGGTGGGCCTCGCTGGCCGACCCGCCGAAGGCGATCGCCTACTTCTCGCCCGAGTTCGGCGTGAGCGAGGTGCTGCCGCAGTACTCCGGCGGTCTCGGCATCCTCGCCGGCGACCACCTCAAGGCGGCCAGCGACCTCGGCGTCCCGCTGTACGGCGTCGGGCTGTTCTACCGCAACGGGTACTTCTCGCAGCAGCTCTCGGCCGACGGCATGCAGCAGGAGCGCTACCCGGCGCTCGACCCCGACGAGCTGCCGATGGAGCTCGCCCGCGACGCGGCCGGCGAGCCGCTGCGCGTCCACATCCAGTTCCCCGGCGCGCTGCTGCACGCCCAGATCTGGAAGGTGCTCGTCGGCACGCGTGACCCTGCTGCTGCTCGACGCCGACGTGCCCGAGAACGCGCCGGGCGAGCGCGCCGTCACCGACCGGCTCTACGGCGGCGGCTCCGAGCACCGGCTCCGCCAGGAGCTGCTCCTCGGCGTCGGCGGCGTCCGGGCCCTCGACGCGTTCGGCGTGCAGGCAGAGGTCTTCCACACCAACGAGGGCCACGCCGGCTTCCTCGGGCTCGAGCGGCTGCGCAAGCTGCTCGCCCAGGGGATCGAGCGCGACGCGGCCTTCGAGACGGTCCGCGCGGGCACCGTGTTCACCACCCACACGCCGGTGCCGGCGGGCATCGACCGCTTCGGCCGCGACCTGATCGAGCGCTACTTCAGCGTGGGCACCGTCGACGTCGGTCTGACGGTCGACGAGATCATGGGCCTCGGGCGCGACCCCGAGCACGGCGACGTCACCTTCAACATGGCCGTCATGGGCCTGCGCCTGGCGCAGCGCTCGAACGGCGTCTCGAGGCTGCACGGCGCGGTCTCCCGCTCGATGTTCTCGCCCGTCTGGCCCGGACTCGACGCGCAGGACGTCCCGATCGCCCACATCACCAACGGCGTCCATGCCGGCACCTGGATCGCCCCGCCGATGACCGAGCTCCTGGCCGACAAGCTCGGCGAGGACTTCGGCGTCGCCGAGCGCACCTGGGACGGCGCCGCCGACCTCGACGACGCCCGCCTGTGGGAGGTGCGCAACACCCTGCGCGCCGGCCTGATCGGCGAGATCCGGCAGCGCCTGCGCGCGAGCTGGCGCCGCTTCGGCGTGCTCGAGGGCCAGCTCGGCTGGGTCGACCAGGCGTTCGACCCGGACGTCCTGACGATCGGGTTCGCCCGCCGCGTCCCGTCGTACAAGCGGCTCACCCTGATCCTGCGCCAGCCCGAGCGCCTGCGCGCCCTGCTGCTCGACGAGACCCGGCCGATCCAGCTCGTGGTCGCCGGCAAGGCCCACCCGGCGGACGACCAGGGCAAGCGCCTGCTGCAGCAGTTCGCCGAGTTCGCGAGCGACGCCGACGTCCGCCACCGCATCGTCTTCCTGCCCGACTACGACATGGGGATGGCCCGCACCCTGGTGTCAGGGGCCGACGTCTGGCTGAACAACCCGCTGCGCCCGTTCGAGGCCTGCGGCACCAGCGGCATGAAGGCTGCCCTCAACGGCGCCCTCAACCTGTCGATCCGCGACGGCTGGTGGGACGAGCTGTACGACGGCGCCAACGGCTGGGCGATCCCGTCCGCCGACGAGACCGTCGACCCCGACCGGCGCGACGACTTCGAGGCGACCGCGATCCTCGACCTGCTCGAGAACCAGGTCCGCACCCTGTTCTACGACCGCGACGACGGGGTGCCGCACGGCTGGCTCGCGATGGTCAAGCACTCGCTGATCAGCCTCGGCCCGCCGCTCCTGGCCACCCGGATGGTGCGCGACTACGTCGAGCAGCTGTACCTCCCGGCCGCCCGCGGCGCCCGCAGGGCCCAGGCCGACGGCTTCGCCGGGGCCCGCGACCTGTCGAGCTGGAAGCACCGGGTGCTCGCCGCCTGGCCGGGCGTCTCGGTGCGCGACGTCGAGCTCGTGGCCAACGGCGGCTTCCGGGCCGGGGAGCGCCGCGCCGTGCGCGCCGTGGTCGACCTGGCCGGGCTCTCGCCGGACGAGGTCGAGGTCAGCGTGGCCTACGGCCGGGTCGACGACGCCGAGGAGCTCGAGGGGCTGCAGCTGCAGCGGCTGCAGGCCGCCGGCGACGGCGACCGCGGCACCCGCTTCGAGGGCGACCTGCCGATCGCGCTCGCCGGCTCGTTCGGCTACGCCGTCCGGGTCGCGCCGTCGCGGGACGGCGAGGACGCCTCCCAGGAGCTCGGGCTCGTGCGCTGGGCCCGCGGCTAGCTCGCCGGCTCGGCCAGCTGGCGCAGGTCCCACTCGCTGCGCAGCATCGCGAAGTAGTCCTCGCTCTGCCACTCGTCCTTGACCCACTCGTTCTCGACGAAGCGGCCCTCGAAGCGCAGGCCGAGCTTGCGCAGCGTCGCCGGCCGACGCCTCGTTGCGCACCTCGCAGCGGCCGACGATGCGGTGCAGCTCGAGCTCGTCGAAGCCGAGACGCAGCATCGCCGCCGCGGCCTCCCTGGCGTAGCCCCGACGCTGGTGGTCGGGGTGCACGATGAACCCGATCTCGCCCTGCGCGTGCTTCGTGCTGGTGACCCAGAGCGTGACGTCGCCCACGACGGCCCCGCCGTCCTGCAGCTCGATGGCCAGGGTCAGGGCGGCGCCGTCGGTCTCGATGGCGTCCCGCCGGATCCGCTCGTCGAGCATGTCCCGGATCTCGTCGGGAGTGCGGGCCACGCCGTACAGCCAGACGTGGACGTCGTCCCGCGACTGGATGGCGGCGAGCGCCTCGTAGTCGTCCTCGCGGTAGCCGCGCAGCAGGAGCCGCTCGGTGCGGATCGGCAGGTTCGGGCGGAACGGGATCATCGCTCGACCTGCAGCGCGAGCACCGAGCGCGGCGAGCGCAGCACCGTCGCGCCGCCCTCGATGCACCGGCGTCGACGGCTCGCCGTGCGGATGGGTCGAGTCGAGCACCGGCAGGTAGCGCGTGGCCCAGGGCGCGCCCGGCAGGACGAACGGGCGCGCGTCGCCGGCGGCCGTCAGGAGCAGCAGGAAGCTCGCGTCGCGGGCGCGGGCGCCGCTCGCGTCGACCTCGGGCAGCTCGTCGCCGTTCAGGTAGACGAGCAGCGCCCGCCGGTGCGGGTCGTGCCACGCCGCGTGGTCCATCGGCACGCCGTCGCGGCGGAACCAGGCGATGTCCGGCAGACCCGACCCGTAGCGCTCGACGCCGTGGTAGAAGCTCGCGCGGCGGAACAGCAGGTGCTGGCGGCGCAGCGCCAGGAGGCGGGTGACGTAGGCCTGCAGGTCGACGCCGCGGGGCGTCTCCTGCCAGTCGATCCAGGAGAGCTCGCTGTCGTGGCAGTAGGCGTTGTTGTTGCCGCGCTGCGTGCGGCAGAGCTCGTCGCCGGCCAGCAGCATCGGCACGCCTGGCGCGAGCAGCAGGCTGGCCAGGAGCGCCCGCTTGAGCGCGTCGCGCTGGTCGAGGACGTCGGGGTCGTCGGTCGGGCCCTCGACGCCGAGGTTGACCGAGCGGTTGTGCGACTCGCCGTCGCGGCCGTCCTCGAGGTTCGCCTCGTTGTGCTTGCGCTCGTACGACACCAGGTCCTCGAGCGTGAACCCGTCGTGGGCGGTGATCATGTTGACGCTCGCGAGCGGCGTCCGCCCGCCGGCCGCGTACAGGTCGGACGAGCCCGTCAGCCGCGAGGCGACCTCGGCCACCCCGACGCTGGCGCCGCGCCAGTAGTCGCGCACGCAGTCGCGGAACTTGCCGTTCCACTCGGACCAGCGCACCGGGAAGTTGCCGACGTGGTAGCCGTCGGTGCCGAGGTCCCACGGCTCGGCGATCAGCTTCACCTGGGAGATCACCGGGTCCTGGTGGACGAGGTCGAAGAACGGCGAGCGGCGGTCGAACTCGAAGGCCGTCCGCCCGAGCGCCGTGGCCAGGTCGAAGCGGAACCCGTCGACGTGCATCTCGAGCACCCAGTAGCGCAGCGAGTCCATCAGCAGCCGCAGGACGTCGGGGTGGCGCGTGTTGACCGTGTTGCCACACCCGGTGTAGTCGCTGTACAGCCGGCGGTCGTGTGACACGAGCCGGTAGTAGGCCTCGTTGTCGAGCCCCCGGAACGACAGGTGCGGGCCGAGCTGGCTGCCCTCGGCGGTGTGGTTGTAGACCACGTCGAGGATCACCTCGATCCCCGCGGCGTGCAGCGTGCGCACCATCGCCTTGAACTCGGCCACCTGCTCGCCGCCGCTGCCCGAGCCCGAGTAGCGGGCGTTCGGGGCGAAGAAGCCGACGCTGTTGTAGCCCCAGTAGTTGACCAGGCCGCGCTGCACCAGGTGGTGCTCGGACACCGAGTGGTGCACCGGCAGGAGCTCGATCGCCGTGACGCCGAGCCGCTGCAGGTGCTCGATGACCGGCTCGCAGGCCACGCCGGCGTAGGTCCCGCGGAGCTCGGCCGGCACGCCCGGGTGACGCATCGTCAGCCCGCGGACGTGGGCCTCGTAGAGCACGGTCTCGGAGAGCGGGATCTGCGGCCGGCGGTCGCCGCGCCACGGGAAGGCGTCGTTGACCACGACGCTCTTCGGCATCGCCGCGGCGTTGTCGCGCGGGTCGGCGTTCAGGTCGTCGGCGTCGCTCTGGTAGCCGAAGACCGTGTCGTCCCAGCGCACGTCGCCGTCGATCGCCCGGGCGTACGGGTCGATCAGGAGCTTCGCCCCGTTGAAGCGGAGCCCCTCGCTGGGCGCGTACGGGCCGTGGGCCCGGTAGCCGTAGCGCTGGCCGGGGCCGATCCCGGCGCAGTAGCCGTGCCAGGCGTTGGCGGCCCCGCGGCGCAGCGGCAGGCGCACCTCGTCACTGCCCGAGAAGAGGCACAGGTCGATCGCCTCGGCGCGCTCGGAGAACACCGCGAAGTTCGTCCCGGCGCCGTCCCAGTGCGCCCCGAGAGGGTCGGGCCAGCCCGGCCGCAGGCTGCGGGACGGCCCCGAGGCAGTGTCCGGATGGGCCGACATCGCTCCGACGATATCGTGCCGCGATGGGCCTGGACGAGCTTCGCCTGCGCGCGGAACGCTTCGGTGTGGAGCGAGGGTTCTGGGCTGCCGGCGAGTGGGTCGAGCCGTCCGAGGACGACGCTGCGCGGCGTGCTCTCGGCGATGCGGGTCGCCGACGGCGAGTGGCCCCGCGACGATGCCTGGCCCGGACTCGTCTCGACCCGCAGCGGCGGGTCGCCGCCGTGGCGGCCGCCCGGGCCCGCGAGCGTGCTGCTCGAGGACGGCTCGGAGCGCGGCCTGCAGGACGGCGCGATCCCCACCGACCTGCCGACCGGCTACCACGCGGTGGTCGGCGGGCGCGGCGAGCGAACCGAGCTGGTCGTGGCGCCCCACGCCTGCTACCTGCCGCCGCGGCTGGCCGACGGCGGGCGGGCCTTCGGCTTCGCGCTGCAGCTGTACGCGCTGCGCTCGGCGGGGTCGTGGGGGATCGGCGAGCTGCCCGACGTGGCCGCGTTCGCGGGGCTCGAGCCGCGGGCCGCGTTCACCCTCATCAACCCGCTGCACGCGGTCCGCCCGACGCTCCCGCAGGAGCCGAGCCCGTACGCCCCGATCAGCCGGATCTTCCGCAACCCGCTGTACGTGCGGCTCGAGGACGTGCCCGAGGCCCGGGCGCTCGGCGGCCCGCAGCGGGAGCGCTTCGAGCAGCTCGCCGCGGCCGGCCGGGCCCTGCAGGCCGAGCCGCTGGTCCTGCGCGACGAGGTGCACCGGCTCAAGCGAGAGGCCTTCGAGCTGTGCCACGCGGCGCTCTCGGACGCCCGGCGGGCGCACCTCGACGTGTACCGCGCGACGACCCACCACCTGGACGCGTTCGCGACGTTCTGCGCGATCTGGGAGCAGCAGGGCACCCGCTGGCAGGAGTGGCCCGAGGAGCTGCGCCACCCGGACAGCCCGGCGGTGGCCGCGTTCGCCGCGCGGCACGCCGACGCCGTCGAGCGCCAGGCCTACGTCCAGCTGCTGATCGACGAGCAGCTCGAGGCGCTGCACCACGGCGGCGAGGTCGGGGTGGTCAACGACCTGGCCATCGGCGTGGCCCCCGAGGGCTTCGACATCTGGCTCTGGCAGGACCTCTACGCCCACGCCGCGTCGACCGGCGCGCCGCCCGACCCGCTCGGGCCGCAGGGCCAGAACTGGGGCCTGCCGCCGCTCGTCCCGCACCTGCTGCGCGAGCGCGGCTACGGGCCGTTCATCGACGTGATCCGCGCGAACCTGCGCCACGCGGGCGGCCTGCGGATCGACCACGTGATGGGCCTCGGCCGGCTGTTCTGGGTGCCCGAGGGCCTCGAGACCGCGGCCGGCGCCTACGTCCGCTACCCGTTCGACGACCTGGTCGCGATCCTGAGCCTCGAGAGCCACCGTGCCCGGGCGCTGGTGGTCGGCGAGGACCTGGGCACGATCGATCCCGGCGTGCGCGACGGGCTGCAGCACGCGAACGTCCTGTCCTACCGGCTGGCGTGGTTCGAGCACGGCGAGCCGGGGCACTACCCGCGGCTGGCGCTGGCGTCGGTGGGGACGCACGACCTGCCGACGATCGCCGGGTTCTTCGACGGCTCCGACCTGCGCGAGATGGAGCGGGCCGGGGCGATCCCCGCCGGGCAGGAGGAGCAGTTCCGCGAGGACCAGGCCCGCACCCGCGACGAGCTGCTCGACCGGCTGCGCCGCGACGGCCTGCTCGACGGCGACGCCGACGACCCCGAGGCGCTGACGGTGGCGCTGGCCCGGTTCCTCGCCCGGACACCGTCGCTGCTCGTGGCGATGAGCGCCGACGACGCGCTCGGCGCGGTGCGCCGGCCGAACGTCCCGGGCACGGTCGAGACCTATCCCAACTGGTCGATCCCGCTGCCCGAGGTGTTCGAGAACGGGGCCGGTCGGGCGCGGCTGCAGCGGCTCGCCGACGTGCTGTCCGAATCCGTGCGATGAGTTTTCCGCGGCGTGCTGGTCAGAGCGTGTACCGATGTTCGAGACCGCTGCAGACGCCCAGCTGTACCGCGAGATCGTCGCGGCCCGTCGTGCTCGTTCAGCCGTGCTGGGCGAGGCCCCGGAGCGGCCCGAAGCCGTCCGCGAGGCCGTCGGCCACGACCTGGTACAGCCGCTCGCCGCCGATGTCGTGGACGCCGAGGTCGCGCAGTTCGACGCCCGCCGGCCGCCCGCCGAGCGCGTCGTGCGTGGCCTGCGAGACGACGACCTGGCCGCCGCTCGCCGCAGCGCAGATCCGGGCGGCGTGGTGCACCGCCTCACCCGTGTAGCCGTAGGGGAGGGCCACCGGCTCGCCGGTGTGGACGCCCATCCGCACCCGGACCTCGCTGCCGGACGGCCAGTCGCGGGCCGCGAGCGTCCGCTGCGTCCCGACGACCGCCGCGAGCGCCGCTTCCGCCGACGCGAAGACCGTGAACACCTCCTCGCCGCCGTGGGCGTCGACCTCGACGCCGCCTGCCTCGACGAGCTCGTGGCGCAGCAGGCGGCCGACGATGCCGATGCCCTCGCCGTAGCGGTCTGAGCGGGCGTGGCGCAGCGCGCCGGAGGCCTCGACGCCGCAGAACACGAGCGTCAGCGTGCCCGTCGGCAGGGTCATCCCGACGCGCCGGACTCCCCTGGCAGCAGGTCGGCGTCGGTGAGCTCGGCCGCCGACCGCTCCGGGGTCTCGTGGGCGGCGAGCGCCATCAGCGCGGCCTCGTCGCCGACGTTCTCCCCGGCCCGCTCCGAGAGCAGCCAGCGCACCTCGAGCAGGTCGCAGTACGCCTGGATCGGGTCGCCGCGCTCGCCGAGCGCGGCGTGGACCAGCGGCAGCATCGGACGCACGACCTCGCGCAGCCAGCGCTCCCCGACCTCGCGCTCGGACACCTTCTCGCCCGCGGCGGCGAGCGTGGCGCCGTAGGCCTGCAGGTCGCCGAGCAGGATCGCCGCCTGGCCCTCGCCCGTCTCGAGGCCGGTCAGCCGGCGCAGCGCCTCGGCGTGGTAGTGGCGCCCGGCGACCGTCAGGTGGAGCCGCAGCTGGTCGGTGCCCCCGGCCGGCTCGAGCGAGAGCTCCTCGACGGCGAAGCCGAGCTCGTTCACCCGCCGGATCCGGGCCTCGACCGCCCGCCGATCGCTCGGCGCCACGTCGCGGTCGCGCAGCTCGTCCCACAGCGCCTCGTAGCGGTCGCGCACCGCGAGCGCGTCCTCGATGTCGTCCTCGACGGCCTCGTCCGAGAGCCCGAGCTGGGCCCCGATGTCGGCCAGCCCGCCGGACACGTTCTCGACCAGGATCTCGAGATCCATCGACCGCTGGCCCTCGGACAGGGTGGGGTGGACCTCGCTCGTCTCGGCGTCCACCAGGAACGCCTGCAGCGCCTGGCCATCACGGCGGAAGAGGGTGTTCGGGAGCGAGCAGTCGCCCCAGTAGACACCGGCGGCGTGGAGCTCGACGAGCAGGCCGGCCATCGCGTCGAACAGCCGGCCGCGGTGCAGCCGTCCGGCCTCGCCGAGCCGCAGGAACAGGCGGCGGTACTGCCAGGCGTGGGCCAGGTGGGCGGTGACCAGGATCGCCTCGCCGTCCTCGCGCTCGGCCAGCCCGACCGCCTCCACCGACGGCAGCCGGCGAGCCTCGAGGTCCCGCAGCACGCCGTACTCGCGCCGGGCCAGCCGCGTCGGCAGCTCCTTCACCGCGTACAGGGGCCCGTCGTCGTCCACCGACAGGAAGCGGACGACGTGCCGGCTCGGCCCGACCTCCAGGTCGTGGAAGCGGGCGGCGTCGTCGGGCCAGGCGGCCAGCGGGACGTCCCACGGGAGTCCGAGAAGGCCCGGCGAGGGGGCTCTGAGATGGACGGAAGGCGGGCGCATGAGCGTAGAGCGAATGATCCATCCGATGTGTAAACCTCGGAGCCAACCGGGTAGTCATCACGCACGGCTTTCGATTTGACCCCTGGGATGGATGGCAACGAATGGTTCCGGATCACGTACTGATCGAGCGGTGGCAGCAGGAGGGCGACGCTGACGCCCGCAACATGCTGGTGGAGCGCTACCGCGGGCTCGTCAGGGCCGTGGCCGTGCGCTACGCCGACCGTGGAGAGCCGCTCGACGACCTCGTCCAGGTCGCCTGGATCGGCCTGCTGAAGGCCGTCGAGCGCTTCGACCTGTCGCGCAAGCTGCAGTTCTCGACGTACGCGACGCCGACCATGATCGGCGAGATCAAGCGGCACTACCGCGACCGCACGTGGGCCATCCACGTGCCGCGCTCCCTGCAGGAGCTGCGCGTCCGGGCCAACGCCGCGATCGACCGCCTCACCGCCGAACGCGGCCAGGCGCCGACCGTCCCCGAGCTCGCCGAGCACCTGAACGTCGGCGAGGAGGAGCTGCTCGACGCGCTGCAGTCCGAGAACGCCCGCTCCGCCACGCCGCTGACGTTCGACGACGCCGAGGACGGCGAGCGCACCGTCGACGTCCCGGTCATGGAGGCCGGCTTCGAGGTCTCGGACGCCCGCATGATGCTCGGCACCGCCCTCGAGCGGCTGCCGCAGCGCGAGCGCCGCATCCTCGAGCTGCGCTTCACCGACGGCCTCACCCAGTCGCAGATCGCCACCCGGGTCGGCATCTCCCAGATGCACGTCTCGCGTCTCCTGCGCCGCTCGCTCGAGCAGCTGCGGGAGCTGGTCGGCGAGGTCGACGTCGAGAGCTTCGCCACGCGCTGAGCGTCCAGGCCGACTCGCGTGGTGCACAATGGCTGCACCGCGTGGGCGCCACCAAGACTCCGGCCGAGCCCGCCTGGCTCGACCTCTACGGCCAGTCGCGGCACGACCGTGGCGGTCGCCACGGAACGCGCCGGGCGGTCGGGCTCGCCCTCGTCCTGATCGCCGCCATCGCGGTGATCGCCTGGGCTCGCTCGGCGCAGTCGAGCCCGTGGAGGTCGCCGAGCGGCGCGGTCGCGTTCACCCGCTGCCTGTACGGCGCCCACGCCCAGGTCACGGCCTGGTGCGCCCGCCTGCAGGTGCCGCAGGACAGCGGCCTCGCGGGCAGCCCGTCGATCGCGCTGCACGTCGCGGTCGTCCCCGCGGCGCAGGGGCCGTCCGAGGGCGCGTTGCTGTACCTCGAGGGCGGGCCGGGCGGGCGCGGCGAGCGACGCGATCGCCGACGTCGACGCGACGCTCGGGGCGATCTCGGCGCACCGCGACCTGGTCTTCGTCGACCAGCGCGGAACGGGTGCCTCGCAGCGGCTGGACTGCCCGCGAGCCGACGTCCCGGCGCTCGCTGCCGCTGCCGTCGCCCGCTACGTGGCCGCCTGCTTCGCGGTGCTGGGCGCAGCCCCGCGCTCCTACGGGTCGGCGGCTGCCGCCGACGACCTCGAGGCCGTGCGCCGAGCCCTCGGCTACGGCCCCGTCGACCTGTTCGGCGGCTCCTACGGGGCGACGCTGGCCGAGGTCTACCTGCAGCGCTACCCCGGCTCGGTCCGCACCGCGACGCTCGACAGCGCCTCGCTGCTGACGGTGCCGCTGTACGAGCGCTGGCCGCGCAGCGCGCAGCGGGCTCGCTGGATGCCGCGCTGGCCCGCTGCTCGGCCGCGCCCGCCTGCCACGCGGCGTTCCCGCACCTGGCCGTCGAGCTCGGGCACCCGGCGCCGGCCAGGGCCTCGGCGATCGAGGCCCTGACGCGGACGCCCGAGGGCGTCGCCCGGCTCCCCGGGATGCTCCACGACGCGGCCCACGGCGACGCGAGCCAGCTCGCCGTCATCTTCCGCCAGCAGGTCGGGGCGCAGCTCGAGCCGGCCGCGCGGCTGGCCATGTTCTGGGAGATCCACTGCAACGAGGCCTGGGCCCGCTTCGGGGTCGCGGCGACCCGCGCGGCCGGCCGGGACAGCTACCTCGGCCCGGTGACGGTGGCCCGGGCCGAGGGCTTCGCGCAGGCCTGCGCCGCCGTGCCGCCCGAGAACGCCCGGGTCGAGCCGCAGCGGCCGGTGCGCGTCCCGGTGCTGCTCCTGAGCGGCGCGGACGACCCGCTGGACCCGCCTGCGAACCTGGCCGGCTGGCGCACCCTGTTCCCCGACGGGCGGCTGGTCGTGGTGCCGGGCGTGGGCCACGGAACCGTTCGCTACGGCTGCGTGGCGCTGCTCGCGGCCCGCTTCGTCGAGCGCGGGACGGCCCGCGGCCTGGACGTCTCCTGCGCCCGCCACGTGCCGCTGCCGCCGTTCGACCCCTCCCGCTAGTGCACCGGGAGCCCCTACCCTCGGACGTGTGACGGAAGCCGCGCCGCCGCCACCGCTGAGCAAGAACCGCGACTTCGCCCTGCTCTGGACGGGCCAGGTCGTGTCGTCGATCGGCTCCCAGATCTCGAACCTGGCCCTGCCGCTGGTGGTGCTGGCGATGACCGGCTCGGCCTCGAAGGCCGGCCTGGTGGCGTTCGCCGCGCGGGTGCCGTTCCTGGTCCTGCAGCTCCCCGCGGGCGTCCTGGTCGACCGCTGGGACCGGCGCCGGGTGATGATCGTGGCCGACGCCGGCCGGGCGCTGATGACCGGCGGGATCGGCCTGATGCTGGCCCTCGACGCCTTCGACCTGACGCTCGTCATGGTGCTGGCCCTCGTCGAGAGCAGCCTCGGGGTCTTCTACAACCTGGCCGAGCGAGCCGCGCTGCGCTCGGTGGTGCCGGTCGAGCAGATGAAGCTCGCGGTGGCCCGCAACGAGGCCCGCCAGTTCGGCGCCGGCCTGGCCGGCGGGCCGCTCGGCGGCCTCCTGTACTCGGTCGGCAAGGTGGTGCCGTTCACCGTCGACGCGGTCTCCTACCTGGCCACGATCCTCGCCGTGCGCGCCGTGCGGGCGGACCTGGCGCCGCCGCCGCGCGAGGCGCCGCGCCACCTCCTGCACGAGATGCGGGAGGGCTTCGCCTGGCTGCGCGACCAGCCGTTCCTGCGCACCTGCTCGGTCATGGTGGCCTGCGCCAACGCCGTGCCGAGCGCGCTCGGGCTGCTGGTGATCGTGCGGGCCCAGGAGCTCGGCGCGAGCGCCGGGGAGATCGGCCTGATGTTCGCGATCTCGAGCGTCGGCGGACTGGCCGGCGCGCTGCTCGCGCCGCACGTCACCCAGCGCGTCGCCGCCCGCACCGTGGTCGTCGGCGCGAACTGGCTGTGGGCCGTGACCGTCCCGCTGTTCGCGTTCGCGCCCGACCCGCTGGTGCTCGGCCTGCTGTTCGCGGTGATGCTGTGCATCGCCCCGATCTGGAACGTCACCGTCGTCGCCTACCGGATGGCGATCGTGCCGCCCCGGCTGCAGGCCCGCGTGCAGAGCGTGGCGCTCCTGATCGCGATGTCCCTCACCCCGATCGCG
Source organism: uncultured Actinomycetes bacterium (assembly GCA_963794695.1). Lineage (GTDB taxonomy): Bacteria > Actinomycetota > Thermoleophilia > Gaiellales > JALYLC01 > CAWCFJ01. Next base: position 147,903 of record CAWCFJ010000011.1, on the reverse strand, counting down.
CCGCCGGTCGCCGGGTACCTGAGCGACCACGTCGGCGCCCGCGAGGCGATCCTGCTGATCGCCTGCTGGTCGCTCGCCCTGGCGATCGGCGGCAGCCTCAGCCGGGCCCTGCGCCAGCCGCCGGGCGTGCCCGCCACCGAGCTGGCGTAGCTACATCGTGACGTCGTGCGGCCGGCTCTCGATCAGGCCGGCCGTCGTGATGCGGACGAAGCGGGCCCTGCTCGTGGAACTCCGGCACGGTCGCGCTGTTGCTGTAGCTCATCGCCGAGCGCAGGCCGCCGACCAGCCCGCGGACGATCGCCGCCGCCTCGCCGCGGTACGGGACGACCGCCTCGACGCCCTCGGGCACCGCCTGGGTGGGCGCGACGCCCTCGCTCTCGGCGCGCCGGCGCGCGGCCTCGGCCGAGGCCATGCCGCGGTAGACCTTGTAGCGGCTGCCGCCGCGCGAGACGACCGTCCCGGGCGACTCGTCGGTGCCGGCCAGCAGGTTCCCGACCATCACCGTCGCCGCGCCGGCCGCGAGGGCCTTGGCCACGTCGCCGGCAGCGCGGATGCCGCCGTCGGCGCAGACCGGCACGCCGTGCTCGGCCGCCGCCCGGGCGCTCTCGAGGACCGCGGTGAGCTGGGGGATGCCGACGCCGGCCACGATCCTGGTCGTGCAGGCGCTGCCCGGCCCGACGCCGACCTTCACCGCGTCGGCGCCCGCCTCGCACAGGTCGCTCGCGCCCTCGGCGGTGGCGACGTTGCCGGCCACCAGCTGGGCCTCGGGCCCGAGGGTCTCGCGCAGGCGCTGCAGCGCGTCGAGGGCGTGCTCGGCGTGGCCGTGGGCGATGTCCAGGACGAGCGCGTCGCAGCCCGCCTCGACGAGCGCCCGCGCCCGCTCGACGTAGTCGCCGCGCACCCCGACCGCCGCGGCGGCCAGCAGCCGGCCGCGACCGTCCTTCGAGGCGTCCGGCCGCTCCTCCAGGGCGTCGATGTCGCGCAGCGTGATCAGGCCCTGCAGCCCGCCGTCGCCGTCGACCAGCGGGAGCTTCTCGATCCGCTCCTCGAGCAGCACCTGCTTGGCCGAGGCCAGGTCGATCCCGGCGCTGGCCGTGACGAGTCGCTCGGTGGGCGTCGCGTAGGTCGCGGCGGTGTCGCCGTCGTCGCGGGCCGCGTGCAGGTCGCGGTGGGTGAGCAGGCCGCGCAGGCGTCCCTCGGCGTCGACCAGGCACAGCCCGCTCGGCCCGTAGGTGTCCATCATCGCGCGGGCGTCGCCGACCGTTGCACCCACGGGAAGCGTCCACGGCTGGTCGATGACGAAGCTCTCGGCCCGCTTGACCCGGCGCACCTCGGCCACCTGGCGCTCGATCGACAGGAAGCGGTGGATCACCCCGATCCCGCCGGCTCGGGCCATGGCGATGGCCATCGGGGCCTCGCACACGGTCTCCATGTTCGCGGCCACGATCGGCGACGCCAGCTCGAGACCGCGCGTGAAGCGGGTCCGGGTCGAGACGTCGGCGCGGGAGGCGACGCGCGAGCGCTGCGGCGCGAGCAGCACGTCGTCGTAGGTCAGGGCCAGGGGAATGTCGATGCTCACGACGGGCCAGCATAGACCGGCCCTGGCAGCGAGCCGTCGGCGACGAAGCGGCTCCGGGGGCCGGCCGAGCGCAGCATGCGAGGACGCGCCTCGAACGGAGCTCCGCAGGACCCGCGCACCACGAAGGTCGGTGCGATCACGACGTGGGTCGGCGTGGAGTCGGTCGGCGTCTCGTTGCGGACCCGACGGATCAGCATCTCGGCGGCGGTCGCGCCGATCGTCTGGGCCGGCTGGCGGACCACGGTGAGCGGCGGCGACGCGAGCTCGGCCCACGGCGGATCGTCGAACCCGATCAGCGCGACGTCGTCGGGGACGTGGCGCCCGCTGCTGCGCAGCGCCGACAGCACGCCCTCGACCAGCGGGCTGTTCTGGGCGAAGATCGCGCTCGGCGGTGGGCTCGCGGCCAGGAGCTCGGTGGCCAGCACCCGGCCGCTCTCACGGCGGAAGTCGGTGACCTTGACGAGCTCCTCGCGCACCGGGACGCCCGCGTCGCGCATGGCCGCCTCGAACCCCTCGAGGCGCTCGCGGCCGGTCGTCACCGTTCTGGGGCCCGGCGGCGACGGCGATGGCCGTGTGCCCGAGATCGATCAGGTGCCGGGTGGCCGCGTACGCACCGCCGTAGTTGTCGATGACCACCGTGTCGCTCGAGACGCCGGCGATCGTGCGGTCGACCTGCACGATCGAGATGCCCTGGCGCTGCAGGAGCTGCAGCACCGCGCCGTCGCCCGCCGTCGGAGTGACGATCACGCCCTCGACCCTGGTGCGCAACATCACGCGGAGGCTCTCGGCCTCGCGGTCATCGCTCTCCTCCGAGTCGGAGGAGATCACCACGAGCCCGTTGCGCCGCATCACGTCGGCGATGCCCTTGGCCACGAACGAGTAGAACGGGTTCGTCACGTCCTGGATGACCACGCCGATCATCCCGGACGAGCGCGAGCGCAGCGAGCGGGCCGCGTGGTGCGGCTCGTACTCCAGCTCGCGCGCCGCCCGCAGGACGCGCTCACGCGTCGCATCGCTGGCGTACCCACGGCCGCGCAGGACACGGGAGGCCGTCGACATCGACACGCCGGCGCGATCCGCAACGGCGCGGATGCCGGGAGGCGAGGACGGTATGGGCGACCTTTCTGGCATCGATGCCAGATCTTAGAGAAGCCTCCACCCGAAGATCCAGGTTGGCCGATCTGGCAGAGCCATCAGCCGGTCGCAGGATCCGTGCTTGACCAGGCCAGCGTGCTGTGCCTATGCTCCGAGCCTCTGGAGTGGCAACGTTGCCAGTCCGTTGTTCGGAGGGAGGACGCGATGCACTGCGAGTCCGAGGAAAGCGTGCTCGAGCGCGGCAGCTCCGGTGGAGCAGCTCTGAGCCGCGGTGCCTTCCTCGCGGGGGCGACGGCACTCGCCGCGTCCCGCCGGACCGCTGGCCGGTGTCGCCCGCGCCGCCACGCGCCGGCGGTCGGCGGTCACGCTGAACTACATGGTGGCCGCCGGGATCGCCATTCAGCGAGGTCGTGGTCAAGCTCATCAAGCCGGTGTTCACCGCCCAGACCGGCATCAACGTCAACGTGGTCGAGCTGCCGTACGAGGACACGTTCACGAAGGCCGTCCTCGAGGCCCGCAACAAGTCGGGCGCCTACGACGTGATCCAGATCAACCGCCCGAGCCTGGCCGCGTTCGTCAAGCCGAACTACCTGCTGCCGCTCAGCGACCACGTGCCGGCGTCGGTGTTCAGCGACCTGTTCCCGGTCCACCGCACCTACATCCGCTTCAACGGCAAGGCCTTCGCCATCCCGCACAGCAACGACCTGCGGGCGCTGTACTACCGCACCGACCTGTACCAGCAGGCGGGCCTGAAGCCGCCGACCAACTGGAAGCAGATGGAGGCGCAGGCGAAGCAGCTCACCGACAAGAGCTCCTCGCGCTACGGTCTGATCCTGGCCGGCTCGGCGAAGGGTCCCGGGGTGTGGGTCCTGGCCGACCTGATCCACCAGAACGGGGGCGAGATCCTCGACGCCGACGGGCAGCCGAAGGTCGACAGCCCGCAGGCCATCGAGGCGCTCGATTTCTTCGTCCGCCTGCTCCGCCAGGACAAGGTCCTGCCGCCCGGCACGCCGAACTACGTCTGGACCGACACGCGGACGCTGTTCCCGCAGGGCAAGGGCGCGATGGTCCAGGAGTTCAACGACATCATCCCGCTGCTGGACGATCCGACGAACTCGGTCGTGAAGGGCAAGTACGACCTCGCCCTGCTGCCGGGCAACGTCAAGCGGGCCACGAACAACGCCGGCTGGCTCGTCGGCATCCCCGTCGGCGCCAAGCATCCGGACGAGGCCGGCAAGCTCATCCAGTTCCTCGTCGGGACGCAGGCCCAGACGGCGATGTCCACGCAGACGGGCACGCTCTCGGCGCGCCAGTCCGTGGTCGACGCGCTGATCAGGAACGGCAAGCCGAACCGCCCGAAGGGCGACCCGAAGGGGAAGGCGCGCTGGGCGTTCTACAAGCAGGTCGTGGCCACCACGTACGAGCTCCCGCGCACGCCGACCGAGCCGCAGATCGAGACGATCCTCGGCAAGGCGCTGTCGAGCGCCCTGGCGGGGCAAGGCTCGCCGAGCGACCTGATGAAGTCCGCGGCCAAGGCGATGAAGAAGCTCTCCTGACCCGCTCCCCGGCCCCGGCGTCCGCCTCCGGACGCCGGGGCCTCCCCCTGCCATGAAGCCCGCTGCCGCCTCGCTCCCCGCCTCGCGCAGCCGCACCGCCGGCCCGCTCCGCGCTGCGCGCCGCTGGCTGCGGGTGCACGGGTTCTACCTCGCGCTGCTCACCCCGCTCCTGCTCCTGATGTGCGGGCTCTACGTGTACCCCGTGGCGCGCACCGTGTACACGAGCTTCACCAGCCTGAACTTCCTCGGTACCACGCCGACTGAGTGGGTGGGTCTGGCCAACTATCGCGCGTACCTCGGCTCGCCCGACGGGATCGCCACCCTGCGGCACACGTTCGTGTTCACCGCGCTCGCGACGGTCATCGAGACCACGCTCGGCTTCCTGCTCGCGCTGCTCCTGAACCGGCTGGTGATCGGCCGCGGCCTCGTCCGGACGCTGCTCCTCCTGCCGCTGATGTTCGCGCCGGTGGTCGCGGGGTACGAGTGGCGCTGGATCTTCGACGACCAGCTCGGCATCGCGAACTACGTGCTGCAGCGGCTCGGGATCATCGACGCTCCGGTGGCCTGGCTGACGTCGCCGGGCGTGGCCCTCTGGACGATCATCGTGGCCGACGTCTGGTACAGCACGCCGTTCATCATGGTCATCCTGATCGGCGGCCTGCAGGCGCTGCCGGTCGAGCCGTACGAGGCCGCGCGGGTGGATGGCGCCGGCCCGCTGGCCACGCTGTGGCACGTCACGCTGCCGCTCCTTCGCCCCGTGCTCCTGGCGGCGGTCCTGATCCGGGCGGTGGACGCGTTCCAGATCTTCGACCTGCCGTTCATCATGACCTACGGCGGGCCCGGCGGCGCGACCGAGACCGTCAACACCTTCACCTACAAGACCGCGTTCCACGACTTCCAGATGGGCGATGCCGCGGCCGTGTCCATCGTGGCGCTGGTCGCGATGCTGTTCATCGGCGCGTTCCTGGCCCGGGTCGTGATCCGGCAGATCGCCTACCGCGGAGGCGAGGCGTGAGCGCCGAGGCGCTCCCTGGCCGCCGCCACCGCCGAACCGGCGCCCGGCAGTGGTCGTCGCGGGTCCTGGTGCTGGTCGGCGTCCTGATCGCCCTGGCGTACACGCTCGCGCCGTTCGTCTGGCTCCTCCTGACCTCGTTCAAGAACCCGGTCGAGATCTTCCAGTACCCGCCGACGTTCTGGCCGCACCACTTCACCTGGCACAACTACTCGGTGATCCTGCACGGCGAGGACGCGAGCACCTCGACCCAGTACCCGGTGCTTCAGGCCTTCGTCCACTCCTGCATCGTGGCGCTCGCCACCACCGTCATCTGCACGGCGGTCGCCACCTGCGGCGGCTACAGCCTGGCCCGCCACCACATGCGCCTCACGGCGTGGGCGGTGCTCGCGATCCTCGTCATGCGCACCATCCCGCGCATCTCGATCGCGGTGCCGCTGTACCTGTCGATCGACGACCTCGGGCTGATCGACACGCTGCCCGGCATCATCCTCACGCACATCACGGTCGTGCTCCCGCTGGCGACGTTCCTGATGTACTCGTTCCTGCAGGACCTCCCGACCGAGCTCGAGGACGCGGCCAAGGTCGACGGGGCCTCGCAGTTCGCGACGTTCCTGCGCGTCGTCGTGCCGCTGGCCGCCCCCGGGATCGCCGTCACCGCGATCCTCGGCTTCATCATCTCCTACAACGAGTTCCTGTACTCGCTGATCATCGTCTCGACGGACCGCTCGCAGACGCTGCCCGTGGCGCTCTCGCGGTTCATCCTGGCGTACGGGATCAAGTGGAACTTCCTCTCGGCGGCGGGCATCCTGGCCGTGCTGCCGGCGATCCTGTTCGCCTTCGCGGCCCAGCGGCACATCGTGCGCGGCCTGTCCTTCGGGGCGGTCAAGTGACGATCGTCGACGCGCACGCCCACGTCGGCGCCACGCCGTACGCGACCCAGACCGCCGACGACGTGGTGCGCGAGATGGACGCCGCCGGCGTCGACCGCGCTGTCGTCTGTCCGTGGGGCGCCGAGCTCGCCGTCCGCAACGCGGCGGGAAACGACCGGATCGCGGCGGCCGTCGAGGCCCACCCGGGGAGGCTCCTCGGCTTCGCGAGCGTCAACCCGTGGTACGGCGACGACGCGGTGTCCGAGCTCGACCGGGCGATCCAGCGGCTGGGGCTCTCGGGGCTCAAGCTGCACCCGGTCGTCCAGGGGTTCGAGATCGACGACGACATCGTCCTGCCGGTGATCGAGCGTGCCGCCGAGCTCGGGCTCGTGGTCTACGTCCACACCGGCACGCCGGTGGTGGCGCTGCCGCTGCAGCTGCTCGAGCTGGCCACCCGCTATCCCGCAGATGCCGTTCATCGCCGGGCACATGGGCGGTGCCGACTTCTACGTCGACGCCCCGTTCAGCCTGCCGCGCGCCGACAACATCTGGCTCGAGACGTCGCTCAGCTGCCACGCCGGCTACGTCCGCGAGGCCGTCGAGGCCGCCGGCCCGGCGCGCGTGCTGTTCGGCTCGGACTCGCCGACGTCGCGGATGGCCAGCGAGCTCACGAAGATCCGGGTGCTCGAGCTCGGCGACGAGGTGGAACGCCAGGTGCTCGGCGCGAACGTCCAGGGACTGCTCGAGCGGAGCGGCGGCTGGCGGTGATCGTCGACGCCCACACCCACCTGTTCGACCGCTTCGAGTACCTCGTCGGCCTGTCCGTCGACGAGCTGGTGGCGAACCTCGACCGCGCGGGCATCGACATGGCGGTGCTGTTCACGGTGCGCGGCCTGCTCGGCCCGTACCGCGAGACCAACGAGGAGATCGCCGCCGCCGCCGCCCGCTTCCCCGACGCGCCTCGTGCCGTTCGCCTCGGTGAACCCGCGCGACGGTGAGGCGGCCCTGGAGGAGATGGAGCGGGCCGTGGGCGAGCTCGGCTGCCGCGGGTTCAAGCTGCATCCCTGGTGGACGAGCTTCCCGGCGAACTCGCCGGCGGCGCTGGCCGTCGCGCGCAAGGGCGACGAGCTCGGCGTCCCGTTCCTGATCCACTCGGGGACGCCGCCGACCTCCACCCCGCTGCAGATCGCCGAGATGGCGCGGGTGGCGCCGCGAGCCACGTTCATTCTCGGCCACATGGGCCTTCCCGACCTGTGGAAGGAGGCGCTGCATGCGGCGGCGCGGTACCCGAACATCCTGCTCGAGACCTGCGGCACCCCGTCTCTGGCGATCCAGGTGGCGGTCGAGCGACTCGGGCCCGAGCGCGTGGTGTACGGCTCGGACATGCCGTTCGGCGGAGCCGAGAACGTGCTCTTCCAGCTGCAGAAGATCCGTGATCTCGGGCTCGACGCCGAGGCCGAGCGGCTCGTCCTCGGCGGCAACATGACCCGGCTGCTCGGGCTGGATCGCGAGGCGACGGAATGAGGCGACGGCGGAGGCGAGAGGGTTGAGCGACAGCGTGCAATCCGTGCAGCGGCGAAGCGCGGCGGCGCTCGCCGAGGCGGGCATCGTCCTGCAGCCCGAGGAGGCCGAGGCGATCGAGGTCACCGACTTCGGGCTCGGACGCTTCCCGGTGGAAGGGCTCGTCCTCCTCACCTACGTCAACACCGACCGCTACTGCGCCAAGGAGCTCGTCCTCGGCGCCGGCCAGGCGTGTCCGCAGCACCGCCACCCGCCGTTCGACGGCGGGCCGGGAAAGCAGGAGACCTTCCGCTGCCGGCGCGGGCGCGTCCACCTGTTCGTGGAGGGCCCGGGTTCGCCGGCGGGCGACGGCGACGGCCTCGTCCCAGCGGATCGAGAGGAGTGGTACACCGTGCGCCACCAGATCGTGCTCCACGCGGGCGAGCAGTACACGATCCCCCCGAACACCTGGCACTGGTTCGCCGCCGGGCCCGACGGGGCGATCGTGTCCGAGTTCTCCTCGACGAGCCGCGACGAGCTCGACGAGTGGGCCGACCCGCAGATCGTCCGCGAGCCGCTCACGGCGTCGGCGGAGGTGCGGACGTGAGCGCCCAGCGCGTTCCCGGTGCTGAGCCGTGCACGAGTACGAGCGCCGGGTCGTAGGCGGTGTGGTCGTGCCAGCGCGCCGCGCTGCGCCACGCGGGCCGAGGTGGCCGTCGGCCTGGCCTACGGAACCCAGCACGTGCCCGGTGACGTGCAGTACCTCTCGGGGTACGACCCGAACCTCGAGAACGTCGCGCTGCTGGTGACGGCCGACGCCGTGGTCGCGCTCGGCGGGGCGGAGGGTGAGGTCATGTTCGCCGACGGCGGCCGGTACGGCGAGTGGCGGAACCTGTCCGCGTTCGAGATCCCGTACCAGGAGTACGGCGACACCCGGTTCTGGACGCTGCGCGAGGTCCTCGAGGATCTCGTCGGCTCCGTCCCCGAGGCGATCGGGCTGCTGTCGCTGGGCAACGTCCTGTCGGCCGAGATCCTGGGCCAGACGCGCGAGGCGCTCGGCCGAGGGCGGGCGGCTCGTCGACCTCAGCGAGGTGCTGCTCGAGCTTCGCTACCGCAAGAGCCCGGAGGAGCTCGCGCTGTTTCGGGTCGCGAGCCGGATCGCCACCGACGCCATGCGGGCGATGCTGGACGCCGTCCGCCCGGGCGTACGCGAGCTCGAGGTGGCCGCCGAGGGCGACCGGGTGATGAAGGCGGCCGGTGCCTACGGGTACGGCTACGACACCATCGTGTGTGCCGCCGAGCGCATCGACACGATCATCGGCCGCGCGACGAACCGGGTCATCCGGGACGGCGACGTCGTGATGCTGGGCGCCGCGCCCCGCTACGAGGGCTACACCTCGTCGCTCGGCCGCACGGTCGTCGCCGGCACGGCGTCACCCGCGCAGGAGCAGTTCCTCGACCAGGGTGTCGAGGCGCTCGAGCGGGCGGCGCGCGAGCTCCGGGCCGGCGGGCCCGCGGCCCGGGTCGACCTGGCCGCGCGCGAGTACCTCGAGACCGTCGGCCTGGCCCGCTACCACGCCTACGGCGTGGGCCACGGGATCGGGCTGTCGGAGTGCCTCGAGTGGCGGACGGCGACGCGCGTCAGCGACTACGACTTCCCGGCCGGGATCGCCATGGAGCTCGACGTCGGGATCTTCGGCCACCCGCAGTTCCACGGGGCGCGCCACGAGGATCCGTTCATCATCGACCACGAGGGTGTCACGCACCGGCTGACCGACCTGCCGATGCGCGTCTGAGCGGCCGTTCAGCTCGGCTTCGCGCCCATCGCCCAGAGCGCGACCACGTAGACCAGCACCAGCAGCGTCGCGATGACGCCGCTGGCCTTCACGAGGCCGCTGTTGCCGCCGCCGCGCATCTTGCGCAGGCCGATCGCGCCGAGGATCAGGGCGATCAGGAGCAGGAGGCCACCAGCGTCGGCGGTGAGGTAGCCGAACCCGAGCCAGCTCGGCTGGGCCGAGTCGGGCACCTTGTCCCAGTGCTCCTGCTGGTAGACCCACTCGGCGCAGATCCGCATCACGATGTAGCCGGGGAAGGCGACCAGCAGCAGCACGCGGTAGGAGAGCCGCGTGCGGCGCCCGTCCTCGTCCTTCAGCCCGAGCAGCGCGATGCCCGAGGCCACGATCAGGCCGCCGACCAGGGTCAGCGCCCCGAGGACGTGGAACAGGAGCGCCACGTTGACGCTGTCGGGCCGGAGCGTGTCGGCTCCCGGCTTGAAGATCATGTCGAGCAGGATCAGGGCCACGCAGCCGATCGACACGAGCTGCAGCCGCAGCGCCTGCGGCGAGCGCACGGCGGCCAGGAGCTCGGGGCTCGCGGTCTCGCTGCCGGCGCCGGCCTCCTGGTTCGCGAGCGTGGCCGCCTCGGTCATGCCGACGCCTGAGCGCTGCCCCGCGCCGCTGGCGATGGCCCAGAGCACGATGGCGGCCAGGACCCACGGATCCCAGACGTGGTAGCCGTCCTTGTCGAACGCCAGCCAGACGCCGAACAGCAGCACCAGCAGGCTGCCGGCGCCGACCAGCGGGACGGCGACCCGGACGGTGCGGAAGTAGGCAGAGGCCTCGGCCGGGCTCGTGGCGCGGCGGGCGGCGACCAGCACCGCGATGAACCAGAAGATCGCGCCGACGAGGAGCGCGGCGCTGATCAGGTGCAGCGCGAGCAGCCAGTCGCTCAGATCCATGTGGCGACTCTAACGAAGGCGCCGGTCGGAACCGAAGAGGAACAGGGCGCCCTGGCCGTGCCCGGAGTAGCGGATCTCGATCTCGGACCTGCCGTCCGGCTCCCTGGTCGCGCCCGGCGCGAACGCGCCGCCGGTGAGGCTGATGCTGTCGAAGCCGCCGTTCGGGTCGTCGAACAGGATCGTGTCGGTGTTGCGCACGGTCGCCGCGCCGCAGGGCTGCGTGCACGCTCGCGAGGAGCGCGACGATCGCCTTTCCGTCGCGCCGCAGCTGCATCGAGAAGCCGCCGTCGTGGACCACGCTGACGGTCTTCGTGGCCGCGTCATAGGTGCACGAGTCGGCGTGCGCCGCCGGCGCGCCGAGCAGCGGCGCCGCCAGCGCGAGCGCGCCCGCGCAGGTCCATCGTCTCACCGTTCCTCCCCAAGAGAAGCGTCCGTCGGCCCCGATCCAATCACAGCGCACCGGCAGCTGTCTACGCAACGAGCTCGCCCAGCCAGCCGGCACCCGGACCGGCCGGCCGGTGGCCGCCTCGAGCACCGCGTGACGGGTGAACCCGGACAGCATCTTCGTCCCGTCGCGCTCGACGAGGTACTCGATGGCGAACGACGAGCGGCTGGCGGTGGCGATCGCGGCGTGCACCGCGAACGCCTCGTCGAAGCGCAGCGGCGCGTGGTAGGTGACCTCGATCCCCACCACCGCGAAGTCGAGCCCGTCGCGGCTGCGGATCTCGCCGTACGGCCGGCCGAGCGAGCGCAGGTACTCGACGCGGGCCGTCTCGAGGTAGGTCAGGTAGGCGGCGTGGTGGACGACGCCCATCGCGTCGGTCTCGAAGAAGCGCACCCGCAGCTCGAGCCGGAACGGGTAGTCGGCGGGATCGCTCCTGGTGCCCTTGCGCGGTCGCATCGGAGGCCGACTGTAGGCGAAGCGGTCCACGGCGTCCTCCGCCAGACCGGCCTCGCTATGGTCTGCGGCGCCCATCGTTCCGACCAAGGGGTGCCGCATGCCTGCCCGCACGCTCCACGACGTGCCGCGCGACGCCTACAGCTACGTCTGGGACCATGCGATCCCGCCGGCCGTCGAGGTCGCCGCGGGCGACGAGGTGCGGCTGAGCCTGCGCGACGCCTCGGACGAGCAGATCCACGAGGACTCCGACGCGAGCTCGATCGCGAAGCTCGACTTCGAGCACGTCAACCCGGTCTCCGGGCCGATCTTCGTCAAGGACGCGAGGCCCGGCGACGTGCTGGCGGTCGAGATCCTCGAGTTCTCCGCCCCGAGCTGGGGCTGGACGGGGATCATCCCGGGCTTCGGCCTCCTGGCCGACGAGTTCCCGGACCCGTGGCTGCGGATCTCGCGGATCGACGCCGAGGCCCGCCGCGTGCGCTTCGGCGACGGCATCAGCCTGCCGCTGGCCCCGTTCACCGGGACGATCGGCGTCGCCCCGGCCGAGGCCGGCCAGCACCCGGTGCTGCCGCCGACGCGCAGCGGCGGCAACATCGACACCCGCCACCTCGTCCCGGGGACGACGCTGCTGCTGCCGGTGCGGGTCGACGGGGCGCTGCTCTCGGCCGGCGACTCGCACGCCGCCCAGGGCGACGGCGAGGTCTGCGGCACCGCCATCGAGAGCCGCATGGACGTCACCGTGCGGGTCTCGGTGCGGCGCGACCTGCGGCTCGACGCGCCCGCCTTCGAGATCCCCGCCCCGACCGGGCCGGCGCCGATCGAGCGCGGCGGCTGGGACGTCCTGACGGGCGTCGGGCCGGACCTGATGGAGGCCTCCCGCGACGCCGTGCGGGCGGCGATCTCGTTCCTCGAGCAGCGCCGGGGCCTCGAGCGGCAGGAGGCCTACGCCCTGTGCAGCGTGGCCGCCGACCTGCGGCTGCACGAGGTGGTCGACGCGCCGAACTGGGTCGTCGGCTGCTGGGTGCCGCGGGCGGTGTTCGAGGCCGAGGCGTCCTGATGGCCGCCCCCGAGGGACGCGGCCTGCGCCGCGAGCTGCGCTTCTGGGAGGCCATCGCCCTGTCGATCGGGATCATGGCCCCGACGGCCGCGATGGCCCTGAACGGCACCGCCGTGGCCGCCCGCGTCGGGATCTCGGTGCCCCTGGTCTTCGTGCTCGCCCTGGTCGGCGTCGCCCTGGTCATGTGGGGCTTCGTCCGGCTCTCGCGGCAGTTCAGCCACGCCGGCTCGGTGTACGCCTTCTCGGGCCTCACGCTCGGGCCGCACGCCGGGTTCTTCGCCGGCTGGGCGCTGCTCGGCACGTACTTCGCGTTCACCGTCGGCTCGTCGGCCGAGGTCGGCCTGTTCTTCGGCCAGTTCCTCGACGGCGTCGGCGCGATCTCGAACCCCGACTGGTTCTGGATCGCCATGGTGGCCGCGATCCTGGTCGGCGTGGTGGCCTACGGCGACGTCCGGATCGCCACCCGCACGCTGCTCGGGCTCGAGGTCGTCTCGGTGACCCTGATCGGGATCCTGATGGTGGTCATCTTCTGGAAGCTCGCCACCGACGGCGCCCCGAACGGCCAGGACTTCACCTGGGACGTCTTCCGCCTGGGCCCGCACTCGCTGTCGAAGTTCGGCGAGGCGACGGTGTTCGCGTTCCTCTCCTGGGCCGGCTTCGAGGGCGCGGCGGCGCTCGGCGAGGAGACCGACGACCCGGGCCGCACGATCCCCGCGGCGATCCGCCGCGCGGTGCTGTTCACCGGCATCTTCTACGTCCTCTGCATGCTGGCCCAGTCGCTCGGCTTCGGCGCGACGCCCGCGGGGGCACAGGCCTTCGCCGCCTCGCAGTCCCCGCTCGGCGACCTCGGCCAGGCCTACGTCGGATCGTGGTTCTCCGACCTGATCAACCTCGGAGCGGCGATCAGCGGGTTCGCCAGCGCGCTCGGCACGGCGACCGGCGGCTCGCGCATCCTCTTCGCCCTCGGCCGCGACGGCTTCGTCACGCCGCGCCTGGGGGAGACGTCGCGCTTCGGCTCGCCGGCCAACGCGCTGGCGGTGGTGCTGGTGATCGCGGTCGCCTCGCTGATCTTCATGCGGGTGAACGGCACGGACGCCGTCAACGCGTTCTTCTACCCGGGGACGATCGGGGTGCTCAGCCTGATCGTGGCCTACGTGATGTGCAATCTCGGCGGCCTCGTGTACCTGGTCGGCGGCCGCCGCGTGCCGCTCTACGAGGGGATCGTCCCGGTGCTCGCCATCGTCTTCCTGGTCTACGTCCTGATCAAGCAGGTGTGGCCGGTCCCGCCCTACCCGTACAACGTCTTCCCGTACCTGGTCGCAGGCTGGCTGGTCGTCGGCCTGCTGATCGTGGCGCTGGTGCCGGGGCTGGCGCGCACGATCGGGGAGCGGCTCTCGGCGGAGGCGGTGTCCTAGCTGGACGAGGAGCACGTCCTCGAGGCGCTGGCGGACGCCCTGCGCGGCGCCCGCCACGCCGTGGCCCTGACCGGTGCCGGCGTGTCGACCGCGTCGGGGATCCCGGACTTCCGCTCGGCCGGCGGGCTGTGGGAGCGGATCGACCCGATGGAGGTCGCCTCGATCGGGGCGTTCCGGCGCGACCCCGACCGGGTCTGGGAGTTCTACCGGGCCCGGCTCGACCTGATGACGCGGGTCGCGCCGAACCCGGCCCACGAGGCCCTGGCCCGGCTCGAGCAGGACGGCCTGCTGCAGGCGCTGATCACCCAGAACGTCGACGGGCTGCACGCCGCGGCCGGCTCGCCCGACCCGGTCGAGGTGCACGGCAGCCTTCAGGCCGCCGTCTGTGAGCGCTGCGGCGCGCGCGTGGAGCGCGCGGCGGTCGAGGCCCGGCTGGCCGCCGCGCCCGGAGCGCCCCGCTGCGACTGCGGCTCGCCGCTGAAGCCGGGCGTCGTGCTGTTCGGCGAGCTGCTGCCAGCCGCGGCCATCGACCGGGCCTTCGCGCTGGCCGAGGCGAGCGACCTGATGCTGTGCTGCGGCAGCTCGCTCGAGGTGCATCCCGTGGCCGGGCTGCCGGGCGTGGTGCTCGAGCGCGGCGGCGTCCTGGCGATCCTCACCGACGGCCCGACGCCGTACGACGACGAGGCCGCCTACCGGCTGCACGGGCCCCTGGCGGAGGTCCTGCCGCGCCTCGCGGGTCTGCGCGGCGCCCGGTTGACCGCCTCGCGAAGTCGGCGTAGGGTGGCGCACCTCGATGGACGCGACGGTTCTCTTCCTCTTCCTGGTCCAGCCCATGCTGCTGGCGCTGTTCCTCGACGTGTGGCTCGGTGAGCGCCGCCCGTCGGGACTCGCCCCGGTGGCCATCTGGATGGCCGTCGCGACTGCCGGCGTGCATGCTCGTCGGCGCGCCGCTCGCCTGGTTCGTCGACCGCTTCGCCGGCGGCACGCTGGCGCTCGACCTCCTGGTCGTCATGTCGGTCGGCCTGCTGACCTTCGCGTTCCTGACGGGCGTCTGGCTCGCGCGTGTCGGGGGCAGCCTGCTCGCCACGCTGCGCCGCTGACGACCGCTACCGTTCGGCGCATGCTGCGTCGTCTCGGGGTCCTCACGCTCGTCGTGGTCGCTGCCGGCGTCGGCACCGCCTTCGCCCTGGCGGCCCGCGAGTCGCCGTCGGCGACGCGCGCCGTTCAGGCTGGTCAAGGTCGCCACGGTGGAGGCGCCGGTGTACGTCGCCCAGCCGCCCGGCGACAGGCGGCTGTTCGTGGTCTCGCAGACGGGCGAGATCCGCATCGTCGACGGCGGCAAGCTGCGTTCCACGCCCTTCCTCGACCTCAGGTCGAGCGTGAGCTATGGCGGAGAGCGCGGGCTTCTGTCGGTCGCGTTCCACCCGCGGTTCGCCACCAACGGCAAGCTCTACATCGACTTCACCGACAACCGCGGCGACACCCGGATCTGGGAGCTGCACGCGAAGCCGGGCGCGTCGAAGGTCGACCCCGGGCACCGCGAGCTCCTGCACATCGAGCAGCCGTACCCGAACCACAACGGCGGCCAGCTGCAGTTCGGCCCCGACGGCTACCTGTACATCGGCATGGGCGACGGTGGGTCGGCCGACGACCCGCACCGCAACGGCCAGAACGTCGGGGTGCTGCTGGCGAAGCTCCTGCGGATCGACGTCGACCACCGCACCGGCTCGCTGCCGTACGCGATCCCGCCGGACAACCCGTTCCGCAGCACGGCGGGCGCGCGGGCCGAGATCTACGCGTTCGGCCTGCGCAACCCGTGGCGGTTCTCGTTCGACCGGCAGACCAGGGATCTGTACATCGGCGACGTCGGCCAGAACGTCTGGGAGGAGGTCGATGCGCTCCCGCTCGCGCGGGCGCGCGGCGCGAACTTCGGCTGGAACGCCTACGAGGGCAACGCGAAGTACGTCGGCGACCTGAAGACGGACGTCGGCCACCTGGTCATGCCGGTGCAGGTCTACAAGCACGGGCAGGGCTGCTCGGTGACCGGCGGCTACGTCTACCGGGGCACGAAGATCCCGTCGCTTCGAGGCGTCTACCTGTACTCGGACTACTGCCAGAGCCACCTGTGGGGCTTCCGGCTGAAGAACGGCAAGGCGACCGGCCTGGTCGACTGGGCCAGCGCGCTGTCCGGCATCCAGCAGGTGGTGGGGTTCGGCCAGGACCAGCGCGGCGAGCTGTACCTCACGTCGCTCGGCGGCGGCGTCTACAAGCTGGTGCCGCGATGAGCGAGGGCCAGCCGGGCGCGAGCACCGAGACGCGCCGCCAGGTGGCCCGGCGGGCGACGCGGGCGGCCGAGGCCGGCGATCCGGTCGGCTGGTTCGAGCAGCTGTACGCCGACGCGAACCAGGATCCGGCCGAGATCCCGTGGGCCGACTACCGGCCGCATCCGGACCTGGTGGAGCTCGCCGAGGAGAGCTCGCTCCGGGGCGGAGGGGCCCCGGCCCTGGTCATCGGGACGGGGCTCGGCGACGACGCCGAGTACCTGGCGAAGCTCGGCTTCGAGGTGACGGCGTTCGACGTGTCCTCGACGGCCATCGGCTGGGCCAGGAAGCGCTTCCCGGACTCGCCGGTGCGCTACGAGGTCGCCGACCTGTTCGCCCTGCCCGAGGCCTGGAGGCGGGCGTTCGCCTTCGTGTTCGAGGCGAACACCGTGCAGGCGCTGCCGCTCGGTGGCGACGAGCCGCGGCGGCGGGCGCTCGAGGCGATCGCCGGGACGGTGGCGCCCGGCGGCCGGCTCCTGGTCATCCAGCGGGGGCGGGACGAGGCGGAGCCGGTCGCGGCGATCCCGTGGCCGCTGGCCCGTGGCGAGCTCGACGTCCTGCTGGACGCCGGGCTCCGCGAGGCTCGCTTCGACGACTTCGTCGACGCGTCCGGCCAGCGGCGCTTTCGGGTGGTCTACGAGCGTTAGGCCGAAGGCTTCGGCTCGAGCTCGATCGAGCAGGAGTTGATGCAGTAGCGCTGGCCCGTGGTGTCACGCGGGCCGTCTTCGAACACGTGGCCGAGGTGGCCGCCACAGCGGCGGCAGACGGCCTCGGTGCGGCGCATGAAGTGGCTGTTGTCCTCGCGCAGCTCGACGGCCTCCTGGACGGCGGGCTGGTCGAAGCTCGGCCAGCCGCTCCCGGAGTCGAACTTGTCGTCGGAACGGAACAGCTCGGCGCCGCAGGCGGCGCAGTGGTAGACGCCGTCGGCGTGCTCGTCGACGTACTTCCCGGTGAACGGGCGCTCGGTGCCCTGCTCGCGGAGGGTGTGGTACTGCTCGGGCGTCAGACGCTCGCGCCACTCCTCGTCGGTCAGCTGCACGTCACGCGGGGCGTCGGGCTCTGCGGTCTTGGATCGGAACGGAAGCTGCATGCTCCGTAGTCTTCCGGACCTGCCGATTCGTTACGGTCCCACGCTCTAGAATGACCGTGATGCTGCGACCCGGACTGGCCCTCGGCGTGACGGCGCTCGGTGTCGCCCTGAGCGCGGCCCCGGCCGCTGGTCGCCCGGTGGCGACGGGCTGCGTGGCCGGCCAGACGCAGAAGGTCGGGGATGCCTCGCACGCCCTGGCGGTGGTCGCGGGCAGGAACGGCGTGACCGCCCTGCAGGCGCCGCGCGCGGGCTCGAGGGTCGTCGGCCGGTTCGCTGCGAAGACGCCCGAGGGCGTCTCCTCGGTCTTCCTGGTGCGCGCCCGGATCGTCGGCCGGACGTGCAGGCCCACCTGGTTCAGGGTGCTGCTGCCGCAGCGCCCGAACGGCGCCAGCGGCTGGATCCCGGCCGCCCGCCTGCAGCGCTACGTGGTGCACTCCCGGATCGTCATCGACGTGAGCCGGCGCCGGCTCGACCTGTACCGCCAGGGCGCGCTCGCGTACTCGCTGACGGTGGCCGTCGGGCGGCGCGAGACGCCGACCCCGATCGGCCTGTTCTACGTCTTCGAGCGCCTCTACACCGACGATCCGCGCGGCGCCTACGGCCCGGCGGCGCTCGGCGTGTCGGCGTTCTCGCCGGTGCTGACCGGGTGGACGCGGGGCGGGCCCGTCGGCATCCACGGCACCAACGAGCCGGGCTCGGTCGGCCTCGCAGCCTCGAACGGCTGCATCCGGGTGGACAACGCGAGGATCGTCCGGCTGCTGCGCGACGTGCAGGCCGGGACGCCCGTGCTCATCCACCCCTGAGCGGGCCTTACAAAAGCCTTACCGCTTGACGTGGCCGGTTCTTACGAGCCGCCTGCACACTACTTTCATAGACGCGCCGGCCCGCCCACTGGGGTCTACCGAATCTGGGGTCAGTTCGGTCGGACGGGCCGGCGCGTTAGTTTCTCTCTCTTCTCTGCCTACGCCGCCTCGGGCACCGGCTGCGCCGCGACGCCGCGCTGCTCGCGGGCCGGGCCCTCGAAGAGCAGGTAGGCGCCGAGCGCTCCGACCAGGGCGACGATGGCGCAGCCGACGTAGGCCGTGTGCAGGCCGTCCACGAACGCCTGCGGCGACGACGGGTGCGCCGGGATGAAGGCGCCCCAGAGCGCCACTCCGACGGCGATGCCGGCGGCCCGGAAGGTGTCGATCGATCCGGCGGCCAGGCCGCTCTGCTCGGGCGGCAGCGCGCTCAGGCCCGCCGCGCTGAGGGCCGGGTTGATGACCCCGGTCCCGATCATCGCCACGACCATCCCGGGCAGTATCAGAGCCCAGGACGAGTCGACGCCCGTGACCAGCAGCATCGCCAGGCCGATGCCGGTGAGCGCCAGGCCGCCGCTGATCGCGCGCCGGATGCCGAGCCTCGGCAGGAACGTCGCCGTCGCACCGGCCACGCCGAAGTTGACCAGCGTCGCCGGCACGTAGGCCGCGCCCGCCGCGAGCGGCGAGAGGCCGAGGACCTGCTGCAGGTACAGCGTGATGTAGAAGTAGATGGCGAACAGCGAGGCCGAGATGCCGACCGCCGCGACCTGGGTGCCGGCGAACTGGCGCACCCGGAACAGGCCGAGCGGCAGCATCGGCTCCTTCACCAGCCGCTCGACGAGGGCGAACCCGGCCAGGAACAGGGCCGCGCCGCCGAGCTCGGCGAGGATCACGGTGCTCGTCCAGCCCTCCTCGTTGCCGCGCAGCAGCGCCAGCACGAGCAGGAACAGCCCGCCCGCGAGGGCGATCTGGCCGGCCCAGTCGACGCGCGGCGAGCGCGGGTCGCGCGACTCGGCGACCCGCCGCACCAGCAGGAGCGCGACGGCGCCGGCGGGGACGTTCACCAGGAACACCGAGCGCCAGCCGAACCCGCTCGTGAGCGCGCCGCCGACGAGCGGGCCGATGGCGAACGAGGCCCCGATGGCCGCGCCGTAGGCCGCGAGCGCCTTGCCGCGCTCGGCCGGCTTCGGGAACGCCTGGGCCAGGAGCGCCAGCGAGGTGGCGAACAGGATCGACGCGCCGAGGCCCTGGACGGCCCGGAACGCGATCAGCTCGCCGATCGAGCTGGCGAGACCGCAGGCCAGCGAGGCCAGCGTGAAGAAGACCAGACCGGCGGTGAACAGCCGGCGCCGGCCGAAGCGGTCCGCGAGCGAGCCCATCGTGAGCACCGCTGCGGCCAGGGCCAGGGTGTAGGCGTCGCCCACCCACTGCAGACCCTGGAGGTCGGTGTCGAGGCTCGTCGAGATGTCGTTCAGCGCCGTGTTCACGACGCTGATGTCAAGCATCAGCATGACCGTGGCCAGCAGGACCACGGCCAACGTGCTGCGCTGGGAGGAGCGCATCGTCGGGTTCCTTTCAACTTCGGAGGGCGCGCGAGCGCCCGGAGGGTTCTAGAGGGGGTGGTTCGAGAGGAAGAGGCGTCGCGGGTCGTGGGTATTCCGCACGGCGCGCAGGCGGGAGAGCACGGGTGCCGGCCACAGGAGCTCCGGCGGCGTCGCGCGGTCGGCGAGGTTCAGCAGCCCGGGGCCGGCGTTGACCGGCTCGAGGGCCTCCTCGAGCCGCGCCAGGTCGGCGGCGACCGCGACGGCGTGCTCCGGCGTGGGGGCGGCCCCGACCGCGTACAGCACGAAGGGCGCCTCGAGCGTGGGCAGGGCGCCGTGGCCGCGCGGGGCGCGGGCGATCGCGCCGCCGAGGTGGCGCACCTCGACCGACACCAGCGCGGGGCCGCTGTGCCGCACCAGGGCGTCCAGCGCCGTGTCGTCCAGCGAGTCGAGCAGGAAGCCGTTGCCGATGCCGGGCACCGGCTCCGGCGGGTCCATGTGCACGTGGGCCAGCTCGACCGGGCTCATCGGGCGGAACGTGTCGATCGTCGGGGCGAGCGCGCGCAGCGGCTGCAGGAGCTCCGCGGAGAGCGCGGTGTCGCCGAGGATCGCGGCCTCGACGAGGGTGAAGGCCCGGCCGCGCAGGTGCTCGGGGAGCTGGGGCAGCGGCGGGAAGCGCAGGATCCGCCACAGGGACGTGACCCGCTCGGGGACGTCGCGGATCCACTCGCGCCACGCGCCGAGCACCTCGGCAGCCTGCTCGACCGGCCAGAACAGGCCGCCGGCGTAGACCTCGGCCACCGGGTGCAGCTCGAGCTCGATCGCGGTGACCACGCCGAAGCTGCCGCCGCCGCCCCGCAGCGCCCAGAACAGGTCGGCGTCGGCCTGCTCGTCGACCCGGCGCAGGCGGCCGTCGCCGGAGACCAGCTCGATCGCGGCCACGTTGTTCGACGACAGGCCGTAGCGCCGGCCGAGGAAGCCGACGCCGCCGCCGAGGGTGTAGCCGACGACGCCGACGTCGGGCGCCGAGCCGGCCAGGCCGGCCAGCCCGTGCTCGGCGGCCGGGACGGCGACGTCCTGCCACTGGGCGCCGGCCTCGACGCGCGCCCGGCGGCGGCCGGGATCGATCGTGACGCCGCGCATCCGCTCGGTGCGAACGAGCAGCGCGCCTTCGAGCGAGCCGAGCGGTGCCGCACCGTGGCCGGTGCCCTGAGCGGCCACCCGCAGCCCGTTGGCCGAGGCGAACGTCACGGCGAGCGCGACGTCGTCGGCGCGTCTCGGGGAGGATGACGGCCTCGGGCCGCTGGTCGCAGGCTCAGGTTCCAGGCCTCGGCGCGCCTGGTCGTAGGCGGGGTCGGCAGGCAGGACGACGCGGCCAGGGAGCAGGCGGCGAGAGCTGGTCGAGACCGTTTCCGGTCAGTTCGCGAGCGATCATCGAGAACGCGTTCCTTGGAGTCGGAGAAAGGCCGGCCGAGCGCAGGGCGCCTGGCCGTTCTGCCGATCCTGGGGGACGATCGCGGCCCTGTGAACCCGCCCATCGTTGACCTGGCGTTACGCTGCGGCCGTGAGGAGCGACGCGCTGCAACGGGTCTCGACCGGCGTCCTCGGCCAGCTCGGGGCGCCGACGGCCGACGACGTGGAGGCTCTGCGGAGCCGCCTGCGGACGGTCGCCGACCGCACCGAGCGGCTCGACGCGAAGCTCGACGAGGTGCTCGCCCGGCTGGCCCGGATCGAGGGAGCGCTGACGGCCAGGGAGGGCGACGCGTGATCGTCGGCGAGAAGCTGCAGCTGAAGGCCGGCCAGGACGTCGCCCTGATCGGCGTGCCCGACGACGTCGAGCTCGAGCTGCCCGACGGCGTCTCGGCGGTGCAGGACGCAGGCGCGGCCGACGCCGTCGTCTCGTTCCTCACCACCAGCGGGGAGCTCGCGATGGCCGGCCAGCCGGTGCTCGACGCGGCCCGCCGCGACGCCCTCGCCTGGCTCGCCTATCCGAAGGGCGGCCAGCTCGGCACCGACCTCAGCCGCGACCTGCTGCGCGAGCGGCTCGAGGCCGAAGGCGTGCAGCCCGTCCGCCAGATCGCGATCGACGAGACCTGGTCGGCGCTGCGGCTGCGGCCGGCCTGAGGGGCTGGCGGCAGGGCAGCGGCGCGCGGTCGCGCCGGCCGCGCGCCTCAGGCGACGAGGGCGAGGCCCGCACAGACCTCGGCGGCCAGCGCGCAGAACGCCCGTCCGGCGGGCGTCAGCTCGCGCGCGGCGCTCCAGGCGAGACAGATCTCGCGCGGCGGCAGAAGGCTCGAGAGGTCGATCGCCTCGACGTCGGGATCCGGCAGCGTCGCCGCCAGCCGCGGCACCACCGCGGCGCCGAGGCCGGTCCGCACCAGGCCCTGGACGGCGGCGTTGTCGTCCGACCGGAACACGACCCGCGGGTTGATCCCCTGGGCCGTCAGGCTCGCCTCGGCGATGCTCCAGGAGCGGCACGAGCGGTAGCGGATCAGCGGCACGCCGTCGAGCGACGAGAGGTTCTCGAAGGAGTCCGCCAGCGGGTCGCCGCGCTGCACCAGCAGGAGGTAGTCGTCGCGCAGGAGGTCGATCGCCTCGAAGCGCTCGTCGTCGACCGGCCGCATCGCGAACGTCAGGTCGAGCGCGCCGCGCTGGACGAGCTCGAACAGCTCCTGGTCGTCGTGCAGCTCCTGCACCTCGAGCTCGATCCCCGGGAGGTCGTCGAGCAGCCGGCGCACCAGTGCGGGGAGGACGTGCGCGGTCACGCTCTGGAACGTGCCGACGCGCAGGCTCCCCGAGCGGCCGTCGCCGAGCGCGTCGAGGTCGGCGCGAGCGAGCGCGAGCCGCTGCCCGATCGCCTCGACGTGTCGGAGCAGCGTCGTGCCGGCGGCGGTGAGGGTCACCGAGCCGGGCCCGCTGCCGCGTTCCAGGAGCCGCTGGCCGACCGCCTTCTCGAGCGCCGCGATCTGCTGGCTGACCGCGGGCTGGGTGTAGCCCAGGGTCTCGGCGGCCCGCGCGAACGAGCAGGTCTGGGCGACCGCCTCGAACGCCGCCAGGTGGCGGAGGTCGATCCCGGGCCATCGATAAGACAGCGTTATCACGACTGCAGCGATCCTAACTTGCACGAATGGCGAGTTCAAGTCAGGATCGTGGCATGGGCCTCCTCATCGCCATCGCCTTCGTGATCGCTCTGCTGCTCGCCCCCGTCTTCGGCGTCGACTCCCGGGTAGACGACAAGCGGGGCTGGTGGCCGGGCAAGCGCGAGTCCTAGCTACTCCTCGTCTTCGGTCGCCGCGCAGACGATCGCCGACCGCCTCCAGAGCACGCCGAGGCGGCGACAGCGATCAACATCACTCCATCCTTCTGGAAGCGGCACGTCTCGATGTGACTGCGAGGCGTGGTGTCGATGCAGGGAGTGCGTTTCCGTCCGAGCGCTGAGCGCTGCTGTCCGAACCATCAGTCTGGGCGCCTCACGGATACGAGTGCTTCGTCGCCCGATCCCGAAAACCAGCGCCGACGCCGACAAAGCGACCGCGTCCGTTCGGGAGCGGGTGCATGCATGCCCATGCGGCGCGGCACTCTGTGTCGCCGGGCCTGGGTGGCTTCGAGCCACCGGCATTGACCGGTGGCGGGCTCGTTGGTAGCGTCGGCCAACTTCGTCACACACAAGCCCTCCGCGTCACGCCTGGCGACATCTCGAGCCACCCCGCGCCGCGAGCCGGCACGAGTGGACGCGTACCTCGACCGGGGAGGGATCGCCGTGCGCATTGCGATTGGACGCAGGCAGCTCGGAGGAGCGCTGCTGGTCGTGGCGGCATCGGCGAGCGCGTGCGGCGGAGGTGGAGCGTCGAGCGCCGGCGGCGTGCCGAGCGGACACTCGGTCAAGAAGACGGTGAGCTTCCATGACCGTCTCACCAAGGTCGACCGTCACCGTCGACTCGGCAGGAACCAGCGACACGTTTGTCAACAACGTCGACGGGTCGACCGAGAAGGCCCAGCTCGGCACGTTCGTGTTCGTCACGTTCTCGAAGTTCGACGACCGTTACCTCGATCCCGACCAGATGCTCGAGGTCAAGGGCTCGGACGGACTCCTCTACGACAGCACGCTCGCGACCGGCCCGGACCTCGGCGGCGCGCCCGCCAACGGACACGACGGTCCGAACCACTTCACGGAGGGCTTCGATCTCCCGAAGAACGCCGCCAAAGGCGCCGTCCTGATCGTCCACGCGAACGGCATCGACCGCGACGCCGACGGGTCGCACTCGCCCGGGCGAGAACCGCCGCCCGGCTACGACAACGGGGCGTACGCGGTCGATCTCGGGCTGTAGCTGCGCCGCCGCAGGTGCCGGTCGGACAGCGAGCTTCGCGGCTGATCCGACGGCGTCCGGCTCCGCTGACGTCGTGGACGTGACCCGCAAACCTCTCGGGACGACTCCGGGTCACCCTGCTCCGCGGCACGACGGTGACCATGTGCTTCCGTAACGGCAAGGTTGCAGTTGGCCGCCCCTCGACCAGGTGTCGTTGTCGTCGTTGATGCAGGTGTTGAGAAGCGGTCTGTCTGGTCGTTCCAGATCCGGTGCGACCGGGGGTAGCCGCTCCCTCCGCCGGTGAACCACCCGAGCGCTCGCCCGTGACGATGCCTTGTCCCAGGACACTAGCCCCCCGTGCTGGGCGCGTAGCCCGCGGCCAGGAAGCGGGCCTCGTGGGCCATCAGCTCGTCGTGGGTCATCGACTCCGACATCGGCTGGGCGCGGATCGTGTCCGCGACCCGGCTGATCAGGTTGAAGGCCCAGGCGACGTAGATCGCATCGCGCAGCGCGTCGTCGGCGACGCCGGCGCGGCGCACCGCCTCGACGTCGGCCGGGCCGAGCTCGGCCGGGCGCAGGGTCATCGTCTGCAGGAACGTCAGCGTCGCCCGAAGGCCCTCGCCGATCGGCGCGCTGCGGTGGTCGGCGAGCACCGCCGCCACCAGCTCCTCGTCGTCCAGGGCGACCGACGCGACCGCGCCGTGGGTCTCCGTTCAGAAGGGGCACTGGTTCTGGGCGGAGACGAACGCCGCGAACAGCTCGCGCTCGCCGACCGACCAGCGGGACTCCCGATCGCGCAGCAGGCCCTGCAGGAACCGCGAGAACGGCATCCCGAACAGCTCCGGCCGGTAGCGCAGCGCCCGGCCGATGTCGGACACGTACCCGCCCGCCTCGAGGACCTGCCCGGATCTGGGTGGCCACGGGCTCGCGTGGCCCGACTCGAGGCAGCGCAGCCTCACGAGGCCTCCTCCAGTGCCCGTAGCGCGGCGTCCAGGCGAACCCGGGCGGCGCCGCTCGGCCGCCGCCAGCGCCAGCTCCAGCACCCCGTCCTCCGACACCCGCTCGACCAGCGCCGCGACCTGCTCGTCGGTCGTCCGGTAGGCGTGGCGGGCGATCGTGTCGGCCAGCTCCGGCGAGCTCCGGCGGCAGCGTCGGCGCCGGCCTCGCCGCGAGTGCGGGCCGCGACGGCCTGCCGCAGCTCGACCGGCAGGGCGCCCGGCGTGCCGAGCAGCGCCTCCTCGACCCGGCGCGCGCCGGCCGCGTACGGATCGTCGCGTCATCGCGCCGGAGGATACGCGGGACCAGGGGCGCCCCTGACGCGACCCGGGGTGCCGGGACGCGATGCTGGCCGCATGAACGACACGTCTCTTCTCGAAGCACCAGGAATCTTCGACGCGGTGCTGGCCTTCGACGGCCGCATCGTCGAGATCTTCAGCCGCGGCTCCTCGATCGCACGCCTGCACGCCGGCGCGCTGCGCGACCTGCGCTGGCGCGAGCAGCCCGACGGCCACGCCAGCGTGAGCCTGCTCGGCGGGCACGAGCCCGCGACGATCTCCTTCGACCTCGAGCCAGCGCGTGCGGGCGCAGGAGGTCTACGCGGCGATCGCCAGCAGCCGCGTCAGCTCCACCCGCGAGGTGACGCCGGCCTTGCGGTAGATCCGGCTCAGGTGGTACTCCACCGTCTTCGTCGAGAGGTACAGGCGCGCCGCGACGTCGCGGTTCGACGCCCCCTCCGCCACCAGCCGGGCGATCTTCAGCTCGTGCGCCGTCAGCTCGTCGAGGGTCGAGGCGTCGCGGCGGCGGGCGATCTCGCCGGTCGCCTGCAGCTCGACCCGGGCCCGCTCGGCCCACGGGGTCGCGCCGAGCGCGTCGAAGCCCTCGATCGCCGGGCGCAGCTGCACGCGGGCCTCGCGCCGGCGGCGGGCCCGGCGCAGGCGCTCCCCGTAGCAGAGCCGGGTGCGGAAGGCCTCGGCAGTCTCGGTCTCGTCGAGCGCCGCGTAGTGCGCGAGCGCCTCCTCGAAGCACGCCTCGTAGGCGTCGTCGGCAGCCAGCAGGCCGCGCATCCGGGCCAGGATGGCCCGCTCCGCGGGGTCCGGATCGGGACCCGCGTGGCGCTCGGCCCGGGCCAGCGACGCGGCGGCCTCGTCGAGCCGCGCCAGCCGCACCTGGGCCTCGCACAGGTCGCCGAGCACCGCGACCAGCTTCGGGGGCGACGCACGCAGCGCCTCGAGCTCCGCCGCGATCCGCGCGTACTGCTCCGCAGCCGCCTCGACCCGGCCGGCACCGAGGTCGAGCAGCGCCACCCGCGACGCCGTCCAGGGCCGCTGCCAGCTCGCCCCGAGCGCCTCGGCGGCCTCGTCGGCAGCCGCGGCGTGGGCCCGGCACTCCTGCTCGTTGCCCCGCCAGGCCGAGAGCCGCGACAACGTCGAGTGGCAGGTCCAGGCCATGTACGCCTGCCCGGTCTCGCGCGCCAGCCCGGCGGCCTCGTCGCTCGCAGCCAGGGCCTCGTTCCAGCGCTTCTCGTAGAAGTAACAGGTGGCGGCGATGGCCAGGGCCTCGGGGAGGAGGCCGATCGCGTCCTGCTCGCGAGCCGCCGCGATGGCGGCCTCGACCAGGCGCAGCGAGGTGCGGAACTCGCCCGCCGCCTGGGCGCAGCCCGCGGCCCAGACCAGGAGCCGCGGGTCCTGGCCGGCCGGGCCGTCGAGGTCGATCAGCGCGAGGCCGTCGCGGACGGCCGCCTTGCCCTCGCTCGAGCGGCCGTTCCAGATCAGGGCGGCGCCGATGGCCAGCAGGCGCACCGCCCCGGCGGTCCCGGTCTCGACCGGGCTCTCCCGCAGGCTCTCGACCAGCGGCAGCGTGCCCGCCGGATCGCCGGCGCTGAGCGCTGCCTCGACCGCGTCCGCCAGCACCTCGACCGCGCGCTCGGGCTCGTCCGGCCCGATCAGGGCAGCCGCCGCGGCCAGGCTCGCGGCGCCCGCCGCCGAGTCGCCGCACACGTGCTCGATCCGCCCCTGCAGGTGCAGCAGCCGCGCCCGCGAGGCCGCGTCCCCGGGGCCCTCGAGCGCCTCGCGCAGGAGCGAGCGGGCCCGCTCGGTGCGCCCGGCCAGGAAGGCCGCGTCCGCGGCCCGGGCCAGCCGCTCGCGGCGCGCCACCGGATCCGGGGTGAGGCGGCCGGCCCGCTCGTAGGCCGTGGCGGCGCTGGCGTAGCCGCTGCGGCGGGCGGCGCTGCGGGCGGTCGCCTCGAGCCGCGAGGCGACGTCCTCGTCGGGCTGCAGCGCCGCCGCGGCCAGGTGCCAGGCGGCGCGCTCCTCGTCGCCGCCCGCGAGCAGCGCCTCGGCCAGCGCCCGCTGGGCCGCGCGCCGCTCCGACGGGGCAGCGGCGTGGAACAGGGCCGAGCGCACCAGCGGGTGGGCGAAGCGCACGCGGCCGCCGTCGAGCGACACGAGCCCGTCGTCCTCGGCCGCCTCGAGACCGGCCGGGTCGGCGCCGAGCGACAGGCAGGCCCGCACGACCACGTCCAGCGCGGAGGTCGAGGAGATCGCGGCCACCAGCAGCCCGCGGCGGGCGTCCGGCCCGAGCGCCTCGGCCCGGCCGGCGTAGGTCGCCTCGATCGCGGGCCCGACCGGCAGCGGGTGCTCGAGCGGCTCGCGCCCGGCGAGCTGGTGCGGGCGACAGGCGGCGGGCGAGCTCGCGCAGCGCCAGCGGGTTGCCGTGGGTCGCCTCGTGCAGCTCGGCCAGGACGCCGCGCGAGACCGGCGCGCCGGCGGTCCGGGCCAGCAGCTCGCCGCTGGCCTCGGCCGTCAGCCCGCCGAGCTCCAGCCGCTGCATGCCCGAGACGTCGAGCTCGCCCGGCTCGGAGTCCCGCACCGCGATCAGGATCGCGACCCGGTCGGCCTCGAGCCGCCGGGCGGCGAACGCCAGCGCGTGGGCCGAGGCGGCGTCGAGCCACTGCCCGTCGTCGACCAGCACGCACAGCGGCTGCTCCTCGGCGGCCGCCGCCAGCAGGCCGAGCGTCGCCGCGGCCACGCTGAAACGGTCGGACGGCTCGCCGTCGGCCAGCGCCAGCGCCGACTCGAGGGCCCGCGCCTGGCGCGCCGGCAGCTCGGGCAGGAACGCGAGCAGCGGCCGGCACAGCTCGAGCAGGCCGGCGAACGGCAGCTCGGCGTCGGCCTGCACGCCGTCGGCGCGGGCCAGGAGCATGTCGCCCGTGGCCTGCTCCGCCGCCCAGGTCAGCAGGCTGGTCTTGCCCGCGCCGGGCTCGCCCTGCAGCACGAGCGCGCCGCTGCGGCCGTCCCGGGCAGCGTCGAGCAGCGCGCCGATGCGCTGCTGCTCGGCCTGCCGCCCGACCACCACGGCCGCACCGTATCCGGGCGCGCGCCCGGCTCGCAACCGGGCTACGCGGGGACGCAGAGCGTCAGCGCGGCGGGCACGACCTCGAACCGCACCGGCGTCAGTGCCGGGCAGCTCGCCGTCGAGCTCGATCGGCATCGGCGTCTCGGGCTCGACCAGCACCACCCGGCGCCGGCCGAGGTCGAGCTTCGGGTGGCCGATGTGGGTCCCGCGGTACAGCTTCGGCAGGTTGAGGGCCAGGTCGAGCTTGCTCACGTCGCCCCAGATGAGGACGTCGAACAGGCCGTCGTCGGGCTCCGCCTGGGGCGCGATCTGGATCCCGCCGCCGAACGAGCGCCCGTTGGCCACGATCACGTTGTTGGCCACCTGGTCGCGCGCCTCGCCGTCGAGCTCGACGTGGAAGCGGCGGTTCTTCCAGGCCACGAACGTCGTGACGGTGGCGTACAGGAAGCAGGCCGTCCCGCCGAAGCGGTTCGAGGTGCGCATCGCCCGCTCGGCGACCGCCCCGGTCAGCCCGCACGAGCCGACGTTCAGGAACATGCGCGAGCCGCTGCCGCCGCCCTCGGTGGCGTACTGGCCCGCCCGACGTCGACCCGCCGGGTCGCGCCGTCGGCCAGCACCTGCAGCGCCCGCTTCGGCTTCTTGGGATCCCGTAGGTGCGGATCGTGTCGCGGCCCGTGCCGATCGCCAGCAGGCCGAGCGCGGCCGCCGTCGCCGAGCGGTGCGCCGTCCTCGGCGAAGAAGCCGTTCACGACCTCGTTCGAGGTGCCGTCGCCACCGACCGCCACGATCCGCTCGACCCCGCGCGCGAGCGCGTCCCGCACCAGCGTCGTGGCGTGGCCCGCGGCCCTCGGTGAAGACGTGCTCGTCGCCCAGGCCGAGCCTCCGGGCCTCGGCGCCGAGCGCCGGCCACAGCTTGCCGCCGGCGCCGCCGCGGGCCGCGGGGTTGACCACGAACAGGGTTGTCGGCACGGACGCCGCGGCTCAGGCGTGGCTCTTCGAGCCGGCCAGTGCGGCCCGGATGCCGAGCACCGTCATCCGCTCGACGGCCGCGCGCAGCTCCTCGTCGGAGATCCGCACGAACTCGCCCTCGACCACGATGTCCGACACCGTCAGCAGCGCGCCGGCCGAGATCTTGCGCATCGCGCCGAGCGTGAAGAGGATCGCGGCCTCCATCTCGACGCCCAGGATCCCGCGGGCCGACCAGCGCTCGTACTGGCCCTGGTTCGGGTTGTAGAACACGTCCGAGGACACGACCTGCCCGACGCGCAGCGACTGCGAGATCTCCTTCGCGTAGTGCACGGCGGCGTGCACGACCTCGAAGTCGGCGGTGGGCGAGTGGGGCTCGCCGGCGGTGTAGGTGAGCATGCTGCCGTCGGCCGGCGTGGCCGCGACCGCCACGATCAGGTCGCCGAGGGCCATGTCGGGCTGCAGGCCGCCGCAGGTGCCGACGCGGACGATGCGCTTCACGCCGAGCTGGACGAGCTCCTCGATCACGATCGCCGCGCTCGGGCAGCCCATGCCGGACGACTGGACGGAGATCGCCTGGCCCTCGAAGGTGCCCGTGAAGCCGAGCATCCCGCGCTCGGAGTTGACCTGCCGCACGTCCTCGAAGAACGTCTCGGCGATGTGCTTGGCGCGCAACGGGTCGCCGGGCAGGAGCACCGCGTCGGCGTAGTCCCCGGGCTCGGCGCGGAGATGGATCGGCATGGCGGCTGATGCTACCGAGGTCCGGGCGCCGCCGTCTCGTATGCTGGCGGCGTGGCGGAGGGACGCGAGAGCACCGCTGCGCCGCGCCCGCCTGACGCGGCTCGGCATCCGCGCGGATGCCGACGGGCTGCAGGCCGAGCTCACGGCGCTGAAGGCCGGCCTCGAGACCGGCATGGACGGGCTCGACCCGGGGCTGAGCGCGCTCGCCGCCGACGTCTTCGAGCCGGTCTACGACCGCTGGCTGCGGGTCGAGGCGCGCGGGCTCGAGCACGTCCCGAAGACCGGCCCGGCGCTCCTCGTCGGCGGGGCCGGCGGGCTGCTGCCGGTCGAGGGCGCCGTCCTGAAGCTGGCCGTCCTGCGGCGGAGCCCGGCCGGGCGGCCGCTGCGGGTGGTGGTCGCGGACTGGCTGTTCCTGTGTGCCGCTGCTCGGCCCGCTCCTGATCGCGACGGGGGAGGCTCCGGCCGACGCGGCCCGGGCGCTGCTCCGGCGGGGCGAGCTCGTCGCCGTGCCGGGCCTGCCGCAGGCGAGCGCCGCGGCCGCGGCGCTCGAGGTCGGCGCGCCGCTGGTCCCGGTGCACGTCGAGGCGCCGAGCCTGCCGGGGATCGGCGCCCTGCTCCTGCCCGGGCGCTGGCGGGTCGAGCTCCTCGAGCCGGTCGCGACGGCCGGCGCCGGCGATCCGGGCGACCCCGACGTCGCCCGCCGCCTGGCGATCGACGTCCGCGAGCGGCTCGACGCCGCCGCGCTCGCCGACCAGGGGCCGCCGGGTTGATCGGCGCGGCAGCGTTGCCGGTGGGGATGAACGCCCGCCTGTTCGCCTCGAACTGGCGGCCCGTGGCCGACGAGATCGCGTTCGCCGCCGACGCCGGGTTCGACCTGCTGCAGCTCCCGGGGCCGGTCGGCGGGCTCGGGATCGAGCGGCTCGGCGACCTCCCGGTGGTCGTCGGCGCCATGCTTCGAGGCGCCGGTTTGGGCGCCGTCATGGAGATGGCGTTTCGCATTGACGCGGACGGACGTACGTCAACCGGTGGGACGATCCTCGCGGCGGTGCGGGCGAACCTCGCCCCGCTGGCCGCGCTGGGCGCGAGCGCCGTCCACATCCACCCGGTCCCGCACCAGCCGGACGACGCCGACGCGGTGCGCCGGCTCGAGGACCTGCTCGCGCGAGTCCTGCCCGCCTCCGTCGAGGCGGCCGGCGACGTCGGCCTGTCGCTGTCGGTCGAGCACAACGAGCCGCGGCTCGCCCTGCTCTCCGACCCCGAGCGGGTCGCTGCCCTGCTCGACGCCGTCGACGGTCTCGGCTTCGTCTGGGACCTGAACCACACGGCGCCCGATCGTCTGCCAGCGTTCGCGGCGCTGGCACCGCGCATGCGGCTCGTGCACGTGTCGGACACGCCCGCTGCCGCAGCTCAACGGGCACCAGCCCATCGGCCGCGGCAGCCTCGACGTCGAGGCCTACCTGGACGCCGCGCTGGACGGCGGCTTCCGTGGTCCGCTGGTGCTCGAGGTCGGGGGCCACCCACTGGCCGGCGGCTTCGGTCGCGACACCGACGAGGCGCTCGCGCGACTCGCTCGGACGCCTGCGCAGCCTCCTGGCGAACCGGATCGCTCGAAGGTAGCAGTGCTCCTGGCTCCGAATGAAAATACAGGGTTGCTTCAGGCCACTATGTTTTGGTGGCGTAGCAGCTCTTCCGGGTTCCCGCGCGTTCATGGTGGAACCTCGCTAGAGACGCCGGAGAGTACGCGTACCGCTCCTGCACATGCGACTTGACGGTCGCTAGTGTCTCGCCTCGTTCCCTCACCCCAGGTCACTAGGAGGGGGGACCCCAAGCGACGTGTCAAGGCTGCCCTCGTCCGGCGTATGCGGCATCACCCAGGCCGCTGCCGGGACGGTAGCGCACGTCTACCCGGGGTTCGCTCGCCTCTCAAACGACACACGGTCAAAGGAGGACCCGTGAAGTCGACGCTCTTCCATCGGCGGCCCCGCTTCCGCACGCTCGCCGCGCTCGTCGTCCAGATGGGCGGTCCCGTGCACGGCAAGGCCTGGTAGCCGGCCTCCGCCGACGTCAGGCGCGTGTCCTGTCTTTTCGTCTCTTCGCGTTCCCCAGGAGTCTTTTCATGCTGCTCAAGCTCGCCATCCGGATGCCGGCCCTGGCCGCCCTCGCCATGCTCGCCGCGACCATCGGCCCCGACCACGGGAAGGTCTGGTAGCCGCGAGACACCCGCTCGTCCGACCGTCTTTTCACGCCTCGTCATCTCCGGGAGTCTCCATGCTGCTCAAGCTCGCCATCCGCGTGCCGCTGCTCGTTTCCATCGCCGCCTTCGCCGCCACGCTCGCGCCCGACCACGGCAAGATCTGGTGACCCTGTAGGGACGTCACGAAGAGGGCCCGCCGGGACGTACCGGCGGGCGGGATCGGGCGGTGGAGGCCCGATCCGTCAGGCGGTCGCCCGGGAGGCGGCCGTGCTGCTCCAGCGGCCGGCACCTGCCTCGGCCCGGAGCGGCGCCGATCGGAGGGCGCGGCTCTCCGGCACCGGCACGATCCGTCCGCTATCGTGTTCGACGTGGCCGCGGACAACCTGGGGCCCGCACCCACCACGTCGACAATGCAGGTGTTACGCGTGCAGGCAGCGAGAATCACGCCGCTGCCCGGCTTCACGGCGGGCATGTGGGCGATCGCTGCTGCAGCGGTCGCGACCGCCGCTGTCTACGCAGGCACCACGCTCGAGCACGGGTTCGCGCTGCTCGTGCTGCTGGCGGTCACCGGGTTCCTGACCGAGCGCTTCGACGTCGAGGTCACCCCGCAGCTCTGGATCTCGAGCTCGGCGGTGGTCACGATCGTGGCCGCGGTCCTGCTCGGCCCGGTCGGCGCCGGCGCTGTCGGCTTCGCCGAGCTCCTGTCGGACGTCGACGAGCCGCCGCTGTCGCGCTGGCTGGTGCACGCGCCCCTGCGCACCCTGTGCGGCGTGGCTGCGGGCGTGGCGGCGTCGGTGGACGCGAGCCTGGCAGTGAAGGTGGCCTTCGCGGCCGATCACCTGCCTGACGGTGGACGCGGCCGGCAACGCGGTGATCATGTGGCTCCGCCACCACGACAACATCGGCTACCTGCGGACCCTGGCGGTCGCGCTGTACCTGCCGTGCGTCCTGTACCTGCCGGCGATCGTGGTCGTCGTCCTGGCCTACAACCGCTACGAGCTGGGTGGCCTCGCGCTGATCCTCTCGCCGGTGGTGCTGGCGCAGTACGTGCTGCGGCTGGTGATCGGGAGCCGTCAGCTCGCCGACACGTTGACCGAGGCGAACCTGTCGTTCGCGATCGGGATGGTGCGCGCGCTCGAGGCCGCGGACGCCTACACGGCGGGCCACTCGGCCGCCGTGGGGGTCTACGCGCGCGACGTCGCGCTCGAGCTCGGCTACCAGCCCGACGGCGCCGCGCTGGTGCAGCTCGCGGCGCTGCTGCACGACGTCGGGAAGATCGGCGTGTCGACCGAGATCCTGCACAAGCCGACCCGGCTGACCGACCAGGAGTGGGTCGAGATCCAGCGCCACCCGAGCACGGGCGAGGAGATCGTGCGCGAGGTGCCGGTGTTCCGGCACGTGGCCCAGGCGATCCGCCACCACCACGAGCGGCCCGACGGCACCGGCTATCCCGACGGCCTGCGGCTCGAGCAGATCCCGCGCGCGGCGCTGATCATCGGGGCGACCGACGCGTACTCGGCGATGACCCAGCCGCGCGCCTACCGGCCCGCGTGGAGCCCGATCGAGGCGGTCCGCGAGCTGCGCCGCTGCGCCGGGTCGCAGTTCGACCGCGGCGTCGTCGAGGCGATGCTGCGGGTGCTCGAGCGGCACGACGACTCGTACCGCGACGGCATGGACGACGAGTTCGGCGTCATGCGCCAGCGCACCGAG
The DNA here is from genome assembly GCA_963794695.1 of uncultured Actinomycetes bacterium. Taxonomy (GTDB): domain Bacteria; phylum Actinomycetota; class Thermoleophilia; order Gaiellales; family JALYLC01; genus CAWCFJ01. The sequence continues at coordinate 114,159 of CAWCFJ010000011.1, read as the reverse complement.
ATCCTGGCCCAGCTCGGCAACGCCGGCGCGCTGCGCGGCGCGGCCGCGATCGTCTGAGGCCGGGCGGCCGGCGCCGCCGGGCGCCGTTCGGCGCCTGCGCGACGGAGGCGTTCGGGCGCCGTGTTCGCACGGATCGCCGCTCGTCCGGGTGGCGGACGACCCTCCCCCGCCCGATCGGGCACTACCACCATGTTCCCATGGCACCGTGGTGCCGCAGCAGGATGCCGACGTGATACCACCGCGCTGTCATGGTAATACGATGGCGGAGGCGAGCGGGTCAGAGAGCCGGGACGGGAGGCGCCGAAAGCGCGGCCGGACGCGGCGTTCGAACCGCCGGGCGCCCGCCTGCCCGAACCTCTCGCGTGCCGACGCGTGACAGGCCGGTTACACGCCAGGCGACACCAAAAGGGTCGCGACGTATCATGGTCTCGATGAGTCGGGTCCGTCATATCCGCCTGCCCGCAGCCTGTGTCGCGCTGCTCGCGGCGTTCGCGACGGCCGCTCTGGCGGAGCCTCCGAAGCCGGCTCCGGCGCCCGTCCCGACGCCGGTTCCCGCGCCCGTGCCGCACCAGTCGCCGCCGGCGCCCCCGCCTCCTCCGCCGCCCCCTCCGCCGCCGGTCACGCCGCCGGCGGCACCGCCTGCCCCGCCGCCGCCCCCGCCCTCGACGCCGACGGACACCGGCACCACCGACACCACGCCGGCCGTCCTGCCGGCGACCGGCGGGCGGGTCTCGCCGCCGCCGTCCCGGTCGAGCGGCGGCCGCACGCCGGCGGGCGACCCGAGCAGCGCGAAGCCGTCGCCGGGTGACCAGCGGCAGCTTCGCGAACCCGATCCCCAAGCCCGAGGCGACGCCGACGGTCACCGTCGCCATCGACGTGCCGAAGGCGCCGCCCAAGAACGCGCCGCAGTCGCATGCCGAGGTGCTCGTCGCGACGCTGATCCTGGTCGTCGTGCTGCTCGAGATCGGGGTGGTGGTGCAGCTCTTCCGGCGGGTCTCGCCCGCCGTGGCGTTCCTGGTGGCCTTCACCGGCGCGGTCGCCGGGGCCACCATCTACGTCGTCGGCTAGCTCGGACGGGCACCAGCGCTCGGATCACCCGTCGGAGTGGCACGACGGCTGCTGCTGGCGTGCCGATATGTCGGACGTGAGCTCTGGCCAACGCCCGCAATCGCCGCGCCTCCGCGCCGCCCGCCTGCTCCGCCTCGCAGCGTGCTGCGTCGCCCTCGGCGCCTTCCCGCCGGCCCGGCCCTGGCCGCCGGCCCCGCGCCGCTCCCGGCGCCCTCGCATCCGGCGCCGACCGCCGCGCCGACCACGCGCCCGCCGCGCCTCGCGAGCACCCCGGCGGCGACCACCGACCCGCACCTACGTCGCCCCGCGCCGCACCTACGTGCCGGCCCACACCGGGCCGACCGCCGCCCAGATCGCCGCGGCCCGCGCCGCCAGCGAGGGCCGCGGCCGCCCGCAAGGCGAAGCTCGCCCGCCAGCGCCGGCTCCACCGCCTGGCGGTCGGCCCGGGCGAAGGCCCACGCCGCGCGCCGTCGCGCTCGCCGCGCGGCGCCGCGAGCAGGCCGCCCGCGCCCACCGGCTCGAGGTCGCTCGCCGCCCAGAAGGCCGAGCGCGAGGCCCAGGCCCGGTTCTCGCAGGAGGTCTACGCGTCGATCGGCGGAGCCGCCGTCGCCGCGCCCGCCGGCGCGCCGGAGCTCGGCGACCGAGCCGCCGTCGACGCGCCACCAGCCTCGCCGGCTCCGCAGGGCGATCGCCCTCGGCGTCTCGGGCGCGCTCCTCCTGGCCCTCGCGGGCGTCACGACCGTCCGCATCCTCCGCCGACCACGACACACCGCAGCCCACCTGTAGGGAACCGCCGATGCAACGCCTTCCGCAACGCCTGCTGCCCCTGCTCGCCGCCGCCGCCGCGCTCGCCCTTCCCGGCAGCCGCCAGGGCCGACGCGCCGACGCTCCAGGGCCCGTCGACCGTGTACGTCGACCAGCCGTCCGTGGCGCTCGACTGGACGCCCTTCGGCGGGGAGACCGACTACGACCTGTACGGCACCGGACTGTCCGACGCCGACCCTCCTGCACGCCAGCCTCGGTCAGGGCGCGACCCACGACGACGAGCCGCTCGTCGACGGCCCGGGGACGTACTGCTTCCAGGTCGTCGGCCAGTACCTCGACGGGCAGAGCAGTCCCGTTCAGCGGTGCGTCGAACGTCGTGACGGTGATCTACGACACGACGCCGCCGCCCGCGCCCGAGCCCGAGTTCTCGGCGTCCACCGACGTGCGACCAGGACGCGTTCGGCGACGGCTTCACCTCGAACCAGGTGGCGCTCGAATGGGCGCCGGTGGACGACGGCTCCGGCCCGGCCGACTCGGGCCTGCAGCAGTACGACATCCAGCGCGACGACCACGACGGCAACGGCCTGCAGCACGTCGCCTTCACCACCGGCACCAGCTGGAGCGACGACCCGACCCTGGCCGACGGCCCGCACAGCTACCTGGTCAGCGCCGTCGACAACGCCGGCAACAGCACGCCCGCCGCGGCCGAGCTCGACATCACCGTCGACACCACGGCGCCGAGCGTGCAGATCGACAGCTCGCCGGCCGATCCGTCGCCGGTCTACGAGGACGTGCCCTTCGCGGTGTCGACCGACGACCTCCACGCGACGCTCCTGTGCACCGTCGACGGCGTGCCGGCCGACTGCTCCGACGGCAGCCTGAGCTTCCACGGGCCGCTGCTGAACGGCACGCACACGTTCGAGGTCACCGCCGTGGACATCGCCGGCAACACCGCGATCCCGGCCGACGCCACCTGGACGATCGACAGCGGCGTCACCGGCCTGGTGCTCGACGGCCCGTCAGGCCTGACGAGCCAGGCCTCGCCGGCGTTCACCTTCTCGTGGGCCCATCCGGGCGCCACGTTCCGCTGCCAGCTCGACGGCTCGGGCCTGGCCGCCGTGCAGCTCGGGCGAGACGTATGCGTCGCTCGCCGACGGCAACCACACGTTCGACCTCGAGGCCACCGACCCCGCCGGCAGCGTCGCCACCCAGAGCCAGAGCTTCCACCTCGACGCCACGGCGCCGACGGGGACGTTCGACGCCCCCGCGGCGCGGGTGCAGGGCATCGTCGCCCTGGCCGCGCAGAACGTCGTCGACGCCGACAGCGGGGTCACCGCGCTGGACTACAGCTACAGCGGCACGTCGAGCGGCGCCGATCGCCAGCGTCGCCTCGGGCGGCGTCTCCTGGGACACCCGCAGCGTGCCGGACGGGAGCTACACCGTCCAGGTCGCGATCGTCGACGCCGCCGGCAACACGACGCCGCTCTCGGCCCAGCTGATCGTCGACAACAGCGGACCGGCGGGCGTCGTCGACGGCCTCCCCGACGGGACGATCGTGCACGGCACCGGCGTCGCGGTCAGCGCCCACGCGAGCGACCCGGCCGGCGTCCAGGGCGCCCAGCTGCAGGTCGGCCAGAACGGCGTCTGGCAGCCGCTCGGCAGCGCCTTCACCGGCGCCGGGCCCTACAGCGCCACCTGGAACAGCGTCCGCACCGACGACGGGATCTACGCGATCCGCCTCGCCGCCACCGACGCCCTCGGCAACGTCGCCTACTCGGCCGAGCACGCGGTGATCGTGGACAACACGATCCCGGCCGGCCCGGGCACGCCGATCGCCTCCGCCAGCCCGACCAGCGCCGCGCCGGTCATCGTCTGGCCCGCGAGCGCCTCCTCCGACGTCGCCGGCTACGACGTGTACCGCGCCGGCCAGCGGGTCGCGAGCGGTCTCGCCGGGACGATCTACAGCGACCAGCTCGCGGGCGACGGCTCGCAGGACGGCGCCTACGCGTACACCGTCAGCGCCGTCGACCGGGCCGGGAACGAGTCGCCCCCGTCGGCTCCGGTCGCGGTGATCTACGACCGCACCGCACCGGCACCGCCGGCATCGGCGACGGCGACCGCGGCCCCTGCCGGCACGGTCACGGTGTCCTGGTCGGCGGGCAGCGACCCGGCCTCCGGCGGCGTCTCGTCCGGGCTCGTCGGCTACGTCCTGCGCCGCTCGACCGGCGAGCAGGTCTGCGTCGTCGCCGCCGGCACCACCACCTGCACCGACGGGATCCGCCCGGCCGGCAGCTACGCCTACGCCGTGTACGCCGTCGACGCCGCGGGCAACGTCTCGAGCACCGGCACGACCGCCTCGGTGACGGTGGCCAGGCCCGCGGGCAAGGACACCACGCCGCCGGCCCCGGCCGCGCGCGTCGACGCCGCGGTGCACGGCACGAAGGCCGCGCTCTCGTGGCAGAACCCGAAGGACCGCGACTTCGACCACGTCGTGGTGGTGGCCAACGCGAAGCACCGGCCGAAGACCGTCAAGGACGGCTCGCGCCTGTACAGCGGCAAGGCCGACGGCGTCGCCGCGAGCGGTGCGCCCGGGACGCGGCTGTTCGTCGCCGTCTACGCCTACGACCGCAGCGGGAACGTCTCGCCTCCGGTCTACGTCACGGCGACCTTCGCGGCCGAGCGCGCTGCTGCCCGCGAACGGCAGCACGGTCGGCGGCTCGCCGCGGCTGAGCTGGCACGGCGTCGCCAGGGCGACCTACTACAACGTGCAGGTCTTCCAGGGGAGGAAGCGCGTGGCCGCCGGCTGGCCGCACGGCACCGCGTTCTCGATCCCCGCGGGCAAGCTCGCGAAGGGCAAGACCTACACCTGGTACGTGTGGCCAGGCTTCGGGGCCCTGAAGGCGGCGCACTACGGCGCCCAGGTGGGCCACGCGAGCTTCACGTACACCGGCTGAGGGCCTCGGCGCGACCCAGGCTGAGCGGCCGCGCGGCCATGTCGACGAGACGCCGCGCGGCCCGCTCCCCGTTCTCGCTCGCCGGCCCGTCGAGGAAGCGGCGCCCGTAGAACACGAAGAGCTGGGCCTGGACGGCGAAGGCCATCGCGAAGTCGTCCACGGCCACGCCGCAGCGCCCTCCGGCCTCGACGTAGGCCGCATGCAGGCGCCAGGCGGCGTCCGGGTCGTCGCCTGCCTGCTCGTACAGGACCGACGCGAGCTCCTGGCGCGGGCTCGCCGGGCCGGCGTTGTCCCAGTCGAGCAGGACGGGCCTGCCGTCGGCCCGCCGCAGCAGGTTGTCGGGGTTCACGTCGCGGTGGCACAGCTCGGCGGGCTCGTGGACGCCGCGCCGCACGACCTCCTCGGCGTCGACCAGCTCGCGCAGGAGCGCGGCCAGCGCGCCGTCCTCGACGACGCCGGAGGCCCGCAGCTCGGCGGCCACCGCCTCGAGGGTCTCGGCGCCCACAGGCTCGCGGAACCAGGGCTCGACCGGCCCGGCCGCCCAGCCGACCGCGTGGGCGGCGGCCAGCACCCGGCCGGCGTCCGCCGGGTCGACCGGCCTGCCGGCCGGATCGAGCTCGACCCACTCGTGGACCCGCACGCCCTCGGCGAGCAGTGCGCCCGCGAGCGTGCGCACGGGACGGGGGAGGGGCACGCCCGCGGCTGCCGCGGCGTCCTGGAATGCCGCGTTGCGGGCCGCCTCGGCCTCCTCCCACGGCTCGAACGTCGTCTTGACCGCGTACGCGCCGGTCGACGTCTCGAGCCGGTACACCCGGCCGAGCTCGCCGCGGGCGGCGAACCGTGCCGGGCCCCGTGCCTCGCCAAGCCCGAACGCCGCCGCCACCAATCTCGAATCGGGTGCCGCGACCACGTCCGGCAGCATGCCTCTTGGCAGCGCGCGCAGGGCGTCGTAAGGTAGGCCCCGGAGGGGTTCCCGTCCGGTCGCCGGCGGCACAGCCCGCCGTGCATCCGTCCGTTTTCCCCAGCTCGTGCCAGAGGTCATGTCGACACCTCGACACGCCCGCCCGCGTCCGATCGTGCGTCCCCTGCTGCTCGCAGCCAGCCTTGCGCTGCTCGCCTGCGGGCTGCCCGCCCCTGCGCTGGCCGCGACGACGCCGATCCTCACCGCTCCGGCGCCCGGCTACGTCGCCGACGCGAACGTGCACGTCGCCTGGAGCGAGTCCGACGCGCTCGGCACGTCGACCTTCGACGTCTGGGTCTCGCCGCCGGACTGCTCCACGGCAGGCGCGCCCGCGCAGACGGTGCCGGCCGACGCGCTGCAGACGGACTACGCCACCGACGTCACCCTCGACGGCGGCGACGGCCCGTACTGCGTCACCGTCGTGGCCCACGACGTCCTCGGCGTCGACCCGCCCGGCGCCTCGGCAGCCGTCGTCCTCGACACCACGCCGCCGCACCCGCCGGGCTCGCCGGACGCGACCAACCCGCCCGACCAGTTCCCGCAGCTCGAGTGGGGGCCGGGCGCGGGCGACGCCGGCGGCTCCGGCGTGGCCGCCTACGCCGTCTACCGCAACGGCGTCGTGATCCACACCGAGCCCGTGGGCGACGGCAGCCGCCGCACGTTCGTCGACACCGGGGCCGCCGCGGGGACGACCGAGTACGCGATCACGGTGAGCGACCTGCTCGGCCACGAGTCGGCGCCGGTGACCCTCGAGGCCCGCTACGACGGGCCGTCGGCCACGATCGTCGACCACCCGCCGGACCCGTCCCGCAGCGCGCAGGCCACGTTCTCGTTCAGCGCCAGCGAGCCGGGCGCGTTCCGCTGCTCGCTGGACGGCGGCGCCGACGCCGACTGCACGAGCCCCGACAGCCTCACCGGGCTGGCCGACGGCGACCACACCTTCCACGTCCACGCGGTCGACCAGAACGGCACCCCCGGCGGCGACGACACCTTCAGCTGGACGGTCGACACCTCCGCGGCCGGGTTCACGCTCAACGGGCCGAGCGGGCTGATCGACCACGGCGACGTGACCTACACCTTCACGAGCGGCGATCCGGGCAGCAGCTTCACCTGCCAGCTCGACGCCGACGCGACGGAGCCCTGCACGAGCCCGAAGAGCTACGGCCTGGCCGACGGCCCGCACCGGGTCACCGTGACCGCGACGGACAGCGCCGGCAACGTCCAGAGCGACTTCCGCGACGTCACCGTCGACACCGCTGGCGCCGACCGAGACCCTCGACGCCGGCCCGCCGCCGAACGACACCTCGGACTCGGCGACGTTCGCCTGGCACGCCAGCGAGAGCGGCGTGACCTTCGAGTGCCGGATCGACGGCGGCGCGCTCGCCGCCTGCCCCGGGGCGGCGACCTTCCCCCACCTCTCGGACGGCCGCGCACGAGTTCCAGGTGCGCGGCACCGATCCCGCGGGCAACGTCGGGCCGTTCCTGACCTACGACTGGTCGGTCGACGCCGACGCGCCGGACACGACCATCGACTCGGGGCCGAACGGGCCGGTCGCCACCAGCACGCCGACGTTCACCTTCAGCTCGAACGACCCGGCGGCGAGCTTCGAGTGCTCGATCGACGGCGGCGCCTTCGCCGCCTGCACCAGCGGCACGCCGCTCGCCGCTCTGGCGAACGGCGCGCACACCTTCCAGGTGCGGGCTCGCGACGCGGCCGGCAACGTCGACGCGACGCCCGCCGGCCGGTCGTTCAGCGTCGACACCGTGGCGCCGGACACGACCATCACCTCGGGCCCGTCCTCGCCGACGAACGACCGCACCCCGGCCTACGCCTTCGTCTCCGACGACCCGGCCGCCACGTTCCAGTGCTCGGTCGACGGCGCGGCGTTCGCCGGCTGCACCAGCGGCGCAGCCCTCGGCTCGCTGTCCGACGGCCAGCACAGCTTCGCGGTGCGGGCCCGGGATGCCGCCGGCAACCTCGACGCGACGCCGGACCAGCGCACGCTGGTCGTCGACACCCGGGCCCCGACCGCGAACATCTCGAGCGGCCCGGCGGCCCACGCGACCACGGCGACCGCGACCTTCGTGTTCGCGGCCGACGAGCCGGCCGACTTCCAGTGCCGGCTCGACGCCGGAGCGTTCGCCGACTGCTCGAGCCCCTGGACGTTCTCGGTGAACGACGGCGACCACACCTTCCAGGTGCGCGCGACGGACAGCGCGGGCAACGTGGGCCCGGTCGACCCCTGGTCGTGGTCGGTCGACGTCAACGCTCCGAGCACGACCATCACCGACGGCCCCGGCGCGCTGACCAACGACACCACGCCGTCGTTCTCGTTCAGCTCGAACGACTCGAGCGCCAGCTTCCTGTGCTCGCTCGACGGCCAGGCGTACGCGGCGTGCACCAGCCCGAGGCAGGTCGGGCCGCTGCTCGACGGGCCTCACAGCTTCGCCGTCGAGGCCCGGGACGGCTCGGGGAACACCGACCCGACGCCGGACCAGCGCTCCTTCGTCGTGGACACGGTCCCGCCGACGACCCAGATCACCGGCGGCCCGAGCGGGCCGACGGCCGACAACCGGCCGAGCTTCAGCTTCAGCTCGCCGAGCCCTGACGCGGCCGGCTTCGAGTGCTCGATCGACGTGCCCGGGAGCTTCGCCCCGTGCCACTCCGGTGACAGCTTCGGGCCGCTGCCCGACGGACCGCACACGTTCTACGTGCGGGCCCGCGACAGCGCCGGCAACGTCGACCCGTCGCCGCCGCAGCGCGGCTTCACCGTGGACACCACGAAGCCGGTGACGATCATCGACTCGAAGCCCGCCGGACGCGTCGTCCGACCCGTCGGCGATGTTCTCGTTCCACGCGAGCGACGGGGTGAGCTACGACTGCCGGCTCGACGCCGGCGCCATCGTCCCGTGCACCAGCCCGAAGACCTACCCCGGCCTGGCCGACGGCCACCACACCTTCGACGTGCGGGCCACCGACGCCGCCGGCAACGTGGGCGACTTCGTCTCCGACGGCTGGACGATCGACGCGACCGCCCCCGACACGACCATCGACTCCGGCCCCGCCGGGCTGACCGCCGACAGCACGCCGACCTTCACGTTCCACTCGAACGACCCGGGCGCCACCTTCGAGTGCGCCGTCGACGTCGGCGCCTTCGCCGCGTGCAACAGCCCGGACACGCTCGCGCAGCTGCCCGACGGCCTGCACACCCTCCACGTCCGGGCCAAGGACGCATCCGGCAACCTCGACGCCTCGCCCGCCGACCGGACCTTCACCGTGGACACGCTGGCGCCCGACACCACGATCGAGAGCGGCCCCGACGGCCCGAAGAAGCAGGCGACGTTCAGCTTCGACTCGCCCGATCCCGGCGCGACGTTCCAGTGCGCCATCGACGCCCAGGCGTTCGCGACCTGCGCCAGCCCGTACACCACGCCTGCGTCGCTGGCCGACGGGCAGCACACCTTCTCGGTGCGCGCCCGCGACCCGGTCGGCAACACCGATCCGACGCCGGAGTCGCGCACCTTCACCCTGGACAACGACGCGCCGAACGTCACCATCCTGACGAGGCCCGCCAGCCCGACGAACCAGACGACCGCGACGTTCACGTTCCAGGCCGACGAGAGCGACGTGACCTACGCCTGCCAGCTCGACAGCGGTGCCGATCACGGCCTGCGCCAGCGGCGTGTCCTATCCGGGCCTGGCCCAGGGCAACCGGGCGTTCAAGGTGCGGGCCACCGACGCCGCCGGCAACGTCGGCCCGTTCGCGAGCTACGGCTGGACGATCGACCTCGCGGCACCGCAGCTCGACATCACCGCCGGGCCGCCGGCCGCGATCAACCAGCAGAGCGCCACCTTCTCGTTCACGAGCCCGGCGCCCGGTGCGGCCTACACCTGCAAGCTCGACCGCCCCGGCCATGCCGGCACGTTCGTGGCGTGCTTCGGCTCGAAGACCTACCCCGACCTGGTCGAGTCGGCCTACACCTTCTCGGTCAAGGCCACGACGCCCGCGGGCAACACGTCAACCGCGTCGCGCGGGTTCACCGTCGACCGGACGGCGCCGAGCGGCACGTTCCCGGCGCTGGCGCCGGTGAGCCACGGCATCGTCCAGTTCGCCGCCAAGCCGACCGACGGCGGCGCGCCGGCGACCGGCGTGGCCTCGGTGACCTACTCCTACACCGGCCCGGCCAGCGGGACGATCGGCGCCTCGAACCGCGCGCCGTGGACGATCGGCTGGAACACGGCGGGCCTGCCCGACGGCGCCTACACCGTGCGGGCGGTACCGACCGACGCCGCCGGCAACGCCGGCACGATCCCGACGGTCTTGACCAGGCTCGACAACAGCGGCCCCGACCGTCTCGCTCGCTGCGCCGCCGATCGTCCACGGGTCGGTGCACCATCACGGCCACGGTGCAGGACCCGTCGAAGGTCGTGCACGTCAGCTTCAGCGCCCGCGACGCGGCCGGCGTCGTCACCCCGATCCTCCCCGACGCAGTCCGGCGTCGACCTGGGCGCGGTCCCGGTCTCCATCGCTGGCTCACCGGCGGGCCCGTGGTCGACGGCTCCTACGCCCTGCAGGCCGTGGCCCGCGACACCCTGGGCAACGAGCGCGCGTCGGCGCCGATCACGGTGATCGTGGACAACACGCTGCCGACCGCGCCGGGCGCTCCGATCGCGTCGGCGACCCCGACACGGGCCGCGCCGATGATCGCCTGGCCGGCGAACCCCGGCGCCGACATCGCCGGCTACGACGTGTACCGCGGCGGCCAGCGCGTGGCGACCCAGATCGCCGGCACCTCGTTCGCCGACGCCCTGGCCACCAACGGCACCCAGGACGGCATCTATCCGTACACGGTCACCGCCGTCGACCGGGCCGGCAACGAGTCCACGCCGTCGGTGCCGGTCACGGTGGTGTTCGACACGACGCCGCCTGGCGCCCCGGCGACCCTCACGTCGGGCGGCGAGGACGGCACGGTCAACCTGTCCTGGCCGGCGACCGCCGACCCGAGCTCGGGCGGCATCGCCTCCGGGATCGCCGGCTACGTGGTGCGCCGGGCCACCGGCGCCGTGGCCCCGGCCAGCGTCGCGGCGGGCGAGTCGGTCTGCACCGTGGCCACCGCGGTCACCAGCTGCACCGACGCCGGCAGGGCCCTCGGCGTCCAGCTGACCTACGCGGTGTTCGCCGTCGACGCCGCCGGCAACGTCTCCGCCGGCACCGCGACCAGCTTCACGCCGCGCACCATCGTCCCGCTCGGGCCGGACCGCACGCCGACGGCGAAGGCCTCGAAGCTCAGGGCGACGGTCAAGGCCTCGCGGGCCACCGTGACCTGGGTCAACCCCAAGGACGCGGACTTCGACCACGTCCAGGTCGTGATCAACACGAAGCGCGTGCCGAAGAGCCCGTCGGACGGCAAGCGCGTGTACCGCGGCCGCTCGACGAAGGCGTCGTTCATCGGGATCGCCGGCACCCGGACGCACGTCGGGATCTTCGCCTACGACCACACCGGCAACGTGACGACCGCCGCGACCGTGCTCGTCAGGTTCGCCCCGGCGCTGCTGCAGCCGCTGCGCGGCACGATGGTGGACGGGTCGCCGAAGCTCTCCTGGAAGGGCGTCAAGGGCGCGGCCTACTACAACGTCCAGGTCTTCCAGCGGGTCGGGCGGACGCGGATCGCCATCGCCTGGCCGCACGCGACGAGCTACCGCGTGCCCGCCGGCAAGCTGAAGAAGGGCAAGACGTACGTCTGGTACGTCTGGCCGGGCTACGGGAAGCTGAAGGAAGCGCGCTACGGCAAGCTGATCGGCTCGTCGACGTTCGTCTACCGGTGAGCCTTCACGCCACCCGGTAGGCAGGTCGCGCCAGGCGCACGTATCGTGTGCGGGCCGGAAGGGGGGTTCTCAGCGTCGGGTGCCGCCCACCGGCGCCCGCCATCACCGCGTCCATGCCTGGCTTGCCGCTGCCTCGACACGACCGTTCGACCACGCGCGCCCGCAGCGTCCTCCTGGCGCTGACGCTGTGCCTCGCGCTGCCGGCCCGGGCCTTCGCGGTGAGCACGCCGGTGATCACTGGCCCGGCTCCCGGCTTCGTCGGGGCCGAGTCGGCGCACGTGACCTGGACCGAGGACGATCCGGCAGGCACCGCCCTGTTCCACGTGATGGTCGCGCGGGCCTGCGACCAGTCCGGCCCCTCGTTCGACGTGCCGACCGGGGCGGGCCCCGACTTCAGCGCGGACGTCGACCTCGGGAGCGGCGACGGCGCCTACTGCGTCCTCGTCACCGCGCACCCGCTGTCGGGCACCGACCCGCCGCCGGCGTCGCTCGCCCTGACCCTGGACACGACGGGGCCGGCCTCGCCGGGAACGCCGGCATCCGACAACCACGCCGACGAGTACCCGCACCTCACGTGGGGACCTGGCGGCGGCGACGGCAGCGGGTCGGGGATCGCGAGCTACACCGTGTACCGCGGGCCCGTGCCGCTGGTGCCGCTCGCCGTGATCCCGGTCGGGGACGGGACGCGCCGCTCGTACACCGACACGCACCCGCGTGGCCGGGGTCGACCACTACTTCATCTCGGTCACCGACCGGATGGGCAACGAGTCGGCCAAGGCGCCGGTGGACTCCCGCTACAGCGGCCCGTCGGCAGTGGTGGTCACGGGCCCGCGCGACCCCGCCCGCTCGAGCAACGCGCCGTTCACCTTCGACGGCAGCGGGCCGGCCGTGGCCTTCCGCTGCTCGCTCGACAGCGGGCCGGTCAGCGCCTGTCCGGCGAGCACCACGCTGCGCGGGATCGCCGACGGCCGGCACACGCTCCACCTGTGGGCGATCGACCAGAACAACGTCCAGGGTCCCGAGACGACCTTCTCCTGGACGGTCAACACGTCGAGCGGGACCGACACGACCGGGCCGAACGTGGTGATCGGCGCGCCGTCGACGGCCCACGGGGCGATCCCGGTGACCGCCCAGGCCAGCGACCCGTCGGGCGTCCTCGAGGTCGTCTTCCAGTACCAGGCGCCGGGCGGGGTGTTCACGACCTTCGCCGACGTCCAGCAGGCGAACCTGACCACCGTCTCGGTGCCCTGGCTGACCGGCGGGCCGCTCCTCGACGGCACCTACCAGCTGCGGGCGATCGCCACCGACACGGCGACGAACAGCACGATCTCCGCGCCGATCAACGTGGTCGTCGACAACACCCTGCCCGGGCCTCCGGCCACGCCGACTGCCGCCGCGTCGCCGACGCGGACGGCGCCGGCCATCGCCTGGGCCGCGCCCGCCGGCGGCGACGTCGCCGGCTACAACGTCTACCGCCTGGGGACGCGGGTCGCGACCGGCGTCACCGGCACCTCGTTCAGCGACGCGCTGCCGGGAGACGGCAGCGCCGACGGCGCCTATCCCTACACGGTGGCCGCGGTCGACGCCGCCGGGAACGAGTCGTCGCAGTCGCCGCCGGTCACGGTGGTCTACGACACGACCGCGCCGGTCGCGCCGGCCTCGCTGACGGCTACCGCGGCCGCCACCAGCGTGACGCTGTCCTGGCCGACCAGCGGCGACCCGAGCAAGGGCGGCATCGCCTCGGGCGTCGCCGGCTACGTCGTGCGCCGCGCGGCGGGCGCCACGGCGCCGGCCAACTCGGGGGCAGGGGACGCCGTCTGCGCCGTCGCCGCCACCGTGACCACCTGCACCGACGCGGGCCGGGCGGTCGGACAGCAGCTGAGCTACGCGGTGTTCGCCCTCGACGCCGCCGGCAACGTGTCGACGGCTCGCAGCGCGACCGTGACGATCGGCACGACGGCCAGGCTGCCTGACCGGACGCCGCCGGGCAAGGTGCTCAAGCTCAAGGTGAGCGTGAAGGCTTCGCGAGCCACGCTGACCTGGGTCAAGCCGACCGCTCCGGACTTCGACCACGTCCAGGTCGTGGTCAACGCGAAGCGCAGGCCGCGCTCGGCGACCGACGGCACCCGGGTCTACCGCGGGAAGGCGACGAAGGCCGCGTTCCTCGGAAAGGCCGGCACGAGCTCGCACGTCGCGGTGTTCGCCTACGACCACACCGGCAACCGCTCGACGGGCGCCTTCGTGGACGCGAGGTTCGCCCCGTCGGCGCTCGAGCCGCTCGCCGGCACGGCGGTGACCGGCGCCCCGCGGCTCTCGTGGAAGCCGGTCAAGGGCGCCTCGTACTACAACGTCCAGGTCTTCCAGATCGTCGGCCGCAAACGGGTTGCGATCTCCTGGCCGAAGGGCACGGGCTACACGATCCCGCGCGCGAAGCTCGTCAAGGGCAAGACCTACGTGTGGTACGTGTGGCCCGGCTTCGGCAAGCTGGCCGACGCGCACTACGGCAAGCTCATCGGCCACTCCACCTTCGCGTACCGCTAGACGACGGTCACCGGCACCGCCGCCGTCAGCGGCGGGCCGCCGGCGGTGATGTGGGCGCGCGCCGTGTAGGTCCCCGGAGCGAGGTCGAGGACGGCCTCGACGGCCGTCGACCAGGTCTCGCCCGGGGCGAGCGCCTGCTCTGCGAGGACGCCGGCGAACAGCCGGCCGCGGCTCCAGCGGTACGAGCCGACCTCGAGCTCGAGCCGCTGGGCGGTGGCGAAGGTCAGCGTCACGGCCTGCGAGCCGGTGTTCTCGACGGTCAGCTCGGCGAGGACCACCCCACCCACGCAGGTGGAGGCCGGCTCGATCGACAGGCGGGCGCGGAGCATCCTGCGATCGTACGACTGGAGCGTCGATAATCCGCCCCGATGAGCCTTCCCGCTGCGCGCCGCCTGACATCGCCCGTGCTCGTCGGGCGGACGACGGAGCTCGACCAGCTCCTGCAGGCCGCCCGCACGCCGCCGGCGATCGTCGTCGTCGAGGGCGAGGCCGGCGTGGGGAAGACCCGGCTCGTGCGCGAGCTCCTGGCCGCGCCGGCGGTGCGCCAGCACGTCGCGCTGGTCGGCTCCTGCCAGCCGCTGCGCGAGCCGTTCCCGTTCGGACCGGTGATCGACGCCCTGCGCGGCGCCGCCGACGCGCGGCCGCGCCGCCGGCTCGGCGCGGTCGCCGGGGCGCTCCGTCCCCTGCTGCCCGAGCTCTCGCGGCTGCTGCCGCCCGGGCTCGAGCCGCTCGGCGACCCGCGCGCCGACCGCCACCGCACCTTCCGCGCCGTCGCCGAGCTCCTGCGCGGCCTCGGCCCGGCGACCTGCGTGCTCGAGGACCTGCACTGGAGCGACGACGGGACGGCCGACCTCATCCGCTTCCTGGTCTCGGACATGCCCGAGGAGCTGTGCCTCGTCCTCACCTACCGCCGCGAGGACCTGGCCCCGACGTCCCAGATCCGCAACCTCACCTCGCGGCTGCCGCTCGAGGTCGGGCGGCAGCGGATCCGGCTCGCCCCGCTCGATCCGGCCGGGGTGCACGAGCTCGTCACGTCGATCCTCGGCGCGGACGACGTCTCGCCCGAGTTCGCGACCTCGCTGCACGAGCGCACCCTCGGCCTGCCGTTCGCGGTGGAGGAGGTGCTGCACGTGCTGGGCGAGCGGGCAGACCAGGTCCGCAGCCACCGTCGCTTCGCCCGGCGCACCCTCGACGAGCTCGAGGTGCCGGTGGCCATGCAGGACCTGACCCTGAGCCGTCTCGACCGGCTGTGTCCCGACGCCCGCGAGGTGGCCCACGCGGCGGCGGTCGTCGGGGTGCCGGCCTCGGCGGAGCTCCTGCGGCAGGTCGCCCACCTGTCCGACCGGCGCGCCGCGACGGCGCTCTCGGAAGGGCTGGCCCTCGGCCTGCTGCGCGAGACCCGGAGCGGCCGCTTCGCGATCCGCCACGTCCTGGCCCAGCGCGTGGTCTACGAGGCCATCCCGACGCCCGAGCGCCAGCTCCTGCACCTGCGGGCCGCGCAGGGCCTCGAGGTGAGCCCGGACGACCCGCCGCTGGCCCAGATCGCGCACCACCTGCGGCACGCCGGCCAGCCCCGCCGTTCGATCCGCTACGCAGAGGCGGCCGCCGATCTGGCGCTCTCGCTGGGAAACGACTCGGCCGCCTGCGACCTCCTGATCGAGGCCCTCGAGTGCCCCGGCGCCGCGCCGGCGGCGCGGGCCCGGATGGCCGTCAAGCTCGGCAGGGCCGCTCTGTCGAGCCTCGACCACGGCCAGGCGATGGCCGTCCTTCGCCGGGTGCTCGACGAGGACGGGCTCCCCGCCGGCCTGCGCGGCGAGGTCCGGCTGTACGTCGGCCTCCTCCTGGACAACCAGGCGGGCCAGGCGACCGCAGGGCTCGCCGAGCTGGCCCGCGCGGTGCCCGAGCTCCGCCGCCGGCCCGGCCTCGCGGCCCGGGCGATGTCGGCGCTCGCGGTGCCGATGTCGACGAGCGGGCACCTGGCCGAGCACCTCGACTGGATGAAGCGGGCCCTCGAGGCCGCCGAGCGGGCCAACGACCCCGTCCTTCGCACCGCGGTGCTGGTCAACCGGGCGACCGTGCTGATGCACGTCGCCGACCCGCAGGCCTGGCGCGCGGTGCTCGACCTGCCCCAGCACCACACCTCGGCCGAGGAGGAGCGACAGCTCCTGCGGGCCAACGGCAACCTGGCCCACGCCTGTACCTGCACCGGCCACTACGGGCCTGCGGCCTCGTTCCTCGGGCGGGCGCTCGAGTACCTGCCCGACGAGTCCGACCCCTACCTGTCGCTGTCGCTCGACTCGACGGGCGTCCTGCTCGACCTGATGCGGGGACGCTGGGGCGGGCTCGAGGAGCGGCTGCACGCGCTCACCGAGGCGTTCGGCGACGTCCCCCTGGTGTTCGCCGAGGCCGAGCTGGTGCTGGGGCTGCTGCGCCTGGCCCAGGGCGAGATCGCGGCGGCGAAGGCCCACCTGGCCGCCGCGCACCAGGTCGGCTCGACCGGCGGCTCGGTCCCGGTGGTGGTCGCCGCTGCCGGCGGCCTGGCCCGGATCGCCCTGGCCCGCGGCGACGCCGCCGCGGCGGCGGCCCACGTGCTGCCGGCGCTCGAGCTGGTGGAGCGCAAGGGCGTCTTCGTGTGGACGGCCGAGGTCGCGCCTCCGGCCGTCGAGGCGCTCCTGGCGCTCGAGCGGCGGGGCGAGGCCGAGGAGCTCGTCGCCCGCGTGGCCCGCGGGCTGCGCGGCCGCGACGCGCCGGCGGCCCAGGCGGCGCTCCTCACCTGCCGGGCGTTCCTGCAGCGCGACCAGGCGCCCGACGAGCGGGCGCTGCGGGCGCTGCGCCGGGCCGAGCGGGCCTTCCGGGCGCTGCCGTGCCCCTACCAGGCGGCCCAGCTGCGCGAGGCCGAGGCCCACCTGCTGCTCGACGCCGGCGAGGAGCAGGGGATGGAGGCGCTGCTCGGCACCCTCGAGGAGTTCAAGGCGCTCGGCGCGGAGTGGGACGCGGCCCGCGTCCGCCGCGAGCTGCGGGCGCACGGCGTCACCCGGCCGTGGCGCGGCGGGCGCAAGGGCTACGGCGACGAGCTCTCGCCGCGCGAGCAGGAGGTGCTGCGCCTCGCGGCCCTCGGCCAGACCAACCGGGAGATCGCCGAGGCCCTGGTGCTCTCGCCCCGGACGGTCGAGAGCCACCTGGCCAACGCCATGCGCAAGGCCGGGGTGCGCAGCCGGCGGGCGCTCGCCACGGCTGACTCGGCCTAATAGTTCCGTAGGTCCCCCGTGTTGCTGGCGGAGGGTCAGTGCCCCGACCATGTGCCCCGCCGGAGCCCAGCTCCAGCGGCGGCGTGCAATCTCCGACGAGGGGGAGACCATGGCACAGGCACCATCGAGAGCCCGACGCGCAGGGGTGGTAGGGGCATCGCTCCTCGCGCTCGCAGCGCTGTTCGTCCTGGCGGCGAGCTCGCTCGCGGGCTCGAAGAAGAAGGCGGCGTCGACGGTCGCGAGCACCGCGCCGGCACGGGTCGTCAGCAGCGCGCCGGTCACGCTGGTCACCGGCGACAAGGTCGTCCTGCAGACGCTCTCGAACGGCGACCAGGCCGTGACCCTGGCGAAGAACGGCGCGGCCGCGTCGACTCCGATGGGCAACTCGTTCCACGCCGTGAAGCAGAACGGCGACGTGTACGTGTGGCCGGTCGACGTCCAGCCGTACGTGGGGACGGTGCTGTCGCAGGAGCTGTTCAACGTCTCGAAGCTCGTCCGCCAGGGCTACGGCGACGCGTCCTCGGCCACCATCCCGGTGATCGTCGACTACCAGTCCTCGACCGCAGCGGCCATGCCGGCGGCCATGACGCGCGGCCGCACCCTGTCGGTCATCAGCGCCGTGGCCGGGCGGGAGAGCAAGCGGACCGCCCGGCAGTTCGGCCAGCAGCTGCGGCGCCAGCTCGCCACCGGCAGCCTGCGCGGCGGCTCGCTCGCCGGCATCAGGAAGATCTACCTCGACGAGAAGCTGACCGTGGCGCTCGCCGACAGCGTGCCGCAGATCGGCGCGCCGCTCGCCTGGGCCGCCGGCTACGACGGCACCGGCGTGCACGTCGCGGTGCTCGACACGGGCATCGACACGACCCACCCCGACCTCGTCGGCAAGGTCGATTCCGAGATGAACTTCACCACCGACCCCGACGCGGTCGACCACTTCGGCCACGGCACCCACGTCGCCGACACGGTTGCCGGCACGGGCGCCGCCTCCGGCGGCCTGCGCAAGGGCGTCGCGCCAGGCGCGATGCTGATGAACGGCAAGGTGCTCGACTCGACCGGCAACGGGCAGGAGTCGTGGATCATCGCCGGCATGCAGTGGGCCGCCACGAGCGGCGCGGACGTCATCACGATGAGCCTGCAGGGCGGGACGACCGACGGCACCGACCCGCTGGCCCAGACCGTGAACACGCTCACCGCCGACGACGGCGTGCTGTTCACCATCGCCGCCGGCAACTTCGGCCCCGGCGCCTCGTCGCTCACGACGCCGGGCGCTGCGGACGCGGCCCTGACCGTCGGTGCGGTCACCAAGCAGGACGTCCTGGCCGACTTCTCGGGCCGCGGCCCGCGCCCGGGCGACTTCGCGGTCAAGCCCGACCTCACCGCCCCGGGCGTCGACATCATCGCCGCCCGCGCCGCCGGCACCGCGCTCGGGCCGATCGTCGACGACGTCTACACGATGATCTCGGGCACCTCGATGGCCACCCCGCACGTCGCGGGCGCCGCGGCGATCCTGAAGGAGGAGTACCCGAGCTTCACCCCGGCCGAGCTCAAGGCGGCCCTCACCTCGACCACCAAGCCGGGGCCGTACACCGTCTACGAGCAGGGCACCGGCCGCGTCGACGTCGGCCGGGCGTACTCGCAGAAGGTCTACCAGGACGGCGGGTCGCTCAGCTTCGGCTACTTCCCGTACCCGCACGACGCCGACACGCCGGTGACGAAGACCGTCACGTACTCGAACCACGGCTCGGCGGACGTGACCCTGAACCTGACCACCGACGTGAGCGGCGACACCGCAGGCCCGGCGGCCGACGGCATGGTCACGCTGAGCGCGCCGACGGTCACCGTCCCCGCCGGCGGCACGGCGTCGGTGGACGTCACCGTCGACACCAGGGCCGGAGATCCGAGCCTGTACGGCGGCGTGCTCTCGGCCCAGAACGCCGACGGCAGCGTCCAGCTGCGGACGGCGATCGGCTTCTACGACGAGCCGGTCCGCGTCAACCTGACGGTCGACGGCATCGCCCGCGACGGCACGCCGGCAAAGGGCATCAGCTGGATCGACGTCATCAACGCCGACGACACGACCGCGTTCAACCAGCGCGTCGACCTGAACAACGGCCCCGTGACCCTGCGCGTCCCGCCCGGTCACTACAGCGTGATGGGCATCCTGTTCACCTACGACGACGCCGGCATCTACGCCACCGAGGCGGCCGTCGCCGGCGACCCCGAGCTCGACGTCGAGGCCGACACGAGCTACACGGTGGACGCGCGCCCGGCGACCGAGCTGATCGCGAACACCCCGCAGGCCACCGCGCCGCAGTCGATCGTGCTCGGCACGTACCGCGCCGGCGGCACGCTCGGCTCGTTCGAGAGCCTGCTCCTGACCGGCCCCCCGACGAGCCGCGTGTTCGCGGCGCCCACCGACCCGGTGACCATCGGCGACTTCGGCTTCCGGGCCAAGCAGACCCTGATGGCGCCGCCGCTGGCGCTGTCCGTGTCGCCGGGCAAGACGACGCTCGCAGGGCTTCTACGCCACCGGCTCGAAGCCGGTCGACGGCAAGCTCGACCTGCCGCTGGTCTACGCCGGCTACGGCCGGGTGTCGGACTTCGACGGGATCGACGTGCACGGCAAGGCGGTGCTCGTCACCCGCGGCCCGCTGCCGCCGGTCGGCGATCCGATCACCTTCGTCGAGAAGGTCGCCAACGCCACGAACGCCGGCGCGGCGCTCCTGCTCATCGCGAACCACTCGCCAGGGCTGCTGCTGGTCGGGCTTCCCCGAGCAGGCCGCAGATCCCGGTGATCACCCTCACCCAGGGCCAGGGACAGGCGCTGCAGGCCCAGCTCGCGTCGGGCAAGGAGCTCACCCTGCACGCGAAGGGCGTCGCCCAGAGCCCGTACAAGTACGACGTCCTGTGGGCCGAGCAGGGCCAGATCCAGGCCGACCACGTCAAGAACCTGGACGCCAGCAACACCGTCCGGATCAAGACGAGCTGGCACGCCCAGGTGCCCGGCTGGACGGCCGGTGACGTGCGGCACGGCTACCCGCCGTGGTCGGGCTTCTCGTTCGACAGCGCGATCAACTTCACCGCGCCGTTCGTCCGCCGCGAGTACGTCTCGGTCGGCGACGGCAGCTGGATGCACACCGCCTGGGGCTCGATGGCGCCGATCGACGACGTCTTCGGCTGGAGCCAGCAGGGCCCGCAGGTGAGCTACCCCGACGCGGGCAGCTGGACCGAGAGCTGGATGGGCCAGCCGCAGGCGCCGAACGTGATCCAGCACTGGGTCGAGGGCGACAACGGCGAGCCGGCCACCCGCACCGGCGACACCATCACCGCGTTCATCCCGGAGTTCTTCGACGCAGAGCAGCACTTCGGACTCCACGACAGCCGCTTCGACGACGCCCCGTTCCAGCTCTCCGAGGACGGGAACGTGATCGCCGAGGGCCAGGGCTGGCTCGGCTCGGCCGACGTCTCGCCGGGCTCGCACCGCTACCGCGCCGAGCTCGACGTGACCAGGACGGCGCCGTTCTGGGCCCTCTCCACGAGAACCCACACGCTGTGGGCGTTCCGCTCCGCGACCCCGCCGGACGGCGTCACCCAGGTGCTCCCGCTCCTGGTCGCCGACTGGAGCATCGGACAGCTCGACCTGCTGAGCCAGGCGAGCCGGGGCACCCAGAAGATCGTGGTGAACGTGCACCGCCAGACCGGCGCCGACCCCTCGAACATCGAGGACTTCACGGCGCAGATCTCCTACGACGACGGGGACACCTGGACGAGCGTCCCCGCCAGGAGCCTCGGAGACGGCCGCTACCGGATCACCGTGCAGCAGCCCGAGGGCAGCACGGCCGGCTTCGTGTCGCTGCGCGTCGACGCGACCGACGCCGGCGGCAGCCGGATCCAGGAGACGATCGTCCGGGCCTACGGCCTGAAGGACTGATCGAGCGCTGAGCGCCGGGGGCGGTGGCCGAGCGGCCGCCGCCCCCGCGGCGCTCAGACGTAGAGCTGCTCGATCTGGTCCGCGTAGCGGTCGACGACGACCTGGCGCTTGAGCTTCAAGCGTCGGCGTGAGCTCGCCGCTCTCCTGGCTGAACTCGGCGTCCAGGACGGCGAAGCGCCGGACCTGCTCGGTCCGCCCGTGCAGTGGCGTTGACCCGGTCGATCTCGCCCTGGACCAGCTCGCGCACCGCCGGCTCGCGCCGCAGCGGAGCGCCGCGCGCGCTCGACCCCGTGGGCCTCGGCCCAGGGCGCCAGGGCGTCGACGTCCACCGTGACCACCGCCGACCAGGTACGGCCGGCGGTCGCCGATCACGCAGGCCTCCGAGATGTACGGCGACTCCTTGAGGGCGTTCTCGAGGTTCGACGGCGTGACGTTCTTGCCGCCGGCGGTGATGATGATGTCCTTCTTGCGATCGGTGATCCGGATGAAGCCGTCCTCGAGCGCGCCCACGTCGCCGGTGTGCAGCCAGCCGTCGCGCAGCGCCGCTGCGGTCGCCTCCGGGTTGCCCCAGTAGCCGGCGAACACGTTCGCGCCGCGCAGCAGGATCTCGCCGTCCTCGGCGATGCGGGCGTCGACCCCGGCGAGCGGCCGGCCGACGGTGCCGAAGCGAAGGGCGTCCTCGGTGTTGATGGCCGCGGCGGTCGACGTCTCGGTCAGGCCGTAGCCCTCGAGCACGGTGATGCCGCAGGCGGCGAAGAACTCGAGGATCTCGGGCGAGACCGGCGCGCCGCCCGAGACGCACAGCCGGAGCCGGCCGCCGAGCTGGTCGCGGATCTTCGCCAGCACGAGCCGGTCGGCGAGCGACAGCCAGACCTTCGCCGACGACCCGAGCTCGTGCCCGGCGAGGCTGGCGTCGACGCGCCCGCGTCCGGCCCGGACGGCCCAGCGGAACAGCCGCTGGCGCACCGCGGGGGACTCGTGGACCCGGGCCAGGATCGCGTGGTAGACCTTCTCGAACACCCGCGGCACCGACGGCAGCACCGTGGGGTGGAGCTCCTTCAGGTCCTCGGGGATCCGCTGGGTGCCGCGCGAGTAGGCGAGCGTCGCGCCGTAGTCCACGGCGGCGAACTGGATCAGCCGGGCGAACGAGTGCGCCAGCGGCAGGTACAGGTAGATGAGGTCGGACGGCTCGACGATCCGCTCGGGCAGCATCCGCACCATCGCGTGGTAGTTGCGGTGCAGGATCATGCAGCCCTTGGGCGGCCCGGTGGTGCCCGACGTGTAGACGATGGTGCACAGGTCGTCGGGGCCGATCGCCTGCCAGCGGGCCGCGTAGGCGTCGGGCTGGCGGCCGCGGTGCGCGGCGCCGCGCGCCTGCAGCTCGTCGAGGGTCGTGGCGCCGTCCGCCGGCTCGATCAGCAGGACGTGCTCGAGCGCGGCGAGGCCGCCGCGGACCTGCTCGACCTTCGCGAGCTGCTCGGCGTCCTCGCACAGCACGAGCCGCACCCCGGCGTCGCGCAGGATGTGCTCGCACTCGGCCGGCGAGTTGGTCTGGTAGATCGGCACGACGGTCGCGCCGGCGCACTGGGCGCCGTAGTCGAACCAGGTCCACTCCTCGCGCGATCGACGACAGGATCGAGACCCGGTCGCCGGGCTCGATGCCGAGGTCGATGAGCCCGCGGGCGACGAGCTCGACCCGCTCGCGCAGGTCGGCCCAGGAGCGCTCCCGCCAGGCGCCGTCGCGGAACGCCAGCGAGGCGGCACCGGAGCCGCGCCCGTCGAGGGCGGCGTGCAGCCAGCGCGGCATCGTGGCCGTCTCGAGCGCGCGTGCGCTCGTCGCCTTGGTTCTCGACTCCACCGAGTGCAGGATCGCCTGCCCGGTCGGCGCCGGTCAACCCGGGCGACGCCGGAGCTACGTCGTCCACACGGGATCGCGCTTCTCGAGGAACGCGAGCGCGCCCTCGGCGAAGTTCGGGCTCGAGATCGCCTCTCCGAACAGGCGGTGCTCGAGCAGCAGGCCGTCCTCGAGGGAACGCTCGACGCCCTCGTCGACGGCCTGCTTCGTGAGCCGCACCGAGGATGGGGCGCAGGCGCAGATCTCGGCGGCCAGCGCGCGGGCCGCGTCGAGCGCCCCGCCCGCCGGCGCGAGCCGGTTGACCAGGCCGATCCGGTGGGCCTCGGCGGCGTCCACCGGCAGGCCGGTGAGCAGCAGCTCCTTGGCCCGGGCGGCGCCGATCAGCCGGGGCAGGCGCTGGGTGCCGCCCCAGCCGCAGATCAGGCCGCGCCGGGCCTCGGGGACGCCGATCCGGGCGTCGGCGCCGGCGACGCGCAGGTCGCAGGCCAGGGCGAGCTCGCAGCCGCCGCCCATCGCGTAGCCCTCGATCGCGGCGATCAGCGGCTTCTGCAGGCCGACCCGGGTGAGCAGCCGGGCGATCTGCAGCACGGCGTCGGGGCCGCGCTCCGGGCAGCTGCATGGGGAGCTTCCGCAGGTCGGCGCCGGCCGAGAACGTGCCGCCCGCGCCGGTGACGATCCCGACCCACAGGCCGGCGTCGTCGCGCAGCTGCGCGAGCGCCTGCTCGAACGCGTCGAGGGTCTCGAGGTCGAACGCGTTGCGCGCGGCCGGGCGGTCGATCGTGATCACCGCGATCCGCTCGTCGGGCTCGAAGTGCACTGCCATCGTGTGTCCACCTCCCTGGACAGAGGCCATGTCGGCAACCGGGATGGGCGGCATGATGACGATCGAGGGCGTCCCGCAGCGGACGTAACCACGGCTCAACACCCGGCCGCCGACGACGACGCTAGGCTCCTGGCCGTGATGGCCTACCGCTGCCCCCGCTGCGGGGGCGAGGTGGACCTGGCTCGCACGCCGCTCGAGAGCGGCCTCCTGCGCTTCGCGGTGCTGGGTTCCGACGACTTCGTCCTCTCGTTCGACGATCCGCGGCTGCACGCCACGGCGGCGCCGCTGCTCGGTCCGTGCCCGCACGGCGAGGATCCCGCCTGGGACGCCGAGGCGCTGCGCCCGCTCGCCGAGCGCGGCTGGAACACGCTGCTGCGGGCCGCCGACGAGGATCCCCGGTTCGAGACGCTCGCCTCGCTCTGGCGTCCCCAGGCGCTGCGGCTGCTCGGCCGCACCGCCGAGCTCTCGAAGGAGGAGGCGCTGCGCGCCCGCCTGCAGGAGCGGCTCGAGGACCTGCGCCGGCGCATGGACGCCGCCCGGGCGGCGGGCGACGACGAGCAGGCCGAGCTGCTGCACGCGCGCTACATCGAGCTCGGCATGGTGTTCGCCGGCCGCATGGCCGCCGCGTGGGCCGGCTAGCCGCCGAGGCTCCTCGACCGCATCTCGGCGCTCGCCCGCGGCCGCTGCCGGCTGCAGCCCGGCGAGCCCGTCCTCGTCCTGGTCTCGGGCGGCGGCGACTCGACGCTGCTGCTGCAGGCGCTGCACGAGCTCGGCCACCCGCTCGAGGCCCTGCACGTGGCCCTCGCGCTGCGGGGCGCCGGCTCCGAGGAGGACGCGGCGGCGTGTGCCGCCCACGCCGGGCGGCTCGGCGTCCCCTTCCGGCGGGTGGACGCGCCGGTCGAGGACGGCCCGAACCTCGAGTCCCGCGCGCGGGAGGCCCGCCGCGCCGCCGCCCTGGCGACCGCCGGCACGCGGCCGATCGCCACGGGCCACACGGCCGACGACCGGATCGAGACGCTGCTCTACCGGCTCGCGGCCTCCCGCGGCCGCGGGGCCCTGCTGGTGCTCCCGCCGCGGGCCGGGGCGTTCGTCCGGCCGCTGCTCGAGCTCGCGCCGCGACGAGGTCCGCGACGAGCTCCGCCGCGCCGGCATCCCCTACCGGGACGACCCCTCGAACCTCGACCGCCGCTTCGCCCGCAACCGCATCCGGCTGGACCTGCTGCCGGCCCTCGACAGCCTGCACCCGGCGGCCCGGGCGAACCTCCTGGCCACGGCCGAGGAGCTGGCCGAGGAGGCCGCGGCGCTCGACGCCGCCGCGGCCGGCCTGCTCGACGGCGACGCGCTCGACGTGCCGCGGGCCGCCGCCGCCCCGCCCGCGCTGGCCCGCCACGCGCTGCGGCTGCTGGCCGGGCCGCCCTCGCCGCCGCGCGCCGGCCTCGAGCGGGCGCTCGGGCTCCTGGCCTCGACCGCCGGCAGCGCGTGGGTGCCGCTCGACGGCGAGCGCCGCGCCGAGCGCCGCTACGACCGGCTGCTGGTCGTCCCGCTGGCCGGCCTGCCGGTCCCGCGGCCGCGCCCGCTGCGGGCGCCGGGCACGACGCCGTTCGGCACCCACCAGGTGCGCGCGCTGCTCGGCGGCGGCGCCGGTCTCGACCCCGCCCTGGCCGATCGGCTGGTGGTGCGCGCGGCCCGGCCCGGCGAGCGCGTCGCCGGCCGGCGCCGCAGCGTCCGCCGGCTCCTGCTCGAAGCCCGCGTCCCGGCGACCCTGCGCGACGGGTACCCGGTTGTGGACCTGGAGGGGGAGGTGGTATGTCTTCCGGGGCTGGCGCTGGCGCCGGCGTTCTCGCGCGAGCACGGGCTCGCGCTGACCGTGGAGCCGAGACAGCCGTGAGCGATGCCATCACCGCGGACGACCTGATCGCCGGGACGGTCGTGTCCGAGGACGACCTGCAGCGCCGGATCGCCGATCTCGGGGCCGAGATCTCGCGCGACTACGCCGGCCGCGACCTGCTCATGATCGGGGTGCTGAAGGGCGCGGTGCTGTTCATGGCCGACCTGATCCGGCACGTCTCGATCCACTGCGAGATCGACTTCATGGCGGTCTCGTCGTACGGCTCGGGCACCGAGACGTCGGGCATCGTGCGGATCCTCAAGGACCTCGACCAGTCGATCGAGGGCCGCGACGTCCTGATCGTCGAGGACATCATCGACTCCGGGCTGACGCTGTCCTACCTCTTGCGCTCGCTCGAGGCCCGCGAGCCCGCGACGCTCGAGGTCTGCGCGCTGCTGACGAAGCCCGAGCGCCGCGAGGTCGACATCGACTGCCGCTACGTCGGCTTCGAGATCCCGAACCGCTTCGTGATCGGGTACGGGCTGGACTACGACGAGCGCTACCGCAACCTGCGCTACATCGCGGAGCTCGACGCGAGCCGGCTGGCCGAGCCGCCGCACTGACCTCGTTATACAAAGCCGTATAATACGGTGGTGCGTAAAGACGCGAACCCGTTCCGCTTCGGCTCGGTCGTGCGCGGCGAGAGCTTCACCGACCGCGAACGCGAGGCCGCAGAGCTCCGCCGCGACCTCGACGCCGGCCAGGACGTCGTCCTCCTGGCCCCGCGGCGGTTCGGCAAGACGTCGCTCGCCGAGCGGGTGATCGCCGCCGCCCGCGCCGACGGCCACCGGATCGGCTACGTCGACCTCGACCGCGTCGCGTCGAAGGAGCAGCTCGCCGACGCGCTCGCCGCGACGACGTACGCCGAGATCGACACCGGGCCGGGCGGCCTCGCCGAGCGCGCCCGGGCGTTCGCCGAGCGGCTGCGCATCCGGCCGCGAGTCCAGGTCGAGCCCGACGGGGTGAGCTTCACGTTCGAGCCGGCGGTCGCGGCGACCGACATCGACGAGACGATCGACGAGCTCCTCGGGCTCGCCGGGAGCGTCCAGGCGCAGCGCGGCGATCCTGTGGCCTGGGTGTTCGACGAGTTCCAGGAGATCACCCGCCTCGACGAGCACTACCCGCGCCGCTGGCGGGCCGTGTTCCAGCGTCAGCCCGACGTCGCGCACGTCTACCTGGGCAGCAAGCGGCACGTGCTCGCCCGCCTGTTCACCGAGGAGAACGAGCCGTTCCAGCGCTCGGCGAAGGTCGGCGAGCTCGGGCCGATCCCGGTCGACGAGTTCGCCGCGTTCCTGCGGGAGCGGTTCGCCGCCGGCGACAAGACGATCGCCGAGGCGGCCGTGGACGCGCTCCTCGGCCTCACGGGCGGAGCGCCGTACACCACCCAGGCGCTCGCCTACTTCGTGTGGGACGAGACGCCGCGCGGCGGCACGGCCGATCTGGCGGTGTTCGAGCGCGGCCTGGAGCGGACGCTCGAGGCCGAGACGAGCCACTACGCGACGCTCTGGGAGGGCCTGACCCCGCACCAGCGGACGCTGCTGCAGGCGCTCGCCGCCGAGAGTCCCGCGCGTCCGCTGCAGGACGCCTACCGGCGGCGCCACCGGCTCGGCTCGACGTCGCGCGTGCAGCGCGCCGCGGACGCCCTGCAGGCGCGGGAGCTCGTGAACGCCCGAGGGCCGCGGCGTGCTCGCGATCGCCGACCCGCTGCTCGCCCGCTGGCTGCTTCGCCGCTAGGCGAGCTTGGCCGACAGCACGATCGGCCCCTTCGGCGCCGCGCCGCTGCCGCCGTCCTGCTCGACGGTCACCGCGACCTGGGCCGCCTTCGACGGGTCGCCCTGCAGCCGGAACACCGTCGTCCCGCCGCCGTCGAACGTGCCGGCAGGCGTCGGGTTGCCGTTCGCGTCGAGGTACCAGGCCTCGTAGGTCTTGCCGTCCGGGGCCGGCGGCAGGTCGGGAAGCACCAGGACGGCGCTGTTCGAGTCACCCACCAGCGAGGCCGCGCCGGGCACGGTCGGCCCGTGGGTCTGCAGGTGCACGAGCCGGGAGCTCGCGTTCAGCACCGAGGCCAGCGCCTGGGACTGGGCGTCGCGCTGGCTGCGCACGTCGTCCAGCCGGCCGGCCAGGACGATGGCCACGGCGGCCAGCGCCACGCTCGCGGCGCCGAGGCCGATCGTCAGGCCGCGCCACGGCAGGCCCAGGCGGCGGCGCACCCGCACCGGGCGGGCGGTGACGGGCGCGGGCGCGTCGGCGGCCGGCGCCGTGGCGGCCAGGATCCGGTCGCGCAGCCCGGGCGGCGGCGGTGCATCGGGCGCCGCGAAGGCCAGCGCGCCGGCGACCTCGCGCAGCGCGTCGAGCTCCCCGGAGCACTCGGCGCACTCCACGACGTGCTCCTCGACGAGGCGGGTCTCGCGCTCGTCCAGGGCGTCCAGGGCGTGGGCGCTGATCAGCTGCCGGAGCTCTCGATGCTCCATGGGTTCTCCGTCGTGAGGCCGCGGGCCTCGAGCAGCTCGCGCAGGCGCGCGAGCGCGGTGTGCGTGCGGGACTTGATGGTGCCGATCGGCTCGGACAGCCGGTCGGCGAGCTCGCTCTGGGTGTAGCCGGCGAAGTAGGCGAGCTCGATGACCTCCCGCTGGGGGTCGGGGAGCTGGGCCAGCGCCTCCTGGACGTGGGCGCGCTGCAGCGAGAGCCAGGCGTCGCGGGGCACGTTCTCGTCGGCGGCCACGTCCCGCATGCCCTCCTCGCCGTCGGTGCGGCGGACGGTCTCGCGGCGCACGATGTCGATCGCCTTGTGGTGCACCACGGCGAGGATCCAGGTGGACGGCCGGGCGCGCCCGGCGTCGAACCGGGCGGCCTGCTTCCAGATGGCGAGAAAGGATTCCTGCACAGCGTCTTCGGCCAGGGTGGCGTCTTTGAGGATGCGCCGGGCGAGGGAGTACGCGGCCCGCCCGTAGCGGTCGTACAGGGCTCCGAGCGCGTCGCGGTCACCCCGCGCACAGAGCGCGACGAGGCCGTTGTCCGAGACGTGGTCGAGAGCCATGGGGAGCAGGGGAGCCGGGTCGCAGGACGCAGCTCCTCGCCCCATGTTCGCAGCATCCGCGGTTTCGGTTCGACCCCCTCGCGCGAGGGGCGGTCGGTAGGGCTCCTATCGAGCTCGGTTTGGCGGCCCACCGCCAGCCGATTCTCTCGGAAAACCGCGTGGTAAGCTCAGGGCACGCCGGCGAGGTCTCCGGCGACACGAATTGCAAGCCCGGCGAACCCGCATCCAGCAGCCTGTCCCAGTCGGCGGTTGCGGCGTCGACCCGGCCGTCAGGGGCGCTCCGGCGCCGAGAGAGGTCTGTCGTTGAACCGCTTCTTCAAGAGCGCGCTCTTCCCCATCGTCATCGTGGTGTTGCTTGCGTGGCTCGCCCAGAAGTACGTCCTTCCGGGTAGCTCCACCAAGACCACCAACGCTGGCTGGAGCAC
Source organism: uncultured Actinomycetes bacterium (assembly GCA_963794695.1). Lineage (GTDB taxonomy): Bacteria > Actinomycetota > Thermoleophilia > Gaiellales > JALYLC01 > CAWCFJ01. The sequence goes on along the minus strand of CAWCFJ010000011.1, from coordinate 84,839 downwards.
GTTCGTCAACTCCGCCACCGAAGGCCAGATCCAGCATCTGAAGGTCGACCAGGGCAACTTCTCCATCGTCTACACGCTGAAGAGCGACCCGGCGGACACCCAGCACAAGACGAACTACGCGCCCGAGCTGATCCACGCCGGGAGCGACCCCATCCAGGTGGCGCGCGCGAAGGGCGCCCAGGTGGAGGTCACCGGCCGGGGCGGCTGGTCGCTCGGCGGGATCCTGATCTCGGTCCTGCCGTTCGTGCTGTTCCTCGGCTTCTGGGTCTTCCTGATGAACCAGATGCAGGGCGGCGGCTCGAAGGTGATGAGCTTCGGCAAGAGCCGGGCCAAGCGCATGGCCGTGGACTCGCCGAAGATCTCGTTCAAGGACGTCGCCGGCGCCGACGAGGCGGTCGAGGAGCTCCAGGAGATCAAGGAGTTCCTCGAGAACCCCAAGAAGTTCCAGGCGCTCGGCGCCCGCATCCCGAAGGGCGTCCTGCTCTACGGGCCTCCGGGCACCGGCAAGACGCTGCTGGCCCGGGCGGTCGCCGGCGAGGCCGGCGTGCCGTTCTTCTCGATCTCGGGCTCCGACTTCGTCGAGATGTTCGTCGGCGTCGGCGCCTCGCGCGTGCGTGACCTGTTCGAGCAGGCCAAGCAGAACGCGCCGTGCATCATCTTCATGGACGAGATCGACGCCGTCGGCCGCCACCGCGGCGCGGGCCTCGGCGGTGGGCACGACGAGCGCGAGCAGACGCTGAACCAGCTCCTGGTCGAGATGGACGGGTTCGAGCTCAAGGACAACATCATCCTGATCGCGGCCACGAACCGGCCCGACATCCTCGACCCGGCCCTGCTGCGTCCGGGCCGCTTCGACCGCCAGATCGTGGTCGACCGGCCGGACCGCGAGGGTCGCCGCAAGATCCTCGAGGTGCACACCAAGGGCAAGCCGATCGCCCGCGACATCGACCTCGGCGGGCTCGCCGGCCAGACGCCCGGCTTCACGGGCGCCGACCTCTCGAACCTGGTCAACGAGGCCGCCCTGCTGGCCGCCCGCCGCGGCCGCAAGACGGTCGGGATGTCCGAGCTCGAAGAGGGCATCATGCGGGTCATCGCAGGGCCCGAGAAGAAGACGCGCCTGCTGTCCGAGCAGGAGCGGCTGATCACGGCCTACCACGAGATGGGGCACGCGCTGGTCGGGCACTTCCTGCCCGGCTGCGACCCGGTCCACAAGATCTCGATCATCTCCCGCGGCCAGGCGCTCGGCTACACGCTGTCGATGCCGACCGAGGACAAGTTCCTGACGACGCGCCAGCAGCTGCGCGACCAGCTGGCGATGACGCTCGGCGGCCGGGCCGCCGAGGAGCTCGTCTTCCAGGAGGTCACGACCGGCGCCGCGAACGACCTCGAGAAGGTCACCCACACGGCCAAGAACATGATCATGCGCTACGGCATGAGCGACAAGCTCGGCCCGCGCACGCTCGGCCGCAACCACGACCAGCCCTTCCTCGGGCGCGAGTTCTCGCAGGAGCCGGACTACTCCGAGGAGGTCGCGCGGGAGATCGACGACGAGATCCGGCGCATCGTCGAGGAGGCCCACGAGCGGGCCCGCCAGGTGCTCACCGAGCAGGGCGAGGCGCTGCACCGGCTGTCGAAGATCCTGGTCGAGCGCGAGACGATCGACCGCGACCAGTTCCTGCGCCTGCTGGCAGGCGAGGAGGAGGAGCTCGTCTTCGCCACGACGCAGAAGGCCGACTCTCCCGACATCGCCGAGCCGCGGCGGCGCGAGTCGAAGTCGCGCGGGATCCTGCCGCTGCCCGGCGCGCTGTCGCCGAAGCCGCCGCCGGAGCCCGACCCTGGCGGCGCCTGACCCGAGAACGGGGCTGGAGCAGCTCGCACGGCCGACGGTCGTGGGCATCGTCAACGTGACGCCTGACTCGTTCTCGGACGGCGGCGCAGTTCTTCGAGGCTGCGGCCGCGATCGCCCACGGCCGCCGCCTGCGCGAGGAGGGCGCCGGGATCCTCGACGTGGGCGGCGAGTCCACCCGCCCGTACGCCGACCCGGTGCCGCTCGACGAGGAGCTGCGCCGGGTGCTACCGGTGGTCGAGGCGCTCGCCGCCGATGGGGCGACCGTCTCGATCGACACCCGCAACGCCGAGGTCGCCCGGCGCGCCCTGGCTGCCGGGGCGACCTTCGTGAACGACGTGAGCGCGCTGCGCCACGACCCCGAGATGGCCGGCGTGGTCGCCGAGGCGGACGTCCCGCTGTGCCTGATGCACATGCTCGGCGAGCCGAAGACCATGCAGGACGACCCGCGCTACGACGACGTCGTCGAGGACGTCGCGCGCTTCCTCGAGGAGCGGCTCGCGGCGGCGGTCGACGCCGGCGTGCGCGAGGAGCAGGTCTGCCTCGATCCCGGCATCGGCTTCGGCAAGACGCGGCAGCACAACCTGGCCCTGCTGAAGGCGGTGCCGCGGCTGTGCGCGATCGGCCGGCCGCTGATGGTCGGGGCGTCGCGCAAGCGCTTCATCGGCACGATCACGGGGCGCGAGTCCGGCTCCGAGCGCGCCGCCGGCTCGGTCGGCGCCGCCGTGGTCGCGTTTCTCGGCGGGGCGACGTTCCTGCGGGTCCACGACGTGGCCCCGACGGTCGACGCGCTGGCGGTGGCCGGCGCGGTGGAGAGGGCATGACGGGCAACCCCCTGGAGATCGAGCTCAAGGGCCTCGCGGTGCACGCGCACCACGGGGTGTATCCCGACGAGCAGGAGCGCGGGCAGCGCTTCGTCGTCGACGTGGTGCTCGTCCCGGCGGGCGCCCGGGCCTGCGAGAGCGACCGGCTCGAGGACGCCGTCGACTACGGCGCGGTCGCCGACGTCGTCGTGCGCACCGCCACCGAACGCCGCTACGACCTGATCGAGCGCCTCGCCGCGGTCATCGGCGACACGCTCCTGGCCCGGTTCGCCCTCGAGCGGGTGCGGGTCTCGGTGCACAAGCCCGAGGCCCCGATCGCCCATCCGTTCGACGACGTAATCGTGTCGGTCGAGCGCGTCCGGGCCCGTACGTGGTAGCGGTCATACCACCCAAACGGGGGGAGCTGGCTCGAAGGGGTTGCCAGGCGCCACCCAAAGGCGGCATGCTGGCGCACGTGACAACGCATCTTCGAGTCCTCATCGCCGAGGATCACGAGCTGTTCCGGCGCGGACTCGTCGAGCTCCTGGCTGCCGAAGGCTTCGAGATCGTAGGGGCGACCGCGAGCGGCGAGGACGCCGTCGCGCTCGTCGCCGAGCTCGAGCCCGACGTGGTTCTCATGGACATCGCGCTGGGCCAGGGTTCGGGCATCGAGGCGACCAGGACCATCACCCAGGTCTATCCCAACGTCCGCGTCGTGGTGCTGACGGGATCCGACGACCGCGACGACGTCCTGCGCGTCGTCCGGGCCGGCGCCCACGGCTACCTGACGAAGGACCAGTCCCCCGAGGGCCTTGCCCGTGCCCTGCGCGGCCTGGCCCACGGCGAGGCCCCGATCAGCCGGCGCCTGGCGTCGTACCTGATGGACGAGGTGCGCCGCGGCGACCGCCGCCGCCAGCTCGCCGCGATGGTGCCCGACCGCGAGCACCTGACGCCGCGCCAGCTCGAGATCCTGGGCCTGCTCGCCGAGGGCTCGACCACCAGCGCGATCGCCGCCGAGCTGTACCTCTCGGTCGAGACCGTGCGCTGGCACGTCAAGGCGATCCTGCGCAAGCTCGGCGTGAAGTCCCGCGCCGAGGCGATCGCCTGCCTCGAAGAGCTCCGCGCAGTCTAGCTCGCCGGCGCGCGTTCCCCTTTTCGACCCAGACGAAACCTGGCATCCTGAGGCGGGGCCGCTCAAGGGCGGTCCCGGCAGGGCCGATACGACCCGTGCCCCGTTCTCGACCCCAGGAAGCCATGCCGACCAACGTCATCGCAGCGCTCTCGATCGTGCCGATCCTCCTGGCCGCCGGGATCGACTACCTGTACGCCGGGCTGCGGCCGTCGCGCACCTGGGTCCTGCGGACGCACGTCGGGATCGCGCTGGTCGTGGTGCCGCTGCTGGTCGGCGTGCTCGTGCCCGGCTTCGAGCGGCTGACCGTGACGTCGACGGGCGCCGCGCTCCTGAGTGCCGGCGAGCTCGGTGTCGCCTACGGGATGCTCGTCCTGATCTGGTCGCTGCGCACGGCGATCGAGTCGGCGCCCTCGCTCTCGCGGCGCTAGCAGCGTTCAGACCACGAGATCGTGCGACTGCGCACGAGGTCCGTGAGGCGTACATTCGCACGATGACCCGCCGCATCCGCACCCCGCGCCGCCTCGCGGCCGCCACCGGCCTCCTCGTGCTCGCCGCCGCTCCGGCGCCGGCCTTCGCGGGACTCGTCACGGGCGGCACGATGACCCTCACGCTGACCGCGCACACGGCGAGCGCGCTGTCGCACGGCCGCGTCCTCACCTACCCGGTGGGGCCGGTCACGGTGAAGGGCTCGTCGACCGCCACCGGTGACCGCAAGAGCCACGTCGCGATCGTCAAGACCTCGCCGTCGTTCGCCGTGAGCTTCCCCGTCGGCGGTGGCCAGGTCTTCCCGGGCTCGGCGTTCGTCAACAGCGACGGCGGGCTCGGCTTCGCCAGCATCGTCCGCGGCCAGGCGGTCTTCGTCTCCCAGTTCGCGGCCTCGATCAACCAGGGCTTCCCGTCCGTGCTGTTCGCGACCTTCGGCACCTTCGACTACGGCAGCGGCGTCTTCGCCCGGCTCGACACCTCCCACGCGACGATCACCACGACGCCGACGGGCACCACGATCAGCGGCCTGAAGGCCACGCTGGTGGCCTCGTCGGCACAGGCGCTGAACCAGGCGCTCGGGACGAGCGCGTTCTCGACCGGCTCGGTGTTCGCGGGCGTGAAGATCCAGACGCGCGAGACGTAGCCGGCGTGCGGGCCTTCATCGGGCTCGGCGCGAACCTCGGCGACCGCGAGGAGACGCTGCGGCAGGCGATCGAGCGGCTCGCTGCCGCAGACGGGATCGAGGTCGTCGCGGTCTCGTCGGCCTACGAGAGCGCGCCCTGGGGCCCGGTCGAGCAGCCGCCCTACCTGAACGCGGCCGCCGAGCTCGAGACCTCGTTGGCGCCGCACGACCTGCTGGCCCTGCTGCTCGGCCGTCGAGGCCGAGCTCGGTCGGGTCCGCGACGTCCGCTGGGGCCCGCGCACCTGCGATCTCGACCTGCTGCTGTACGGCGGCGAGACGATCGACACGCCGGACCTGCAGGTGCCCCATCCGCGGCTGGCCGAGCGCCGCTTCGTGCTCGACCCGCTGCTCGAGCTCGCCCCCGGCGCGCGTCTGCCGGGCGGCCGGGCACTCGCCGAGCTGGCGCCGGCGGTCGCGGGCCAGGAGGTCGAGCGCCGGCCGGCGATCCGGCTCACGAAAGGCAGGTGACCTAGGATGAGCGACGTCCCACTCCCCTACCCGAGGCGCCAACCGATGTCCCACGTCGACGATCTCGAGGAGTTCGACGCCGAGCTCGAGCTCAAGCTCAAGCGCGAGTATGCGACGGTCTTCGGCCTCTTCCGCTACTGCGTCCTCACGCAGGAGGCGACGTACCTCTGCAACAAGCTCGACCTCAAGATCGAGCACCAGCCCTCCTACCCGATGATCCACCTGGCGATGGAGGACGTGTGGGTCTGGGACAAGAACCGCCCGTCGCGGATCATCCCGCGCACCGACGTCCACACCACCCAGGACGTCACCATCGAGGAGCTGAAGCCGCAGACGGACGTCATCACGACGCTGCCGCCGGACTTCCAGGCTCCGTCGCCCGAAGAAGAGTAGGCCGCTGACGTGCTGCTGGCGGTCGACGTCGGCAACACCCAGACGGTCCTCGGCCTGTGGGACGGCGACGCGCTGTCCGCCCGCTGGCGGGTGGCCACGCAGCCGCAGCTGACGGCCGACGACCTCGCCGTCGTGCTCGACGGCCTGCTCGCCCTGCACCGCCGGACCCGGGCCGAGGTCGGGGCGCTCGCGGTGTCGAGCACGGTGCCGGTGCTCGGCACGGAGTGGGCGCGGCTCGGCGAGCGCCACCTGGGCGTCGACCCGCTGATCGTCGGCACCGGGACCCGCAGCGGCATGCCGGTCCTGATGGACAACCCGCGCGAGGTCGGCCCCGACCGGATCGTCAACTCCGTGGCGGCCTACGCCCGCTACGGCGGGCCGTGCATCGTGGTCGACTTCGGCACGGCGACGACCTTCGACGCGGTCTCGAAGGCCGGCGAGTACGTCGGCGGGATCATCGCGCCGGGGATCGAGATCTCGATGGACGCGCTGTTCGCCCGGGCAGCCCGGCTGACGAAGGTCGACCTGGCGACGCCGCCGACGGTGATCGGCAAGACGACGGTGACTGGCATGCAGAGCGGCGCGGTGTACGGCTTCGCCGGCCAGGTCGACGGGATCGTCACCCGCATGCGGCGCGAGCTCGGCTCGGAGACCAAGACGGTGGCCACCGGCGGGCTGGCCGACCTGATCCTGCCGCACGCCGAGACGCTCGACGACTACCAGCCGGACCTCACCCTCGAGGGCCTTCGGCTGGTGTGGCAGCGAAACAGAGGCTGAACGTTGTAACGCCCGGGCCCGCCCGCGGGACGATGCCCCGTCTATGCTCGACACGATGAGCAGTCCGGCCGTCGCGGCGGATCCCGAGGAGCTCCGGCTCGTCGACGGCCTGCGCCGCGGCGACGAGGCGGCGTTCATGGCGCTCGTCCGCCGCTACGGGCCGCAGATGCTGCGCGTGGCCCGGATGTACGTCGCGAGCGACGCGGCCGCCGAGGACGTCGTGCAGGAGACCTGGCTCGCCGTCCTGAACGGGATCGACCGCTTCGAGGGCCGCTCGTCGCTGCGCACCTGGCTCTTCCGGATCCTGGTCAACCGGGCCCGCACCCGCGGCACCCGCGACGCCCGGGTGACGCCGTTCTCGTCGCTGTCCCGGGACGTCGAGGAGGACGAGCCGTCGGTGCCCGAGGAGCGCTTCCTGGACGCCACGTCCCGCTGGCGCGGCCACTGGGCCAGCGCGCCGACCCGCTGGGACGACCTCCCCGAGGAGCGGCTGCTGTCGGACGAGACGCTCGGGATCGCCCGACGGGCGATCGAGGCGCTGCCCGAGACCCAGCGCACCGTGGTCACGCTGCGCGACGTCGAGGGCTGGGACTCGCGCCGACGTGGCCCGGCTGCTCGGAATCAGCGAGGGCAACCAGCGCGTGCTGCTGCACCGCGGCCGGGCCAAGGTGCGAAAGGCGCTCGAGGCGCACCTCGATGGGTAGAACTCCACACGTGCACCGGCGAGTCGAAGACGTGGAGTGCCGCGAGGTGGTCGAGCTCGTGACGGCCTACCTCGAGAACGTGCTGCCGCAGGCCGAGCGCGACCTGGTCGAGCAGCACCTCCTCACCTGCGGCGGCTGCGAGGCCTACGTCGAGCAGATGCGGCGCACCATCGACCTCGTCGGCCAGGTCGACGTCGAAGGGCTGTCCGAGCCCGCCCAGAACGAGCTCCTGGCCGCGTTCCGCGGCTGGGCCGGGCGCCCCCGCCCGTGAAGGCCTACAAGGCCCTGCGCCGCGGCCGGATGGCGCCGTTCTCGGGCGTCGCCTGGCCCGAGCCGGGCAGCTGGATCGAGGGCGATCCGAACGCCTGCGTCAGCGGCGTCCACGCCTGCGCCACCGCCGACCTCCCGTACTGGCTGTGCGACGAGCTGTGGGAGGTCGAGCTCGCCGGGGACGTCGCGCGCGCCGGGCAGAAGCTGGTCGCGCCGCGCGGGCGGCTCGTGCGCGAGGTCGACGGCTGGGACGGCGGCCTGATCGCCGCGGCGGCGTTCGCCGGACGGGCCGCCGAGCGCGTCGAGCGCTGCCCCGCGGTGGCCGAGTACGCCGCCGACGCGGCCGGCATCGCGGCGCGGCCGGGCGGGGTGGCCGCGGTGGCGATGGTCGCCGTCGTCGCCGCCGGCGTCGAGCTCGGCGAGGACGGACGCGACGCCGAGCGCCGCTGGCAGGCGGCGTTCCTGGCCGAGCGCTTCGGCCTCGACCCGCCGGCCTGATCAGGCCGGGTCGCGGTGGACGGCCACCGCGGCGACCACCAGCGCGACGGCCAGCACCTCGACCGGCTGCGGCACCTGGGCCAGGACGACCAGGCCGATCGAGCGTGGCCGTGGCCGGCAGCAGCGCCACGAGCAGGGCGTAGGTCGCGCGCGGCAGCCGGGCCATCGCCAGCTGGTCGCAGACGTACGGGATGACCGAGGAGGTGATGCCGACGCCGACCCCGGCGGCCAGGGCCAGCGGGTCGCCCAGCGCGGGCAGCGCCGAGGCGCCGGCGATCGGGGTCACCACGAGCGCCGCGCCGGCCATCGCCAGGGCCAGGCCGTCGATCCCCGACAGCGTGGCGTCGCTCGCCACCCGGTGCCCGACGACGATGTAGCCGGCGAACAGCGCGGCGTTCGCGAAGGCGAACGCGAAGCCCGCCGGCTCGCCGGCCAGCCGGACGTCGCTCAGGAGCCACACGCCGCCGACCGCCAGGGCCAGGGCCGCGGCGTTGCGACGGCTGCGGGCGCCGACGGCGGCCAGCCCGACGACCGGGACGAACTCGATCGCCGCGACCGTCCCCAGCGGCAGCCGGTCGATGGCCTCGTAGAAGCAGCAGTTCATCGCCGCCAGGATCAGGCTCCAGGTGACCAGCGTCCGCACCTGCGGCCCGGCCGAGCTCGCCGCGCACCCGCCAGGGCCGCCGCCAGGCGGCGAAGACCAGCGCGGCGCTCGCGATGCGCAGCCAGGCGACGCCGAGCGGGGCGACCCGGGCGAACAGCAGCACGGCGAACGCCGGCCCGAGGTAGTGGAAGACGGCGCTGCCGACGAAGTAGGCCTGCGGCGGCAGCTCGGCGCGGCGCGCGCCGCGGCGCGGGAAGCACGAGGCTCACGCTGACGATTGTGTCCGTCAGCGCTAGGATTTGACCTTCCCGATCGCACGGAATCGAGGACGAGTTGCCGTCGCTTCGAAGGCTGGATCGCCAGAACGCCGATGATCTGCTCGACGCGGTCAACCGCCGCCTGCTGCGCGAGCTCGAGCAGGACGGGCGGCTGTCGACCGCCGAGCTCGCCCGCCGCGTGAACCTCTCGCCGCCGGCGGTAGCCGAGCGGGTGCGCCGGCTCGAGCAGGCCGGCGTGATCACCGGCTACCAGGCGGTGATCGACCCGCGGGCCGTCGGCTACCCGCTGTCGGCCATCGTCCGGATCCGGCCGGCGCCGCGGCAGCTGCCGAAGGTCGCCGAGCTCGCAGCGGCAGGTGCCCGAGGTCGTCGAGTGCCACCGGATCACCGGCGACGACTGCTTCCTGCTCACGCTGCGGCTGCGCTCGATGGACGAGCTCGAGCCGATCCTCGACCGCTTCGTGCTGTACGGCCAGACGACGACCTCGATCGTCCAGTCCTCGCCGGTGCCGCCGCGCGGGGTGCCGCTCGAGGCCGCGCGAGGACGGCCGGGCCGCCGGGTGATGGGTAGTCTGGCCGAGCCGGTGCGCCGCCCGCTGGTCTCCGAGAAGCGCCGCTACCAGGTGCGCACGACCGACGAGGCGAAGCTCGTCGCCCGCGCGCTGCTCGACGGCTGGGGGCTCGACGGCGAGGTCGCGTTCGGGCTGCCCGAGATCGACGACCGCTACCACCTGTGGCGGGTGCCGCTGGTGCGCGGCGACGGCCGCCGGCTCGGCGAGGTCGCGATCGAGGCCCACACCGGCCGCGTCCAGCAGGGGCGCAGCACCCGCGCCGAGCTCGTGCGGGCCCGCCTCGACGATCCCGCCGAGGTCGCACCGGCGCGACGCGAGGACGGCGCCGGCCCGCAGCGCTCGCCGCTCGACGACACCATCCTGCACGGCGACTCCGAGGCGCTCCTGGCCGGGCTCCCGGCCGGCGTCGGTCGACCTGGCGTTCACCTCGCCGCCGTACTACAACGCCCGCCCGGACTACACCGACTACCTGGACTACCCCGACTACCTGGCGACGATGGGCCGGGTCTTCGCCGCCGTCCGCCGGGTGCTCGCCGAGGGCCGCTTCTTCGTGGTCAACGTCGCGCCGGTGCTGCTGCGCCGGGCGAGCCGGCGCGAGGCCTCCCGCCGGATCGCGGTGCCGTTCGACATGCACCGCGTCCTCACCGACGCGGGCTTCGACTTCGTCGACGACATCGTCTGGGAGAAGCCCGAGGGCGCGGGCTGGGCCACCGGCCGCGGCCGCCGCTTCGCCGCCGACCGCTCCCCGCTGCAGTACAAGCCGGTCCCGGTCACCGAGTACCTGCTCGTCTACCGGGCCCGCACCGACCGCCTGATCGACTGGCACATCCGCCGCCACCACGACCCCGAGGCGGTCGAGCGCTCCCGCATCCGCGGCTCGTACGAGCGCACCAACGTGTGGCGGCTGCCGCCGGCGTCCTCGCCGCTGCACCCCGCGATCTTCCCGGTCGAGCTGGCCGAGCGGGTGATCCGCTACTGGTCGTTCGAGGGCGACGTCGTGCTCGACCCGTTCGCCGGCATCGGCACGGTCGGCCAGGCCGCGGCGGCCTCGGCCGCCGCTACGTCCTGTGCGAGCAGGAGGAGCGCTACGTGGTCGTGCGCGCGCGGCGCCCGACCTGGTCGCGCCGCACTGTAGCTCGACGCGAGGAGCCGCGGCGACAGACGTCCGTCGCGGAGGCCCGGCTTGCCGGGCCGGGAGCTCAGCGGCTGCTGCGGGTCGGAACGTCGGGTGGGGGCTCCGGGGAGGGCCTGCCCTCCCCCGGCTCATCCGCCGCCGTAGATCGAGATGGGCAGCTCGAGGAGGGCGTCGTCCTCGACGTGGCCCGAGCTCCTCGAGCTCGCGCTCGTGGGCCCGGATGCAGCTCCTCGGCGCCCGGCGCCGCCCGCAGCAGCACGGCCTCGGCGGCGGCGATCGTCGGCGCCGTCGCGAGCTCGGCCTTCATCGGCTTCGGGATCCGTCCGCCGTGCAGGTACCAGCCGTAGAACTTGCGCAGGAAGCCGACCGAGCGCTCCTCGCCGAGCTCGCGGGCGACCTCCCGGACGAAGCGCAGGAGCTCGGCCACGACCTCGTCGTTGCCCGGCGTCTCGCCGTCGGACTCGCCCGCCAGCTCGCGCAGGAGCCACGGGTTGCCCTGGGCGCCGCGGCCGATCATGACCGCCGCCGCGCCGGTCTCGGCGATGACCTGCTCGGCCCGCTCGCGGCTCGCGATGTCGCCCGAGGCGATCACCGGGATGTCGACCCGCTCCACCAGCTCGGCGGTCAGCGCGTGGTCGGCGAAGCCGGTGTACATCTGCTGGGCCGAGCGCGGGTGCAGGGTGATGGCCTTCGCGCCGGCGTCCTCGAGCCGCGGGCCGAGCTCGAGCGCGCTGCGCGAGCCGTTGGCCACGCCGCGCCGCAGCTTGACCGTGACCGGCACGTCGACCGCGTCCGAGACGGCCTTGACGATCGCCGCGGCCAGCTCGGGCTGCTCGAGCAGCGAGCCGCCGGCGCCGGTCTTGGTGACCTTGCGCACCGGGCAGCCCATGTTGATGTCGATGATGTCCGCCCCGGCGGCCTCCGACATCGCGGCGGCCTTCGCCACCAGCTCGGGGTCCGAGCCGAAGACCTGGACGGCCATCGGGTGCTCGTCGCGGGCGATCCGCAGGTAGCCGAGGGTGCGCTCGTTGCCGTACGAGAGCCCGCACGCCGAGACCATCTCGGAGCACACCAGGCCCGCGCCGAAGCGGCGTCCCTGGCGGCGGAACGCCTGCACCGAGACCCCGGCCATCGGGGCCAGCACGACCCGGCTCGGGACCTCGACGCCGCCGATCTCGAAGGCGTCGGTCAGCGAGCGCGTATCATCCGTTGCGCGTGCGGCACGTCCGCAGTCTACGCGGGCGTGCAGGATCGCCCTGCGCATCCGCCGGCTGCCGGTGGAGCAGTCGCTATGCTTTCGGGCCGACCGCCCGGGGTATCTGCCGCTTCGTCATGCGGCCGGGCTGGTCGGTCGGCTGTCCCCGGATCCGCGAGGATGGCACTGCGGAGGAGGAAGACGTGGACAAGGACGTCATGTTGACGCCCGAGGGGTACGAGAAGCTCGTCGAGGAGCTCGAGGATCTGCGCACGAACCAGCGGCTCGCCGTCGCGGAGCGCATCCGCGAGGCCCGCGAGTTCGGCGACATCAGCGAGAACTCCGAGTACGACGACGCCAAGAACGAGCAGGCGATGCTCGAGGCCAAGATCGCGCGTCTCGAGGAGCGGCTGCGCGCCGCGCGCGTGATCGACGCGTCCGAGGTCTCGACCGACAAGGTGTCGCTGGGCAGCCAGGTCACGCTGCACGACCTGAGCCACGGCGACAAGCTCGAGTACACGATCGTCGGCTCGGCCGAGGCCGACCCGCTCGAGGGCAAGCTCTCGAACGAGTCCCCCGTCGGCCGGGCGCTGCTCGGCAAGGGCAAGGGCGACGAGCTCGAGGTCGCCGTGCCGCAGGGCACGATGAAGCTCAAGATCGTCTCGATCAAGGCCCGCTGACCGCCCTTCATGGAGGGGCTGCCGCACCGGTTCGAGGACCGGACCGCCGATCGACGTGGTCCGGCGTCGCCACGAGGACCTGGGGCCGGGCGAGGAGAGCGACGCCCGCTACCGGCTGGCCGGGCGCGTGCTCGGCCGCCGCGGCATGGGCAAGGCGTCGTTCCTCGACCTCGACGACCGCTCGGGGCGGATCCAGCTGCTCGCGAGCCTCGACGGCCTCGGCGAGGAGACGTTCGCCGAGGTGAAGGGCATCGAGCTCGGGGCCGATCGTCGGCGTCGAGGGCGTCGCGGTGCGCAGCCGCCGCGGCGAGCTCTCGCTGAAGCTCGACGCGTTCCAGCTGCTGGCGCCGTGCACCCGGCCGCTCCCGACCTGTACCACGGGCTCGAGGACGTCGAGCGGCGCTACCGCCAGCGCTACCTCGACCTGATGGTCAACCGCGAGGTGCGCGACGAGACGATCGTGCGGGCCCGGGTGGTCAAGGCGATCCGCCGCTCCCTCGACGACGCCGACTTCGTCGAGGTCGAGACGCCGATCCTGCAGCCCCTGTACGGCGGAGCGCACGCCCGGCCGTTCACCACGTTCCACAACGAGCTCGACCGCACCCTGTACCTGCGGATCGCGACCGAGCTGTACCTCAAGCGGCTGATCGTCGGCGGGCTCGAGCGGGTCTACGAGATCGGCAAGAACTTCCGCAACGAGGGCGTCTCGTTCAAGCACAACCCCGAGTTCACGGTGCTCGAGTGGTACGAGGCCTACGCCGACTACAACGACGCCATGCGCCGCACCGAGGAGCTCGTGGCCGCGGCCGCCCAGGCGGCCAACGGGACGACCAGGATCCTGGTGGGCGAGCAGGAGGTCGACCTCGCCCCGCCCTGGCGCCGGATGACCCTCGGCGAGGCGATCTCGAACGCTGCCGGGATCGACCCGATGGCCGACCGCGACCCGGATCGGCTGCGCGGCTTCCTGCTCGACCGCGGGGTGGCTGCGGCGGCGAAGGACGAGACCTGGGGCGCGCTGGTCGACCGGCTGCTGTCGCGTCTACGTGGAGCCGAACCTGATCGAGCCGACGTTCCTCACGGACTACCCGTTCGAGCTCTCGCCGCTGGCCCGCCAGCGCGAGGACGATCCCGCCCTGGTGGAGCGCTTCGAGGGGTTCTGCGCCGGGATGGAGCTCATGAACGGCTACTCCGAGCTCAACGATCCCGAGCTGCAGCTGCGCCGCTTCCAGGAGCAGGCCCAGGCGCGCGAGGAGGGCGACGAGGAGGCCCACCCGGTCGACCTCGACTACGTCGAGGCGCTCGCCTTCGGCATGCCGCCGACGGCCGGCGTCGGCGTCGGGATCGACCGGATCGCCATGCTCGTGACCGGCCGGCGCTCGATCCGCGACGTGATCCTCTTCCCGGCCCTCCGCTGAACGGCGCGCCCGCCCTCACCGAGGAGACCCAGGCCGTCCTGGCCTACGCCTTCGAGGAGGCGACGAGGCTCGGCCACGACGCGGTGTACCCCGAGCACCTCCTGCTGGCGCTGGTGGTGCAGGCGCCGACGGCGGTCTCGGCGTTCGTCGAGCCCCGCCCGCCCGAGCGCCTGCGCGACCGCCTGGCGACCCGCCGGCTGCCGCGCGTGCCCCGTCTCGAGGACCGGATGGAGCTCGCCCCGGCGACGATCGAGGCGTTGGCGGCCGCGGTCGACGAGGCCGCGTCCCTCGAGCAGGACGTGCGGCCCGAGCACGTGCTGCTCGGCGTGCTGACTGGTCGACGAGGCGGCGGCGGTGCGCTCGCTGTTCGATCTCGAGGCGCTCGCCGAGCGGATCCGCTCGGCCCTCCGCGTTAGGCGGTTGGTGCCACGAGCTGACGCCGTTCAGGACGCCCGTCTCGGACATCCTGGCCGGGTGTGCGCGGCGGTCGCGTGATGATCGTAAAAGGCGCGCGAGCGCACACCCTCGTCCACCAGTGTGCCGATCCGGAGCCCTGAACGGCGCCAGCCCGTGGCACCGACCGCCTAGCTGGCCTTCCGCTCCTGGGTGCGCCGCGTCCGGGTCTTGTCGCGGCTGCCGAGCCGCGACATCCGGCTGGGCGTGTCCGGCTGCAGGTCGTAGGCGCCGTACGACTCGGTGGCGTCGGTGTCGTAGACGACCTCGCCGAGCAGGTTGAACGGCGGGCTCTTGTACAGGTCGACGACCTCGGAGAAGTGCGGCCGCTCGACGCTGCCGATGCGAAGGACGAGCACCAGCGCGTCGCACTTCGCGGCCATGAGCACCGGGTCGGCGACGTGGCGGGACGGCGGGGAGTCGAGCAGCACGACCTGGTAGCGCTCGCGCATCTCGTCCAGCACCTCGTCGAAGCGGGCGCTGTCGAGCAGGGCGGGCGGGCTCGGGTGCAGCCGGCCGGCGGGCAGCACCTCGATCCCGCCGTCGAGCGGGACGATCGCCTCCTCGAGCGTCGACGTGCCGCTCAGCACCTCGGTCAGGCCCCACTGGTCCTGCACGCCGACGGCGGTCGACAGGCCGCGGCGGCGCAGGTCGCCGTCGACCAGCAGCACGCGCCGGCCGGCGCGGGCCAGCGACAGGCCGAGCCCGAGCGTGGTCGAGGTCTTGCCCTCGCCCTCGCGCACCGAGGTCACGGTCAGCACCCGTATGGGTCGTCGCTGGCCGGCGATCGCCAGGTTCACCCGTAGGACGTCGAAGGCGTTGGCCAGCTTGCCGGCGGCGGCGTCGATGTTGCGCACCAGGGGAACGGTCGCGAGCACGGGCCGCTCGGCGATGTGCTCGATCTCCCGGACGTTGCGCACCCGCCGGTCGAGCTGGTCGCGCATCCAGGCCAGGATGATGCCGACCACCAGGCCGAAGATGATGCCGAGCGTGGTGTCGAACACCGGCCGCGGCGAGATCGCCACGCCCGAGGAGCTCGCGGGGCTCGCCACCTGCACCGACGGCTGCTGCGCCGTTCCGGTGGCGCGCAGGCTCGCGATCTGCTGGTTGTAGAACGTCCGCTGCTGGCGCAGCTGGGCGATGTCGTCGCTCGTGGCCGCCGTCGGCTTGCCCGCCTGCTTGATCTGCGCCGTGAGGCGCTGCACGCTCCGCTGCAGCTCGGCGATCTGCGCCGTGTTCTGGCGGCTGTCGATGTCCTTGACGTAGTTCACCGCGAACGTCGAGACGCGCTGGACCGTCTGCACGGCCTCCTCCGGCGTGCGGCCGGTCGCGCGCAGCCGGATCAGCACCGTGTCGCCCTCGACGCTCGCAGAGACGTGCGAGTCGAGGTAGTCGAGCGTCCAGCGGCCGCCGATGCCCTTCGAGGCCTGGGCCAGGAAGCCCCGGTTGGTGAAGAGCGTCACGTACGTCGAGGCGATGCTCTTGTTCGCCGTGATGATGTCGTTCGGCGAGCTCGTCTGGCTGGCCGTCGACTGGACGCGCAGCAGCTCCGACGCGTCGAAGGTCTTCGGCTTGGTGACCGAGAGCAGGAACGCGTTGACCGCGGCGAGCAGCGTGACGCCGATGATGATCCACTTGCCGCGGCCCAACATCGCGGCAAAGGCCTGGAGCTCGTTTCCGGCCGGCGATCCGCGCCCGGCCTCTGCGGCGCCCACCGCGGTCGTCTCCATGTTTCGCAGTATAGGGACGTACTCGGATTTGTCAGCGTCGGGAAAAACCGAGCCGGGCGAGCAGTCCGGTGCGCCGCGCCGGGATGAACGCCGGCGGGGTCGCGCCGGCCAGCACGGCGGCTGGATGCTCGCGCAGCAGCACGTCCGCGGCGCCCGCCCCGTAGCGGCGATCCAGCGCGTCGGCGGCGGCGGCGAGCTCGGGCGGGCGCGTCCCGAGCGCGTGCGCGTCGCTGGCCACGACGTGCACCCGGCCGCGGTCGAGCAGGTCCCAGGCGGAGCGCTGCGAGCGCGAGCCGATGCGGCCGAGCAGCGCGCACGCGGTGACCTGCAGGCTCACGCCGGTCGCCACCAGCGCGTCGGCCAGGAACGGGTCGTCGCGGAGCTGCTGCCAGCGCTCGGCGTGTCCCAGCAGCACCCGCACGCCGGCCTCGGCCAGGCGGATGCGGGCGTCCTCGACGGTCGACGCCACGATCGAGCCCTCGACCTCGAGCAGCAGGGTGCCGGACCCCGCCGAGGGTGTAGGCCTCGGCGCCCGGCGTCCAGCACGACGTCGAGCTGGCCGAGGTGGATCTCGGCACCCGGCACGATGTCGATCGGCGAGCGCGGGGCGAGCGCCGCGATGCGCTCGCGCACCAGCGCCGGGGTCGTCGCGTAGCGGCCGTCGACGTGCGGCGTGGCCGCGACCGTCGTCACGCCCTCGGACGCCAGGCGGTCCAGCAGCGCGAGCGCCTCGGCCTCGTCGACCGGGCCATCGTCGACGCCGGGGAGCACGTGGGCGTGCAGGTCGATGAAGCCAGCGGCCGACACCGGCGGACAGCCTACCGGCGCGTCCGGCTACGGTTCGCCCGGGCCATGCGCATTGCGTACATCTGCTACGTCGAGGCCTACCGTGACGACGGGGTGCTCCGAAAGATCCGCTCCCAGGTGGCGCACTGGCGGGCCGCCGGGCACGTCGTCGACCTGCTCTGCCTGTCGCGCGCCGGAAGCGGCCCGCCGGCGATCGAGGCGGCCGTCTTCCCGTTCTCGCTCGCCCTGGGAGCGCGTGCGCGCCACGCTGGCGCTCGAGCGGGCGGCGCGGCGCCTCCGGCCCGACGTCGTGTACCTGCGCTACGACGTCTTCCTGCCGCCGCCGCTGCGGCTGGCGCGCCGGGTCTCGACGGTCATCGAGATCAACACCGACGACCAGGCCGAGCTCGCGCTGCGCTCGCGGGGCGCCGCGGCCTACAACCGGGTCAACCGCACGCTGCTCCTGCGGGCGGCCGCAGGCATCGTCTGCGTGACCCACGAGCTCGCCGAGAGCCCCGGCATCGCGGGCTTCGGGCGGCCGGTCGCGGTGGTGGCCAACGGCGTCGAGCCGCCGCCGGCCGTGCTGCCGGCGCCGGCGGGCGACGGGCCCGCGCGGGCGGCGTTCATCGGCACGCCCAACCTGGCCTGGCACGGCTTCGACAAGCTGCTCTGGCTCGCGGGCGAGCGTCCAGACCTGCAGCTCGACCTGATCGGCCCGACGGCAGCCGACCTCGGCGGCGGGCTCCCGGCGAACGTCACCGCCCACGGGTTTCTCGGGCGCGCGGACTACGAGCAGGTGCTGGCACGCGCCGACGTCGCCTTCGGCACGCTGGCCCTCGACCGCAAGCGCATGCACGAGGCCTGCCCGCTCAAGGTGCGGGAGTGCCTGCTGTACGGGCTGCCGATGATCCTCGGCTACCGCGACACCGACTTCGTCGACGAGCAGCCGTGGTTCCTGCTCGAGCTGCCGGCGCAGCGAGGACAACGTGCGGGCCCACGTGCGCCAGATCGGGGAGTTCGTGGAGCGCGTGCGCGGCCGGCGCGTGCCCCGCAGCGACGTCGAGGACCGCCTCTCGGCCGCGGCCAAGGAGCGTCAGCGGCTGGCGTTCCTGGAACGGGTCGCGGCGGTCTCGTAGAGCAGCTGCTCGAGGCGGTCGAGCATCGAGTCGACGGCGAACTCGGCGCGGACCAGCTCGCGGCCGGCGGCGCCGCGGCGCGCGGCCTCCGCGGGATCGGCGGCGGCCTCGAGGATCGCCCGGGCCAGCGCTGGCTCGTCCTCGGGCGGCACGAGCCAGCCGGTCTCGCCCTCGTGGATGATCGTCGGCGTGCCGCCGACCGCGCTGGCCACGACGCCGCGGCCGAGCGCCAGCGCCTCGAGCAGGGTGATCGGCAGCCCCTCGCGGCGGGACGGGAGCACGACGACGTCCGCGGCCGCCAGGTAGGGCGCCGCGTTCATGGTGGGCCCGGCGAAGTGCGTCTCGCCCGCGATCCCGAGGCTCGTCGCGAGCGCCACGAGCTCGTCGCTGTCGTCGCCGGCGCCGACGAGCACGAGCCGCGCCTCGGGCCGCTCCGCCAGCACCCGCGGGAACGCGCGCAGCAGCACGTCCACGCCCTTCGACGCGAAGTGCCGCGCCACGCAGACGATGCGCAGCTCCGCCGGCTCGAGCGGCACCGGCTCGCGCGCGGCCTCCTCCATCTCGGCGATGTCGATGCCGGACCGCAGGAGCTCCACCGCCGGCGTCAGGTGCCGGTTGCGGAGGGTGTCGGCGGCAGCGGTCGAGACGGCCGTCACGCGTGCCCCGGCGGCGCGCATGGCGAACGGCGCGAGCCGCGCGTTGGCCTCGCCGATCCCGTGGAACGTCACGAGCCGCGGCACGCGCGGCGCGGCGAGCGCCGACGCGAGCGCGGCGGTGATCGACTGGGCGTGCACGACGTCGGGCTGCAGCTCACGGATGAGCCGCCGCAGCGCCCGCGTCCACTCTGGCAGCGTGCCCGGCGCCAGGAAGCGCGGTGACAGCACGTAGGTCGGGATCCCCTCGCGCCGCAGCCGCGGCGCGTGGCTGCCGCGCACCCCGAAGGCCACCGAGACCTCGTGTCCGCGGTCGCGCAGCCCCTCGGCGTAGGTCACCACCAGGCGCTCGCTGCCGCCGAGCGCGAGCGTCGGGGTGACGATGAGGATGCGCACCGCCGGAGCCTAGTGGGCCGCGCCGACCTCCATCGCCCCGGCGTCCGGGGCCGCGCCGCAGAAGCTCGTCACGTCGGCGTTGCAGGTCGCGGCCATCGCGCCGGTGACCGGGTTCGCGACGCCGAAGTCCACCGCCGGGCTGTTCCTGCGCTTGAGCCGCAGGTCGATGCCCGAGTAGGACGCGTTCTTGAGGCGCGGGTCGGCGATGGTCGAGCCGGTCTCGTTCGCCAGGCCGGCGAGCGACGTGAGCCAGCGGCCGGCCGCGTTGATCTGGGTGCGCCCGCCGGTGTTCCAGTAGACGTTGTGGCGTCCGCTGTAGGACACGTCGCCGCCGTGCTTGTAGAACTCGAGCGCCACCGACGTGCCCTGGTTCCCGGTCACGACGTTGTTCTCGAACGTCGCCGTCGAGCGGTAGCCGCTCTGCGGCGAGGCGAAGGCCACGCCCAGCACCGGTGAGCCGCCGGCGTTCGTCGTGTCGATCGTGTCGTTCGAGAGCTGGAACGTCACCGAGTGGTGCGCCACGTTGGCGCCGTTCTCGCTGTTGGCGCCGACGAAGTCGACGTAGATGCCGGTGTCGAGCACGCCCCACACCGCGGTGCGGCGGATGACCAGCGTCTGGCTCGCGGCGCGGGTGAAGTCGAACCAGCCGATGCCCGTGCGGCAGTCGTGCACCTGCACGTCCTCGATGACGCCGCCCTGGCGCGGCGAGATGCACGAGCCGCCGCCAGGCCCCTCGTAGACGTCGTACACCGCGCCGCCGCTCAGCGTGATGTCCGGCCCCTTCATGTAGAAGCCGTGCTTGCCGTACGAGATCGCCGTGTTGTAGCCGCAGTGGTGCACGCTGACGTCGCGGTACACGGAGTGGCCGGCGAGGTCGATGATGCAGCTGTCGCCGGCGTTCGTGAACTCGTCGTTCTCGTACGTCCAGCCGGTGGAGGCCAGGTTGTTGACGGCCAGCGCGACGCCCTTGCCGTTGGTGGCGAAGCGCGAGTTGGTGACGGTCACGTCGGTCGAGCCCGCGCCGTTTCCGGAGTCCCACAGGCCGTGGCGCTGGTCATGGGCGTCGATGCCGTCGAACGTCAGGTGCGAGCCGGCCAGGACGTAGATGCCCTCGCCGTCGCCCCAGTTGCGGAGCTCGAGGTTGCGGAAGCGCAGGTAGCTGCCGCCGTTCGCGACCTCGATGCCCGCGTAGCCGCTGCCGCCCGCGCCGTCGATCACGGCCTTGCCCCTGCCGTACGTCGACACCGCGACCGGCGCGCTCGCCGAGCCGCCGCCGCGCAGCGAGAGCATCGTGTGGAAGACCGCGCCGCCCTGCAGGAGCACGGAGTCGCCGGGTCGAAGCGTGGTGGCGTTGACCTTGGCGATGGTCTTCCACGGCCGGGCGGAGGTGCCCGGGCCGGAGTCGGAGCCCGCCGGGCTGACGTAGTAGGTCGCGGCCTCGGCGCGCTGGGCGGCCGACGGACGCGCAGGCAGCGGCCACGCGCGACCACGGCCAGACCGACATGCTCGCTGCTCTCACGGCTGGAATCCCTCCTCTCGCCCCTTCCCTGAGGCGCCGCAGGAATCTACCGCTCGGCGGCGAAGGTGCGCGCGAGCCTTCCGTTTTCTCCTGCTAAGCGCGGCTTTTGGTCACCCGTGCGTGAGGAATGCGACCGCGACCGTCGTGCGGTGCGCCCCGTGCCGCAGCTGGCCCGACAGGCGGTGCCAGCGGTTGGCGGCGAGCGGCGAGAAGCGGACGTGCCGGCCGCGCACGTGCTGGCTCCTGCGGTCGTCGACCGTGAGCGAGCCGGTGGTGCCGTGCTGCACCTGCAGCAGGGCGGTGGTGCGCGAGACGGCCAGGGACAGCGTTGCCGCCCGGCCCGTCCAGCCCGCGCGGTGCGTCCGCTCGTGCAGCGCCGCGCTCCTGGCCGACTGGTTGCCGGCGGCGTCGAAGGCCGCGACCTGGAAGCGGTAGCGCGTGTTCGCCTCGAGGCCGGCGAGGGTGATCGACGTGCCGCTGACCTTCGTGGCCAGGCTGCCGTTGACGTAGACCGCGTAGCCGGCGACGCCGGCGTCGTCGCTCGCCGGGCTCCAGTCGAGCGTCGCCGAGGTCACGGCCGTGGAGGCCTTCAGGCCGGCCGGCACGCTCGGGGCGCTGGTGTCGCCGGTGCCGCCGCCCGCGGCGACGGTCTCGACGGCGCCCGCGTCGGGAGCGGAGCCGCAGTAGCTCGCGGCCGAGCCGTCGCAGCTGCTCTGCAGCGCGCCGGCAGCCGGGTTGGCCACGCCGAAGTCGATCGCCGGGCTGCCGCCCTGCAGGCTCAGGTTGGGCGAGCCGTACGCCGCGTTCTGGAAGCCCGGGTTGACCGCGTCCGAGCCGATCTCGGCCGGGACGTTCGCGGGATCGGTGTAGAGCGTGCCCTTGAAGTTCACGCGCGTCGCGCCGCCGGCGTTCCAGAAGATGTTGTGGCGGCCGCTGTAGGCGGCGTTGCCGCCCGACTTGAACACCTCGAGCGCGGTGCCGCTGCCCTGGTTACCGGCGAAGATGTTGTTCTCGACGTTCGCGCTGACCGAGTAGCCGGCCGCGGGGCTGCCGAAGGCCACGTCGGGCACGGCCGCGCCGGCGGCGTTGTTGGCCACGACGGTGTTGTTCGAGAAGTCGAACGTGACGCTGTGGCCGTTCACGTTGTACGGGTTGTCGCCGGCCTGGCCGTTCGGGCCCTCGATCCAGACGCCCCAGTCGACGAAGCCCCAGATGCGGTTGCCGCGGATCCGCAGGGTCTGCGAGGCGGCGCGGGTGTAGTCGAACCAGCCGATGACGCCCTTGCAGTCGTGCAGCAGGTTGTCCTGGATCAGGCCGCCCTCGCGCGGCGAGATGCAGTTGCCGCCGCCGCCGCCGCGGCTGCCGTCGTAGACGTCGTAGATCTCGCCGTTCTCGAACGTGGTCTCCGGGCCCTTCATGTAGAGGCCGTGCTTGCCGTAGCCGATCGACGTGTCGTAGCCGCAGTGGTGCACCTTGACGTGGTCGTAGACGTCGTTGCCGGCCAGGTCGAGGATGCAGCTGTCGCCGGCGTTCGCGAACTCGTCGTTGGTCAGCGCCCAGCCCGTCGAGTCGACGTTGTTGATGGCCAGCGCGACGCCCTCGCTCGCTGACGCCCGAGAAGACCGAGTTCGACACCTGCACGTCGGTCTGCGGGGTGCCGCTCCCCGAGGCGAAGAGGCCGTTCAGGTTGTCGTGCGCGTCGATGTCGTCGAACGTCAGGTGCGAGCCGTGCAGGACGTAGACGGCGTTCTCGTCGCTGCCGCGTCCAGTTGCGGATCTCGAGGTCCTGGTAGCGGACGTAGTCGCCGCCGGCGACCTCGAGGCCGGCGTAGCCGGTCGCCCCGCTGCCGTCGATGATCGCCCGGCCGCCGCCGTACGCGCCGACCGTGATCGGGGCGGCGGCGGTGCCGCTGCCCTGCACCGAGACCATCGCGTTCCAGACGCCGCCGGCGCGCAGGAGCACCGCGTCACCCGCGCGCGAACACGTGCGAGTTGACCCGCGCCAGCGACCGCCACGGGGCGATCGGGGAGGTCCCGGGGTTGGCGTCGGATCCGGCGGGATCGACGTAGAAGGTCGCTGCCGATGCTGCCTGGGGGGTGGCGACGGCGGCGAGGCCAACGAGCATTGTGACGAGCCGGTACTTCATTGCGAGTCTCCTGAACGTCCTCCGTGGAGGCACGCTCATCCGGCCCCTATTGGGGTTATCGGAGGCTCGTCAGGACCATCCGCCCCCATTCGGGGGAAGCCCGGATCGGCGCCTGGCCGAAGGATCCGGCGGGTTCGCCGGTGCGCGTCAGGGCGTCAGCGGCAGCGTTCGTACAGCTGCTCGAGCCGCGGGCGGATCCGCTCGCGGTCGAAGCGCTCGCGGACGCGCTCGAGCGCTGCCGCGCTCTGCTCCTCGTAGGAGCCGCGCTGCTCGTAGGCCTCGGCCAGGGTCTCGTAGAGGGCGTCGCCCAGGCGCTCGACCGCCTGCTCGTAGGCGCCCTGGTACTCGGGGTCGCGGCGGCGGTAGATCCACGGCCAGCGGCCCGCGGCCGCGTCGTTCTCGAAGGGCAGGAGGTACCCGCTGCGGCCGTGCTCGACGACCTCGGGCAGGGCGCAGGTCGCCGAGGCGATGACCGGCGTCCCGCACGACAGGGCCTCGACGGTCACGAACCCGAAGGTGTCGTGCAGGGTCGGGAAGCAGAAGTAGTGCGCGTCCTGCATGAGCCCGAACACCTCGTCGTTCGGCACGAGCCGCAGGTGTCGCACGCCGTCCTGGCCGAGACCCGCGAGCTGGCGCTCGACGTAGGCCTCGTCGGACGGTCCGATGTAGTCCTCCACCGACCACTGCAGGCTCGAGACGACCGTCGTCTTCACGGGCACCCCCAGCGCGCGCAGCCGGCCGTGCGCCCGCAGCAGCGCGGGCAGGCCCTTGCGCATCGCCTCGTAGCCCACGAACAGCAGGCGCAGCTCGTCGCCCTCGAACCGCTTCGGCCGTTCGCGGCGGAGGGACACGGCCGGGTAGCAGACCTCCATCTTGCGCTCGAACGCGGCCCGCTGAGGATCGTCGGCATGCTGGACGCCGAACTGGCGCCGGGCGTACTCCGAGAGCGCGAGCAGCGCCACGCACTGGTCCCCGCGCACGCGGCTGCCCAGCCGCCGGGCCAGCTGCTTCACGACGGGCGCAGCCCGGCCGTAGTCGAGGTTGTCCGGCAGCCGCGGCAGGAAGCTCTCGAAGGTGATCACGAACGGCCGTCGCGTCAGCACCGGCACGCTGTTCCAGGTGTGCACGAGGTCGTAGCCGGGGCCGGGGACCGGCGCGAACGAGCCGCCCCAGCCGGGCGCCACCCGGGTGAACGGGGTGATCCGGCGCTTGACGAACTCGGCGTTGCGCTGCCCGAGATCGACGCAGAACCGCGCGGGGGCCGCGCGCAGCGTCAGGACGCGCAGCTTCGGAGCGGTGCCGGTGCTCATCCCTCGTTCCCTCCGTCCGGCGTGCCGCGTCCGGCGAGCTGGCGCAGCCTGCCGACGACCTGGTCCAGCTCGGAGCGGTTCAGCACCAGCATCGACCGGACGGGCTCGCCGCTCACCCCGCCGAGCACCCACAGGCTGACGAGCCCGTACACGGTGTAGGCCAGGAGCGAGGCGATCGCCGCTCCGACCGCCCCGTACGGCGGGATCAGCACCAGGTCGAGGGCCACCGTCGCGATCCCCTGCACCGCCGCGAGCACCGACGACGTGCCCGGGCGCCCGCGCCCGGCCAGCACGTACGAGGAGAGGTCGCCCGCCGACTGGAACCAGATGCCCGGCAGCAGGATCAGCAGCGGCACGATCGCGGCGGTGTACTCCGGCCCGTAGCCGAACTGGATCAGCAGCGGCCCGAGGACCGCGACGCCGGCGACGGCGGCCAGCGACAGCGTCCCGCTCAGGCGGACCGCCGGGGCCGACAGCCGGGCGTCGCGCGAGTCGCCCGCCAGCACCGGCACCAGCACCGTGCCGAAGGCCCGCGGCATCAGCAGCACGAGCTCCGAGACGATCTGGGCGATCGCGTAGTAGCCGACGGTCGAGAGCGGCACCAGCAGCGACAGCAGCAGCAGGTCGAACCGTCCGGCGGCCATGCGGAAGAGCGCGGCCACCTGGATGCGCAGGCCGTACGACAGGCTCACGCGCACGAGCCGCCGCGAGAACCCGATCCCGTCCCGCAGCACCGGCCGCAGGCTGCCGGCGATCTGGACGAGCGAGATCCCGAGCGCCGAGATCACGGCGCCGGTCACGCCGTACCCGAGCCACCAGACGAGCGTCACGGCGCCGACCAGGCTCGCCGTGCGCCCGGCCATGATCAGGATGTTGGAGCGCCGGAAGTCCTGCTGTGCCTGGACGAAGTTGACGAAGCACAGCTCGAGGTAGCCGGCCGGCACGAGCAGCGCCGCGAGCAGCCACAGGGTCTGGTCGTAGGAGGCGTCCTGCCAGGCCGCCAGCGTCGGGCCGAAGGCCAGCACGAGCACGATCGACGCGACCGTCAGGAGCGCCGCGTGCACCAGCACGATCCCGACGAGCGGGGCCTGGTAGCGCCGCCGCCGGCTGGCGTAGTACAGCACCGAGACGTGCATTCCGACGCCGAGCACGTTCATCGCCATCGTCGCGTCGACCTGCAGCGCGGCGAGCAGGCCGCGGTCGTAGCGGCCGAGGACGCGCGCCACGATCACCGACGCGACGTAGCCGATCGCGAGCGTGGCGACGGACGACGCGAACACCCAGAACGCCCGCCGGCTGACCGACGCGACCGTCGTCCCGCCCCGGCTACGGCGAGGGCCGCCGGCGATCCGGCGCTGCCGGCGCCTCGAGCGCGGGCGTGTCGGTCGATGCCTCGACGGCGGGGCGGGGAGCGGGCGTGGCCACCGCTCTCAGCTTAGGGACGCGCGCGACGATCGGGGCGTTCGCGAACGGGTCCATTCTCGGAGGGACCACCTAGAGTGAGACGGTGCGCTCGTCCATCGCCGGTCCGCGTCTCGCGCCCTGGCCGCGCGCGTCCGTCGACGTGGCGTGGCCGGCCGCGCTCGCTGTGCGGCGTCCTCCTGACGCTCGCGCAGCCGCACGTGCCGATGCTCGCCTGGGCCGTGATCGGCGGCGGCGCGGCGGTCGTCATCGCGGCGCGCTCGCCGGCCCTGCCGCTGGCCGTCTGGACCGCGTCGCTGCTCCCCGAGCTCGTGCTGCACGGCCGCCTGCCGAAGGGCGCGACGGTCGCCGGCTTCGCCGCCTGGACGGCGCTCGGCCTCGCGATCGCCGTGGCCCGCCGCGACCGCCCGCGGCCCTCGCTGGCCGTCGCCATCGACCTGCCGGCCATGGCCATGGCCGGGCTCGTGGCCCTGATGCTCCTGCGGCTGCCGGCGTCCCAGGCCAGCTCGTACGCGGACTCGAAGGTCGAGCTCTTCCTGGTCCTGGGGGTGCTGCCGTTCGTCGTCGGCGTGCTCGTCGGCTACGTCCGCTCGGACCTCCTCCTGTTCATCGCCGTCTCGGCCGGCCTGACCCTGGCCGCGGCGATCTACGACACGGTGCTCCTCGGCAACGGCGGCATCGACAGTCCCGCCACCAACCGGCTCGCGCTGTCGTCGTGGTTCGACCCGATCGGCTTCGCCCGCTCGATGGGCGAGCTCGCCCTGATCCTGCTGTTCGCGGCCGCTCGCGCACCGACGACCGGGCGCAGGATCCTGTACATGCTGGCCCTGCTTCCCACCGCCGTGGCGTTCCTCGGCACCGGGTCGCGCGGCCCGTTGCTCGGGCTGGTCGTCGCCGTGCCGGCGCTGCTCCTGTGGATGTTCGGCAACAAGCGGATGGCCAAGCGCGTCGTCGTCACGGTGGTGATCGCGCTGATCGGCGCGGGCGTGCTCTCGAGCGCCGGGTTCATCCCCAGCCAGAGCGTCGACCGCGCCCTGTCGGTGTTCACCGGGAGCGAGCTCCCGGGCGAGACCCCGCGCTCGGTGCTCTGGGGCGAGGCCACGCACCAGATCTCCGCGAGCTGGCAGAACGCGGCGTTCGGCATCGGCACCGGCAGCTTCGCCGCCGTCGACACGCACGGGGAGCGCTATCCCCACAACATCGTGCTCGAGACCTGGGCCGAGCTCGGGATCCTCGGCATCGCCCTCCTGGCGCTGGCGATCGGCGCCTCGCTCTACCGGCTCGGCGGCCTGACCCTGCGTGGCGGTGAGCCCGGCGCGCTCGCAGGGCTGCTGTTCGCGCTCATCGTTTACAGCGTGGTCAACGCGTTGGTCTCCGGCGACATCGCCGGCAACAACGCGGTCTGGCTCTACATGGGTCTCGGCAGCGGCCTGGTCATGGCGTCGAGCGCCGCGGTGAGGAGTCGCGTGCCGGTGCGGCGACGCGCGCCGACCCCGCCGCCGACCGCGCCGCTCGTCGGGCGCGCGTGAGCGCCGGGGCGGCCGTAGCCGCCGTCTACCGCGTGCTGGCGGCCCGGTGCGCGCCGCGTCGGGCCGGCGCCGTCTCCTCGGCGTAGCGCAGGTGGGCCGCGAGGCCCTGCTCGACCGTCGTCGTCGGCTGCCAGCCGAGGTCGCCGCGGATCCGCGAGGTGTCCGCGCCGGTGCGGCGCGGGTCGCCGGTGGCGGCCGGCACGTGGACGCGCTGCAGGGTCTTCCCGGACAGCCGCTCGCACGTCTCGATGACCGCGTTCAGCGTCGTCTCGGCGCCGCCGCCGACGTTGTACACCGCGCCCTTCGGGGCGCCTTGCGCGGCGATCGTCGCGGCCACGGCGTCGGCCACGAAGGTGAACTCGCGGGACTGCTGGCCGTCGCCGTAGATCTCGAACGGGTCCCCGTCGACGAGGGCGTAGACGATGCGGGCCATCGCCATGTCCGGCCGCTGGCGCGGACCGTAGATCGTGAAGTAGCGCAGCGCCGCGAAGTCCAGGCCGAGCGACGCCTGGTAGGCCCGGGCCAGGTGCTCGCAGCCGATCTTGGTCACGCCGTACGGCGAGAGCGGCGCGGGCCGGTCGTCCTCCCGGGTCGGGTACGTCGCGGCGTTGCCGTAGATCGACGACGACGACGCGAAGACGACCTTCAGAGCGCGCGGCACGGCGGCCTCGAAGACCCGCTGGGTGGCCAGGATGTTGTGGTGCACGTAGGTCGAGAAGTCCGCGCCCCAGCTGGCCCGCACGCCCGCCTGGGCGGCCAGGTGGAAGATGCCGTCGACACCGTCGAGCAGCGCGGGCAGGTCGGCCTCGACGAGGTCGACGTCGTGCAGGGCGAACGCGGGATGCTCGCGGATCCCGGCGACGTTCGCCTCCTTGAGCGCGCGGGGGTAGTAGGGCGTGAAGCAGTCGACTCCGACGACCTCGTGACCCTGCGCCAGGAGCGTCTCCGCGAGGTGCGAGCCGATGAAGCCGGCAGCGCCGGTCAGGAGGTAGCGACCCATCCGTCGAGGGTAGTCGAGGGTCGCCGGCGCGGTCAGCTCGCGGTGGGGACGCGCCCCTTCCAGCGCTCGAGCACGTCGAGCGCCGTCCCGGCGAACCCGCCGCGGTCGGCGATCCAGGTGAGCAGCCGCCGGTAGGTCTGGTCGTAGCCGCCCGAGAGGGACGGGTGGTGGCTCGGCGGATGCCACAGCACGGCACACGCGCCGCCGGCGGCGGCGACCGGCTCGAGCGCCGCCACGCTGGCGGCCAGGGCCTCGTCCGCGTCGAGCCCCAGGTACGTCTCGAGGGTTCGGTCCATCACGAACAGCGGCAGCTCGAGGGCGCCCGGACCCCCGAGCTCGGCGTCCCACAGCCGGTACGGATACGGCGTGCCCGCCCGGCCACCCGGCCGCTCGGCCCAGCCGATGCTGGTGTCGTACTCGATCCCGGCGAGCCGGATCTCGCCGGCCAGCGCCGCGGCGCTGCTGCGGAGGTAGTGGTGACGGAGGCCCCGGGGCCGCTCGCCGGTGATGACGGCGAACCGGTCGGCCTCCTCGGCGATCCCGCCGGGCCGCTCGCGGGCGGTGTAGGAGGCGTGCAGCCCGACCTCGAGACCGTGCCCGCGGGCCGCCTCGACAGCGGCCGGCAGGCGGCCGAGGTACTCGTCGCCCGGCCCGTCGAACCGGTGGGCGTGACGGACGAGGTAGTAGCACGTGGAGCGCCAGCCGTGCTCCTGCTCGGCCGCGACCATCTCCCGCAGCGGGTAGCGCGTTGCCCGGCGCGCGCGGGCGTCGGCGACGTACGCGCGGGCCTCGCGCCGCCGCCGCCGGGCGTCGGCCGAGCGAGGCTGCAGCACCAGGCCGATCGCCGTCTTGCGGGCCGCGGCGACCAACCCGCCGCTGCCGAGGGAGTCGACGTCGTGGGTGAGCGCGACGGCGAACCGCTCGCCGCCGGCGAACCGCGCCCCGCTCGCCGCGCCGGCGGCGGCCAGCGCGGCAGCGAGCTCGTCCACCAGTGGCGGGATCGGCGGCGACGGACAGCGACTCTGGGCGCCGTCGGGCGGCCGTGCTCGTCTCGCGTCGCGCCGGCCTCGGCCGTCAGGGTGAGCGCCGCGAACGCCTCGTCGAGCAGGCCCCGCCGCACCGTCGGTCGGGGCGCGTCGGCAGTGCCGCCGGCGGCCGCGGAGGGGGTGAGCTCGAGCGTCACGTCCGCCGGTTCGCCGGTCCGGGCCAGCCGCAGTCCGAGCGGGTCGAGCAGCGCCGCGAGCGCGTACCGGGCGCGCGCGTCGTCCGCCGCCGGCGGGGCCAGGGCGACCGTGCGCCGCCCGGGCGACGCCGGCCATCCCGGCGATCCTTCGTGGCGGTCCGCGCTCACCGCCGGCCACTCTAGCGACGAGCCATGCGCGCGTGAGCGCGCGCTCACGCGCGCCAACGAGGACTGTGTGGTCCGCGCGGACCAGGCCCGCCCGGGGCGCCCGCGGGCGGCCGGGAATGTGAGAGGCGCCTCCGTCGTCTGTAGGGTTGAGGGGAGCGGGCCCTGTCCGCGGGTGCGGGACGGGGTTTCTCGGCCGAAGTTGGGAGGGATCTCTCTGATATCGTGCAACCCTTCCAGCGGCGGCTTTCGGCAGGTTCTGCGCTTCCACCGCCAGCCGGCCGGACCCTTCTCCTCGTCGTACCCATCGAAGATCCCACGACGACGATCCCTGAGATTCTCCGCGACGCCCAAGTGAAAGGGGGCTGCGCGTCGTATGTTCGAACGATTCACTGAACGAGCCCGCCAGGTTGTCGTCCTCGCCCAGGACGAAGCCCGGGCCCTGAAGCACAACTACATCGGCACCGAGCACATCCTGCTCGGACTCCTCCGCGAGGAGGAGGGGCTGGCCGCACGCGTCCTCGACTCGCTCGACATCACCGTCGAGGAGGTGCGCGCCCAGGTCGCCCGCATCGTCGGCCAGGGCGACGAGGTGACGACGGGGCAGATCCCGTTCACGCCTCGCGCCAAGAAGGTCCTCGAGCTCGCCCTGCGCGAGGCGCTCTCCCTCGGGCACAACTACATCGGGACCGAGCACATCCTGCTCGGCCTGGTGCGCGAGAACGAGGGTGTCGCAGCGCGCATCCTGCTCGACTTCGACGCCGACGCCGAGAAGATCCGCAACGAGATCATCCGCATGCTCTCGGGCCCCGGTCGGCGCTCCGGCTCCGGCGCGCAGGCCCAGGGCGGCGCGGCTGCCTCCGCGGAGGCCAAGAAGAGCTCGAAGCTGCTCGACCAGTTCGGCCGCAACCTCACGAAGCTCGCCTCCGAAGGCAAGCTCGACCCGGTCGTCGGCCGCCAGAACGAGATCGAGCGCGTGATGCAGATCCTCTCGCGCCGCACCAAGAACAACCCGGTGCTCATCGGCGAGCCCGGCGTCGGCAAGACCGCCGTCGTCGAGGGACTCGCCCAGCGCATCGCGTCCAACCAGGTCCCCGAGCTGCTCAAGCAGAAGCAGATCTACACGCTCGACCTGGCCGCCCTCGTCGCCGGCTCGAAGTACCGCGGCGAGTTCGAGGAGCGGCTCAAGAAGGTCATGAAGGAGATCTCGCAGCGGGGCGACATCATCCTGTTCATCGACGAGCTCCACAACCTCGTCGGCGCCGGAGCGGCCGAGGGCGCGATCGACGCGGCCTCGATCCTCAAGCCTGCCCTCGCCCGCGGCGAGCTGCAGACCATCGGTGCCACCACGCTCGACGAGTACCGCAAGTACCTCGAGCGGGACTCGGCTCTCGAGCGGCGCTTCCAGCAGATCCGCGTCGAGGAGCCCTCGGTCGAGGACACCGTGCAGATCCTGCGCGGCCTGCGTGACCGCTACGAGGCGCACCATCGCGTGCGCATCACGGACGACGCCCTCGAGGCGGCGGCAGCCCTCTCGTCGCGCTACATCCAGGACCGGCACCTGCCGGACAAGGCGATCGACCTCATCGACGAGGCCGCCTCGCGGATGCGCATCAAGACCATGAGCGCCCCGCCGCGCTACAAGGAGCTCGAGGAGGAGATCGAGGCCGTCCGCAAGGAGAAGGAGGCCGCGATCGAGGCGCAGGAGTTCGAGAAGGCCGCGAACCTGCGCGACAAGGAGCGCAAGCTCACGAACAACAAGCGCGAGCTCGAGGACTCCTGGAAGTCGTCGGAGGAGGCCGAGCAGGCCGAGATCGGCGAGGAGGAGATCGCAGACATCGTCTCGATGTGGACCGGCATCCCGGTCTTCAAGCTCACCGAGGCCGAGACGCAGCGGCTCGTCCGCATGGAGGAGGAGCTGCACAAGCGGGTCATCGGCCAGGAGCAGGCGATCGTCGCCGTCTCCAAGGCGATCCGCCGTGCGCGTGCGGGCATCAAGGACCCGAAGCGCCCGAGCGGCTCGTTCATCTTCCTGGGCCCGTCGGGCGTCGGCAAGACCGAGCTGGCACGCACCCTCGCCGAGTTCCTGTTCGGGGACGAGGAGGCGATGATCCAGGTCGACATGAGCGAGTTCATGGAGAAGCACGCCGTGTCGCGCCTGGTCGGCTCCCCGCCTGGCTACATCGGCTACGACGAGGGCGGCCAGCTGACCGAGGCCGTGCGGCGCAAGCCGTACTCGGTGGTCCTCCTCGACGAGATCGAGAAGGCTCACCCGGACGTGTTCAACATCCTCCTGCAGGTGCTGGAGGAGGGCAAGCTCACGGACGCCCAGGGCCGCAAGGTCGACTTCCGCAACACGATCGTGATCATGACGTCGAACATCGGCGCCGGTCAGATCACGAAGAACCAGTCGCTCGGCTTCGCGCCCGGCGACCCCGAGGGCGGCCTCTCGTACGACGAGATGAAGTCCCGGATCATGGGCGAGCTGAAGCGGGTGTTCCGGCCCGAGCTGCTCAACCGCATCGATGAGGTCATCGTCTTCCACAAGCTGTCGAAGGCGGAGATCACCCACATCGTGGATCTGCTCATGCGGCGCCTGCGCGAGCAGATGAAGGAGCACGAGGTGGCCATCGAGCTCACCGACGAGGCCACGGACCTGCTCGCCGAGCAGGGCTACGACCCGGTGATGGGCGCCCGGCCGCTGCGCCGCGCGATCCAGAACCTGATCGAGGACCCGCTCGCGGACTTCGTCCTCGGTCGCCGGCTGCCTGCCGGCGGCACGATCGTCATCGATCGCAAGGAAGGCACCCAGGAGGTCGCCATCACCGTGATCGAGCCGGTCGACGACGGCGAGCCGAAGGAGCCGGCTGGCGTGGGCCAGGGCTCGTCGGAGGGCGCGGAGGACTAGCGCCCGGGCACGGCCCGACCACGTTCCGAGCACGACGCTGCGCCCCGGCCACGCCGGGGCGCAGCCGTTCTCGGACGTGGTGGAGCGCGTCGCTGTGGATCCGTCGGTGTGGCACGGGGGAGACGGTGACAGCCACGCCGGATGACACTCCGGGGAAGAACCACCCAATGTGTCACGAGAGTGTTACCGCGGTTACGGCAGTGTCACGGATCGGGGGCTCGCGCCGACCGAATCGGTCGTGGACGACTGCGAGCGGGGTGCGAAAGTCCACCCGGAAATCGTTGTCGAGGCGCAGCGTTCGCGTGTGCGCCGCACGCTCGAATCTGGTGCCCGCCCTGCGGACTCGTTAGGACGCTGTGAGATTTCTTCGTGGAAGGTACGAGCGCGTCCTGCCGCGCCAACCTTTTGGCCCTCCCCGACGTATCACAGGCATGAAGCGCGAACTGGATCAACGCACGACGGGTGAGGGCGAGCGCGTCTTCCTCCTGTGGGACGACGACCTCGATCGCATCGAGGTCCGTGTCGAGTCTCGGGACGGCGCGTTGGTGCAGTGGGCCGCGGTTCCGGCCGGGTCGGCGGTGGACGCGTTCCAGCACCCGTACCTGTACCTGGATCGGGAGCCCGCGCTCGCCTGACGGCGCTCCGTCCGACGGCCCGGCTAACGTGCCCGGCCCATGTCGCGAGCGGCGAAAACGGTGTTCTCCTGTACGGCCTGCGGACGCAGCGAGCCACGCTGGCTGGGCCAGTGTCCGGGGTGCGGTGGCTGGTCCACGCTGGTCGAGGAGCGGGTCTCGACCGATGACGCGCGGGCGACCGAGCCGCGCCGGCGGGCCGCGCCGCGCGCCGTCGTCGCGCTGAGCGAGGTCTCGCTCGAGCAGGCGGACCGTCTGAGGACGGGCATCCCCGAGCTCGACCGGGTGCTCGGCGGCGGGCTCGTACCGGGGTCGCTGGTCCTGCTCGGCGGCGAGCCGGGGGTCGGGAAGTCGAGCCTCACGGCGGCGATGCTCGCGCGGCTGGGGCGCGAGCACCGCGTGCTGCTGGTCACCGGAGAGGAGTCGCCCGCCCAGGTCCGTCTGCGAGCCGAGCGGCTCGGGGCGACCGATGGCGTGCACGTGCTGGCCGAGACCGAGCTCGACGCGGTCTGCTCGACGATCGAGGCCGAGGCGCCCGCGGTCTGCGTGGTCGACTCGGTGCAGACGCTGTGGGCCGAGGAGATCGGGTCGGCGCCGGGTTCGGTCGCGCAGGTGCGCGAGGCCGCCTCGCGGCTCCTGCGTCTGGCCAAGTCGCGCCGGATCACCATCGTCCTGATCGGGCACGTGACGAAGGAGGGAGCGGTCGCGGGGCCGCGCGTGCTCGAGCACCTCGTCGACGTGACCCTGATGTTCGAGGGAGACGCGCTGCGGTTCCTGCGGGTGCTGCGCGCGCAGAAGAACCGGTTCGGTGCGACCGACGAGGTCGGGCTGTTCGAGATGACGGGCGCCGGCCTCATCTCGGTGACGGATCCGGGACGGCTGTACGACGGGTCCGACGCCGACCGGCCCGGGTCGTGTGCGCTGGTCTCGATCGAGGGGACGCGGCCCCTCGTGCTCGACGTCCAGGCGCTGGTGGCGCCGTCCGAGCTGGCGATGCCGCGGCGGCTCG
This sequence comes from uncultured Actinomycetes bacterium, assembly GCA_963794695.1. Classification (GTDB taxonomy): domain Bacteria; phylum Actinomycetota; class Thermoleophilia; order Gaiellales; family JALYLC01; genus CAWCFJ01. The sequence goes on along the minus strand of CAWCFJ010000011.1, from coordinate 50,923 downwards.
CGAGCGGCTTCGACCGCAACCGCCTGTCGCTGCTCCTGGCCGTGCTCGCGCGGCATGCCCGGCTGGGCCTCGGCCAGCACGACGTGTTCGTCAACGTGGCAGGAGGCGTGCGGGTCGACGAGCCGGCGGCCGACCTGGCGGTGGTGCTGGCGCTGGCCTCGGCGGCCAAGGGGGTGCCGCTCGGGCCGACGTGTGCGTTCGGCGAGGTCGCGCTGACCGGTCGGCTGCGGCCGGTCTCCCAGCCCGAGCGGCGGCTGGCCGAGGCGCGGCGGCTCGGCCTGACGCCGTGCCGTGGTGCCGGCGGGCACGCAGGGCGTAGGAGGACCGGTCGTCGGCGTGGCGACGGTCGCCGATGCGCTGGCCGCCTGCCTCGGCGAGCGCGGCGGCGAGCGCAACGGGAACGGGGAGGAGGTGGTCGAGCCGATCCCGTTCTGACGAGCGGGCTACGGCGCGGTGAGCTCCGTGGCCTCGGCGGCGGTCGACACGGCGGCGCTGCGGCGCAGGACGCCGGTGTCGCGCATCAGCCGCTGGGCGAGGGCGACCGGGATCGCGGTGAAGCACACGATGACGAACGCGAGGACGTTCACGATCGGCAGCTGCTGGCCGAGGCGGATGTAGCCGAGGATCAGCAGGGGCAGGGTGTTCTGGGCGCCGGCCGTGAAGTACGTGACGATGACCTCGTCGAACGACAGCGCGAACGACAGCAGACCGCCGGCGACGAGCGCGGTCGACAGCACGGGCCAGACGACGAAGCGGAACGTCTGCCACCCGTCGGCACCCAGGTCCATCGACGCCTCGAGCAGCGACGGCGAGGAGCGGCGAAGGCGGGCCAGCACGTTGTTGTACACCACCACCACGCAGAACGTGGCGTGGCCGATGACGATCGTCCAGAGCGAGAGGGTGATGTGTCTGTAGGCGAAGAACGAGTTCAGTGCCATGCCGGTGATGATCCCGGGTAGTGCGATCGGGAGCACCAGCAGGAACGACACCGACTCGCGCCCGAAGAAACGAAAACGAGCGATGGCCAGCGCTGCGGCCGAGCCGAGCACCAGCGCGGCGCCGGTCGCCAGCAGCCCGGCCTTGACCGAGAGCCAGATCGCGTCGCGTACCTCCTGGGTGTGCCAGGCGACGCGGAACCAGTGGGTCGTGTAGTGCTTGATCGGCCAGCCCTGGACGTTCGAGCTGTTGAAGGCGTAGACGAAGATCAGGAGGAGGGGAAGCCACAGGAACGCGACGACCAGCCACGACCAGACGGCGAGCGCCGTGCGGGTGCGGGTGCCCTGCATCAGAGGGCCTCGAACGCGCCCAGGCGGCGGGCGATCAGGAGGTACACGGCCATGACGATCAGCGGCACCATCGCGAACGCGGCGGCGAACGGCGTGTTGTTCGAGATGCCGATGCTCGAGTAGACGACGTTGCCGATGAACTGGGAGTCCGCGCCGCCTGCCAGGAGAGGCGTGACGTAGTCGCCGAGCGTCAGCGCGAACGTGAAGATCGAGCCGGCGACCACGCCGGGCAGCGCCAGCGGGAGGATGACGCGGCGGAGCGTCGTCCAGCCCTTGGCGCCGAGGTCGCCGGAGGCCTCGAGCAGCGACTCGGGGATGCGCTCGAGCGAGGCGTACACCGGGAGCACCATGTACGGCAGCCAGACGTAGGTAGAATACGATCCACACGGCCCAGTTCGTGTAGGCGATGTGGAGCTCGGGGAGGCCGAGGCCGCCGAGCGTCCAGTTGAGGACGCCGTCCTGGTTCAGGATCAGGCGCCAGATGTACACGCGCACGAGATAGCTCGACCACAGCGGAAGGAGGACGAGCACGAACATCACGCTTCGCCGGCGCGGGCCGACGATGCGCGCCATGTAGAACGCGAGCGGAAAGGCCAGCACCGCGTCGGCCACGGTGACGGCGGCCGCGATGCCGATCGTGCGGAGCGCGATGTGGCGGTAGGCGGGCTCGTCCCAGAGCGTGCGGTAGTTGTCGAGGTTCCAGGAGTGGACGATCTCGGTGGTGAACGGGTCGACGGTCCAGAACGAGGAGACCAGCAGGGCGGCGAGCGCCGCCAGGTACACGATCCCGAACGCGACGAGCGGCGGGAGCAGGAGGAGGAGCGCCTTGGCCCAGCGATGACGCCAGAAGAACGAGGCGGTGAGGAGCCGCACCCCGCGCAGGGGGACACGGGAGCGCCGCTCGAGCTCGGCGGCGCTCACCGGCGAGTCCGGCGAAGGGTCGCCGACGCCCCCGGAAGCCGGTCGGCCCCCGGGGACGCGTCGACCGTCCAGGTCAGCCCTTGAGCTGGACCCACGCCTGCTGCCACTGGGTGTAGTTCATGCAGTCGTTCTTGCCGTTGCCGCAGTCGGCCACCGGCGTCTTCCAGAACCGGATCGACTTGAAGTAGGCCGCGGGCGCGTTCGCGTGGTAGCGGGCGCACGAGCCCTTCTCCAGCTGGTTCATGAAGGCGCAGGCCTTGAGGTTCGCGGGCGTCTCGCCGAACGAGAGGGCCTGCATCGCCTGCACCTTCGGCGTCGAGACGTACGCCATCCACCGGTAGGCGCAGTTCGGGTGCTTGGCCTTCGCGGAGAGCATCCAGGTGTCGGCCCAGCCGGTCGCGCCCTCCTTCGGGATCAGGTCCTTGACCTTGACCCCGTCGGCCTGCAGCGTGATCGTCTGGTACGGCCAGGACGCGCCGATGACGGCGTCGCCGCTCTTGAACAGGTCGACCTCGTCGGAGGCCAGGGCCCAGTACTTCTTGATGAGCGGCTTCTGCTTCTTGAGCAGGTTGATCGCCGCGTCGAACTGGGTCTTGTTCAGCTCGTACGGGTCCTTGATGCCGAGGCCGGGCTGGGTCGCCGACAGGTAGAGCGCGGCATCCGCGATCTGGATCGGGTTGTCCGGGACGGTGACGCGGCCCTTGTAGGCGTCGCTGTAGATCGCGCTCCAGCTCGTCGGCGCCGGCTTCACCTTCGTCGTGTTGTAGAGCAGCGTGTTCGGGCCCCACTGCAGCGAGATCCCGTAGTGCACGCCCTTGATCGTGTTGTGCGGCGGGGACTGCAGCTGCGGGATGAAGTTCTTGAAGTCCGGGATCAGGTTGGTGTTGACCGCCTGGACGTCCTTGCCGTAGATCAGCCGCAGGCTCGCGTCACCCGACGCCGAGACCATGTCGTACTGGCTGCCGCCGCCGGAGCGCATGAGCGTGACCATCTCGTCCGACGAGCCGGCGTACTTCGCGTGCACCTGGCAGCCCGTCTGCGCCTCGAACGGCTTGACCCACTTCGGGTCGGTGTAGCCCTCCCAGGCGACCAGGTTCAGCGTGCCCTCGCCCTTGCCGATCGAGGTCGGCGGGGCGGTGGCCCCGTTCGTGTCGGTCGCGCGGCCGATGCCGGCCGCGGGCACGCACAACGCTGCAGCAGCAGCCGCAGCGAGCACGTGTCGTCGTCGTAGCCTCATCCCGCTTCCCCCTCCTGGTTCGCGCTCTCGATCGTGTACGTGTGCTCGGGCCGCCACTCGAGCCGGACGCGGCGGCCGCGGGCCTGCAGCGCCTCCGTCGACGAGGTCTCGAGGTTCTGGCGGACGACCTGCAGGGCGTCGCCGGAGTCGAGGGCCACGATGTACCGGGTCACCATGCCGAGGTAGACCACGTCGCGCACCACGCCGGGCTCGCCCGGGCCGGCCTCCTCGAAGCGCAGGTGGATCTTCTCGGGCCGGATGGTGAACCGCCGCCCGTCGCGCTCGAGCAGGTTCGAGACCCCCACGAACCCGGCGACGAAGGCCGTCTGCGGCCGCTCGTAGACCTCGGCCGGGGTGCCGACCTGCTCGATGCGGCCCTCGTTGAACACGGCCAGGCGATCGCTCATGGTGAGCGCCTCGTCCTGGTCGTGGGTGACGTAGACGAAGGTCATCCCGGCCTCCGCCATCTCGCGCTGGATGCGTTTCAGCTCGAGCTGCATCTCCTGGCGGAGCTTGAGGTCGAGCGCTCCGAGCGGCTCGTCCAGCAGCAGCACCTGCGGCCGGTTGATGAGCGCCCGGGCGAGCGCGATGCGCTGGCGCTGGCCGCCCGAGAGCTCTGCCGGCCGGCGCTTCGCGACGTGCGGGAGCTGCACCAGGGCGAGGGCCTCCTCGACCTTCGCGGCCCGCTCCCGCCGGCCGACGCCCTTGACCCGCAGGCCGTAGCCGACGTTGTCGGCGACCGTCATGTGCGGGAACAGCGCGTAGTCCTGGAAGACGGTGTTCACCTCGCGCAGGTACGGCGCCACCCGGGTGACGTCACGGCCGCCGAGCTCGACCGTGCCGGCGTCGGGCTGCTCGAAGCCGGCGATGACCCGCAGCGTCGTCGTCTTGCCCGAGCCCGACGGGCCGAGCATGGTGAAGAACTCGCCGCGCGCGATCTCGAGGTCGACCCCGTCGATCGCCTTGACCGGCCCGTAGTGCCGGCGGACGCCGGTCAGCCGGACGGCGGGCTCGTCGGACGTGCCGGCGGCTGGCGCCCCCTCGTCCCGTTGCTGCAGCTGCGACACGCGCCTCCCGGTCGACCGAATGACGGCGAAGATACCGCATGGCTGGCGGCCGTCCCAGCCGCAGCCGCGACCATCGACAGGGCGGCGAGGACCGTCCCCGGCACCCTGCCAGAATGGCGAACCCTCAGGCGGTGTCGAGCGCTTGCTGCAGGTCTCCCCACAGGTCGTCCGGATGCTCGAGGCCGACGGACAGCCGCAGGAGGCCCGGCGCAACTCGACCCTCGGGCTCGATCCGCCCGCGCCGCTCGATCAGCGACTCGACCGCGCCGAGGCTCGTTGCGCGCCGGACGAGCCGCAGGCTCGCCTCGACCCGCTCGGCGGCCTCCGCATCGGCGAGCTCGAACGCCATCAGCGACCCGAAGCCGCCCTGCATCTGCCGCTTCGCCAGCTCGTGCCCGGGGAAGTCCGGCAGGCCGGGGTAGTGCACCGCGACCACGGCCGGGTGCTCGGCGAGCCGCGAGGCCACGAGCAGCGCCGTCGAGCACTGCCGGGCGAGGCGCACGCCGAGCGTCCGCAGCCCACGCCACAGGAGCCACGCGGAGTCCGGGGCGAGGATCGAGCCGAGCTCGGAGCGCGCCGTCCGCAGCCCCGCGAGCAGCGGGGCGTCCCGCGTCGTCAGGACGCCGGCGAGCAGGTCGGAGTGCCCGCCGAGGTACTTCGTGGCGCTCTGCCAGGAGATGTCGGCGCCGAGCTCCAGCGGCTGCTGCAGGAGCGGCGTCGCGACCGTGTTGTCGCAGGCCACGACCGCGCCGGCATCCCGGGCGATGGCGGCGGCCGCCGCGATGTCGACCACCGTCAGCTGCGGGTTCGCGGGCGACTCGATGAGCGCCAGTGCCGCGCCGTCGCAGGCCGCGGCGAACGTGTCCAGCTCGCGCGGGTCGTAGCCCCGCACCTCGATGCCGAACCGCCCGAGCACGCCCTGCGAGAACGTCTGCGTGCCGAAGTACCCGTGGCTCGGGACGACGAGCGCGTCTCCGGGCTCGAGCACCGACAGCGCGAGCGCCGCCCACGCGCTCATCCCGCTCGAGAACACCATCGCGTCGGCCGACTCGAGCGACGCGAGCAGGTGCTCGACCGCCGCCACGGTGCGCGACTGGCCGCGTCCGTAGGGCGAGGGGTTGTCGGGCGAGCGCGGCCACTCCTCGAACGTCACCGCGCGGTCGAGCGGCGGCAGGATGGCGCCCGCCCTCGTCCTGCACCAGGCCGTGCGCCAGCATCGTCTCGCGGTCCATGTCCGGGATCATGGCCGAGGACGCGAGCGCGCTACGCCGCCGACAGCCGCTTCGCGAGCCCGGTGATGCCGCGCTCGAGCGCACCAGGCCGCCGCCCGCTGCTGGTCGAACGGCCGGTCGGGCAGCGCCGGCAGCGGGACGTCGCGCCGCATCGTGGCCACCGCGCGGTAGGAGCGCAGCTCGTCGGCGTGCTCGCCGATCGACGTGCGCTGGCGCGGCGTCAGCTCGGCCGCCGCTGCGATCACGCCCTCGAGCGACCCGTACCGCCGCAGCAGCTCCGACGCCGTCTTCGGCCCGACGCCCTTCGCGCCCGGGGATGTTGTCGGACGGGTCGCCGCGCAGCGCGATCAGGTCGACCACCTGCTCCGGCTCGACGCCGTAGCGCTCGACGACCTCGGCCGGTCCGACGCGCGTCGGCCCGTCGCCGGGCTTTCCCGGCATCAGGATCGACGTCCTGTCCGACACGAGCTGGAAGCTGTCGCGGTCCGAGGTGAAGACCAGCGCCTCGCCGCCGCGCGACTCCTCGTCCTCGACCGGCGGACGCGAGCAGGTCGTCGGCCTCCCACGGCTCCTCCTTGGCCGCGTGGAAGCCGAACGCCTCGGCCAGCTCGGCCAGGGTGTCGAGCTGCTCGCGCAGCTCGGGCGCGAACTCGGGGCGCTGGCCCTGGTAGCCCGGCAGGAGCTCGTGCCGGTACGACGGCGCGCGCGCGTCGAGGCACACCAGCACCGCGCGCGGCTCGATCACCGCGTACGTGGCCAGCAGCATGTTGGCGAAGCCCAGGAGCAGCCCGACCGGCCGCCCCTCCGCGCCCTTGACCGGCGGCATCGCGTGGTAGGCGCGGTGGCCCAGCGAGTCGCCGTCGACGACGAGCAGGGGAGTCACGGGGCCCGATGATACGCTCCGCTGGCCCGCCCACGCCGGCCACGAGGACGCCGCCTGTGCCGATCCAAGACCGTAGACGGGAGCCTGAGCTGCTCCGCGCGCTCGCCCGGATCGCCCCGGGAACGGAGCTGCGGGCCGGGATGGACGACATCATCAAGGGCCACCTCGGGGCCCTGATCGTCATCGGCGAGCCGAGCGAGCTCGAGTTCCTGTTCTCCGGCGGCGTGCGGCTCGAGGTGCCGTTCACCCCGCAGTTCCTGTACGAGTTCGCGAAGATGGACGGGGCGATCATCCTCGACCGCCAGGCGAGCCGGATCGTGCACGCGAACGTCCAGCTGATGCCGGACGCGACGATCCCGTCGGCCGAGACGGGCACGCGCCACCGCACGGCCGAGCGCGTCGCCCGTCAGACCGTCGGCGCTGGTGCTGTCGATCTCCCAGCAGCGCGACACCGTGACCCTCTACCAGGGCCAGCTGCGCTACCAGCTCGAGAAGGTCGCCGACGTCCTGGCCAAGACCAACCAGGCCGTCGCCACGCTCGAGACGTACCGCCACCGGCTCGACCAGGTCTCGACCCGGCTCACGGCGCTCGAGTTCCAGAACGCGGTGATGCTCGAGGACGTCCTGGTCGCCCTGCAGCGCGCCGAGCTCGCCTCGCGCATGGGCCAGGAGATCGAGCGCAGCGTCGTCGAGCTCGGCTCCGAGGGCCGCCTGATCACGATGCAGCTCACCGAGCTGATCGAGGCGGTGCCCCGCGACCAGGCCGCGATCGTGCGCGACTACGAGGTGACCGGCACCCGGCCCGGCGCCGAGCGCGGCGCTGGAGCGGCTCGCCGACCTGGCCCACCCGCGCCTCCTGCAGTTCGACGAGCTCGCCGACGCGCTCGGCTACCCGGCGTCGGCGAACCCGCTCGACCACCGCCGTCCAGCCGCGCGGCTGGCGCGCCCTGCAGCACATCCCGCGCCTGCCCGCGCGAGCTGATCGGCGCGCATCGTGGACGAGTTCGGCTCGCTCGACGCGATCGTCCGGGCGACCCTGCGCGAGCTCGAGTCGGTCGACGGCGTCGGCGCCGCCCGGGCCAAGGAGATCCGCGAGGGCCTGCGCCGCCTGCAGGAGCACAACGTGGTCGATCGCTACGTCGTCGCGTAGCGCCTGGACAGACGCGTTCGCGGGTATATCCAGCTCTACCTCGAGCACAGAAGGGTGATGAGCGCGTGGCCTTCGACGTCGGCGACACCATCGTGTACCCACCGCACGGCGCGGGCCGTGTCGAGAACAAGGCGTGCAAGGACGTCCTGGGCGAGGAGCGCGAGTACCTCACGATCCGGATCCTGCACTCGGACATGACCCTGATGGTGCCGGCCGACGGCGCGGAGGAGGCCGGTCTGCGCCGGGTCGTCGACGACGAGGGCCTCGAGCGGCTCGTCGCGCTGCTCGAGGGTGAGCAGTCCGAGGACAACGGCCCGTTCTCGCGCCGCTTCCGCCAGAACCGCGAGAAGATCCGCACCGGCGACGTGCTCGAGCTCGGCGAGGTCGTCCGCAACCTCACCTTGCGCGACCGCGAGAAGCCCCTGTCGACGGGCGAGCGGCAGATGCTGTCGCAGGCCAAGCGCATCCTGGCCTCCGAGATCGCCTACGCGCGCGGCACCGACGAGCAGGAGGCCAGCGACTGGATGGACTCGGTCATCGCCGGCGCGGAGGCCGCGAACGCCGCCCGCCCGCGCCGATCCGGATAGCCGCCGCGACCCGCCCTGCGAGCAGGCCGAGACTTTGCGGACGGGTGGAGTAGGATGGTGGCGAACCGCTCGCGGAGGCCGTCCCGGCCCAACCGCGACGGGGCGAAAGGGGAAGTCGGTTGAAGCTCATCATTCGGCTCGTCTTCACCCTGCTGGGAGCGCTCGCCGCTCTCCAGATCGCCCGGAGCCTCGGCCTTTCCACATCTGATCTTTCGTCTTCTTCCACCTGGGTCGAGTGGATCTCCGTCGCGGTCGGAGGCGCGCTTGCTGGCTGGATCGTCGCGATCCTGATCAGCGGCGCCACGGTCCGGGGCCTGCGCAGGGTGGAGGCGGCCGCCCAGAACCGCGCCGCGGGCGAGCTCGTCGTCGGGGGCGTCGGACTGCTGTTCGGCCTCGGCGTCGCGGCGCTCGCGACGCTGGCCGTCTCGGCGCTGCCGTACGTCGGGAACTACCTGCTCCTGCCGCTGTTCCTGGTGCTCGGCTACGTGTTCGCGCTGATCGCGGCGCGCAACCACCGCCAGATCCTGCGGCTCGTCGGACTCAGCGAGGGGCGGCTCGCCGAGCCGTTCGGCGGCCCGCAGCGGCTGCGTCCCGGCGAGAGCGGCGGGCTGCTGGTCGACACCTCGGCGATCATCGACGGCCGCATCAGCGACATCGTGGCCACCGGCTTCCTCGACCGGGAGCTGGTGATCCCGGTGTTCGTGCTGCACGAGCTGCAGCGCGTGGCCGACTCGGCCGACTCGCTGCGCCGGGCCCGCGGCCGCCGGGGCCTCGAGGTGGTGCACGACCTGCGCCGCTCCGAGCATCCGGTCTCGACGCCCGACGTGGACTACGACGACCTGCCCGAGGTCGACGCGAAGCTCGTGCGGCTGGCGCAGCGAGCGCGGCCTGCCGATCCTCACCACCGACTACAACCTGAACCGTGTAGCGAAGATCCAGCGTGTGCGGGTGCTCAACATCAACGAGCTCGCGAACGCGCTCAAGCCGGCCGTCCTGCCGGGCGAGAGCCTGCGGGTCAAGGTGCTGCGCGAGGGCAAGGAGGCCGACCAGGGCGTCGGCTACCTCGACGACGGCACGATGATCGTGATCGAGGGCGCGCGCCGCCTGGTCGGCGACACGGTCGAGGTCGAGGTGACCAGCGTGCTGCAGTCGCCGAGCGGCAAGATGATCTTCACGAAGGTGGCGTGAGCCGCGGGCGAGACGTGGGCGATCGTCGTGGCCGCCGGCTCGGGAGCGCGGCTCGGCGCCGATCGGCCGAAGGCGTTCGTGCGCTTCGGCGAGCGGACGCTGCTGGCGGCGTCGCTCGAGACCCTCGAGGACCACGACGGGATCGACGGGCATCGTCGTCGTCGTGCCCGAGGGCTGGGAGGAGCGCACGTCGCTGCTCGTCGAGGACCTGTGCGCGTCGAAGGTCGCTGCGGCCGTCGCGGGCGGCGAGAGCCGGCCCGACTCGGTCGCCGCGGGCCTTGCCGAGCTGCCCGACGGCTGCGAGCTCGTGCTGGTGCACGACGCGGCCCGGCCGCTCGTCGACGCCGCGCTCGTCGACCGCGTCCTGCAGGCGCTCGCGGGTGGTGCGGAGGCCGTGGTGCCCGCGCTCGACATCGTCGACACCGTGAAGCGGGTCGACGGCGACGGCGCGGTCGTCGAGACCCTGGTGCGCGCGGAGCTGCGGGCGGTGCAGACGCCGCAGGGGTTCCGCCGCGAGCTGCTCGAGCGGGCCTACGCCGGCGACCGCGCCGACGCCACCGACTGCGCCAGCCTGGCCGAGCGCGCCGGAGCCCGGGTGCTGGTCGTCGAGGGCGACCCGCGCAACCTCAAGGTGACCACGACGGACGACCTGCGGCGCGCCGAGGCGCTCCTGAAGGGCGGCTGAGGTGCTGGTCGACTACCACATGCACCTCGCGCCGGACGGGCAGCCCCTCGACGACGCGCTGGTGTCCGACGCCCGTCTCGCGGAGTACGTGCAGACCGCGCGCGAGCGCGGCGTGGACGAGATCTGCCTCACCGAGCACGTCTACCGCTTCCACGAGGCGGCGGACGTCCTCGACCACCCGTACTGGCGCCGGGGCGCCACCGCTCACGTTCGACCATACGTCGAGCTCCTGGCGAACGCCGCCGACGCGGGTCTCCCCGTGCGCGCCGGGATCGAGCTCGACTGGCTCGAGGGCCGCCGCGCCGAGCTTGCCGGCGATCATCGACGGCCTGCCGCTCGACCTCGTCCTGGGCTCGGTGCACATGCTGCCCGACGGGTTCGTCGACCACCCCGATCACATGGAGCTGTGGGAGGCGTTCCCGGTCGACGAGGTCTACGCCCGCTACTTCGCCGCCGTCCGGGACGCCGTGAACAGCGGTCTGTACGACGTGATGACCCACCTCGACCTGCCGAAGGTGTTCGGCCGGCGCGCCTCGCAGGCCGTGCTCGCGCGCGAGTACGCCGACACCGCCGAGGCGATCGCCGCGGCGGGGTGCGCCGCCGAGATCTCCACCGCGGGGCTGCGAAAGCCGGTCGGCGAGCTGTACCCGGCGCCGCTCCTGCTGGCCGAGCTGAAGCGCCGCGACGTCCCGATCACCCTGGCCTCCGACGCCCACGTCCCCGATGACGTGGGCCGGGACTACGACGCCGCCCTGCAGCTGGCCCACGACGCCGGCTACCGCACGGTCTCGGCGTTCCGCCGGCGCGAGCGCCGCCAGGAGCCGCTTGGCTGAGCACCGCGTCGGCACGGCGTTCGACGCCCACCGCCTGGTCGAGGGCCGGCCGCTGGTGCTCGGCGGCGTCACCTTCGAGCACGACCGCGGGCTCGACGGGCACTCCGACGCCGACATCGTCTGCCACGCCCTGACCGACGCGCTGCTCGGCGCGGCCGGCGCGGGGGACATCGGCGAGCACTTTCCGCCGTCCGACCCCGCGCTGAAGGGCATCGCCGGCCTCGAGATCCTGCGCCGCACCTGGCAGATGCTGTACGCCGACGGCTGGCGGATCGAGAACGTCGACGCGTTCCTCGTCCTGCAGGAGCCGAAGGTCGCGCCGCGCCGCGACGAGATGCGCCGGCGGGTCGCCGAGGTGCTGGACGTCCCGACCGACCGGGTCTCGATCCGCGGCACGACCACCGACGGCCTGGGCTTCACCGGCCGCGGCGAGGGCGCCGCCTGCCAGGCCGTCGCCCTGCTCCGACGCTAGCGGCGACCGGCGTACCCCTTGTGGGCCGTCAAGGCCCAAGCGTCCGCCGCCGATGAGATCGGTGTGCGGCCGTGTTCGCACGCCCGCCCCGTCTTCATCAACAAGGAGTGCTCGACGTGAGCCAGCTTGTCGTGTTCGGCCTCGGCCGCGAGGAGTACGCCCTGCCGATCGAGCAGGTGCAGGAGATCATCCGCGCCGTCGAGCCGCGCACGCTGCCGCATGCCGATCCCGGCCTGCTCGGCGTCATCAACCTGCGCGGCGTGACCATCCCGGTCTTCGACCTCGCGCTCGTCCTCGGCGGCTCGCCGCAGGAGGGCGACGGCAAGATCATCGTCATCGAGGGCGAGAGCCAGCGCGTCGGCATCGTCGTCGACGAGGTCTCCGAGGTGCTCACCGTGAGCGACCAGCAGCTCGAGGAGCCGCCCATCGGCGACCCGCGCCTCTCGGCCATCGCGAAGGTCGACGAGCGGCTGATCGTGCTCGTCGATCCGACCGCGCTGCTCCGCTCGCTCTCGCTCGAGCTCGCTGCCTAGACCAGCTCCCCGCAGCTCATGACGACGCGGCCATCGGCCTCGATGGTCGCGTCGGCCATGATCCCGTCCACGTGGATCGAGGCGACGTTGTCGCCGCCGTAGTCCCCGGTGTTGTCGCCGAAGGCCACGTGGGCCGTGCCCAGGGCCTTCTCGTCGGTGATGACGTTGCCGGTGATCCGGGCCCGTTCGTTGGTGCCGATGCCGAGCTCGGCGACCACGTCGGCGCCGTCGCCGGCCGAGGCGATGACCTCCCGCACCCGGTCGGCCTCGCGGCCGCCCTCGACCGCCACGATGCGGCCGTTGCTCCAGCGGATCCGGATCGGCTCGTCGATCAGGCCGACGCCGTCGACGGCGATCGAGCGGTCGACCACGCAGACGCCGTCGGCGCCGGTCGCGATCGGCGCGACGAACACCTCGCCCGCCGGCAGGTTCCCGAACGTGCCCGGCACGTCGATGGTGCCGTCGTCGACCTTCCAGGTGCGGCCGCTCACGTCGAACGTGCAGTCGGTGCCCGCCGGAGTGGTCACCCGGATCCGCGTCGCGCCGCCGAGCGCGGCGACCAGCCGGGAGCTGCGCTCGCGCACCTCGCCGTAGTCCGCCGACATCTCGGTCTCGAGGATCGAGTGATCCATCCGGGCGCCGAAGGCCATGCGCGTGCCGGTCTCCTTGATCCGCCGGTAGACCGGCTGGCGGAACGTCCCGAACTCGCCGTCGTGCACCTGCGCGAACCACATGACCGCCGCGTCGGCCTCGCCCAGCGCCGTCAGCAGCTGCTCGTTGCGACGCCGGAACGGACGCTCGGACTCCGGGAACACGATGCAGCTCGTGAACCGTGCGCCGGCCGCGCCGGCCGCGTCGCACAGCCGCAGGCCGACGTCGGCGAACGGCTCGTCGACGATGGCCAGGAAGCGTTCGTCGGGCTGGAACACCAGGCACGTGACGGCGTTCGTGGCCCAGGCAGGCAGGCTCACCGATCCTCCTCCGGAAGCGTCAAGAGGCCGGGTCCGGTCAGTGGTGACCAGGCCGTCCTGCAGCAGCGTGGCGATGACGTCGGGATCGTACTCGTGCTGTGGTTTCGGCCCTGCGTGCAGGTCGCGCAGGAGCTGGGCGCGGCGCTGGCGGCGCGATCCCTCGAGCGGGCCCTGGCGGCGCTCGGGCTCGAACCGCTGCCCCCGCGACGGGCACCCGAACGGCCAGCGGACAGGCGCCGCAGCGCGGGATCCGGGCGAGGCAGAGCGTCGCGCCGAGGTCGAACAGCGCCTGGTTGAAGGCGTACGCCCGTCCGGCGGGCGGCTCGACGTCCTCGCGCCCGTAGGCCCGGCGGAAGACCCGCCTGGCGTTGGTGTCGACGGTGGTCAGCTGGGCGCCGAAGGCGAAGCAGGCGACCGCGCTCGCGGTGTACGGCCCGACGCCCGGGAGCTCCTGCAGCCCCTTCGGGTCGCGCGGGAAGCCCCCGCGCTCCACGACCGCCCGGGCGGCGCGCTGCAGGTTGAGGGCGCGCCGGTTGTAGCCGAGTCCCGACCAGGCGCGCAGGACGTCGGCCGTCGACGCCGCGGCGAGCGCCTCGACCGTCGGCCAGCGCTCGAGCCAGGCAGGCCAGCGCTCGAGCACCCGGGCCACCTGGGTCTGCTGCAGCATGATCTCGGAGACCAGGATCGCGTACGGGTCGTGCGTCCGCCGCCACGGCAGGTCACGGCCCTCGGCGGCGTACCAGTCGAGCAGCGCGCCGGTGAGGGACTCCTCGGTCACCGCAGGGACGCTAACGCAGGCCCCGGCCGCGGTAGCCTTCGAGCCTGATGGCAGACGTCCGCGTCCGCTTCGCCCCGTCGCCGACCGGCCCGCTGCACCTCGGGTCGGCGATGGCCGCCGTGGCCAACTACCTGTTCGCACGTCGCGCGCGCGGGGTGTTCGTGCTGCGCGTGGACGACACCGACGCCGACCGCTCGCACCGCCGCTTCGAGCGGGTCATCCACCAGGACGCCGAGTGGCTCGGCCTGCGCTTCGACGAGGGGCCGGGGATCGGCGGCGAGCACGGGCCCTACCGCCAGTCCGAGCGGAACGAGCTGTACGCGCGAGGCCGTGCGCGGGCTGCTCGGGCAGGGCGCGGCCTACCGCTGCTTCTGCTCCGAGGCCGAGCTCGAGGAGCAGCGGCGCGAGGCCGAGCAGGCCCGCCGGCCGCCGCGCTACGACGGACGCTGCCGCGCGCTCGCGCCGGAGGAGGCCGAGCGCCGGGCCGCCGCCGGCGAGCCGTTCGTGGTGCGCCTGCGGGTGACCGAGGGCCAGGTCGTCATCCCCGACGCCGCCCGCGGCGAGATCGACGTCCCGTCGGCCAGCATCGGCGACTTCGTGATCCTGCGCTCGAACGGCGCCGCGACCTACAACTTCGCCACCGCCTACGACGACGCGTCCATGCGGATCACCCACGTGATCCGGGGCGAGGACCACATCTCGAACACCGCCCGCCAGCTGCTGGTGGCCCGCGCGCTCGGGCTCAGGGAGCCGCGCTTCGGCCACTACGGGCTGCTGCTCGACGAGGACGGCCAGAAGCTCTCGAAGAGCCGCGGCGCCGAGTCGATCGCCGACTTCAAGAACGAGGGCTACCCGCCCGAGGCGATCGTCAACTACGTCGCGCTGCTCGTCTGCCCCCTCCCCGACGGGGTCGAGGAGGTCGCCTCGCTCGGCGCGCTCGCGGCCCGCTTCTCGCTCTCGAACCTGTCCGCGGGGCACGCGCGCTTCGACCGGGCGAAGCTCGACTGGCTCTCCCAGGAGCAGCTCAAGCGCCTGAACCCGCTCGACCTGGCCTCGAGGGTCGGACGGGCGCTCGAGCAGCGCGGCCAGGGCTACCACCCGTCGCAGCTGACGGTGCTGGCCGAGGCCCTGCGCGGCGCGCACACGATCACCGAGGCCGCCGACGAGGCCCAGCAGATCATCGCCCGCCGGCCGCTCGACGCGCCGCTCGACGAGAGCGCCGCCGCCGTCCTGCAGCTGTTCCGGGAGGTGCGCGCCGGCTGGCCCGAGACGTTCCTGTCCCACGTCGAGGCCTCCGAGCTGCTCGACGAGCTGCGGGCCGCCGCCTCCGAGCGCGGCATTCGCCGGCCGTGAGGTCATGCGCACCCTGCGTCTCGCCCTGACCGGCGCCGAGCACGGCGTCCCGATGCCCTACGTCGTCGCGGCGATCGAGCGTGACGACGCCCTCGCCCGCAGCGGCGCCCCGATCCCCACCCTGTGATGCCGAAGCTCAACCTCTACGACACCCTCACGCGCGGCCTGAAGCCGCTCGAGCAGCGCGATCCCGACCGGATCACGATCTACATCTGCGGTCCGACGGTCTACAGCTACATCCACATCGGCAACGCCCGGCCGTTCTGGGTGGGGCAGGTGTTCAAGCGCTTCGTGGAGCAGCGGCTCGGCGGAAAAGTCCTGCTCGTCGAGAACATCACCGACATCAACGACAAGATCTACAACGCCGCCCGCGGCACCGGCGAGCCGTCCGACACGCTCGCCGCCCGGATGGCGGCGGCCTACGTCGAGGACACCGACCGGCTCGGGATCGGCCGGCCCGACGTCGAGCCGCTGGCCAGCGAGTCGCTGGAGCCGATCATCGAGCTGATCGAGCGGCTGATCGAGAAGGGGCTGGCCTACGAGGCCGACGGCGACGTCTACTACCGGGTCTCGGGCTTCCCGAGCTACGGGCGTCTGTCGAACCAGCGGGTCGAGGAGCTCCTCGAGGGCGCTCGCGTCGAGCCGGGCGAGCACAAGGAGGCGCCGGCCGACTTCGCCCTGTGGAAGGCCGAGAAGCCCGACGAGGACACCTCGTGGGAGTCGCCCTGGGGCCGGGGCCGGCCCGGCTGGCACATCGAGTGCTCGGCGATGGCCGGGCCCACCTCGGGAACGGCTTCGACCTGCACGGCGGCGGCCTCGACCTGGTCTTCCCGCACCACGAGAACGAGCGGGCCCAGACCGAGGGCGCGGGCGACGAGTTCGCCCGGGCCTGGCTGCACAACGGGATGCTCGAGCTCGGGTGCGAGAAGATGTCGAAGTCGCTCGGCAACATCGAGCGGCTGCGCGACGCGCTCGACCAGTGGGGCCGGGAGACGATCCTGGCGTTCTTCGCGGCCGCCAAGTACCGCAATCCGGTCGACTACTCGGACGTCGCCCTGACCCAGGCGCAGCGCACCAACGACGGCCTGCGCGAGGCGCTGCGAAGCGCGCGCCGCTACGCCGCCGCCGGCGGGGACGGGCAGGACCGGGCGATCGCCGAGGCGGCACGAGCGGCCGGCCAGGCGTTCGACGACGCGCTGTGCCAGGACCTCGACACGCCCGGAGGGCTCGCCGTGCTGCACGGAATGGCCGGCGAGCTCAACCGTGCGGTCGCCGGCGGCCAGGCGGCGCCGGACGCCGTCGCGGCCGCGGCCGACGAGCTGGTGGCGGCGCTCAGGGTGTTCGGGCTGGACACGCTCGACGCGTCGTCCGACGGCGAGGTCTCCGACGAGGTGCGTGGGCTCCTGGCCGAGCGCGAGGAGGCTCGCGCCGCCCGCGACTGGGCCCGTGCCGACGCCGCCCGCGACGCGATCGCCGCCGCCGGCTTCACGGTTCGCGACACGCCGCAGGGCCCCGAGCTCGTGCCGCTCGCTCGGTGAGCCGCGCGCCGCGCCGCACCGAGCAGCGCGCGCCGCGCACCGACCTGGTGTACGGGCTGCAGCCCGTGCGCGAGGCGCTGCGCGGCCGCCGCGCGGTGCGGGAGGTCGTGGCGACGGCCGAGGCGCTCGAGCACATGCCCTGGATCGAGCAGTCCGGCGCGCGAATCAGCCGGGCCGTTCCCGACGCGGTCACGGCGCTCGCCGAGCGGCCCGACCACCAGGGCGTGGTGGCGATCACCGAGCCGTTCCCGTACGCCGACGCGTTCGACCTCCTGGCGCTGCCGAAGGCCCTGGTGGTGATGCTCGACGGCGTCACCGACCCGCGCAACCTGGGGGCGATCGCCCGGGTCGCCGAGGGCACCGGGGCGCACGGGCTGATCGTCCCCCGACACGGCTCGGCCGGGATCACCGCGGTCGTCGCCAAGGCCTCGGCCGGCGCGGTCGAGCACCTCCCGATCGCGATGGTCACGAACCTGTCCGACGTGCTCCGCCGGGCCAAGACGCCGGATCTGTGGAGCTACGCCGCCGAGGCCGACGCCGGCCAGGCGCCGTGGGATCTCGACCTGACGGGCGGCACCGTGCTGGTGCTGGGCTCCGAGGGCGCGGGCATCCGCCAGCTCGTGCGGGCGCAGTGCGACGCGGCCGTCTCGATCCCGATGCGCGGCGAGGTCGGGTCGCTGAACGTGGCCACGGCCGCCGGGATGCTGCTGTACGAGGCGCTCCGGCAGCGCTCGCAGGCCGGCTGAGCCAGCCTCGACCAGTCTCACTTCAGGGTCGAGCCCTGCTGACGGGGTTCTCGCGGTGCGAGCGCCACCCTGGATTGGCCCCTGCGGGACTTGGCGCGTGCTTCTTTGCGAACATGCGTTCTGTTTTCGGGCCGAAATTGCATTCGTTCTTGCATTTTCGGATCTGGCTTGCCAGACTCCCGCCGTAGCTGAACTTGAGCTTGAGCTTTACGCCAGACAGCTGGAGGGTGCGTAGGAGCACCGCTGGCAGGAGATCGGCTCGAAAGGGGACCCCGAATGGCTGCGCTTGCAGCGAGATCCGAGCGGTACAAGCCCCAGCGAGAGGGCGAGGACCTCGCGCTCGTCTTCCGGGCGCGGTCGGGCGACCGTCGCGCGCTGGACGCGGTGATCCGCCGCTACGCAGGGTTCGTGCGGTTGAAGTCGTCGAGCTACTTCCTGGCCGGCGGCGACTCCGACGACCTGATCCAGGAGGGCCTGGTCGGGCTGTACAAGGCGGTGCGCGACTACCGCTCCGACAAGGACACCTCGTTCCGCTCGTTCGCCGAGCTCTGCATCACCCGCCAGATCATCACGGCGATCAAGACGGCGACCCGGTACAAGCACGCGCCGCTGAACGGCTACGTCTCGTTCAGCCACACCCCGGCCGGGCACGACGAGGGCAGCGACTGCACCCTCGGCGACGCGCTCGCCGGGCCGACCGTCGAGGATCCCGCGCGGCGGGTGATCGCCTCGCAGGAGCTGCAGGCGCTGGTCGGCTGTCTCGGCACGAGCCTCTCGCGGCTCGAGGCCAGCGTGCTCGCGCTGTACCTCGAGGGCCGCTCGTACGAGGAGATCGGCCAGATCGTCTCCTGCGACCCGAAGGCCGTGGACAACGCGCTGCAGCGGGTCAAGCGCAAGGTCGGCCAGCACCTGGCCGCGCGCAACGTCGCCGACACCTGAGTCGCGCTAGGGCTGGAGCGTCTCGGTGCCCGGGCCACGGCCCGCGGTGACGAGCGCCGCGCCGTCGACGAGCCGCACCGTGCGCAGCCGGATCCCGTAGGGGAGCGGCGCCAGGTCGATGCCGCTCGAGAGGGCGTTCCCGACCAGCCGGCCGACGACCCCGCCGACCGCCGGCGTGAGCCTGAGCGTCGTCGGCCCCGAGACCGCGACGTGCAGCGGGACGGAGCCGTTCGGCAGGTGCGCGATCAGCACGCCGGGCCTGGCGTCGACCGTGAGCTTGTTCGTCCCCTGGATGTCGGCGGTCGCGAAGTGGTCGCGCAGGTACTTCGCGAGCGCCGCCTCGCCGACGCGGCCGCTCAGGTCGATCCTGCTGAAGTGCACCTTGACCGTGCCGCCGAGAAGGTCGCCGACGTCGGTCTTCGCGTCGTGGATCCGGGCCCGGACGTCGTTCACCACGATGCCCTGGCGCTCGAGCCGGTCGGACTTGACCACGAGGTCGCCGAGCTCGCCGCTGACGAGCCCGGGCCGGAACGGGGCGTCGGCGTGCACCGTCACGTCCGCGCCGAGGTCGTTCGAGATCGAGTCGGCGGCCCGGGACTCGGCGTACGGCACCGCGACGAAGCGGAACAGCACGTAGACCGCGGCCAGCAGGAGCACGATCGGCACGAGGATCTTGATCAGGCGGCGGATCAGCACGGCCCGGCACCTTAGCCGGCTGCGATACCGTGGCTGCGGGGTGAGGCGCGTCGCGGTGATCGTCGTGGTGCTGGCCGCCCTCGCGGCGGGCTGGTACGTGCACGGACGCGGCGATCGGCCCGGCTCGCAGCGCTGGGTCACCGGCGCCGGCACCGACCGCGGCTCGATCTTCAGGCAGTCCGCGGAACGACGCCGCCGCTGCGTGCCCGCCATGTCGACCTCATGACCCTCCAGGTCGCCCGGCAGCCCGAGGCGCTCCGCCGCTACGGCGCCGTCGTCTGCAAGCTGCAGCGCGACCCGCTCGGCAAGGGATCGAGGCCGTCGCCGACTCAGCGTGCACACGGTCGCCTGCGAGCGCAGGTCGGCGAGCCTGTCGATCGTCGCCACCAGGCCGGGGCCGGGCACTCGAGCACCACCCGGCGGCGGTCGCCCGGCTCGTCGACCAGGCCTACGACCGCCTGCGTTAGACGCGCTTCGCGAAGAGCTCGTCGGCCTGCCGCTCGGCGTTCTCGGTGCGCTCGGCGGCCAGGTCGGGCGTGGCCTCGCGCGGCGGCTCGACGGCGAAGGCCAGCTCGATGGCCTCCGTCCGCGTCCCGCCGTCCGCCACGACCCGCGCGGTGACCCGGTGCATGGCGTGCAGGTAGTCGAGGTCGGCCTCGGCGATCCGCAGCGAGTTGTCGGCGTTCTGCAGCGGCCCGTGCCCGGGGGCGACGAACTCCGGCGGGTCGCGCTGCAGGAGGTCGACGAACATCGCGAGCGTCGTCCGGTAGGCCGCCGGCGAGTAGCTGGCGAACGGGAACTCGTTCGGCGAGAGGTGGTCGCCCACGGCGAGCAGGTCGAGCTGGGGGAAGCGGAACGCGAGCCCGCCCGGCGTGTGCCCGGGGCACAGGATCGGCTCGACCCGGAACCCGCCGACGTCCACCACCTGGCCCGGGCACCAGCACGGCGTCGCAGCGAGGCGGGCCGGTGAACGGCATGTCCGGCCTGCTCGGCGTAGTGGCAGCCAGGCGCTCGGTGGCCGAGCCGTCGTCGATGCGCGCCGCTTCGGACGCGGACATAAGGACGCGGGCGTTCGGGAAGTCCGCGATGCCCGAGATGTGGTCCCAGTCGGCGTGGGTGATGAGGAGGTGTGTCACCTCCGCGCCGGCCTCCTGCACGGCGGCGGCGATCCGGCCGACCTCGGCGCTGCTGATGCAGGGATCGACCAGCACGGCGCTGCTGCCGTTGACCAGCATCAGCGACGTGGTCTCCCAGAGCGAGGACTCGAAGCGCTGGAACCTCACGCTGCCCGCCGTCCGACCGAGGCGATCGCGTGGCCGCCGGGCGCGCGCACCAGGGCGGCGGCGGCCGCGGCGACGTCCCGCTCCTCGCAGGTCGCGATCCGCTGCAGGAAGTCGTCCATCGGCTCGAGGCGCCCGAAGAGGAGCTGCGTGGCGGCGAACCCGGCGAGCCGGCGCGACGACTCGAAGGCCCGGGCCAGCGACCCGCGCAGCTGGCGCTTGGCGGCTGCGAGCTCGGCCCAGGACGGGCCGCGCATGGCGAGCCGCTCGACCTCGCCGACGATGGCCAGCTCGGCGGCGCCCGCGTGGTGCGGGTCGCAGGCGGTGACGGCGGAGAGGTGGCCAGCCTCGCGGTAGGGGACGAGCACGGTCGACACACGGTACGCGAGCCGGCGCTGGGTGCGCAGCCGCTCGTACAGGCGGGAGCCGGAGCCGTGCGCCAGCACCACCTCGGCCAGGCGCAGCGCGGGCAGGCGCGGGTCGTCGATGCCCGAGAAGCGCCAGCCGACGGCCAGGTGGACGAGCTGCGAGCGGCGCTGCTCGTGCCGCCGCTGGTCCGGGTCGATCGGCTCGTCGGCCTCGGGCTCGACCGCGCCGGGCCGGTCGCCGAGCACCGTCTGGGCGCCGGCGACGACCGCGTCGAGCCCGGCCGGACCGACGGCCACGAGGGCGGCGTTCGGCGCGCGCCAGCGCTCGCGGACGGCGTCGAGCGCCTCCACGCCCAGCTCGGCGAGCGTCTCCTCGGTGCCGAGGATGGGCCGCGACAGGGCGTGCGCCCGGCCGAACAGGGCCTCGGCCTGCAGCTGCCAGATCCGGCGCCGCTCCTCGGCCTCGTGGGCCAGCTCGCGTCCGACGACGTCGCGCTCGCGCTCGAGGTCGGTGGCGGTCGGCTGGACGGCGGCGAGCCGCGCCAGGCAGGCCAGGCCGGCGCGCAGGTCGTCCGGGACGACGATGACGTCGATCGACACCTGCTCGCGGGTGGTGGTCGCGCCGATCTCCCCGCCGAGCTGCTCGATCTCGCGCCGGGCCGCGGCGCCCTCGCTGCTGCGGAACAGCAGGTGCTCGAGCATGTGGGCCGCGCCGGGGGCGCCGTGGCGGGCGCCGGTGCCCACCGTCAGGCGCAGCGCGACGACCGGTCCAGGGCGCTCCAGGACTGCCACGTGCAGCCCGGCGTCCGTCGTCGCTTGCACCGGCTCCGGCCAGCCGGCGATGTCGATCGAGTTGCGGGAGATCCCGATACCGTCGCAACTGTCGCGCGCGCTGGCAAATCGCCTGCTCGCGGAGGTGTTGACTAGGCGACGCGGCGGGTGTCGGCGGTGAGCTGCACGAACTCGCTCGCCGGGACGGGCCGACCGAACAGGAAGCCCTGGCCCTGGGCGCAGCCCTGCTGTACCAGGAACTGCCACTGCTCGGCGGTCTCGATGCCCTCGGCGATCGGCGTCAGCTCGAGGCCTTCGGCGAGCTGCATGAGCAGCCGGACCATCGTCGCCGCGCTCTCGTCATCCGGCACGTCGCGGACGAACGAGCGGTCGATCTTGACGAACTGGACGGGCAGCTGGGTGAGCCGGCTGAGCGACGAGTAGCCCGTGCCGAAGTCGTCGATGGCGAGCTTCAGCCCGTGTGCGTGCAGGTCGTTGAAGATGCGCAGCGCCCGCTCGGGGTCGGTCATCGCGGCGGACTCGGTGACCTCGACGACGACCCGCGACGGATCGAGGCCGGCGGCGTCGACCGCGCCCACCAGGCGGCGGACGATGTTCGGCTGCCACAGCTGGCGCAGTGACAGGTTGAACTCGGTCTGCAGGTCGAGGCCCTGACGCGCCCATTCGGACGACTGACGGCAGAACTCGTGCACCACCCAGTCGCCGATCCGCTCGATCAGCCCGGTGTCCTCGGCGAGCGAGATGAACGCGCCCGGCATGATCATGCCGCGCTCCGGGTCGAACCAGCGGATGAGCGCCTCGGCGCCCGTGACGCCGCCGTCGATGAGGTTGACGATCGGCTGCCAGTGGAGCTGGAACTCCTCGCGGTCGACGGCGCGGCGGAGCCGGTTCGCGAGCGACAGCTGGGCGAGCGGGTCGGCGCCCGTCTGGCGGTACACGCGCGATCGTCCGCGTCCATCCTTCTTGGCCTGGTACATCGCGGTGTCGGCGTGCTTGAGCAGGCTGTCGGCGTCCTTCGCGTCGAGCGGGTAGATGCTGGCGCCCACCGAGGCGCTCGCGAAGAGCTCGACGCCGTCGAGCACGAACGGCTCCTTGAGGGCGTCCTGGACGCGGGCGCCGAGCCGCTCGGCCTGCTCGACCGCGTCGGCGCCGCCGGCCTGGGCGAGGTCCCCGATCAGCAGGAGGAACTCGTCGCCGCCCTGCCGGGCGATGAGGTCGGCGTCCATCGTGGCCCGGCGCAGGCGGGCCGCGACGCGCTGCAGGAACTCGTCGCCGACGGCGTGCCCCAGGCTGTCGTTGACCAGCTTGAAGTCGTCGAGGTCGACGTACAGGACGGCCACCGGGTCGCCGGTGCCCTCGGCCCGGGAGATGGCGAGCTCGAGCTCCTCGGTGAAGCGCAGGCGGTTCGGCAGCCCGGTGAGGTCGTCGTTGTAGGCCAGGAACGCGATCTGCTCCTGGGCCCGCTTCTTCTCGGTCACGTCCCGGAAGTACACCGACAGCCCGTCCGCGGACGGATAGGCGTGGACGTCGAACCAGGCGTCGAGCGGCGCGTAGAACTCCTCGAAGAAGACCGGCACCTGGTCGCGCACGGCGCGGGCGTACTCGCTCTCGAACATCGAGCCGACGGCCTCGGGGAAGGCGTCGCCGAAGGCCCGGCCGAGCAGCTCGCCGGCGGACAGGCGGAAGAGGTGCTCGGCCTCGGCGTTGACGTAGCTGAAGCGCCACTCCGAGTCGAGGGCGAAGAAGGCGTCGGTGATGCTGTCGAGGATCAGCTCGATGCGCTCGCGGGACTCGCGCAGGGCGTCCTCGGCGGCGCGGCGCTCGCGCAGGTCGCTGCCGACGAGCAGGGCGCCGTCGAACTGGCCGTCGGCGTCGAGCAGCGGGAGGACGCGCACCTCGAGCGGCACGACCGTCCCGTCGCGCGACGACGGTCTCGACCTCGCCGAGCCAGCGCTCGCCGGCGCGCGCGGCTTCGACGACGGCTGCCGCGCTCTCGCGGGTGCGCTCGGTGGCCCGGACGACCTCGGACAGCGGCCGGCCGAGGACCTCGGCGGCGCTGCGGCCGGTGAGCCGCTCGGCGAAGGCGTTCCAGTGGGTGGTCTCGAGGTGGCGGTCGCAGGCCAGGACGGCGATCGGGATCTCGTCGAGGAGGTGGGCCTGGAAGCGCAGGCGGCTCGCGGCGCGGACGCTCTCGCTGACGTCGCGCATGGCCACGATCAGCCGGAGCGGCCGTGCCGGCCTCGTCGAGCGACCGGGGTGATCCGCTTGATGACGTGGAGCGGGCGGCCGCGAGACTCGGCGACGTGCTCGAACTCGACGAGCTTGCCGGCGGCGATGGCGGCGGCGACGTGCTCGTCGCTCTCGCGGGCGACGGCGGGCGGCAGGACGTCGGCGGAGCGGCGGCCGAGCACGGCGTCGCTGTGGAGGCCGGTCAGCTCGGTGTAGGCGGGGTTCAGGAAGGCGTAGCGCAGCTCCCCGTCGGCGTCGGGCTCGAGGACGCAGAGCGCGTCGGAGATGCCGTGGACGACGGCCCGGTACTGGGCCTCGGAGGCGCGCAGCTCGGTCTCGGCGCGGGTCTGGGCGGAGACGTCCTGGGCGACGCACAGGATGCGGTCGACGGCGCCGTCCGACGCCCCGGACGGGCGCGGCGGAGAGGGCCAGCTCGACGAGCGAGCCGTCGTGCCGGCGGCGGGTGGCCTGGATGCCGGAGAAGGCCTCGCCGGCGGCGACCCGCGTGAAGTCGGCGGGTCGAGCTTGGTGCCCGCGACGACCCGGCCGACCGCGTCGGCGGCAGGGACGCCGAAGAGCGCGGCGGCGGCGGGGTTCCAGCGCAGGACGTTGCCGTCGGCTGGCCGAGAGCTCCCAGATCGCGAGCGGTGCGGCCTCGAAGATCGCGGCGAGGCCGTCGTCGATGCGGGCCTGCTCGGTGACGTCGCCGGCGATCACCATGACGCTGGCGACGGCGCCGCTCGAGTCCCGGACGGGGGCGGTGGAGATGCTGAGCTCGACCGGCTCGCCGCTCGCCCGCAGCAGCGCGACGCGCTGGGCGATGACGGGCTCGCCGGACAGGATGCGGGCCCGAGCCGCGTCCATCTCGGCGTGCCGGTCGGTCGGGATGTGCGGGAGGCGGCGCCCGATGACCTCGGCGGCCGTCCAGCCGAAGACCGCCTCGGCAGCCGGGTTCCAGCGCAGCACGACGCCGTTCGCGTCGACCTCGTAGATCGCGACGGGAGCCGTCTCGAACACCTGCTCCACGCTCGCGATCTCCCGCGGTTGCAGCGGCTCTTGGGAACCGGGCATGGGGTTCCATCGTCCAGAAGGGACGTTTCCTTGAGCCCGGAACTGGCGCGCGTGTGCGCGCGTGAGGCGGCTCCTAGAATGGGCGCGAGCCGCCGGAGTAGCTCAGCTGGCAGAGCAGCCGCCTTGTAAGCGGCAGGTCACCGGTTCGATCCCGGTCTCCGGCTTCGGGTCAACCAAGCGGTTTTCCCCTGTATCTGAGCCGATTCTAGCCAGGTGTCCGGACGGTGGCGAGTTCCGCCTGAGGGGGCAGGAAACCGCCTGTGGGACACCAAGTTGTCCCACAGATTGTCCCGCAGGGGCCAAGGCGGCTGCTCGGGTGGCAGGTTGGCGACTTTCGTCTTTCTGCCTGAAAGCGGTAAGTGTCCGGTATGCTCGGCGAGTGACGACTGCAGAGCGGATCGCAGAGGCGCTGGCGGCCGTCGAGGTGCTCGACGAGATCACCGAGAGCCTCGACCGGGAGGATGCGGACGCGGCGCGCGACACCGCAGCGCGGGCGCGGGACGCCCAGCTGCGCGAGGCGCCGCCGGTGCCGGTGGCCGAGGCGGCGCGGCTGCTCGGGGTGTCGACGCCGACGGTGCGGGCGTGGGCTGGTCGCGGGGTCGTCGAGATGGCCAGCGAGAGGCCGCTCAAACTGACGCTGGCGAGCGTCCACGCCGCCCGACGGCAGCTGTCCTTGCTGCGGGCGTCGGGAAGCTCTCGTGCCGTCGTGGACGCGCTCGCGCAGCGGCTCGAGGACGACGAGTTCGTCGCCAAGCACGGCGCCGAGCTCGACGCGGGCCTCGCCGCCCTGGACGACGAGGACTGGCAGGTCGTGCGTCCGCGAAAGCCGTGAGCTTCGAGGTCGTCGCCGTGCCGCTCGTGGTGCGGCGGAGTCGCGAGCTGCGCGGGCACGCTCGACGATCGTACGAGGCGGCGCTGGACGATCTCGCGGCGACCGGCTGCCGAGCGGCGCACTACCGACTGCGCGGCGAGCCGCCGCTCGATCGTCTGTGCGTCCGTCGCCTGTACGCCTCGTACCGCCTGGTCGTGGCCTTCCCGGCCGCCGACGTCGTCGCGCTGGTCTGGCTCGGCGAGCACAGGCCTCGGCCGACGTCTACCGCGAGCTCGAGGAGCTGCTCGCGGTCGAGCTGCCGAAGGGCGGGTACGGCGAGCGCCGGCATCCGCCGTGCTGCGAAGGTGACGAACCGCCGATCCTCGATCGAGGTGTCGTCGACGCGCTCTATGAGCTGACCAGTCAAGGCCGGCCGCCCGCGCGTGGGCGTGGGTGAACGAGCGGGAGGTAGTCGCGGCAGCCTGAACGTGCTCCAATCCGCGCGACCCGGCGCACACGTCGGCCTCGACCAGTCGCGCGTCCATCGCCGACGCCGCACTCCGACGAGCGCCCAGCCTCGTCGATCGCGGCGACCCAGCTACGTCAAGACGCAGCCGCCGCGACCCGCGACCGACCGTTGCGCGCGCCTCCGGCGCGACCTGCATCCTCGCCGCACCACGACCCGCCCCTCCGTCGAGTCCTGCCAGGCTGTCCGGATCCCTTTGACACAGTGGCACTCGCCCGCGAGTGGGGGTCCGGGCTCAAGATCGGCTCCGCCGGCAGTGACTCGCCACAGTGGTGTCCGCCTGCCCGAATGGGTGGGCGTGACTTGCGATCAGTGGGTGTCCTGCCGGCGGCTGGTGGTCGGGCCGTATCGCTTGCTAGACGCCTTGCACCTACTCGAGTGCCTGCGTGCCGCCCGGCCTGCTCGTCGTCGTCGAGCAGGAGGGGAGCGGCGTGATCTTCGAGATCGACTCGCACAAGAGCGGCCTTGCGGTCTGCGGCATCGACCCGCTCGGCCGGCGCGTCTGCGCCGCCAGCTTCGCCAACACCGCGGCGGCCACCGCGAGCTCGCCTCCTTGCTCGGAGCGCGAACACAGGTCTCCGGCGCGGCCGCATCGGTCGTCATCGCGCTCGTGCTGCTGTTCGTGACCGGCGCGCTCCAGTACCTGCCAACACCGGTACTGGGCGCCGTGCTCGTGTCGGTTGCCATCGGTCTGCTGGACGTCGACGCGTGGCGCTCACTGCGCCAGATCGACCGCGTGGAGCTCGCCATCGCCGTGGTGACCTGCGCCGCGGTGGTGATCGTCGGCGTGCTCCACGCGCTCGTCACCGCGGTGGCCCTCTCGATCGTGGACGTGGTCCGGCGCAGCGCGCACCCCGGAGACGCGGTGCTCGGCTGGGTTCCGCGGCTGGGGCGCTCCGGCGACGTCTCGTTGCACCGCTCGGCCGTGACCACGCCCGGCGTCGTGATCTACCGCCTGGACGACCGGCTGTTCTTCGCCAACGCGAGCTACGTCAAGGGACGCGTGCACGAGGCGGTGCGCGGCGCGGCCGATGCGGTCCGCTGGCTGGTCTTCGACGCCGAGGCCGTCACGCACACCGACTCCACCGGGCTGCAGGCCCTCGAGCAGCTCGTCACCGAGCTCGAGCGGGGCGGCGTCCAGCTCTGCGTGGCGCGGCTACGAAGCCGCCTGTATGACGGCTTCGAGGCGTTCGGCCTGGTGGAGCAGATCGACCCGGAGCGCTCCTATCCGACCGTGCGCGCCGCCGTCGACGGCTGTCTGGCCCGGATGAGCGACGAGCAGCGCTCCGCTTGATGCGCGGCGCGGTACGCGGTTTACTCGGCGCTCCACCGAAAGGACGTGGGCCGCGACAGCCATCACCACCA
Source organism: uncultured Actinomycetes bacterium (assembly GCA_963794695.1). Taxonomy (GTDB): domain Bacteria; phylum Actinomycetota; class Thermoleophilia; order Gaiellales; family JALYLC01; genus CAWCFJ01. Next base: position 23,386 of record CAWCFJ010000011.1, on the reverse strand, counting down.
ACCCGTCGGGCGACGGCCAGGCCAGCATCGTCGACGATCTGGCGGCGCTCGTACGGGGTCGGCCCGCAGAGCCGGCGCGCGAGCGCGCGCCGGCTGGGCGTGTTCGGGCTGGGGATCGCCCTCACCGCGCTCGCCTACTACACCGCCGCCCGGATCGGTCTCGAGCTTGCCTACCTGAACGGCGCGGTGACCGCGCTCTGGCCGCCGGTGGGCGTCGGCCTGGCGATCCTGCTCCTGTTCGGCCCGCGCCTGTGGCCCGGCATCCTGATCGGCGACCTGTTCGCCGGCGACTACTCGACGCCGCTCGCAACGGTCCTCGGCCAGGCGGCCGGCAACACCGTCGAGGTGCTCGTCGCGGCGCTCGTCGTCCGCCGGCTGGCGCGCCACTCCCTCACGTTCGAGCGTGTCGGGGACGTCGCCGTGCTGATCACCGCGGGCGCCGTCGGAACGGCGATCAGCGCCGTCGCGGGCGTGCTCTCGCTGCGACTCGGCGACGTGATCTCCACCGACGAGGTGGGCGAGGTGCTGCGCACGTGGTTTCTCTCGGACCTGACCGGCGTCATCGTCGTGACGCCCGTGATCCTGACCTGGGTGCTGACACGCCCGGCGCGGATCAGCGCGCTTCAGGCCGCCGAGGCGGCCGCGGTGGTCGTGGCGCTCGTCCTGCTCGCCGAGCTGGTCGACCAGAGCGAGGTGCCGTACGTCGTGTTCCCGGTGCTGATCTGGGCGGCGCTGCGCTTCGGGCCGCTCGGCGCCACCACCGCGACGCTCCTCGTCGCGGTCCTCACCGTCTGGAACACGGCGCACAACTCCGGTCCCTTCGTGCGCTCGTCGATCACCGCGAGCCTGCTCTCGAGCCAGCTCTTCCTGGCCATCGCCGCCGTCACCTCGCTGGTGCTCGCCGCGCTGACGTCCGAACGCACCCGCGCGCTGTGGCAGCTCGTGCAGAGCGAGGGCGCGCAGCGCTCGCTGGCCGAGCAGCAGGGCGCGCTGCGGCGCATCGCCACGCTCGTGGCGGCCGAGGCCCGCCCCGACGAGGTGTTCGAGGAGGTCACGCACGAGGCCGCGCGCCTGCTCGGCGCGCCGGCGGCGACGATCGTCCGCTTCACGGGCGATCTGCGGCCCGTCGGGGAGATCCTCGGCGTCTGGAGCACGCGGCGGGTGCCCCGCCTGGGCGTCGGAGACCGCCTTCCGCTCGAGGGCGGCTCGGCCGCCGTCCGCGTATTCGAGACCGGGGAGGCCCAGCGGGTCGACGACTATCGACGATGCCAGCGGTCCGCTCGCCGAGACCGTACGGCAGCTCGGCTACTCCGCCGGCGTCGCGGCACCGATCACGCTCGCCGGCCAGCTGTGGGGCGCGCTGGTCGTCAACACGACGCCCGAGCATCCGCTGCCGCCGGATGCGGAGCCGCGGCTGTGCGACTTCGCCGAGCTCGTGGGTCAGGCGGTCGACAACGCCGACGCCCACGAGAAGCTCGCCGCCTCCCGCCTGCGCATCGTGGAGGCGCAGGACGCCGAGCGCCGGCGGCTGGAGCGCAACCTGCACGACGGCGCCCAGCAGCGGCTGGTCGCAGTGGCGCTCGAGCTCCGGATCGCGCAGGCCCAGCTCGGCGACGACCCGCAGGCCGCAGCGCTCGTCGGGGACGCTGCCGAGGAGCTGAAGCTCGCGCTCGACGACCTCCGCGAGCTCGCGCGCGGGCTGCATCCCGCCGTGCTGACCGAGCGCGGCCTGCGACCCGCGCTCGAGGTGCTCGCGCTACGCGCGCCGTTCGTCGTGAGCGTGCAGGGCGTCCCCCAGGAGCGCCTGCCGCCACCGATCGAGGCGGCGCTGTACTACGTCGCGTCCGAGACGCTCGCCAATGCCGCCAAGCACGCGAACGCCAGCACGCTGGCGATCCGCATGACCCGGGACGATGGCGTCGTCACGATCGAGCTCGACGACGACGGTTGCGGCGGCGCGAACGCGCGCGAGGGAGGCGGCCTGCGCGGCCTGGCCGACCGTGTCGAGGCGCTGCACGGGCGACTCGAGCTCACCAGCCCGCCGGGCAGCGGCACGACCGTGCGCGCCGAAATCCCCTGTCCGCCTCCGTGACAGCCGCGCCGCGACCGCCGCCCACCAGGGACGGCGGCCGCGAGGGGTCGGGTCAGTTGGCGATCGAGACGCTCTGGTCGTCGACGTCCAGCCAGCTTCCGCCGTTCTTCGTCTGCAGGACGATCTCGACCCGGTTGACCGAGCCGGTCGGCGTGGCGTCCAGGATGTCGTGGAACGACTCGTGGTCGAGGTCCGCGGGGCAGTGCTTCGGCCCGTTGACGGTCTCGAGCACCAGGCTGAGCGGGGCGGGGCCGATGACGCGCATCTGGGTACGCGCGCAGTTGGAGAAGCCCTCGACGTGGATGAAGCCGTCGTAGTGCGGCGTGACGAGGCCGTTGTCGAGGGGCCACGACACGAACGCGCTCGACGTCGGGCTGCCGGCCGAGTAGCCCGGGCCGCCGAGGTCGACACCCGTGCCGCGGATGAGGACATCGTCGGCGAACGTGTTGACGTCCAGGAAGCCCGGGGCCGTCTCGTCGTGTCCTGCCTACGGTCCTGCTGGACGCGGGTGATGGGTGGTCGGCCGCCGGCGGCGGAGTGCGGGCGCCTGTCGGTTGTAGAAGCGGATGAAGGATGACAGCGCGCGGTCGCGTTGGTGCGAGTTGGGCCAGATGCGGCCGTGCGCCCATTCGGTGGTCGAGGGTGCCGAAGAAGCGTTCGATCTTGCCGTTCCAGCGCGGCGTGTAGGGCGGGATCAGGATGTGGCTTGGCGCCCAGGTCGGAGAGCACGTCGCGGAAGGCGTGGCTGCGCGAGTAGCACTTGGCGTTGTCGCTCATGACCGCCTCGACCGGGCCGCAGCCCTGCTGGCGCATCCAGGCGGCGGCGCGGCGCAGCGTGGCCGAGACGTTCTCGGCGTTCTCGGCGGCGTGCAGCTCGCAGTAGGCCAGCCGGGTGTGGTCGTCGATCACGCCGATGACCATGGTCTTTCCGCGCGGCGCGGGTCGTGTGCGTTCGGCGCGCTGGCCGGTAGCCCAGTGCCCGGCGCCGCTCGAACTTGGGCAGCTGAAGGCGTCGATGTGCAGCAGCGCGCCGGCCTCGGCCCACTCATAGCGGCGGGTGGTCTGGCGCGGCTGGCCGCGGCGCCGGCGCGAGACGCCGTGACGGCGCAAGACCTTCCAGCAGGTCGAGCGGTGCCGACCGGTGAGCGCCGTCAGCGCATCGGCCCCCAGTTGGTCTTGGCCCGGGCGTCAAAGATGGCCTGCTCGGCCTCGGCCGACAGCGCCCACGGACAGCGCGCGGCACCGGCGGCCGCGGCGCACACCACGCGCCGCTGGCCCGCTCATCCTGGCTCGAGGCCACGGGCAGGCGGGCCTTGCCGGTGGCTCGCAGCGCGTCGGAGATCTGCTGGGAAGGGTAATCGGCCGCAGACACGCTGGTCTACTCGTACGGCGTGTCCAAGGCACGAATGAGCCTTGATAGCCACGCCATCGGCTGAGGATTGGAATTACGCGCGCGCACACCGTTTCGTCCTTGGCCCCCGCCGCCGGTCGAGCTTCGACGGCCCTTGGGAAAGCGATGAGCAGGAAGAACGGTGAGTGAGGGGAGCCCGCTGGGGAAGTGGCGGGCCCAGGAGCCGCGCGGACCCGTCGGCCTCAGTCGTTTTACAAGGCGGCCGGAAAATTCGGGAGTTGTCGGTGCGACGCCTGGCCGGAGCGCCTGGTCGAAGCTCGCAGCGGCGTGGCGCGCCGGCCAGTCCGGCCGGCGCGCTTGAACGCCTACCCACATGGGGCATCTGCTCGTGCGTCGTGCTGCGGGCCGCCTGGAGGTCTCAGCAGCGAATCCGTCCCCACGCGGGACGCAGGTGGCAGTTGATCCGTCCGAGGCGGCGGGGAGACGAGCTCGGTGAAGCAGACGTGTGCCGTCGGCGCCGGCGACGATCCCGCTCGATCTGGTGTTGGCGCTGAAAGCCCGCCATGACGCCGCCGGTGAACTCGCGGACCGTGTCGTCGCCGTTCATCAAGCCGACGCGGCCGGGGTTGACACGTCCGTGAACCAGACGTGCGGTTCGGGGGCATGGTGATCAGTGGGCTCGGCGTAGGCGGAGAGACCGGGCGCGACGCCGCCGGTGAACTCGGTGACGCTGCTTGCGCGACCGGAGGCAGCGGCGGCGATCGCTGCGATCGCTCTTCTGGTCACGACGCCCAGGTGATGAACGCCGCATTCTGTGCTCCTCTGCTCGGTGTCGATCAGGCGTGGACGCGCCGGGTCAACGCAGCCAGCTCTTGGTTGAAGCGCTCGGGCGCCTCGAGCTGCGGCGCGTGGCCAACGCCCTCGTACCAGGAGGCCTCGGCCGTGGGACAGGTGGCCAGCACGTGCTCGGCCATCGCCGGCAGCACGACCGAGTCCTCGCGGCCGTGCGTCACCAGCAGCGGCACGCGCAGGCCGCGCAGCACGTCGTCGTCGTCGATCTGCCGAGCCGCCAGGTTGGCGCGGATCCGAGCGGGCACCGTCATGCTCGCGGCGAGCAACGTCTCGAGGTCGTCGGCCGCGAGCGGCGTCGCAGCGAACGCCCTGACCAGGCCGCGCATGCCGCGGATGTTGGTCGGCAGGTCGTCGGCGGTCACGTCGGCGAAGTGGTCGATGAACCCGGGCCCGATCAGGTTGCCGAACGCGGCCTCGCACAGCTTGATGGCGCCCCCGACGAAGTCGATCGCGCCGACTCGCTCCTGGCCGTACGCGTGAACGTAGTCGCAGACGACGAAGGACCCGTAGGACCAGCCGACCAGCACCGGCCGCTCGAGCCGCAGCGCGGTGATGATCGCCGCGAGGTCGTCGGCCCATAGGCGGGAGTCGGTGTAGTGCTCGGGGTCGAGCGGTGCCTCGGACATGCCGTGCCCGCGCAGGTCGAAGGCGATTAGCCGGAACTCATCGCGCAGCCGGCTCTCAATCTGCTTGTCCCAACAGAGGTGACTCTGCGACAGCCCGTGGAGGAATACGATCGGCGGCCCGTCTGCTGGGCCACATTCGCGCACGTGCAGGCGGAGGCCACCGCCACCTCGCACGACGTGCGTCCTCATCCGCCCAGTGGCCTTCTGGTCCGCGAGTGCTGTCACCTCGCACCTCCTCGCAGGTTGGGCTTGAGCGGCAGCTGAGTGATCCAATAGCGCGTCGTCGGGGTGGGCGGGGTCGTGTACCGCAGGCTCACCGCCCACAGCCTGCCCGAGGTCACCGTCGCGGTCGAAGGAATGTCGAGGCTCGGCGCGGTCAGGTCGCCGTGCACGACGCCTCGGGTGAGGCCCGCTTTGAGCGTGACGACCGTCACCCGGTCGTCGAAGGGCCGGACCACGTAGAGCGTGTTTCCGTGCAGCTCGAGCCCGTCCGGGTAGCTGAGGTCGGCTCCGCCGAGGTCGAGCTTGCGGGCGTGGCCCGTGGCCGGGTCGATCCGGAAGAGCTTGCCCGTCGTGGAGTTGGCGACCAGCAGGAACCCGTCACTGGCGACGATCCCGTTGAGGTTGATGCCCGGCGCCTGGATCATGTCGCCTCCGAGCTGCAGCTTGGTCGGCGCGGAGGGGGGCGGAAGCGAGCCGTCCCGGGGCAGGGGGATCACGATCAGCTGCGCGAACCCCGAGTCGGTGACGTAGACCGCGTCTCGAGTGATCGCGATGTCGTTCATGAGCCCGACGCCGGGCGGCTGATACGTCGCAAGCAACGTGCCGCTCGACGCGTCGTAGACGCGCACGTCGCCGTTGCCGACGAGCAGCGGCCCGCCGCCCGCGACCCAGATCCGGTCGTGGCCGGCGTCGTACGCGATGCCGGCGGATGCGCGCCCCGGCGCGCCGGGCGCGAGCACCGACCCGGACCCGGTTCGCAGATCGCCACGCCAGATCGCCCCGGTCAGCAGCGAGCCGACGAAGAACGTCGTGCCGCCCCCGTGCTCGATGCCCTCGGGGAAGCCGAACCCGTCGGGCAAGTCGATGCGGGCGGGGAAGTCACCGCCGTGTCGCGCAGGCGACGCGCTGGCAGGTGCCGCGAAGGCGAAGAGCGCGAGCATGCCAGCCAGTGCGATGAGTCTCGTCATGGTGCACCTCCTCGTTGGATGAGCCGATCGTCGCCTTCGAGGAGTCGGTGCACATCGGACGTCGAGCCTTATCTGTGGTCGCGAGGTGACGTATCTTCGGGTCGCCCTGGCCCTAGCACGCGCCCTTCCGTGGGCGATCGGCCTGCGCGATACTCGGTCCGATGAGCGAGCACGCGAGAGCCCCGTTCGTCGGACGCGTTCGCGAACTGGCGGAGCTCGAGCGCGCACTGGCGGCAGCCGAGGTCGGGAGCGGCGCGACCGTCCTCGTCGCAGGCGAACCGGGGATCGGCAAGACGCGCCTCGCGTCCGAAATCGCGGCACGGGCGAGCGAGGCGGGCTTCGACGTGCTGCTCGGACGCTCCCTCGACCTCATCGGCACGGAGCTGCCGTACCAGCCGTTCGTCGATGCGCTGGGCCCTCTCGGCGCGCACGGTGCACACGCGGCGACGCAGCTGAGCGTGTTCGAGCGCACGCTTGCGCTGCTCGTGGGTCGGGCGCCGGTGCTGCTCGTGCTCGAAGACGTCCATTGGGCCGACACATCCACGCTGGATCTCGTCGTCTTCCTCGCCCACAACGTGGCCGACGAACGGATCCTGCTGCTCCCCACCTACCGCGCCGGCGAGCCCTCCTCTGCCGCGCGGATGCGCCGAATGGCCGACGGCGTCCGCCGCTCGGGGTCGGCGCTCCTCGTCGAGCTCGGGCCGCTTCTGCCCGACGAGCTCACGGCGCTGATTGCGGCGCAAGCCGGCACGGCTCCGTCCCGGACGCTCGCGAAGGAGATCGTCGCCCGCTCCGAGGGGAATCCCTTCTTCGCGGAGCAGCTTCTTGCCGTCGGCGAGCACGACCGCGAGCTCCCACGGGGACTGCAAGATCTGCTGCTGCAGCGCATTGCGCAGCTCGACGCTCGAACGCAGAGTCTCTTACGGCTTTGCGCCGCCGCGGGACGCGACGTGAGCTACGGGCTTCTGCGAGACCTCGCCGGCCGCCCGGAGGGCGAGGTGCGAGACGCGCTCCGAGAGGCGGTCGAGCACCGCGTCCTCGTCGCGCACCAGACGACCGGCAGCTTTCGCTTCCGCCACTCGCTGCTCGCCGAGGCGATCTACGCGACGATCCTCCCCGGCGAGCGCGAGGAGCTACACGCAACGCTCGCCGACGAGCTTGCGCGTAGCGGCGCGGCGGACCCGGCCGAGCTCGCCCCGCACTGGGCGGCGGCGGGTCGCAGCGCGGAAGCGCTCGTTGCGTCGATCGAGGCGGCGAAACGCGCGGAGGCCGTCTTCGGCCTCGCAGAAGCGCTCGCACATCTCGACCGGGCGCTCGCGCTCTGGGACGCGGTCCCCGACGCGGCGGAGCTCGTGCCGTTCGACCGCGCCGAAGCGTACGCCCGGACGGCCAGGATCGCCAGTCAGGTCGGTGCCTCCGCGCGCGCCGTGGAGCTCGCCGGTCGTGCGATCGAGGTGCTCGGCACGGGTGACCCGCGCCGAGCGGCGATCCTCCACGTCGACCTCGCCGAGTACCTGTACGACACCGGCAGCGCCGACCACGCGTTCGCCGAGCTCGAGCGTGCGGTGGAGATCGCACCGGCCGCGCCGCCCTCGTCCGAGCGTGCCTACGCGCTGGGGTCGCTCGCAGGGGGATTGATGATGGCCCGGCGGAATCGCGAGTCGCTGGCTGCGGCCGAGGAGGCCCTCGCGCTCGCCCGCGAAGTTGGCGCCGACGCGGCAGAGGTTCGCGCGCAGACCGTGCGCGGCGTCGGCCTCGCCCGCAGCGGTCGGGCCGACGAGGGAGTCGCCGAGCTTCACCGGGCCCTGGTGCACGCCACGGAGATCGGTGATCACTGGGGCCTCGAGCGCGTGTACATCAACTTGACCGACACGCTGACGATGCTGGGCCGGCCACGCGAGTCGGCGCGCCTCGGACGGGCGGGGCTCGAAGCGATGCGCAGGTACGGAATCGACAGCCCGCTGATCATCGCGAACGCGATCGAGGCGCTGCACGCGATCGGAGACTGGGACGAGGCCGAACGACTCAGCGTGGCCGGGCTCCGCGGCGTCGCGTCGAGCCACGCCGGCTGGCTTTTGATCATCCGCGCCCTTGTCGAGACCGAGCGCGGCGAGCTAGAGGCCGCGCGAGCCCACTTCGCAGCCGCAGAGGCCACGGTGCCCGAGGATCGCGGACACGGGCTCTACGACGCCTGGCTCGCACAGCTCGCCCTCTGGGAGCACCGTTGGACGGACGCGGACGCCGCCGTCGAAAAGGGCCTCGCCTGCGCAGCCCAGCGCGAGGCCGCCCTATCCCGCGTCCAATTGTGCGCCACGGGACTGCGCGCACAGGCGGAGCTGGCCCTGCTCGCGCACGCGCGGCGAGACGAGCACGCCCAGCGCGACCGACTCGACCGTGCTCGGACGCTTCTCCGCACCGCCCACCGCGCTGCCGCCGAGATCTCGTCCATCACACCCAACGGCGGCGGCTGGCTCGCCCTCACCGAGGCCGAGTACCAGCGCTCGCGCGGCGAGGCGCGAGCGGACACGTGGTTGAAGGCGGCAGCCACGTGGGACGAGCTAGAGCACGCACCGCTCGCCGCCTACTGCCGCTGGCGGCAAGCCGAGGCGCTCGTCGCGTCGGGCGCGTCCCGAAGCGCGGTCAGCGTGCCGCTTCGCGAAGCGCACGCGGTCGCCGCCCGCATCGGGGCAAAGCCCCTCCTGCGCGAGCTCGAGCTGCTCGCCCAACGGGCCCGACTCGATCTCGCCTCGCGCGACGCCACAGCCGCGCGTGCAAAGCCCGGCTTCGTCGACGCCCTCAGCCTGACGCCGCGCGAAGCCGAGGTCCTGACGCTCGTCGCCCGCGGCTACACCAACCGCGAGATCGCGGCCGCGCTCGTGATCAGCGTAAAGACGGCCAGTGTCCATGTCTCGCACATCCTGCGCAAGCTCAACGCGCCGAACAGGCTCGAGGCGGCCGCAATCGCGCATCGCGTTGCCCCACCCACCGGTCGCGCGTCGAGTTCCGCTGTCGGATGAAGCGACTCGCACAGGTGGCCGTTGGTGTGCGGTCGCGCAGCTCGAGCGGGCCGAGCACGGCGTCGCAGAACAGCACCATGCCGCGCGACTCTTGCAGCGACAGGATCAGCCGCACGAGCGAACGCCGGCGGGCGCGCCCACGGCGTCCGTGGCAAGATCGCTCGGGCCGGTGGCCTGCCCTCGGAGCCGTGACAACACCATGACAACACGACGACGCGATCCGGCGACCTCTACGACCGAGCCGAACCGCATGGTTGAGCCAAATCCGCTCAGCGAGACGGCGCTCTTGCATGCCCATCGAGTGGTAACGCGCGTGGTAACGGCCGCGCCGTCCAACCCGTCCAATACGTCCTCCGCGCGGGATCCGATAGCGCTTGTTGAGCGAAGCGGAAGCACCGAAGGGCGGCCCGGACCGGTTGTCGTCCAGGAGGCGCGTCGCCAAGGTGGCATGCCGACACCGCGCTCCCATGGTCGCCACCAGCCTCACGAGGGCGGCTCAGTCGCCCAAACCCTCGTCCAGGAAGTGTTCCAACACCAGGCCGAGTTGCGATTCACGTCCTGGGAGGAGCTTTGCGTAGACGTCGAGCGTCGTCTGGGCTCGCGCGTGCCCGAGCGCCGTCTGGACGTCCTTGACGTTCGCGCCGGCCGCGACGAGGAAACTCGCGAACGAGTGGCGGCACTCGTGCATCCCGATCGGCTCGACACCGGCCGCGAGCCAGGCGCGTCGCGCCACCTTGTTCTTCCACGTCGGCGTGAACGGGTCGGACGCGGTACGACCAAAGACGAGGCCGTGCCTCCGGCCCGTCCGAAGTCGATGCTCCTGGAGGAGTCGTGCGAGGGATCCGGTCATCGCGATGCGCCGGTCCTGGCCGGCTACGCTCTTCGCGTCGACGAAGACGTGGCTCTTGAAGTCGTACGAGCCGGAGACGGTGATCAGCCCGGCGACGAATTCGACGTCCGACCAGCGCAGCGCGGCGAGCTCGCCCTGGCGTAGCCCGGCGTAGAAGGCGGTCGCCCACAGCGCGCGCTCGTCGATCGGGAGCGCGTCGATGAGCGCCGCCGCCTCGGCCGGCGTCGCGACCCGATCTCGCCGACCCGTCGCCCGATCGAGCTCGACGCCGACGCACGGGCTGCTCGCCACGAGCTCGTCGCGGATGGCTGTCCGGTAGACGACGAGCAGCGGCTTGAGCGCGTCCCACACGGTCGACGGCGCCAGGCCACGCGCACGGAGGCCATCCATCACGGCCTGCACGTCGCGGCGACGAATGGAATCCAGCTGACGAGAACCGAGCACCGGCTCGATGTGGTTCCTGAACGCCGCCTGGAGCCCGCGCCGCGCGGACGGCTTGTACGGCTGCCGGTTCCGGTTCAGCAGGAGCCCGGCGTCGATTCGCTCGAACATCTCGGCCGCGTATTCGGACAGCGTCGGCAGCGCAGGCGGCGCAGCCGCCACCTCACGCAGCACCCACCGTGAGCGGTTCATATCGGCCAGCCAGCTCTGCGTCTCTGTCCGGTTGGCGAACGTCTGGCTGTATCCGGCCACTGCAGCCACGCTCGTGGCGGGTCTCGATCGTTCCTCAGCGCCTTGCCCACGAGCCTCCTATCGACCGTCGCGACAGGCGCCTGAACCGTCATTCTGTCCCGCAGGCTGTCCCGCACGGCCGAAAAGCGGCTTGGTTGAGCCGAAGCCGTCCGCCTTGTAAGCGGCAGGTCACCGGGTCGATCCCGGTCTCCGGCGTTCGGGTCGACCAAGCGTGACGAGGGCGTCGCCCGGGCCCGCGAGCGCGGCCTGCTCAGAGCGGCCGGGCACGCGGACGTCGAGTATTGCGACCGATCACGCGCCCGCCTAGACCCGCTACACGATCACCCCAGGGTGATTCTCGGCGCGTGTCGAGATCACTCTGGTGATTCGGCCGCATCGCTTTGACCGTCCGGCTCGGCCCATGGAATGGTCTCGTCTCGCGAACCATGACCTCTCGAAGGGCGCGAAAGGACCGGCGGCCATGCGCGACGACGACTACCTGGACGAGAACGAAGAGTCCCTCATCGACGACCTCCTGGCCACGCCGGTGGGCCGGCGCTGGCTGCTCAAGGCGGGCCTGGCGTCCGCGGTCGGCCTGACCGCCGCGGGCAAGCTCGCGACGGCTGCGCAGGCCGCGCCGGCCCGGCGGTCGCGTCCTCCGACGGAGACGCTCGACCTGCAGTTCGCGCTCGGGCACCTGACCGGGTCTCGCAGCTGCGGCTCGTGGCCAACGGCGCCGAGCTCGAGCTGTCACGCCACACGGCGGGCTCGCGGCAGCGGCTGCAGGAGCAGGGCGGCATCTGGGCGCGGGCGAACCTGGCGGTGCTGACGCATCACGTCGACGGGTTGGAGCTGCCGACGGGGCGGGCGATGGTGCTGGCGGTCCGGGGTCGTCGGGCGGGCCGTGACGTGACGGTGGCGCACCACCTCTACGTGCCGGCATGGGAGACGCTTCGGCTGGCGCGCCTGGCGCGTCGCCGGTCGGGGTCGCTCGAGTCGCTGCAGGAGTCGTTCGAGCGGTTGGCGGGGCTGGGGCTCGACCCGTCGGACATCCGGTCTCCGAAGCACATCGTGCAGCTCGGCTCGTACTCCGACGCGGTCTCGACGGCGGCGACGCTCGTGGGCCTCCACCCGAGCAAGGCGACCGTGAACGCCACGGCGGCCGGCATCCCCGGGCCGCTCTTGCAGGCGACGCCGGCGGTGGTGACGCTCGGCAGCGTCATCGCGGCGAGCAAGCACCCGTACGGCCTGAACCCGACGGCCCTCGACGCGGACGGAAAGACGCCGTCGAAGATCCAGATCGGCGACCAGCTGACGACGTTCAAGACGTTCCGGTTCAACACCGCGGACCCGAACCTGCGGCCCGCGCTGCAGGCGGCGGTCAAGGCGGGCGTGCAGGTCGTGCGCGACTCGCCCGAGCTGGGGACGGTCATCGACCAGCCGCTGGACCAGCGCCCTGACGCCTCGACGAAGATCTGGGTCCAGTCGCAGGGCATCCCGCCGCGCGACGGCCTACGTGGCGCCGTCGCAGGTGGGAGACCCCGGGCTGCAGATCGAGGTCAAGAACTGCGGCGACCTGTACGGGACCAAGACGGTCGTGACGGGTGGGCTCAGCAACGGCCAGGTGCCGCTCAAGCTCTACAACAACTGGGTCCGCTGGGCATCGGTCTACGTGCAGTACCTGGGCGCGAACGACGCGAACCTCTCGTACGACGCCAACGCGACGTTTCCCAACACGGCCAACGCCCAATCGCTTGGCCTGCTACCGCAGATCTTCACCGTCCTCGGGGTCCCGATCTGGGACACCAACACGATCGACGTCACGCTCGACTTTCCGGAGGAAGCACACACCGCCCGCCTGCTGTTCTGCGGGCTGGGCTCGGATCTCAACCAGGGCGACTGGCAGCAGTACTTCAAGCCGGGCCACTACAGCTCCCAGGCGATCGCGCCGCAGGACGAGGTCCTGTTCGCTGCGCTGATCACCGGCATCTTCACGATCGGGCTCACCGCGTTCGCGCTTGCGACCGACGGGGACATCGGCGCCGCCTGGGACGGCGTGCGCAACCACTTCGGCTTGTCGGCCACCACGTACCTCGAGCTGAAGAGCACGCTGCAGCTGGTGCTCCCGGCCATCGAGGCCCTCGCGCTGGGCGTGGCCGCCGGCGCGGAGACCTACGAGGACATCAGCGCCAACCACGGCAGCACGACCAACATCTGGAGCATCCTCCTCCAGCTGGCGAGCGTCATCCCCAAGGTCCTCTTCAACCCGGCGGCGAGCGGTTTCTGGAGGTCGATAGCCCTCACGGTTCTCGGTGTGTTCGCCCTGGAGAAGGTGCTGAACGCGATCCCGACCATCGGAGAGGTCATCGCCCTGATCGAGGTGGCCGGCGACGAAGCGACGCTGGCAGAGGTCGGCACCGAGACGATCATCGCCCCCTGGGTGATCGAGAACCAGATCAACCTGGTCTACCCGGCGACGCTCACGATCTCGCGCGACACGCGCGCCTCGACCTGGCCGAGCACCGCGGTCTCGTGGCAGCTGCAGGCGACCATCGACGGCGCGGCGGTGTTGTCCCCGATCACCGGCACCATCAACGAGAACGAGCACATCCGCTCGGACCCGCTCGAGCTGCACGTGGACGCGCCGTTCGGCGGCAAGCTCATCACCTGGAGCTTCACGCTCGAGGACGCGAGCGGCACCCAGGTCGGCACCGGCTCCGCCGGGCCGTTCCCGAACAACGACCCGGCCAACCCGACGTCGACCGTCGACTTCGCGATCACGCAGCTCGACGTGCCGATCAAGGCCGGCACGACGTTCCAGCGCACCGACACCACCGCCTACAGCGGCGCCGCCGGCGGGTACACCTGGTCCGGTCAGGTCCCGTCCACCGGCACGCTCACCCACAGCGGCGTCCAGCAGGTGACCGGAGCCACGATCTCGACGAAGCTCGGCGTCGCGGGCGTGGTCTTCGAGCAGGGCGACCGCTACTACGTGCGCGGCGTGCCGATCGCCGAGAACGGCGACACGATCCAGCTCGGGACGGGGACGGTCGAGGGCTTCGAGCCGCCGGCCGTTCCTGCTCTTCGACCCCTTCGTCGAGGAGGCCTCGGCGGCCAACCACGTACTGCTCGAGCCCGACGCGACCACCGATGGCTACCACGTGCGCAGGGTCGCCGTGGACTCCACGAGCGGCGCGGTCACCTGGGATCCGTCGCTGTCGTCCGGCTACTTCCCGCTCGCGATCTCCGCGGCGGCGCTGCACACGAGCGGCTGGATCGTGGCGGTCAACACCGCCAACGGGCGGCTGGCGCGGGTGCGCCCGCTCGACACCGCGCTGCCGCCGATCGCCGCCCACAGCGCCGGGCCGGGCACCCAGGTCGGCCTGCTGAGCTCGCCCGTGGCCATCGCGATCACCCACGATGGCGTGGTGCTGATCCTCGAAGGCGCCGCCTTCCGGATCGCCGCGTTCGACCTGAACGGCAACCCGGTCGCCTACTTCGAGGCGTCCGCCAGCAGCCGACGCTCGTTCATCCAGGGCCCCTTCGCGGACGCCCCGGATCCCTACCGCCTGCCGCTCGACGACACCCTCACCTACCTCGACCTGGCGGTCGACGGCGCCGGCCAGATGTACGTCCTCTCCTACAGCGGGGACGGAGCCGCGCCGTCCGACTACCGCGTCGACGTGCTGACACCCTCGGGACAGCCGGTGACGACCACCACCGGCGTCAACGTCCCGCGCTTCGCGGTCGACTACTGGCGCAGCCTGTTCACCGGCAACTTCGACGCCCTGGCCGACAGCGCCAGCGGCCAGCCGCGGATCGACCCGGCGCTGGGCGTCGCCGAGCCGTCGGTGAGCCGGTTCGACCCGTTCAACCCGACGGGCACGGGCGGCGCGCTGCGGCGGACGTTCGGACTGCGCCGGCGCGCATGAGCGAGGAGGAGTCCCTGCTCGACGAGCTGTGGGCCACGCCGGTGGGCCGGCGCTGGGTCCTGCAGGCGGGTCTGGCCTCGGCGGTGGCCGTCGGGCTCGGATCCCGCGTGGCCGGCGCGGCCCTGGCGGAGGCGCCGCAGCAGGCACGCCGGGAGCCCGAGGTGACCGAGCTGCAGCTCGCGCTCGGACAGCAGGCCGCTGCCGGGCGCCTGACGTTGGTGGCGGACGGCCGACGGTGGGCGCTCGTCCGCCACACCGCTGCATCGCGCGAGCGCCTGCGGCAGCAGGGCGGCATCTGGGCGCACGTGGACCTGTCGGTGCTCACGCACCACGTGGCCGGGGTGGAGCTCCCGGCGGACAGGGCGACGGTGCTCACGGTCCGCGGTCGTCGGGCGGCCCGCGACGTGGTCGTGGCGCAGCACCTGCACGTGCCGGCGTGGGCCACGCTCCGGCTGGCCCGGATGGCGCGCCGCCTCCTGGGATCCGTGGAGTCGCTTCGGGGGTCGCCGGAGCGGCTGGCGGGCCTCGGGTTGGATCCGTCGGACATCCGCTCGCCGCGGCACCTCGTGCAGCTCTCCTCGTACGCCGACGCGTTCTCGACGGCGGCGGCCATCGTGGGGTTCCACCCGAGCGTGGCGACCGTGAACACGACAGCGGCCGGCATCACCGGGCCGCTCCTGCAGTCGACCCCGGCGGTGGTTGCGCTCGGCAACGTGCTGCAGAGCACGAGGCATCCCTTCGGCCTGACGCCGACGGCGCTGGATGCGGACGGCAAGACGCCGTCCCGGATCGAGGTCGGCGGGCAGCCCATGACGTTCCAGACGTTCCGCTTCAACACCGCGGACCCGAACCTGCAGCCGGCGCTCGAGGCGGCCGTCAAGGCGGGCGTGCAGGTGGTGCGGAACTCCTCCGATCTCGGCGCGGTGATCGACCAGCCGCTCGACCAGAGCCCGGACGCCGCCACCAGGACGTGGGTGCAGTCGCAGGGGCTCGTCCCCCGGGCGACGCCGTACCCCGCCGCCGGACAGGTCGGCGGCGGGCTCGACATCAACGTCCTCAACCCCGGCGTCAACTTCGGCACGCAGGTCGTGGCGACCGGCACCTACAGCAACGGCCAGGTGCCGCTCACGGTCTACAACAACTGGGTTCGCTGGGCCTGGATCTACGTCCAGTACCTGGGCGCGGGCAACGAGAACCTGTCGGCCAACGCCAACCCGACGTGGCCCGACACGAGCTACAGCCAGTCGCTCGGCCTGCTCCCGCAGATCAACACCATCCTCGGGGTGCCGCTGTGGGGCACCAACGAGCTGTCGGTGACCCTCGACTTCCCGCCGGGCTCGCACACCGCACGGCTCCTCATCTGCGGCCTGGGCGCCGACGTCGTGGCCGGCGAGTGGCGCCGGTACTTCCCGGCCGACGCCTACCCCGACAAGATCGCCCCGACGAACGAGGTGCTGGTGGCCGCGCTCGTCACCGGCGTCATCACCATCGGCCTCACGGCGTTCTCCCTCGCCGGCAACCTCAACGCGGCGACCGCCTTCGTGGAGATCCAGACACCCGTCTCCGAGCTGGCGAAGGCGGGCGCGGCCATCCTCGACGCCATCCTGCTGCTGGGCCTTCCGGTGGCGGAGGCGACCGCCGTCGCCGTCTCCAGCGGCAGCGCGAACGTCCAGGCCAACAGCCCGAACATCTGGAACCTGCTCCTGCCCCTGGCCGCCGGGATCCCCAAGATCCTGTTCTCGCCCGACAAGGCCCCGGCCTGGGGCGAGGTCGGTGCGGCCATCGCCGGCGAGGAGGCGGCGGAGAAGGTCGTCGAGGCGATCCCGTTCATCGGCGAGGTCCTCGAGGTGCTCTCGCTCCTCGGTGACGTCGCGACTCTCGCCGAGGTCGCCGCGGAGGCGCTGGTGGCGCCGTGGGCGATCGAGAACGAGGTGAACCTGACGTACCAGGCGACGGTCACGGTCTCGCACGACCCGAACGACAGCTCGACGTGGCCGACAACGGCGCGGGCGTGGCGGCTGCAGGCCGCCATCGACGGGGCCGCGGTGCTGAACCCGATCACCGGAACCGTCAACGAGGGCGGCATCATCCGTTCCGACGACCTGAAGCTGCAGGTGACCGCGCCGTTCGGCGGGCGCGCCATCCAGTGGAGCTTCACGTTGACCGACGCCACCGGCTACCAGGTCGGCACCGGCGTGTCGGCGCAGCTCACGAACAACGACCCGAACGACGTGGCGGCGGCGGTGGCCATCACGTTCAGGCAGATCGCCGTGCCGATCACGGCGACGACGACGTTCACGCGCTCCGACACCACCGGCTACCGCGCCGCCACCGGCGGCTACACCTGGTCGGATCAGATCACGAGCAGCGGCACGCTCGCCGACTCCGGCCTGCAGCAGGTGGCCGGCGCCGCGATCTCGACGCTCGCCGGCGTCGCGGGCGTGGTCTGGGAGGAGGGCGACCGCTTCCACCTGCGCGGCGTGCCGACGGCCGAGAACGGCTCGACCATCCAGCTCGGGCCGGCGACCGGCGACGGCTGGGACCGCCAGCCGTTCCTGCTCCTCGATCCCTTCGTCGACCGTGACTCGGCCGGCAACCACGTGCTGCTCGAGCCCGACGAGGCGACGCTCGCCTACCACGTGCGGCGGGTGACGCTCGACCCGGTGACCGCGGCGCCGACCTGGGACCCGGCGGTGTCCTACGGCACGTTCCCGCTGCCGATCTCGGCCGCGGCGCTGCACGCCACGGGCCGGGTGTTCACCGTGAACACCGACACCGGCCGCCTGGGCAGGCTGACGCCGGCAGCCACGCTGCTCCCCCCGCCAGCCGCGTACAGCGCCGGGTCCGGGACGCAGGTCGGCCTGCTCAGCTCCCCCGTGGCCATCGCCGTGACGCACGCCGGCGTGGTGCTGGTCCTCGAGGCTGCCGCCCATCAGGTCGCGGCCTTCGACCTCAACGGCAATCCGGCGCCGTACTTTCCGGGCCAGGGCGTCTTCACGCTCCCGCTGCCCGGGACGTCCACCTACCTCGATCTCGCGGTCGACGGCTCCGACCAGCTGTACGTCCTGTACTACGCCAGCGACGGCGCCACGCCGTCGGACTACCGCGTCGACGTCTACAGCCCGGCCGGGACCCTGGTCAACAGCAACAGCCCGGGCGTCAACGTCCCGCACCTCGCCGTCGACCACTGGCGGAGCATCTTCGCCGCGAACCTCGACGCGCTCGCCGACGCCGGCAGCGGCCAGGCGCACGTCGACCCGGCGCTCGGCGTCGCCGAGCCGTCCGTCAGCCGCTTCGACCCCGAAAAGAGCGCCGGCGCAGCCCGCCGGCGCGTGCTCAGGAGGCCCCGATGATCGGTCGCACGATCCGCCTGGCGACAGCCATCGCGGGCCTGGTGCTGGCGCTGCTCCCGTCGGTGGCCGCGGCGCAGTCGTACGTCTACTGGGACAACCCCGCGACGGGGTTCATCGGCCGCGCCGACCCCGACGGCCAGAACGTCGACAACACGTGGTTCAACACGGGGACCAAGCAGCTCTCCCAGCTCGGCGTGGCCGTCGATGGCCAGTACCTGTACTGGACCAACGGCGGGTGGATCGGCCGGGCGACGCTCGACAAGCAGACCGTCGAGCCGACCTTCATCCGTCTGGAAGTGGGCGCGAGCACGATCGCCGTCGACAACGAGCACATCTACTGGGCCCACGGCACGTGGATCGGACGCGCGAACCTCGACGGCACCGGAGTGCTCCAGCGCTTCATCCTGCTGCCCCAGACGATCCCCGCCACGGTGGACCAGCTCGCGGTCGACAGCCGTTACCTCTACTGGGCCGACCCGTGGAACTTCCGGATCGGGCGGGCGAGCCTCGACGGAACCGGCGTCGACCCCTCGTTCATCACCGGCGCCGGCAGCCCGACGGCCATCGCGGTGGACGGCGAGCACCTCTACTGGGCTGACGGCACGGGCAAGACCATCGGCCGGGCCGACCTCGACGGCGGCCAGATCCAACCAAACCTCGTGGCCAACGTCATCAGCCCGCAGGCGCTGGCGGTCGACCTCGACCACGTCTGGTGGACGAGCTACTACCACTGCGACTACAAGTACTCGCCGCCGGTGTGCGAGGGCGGCACGCTCGGCCGCGCCAACCTCGACGGCTCCGAGGCCGACCGGGAGCTGATCACCGCCGAGAAGCGCGGCGGCCCGGGCTGCGGCTCCGGGCCTTCCTCGCCGCCGTGCGGCCCGCACAGCGTCGCCGTGAGCGCCCCGACAGAGCCGGCCTGCCTTCGCCTCGAGGCCCCGCCGCGGCCGCCGCCCGGCGGCGCCGTGCTCGCGCGGCCGCTCGACGCGGGCGGCACGGAAGCGAACGTCGTGGTGCTGCCACCCGGGGTCACCTGGACCTCCGGCGGTGCGTGCGACGGCGTCGCCATGGGAGCCGACGACGTGATGAGCCATCCGACCACGATCTCGGTCGCGCCCGGTGCGGCGCTCCGGCTCACGGACGACACGCACGGACTCAAGTCCGCCTGGGGGGCGCGCGGCGTCTCGGCCGGCGATCCTGCCCCGGGCCTCTTCCCCGGACGGCCGGACTGGCAGACGACGGCGGCCGAGGCGGTGAAGCCTGCGGCCCTGCTCGGCGAGCTCGGTGGCTGCCCGGCCTGCACGCTGCCCGACGGCCTGTCGTTCACGCCCCGGCCGCGAAACTCCACGTTCGCCTACCAGGGCGACCTGAGCGGCGCGGCGCTCCACGAGGCCTCGCTCGGCGGCGACCTCGACGGGTTCGACCTCAGCGGCGCCCAGCTCGGCGGTGCGCACCTGAGCGAGGCGAGCGTGAGCGGAACCGACTTCTCCGGCGCGGATCTGCGGGGTGCGCAGCTGGACGGGTTGACCGCGGCCCGCCCGCCCAGCTTCGCGAACGTCAGGGTCGGCCTGCTGAACGGCTCCTGCACCGCGTTCACGTCCATGAGCCTGCTCGGAACCGGCTTCGACCCGGTGAAGGCCGACGTGCTGGTGCCCGGCTGCGAGACGACGCCGCTGTTCCCGGCGACCCGCGTCCCGTTTGCCGTGCTCGAGCAGCTCGCCGTGACCGACGGGGCGACGATCGACTTCGCCTACGCGCGGTTCGTGGTGACGGGGCCCGACAGCGGCGTGCTTGCCGGCGCCGACCTCTCGGGCATCACCCTCGACGGCGCGCGCTTCGAGGGGTTCCCGGCGGACTTCGAGGGCACCATCTTCGACGACGCCTCGCTACAGGGCACGAGCTTCCAGCTGGCCGATCTCGGCGGCGCGACCTTCCGGGGCGCGTCGGCCGCCGGCGCGTCGTTCACGGACGCGCGGCTCTCCGGTGTGCAGTTCACGGAGTCGACCGACGTCCCCCCGAAGGAGACCATCCTCACGAACGCGGACTTCGCCTCGGCAGACGTCAGCAACGCCAGCTTCGAGAGCGCCGACATCTCCGGCGCGCAGTTCGACGGTGCGCTCGCGTACAAGACGGTCTCTCGACTTCGTGCTGGCGATGGGCACCAGGTTCGTCGGCGCCCACATCTACGGCGACGTCGAGGCCTTCCACGAGGCGCGCTCGCTCGACCAGGCCGACTTCAGCAACGCCGTCCTCGCCGGGGACCCGAACGGCGACGGCTCCTTCGACTTCACCAAGGCCCGCATGGCGGGCGCGCAGCTTCGACGGTGCGCAGTGCGTCTCCTGCAACTTCAGCGGCGCGACCTTGACGGGAGCGAACTTCGTCGGCGCGTACCTGCCGGGTGCGACGCTCAACGGAGCGATCCTCGGGAACGCGTCGTTCGACGGCGCGTGGCTCTTCTGCGGCGACCAGGCAGACTCCGACTGCAGGACGGGCTCGAAGCGGCAGTGGACGTTCGCGCTGGGCTCGACCGAGACCCTCTTCCCATCGGTCGTGACGTTCTCGCAGGGGACGACGCTGGTGCAGGGCGACTGGAAGGACGTCGCCTTCTGTCCCGACTCGGCCGGCCTGACCAGTACCCGAGCGACCCTGAGTTCGGCTGCGGACGGTACCCGCTGCCCAAAGGTCGCAGGCCTTCGAGATCCCGCTGGCCTGTTCCGCCGTCGCCCTCGACGCCTGCGCGACCCCGACGTCGACGATCTTCGATGGCACGGCCGACCCGCGCGAGGCCCCGTCAGCGGTCGTGCCGGCGGTTCCGCCGCTGTGGGCCAGCGATCCTACGGCTCGCGGCTACTACGTCGCGTCCTTCGACGGCACCGTGCGGCTGATCGGCGACGGGCCCGCGAGGATCGTGGCCACGCTGCCCACCCCGCAGTGTCCGGTCGGGACGACGCAGTGCGCCTTGCTGCTGGGCGTGCCCACCGCGCTCGCGGTGGGGCCCGACGGTGCGCTGTACCTCGCCGAACCGACGGCGGCCCGCGTCCAGCGGTACGACCCGGTCAGCGGGACGATCGCGACGGTGGCCGGGAGCGGCGCGCGCTGCGCCGCGCCGCCGGGTGGCTGCGGGGACGGCGGACTGGCGACCGCCGCAGCGCTGACCATGCCGTGGGGCGTGTGGGTCGACCCGACCGGCACCTGTGTTCATCGCCGACGACGCCGGCGGGATCCGGACGGTGTCGCTGGACGGGCGGATCTCCACGTCGACCCTCGAGATGTCGGCCAGTACACGTTCCTCAGCGTGTCCGGGGACGCCGCGGACAACCTCTACGCCGGCTCGCAGGTTCCGAGCAACATCGTGCAGATCGACCCGGCCACCGGCGAGTCGACGGTGGTCGCCGGTACGGGCGTCCCGGATACGACGGCGACTCGTCGTCCGACTTCCGGGCGGCGACGGAGGTCGACGTGTGCTGGCCGACGGGCCTCTCGCCGACGGTCGACGGCGGCATGGTGTTCGCCGACACGTGCAACGACCTGATCCGGGAGTTCGTTCCGGGCGACGCCGAGGGCGATGCGCCGGAGGTGTTCGATCTGGGCGGTCTGGTGAGCAACGGCACACCCCAGTCCGGCTTCAACGGCGACGGCCTGCCGGCCGACATGGACCAGCTTCGACCAGCCGCTGGGCGTGACGGCGACCCGCGGGGCGCCGTTCGTGGTGGCCGACACCGGAAACGACCGCGTCCGCCAGTTCGGGCCCGTTCCCACGAAGTCGCTCGGCTCGCCGGAGCTGGAGGCTGCCCCGGGCGCCGCGGCCGCGGGGCGACGAGCTGACGGTGTCTCGGGTCACGGTCAGGCGGAACGGCGTCGCCGCGTTCGCCGCCCACGTCGCCGCACCCGGCCGCATCGATGCGGTGGTGATCGCCTGCACGCCGTCGTCGGCACCCGGCGAGCCCGCCAGCTTCGTGTTCGCGCGCGGGCGCGCGGTCGCCGACCGGGCCGCGACCTTCGCGCGTAGCTCACGCCCACCGCGCGTGGCCGGGCGCTCGTGCGTCGCCACGCCCGGCACGTCGCCCTGCTGCTCGTGGTCGCTCCACGTCCGCCGAGG
Organism: uncultured Actinomycetes bacterium; assembly: GCA_963794695.1. Classification (GTDB taxonomy): domain Bacteria; phylum Actinomycetota; class Thermoleophilia; order Gaiellales; family JALYLC01; genus CAWCFJ01. The sequence goes on along the minus strand of CAWCFJ010000011.1, from coordinate 1,351 downwards.
GCCGACGCAGCCGCGTCGTCGAGGACGGCCTGCGGCTCCCCTGACAGCGAGGTGGCCTGGAAGACCACTCACCCCGATAGGGGATGGCTCGGACGTACGCCCGTCGATGGTCGAGGTAGGCGGCGTCTGTCCGCCGTTCGGCCACGATCGTTCGGCAGTCTCGACTCGCCGAGCGTCGACCCCCTGTCCTCGCGCCGGCAGGTAATCCGGAACGGAAGCGAATCGTATGACCGTATTGTCCCGCAATCTTGCGCTCGGAACCGTGACCATGCTGCTGCTCGGCTGGCTGTCGGCAGGGCTCGTGCTGCTCATCGCGTTGTCCGCAGGATGGTCCATGCAGGTTGCCCTGCTGCTGCTCGTCGCCGGGCCGTCGTCGCTCGCCCTGACGCCGCTCCTGCGCCGCATCGACCTGGTCGGCCAGCTCGCGGGTGGGCTCGTGCCGCAGCGTCCGATCCCTTGCCGAGGCGCGCCGATCATGGTGCGCCCGTTCGTGAGCCTGAGTCTGCGTGGGCCGCTTCGGGCCAGGCGAGCGCGGGCCAGCAGGCGAGCGACCTCGCCGTCGAGGTCCTGGCCGTCGGCGACCCCGAGGTCAAGCATCACTGCGTGCAGGTCGCCGCCTTCGCGGTGGCCGTCGGACGACGCCTCGGGCTCTCGGGCAGCGACCTCACTGAGCTCGAGCGGGCGGCGGGCCTGCACGACATCGGCAAGCTCGCGATCCCGGCCGCCGTGCTGCACAAGCCCGGCCCTCTCGACGAGCGCGAGTGGGAGCTGATGCGACTCCATCCCGAGACCGGCGCGACCATCCTGGCCGCTGCCCCGGCCCTCGCGGCGTCGCGGAGATCGTCCGCAACTGCCACGAGCGCTACGACGGGCGTGGCTATCCATCGGCATCGCGGCGAGCGCGATCCCGCTCGCGAGCCGCATCGTCTTCGTCTGCGACTCCTTCGACGCCATGACGTCCGCTCGCGTGTACCGCTCTCCGCTGAGCGACGCGCGTGCGCTCGACGAGCTCGAGCGCTGCGCCGGCACGCAGTTCGATCCCGCGGTCGTCGCGGCGTTCAGCGCCGAGCTCTGCGACGCCGCCGAGGTCGATCGCAGCGAGCTGGAAGCGGTCGCCGCGTAGCGCGCGGCGCTCATGTTCTCGACGGGACTGACGATAGGAGAAGAGACCGACGGAGTTTCTCTCGCCGATCGTCAGATGCCTGGGCCGCGAACACGGCCGGCAACCGCTAACGACTCGGATCGGGAACATCATGGAACAGACCATCGCGTCGCCTGTCGCCGCGCTGCACCAGTCGCACGAATCGGTCGAGGCGGCGGACATCGACTTCGACCTCCATTGCCTGCGCCG
>CAWCFJ010000010.1:0-180966 GCA_963794695.1 uncultured Actinomycetes bacterium | reverse complement strand
CCGGCGCGGAACGCCGGCCGGCGGCGCAGGAAGCTCGACGGCGACCCGGCCGGCACCGCCAGCCGGTCGTCGCCCTCGGGCAGCCGCCAGGCGTCCTGCTCGCCGAGCACGGTGCTGCCGTTCCCGACCGGCAGGCCGACCTGGTAGAGCAGCAGGCCGGCGGTGTCGTCGAACGCCTTCAGCAGCCAGTCGGCGCCGCGCCGGGCCTCCTCCCGCAGCGCCGGGGCCTGCGAGCCGAACACCGCCTCGTGGTCGCGCAGCGCGAGCCACAGCGCGAGGTCGGTGGTCGTCGCAGCGGCGACGGTCTTGACGTACCCCGCGCCGTCGAACCAGCCGCCGGCGACGTCGACCGGGCCGCCGACGGGCCGCAGCGGACCCTGCAGGACGTCGCTGCGCGAGTAGCGCGGCGGCGCGTAGGCCGTGGCCGAGCGGTCGGCCAGGTGCGACGCGCCGCGTCCCGGCACGCCGGCGGCGTCGGCTCCGTCGCGCTGCTGGCGGACGAAGCCGAGGGCGTTCCGGGCGAGCGGCGCGAACAGGGTCGCCCGGTCGGCGATCCGGAACGGCAGGGACGTCGCCGGCGCCGGCCCGCGAACGACGACGTGGTAGCGGTTCGGGATGCTGATGCGTGACAGGTCGAGCACGTAGACGAACGGGAACGCGGTGCTCCAGCCGGGCGGGACCGGCGCGGCCAGGCTGCCGGCCAGCACCGGCGTCCCGGTCGGGGTGACGACCGCGAACGTGGCGCCGGTCTCGGCGACCGACGAGTAGACCAGCGCGCGCTTGGCGTCGCCCGGCGCATAGCCGACCTGGTCGACCCGGACGACCGCCCCGGCGGCGGCCCGGCCCGGCAGCACCAGGGTTGCAGCGAGGCCCGCGAGGACGGCGCCGCGCCGGAGCAGCCGGGCTGTCGCCGCGTCGCGCACGGGCGGATGGTCGCAGGTCGGGACGACGGCACGACCCCTTCCGGCGGCCCCTAGACTCCTCGGCGTGACGACCCTGGACCACACCACCGACCTGCACGCCCCCGACGCCGCCGAGACCGGGCGGCTCCGCGCGGCGGTCGACGCCCTGCTGCCGTCGCTCGAGCGGTTCGCCAGCTTCGCCGACCAGGACCGCGCCGCGCGCGACCGTCCCGTCTGGCAGGCCGAGCTCGAACGGCCCCTCCCCGCCGAGGGCGCGGGGCTCGACCAGCTCCTGCAGGAGCTCGCCGACGTGGTCGTCCCGCACGGCGAGCGGATCGGCGCTCCGGGGTTCTCCGGCTGGGTCGTCAACGCCCCGACCACCGCGGGGATCGCCACCTCGCTGGCGGCCAACGTCGCGGGGTCGCAGCGCTGGTCGGTGCAGTCCTTCAACTACCTCGAGGAGCTCGGGCTGCGCTGGCTCGCCGAGCTCCTCGAGCTGCCGGCCGCCTGGCAGGGCGTGTTCGTCAGCGGCGGCTCGATCGCCAACCTCATCGGGCTCGGCGCCGCACGCCAGCAGGCCTACGAGGCGCTCGGCGTCGACCCCGCCCGCGACGGCATCGCCGGCGCACCGCCCCTGCGGGTCTACGCGTCCGAGGAGGTGCACCACTGCGTCCTTCGCGCGGCGGGCGTCCTCGGCATCGGGCGGCGGAACGTCGTCACCGTCCCTCCCGCCCCCGACGGCCGGGCCGACGTCGCGGCGCTGCGCGCGGCCGTCGAGGCCGACCGGCGGCGCGGGCTCGTCCCGATGGCCGTGGTCGCCAGCGCGGGCACCGTCAACACCGGGGTCGTCGACCCGATCTCCGAGCTCGCAGACCTCGCCGAGGAGCACGGCTCCTGGCTCCACGTCGACGGCGCCTACGGCCTGTGGGGCCGGCTCGACGAGCGTGTCGCCCCGCTCTACGAGGGGCTCGAGCGGGCGGGCTCGGTGGTCGTCGACCCGCACAAGTGGCTCGCCGTGCCGGTCGGCGTCGGCGCCGCGTTCGTCCGCGACCGCGGCGTCCTCGGCCGCGCCTTCACCCAGGAGGCGGCGGCCTACATCGAGGGCGCCTCCGACGAGGAGCGCGAGCCGGTCTCGCCGTTCGACTCGCTCGGGATCCTGTTCCACGACTACACCCTCGAGCTGTCGGCGCCGTCGCGCGGCGCGCTCGTGTGGGCCACGCTGCGCGAGATCGGCGCCGCCGGGATGCGCGACCGGGTCGTGCGCCACAACTCCTTCGCCCGGCGGCTCGCGGCGCTCGTCGAGGCGGACGAGCGGCTCGAGCTCGCCCTCCCTCCCACGCTCTCGATCTGCTGCTTCCGCTACGTCGCGCCGGGTCTCGACGGGCCGGCCCTCGACGAGCTCAACGCCCGCATCGCCGCCGCCCTCCGGGCCGACGGGCTCGTGATCCCCTCGACCACCACGGTCGCGGGCCGGTACGTGATCCGGCCGTGCTTCGTCAACCCGCGCAGCACCGCCGAGGACGTCGACGTCCTGGCCCGCGAGGTGCGCCGCCACGGCGACGCCCTCACCGCCGCCAGCTAGGCCGCGGCCTCGTCGCGGCGCGTCCAGTAGCGCTCGAGCCCGAGCCAGACGTGCTCCTCGGGCACGGCCTGCTCGTACGCCTCGCGGGTCGCCGCGTCCGGGATCGCGGCCGCCAGCCGGCGCCGCTGGTCCTGCAGGAACGCCTCCCGCCCGACGCCCGCGTCCAGGCTCTCGAAGCGGGCCAGCTCGGCCTCGAGGTCGTCGAGGTGGCGCTCGACGTCGAAGGCCATCCCGAAGTGCGTCAGCCCGAGGCCGGCCGGCTGCCAGGCCCGCAGGGTCGCGACCGACGCCCGCCAGCCGGGCAGGTCGACGTCCGGCGGCGGCGTCGGCACCGCCACGTGCCCGGCGGGCTGGATCCGCGCGCCGGCGGTGTCGCCGCAGAACGCGAGACCCGTCTCGACGTGGCGGTAGCAGACGTGGTGCTTCGCGTGGCCGGGCGTGTAGGCGACGTCGAAGCCGAGCACCTGCTCGCCGCCCGACAGCACCGTGAGCTGGTGCTCGGGGACCGGCAGCACCTCGCCCCACAGCCGCTCCATCTCGTCGCCGTACAGCCGGCCGGCGCTCTCGAGCAGCCGCGACGGGTCGATCAGGTGGCGCGCCCCGCGCTCGTGCACGTAGATCTCGAGGTCGGGCCAGCGCCGGGCCAGCGTCCCGGCCGCGCCGGCGTGGTCGAGGTGGATGTGGGTCAGCAGCAGCGCCCGCGGCCGCTCGCCGTCGAGCGCCGCCAGCAGCCGCTCGCTGGCGCTCGCCGGGCCGGGGTCGACGAGGACGTCTCCGACCTGGAAGCAGCACACCACGCGCTCCCGTCCCGCGTGGAGCACGTCGATCTCCCGCACGCCGGCCGGCAGGTCCACGCGGCGCACCGTAGCGCCCGTCGCGACACGCCAGCTTCACGTGCGCCCAACGAGACGCTGGTACCTTCAGTTCTGATGAACAGGTGGTTCCGACAGCTCCGGGTCCGCGTCGCCCTGCTGCTGGCCGGCTGCTCGCTGCTCGTCCTCCTGGTGCTGTTCGCGCTGGTCGTCCCGCCGCTGCGGGCGTCCCTGCAGAACTCGCGGCGCGACCGGCTCGCGAGCGCCGTCCAGGCGGCGTTGCCCGAGCTCGCCCAGGACATCGGCTCGATCGACTTCAGCCGCGCGGTCGACAAGGCCGAGCTGCTCACGAGCGCCCACGTCCAGGTCTGGCTGGACTACGGGTCGAGGGACGACAACACCCCGCTGCTGCCGGTCGCCGACTCCCACGGCGCCGCCAACACCGACGCTCCGGGCTTCGTCCGCGACTCGTTCCTGAAGCAGCGGCCGGTCAGCCGCTTCGTCGACACCGGCGGCCGCACGCTCATCGAGTACGCCGTCCCGTTCAGCACGAAGCTCGGCAACCAGTACGTCGCCCTGTTCTCGGCGCCGATGGACACCACCGCCACGGTCGACCTGGTCAAGACCCGGATGCTGATCGCCGCCGGCGTCGCGCTGGTCCTGGCGATCGGCGTCGCGTTCCTGGCCGCCCAGACGCTGATCCTGCGCGTCCGCCGGCTGCAGACCGCCGCCGAGCGGCTGACCGCCGGCGAGTTCAACGAGCCGATCGTCGACCCCACTCCTGACGAGCTCGGCGACCTGGCCCGCTCGTTCGACTCGATGCGGATCCAGCTCGAGCGGCTCGACCGGGCCCGAAAGGCGTTCGTGGCCAACGCCTCGCACGAGCTGCGGACGCCGCTCACCTCGCTCGGCGGCTACGTCGAGCTGCTCGGCGAGGGCGGGCTCGACGCCGAGACCCGCGACGAGTTCCTCACCACCATGGGCGAGCAGGTCGAGCGGCTCACGAAGCTCGCCACCGACCTCCTCGACCTGTCCCGGCTCGACGCCGGCGAGGTCCACGTCAGCCGCGAGAACGTCGACCTCGCCGAGGTCGCCACCAGCAGCGCCCGCGAGGCCCAGGCGGTCGCCGGCCGCCGCGGCGTCCAGCTCCACGTGGCCCTCGACGCCCCGCGCGTGGTCGCCGTCGGCGACGAGGGGCGCGTCCTGCAGGTCGTCCGCTCGCTGGTCGACAACGCCCTCAAGCACACCCCGGCGGGAACCGTGGTCACCCTGGCCACCGCCGAGGAGGACGGTACGGCCTCGCTCACCGTCAGCGACGACGGGCCGGGCATCCCCGAGGCGGCGCTCGACCACCTGTTCGAGCGCTTCTACCGCGCGCCGGGCGCCGCACCCCAGGGCAGCGGTCTCGGCCTGGCGATCGCCTACGAGCTCGCGAGCCGGATGGGCGGGCGGCTGGTCGTCGCGTCGCGGCCCGGCTGCACGACGTTCACGCCTCGAGCTGCCGGCCGCCGTCTCGGTCCGCGAGACCGCGGCGCTCGGCGCCGACTGAGCGCCGTCAGGACGCGGCCGGCGTCGGCCGGCGCCAGCGGCGGGCGAGATGGACGAGCCCGCCGAGCGCGAGCACCGCGAGCGCGGCGGCCGGGATGGCGATGACCCAGGTCGGCGCGACCCGCGAGTGCGAGGCGTGCTTCGTCTTCGGCGTCTTGAGCGGCGTGGCCCACAGGGCGGCGGACCTCGCGGGGTCGCCCGTCGGCAGCTTCGGCGCCTTCAGCTTCGGCGGCGGCGCGATGCTCACCGGGAGGTTGCGCTGGCCGTGATGGCCGGCCTGGCGCTTCTTGGCGCCGTGCCCGGCGCCCTTCGCCGTGCCCGGGTGCGTCGGACGGTGCGGGTGCTTGGCCCGGTTCGCGTGGGTGGCCGTCGGCTTCGCACCGGCGCGCTTGCCGTGCGAGCCCTTGGCGTGCGCGCGCTTGGCGTGCTTCGCCTGGGTCGGCGGCGCGGCGCCCGCGGGCGCCGCCAGAACGGCGCCGGCGACCAGCAGGCAGAGCAGCACGGCCCAGACGCGGGCGGCGTGAGAACGAGACGTCACCACCCCATCGTCGCCCAGCCTGGGCCATGAGGCAACACCGATCCGTCCATTCGGCCGAGTCTTCGGGTCAGGCGGCGGGCGCCGCGCCGTCGCCGGCGAGGGCCAGCGTGAGCCCGTACTCGGGCATCTGGCGCACCTCGGAGGCACCCCGGAACGCCCGCTCGCGGGCGAGCAGGAACAGCTCGGGGAGCACCTCGGCCCGCAGCTCGCCACCGGCGAAGACGCGCACGATCGAGCTCTGCGAGACGACGACCGCGAACGCACGGGTCATGCGGGTGATCGACGCCGCGGCGGCGTGCCGCGTGCCGAGTCCCGGGATGAAGTCCGTCGCGTGCACGTCGACCTCGACGAAGCGGCCGGCAGAGACGAACGTGCCGTCGCTGTCGACGACGAACGCGCCGTCGAGCTGCGCGAGCTCCTTGACCGTCTCGCGGAAGTCGGGCCGGCGGACGTCGAGCAGCTCGGGCGCGTGCCCCGCCAGGGGGTCGAGGATCAGGGGCCGCGAGCGGGCCAGGACCTCGTCGGTGTCGCCGACGACGAACAGCGTGCCGATCTTGCGGCCTTCACGACCCTCGCGGGCGATCTCGACGGCGAGACCGATGGTCTCCTGGAGCGCTTCCTTCTGCGCCGCGCTGCAGCCGGCGCAGCTCGAGATCGGGCCCGAAGGCGTTGTGGAGGATGTCCTTGGCGGTCTCCTTGAGCATGCTCTTTCAGAAACGAGGACGGCAGCTCGGGCATTCCCCGGGCGGCGCCGGCGCGCGCCCTGCGGCAGCAGGATCGCCAGCGCCACGAGGACTCCGCCGAGCACGTCGAGCGGCCCGTGCACGACGGCCAGGCCGTTGACCAGCGAGAGCACGACGCCGAGCACCACCGCGCCGAGCCGCCAGGCGCTCATCGCCGGGCGAACCGCTGCGCCGAGGCCAGGAGCGCGTCGCCGTCGGCCTCGGGGTCGCCGTCCTGCAGCAGGCGCAGCGGCGTGACGCCGAGCTCGGCGTCGACGCTGCGCAGCCACATCTGGGCCGCCTGGGCATCGCCGCTGCCGACCACCGCCTCGACGCAGCGCAGCGTCAGGCCGAGCCGGGCCCGGGCGCTGTCGGGCAGCGGTCGCTCGCCCAGCATCCACGATCGCAGCATGGTCACGTCGGCGTCGGCCACCGCCGCGGCGACGCGGCTGCCGAGCAGCACGGCGACTCCGGCGGTGAGGCGTTCGTCAGGGACGTCGGGGATGGCGTCGGGAGGCATGGGCGGACCATACTCGAACGTATGTTCGTGCGCAAGGTGGTCGCGGGCCACCCATCGCCGTCCTCCGATGGGCGTCATCGGACGGTCCAGCGTCCTTCACCCGCCGACCGGTGTGCAACGATGCGGCCAGATGTACGACCACGAGCGACGCACGGCTCCACGGGTGATGGCGACGACCCCGACGGAGGTCGCGGCGCGAGCTGCGCAGGCGCCGCGGACCGTGTGGGGCCGCCTGATGGACGCCTCGAGCGGCGGCATCGCCTTCATCAGCGAGGACGCGGTCGAGGACGGCGAGCTCTTCGAGGTCTCGGTGACCGCGCTCGACGGCCGCACCCACCTGCAGGGCGTGGTCGCGAAGGTCGTCGGGACCCGCGTCCAGTACGGCGACCACGTCGCCCACTGCGCCTTCGTCAGCGACGGCTCGCTGCCCGAGACCTGGCCCGGCTCCCTGTCGGCCTGGAGCACCGGGCCGGTCGAGATCTGAGGCCCGCGGCGAACGCTCTACGCGCGCGCCGCGCCGCGCGGGATCGAGAAGAGCTGGTTGCGCAGCCCGCGCAGGGCCGGCAGGTCGGCGTCGTCCTCGGCGGTGAGCCGGTAGAGGGCGGCGTAGGCCTGCTCCATGCGCTGCTCCAGGTCGTCCTCGCCGAAGAGCCGGGCGTCCGCGGCGGCGCGGAACAGCTCGGCGTCGGCCGGGCCGACGAGGCCGGTGTCCAGGTTCGCGATCAGGGCGGCGTAGGCGCCCGACGCGAGCAGACGCCGGCGGCGTGGTCAGAGCAGCGCTCATGTGGTGTCCTCCGTGACGGTTCGAGCCCGCATCCGTGCGCGCTCCCTGTCTTCATCGTCCGATCACTCTGAACCTTTAGCAAAAGAAGTGATCGTATTGGACGAAGAGCATGGCCGTACGTTCCAGGAAGCGTGCGCCTGGCAGCGAATCCGGTGCTCGGTTGACGTCCGAACGTCCGCTGCCTAGCCTTCCCCCGCCATGACCGCCGCCGCCTGGATCGTGCCGCTCGTGATCGCCGCGGCCCTGCCGTTGATCGTGGCCTTCCGCCGCATGTCGCAGGCGTGGAGCCAGGCCGAGCAGGCGACGAGCGTCGTCGGGCCCGCGGCCGGCGAGGCCGACGCGCTCGACCCCGCGGTTCCCGACCTGCCCGTCTGAGCGTCGAGCCCGAACGGGCCGCGCCTCCGCCGGACCCGGCAGAGGCGCAGCCGTTCGCCCCCGGAGGGGTAGCGACCTACAGGCCGAGCTTCTCGGTCAGCCAGGCGTCGCGGTCCCGCCGCGCGGCGCCGTTCAGGTGGTGGCCGGCGTGCTGGTAGGTGAGCGCGGTCTTCGGCTCGCTGGCCGCGGCCACGAGGGCCTCGCGCACGTCGGTGCTGACGTACTGGTCGTGGGCCGAGAACTGGAACAGGACGCCGCCCGCGGGCGCGTGGCCGACGTACTGGATCGGGTCGTACGGCGCCAGCAGGGCGTCGTAGGCGTCCGCCTCGGCACCCTCGAGGCCGAGCCAGTACTTGTTGAACCAGTTGAAGTAGGTGGCGTCCGGCGCCATCAGGATCTCGGCCGAGACGCGGCTGTCGACGGCGCTCGCGATCGAGCCCGCCATCGCGCCGTAGTCGTGGCCGACGAACGCGATCCGGCTCGGGTCGACGTCCGGGCGGGCGCTCAGGAGGTCGAGCCCGCGCCGCAGCTTGATCACCTCGCTGGTGATCTCCTGGGTGTCCTGGGCGTTCCCGACGGGGTCGACGAACCACGGGAAGTCGCCCTGGGTGAGCAGGGACACGACGCCGTGCCGGGCCAGCCCGATGGCCTCGCCCAGGAACTCGGCGCGGCTGCTGCCGGGCCCGAGCCAGTGGCCGAAGAGGACCGCGGCGTACGGCGGCCGGGCCTTCGTCGGCACGACCAGGTAGGCCGAGACCGGCGTGCCACCGGGCGCGGCGAAGGTGATGTCGTGGACGTCCGAGAACAGCCGGTGCTCGACACCGACCTCGGTGATCGTCAGCGGCGCCGGCGTGTAGTCGAACAGGTGCACCCGCTCGGAGAACGGCGGCACCGTCGAGGTGCTCGGAGCGGCCGTCGCCGTCCCGCCGGCGACGCAGGCCGCGGCCAGCGCGGTGCCGGCCAGGACTGCTCGAACCCGGATCTTCATGGACTGACCCCTTCGGTCGCTTCTAATGGGCAAAGCGACGCTAACGCGTTAGATGCTAGGCTGTGCGTAGCTAATGCGTCAACTGCGTTAAGGCCGTTAGGTGAGCCACTTCGACCCGAACTCCCCCGAGGACGTCCTCCGCCACTTCGGCGGCCGGCCCGCGCTGGCGGTCGCGAACAGCGTCCTGTGGCGCCGCAGCGCGACCCCGCGCGAGCTGATCCACGGCTACGAGGACGTCGTCGAGCACCTGTCCTCGATCGGCACCCTCCCCCACGACCAGGACGAGGCGCTGCGGGCCACGGCGGCGGCCCACCCTGCCGCAGCGGACGCGGCCCTCGAGCGGGCGCTGGGCCTGCGGGAGCTGCTCTTCCGGCTGCTGTCGGCGGTTGCCGCGGGCGAGCCGCCGGCCGCCGCCGACCTCGACGCGTTCAACGCCGCGACCGCCGAGGCCCTCTCACGCTCGACGGTCGAGCCGGCCGACGGGGGCTTTCGACGAGGCTGGGCGGCCGACGGCGCCGGCGCGCTCGACGTCCCCGCCTGGGAGGTCGCGCGCGACGCGCCGCGAGCTGCTGCTCGACCCGGCGGCGCTCGGCCGGCTCAAGCAGTGCCCGGGACCGGAGTGCGGCTGGCTGTTCCTCGACGAGAGCCGCAACCGCTCTCGCCGCTGGTGCGACCCTCGCCTGTGCGGCAACCGCGAGCGCGTCAGGAGCCACTACCGCCGGCGGCGGGCCAGCGCGACCCCGTAGGCCAGGTGGTCGAGCAGCTGGACGGGCCCGTCGTAGGCCAGCACCTCCGGCCACAGCCGCGGCGCCAGCACCCGGAAGTTGATGCGCGTAGAGCGCCGCGCCGTAGGCCGCGCCGGCGAGCGGCGACGCCCGGCCGCGGGCGCTGGCCGGCAGGGCGAAGGCGCACGACAGCGCCAGGTGGGCAGCGCCGCCGGCCGCCAGCGTCGGGCGCCCGAGGAGGCGCCGGCCGATCTCGCGGGTCGCGTCGAAGGGCTCGCCGTGCCCGGCCAGCCAGGCGATCCCGCTCGGCACGCCGGACACGACGCCGGCGACCAGCCCGCGACGGGCGGCGTCGGCGGCCAGGCGTGCGAGCGGCATCTGCTGCCGGAGGCTAGGACCCGGAGGGCGGCACCGACTCCGGCGCCTCGCGCGTCGACAGCGCCGCGGCCAGCTCCTCGAGCGTCTCGAGCAGCTGGCGCTCGCGATTCGCCCAGATCTGCAGCGCCCGCGGGTCGGCGACGACCATGTCGTGGCGGTCGCAGTCGGGGCAGCGGCGCTCGGCGGCGTGACGGCCGTCGGCCAGGAGCCACATGCGCTCGAGCTGGAGGAGCGAGGAGTCGCAGCGGCGGCAGCGGATCAGCGGCAGGCCGGTGGTCTCGCCGGTGTCTTCGTGATGGGAGTGTTCGTTGCTCATCGGTTCGTTGGAGACCGTAGTGGGGGGAACGGGTCGATCGCATCGGGGATTCCCCTCGACCTACCGTGAAAGCCGCTCTTCGGATTCCCTCAGGGGGTCGTCCCCGAACATGGGGTGCTCGTTACGAACCGCCCAGCGACCGACTGGCTACCGGCCGTGATGGGAGCTAAGGTGGCACTGGGATGAAGGAGTACACCTGGCTCATCTTCGCCTTCTTCGGGCTGAAGATCCCGTTGATCCTGCTCGGGATCTTCATCTACAAGATGCTGAAGGCCGTCGACGCCGAGTGGGAGGACGGCGGCTACGGCTGGGACGGTGACGAGGGCGGCGGTGGAGGCGGCGGCGGATCGCCCCTCCCGGACTCGCCCAAGCCCGGCAGCGGCCCCGCGCGGCGGCGCCCGCCGGCAGCGCAAGAAGCGGCTCAGGACGGTCGCCCGGCCGCACCTCGAGGGCGTCCCGGTGCGGCGCCCGGCGCCGCTGCGCACCCGTGTGAAGACGCGGTCGCCCGCGCGCACGCGCCCCTGACGGGTCGCATCGCGGCGTCGGAAACCGGTATATGCCCCTGGCACGGGGTCGTTCCCGAGTCGAGGAGCCCGCGGTGCCCTATCCGAACATCTTCGCGCTGCACCACATCGACGCCGACGGCGGCGACGGTCGTCGTCGCCGGCCCGCTGAACAAGACGGGTAGGCGGACCGGGACGCGAACGCCAAGCTGTTCGCCTTCGTGACCCAGGTGCCGACGCTCGAGCGCGCGACCGCCGTCGTCGCTCATCCGCTCCCGAGCCGACGCAGCAGGCGACGGGCCTGGGGCCAGTCGTTCTACGGCCGGTCGGGGACAGTCTGGGACACTCGACGCTGCCGGCCGCGGAGGGCCCCGCCTTCGTGCGCGGCTGGGCGTTCGTCGAGGCGGTCGCGGTCACCTTCAGCCCGGCCGGGCAGCTGGTGACCTACACCTGGTCGCGCTGGTCCTACCTCACCTCGGAGACGTCGACGTCGACCGTTCACGTGACGCTCTTGGCCGCGGCGGCCCAGCGCTCGCGACCCGCCGGTAGACGTCGAGCGCGACGTCGCCGCTCGCGCCAGCCGCCGACCTCGACGTGCTTTCCGGGCTCGAGGTCCTTGTAGACCTCGAAGAAGTGGGCGATCTCGTTGAGCAGGTGCTCGCGCACCTGCGAGAGCTCCTGCACCTGTGACCAGGTCGGGTCGTTGTGCGGGACGCACAGCACCTTCTCGTCCTCCCCGGCCTCGTCGCGCATCTCGAAGACCCCGATCGGGTCGCACGGGATGAGGCAGCCGGGGAACGTCGGCGCCGAGACCAGGACGAGCGCGTCGACGGGGTCGCCGTCGCTGCCCAGGGTGTCGAGCAGGAAGCCGTAGTCGCAGGGGTAGACGACGCTCGAGAACAGCGTCCGGTCGAGGATCACCCGCCCGAGGCGCTCGTCGTACTCGTACTTGTTGCGGCTGCCCTTCGGGATCTCGACGAAGGCCACCGGCTGGTCGTCAGGGGTGCGGCGCACGCCCTGGAGACTATCGCCGCTCAGGCCGAGCGGGGCCCGAGGGGATCGGGCTCGTAGCCGGCGCGCTCGCTGATGTAGGTGAGCAGCGCCCGCTGCGCCCCGGCGTCGCCGCCGACGAACTCGACCGCGGTCTCGTGGGACTGGTCGGACAGGCTGCGCACCCGCACGATCCGGGCCGACAGCACCAGATCCTCGTCGTCGCCGGGCAGGCGCAGGACGAGGTCGACGTCGCTGCCGGCCTCGACGATCGTCGGCGAGACGAACAGCAGGCCGCCGGCGGAGAAGTTCAGCGTCCGGGCGACGGACGCGTCGATCTCACCGCGCGGGGTGCACGACACGACAGCCTCACCGGCGATCCTGGCGAAGCGCCGCCGTTCCGATGCCGTCCTTCGCCGTGTCGCCACGCCTCACTCCCCCTGGGGCAGGTAGTCGCGCAGGTTCGGGTTCTTGGCCTTCAGCTCGCGCAGCGCGCGGGCCTCGATCTGGCGCACCCGCTCGCGCGTGACCCCGAGGCTCGCGCCGACCTGCTCGAGCGTCCGCGGCTTGTCGCCGTCGAGCCCGTAGCGCAGCTCCACGACCTCGCGCATCCGGTCGTTCAGGTCGCCGAGGGCCTCCGTCAGCTCGACCTCGCGGAACTTCTCCGCGGTCCGGGTGTCGGGGCGGTCGGCGTTGACGTCCTCGATCAGGTCCGAGAAGTGGCTCTCGCCGTCGCCGACCGGAGCCTCGAGCGAGACCGGGTCGTCCTGCAGCGTCCGCAGCTGGCGGACCCGCGCGAGCGGGAGCTCCATCAGCGTGGCGAGCTCCTCGTCGGTCGCGTCGCGGCCGGTCTCCTGCTGGATGGCGCGGGCGTTGCGGTTCAGCTTCTTGACCATGTCGACCACGTGGACCGGCAGGCGGATGGTGCGGCCCTGGTCGGCGATGGCGCGGGACATGGCCTGGCGGATCCACCACGTAGCGTAGGTGGACAGCTTGAAGCCGCGGGACTGGTCGAACTTCTCGACCGCCCGGATCAGGCCCGAGGTTGCCCTCCTGGATCAGGTCGAGCAGCGGCATGCCGGAGGCCGAGTAGGGCTTGGCGATCGAGATGACCAGGCGCAGGTTGCACTCGATCAGGCGGCGCTTGGCCCACTCGTCGCCCTCGTCCTTGCGGCGGGCGAGCTCCCGCTCCTGGTCGGCGGTGAGCAGCTTGCCGTTGCCGATCTGGCGGACGTACGTGCGGAGCAGGTCGACCTCGGGGGCCGAGCGCTCCTCCTTGACCTCCGGCTCGTCGGCCTCGGCCTCGGCCTCGGGCTCGTCGAGCAGGGCCTCGCCGGCCGCAGGCGCGGCCTCGTCCGTCACGAGCTGCAGCTTGGGAGCGTGCTCGGCGGGCACTTCGTCCTCGGTGAGCTTGCGGGCGGGAAGAGTCATCGCAGAACCCATCGGCGCGAGCGGGTCGATCCTTGAGCGCCGGGGGCTTGACAGATGCGGAGAACCCGCTAGCCGCCTACCTGCGGCGCGTTCGCCGCCGCAGCGGGGCGGGCGGCTCGCCGCCGTCCTCCCCCACCTCGCAGGTGGCGAGCTCGCCGCTCGACACGCGACGGCCGACGACCAGCATTCCGGGAGCGGCCGGGCCGGTTCCGCGCAGGCGCAGGATGACCGCGCCGTCCTCCCCGAGGGAGACGCCGCGGATCGCGCCGACGGGAACGCGCGGGTAGATCCCGACCAGCCGCAGGTCGGCGGTGCTCGACGCGCCGGAGGAGCGGTACAGGGCCTCGAGGCAGCGGCGCAGGACGTCCGGGGCGAGCGTCGCCGGCGGCAGCGGCGCGGCGGCCCGGGTCTCGGCCGGGTCCAGCATGGCCCGCTCGCTGACGGCCTTCGGGAGCGGCCCGACGTGCCGGGTCTCGGCCTCGAGCAGCGTGAGGCGCTGCGTCGGCCGTACGGCGGGCAGCTCGGTCTGCTCGATGCGCAGCGCGAAGACCTGGGTGCGCAGCGACTCCGGGGCCGTGTCGACCGCGGGACGGAGGTCGACCTCGACGATCGAGACCGATCCGTCGTCGAGCGGCAGCAGCGTCGTCGGCACGGCCGGCGCGAGCGGGAACGGCGCGCTCTGCACCGCCGGCGCCAGCACGGGCTCACGGGTCTCGACCGGCGGCGCCGGCAGCCTGCGGGTGCGCGGGGCCTCCGGGGCGACGTCGACGGAAGCGGTTGGCGTCTGGGAAGCGAGCTGGCGCAGCCCCAGCGGGGCGCGCGGCCGGCGGCTCATGCCGCGGCGGCGCCGCGCTCGCGCTCGCCGGCGGCGATCAGCGACAGGGCGGCGCGCACGCGCACGGGCGGCTCGGTGATGTCCATCGTCTCGGCCGCCTCGAGCACGGCGTCGGCCATGTCCTGGTAGCACGCGGAGGAGGCCTTCGAGATCAGCCGCAGCGGCGCCTCGCCGTCGCGCAGCTGCAGCACGAAGCCGGGGTTGGCCCCGTCGAACTCCTGCAGCGTCCCGGCCGGGCCGATCGGGCCGACGCCGCTGCGCTCGAACGCCGCGACCGGCAGCGCGTCGCCGCCGACGGCCAGGAGCGGGTCGGACGTGAGCACCACCCCGGGCCGCGAGTCGAGGTCGTCGAGCAGCCGCACCGCGATCACCGCGGCCCGCAGGTAGCGGTCGAGGGCGTCGCCGTACAGGGTCTTCTGCAGCTTCGTCGGCTGCAGCGCCAGGGTGTGGCGGAACTCGACCGGCAGGCCGAAGTCGTCCACCACCAGGAGGCCCCCGAGGTACCCCGCCGGGCCGAGCTGCTGCACGTCCAGGTAGCCGATCACGCGATCACGTCCAGTCCGTGCTCTTCCTCGTCGGGCGCGAGCTCGGCGTGCGGCCCGTAGTGGTGGCGCTTCGGCGGAGGGTGCTCCTCACGGGGCCGCTCGCGCCCGTCGGAGATCGCGCCGCTGGCCGCGGCGGCCTGGACCTCCTCGTTGCGCTGGCGCGAGAGCTCGGCCAGGCGGTCGTGGACCTCGTCGCGCTCGATGCGCTCGGGCGGGCCGAAGGCGCGGCCGCCGCCGTAGCGGGCGAGCTGCTCTGACTGGGCCATCAGGCTGGGCAAGGCGATGCGGGTGATCTCTGTCATGGCGAGGCTTCCGTCTCACCATGACAGGAAATTCGTGTCTGGGAAGGCCTGGCCGGGATCAGCTGCCGGGCGGCCCGAGCTGGGCCCGCGGCACGGCGGTCGGGATGGCCGGCTGGCCCTGGGCGTGCCCGGACGAGCCCGCCCGCATGGCCTCGACGCGCTCGTTGTACACCCGGCGCTGCTCCTCGACGTGGCTCATCATCATCTCGCGGACGAGGTACACGGCCAGGAACCAGGCGACGACCCAGAGCAGGCCGGCGCCGAGCAGGCCGTGCATGGCGGCCGACGTGAGATCGGCGCCGCTGCGGTAGGCCGCCAGGAAGCCGACGAGGAAGCCGAGCAGGCCGCCGATGGCCTTGATCGGCTCGACGACCGCCTCGACGCCCGCCTTCTGGTCGACGTCGGGCTTGTTGTCCATCTGATCCGCCATGTGCTACCTAGATCGGCAGGATCCGCTGGGCAATGACCCCCGGATCGGCGATTCGCAGACCGCCGTCGAGCTCGCGGCCCGTGCCGAGGAAGGACAGGGCGATGTCGTAGCGCCGGGCCAGCCCGAGCAGGCTGCCGGCGAAGCGGGCCTCGTCGAGCTTCGTGACCAGCAGCCGGTCGGCGCCGGCGGCGGACAGCCGGGCCAGAGCGGCGTCGGCCTCGCGCTCTGCGAGGCTCAGCGGCAGCACGACGTGCGTCTCGTCGGCGCCGAGCGCCTTGACCAGCTTCTGGACGTGGGCCAGGGTGTCGGCGTCGTAGGCCGCCGCGCCCGGGGTGTCGACGATGACCAGGTCGTGGTGCTGCAGCGCCTTCCTGGCGGCGCGGGCGCCCGAGATGCTCGAGACGCGCTTGACGTCGAACTCGCCGCCGCCCGAGAGGCTCTCGCGCAGCAGGGCGTCGAGCGAGCCGCGCTCGCCCTCGCCGGGCGCGCCGACGGCGACCACGGCGACGGCCAGGCCGGCGGCGGTGTAGCCCGCGGCGAGCTTCAGGGCCGACGACGTCTTGCCGGCGCCGGACGGCCCCAGCAGGACGATGGTGTGGGCCCGGCCGCCGGCGGCCCAGCCGCCCGCGACGCGGATCTCGGCGGCGATGCGGGAGCGCACCAGGTCGCGCAGCGGGGCCGGGTCGGCGAACGGGGTGACGTGCAGCTCGACCTCGCGCACCAGCTCCTCGGCCAGCGAGGCCTCGACGCCGGCGTGACGCAGCTCGGCCACGATGGCGGCGGCGTCCTCGTCCAGCTCGGCCTCGTCCTGCTCGTACACCGGCTCGGGCGCGGGGCGCGCCGGGGCGCGCGCGGGAGGCGGCCGCCTTGCGGGGCGCAGGCTTCGGCTCAGGCTGAGCCTCGAGCTCGGGCTCCAGCTCCGCCTCGGGCTCGTCCTCGACCTCAGGCTCAGCCTCGCTCGTGTAGGCGTCGACCTCGAGCGGCTCGAGGGTCGCGTCCTCGACGATCTGGATGGGCGCCTCGAGGTCCGGCATGCGCTGCTCGTGGGCGGCGTAGGCGGCCGCGCCCTGGGCGGCGGGATGCTGGGCGGCGGTCTGCGAGGCCTCGGCCAGCGCAGCGCGCACCAGGTCGCTCACGGTCTCCCCCGCGTCGCGCACGTCGACCCGGCCCGGCTGGGCCTGCGGCTGCGGCGCGAACGCCGGCGACGCTGCCTCCTCGGGCACGCCGCCGCCGTTCTCGGCCGGCGGGAACCCGTCGGTCAGCTCGCCGCTCTCGGGCATGCGGTCGGCGGCCAGCACCTCGATCGTGCGGGTGCCGAAGAAGCCGCCGAGGCCGCCCTTCACGTTCTCGCGCTGGGACAGGATGACGGCGCCCTCGCCGAGCTCCTCGCGGATCTGCGGGGCGAGCTCCTCGAGGGAGCGACCGGTATAGGCCTTCAGCTTCACGACGCGAACCCCCTGGCACGCCGCGGCTCCCCGCGACGGCGGTTGTCAGTCACAGTCTTCCCCGGAGCGGTCATGCGCTCACCAGGCCGACCGTCTCGACGCGCACGGTCGGGACGATCTCGTTGTACGAAAGGACGCTCAGCCGCGGCGCGGTGTGCGCCGTCAGCGCCTTCAGGTGGCGCCGCACGCGGGCCGAGCAGAGCAGCGCGGGCCGCAGGCCGAGGGTCGCGGCGCGCTCGACCTGATCCTTGACCGCCTGGCAGAGCTGGTTGGCCCGGCCCGGGTCGAGCCCGAGGTAGGAGCCGTCCGGGGTCTGCACGATCGACTCCGACATCTCGGTCTCGATCTGCGGGTCGAGGGTGATGACCGGCAGCTCGCCCATCTGGCCGACGAGCTGGCCGGTGATCTGGCGGGCCAGCGACTGGCGGCAGTACTCGGCGAGCAGCGCGGTGTCCTTCGTGAGCCGCCCCTTGTCGCCCAGCGTCTCGACGATGGTGACGAGGTCGCGGATCGAGACGCCCTCGGCGAGCAGCGAGCAGAGCACCCGGTGCACCTCGCCGACCGACAGGACGTCGGGCACGAGCTCCTCGACCGGCGCCGGGTTGTGCTCGCGGGCCCCGTCCAGCAGCAGCTTCGTGTCCTGGCGGGAGAGCAGCTCGTCGGCGTGCGCCCGGATGACCTCGGTGAGGTGGGTGATGATCACCGACGCCGGGTCGACCACGGTGTAGCCGTAGGCCTCGGCGCGCTCGCGGGAGGTCGCCGGGATCCACAGGGCCGGCAGGCCGAACGCCGGCTCGGTCGTCGGGATGCCCTCGAGCGACGGGTCGGCGTCGCCGGGGTTCATCGCCAGCAGGCTGCCCGGCGAGAGCTCGTTGCGGGCGAGCTCGGAGCCCTTCAGCTTCACCGCGTAGGCGTGCGAGGCGAGCTGGACGTTGTCGCGGATGCGGATCGGCGCCAGCACCAGGCCGAGCTCGGCGGCCATCTGGCGGCGCACCATCGAGACCCGGCGCAGCAGCTCGCCGCCCTCGGCTCTCGTCCACCAGCGGGATCAGGCCGTAGCCGATCTCGAGCTCGAGGACGTCGAGGCTGAGCGCGTTGCGCACCTGCTCGGGCGAGGACAGCTGCGGCTTGATCGGCCGCGGCGGTCTCGGCCTCGATGGCCTTCGCCTCGTCGGTGGCCTTCTGCTTGATGCCGCCGCGGACGGTGAACGCGACGCCGGCGACGGCGGCCGCGATCGCGATGAACGGGATGTGCGGCAGGCCCGGGACGAGGGCCAGCAGCGCCGAGCACGCCGGCGGTGATCAAGCAGCGGCCGCGGGCGGGAGACGAGCTGGCCGGTGAGGTCGTGGCCGAGGTTCCCCTCGCTCGCCGAGCGGGTCACGATCAGACCCGTCGCGGTGGAGATCAGGAGCGCCGGGATCTGGGCGGCGATGCCGTCGCCGACGGTCAGCAGCGTGTAGTGGTTGAGGGCGTCCCCGAAGCCCATCCCCTTCTGCACGACGCCGATCGCGATGCCCGCGATGATGTTGACGAAGACGATCATCACGCCGGCGACCGCGTCGCCCTTGACGAACTTCGAGGCGCCGTCCATCGCGCCGTGGAAGTCCGCCTCGCGCTGGATCTTGAGGCGGCGCTCGCGAGCCTGCTCGTCGGTGATCTGGCCGGCGTTCAGGTCGGCGTCGATCGCCATCTGCTTGCCGGGCATGGCGTCCAGGGTGAAGCGCGCGGCGACCTCGGCCACGCGGCCGGCGCCGGCGGTGATCACCACGAACTGGATGACCACGATGATCAGGAAGATCACGATGCCGACGATCACGTTGCCGCCGACGACGAAGTTGCCGAAGGCCTGGATCACGCTGCCGGCCTCGCCGTGCAGCAGGATCAGCCTGGTCACCGAGATGTTGATCGCCAGGCGGAACAGCGTGGTGAACAGCAGGAGCGACGGGAACGAGGAGAGCTCGAGGGCGTCCTCGGTGTACATCGAGACGATCACCAGGACGAGCGCGACCGTGATGTTCAGCGTGATGAAGATGTCCAGCAGCATCTCGGGCAGCGGCAGGATCATCATCGCGACGACCGCCACGACCGCGACGGCCGTGGAGAGGTCGGAGTGCTTGAGGAGCCGTCCGAAGACGCCGGACTGGCGGGTGAGGTCGATGGTGCTCATGTGAGGTGTGGCAGTCCGTTAGGCCCAGGAGAAGCGACGCCGCTTCGAGGTGCGCCAGACGAAGGCGAGCACCTCGGCGACCGCCGCGAATGCGTCGGCGGGGATGTAGTGGCCGATCTCGACCGTGGCGTAGAGGTGGCGGGCGAGCGGGCGGTTCTCGACCATGGCGACGTCGTGCTCGTCGGCCAGCTCGCGGATCCGCAGGGCGATCAGGTCGACGCCCTTCGCGACGACGCGGGGCGCGCCGTCGGTGGGGTCGTAGACGATGGCGACCGCGTAGTGGGTCGGGTTGGTGACGACGACGTCGGCGTTCTTGACCTGGCCGAGCATGCGCGCCCGGGCGAGCTGGCGCTGCTTCTGGCGCATCTTCGACTTCACCTCGGGCGGGAGGTCCTGCTGCTTGGCTTCCTGCTTGACCTCCTCCTTGCTCATCTTCAGGCCCTTCTCGAAGGAGTGCCGCGACCAGAAGACGTCGGCCAGGGCCAGCACCAGGAGCGTGCCGAGCACCCGCCAGACGAGCGAGACGGCGAGGGAGCAGACGATGCTCAGCGTCTCGGTCGGCTCGACCTGGCCGAGCTGCACGAGCTGCGGGACGTGCGGGTACAGCGTGAGGAACACGATCCCGCCGACCGCCGCGAGCTTGACGAGGCTCTTGATGAGCTCGACCAGGGAGTGCGGCGAGACGAAGCGCTTGAAGCCCGGCAGCGGGTTCAGCCGCTTGAAGTCCGGCTTGAGCCGGGTCATGTTCAGGGACGGCTTGTTCTGCAGCGCGGAGGCGGCGACGCCGGCGACCGCCACGGCGAACAGCACGGGCAGGCACAGCTGCATGACGGCGGTGATCGTGTTGCCGAGCACCTCGTTCAGCGACCCCTGGTCGAGGTGCGGCGAGGCGATCCGGGCGAACGACAGGCGGAGCTGGTCCTCGATCCCCTTGAGGATCTTCGGCGCCATCAGGGAGATCGTCGCGAAGCCGGCCGTCAACACGAACAGGTTCGAGACCTCCGTGCTCTTCGCGGACTGGCCCTTGTTACGGGCCTCACCACGACGCTTTGGAGTTGCTTTCTCGGTACGTTCGGAAGACGACACAGGGCCCCGGCGAGGAGAGAGTGGTTGGCCAAATCCCTGGCCACGCCGAGCCGCCATCCCTGCGGCTTCACCTCTTCATCGGCAGCGGGGGCCCGCTTCTCAAGAGGGGGCGTACCACTCGAAAGCGGGGTTTTCGGGCCCGGGCCTACCCCGAATGGGGGATGCCTCAGGGGGACTGCAGGAACGCGAGGACGGTCGCCGTGAGCCGGCGGCCGCGCGCGCCTGCGAGGAGGTCGACGCCGTGCGCGTCGCCCGGCTCGAGCAGCAGGCGCTTCTGCTTCGAGCCCGCCACCCGGTACTGCTCGCGGGTGTCGCCGGCGTCCGCGGTGTACGGATCCTGCCGGGACGAGACGAGCAGCACCGGCGCCCGCAGCCGGCGGACGAACGGCACGATCCTGGGCGGGCCGGTGCGGGCGTCGTTCTCGGCCGAGAGGCTCACGATCGCCGACGGGTGCGACGCCCTTCAGGCTGCCGGCGACCAGCACCGCGCGGGCGCCGACCGACGCGCCGACCAGGCCGACCGAGGTCGCGCCGTCCCGGCGGAGGGCGCGTACGGCGGCGGCGACGTCGGCCTGCGGGATCGGCGCCGGAGTAGTCGAACACCAGCGCCTCGAACCCGTGGCGTTCGAGCGTGCGGGCCAGCGGCAGCCACTCGCACAGGTCGCGGTCGCTCTGGTTCGCGAGCACCACGGCCTGCCTGGCGTGGCCGAGGATCGCGCCGACGGCGGTGAGCTGCCCACCGGGGCGGAGCGTCACGCCGCGGGCCTGGCCGCGCAGGGTGAGGCAGCCGTCGAGCCGCGTCGCCGTCGGCGTCGCCGTCGTGGTGGCGCCACCTCCCCCGCCGCCGCAGCCCGCGGCGAGCACGACCCCGAGGAGCAGGGCGGCGCGTCTCACGCGGTCGGCGCCGCGAGCAGCTCGCGCTCGGACTCCTCGGCCCAGGCCAGCGTGGCCCGGGCCCTGGCGATCCCGTGGCCCAGCGCGATCCGCGAGTGCGGCGGCTCGTCGGGTGCCAGGGCGGCCTCGATGGCCTCGTAGTGCGCGAGGCGCCGCTCGAGGAGCGCCCGGTAGGCCCGCAGCTGCGCGGCCGCCGCGCCGGGAGCGCCGGTCCAGCCGTAGAAGATCTTCAGCAGGAACACGCCGGGGCCTCCGTCGGGATCCTCCTCGACCTGCTCCACCCAGGCGGCCAGCCGGGCCTGCCCCGCGTCGCTGAGCCGGTAGAGCTGCTTGTCCGGGCGCCGCTCCTGGGCCACCGGGCGGCTGGTCGCGAGGCCCCACTCCACGAGCCGTGGCAGCACCTTGTAGATCTGGCTGCGTGACGGCGCCCACATGTACCCGATGCTCTCGGCCGCGACGCGGGAGAGGTCGTAGCCGGAGCGCTCGCCGAACGCCAGCAGGCCGAGAACGGCGTACTCCGTCGTGCCGGGGTTCGAGATAGTCTCCATGAGAATATGCTTGCGCAGACTACACCGCCGCCGGCGCAGCCGTCGATCCGCTGCGGCGCGCCCGAGCGGCACGCGACCGTCTTCACCTTCAGGACCGCCGACGGCGTGCGGCTCGACGGGGCGATCGTCGGCTCTGGCCCGCGCGGCGTGGTCCTGGTGCACGAGTCGGGCAGCGCCGGCCTGTGCGGCTGGTGGCCGTACGCCGTCCGGCTGGCCTCGAGCGGTCTACGGGCGATGGTCTTCGACCTGCGCTGCTACGGCTCGTCCGGATGCCCGGTGAAGCACGTCCAGGGCACCGGCAGCGACGCGGCCGCCGCGGTGGCCGCGCTGAGGCGGCGCGGGGCGACGAGCGTCGCCGTGGTCGGAGCCTCGATGGGCGGCTCGGCGGCGATCGTCGGCGCGGCCCGGGCCGGCGGCGTCTCGGCCGTGGTCTCGCTGAGCGGCGACGAGAACCGCCAGAACCTGTCGGCCGGGCGGCCGCTGACGGCCTTCGCCGCCGCGCCGAGCATCCACGCGCGCTCGCTGGTGGCGGTCGCGCGCGAGGATCCCTACGTGACCGTCGACGAGTCGCGCAGGCTGTCGGCGGCGTTCGCCGGGCCGCGCTCGCTGGTCGTCCTGCCCGCGCCGGACGGGCACGGCTGGGACCTGCTGCGAACCCCGGCGACCCACGTCTGGTCGCCGTTCGAGCACCGGCTCACGCGGTTCCTCGGAGGGCGTTGAGCGAACGTTGATCGTCTGTAGAGCGCCGTCTCGGATCCTGGTCTCGTCGCACCCGACCCCCGCGAGAAGGAACCGAGATGACCGCCCTCAGCCTCAACCTCATCACCCCGAGCATGACCGCCGAGCAGGCCCGGCTCGCGCTGCAGGGTCGTCTCGACGACGCCGAGCGCCAGGCGGCCGAGTGGGTCGCGCGGCTCGGACGGCCGGGGTACATGAGGTAGGCAGACGGCGGCGAACAGCAAGGGCGAAGCCCCCGCGGGGCCGTCCCGGCGATTCGGCGCCCGCGCCCTGGTGCGCGTCGACGGTGTCGAGGTCCGGCTGCGGGACGAGCCGGGCGTCGCCGACGAGCTCGAGCGGGTGCTGGTGGTCGAGCGAGCGTGCTGCCCGTTCTTCGACCTGCACGTCGGTCGCGACGACGGCGACCTCGTGCTGCGGATCGGCGCGCCACCCGAGGCCGACGGCCTGGCCCGCGCCCTCGCGCAGGCGTTCGCTACGCC
This sequence comes from uncultured Actinomycetes bacterium, assembly GCA_963794695.1. Classification (GTDB taxonomy): domain Bacteria; phylum Actinomycetota; class Thermoleophilia; order Gaiellales; family JALYLC01; genus CAWCFJ01. The sequence continues at coordinate 158,382 of CAWCFJ010000010.1, read as the reverse complement.
AGGCTGAGCGCGCCGCCCTCGACGCGGAACGGCCCCGGCGGGTTCGCCATGAGCACGATGCTCCCGCCCGGGCCCGCCGGGCCCATCGCGGCGACGTCCGTCTGCCACCAGTTCGCGCGCGGCCAGAGCGGCTGGGCGACGCCCGGCAGGCGGCCGGCGTGCTCCTCGACGACGATCCAGGTGCAGGTGCTCACGGGCCGATTCCTCCGAACATGCCGCCGTTCGCGAGCGCAGAGTCGAACTGCGAGGCGATCAGCTGCAGGGTGACGGGCAGCGACAGGGCCATCACGGTCAGGCCCACGAGGATCTTCACCGAGAACTGCACGGCCATCGGCTGCAGCTGCGGCACGAGCCGGGCCAGCAGGCCGAAGCCGACGTCGGTGAGGAACAGGGTGGCGATCACCGGCGAGGCGATCTCGAGCGCGATCCCGAACATCGGGATCAGCGCCTGCGCGCCGGCGAGGCCGAAGCTCCGCAGGTCGGGCGTCTGGTCGACCGGCAGCACGTCGAACGAGCGCACCACGCCTGCGATCAGGACCTGGTGCGCGCCGGTGCCGAGGAACACGAGCGACGCGAGCATCCCGTAGAAGCTCGAGATCACCGTCGCGTTGAAGTTCATCGACGGGTCGACGACGTTCGCCATCCCGAAGCCGATCGTCGTGTCGAGCAGCGAGCCGGCCATCTCGACCGCGGCGAACACGCCGGCGACGCCGAACGCCAGGGCCGTCCCGACGAGCGCCTCCTTCAGCATCAGCGGTCCGAGCAGCGCGGGCTCGAACGCCACCGGATGGTTCTCGGCGGCCGGCATGGCGACCAGCGAGACCACCAGGCCGAGCACCAGGCGGATCCGCATCGGGACGAGCCGCGAGGCGAACACCGGCGCCAGCGCGAAGACGCCTCCGACGCGCGCGAAGACCAGGAAGAACGTCGCCACGTGCTCGGCCGCGATCGCAGACAGGTCCATCGCGGCTACCCGCTCGTCATCTGCGGGATCTGCAGGTACATCTCCTGGGTGAAGGCGATGAGGCTGTTCAGCATCCACGGCCCCATCAGCACGAGCACCATCCCCACGGCGAAGGCCTTCGGGATGAAGCTCAGCGTCTGCTCCTGGATCTGGGTGACCGCCTGGATCACCGAGACCAGGAGGCCCACGCCGAGCGACACCATCAGCGTCGGCAGCGCCAGCTTCAGCGTGACCATGATCGCCTGGCTGGCGATGGTCTGCAGCATGGCCTGGGTCATGTGTGGAACCCGGCCACGAGGCTCTGCGTGATCAGTGCCCAGCCGTCCACGAGGACGAAGAGCAGGATCTTGAACGGCAGGGAGATGAGCGCCGGAGGCAGCATCATCATGCCCATCGACATCAGGGTCGACGAGACCACCAGGTCGATGATCAGGAACGGGATGTAGATCAGGAACCCGATCTCGAACGCGGTCTTCAGCTCGCTGATCATGAACGCCGGGATCAGCGTCGTGATCTTGATCTGATCCCGGGTGTGCGGCGTCTTGTCGTGCGAGAGCTTCACGAACAGCGCCAGATCCGACGTCCGGGTCTGCTTCAACATGAACGTCTTGATCGGCTTCTCGCCCCGGTCGAGGGCCTGCGTCACCGTGATCTTCTTGTTCAGGTACGGCTGCAGCGCGGTCTTGTTGATCGTGTTGAACGTCGGCGCCATCACGAACAGGGTCAGGAACAGCGAGAACCCGACGAGCACCTGGTTCGGCGGCATCGACTGCGTGCCGAGCGCGTTGCGCAGGAAGCTCATCACGATGAGGATCCGGGTGAAGCCGGTCATCATGATCAGCAGCGACGGCGCCAGCGTGATCAGCGTGAAGACCGCCAGGATCGACAGCGACGTGCCGGGATCGTTCGCGGCGCTGTTGCCGCCGACGACCACGTCGATGCCCGGGAGGCCGGTGGACCCCGTGGTGGAGGTCGCGGCGGCGGGAGCGGCGGCGGCCAGCGCCGGCACGACGAGGGCCAGCACCAGCGGCAGAAGGAGGATGAGGAGACGGCGGTATCGCTGCATGAAGAGCGTGCTCCGCGCCGTCCCTGGCGCACTTGAAGCGGGTGTCCGTACTCGCTTCAAGTGGGGTATCGGCCGTCTTCCACGCGTGCTTGAGCCACCCAAGGGGGTATCCGTCCCCGCATCGGGGGATCGCTGCGTCGCGTGGCCGGGCGGAGCGCGCCCTGCGGGCTACGTCACGTGCAGGGTGAGCGTCGGCGACGTGGAGTCGCCGATGACCTTGCCGTTCAGCACGAAGCCCAGGTTCAGCCGCACCCGCAGCGTGCCGCTGGCCGTCGGGTGCACCGGGACGAGCATCGTCGTGCCGTTCAGCCAGGACGTCGAGACCGGCGTCACACCGCCGCCGGAGCCGACCCGGCCGACCTGCCACCCGCAGCCCGCGCACCTTCAGCGACATCGTCACCTTCAGCTGCAGCGTCCCGCCGAGCTTCACCGGTCGACGCCCGTGATCTTCCCCGTCAGCGTGCGGTTCGCGTCCCGCGTCGGCGGCCGCCTTCAGCCGGTTGCCGACGGCGTCCGAGGACGTCGCGTCGATCGCCGCGCGTAGCAGGCGCCCGGGAAGTACGCCGTCACCGGCCCGCTCCTGGCCGACGCCAGGGCGTCGCTCGAGCAGCTGTGGGAGGCCGCACCCGCTGGAGCCGCTGCGACCGCGGCAAGCAGGAGCGCAGCGAACCCGAGGCTTCGCGCTGGCGTCATTGGTCCTCCCCAGGCCTGGACGTCCGTCACTGGCCCGCAAGCCTAGCGAGGCGAGCGGTCTAGCGCGCGGACATGTCGCGCAGCGAGTCCAGGAAGGTCCGCTTGCGCTGCGGGCGCGTCGTCTGCGCGGGCAGCGAGCGCGACGGTGCGGGCGCGGTCTGGCGTCCCCGGAGCCGGGCCGAACGGGTCGTCGCCCTCCTGCGGCTCGCAGCATCCCGAGGTCGACGGCCTCGCTCGGATCGAACGTCCGCAGGCGGCTGATCCCGCCCTCGGCGGCGCCGATCAGCAGGACCTCGTCGCCCACCCGCAGCAGGTGCAGGTTGCGGTTCGGGCCGAGCGGCGTCGTCGTGAGCACCTCGAGCGCCCCGCTCGGGCCGCCGCGCAGGCCGAAGCGGCGCTTCTGGTTCGCCTTCAGGAGCCGCGCGATGACGCAAGATCGCTGCCGACCACCACGACCAGGCCGAGCACGGCCCGGCCGAGCCCGCCGCCGACGCTGAACGAGACGCCCTGCACCCCGTTGCCGGAGGCCTGGTCGGTGTTCAGGTTGGCGAGATCCTTGTCGCTCACCGCGAGCGCGGCCGGAACGGCCACGAGCTGGGCGGCGGCGACCGCCAGGGTGACGTAGAGGCGGCGCATCAGCTCTGCATGCTCCTCAGCCGCTCCTCCTCCGAGACGACGTCGGTGATCCGGATCCCGAAGTCCTCGTCGATGACCACGACCTCGCCGCGGGCCAGCGGGCGCCCGTTCACGAGCACGTCCACCGGCTCGCCGGCGTGCCGGTCGAGCTCGAGGATCGAGCCCTGGCTCAGCTCGAGCAGCTCGCGGATCGTCAGCCGGGTGCGGCCGAGCTCCACCGCGATCTGCAGCGGCACCTCGAGCAGCATCCGGATGTCCGTGACCGGGCGCGGCCTGCTCGGACAGGTCGATCAGCTGCTCGTACTCGACGCCCTCGACCACCGGCTCGGGGCCCGCGGACGGCTCGGGCAGCAGCGCGTCCTGGATCATCCCGCGAAGGCCCGGGTCGCTCGCCGGCGCGTCGAACGCCTCCGGCGGCGGAGCAGCCGCCTCGAAGGCCTCGGCCGCAACGGCCTCCACCTCGGGAACGGGATCGGGCTCGGGAGCGTCGGCGCTGCTGGCGTGGGCCGCCAGCAGGGCCTCGATCTCGGCCTGGCTCAGGGAGTCGCTCATTGCACCGCGAGGTCGGGGAAGTACACCTTGAGCGGCAGCGTGGTGGTGTCGCTCGAGACGTCCTTGATGATCCGCGTCTTCAACCGCTCCTGGCCGTCGTGCGTGACGATCTGGCCAGCCGTGTAGCTCTGGATGTCTGCGCGCACGATGTCGCGGATCTCCTCCGCCTCCTCGAGCGCCGGGCCGGTGCCGCCCTCGGCACCCGCGACGACCGGGCTGTCCTTGTCGACCGCCAGCGCCACGGAGACCTTCACGTAGTGCGAGAGGCCCGGATCGGCCAGGTTGACCAGCAGCGGGTCGCCCAGCGAGACCGTCGATCCCGCGACACGCGTCTTCTCGCGCAGCTTCATCGCCGTGCGCTCCTTGGCCTCGGCCAGCTTGCGGGCCTTGGCCGGGGACACCTTCTTGGCCGGCTTGCCGCCGCCGCCCATGAGCATGGGCATGAGGAGGAAGTAGAAGACGGCTCCGAAGAGGAGGACGCCGCCGCCGATGATGGGGAGAAGCTTCTTCATGGTTTGTAACTCGTAGGAGCCAGTCTCGTTATCGGTAGGGACGGGGGTGGTCTTGAGCGCTTCGCGGCTGAGACGGGCTCAGCCGAGCGGGTTGGGCTTGATGTCCGTGCTGGGGATCGCGCCGCCGAGCGGCGGGGACGCGCTGTCGCGTCTGGCCGGTCCCGAAGGTCTGGCGCAGGATGTGGATCTCGACGCGGCGGTTCAGCGGGTTCGACCCACCGGAGCCGTTCGGCTTCCAGGGGTCGCGCGCACCGTGCGCGATCGGATAGGTGTAGTGCGGATCGCCGGCGTCGAAACCGGCGCCCTCCAGGTAAGTCCAGGACCGACTGGGCCCGGAAGTAGGAGAGGCCGTTGTTGCCGAACTGGCCGCCGGCGGGGATCGCGTCGGTGTAGCCGTCCACCGTGATGGCGTTCGGGAGCTTCTCGAGCGCGTGCGCGATCGCCGACAGCAGCGGCTTGGCGCCAGGCTTCAGCTCGTAGGAGCCGAGGTCGAACAGCACCCGGTCGGAGACCAGGCGGATGATCACGAGGCCGTTCGCCCGGTCCTGGACGATGTGGGCGTACGCGCCCAGGTGCGCCTTCTTGATGGCCGCGTTGATGGTCTTCTCGGCGTTCGCCAGATCGGCCTCCTGGCGGCTGGCCGCCGCGGCGGCGAGCTGCGCCTGGTGGGCGGTGTTGGCCGAGCCGCTCTGGGTCTTGTCGCCCGGCTTGGTCGGGCTCTCGACCGGTTGCTCGCCGATCTGGGCCGAGTCCTGGCCGGTCAGCTCGCTGTTCGGCATCGTCTGGCTCGACTTCATGGCGCCGCGGTCGAGGATGCTCGAGCCGCCGTCGAACACCGCGGACGAGAACGTCTGGTGCAGCGTGACCTTGAGGATCTGGAACTTGGTCTTCGAGACCGAGCTCATCGCGAACATGACCATGAACAGCGCCATCAGCAGCGTGATCATGTCCGCGTAGGTCAGCAGCCAGCGCTCGTCCGGATGCTCGACATGGGGCTTCTTGCGCTTGGCCACGGACCGGCTCTAGCCTCAGGCCGCCGCGGCCATGTCGTCGCGTGCGCCGTCGTTGCTCTTCGGCGTCGTAGGCGGCCCGCTCGGACGGGTCGAGGAAGGTCTTCAGCTTCTCCTCGACGACGCGCGGGTTGTCGCCCGCCTGGATCGACACGATGCCCTCGATGATCATGGTGCGCGCGTGGACTTCCTCGTGCGTGATCTTCTTGAGCTTGTTGCCGACGGGCAGGTAGTAGAGGTTCGCCGAGGCCACGCCGTAGAACGTCGCGATGAACGCGGTCGAGATGGCGGGGCCGAGGGAGTTCGGGTTGGACAGGTTCTCGAGCACGTGCACCAGGCCCATGACGGTGCCGATGATGCCGAGCGTCGGGGCGAAGCCGCCGGCGTTCTGGAACAGGCCGGCCTGCTGGGAGTGACGGGCCTCCATCGCGTCCAGGTCGGACTCGAGGATGTCCTTCACGAGCTCGGGGTCGGTGCCGTCCACGACCAGCGAGATGCCCTTCTTGATGAAGGCGTCGTCGACGTTCTCGGCCTCGTCCTCGAGGGCCAGCAGGCCCTCGCGCCGCGCCTTCTCGGCCATGCCGGAGATGGTGCGGATGACGTCGGCCTTGTCGATGGCCTTGCCCTTGTACGTCATCGAGACGATCGTGAGCTTGGCCATCGTGATGACGCACTTGACGCCGCTCGAGGCGATGAGCACGCCGTTCGTGCCGCCGAAGACGATCATCATCGCCGTCGGCTGCATGAACGCGACGGGGTTGCCGCCCTCGAGGATCATGGCCATGAAGAGCGAGGCGATGGCGACGCCGATGCCGATTCCGGTAGCTGGATCCACAGTGAGATGAAGGTGTCGGGGGCGGGGTCAGGAAGCGTTGGAGACGAGGCGCGGGAGCGCGTTCGTGATGAGGCGGCGGTACTCGACGACCAGCGCGACGATCTCCGCGGGCGTCTCGCGCACGATCAGCTTCTTGCCGTTCGTGAGCGTGAGGTGCGTGTCCGGCGTCGACTCGATGATCTCGACGAGATCGGCGTTGAGGACGAACGGATCCGCACAGCGGAGGTGATGGAGCGTGATCAATCAGGGCGCCCTTGCCTGGGAGAGAGAGCGACTCTGCGGTCGAGTCGTTAACCCCCTATCGGCGGATGCGCGGCAGATCGTTAACCCGAACGGGGTACAGACAGGAGGAGGCTCGTGGACGCGTTCCACATCGACGGCTGGCGGCGGGGCTCGACCCGTCGAAGCACGACTTCGACGAGTTCTTCTTCGGCAAGGAGCTGAGCCTCACGCTCGTGCGCTGGCTGGCCGGGGAGATCGACACCCAGACCCCGCACACCGAGGACGAGGTCTACTACGTCGTCTCCGGGCGGGCCCGGATCACGGTCGCCGACGAGACCCAGGACGTGACGCCCGGCTCGGTGGTGTTCGTCGAGGCGGGGGTCGAGCACCGCTTCCACGACATCGAGGAGGACATCCTGACGCTGGTCTTCTGGGCTCCGCCGCGGCACTCGCAGGGAGTAACATCGGCCACATGAGGCGGCTCGTGGTCGCGGCGGCGCGGTCGCCCTGGCGTCCGCGCCCATTCCGACGGGGCGCTCGGTCGAGCTGGTCGGATCGTCCGCCATGCCGGCTGCGCCGCGGACCATGCTGGCGGCGGTGCCGTCCTGGCGGCAGCGCTCGGAGCTGCTGGTGCGGCTGGACGCCCGCACGCTGGAGCGCCGCCCGGGCCCCGGCCTGCGCATCCGGCTCGCGCCGTTCGCCACCGCGTGGTCGCCCGACCACCGCCTGCTGGCGATCACCGGCGAGCACGGGCCGGTCGGACCGGACGGCGCCGACTGGCCCACCGCGCCGCAGCTGCGGATCGTCGACGCCGCGCACCTTCGGGTCCTGCGCACGACGCGGCTGCTGGCCGGCGGCGGCCACGCGCAGTGGGTCGCCTGGCTGGGGCCGGACCACGTCCTGGTCCTCGGCTGGCGCGGCCCCGGCGGCTGGCTCGCCCTGGTCGTCGACGTCCGCACCGGCCGGATCACGCGGCGCCTGTGCCCTCCCGCTGAACTGGGAGATCGCGGCCGCCGGCGGCGGGCGGGCAGCCCTCGTCGAGGACAACCCCTCCACCGGCACCGCGCCGGCGACGATGCTGGTCTTCGACCGCTCCGGTACTGCGAAGCGTGACGCTTCCCGACGTGCCGACCGGCGAGATCGCAGCGACCCCGGAGCCGCGGGTCGAGCACCCCGGGCTGGCCATCACGCCGGACGGACGGCGCGCCTACGCCATGTCTCCAGGCGGCCCGGTCGAGGAGGTCGACCTCGACACGCTGGCCGTCAGCGCCCACCCCCTGCAGACCGGCTCCGCCGTCGCTGCTCGCCCGGATCGGCCGCCTCCTGCAGCCCGCCGCCGAGGCCAAGGAGCTGAGCGGCGACGCCCGCTGCCTGGCCGTCACGCCGGCGGGCCAGCTCCTCGTCACCGGCTGGCGCAGCGACGGCACGTTCAACGACGACGACGGCACCTCGATGGTCACCCGGGTGCCCGCCGGCCTCACGCTCGTCGACCCGCAGAGCTGGAGCACGACGCTCCTTTCCGCCGACGTGTCGGTCGTCCAGACGGCCGGCTCGATCGTGCTCGGCCTCGGCGAGCGGGTCGACGCGAACACCACCGTCGGGCTCGGCCTGCACGGCTTCACGGCCGGCTCTGCGCCGTACACCGCGCTCCCCGGCGCCGACGTCCCGGTGCCGATGCAAGTCGGCCGCTACGGCTACGTCAGGCTGCCCGACCCGGGCCGCCTGGCGGTCGTCGACCTCGCCACGGGTGCGGTGGTCGCCCGCTCGTCCCTCCCGCACCAGGGCTGGATCATCCCGGACGCCGGGCCATACGCCTGCCCCTGAGCGTCCGGAAAAACGTGGACGGCCGCCCCGAAGGACGGCCGCCCACGACGGGAGCGAGGCTCCTGTCTAGCGCTTCAGCGAGACGAGGTCGTTGAGCATCTCGTCCGAGGTCGTGATGACCTTCGAGTTCGCCTGGAAGCCGCGCTGGGCGGTGATCATCGAGGTGAACTCCTGGGCGAGGTCGACGTTCGACATCTCGACCTGGCCCGCGATGACCGCGCCGCGGCCGCCCTGGCCCGGAGCGCCCCACGAGGCGACGCCGGTGGTCGGCGGCGAGGTGTTGTTCGGGGTCGTCGAGTCGTAGGTGCCCGAGTTCGGGGTCGCGGTGTAGAGGTTGTCGCCGATGCGCGCGAGGCCGCCCGGGTTCGGGAACTTGGCCACCGCGACGCGGCCAGCGACCTGCTGGGCGCCGGCGGAGTCGACGTAGGAGACGACGCCGTCGTTGCCGACGGACACGCCCTGGGCGTCGTTCGGGATGTTGATCGGGCCGAGGTTCGCGTCGTCGTAGGTCGGAGGCGAGCCCGGGGTCGCCGGGTTGCCGAGCACGTACTGGCCCGACGCGGTGACCAGGTCGCCGTTCTGGTCGAGGGTGAAGTTGCCCGCCCGCGTGAAGGCCACGTCGGTCGGGGTCGTCGTCGGGCGGGCGGAGGCGACCATGAAGTAGCCGTCGCCGTCGAGGCGCAGGTCGCTCCACTGGCCGGTCGCCTGGCCGGAGCCCTGGGTGAGCATCGTCTGGACGCCGGACACGCCGACGCCGAGGCCGATCTGCAGCGGGTTGACGCCGCCGGCGCCGCCGGCGGTCGGGGCGGACGCGCCGCGGACGTTCTGGGAGAGCATCGCCGCGAACGTGGTGCGCTCGGCCTTGTAGCCGATGGTGTTGACGTTCGCGATGTTGTTCGCGACGACGTCCATCATCGTCTGGTGGCTCTTGAGGCCGCCGATCGCGCTGAACATGGAGCGGAGCAAGTCAGTTCCTTTTCCGGGGAGCGGATGTCCCCTTGCTCTCTCGGCCTCCTCGAGGAGGTCCAGCCGAGTGGTGTGCCGGGTCGGGCTACGCGACGACCGCGGAGTCGATGTTGGTGAAGAGGCCGCCGGCCGCACTTCCCGTGCGGATGGCGGTGATGACCGTGCGGTTCGGGACGGCGACGACCATGGCGACGTGGTCGACCATGATCAGCGCCGAGCGGCTGCCCTTCTCGGCGGCGCGCTCGACACCGTCGGCGAGCCGCACGAGCTGGCTGTCGTCGAGCTCGAGATCCCGCTGCGACATGCGCTGCGCAGCGTGGCCCGAGAACCGGAGCTTGCGGCCGGCGAGCGCCTCGTGGAGCTCGGCCGCGCTGCGCCGGACGGTGACGTCGTCGAGGGCCTGGACGCTCACTGGACCTTGACGATGTTCCCGCTCGGCACCGGCTTGCCGTCGACCGTGAGGATCGCACCGCTCTTGTCGGCCGTGACCGCCGTGACGGTCCCGGTGACCTGGGACTTGTCGGCCGCCTGGTAGGTGACGCTCTTCCCGATCAGGGAGACGGAGCCGGCGAAGTCCTGGTTCAGCTGCAGCGCCGTCATGGACGTCGACAGGTTGGTGAGCTGCTCGACGCTGGTGAACTGCGCCATCTGGCTCATCATCTGGCCCGAGTCCGTCGGAGCCATCGGGTCCTGGTGCTGCATCTGGGCGACCAGCAGCTTGAGGAACGCGTCCTGGCCCAGGGAGCCCTGGGTGTCGGTGCGGTCGAGCTGCGTGGGCGTCGCGCGAGGCGCCGGTGGTGCTGGTGGTGCTGGTGGTGTGGTCATCGTTCGTTCACCTCCTTTCGTGGATGGTCAGGCGAGGTAGGAGTGACCCGTCTCGCCCTCGCGCGCGTCCACCGCGGAGGCCGTGACGGCCGCCTCGGTCTCGGCGCGGAAGCTGTAGAACGAGCGCGGCGCGTTGCCGTCGCGGCTCGTCTGGTTCGACTGCTGCTGGGAGTCCGCACGCGGGTCGCCCGGCGTGCTGCCGGCGCCGCCGCTCGAGACGTCGAGCTTGTCGAGCTGCACGCCGCGGTCGGCGAGCGCCTTGCGCAGGTCGTCGGCGGCGTCGGCCAGGAGGCTCGCGGCCTGCTGGCTGTCGGCCGTGACGCTGGCGGTGGTGAGGCCGTCGGCGCCGACCTGCAGGCGGACGGTGACCTGGCCGAGCTCCTCGGGCCGGAGGGTCATGCGCAGCGAGCTGCCGCCCTCGGCGCGGGAGACGTGGAGCTTCGCGCTCAGCCCCTCGACGAGGTGCTCGAAGCGGGCGCTGTCCTGGGTGAACGGCACGACCGCAGCCGGCTGGGCCGGAGCGGCGGTGGCGACGGCCGGGGCCGGCGTGTGCACGTGCGCGGTGTGCGCCGTCGTCGCCGTGCTGGTGGTGACGTTCGCGAGCGCGTCCACCTTGACGTCGCCCTGCTGCGGCGTGTCCTGGCGGGCCTGCTGCTGGGTCTGCTGCCCGGTCTGCGCGTCGCCCTGGCCGGTGGTCGGCGTGTCGGTCGTCGCCGTCGCCACGGTGGCGGTCGGGGTGGCGACCGGCGCCTGCGCCGTCGTGGCCTGGGCCGTCGCGTCGCCGGTCGGCGACTCGTGGGCCCGGCGCCCGCGGCCGGGGCGCGTGCCCTCACCGGTCTTGCCGGTCGGGCCGAGGGTGTGCTTCTTGCCGGCGGCCTTGTCGACGACCGGCGCGGCGTTGACCGCGGCCTTGCCCGCCACGTCCGGCGTGACCGGCACCCCGTGCTTCGTCGAGCGCAGCGCCCGCGGCGGCCGTGGCGCCGGCGGCGGTCTGGCCGGCGCCGGCAGGCGGTCGCCACGAGCGGCGTCGCATCGGCGCCCGCCAGCAGCGGCCCGGTGGCCGGCGTCTGCACGAGCAGGCCCTTCGCGTCCCCGGACGGCCTGGCCGTCTCGCCCTTGCCACCGCCCGTCGGCACCGGGGTCTGGCCGGTCGAGCCCGGCGCGACCATGCCGGCGAGCAGCATCGCGAACAGCGCGTTCGTCGGGTCGGCGGCGGCGCCCTTGCCGGAGCCCTGCGCGGCGCCGGCCTCGGAGGGGCCGTCGGCGGAGCTGGTGGGAGCGGAGGAAGAGGCTTCGATCACGGAAATGACGTCCTTACAGGTCAGGCGACGCGCCGCCCGCCGGCGAACTGCCCGGCGTAGTACGGCTCGTCGAGGCTCGAGATCTTCACCACGTCGCCGGTGTGCGGCGCGTGCAGGAACTTGCCACCGCCGAGGTACAGGCCCTCGTGGTGGACGTAGCCGGAGGAGTCCTTGAAGAAGACGATGTCCCCGGGCTGCAGCTGGTTGCGGTCGATCGGGGTGCCGACGTTGTACTGATCCGCGGCGACGCGGGGCAGCTTCACGCCGGCCTGGCCGTAGGCGTACTGCACGAGGCCGGAGCAGTCGAAGCCGGTCGACGGGCTCGAGCCGCCCCACCTGTACGGCGTCCCCAGGAACTGCTGGGCGACCGAGATCGCGCTCTGGGCGCCCGGCGAGGTCGCGGCCTGGGTGGCTCCCTGGACGGCGAGGCTCGCGGCGCTGCCCGGGATCGACGCGGCGGCCGGTGGTCGTCGTCGGGACGGTCGCAGTGGTCGCGGTCGGCGTCGCGGTCGCCCCGCCGAAGCCCTCGGCGCGGAACTGCTGGGCGTAGCCGAGCACCCGCGGGACGTAGGCCTGGGTCTCGGCGTACGGCGGGATGCCGCCGTACTTGCGGACGGCGCCCGAGCCGGCGTTGTAGGAGGCCAGCGCGAGCGACTCGTCGCCGTTGAACTGCTGCAGGGCGTTGTGCAGGTAGCGCGCGCCGCCCATCAGGTTCTGCATCGGGTCGTACGCGTTCTGCACCCCGAGGCCGGAGGCGGTGCTCGGCATCAGCTGGGTGAGCCCGATCGCGCCGGCGCCGGAGACGGCGTTCGGGTTGAAGTTCGACTCGGCCCGCACGAGCGCCTTGAGCAGCGCCGGGTCGACGCCGTTGGCCTGGGCGGCCTGGACGATCATCGAGTCGTAGGGCGTGGCGTCGGCGCCGCTGCTGGTGGCGACCGCCGTCGTGTCGGTGGTCGCGGTGGTGGCGGTGGTGGCCGTCGGGTCGAGGGCGGTGCCGGTCGTGGTCGTGCTCGCCGTGGTGTCGGTCGCGCCGTTCTGGGCGGTCGCCAGCAGGCTCGCGAAGTCGCCCGTGCCCGGGACCTGCTCGGCGAGGTCGGAGACCTGCGCGATCTGCGCCTGGATCGCCTGGATCTGCGAGAGGACGTCGGCGATGCTCACGCCTGCCTCCGCTTGCCCTGGGTGTGGGCCCGGCGGGCCTCGGCGATCTCCTGGCTGATGGCCTCCTCCTCGGCGAGCGCGGCCGAGCGGTGCTCGGTGCGGCGCTTGGACTCGAGCCGGTCGAGGATCTCGAGCGCCCGGCTCGCCTCGGCGAGGTGGTGGCGGGAGCGCAGCACGTTCTCCTCGGCCATCCGGCCCTCGGCCGCGGCGGCGCCGAGCCGGAAGTGGGCCGCGTCGCGGTCGCGGTCGGCCTGCACCAGCTCGTGCGCCAGCGCGTCCTTCGTGAGCTGGCTCTCGGCGAGCTCGAGCGCGCGGGCGCGCGCCTCGCGCGCCTCGAGGGCGGCGCGATGCGCAGCGATGCGCTTGCCGAGCTCGGCCTGGGCGGCCTGCTCGGCGTCGGCGCGAAGCCGCTTGACGGTATCGAGGGTGAAGGAGAACTTCTTCATGACGGTGCGGGTACGAGCCCTTAAGCAACGAAGGCCGCCTCTCGAGTGAGAAGCGGCCGTCCATGGCACAGTGCTCGTATCGGTTGAAAGCAGGAAGGATGTGAGTCCTGTCCTGCGAGATCCCCCAAACGAGCGACCAGCAGGGTCGTACCGGAACCGTCCGGCTCAGTCCGGCTCAGTCCGGCGGCGCGTCCACTCCCTGCCACCAGCCGGGCGGGTCGGAGCCCGGGAAGGACTCCTCCGAGGCCTCCTCGACGTCGTCGTAGTCGTCGGGGTGGTACGGCTGGTGGGGCGGAACGCCCGGCTCGCGCTCGTCGTCGCGCTCGTCGGCCATGCCCCCCACCTTAGCGAGCGCTACGAGCGCAGGAAGCCGCGGACCGCGGCGGCGGTCTCGTCGAACGCGTCCCAGAAGACCATGTGGTCGCAGTCCAGGACGATCTCGGAGAACCCGCCCTCCCCCGCGCGCCGGCGCAGCGCGTGGCGCACGGCGTCGGTCACGTAGTCCGCCTGGCCGGCGGTCACCACCAGGATCGGGCAGGCCGGCGATGGCGCCGGTCGGGCCATCTCGGTCCACCCCACCACCTCGGCCTGCGGGCAGAAGCGGAGCCGGTAGGAGCCGTCGTCGAGCACCACGTGGTGCTCGCCGGCGTCGGCGCTGGCAGCCGCGGCGGCGGCCGGTCGGCGGGTGCCGGCGCGGGCCTGCTGCAGCGCCTCGAGCGTCGGGAACAGGTTGACGGTGCAGGCGTCCTCGGCCGCGCCGAGGGCGTCGGCGGCGTCGAGCTGCATCGCCGGATCGAGCAGCGCCAGGCGCTCGACCCGCTCGGGCGCCCGCACGGCCAGCTCGCAGGCCAGGAGACCGCCGAAGGAGTGGCCGACGATCGGCAGCCGCTCCTCGCCGAGCTGGTCGAGGGTGTCGAGCAGGTCGTCGACGTGCTGGGCCACCGAGAACGGCGGCGCCCACAGCGACTCGCCGTGGCCGCGCAGGTCGAGCGCCAGCACCCGGCGGTCGGGCAGGGCCTCCTCGGCGAGCCGGCGAAAGCGCCCGCCCCAGCCCGTGATCCCGTGCAGGGCGAGCACCGGCGGCGCGTCGTCGGGGCCGTACTGGCGGACGTTGAGCAGCGGCATCGGGGCCGGATCCTTTCAGAGCCCGGCGCGCTGCGCGCCGAGCCGGGGAGCCCGACGGGCCCGCCGCCGGGGGCGCCGGCGCGGAGCCGTGCGCCGGCGCCCGCCCTCGGAGGTGGCGGCGGCGGCAGGCCCGTCGAGCGGGGTGATGCGGAGAGGCGGCACCGCAGACCGCCTCTCCGCACGCGTCGTGGCTAGCTCGCCGGCCGGATGCCCGCGAGCAGGCCGTGCGTCTCGCCCTGGATGCCGGCGGACAGGATCAGCGTCTGCTTCGTGCCGATCGTGTTGTTGCCGAAGCGCAGGCCCCACAGGCCGTCGTTGACGATCGCGCTGCCGCCCGGGCTGCTCAGCGTGCCGAGCAGGGCACCGGTCTTGGCGTCGTAGGCGTGGATCCGGCCGTTGCCGAAGTTGCCCACGAGCAGCGCGTGGCTGAACTCGCCGAAGTGACCGGGCGCGCGCACCAGGCCCCACGGGGCGTTCAGCTGGGTGTGGGTGATGAGCCGCGTCACGAGCCGGCCCTGCAGCGTGTACACGTCGACCGCGCCGGCACCGGCCTTCGAGAGGCTGCGGCCCGAGACCGGGTCGACCGCCGCGTAGGCGACGTACAGCTTGTTGCCGAGCACCTGCACGTTGAACGGCGAGTAGCCGGCGGGCAGGCTGTCGTCGGTGAACGAGCCGGGAGCCGCGGCGGGCATCCAGGCGCCGTCCCACACGTCGACCCGGCCCTGGGCGAAGTTCGCCGCGTACAGGCGAGCGCCCGCGTTGGTCACGGCCATCGCCAGGCCGGTGTAGGCCGCGCCGGGGACGGTCGCGGCGACCTGGGCCATCGTCGACGGCGGCGGGTTGCCGCCGGTGCCGACGGTCGGAGCCCAGCCGTCGATCGTGCCGAGCAGCGAGGCGAACAGGAACCGGGCCGGCGCCGAGGTGGTGCCGTCGGTGACCACGAAGTCCTCGGGGTTCGCCGAGGAGTTGAACACCGTGCCCGTCGGCAGGCCCGGCGGCGGCGGGACCTGCACCAGCAGCGGCACGATGGCCGAGCCCGGGCTGGCCTTCGTGAACCCGGAGTACAGGGCGCTCGTGCCGGTGCCGTTGTTCGACGTCCAGATCGGCGTCGTCGGACCGGCAGAGAGGCCCCACGGGTTGACCAGGTTCGGATCGGTCGCCATCGCGATGCCCGGAATGTCGGACACCAGGTTGGTCTGCACGTAGCCGCCGTCGGCGGCGGCCGTGCTCGCACCCACCGCCAGCAGGACGCCGGCGCCCAGCAGGGCCCGCTTGAGGGCATGCCGCGGCGTAGCTCTCCGCATCGTTGTCTCCCCTCGACGTGTGCGACGAGCAGGAGCCGCTCGCCGTCCTTCCGAACCCGCTACGGGCTCCTCCGAACGGCGGATTGCGGCGGTGCGGGTGGGCTTACCCACCCGCACCACCGCGCCTCTAGCGTGCCGCCTGCAGCGCGCCCAGAAGGCCGTGCGACTCGTCGCCCGGACCGGCGCTGAAGATCACGGTGCGCCCGTTGCCGAAGGTGCCGTTGCCCACGCGCAGCGCCCACAGCCCGTCGATCTGGATCGGCGATCCACTCGGATCGTCGAGCGCGCCGAGCATCGCCCCGCTGTGCAGGTCGTAGGCGTGGATCAGGCCGTCGCCGAAGTTGCCGACGAGCAGCTGGTGGCTGAACGCTCCGAAGCCACCCGGCGCCCGCGCGAGGCCCCAGGGCGCGTTCAGGTCGCCACCCGTCACCAGCCGCCGGATCAGCCGGCCCTGCAGCGAGTAGACGTCGACGATGCCCTTGCCCGGACCGGCGACCTCGTCACCGGAGGTGGGGTCGACCTGCGCGTAGGCCACGTACAGCTGCCTGGCGATGACCTGGACGTTGAACGGGCCGTAGTCGCTCGGCAGGGCCGGATCGGTGAAGGCGCCTGGCGCCGCGGCGGGCATCCAGCTGCCGTCCCACACGTCGATCCGCATCTGCGTGAAGTTCGCGGCGTACAGGCGGGCGCCCTGCTTGGTGTTGGCGAGCGCGAGGCCCTTGTAGTCCGCGCCGGGCGTGGTCAGCGCGACCTCGCCGGTCGTCGACGGCGGCGGGTTCCCGCCCGTGCCGACGGTCGGGTTCCAGCCGACGATCGCCCCCTGCTCGGTGTCGAACAGGAACACCGAGCGCGCGGTGGTCGTGCCGTCGGTGACGCTGAAGTCGCTCGCACCGGTGCTCGAGTTGAAGACCGTCCCGGTCGGGGCGCCGCCGGGGATGGCGCACGACCAGCGGCACGATGCCCGGCGGCGCCCCGCCGGCGAAGCCGCTGTACAGCGTGCTCAGCTCGGTGCCGTTGTCCGCGACCCAGATCGGCGACGTCGGGCTCGCCGAGAGCCCCCACGCGTTGACCAGGTTCGGGTCGGTCACGAGCGCCGCTCCTGGCTGGTCGGACACCAGGTTCGTCTGGACGTACGCGTTGCCGGCGGCAGCCGCGGCGCTCGTTCCGAGCGCGCACAGCAGGCCGAGGCCAAGCGTGGCCGTCCGCAACGGATGGTGCGGGGTCGCTCTGCCCATGGTTCCTCTCCTCACGAGGCTGGCAGCGGCGCCGACTCCTCTCACCGCCCTACGTCCGACCCTACGGACTGACCTCCGGAGCGGATTGCCCGAGGGCGGGTGGTCTCATCCCACCTGACGGCGCGTCGGCCAGCATCGTCTGCAGCCGGGCCTCGGCGATCTCGGGCTCCTCGTAGGAGTCCGGCGGCTGGCAGAGGAAGCCGTTCAGCTCGTCGACCTTGAGCATCGCGTAGTCGGTGCGCGGGTCGGAGCCCGGCTGGTAGGCCCCGATCGTGATCAGGTCCTCCTTGCGCTTGTAGGTGGCGAGCACCTCGCGCAGGCGGCCGGCGGCGTCTCTCGACTCGCGGGTGGTGATCTTCGAGGCGACGCGGGACACGCTCGAGAGCACGTCGATCGCGGGGTAGTGGTTGCGGTGCGCCAGCTCGCGGCTGAGCACGACGTGGCCGTCGAGGATGCCGCGGACGGCGTCGGCGATCGGCTCGTTCATGTCGTCGCCGTCGACCAGCACGGTGCACAGGGCGGTGATGGTGCCCACGGCGCCGGAGCCGGCGCGCTCGAGCAGCTTCGGCAGCAGCGCGAAGACGCTCGGGGTGTAGCCGCGGGAGGCGGGCGGCTCGCCGATGGCCAGACCGATCTCGCGCTGGGCCATCGCCAGGCGGGTGACCGAGTCCATCATCATCAGGACGTCGGCGCCGCGGTCGCGGAACGCCTCGGCGATCCGCATCGCCATGAACGGGGCCGACACGCGCACCAGCGCGGGCTCGTCGGAGGTCGAGACGATCACCACCGAGCGCGCCAGGCCCTCGGGGCCGAGGTCGTGCTCGATGAACTCGCGCACCTCGCGACCGCGCTCGCCGACGAGGCAGATGATGTTGACCTCGGCCTTCGTGTTGCGGGCGATCATCGCGAGCAGCGTCGACTTGCCGACGCCCGAGCCGGCGAAGATGCCGAGCCGCTGGCCGCGGCCGACGGGCACCACGGCGTCGAGGGCGCGCACGCCCAGGGCCAGCCGGCTGTCGATCGGCTTGCGCTCGAGCGGCGACGGCGGCCGGTTGTCGATGGGCATCATCCGCACCGACGACGGCAGCGGGCCGAGCCCGTCCATCGGCCGGCCGAGGCCGTCGAGGACCCGGCCGAGCAGGCCGTCTCCGGTCGGCGCCTGCAGCGGCCGGCCCGACGCCACGATCTCGGCGCCCGGGCGGATGCCCTCCATCGAGCCGAGCGGCATCAGCAGGGTGCGGTTCTCGCGGAACCCGACGACCTGGGCCTCGACCGGCTCGACGTTGCGCGACGAGCGGATCGAGCAGAGCTCGCCGACCTGGGCCTCCGGGCCGATCGCCTCGACGACCAGGCCGACGACCTCGATCACCCGGCCGCCGACGCGGTAGGGGTCGGACAGCTGGAGCCGCTCGAGGTAGGGAGCGAGGCGGCTCATCGGTCCTCGAAGAGCACCGCGCTGAGGCGCTCGAGCTGCGAGTCGATGGTCGCGTCGATGTCGCCCGACGGCGTGCGCACCACCACCCCGCCCGGCGAGATGCGGCGGTCGGTGATGAAGATCAGGTCCTTGAGCCCGCCGAGCGAGCCGGCGAGGTCGGGGCCGGCGGCCTGCAGACGCTGCAGGTCGGCCGGGTTGCAGACGACGGTCAGGCCGTCGCGGGTGAACGTCTTGCGCAGCGCGCCGCGGAGCACGTCGACGACCCGCTCGGGCTCGGCCTCGAAGGCCCGCTGCAGCACCTTCTCGGCGATGCCGAGGGCCAGCTCGACGAGCTCGCGCTCGGAGTCGGCGATCGCCTGGGCGCGGTACTCGACGACCTCGCGGGCGGTGCGCTCGGCGTGCTGCAGGAGGTCGGCGGCGGCCTTCTCGGCCTGGCCGATCCCGTCGGCGTAGCCGGCGGCGAACCCCTGCTCGCGGGCGTTCTGGGCGATGGCCTCGGCCTGCTCGCGGGCGACCGCGATCAGCTCGGCGCCCTGGCGCCTGGCCGACTCGAGGAAGCCGTTCAGGCCGGTGAGGCTGCGGGCCTCTCCGCCGGGCGGCGGAGCGATCGCGGCCGGACGCGTCGGTCGGCGCGGCGGACGCCTGGCCGGCGGGCACCGCGCGCAGCCGGCGCGTGCCGACCGGCGTCGCGCGGGCGATGATGCGGGGGTTCTCCGACGACATGCGGGACTACCCGACGAGCTCGTCTTCGGCGCCGGCACCGCCGCGCTGGATCGTGATCTTGCCGGTGTCCTCGAGCCGGCGGACGACCGCCACGACCTT
Organism: uncultured Actinomycetes bacterium; assembly: GCA_963794695.1. GTDB lineage: Bacteria > Actinomycetota > Thermoleophilia > Gaiellales > JALYLC01 > CAWCFJ01. The sequence goes on along the minus strand of CAWCFJ010000010.1, from coordinate 139,451 downwards.
GCCCTGCGCCTCCTCGATGACGCGGCGGCGCACCGGGCCCATGAACTCCATGTCCTCCTTGAGCATCTGGGCCGCGCGGGACGACATGTTCCCGAAGATCTTCTCCTTGATCTCCTCGTTGCCGCCCTTGAGGGCCAGCCCGACGTCCTTCATCTCGATGTCCTTGAGCACCTGCTGGATGCCCTTGTCGTCGAGCAGCATCAGGTCCTCGAAGGTGAACATCAGCTTGCGGACGTCCTCGGCGAGCTCGGAGTCGCGCTCGCCCAGGGCGCCGATGATGTTGCGCTCGGTGGTCGTGTCGACGTAGTTCAGGATGTCGACCAGGGACTTCACGCCGCCGGCGGTGGCGAGCTCCTGGTTGATCACGGAGGCCAGCTTGCGCTCCATGACCTCCTCGACCTCGCGGATGACCTCCGGCGCGGTGCGGTCCATCACGGCGACGCGCATCGCGACCTCGGCCTGCAGGTCCTCGGGCAGCATCGACATCACCGTCGCGCCCGAGTCGGCCGGCAGGTAGGCGAGCACCAGCGCGATCGTCTGCGGATGCTCGCTCTGCAGGAAGTTGAAGATCTGCTGGGGCTCGACCTTGCGCAGGAACTCGAAGGGCGTGACCCGGATGTAGCTCGACAGCCGGCCCATGATCTCGACCGCCTGGGAGTCGCCGAGCGCCCGCTCGAGCACCTCCTTGGCGTACGAGATGCCGCCCTGGGACACGAAGTCCTGGGCCTGGGCGACCGCCCAGAACTCCTCCATCACGTGCTGCTTCTCCTCGGCGCCCACGGCCTCGAGGGCGGCGATCTCGAGCACGAGCTCGTCGATCTCGTCGGGGCGCAGGTGGCGGAAGACCTCGGCGGAGCGTTCCGGCCCGAGGGCGAGCGTCATGATGGCGGCCTTGCGCTTGGGCGAGATCGGGGTCTCGTCCTGGGCGCCGGGCTCGTCGATGGTGGCGGGGAGGTTCTCGGACATGGGTGAGTCGACTGGTGGGGCGGTCGTGGGGGCGGTCTAGACGTCGGCGGCGAGCCAGCCGCGGAGCTGTTGGGCGACGTCGGCAGGGCGCTGGTCGGCGTGGTCCTCGACCTTCGCCTGCAGGGCCTTCTTCTGGGCGGCGGCGATCTCGAGCGGGTTCGGAGCCGAGGGCAGGACGATGTCCTCGACCGGGATCGGCGGCGCGGCCAGCGTCGGCATCCAGCGGGCCTCGGCGGTGCCGAGCAGTGCCTGACGGCGCTTCAGCGAGCGGCGGGCCAGGAAGAGCAGGAACAGGAAGCCGACGAGCGCGGCGGCCGGCTTGAGGTAGCCGGTGATCATCGCGACCGGGCTCGCGCTGCTCGCCGAGGAGGCGGTCGCAGCGGCCTGGGTGACGCCGGGCAGGCCGGTCGCCGTCGTGGTCTTGCCCTTCGTGGCGGCGGCCGGAGCCGCGGCGACCGCGGTCTGGAAGGTGGCCGTGCCGGCAGTGAGGTCCTTCTTCTGGATGCCGAGCAGCGCCTGGACGCCGGCCGCGGCGGCGAGCTGGGTCTTCGAGGCCGCCGGCGTCGAGCCCGGGGCGCTGCCCGACGGCGCGGCGAAGCCGAGCGAGACGAACAGGTGCGTCGGGGTGCCGCCCGCGAAGACGGTGTGGGTCTGGGTCGTGTCGACCGCGGTCTGCTCGGAGCCGTTGGTGTGCGAGTAGTTGCCGTTGCCGCTGGCGCCGCCCGCGCCGGCGTAGCCCGGGACGTTCGAGGCGGTGCCGGCGGTGCCGCCGGCGGCCGCGCCGTTGCCCTTCAGGGTCTCGTCCTCGGCGGTCTTCGCGACGACGACGCCCTTCTTGCCGTAGGTCACCGAGTCGGAGGTCGACTGGTCGGCGTCGATGCGGGCGTTGACCACGACGGTCGCCTGGCCGGGGCCGAGCACCGAGTCGAGGTACTCCTGGGCCATCGACTCGAGGTGGTTCGAGTAGGCCGCGTCCTCCTGCAGCTTCGAGGCCAGGGCGTCGCCGACGCCGTCGTCGGCCGAGCTCAGCGCGTCGCCGCGCTCGTCGGTGACGGTCACGTTCTTCGAGGTGAGGCCGGAGACCGAGCCGGCCACCAGGCGCTGGATCGAGCGCACGGCGCTGGCCGGGACCTGGCCGCCGCCGAGGTCGATCAGCACCGACGCGGTCGGCGGGTTCTGGTCGGACATGAACAGCGACTGCTGCGGCTGGGTCAGGTTGACCGTGGCCTCCTGGACGCCCGAGATGCTCTGGATCTCGTTGGCCAGCTGGCCCTGCAGCGCGATCTGGTAGGTCGAGTCCTGCTGGAACTTCGTCGCCGTCGTGCCGAGGCCGGTCACGAGCTCGAGGCCCTGGTGGTCGCCGCCGGTGACGATGTTGGCCTTGTCGATGGCGATGCGGGCCGCGTCGATCTGCGACGAGGGCACCATCACCGTCGCGCCGGCGTCGCCGAGCTTGCTCGGGATGTGCGAGGCGGTGAGGGCCTCCTCGACGTCACCCGCCTGCTTCGGCGTGAGGTTCGTGAAGGCGGGCGCGTAGGCCGCGGGGCCGGCGGAGGACACGAGGTAGAAGACCACCGCGATGGTGACCAGCGCGATGCCGCCCACGAGCAGGCGTCCCACACCGCCGAGCCGATCGAAAACCTTGAGAGCGTCAGACACGAGTTACGACCCCTAGACCTGCATCCGCATGATTTCCTGGTAGGCCTCGATGGCCTTGTTCCGCACCGCGCTGGTGAGATCCATCGCGATCGAGGCCTTCTCGACCGCCACGGTGGCTCCGGCGAGATCGCTCGAGGTGCCGCTCGCCACGGCCTGTGCCGCCGAGTTCGCCTGCGTCTGCAGGCTGGCGACGCTCGACAGCTTGTCCGCGAGCATGCCCTGGAAGGACACGCCCGCCGGGCCCTTCGGGGCCGCGATGTCCGCACCGGGGACGGTGGCCACGGTCGGCGCAGTCGCCGCCGTGCCGCCGATGCCGATCGGCGCGATGCCAGGCAGGGGGATGGCCATCAGCGGAGCACGTCCAGTGCGTGCTGGGCCTCGCCCTTGACCGCCTGGATCGCCGTCGTGTTGGCCTCGTAGGCCCGCGTCGCGGTGATCAGGTCAGTCATCTCGGTGACCGAGTTGACGTTCGGCATCGTCACGTAGCCCTTCGCGTTGGCATCGGGGTTGCCCGGGTCGTAGACCGTCTTTCCGGGCGTCGTGTCGGTCGCGACCTGCGCGACCTCGACGCCGGCGCCGGCCGCGTTCATGGCCTGGCCGAAGGCGGCGAACCCGGAGCCCGCCTGCACGCCGGACGAGCCGGCGGTGCGCAGGACGACCTCCTGGCGCTGGTACGGGCCGCCGTTCGGGCCGCGCGTGGTGTTGGCGTTCGCGAGGTTGGACGCGATGACGTCCATCCGCATCCGCTCGGCGGTCATGCCGCTGGCGGAGATGTCGAGCGCACCGAACAGGCCGCCGCTCATCAGCGGGCACCCGTGATCAGGGTCGACAGGCTGTGCAGCTTCTTGGTCTGGATCGCCATCATGGTGTCGAAGAGGATCTGGTTCTTGGCCAGGTTCGCGCTCTCGACGTCGACGTCGACGCCGTTGCCGTCGGCGCGCATGGCGTGCGTGTCGGTCGACGTGCGCGGCGTGATCTGCGAGATCTGGTTCGGGTCGTTCGTGGAGGAGAGCGCGGAGGCCAGCTGGTCCTGGAAGGTCACGTCCTGCGGCTTGAAGCCCGGGACGTTCACGTTCGCGAGGTTGTTCGAGATCACGGACTGACGCTGCTCAGCGCCCTTCAGGGCGACATCGAGCGCGGCATTCGTGACATCGAACAGACCACCCACTGGCGTTCCTTTCGAAAAACGAGCGAGGGACGGGGCGCTGCAGCTCGTTCCTGCACCAACCCGTCCCTCCGTGGACGCTTGGCCGCCACCATCCTTCGGCGGCCTCCCTACCGTTATCGGACGGCAGCCTTAAGGTCTTTAGTCGGTACGCGGGCCCTGAACGGGTGATCTTCGCCGCGCTCCTGGCGAGTACGAGGACTACCATCGGCTGGTGGTCGAGATCCGTGAGGTCCCGCCGGACGAGCTCGAGGTCTGGGTGGAGGTGCGAAACCGCGCCGAGCCCGTCTGGCCCATGACGGCCGTGGAGATCGCGCTGATCACCGACGTCGACCCCTCCCGCACGAACCTGCTGGCCGAGCGCGCCGGCGAACCGGTCGGCGCCGCCTGGTGCTCCGGCGCGCGTGGCGATCCGGGCTCGCCGGTCGGCTGGGGCCAGGTGTTCGTGCCGCCCGAGGAGCGGCGCCGCGGCGTCGGCTCGGCGCTGACGGCGCGCTGTCGCGACCGGCTGCGGGAGCTCGGCAAGGACGCGTGGCAGCTCGACGTGCGCGGGGGCCGGCCGGAGGCGCTCGGGTTCGTGCAGCGCCGCGCGTTCCGTGAGATGTCGCGCGACCAGGAGGTCGAGCTCGACCTGACCGCCTGGGAGCCACCTCGCTGGCCGCTTCCCGACGGCGTCGCGATCACCGACCTGGCTGCGCGGCCCGAGCTGGTGCGCGGGGTGTGGGAGGTGCAGCAGGAGGCCATCGGCGACGTCCCGCCGCCGGGCGAGCGGCCGCTGCGCCCGCTCCCGTTCGAGCAGTTCGAGCGGTCGCTGCGCCGGCCCGGGACGGATCCGCGCCTGCTGATGGTGGCCCTCGCCGGCGACCAGGCGGTCGGCTACGCGCTGCTGACCAGAAACCGGGTGCGGCCGGAGCTCGCCTACCACTCGATGACCGGCGTGCGGCGGGCGTTTCGCCGGCGTGGGATCGCCGGCGCCCTGAAGCAGGCCCAGCTCGTCGCGGCCAGGCGGCACGGCGTGCAGCTGCTGGTCGCGGCCAACGACCTGCGCAACGCGCCGATGCGCCGGCTGAACGAGCGGCTCGGCTACGTCCGGCGACCGGACACCATCACCCTGACGGCCTCGCTGGACGACATCCCCGGCTGAATCTGGGGGTGGCGTTCCCGGATTCCTTCGGCAAGGATCGTCGGGTGTTCGAGATCCGCCACATCGACGACGACCAGCTTCCGGCGTGGGTCGAGATGCGCAACCGGACCGATCCGGAGATGCCCGTGACGGTCGAGGAGACGGCGTTCTGGGCCGACGTCGACCCCGAACGGGCGAACTTCGTCGCGTTCCGGGACGGCGAGGCCGTCGGTGCCGGCTTCTGCCACCTCGACACGGCCGACCGGAACGCGTCGTTCGGCGAGGGCCGGGTCTGGGTGCCGGAGGAGAACCGCGGCCAGGGCATCGGCGGCGGGCTCGTCGCGGCCTGCCGGGACCACCTGCGCGGGCTCGGCCGCGAGACCTGGCGCGACGAGATCCGCGACGGCGACCAGCACACCCTCGACTTCCTGCAGCACCGGGGCTTTCGCGAGACGTCGCGCAGCCAGATGGTGGGCCTCGACCTGACGGCCTGGCAGCCGCCCGGCTGGCCGCTGCCCGACGGCATCGAGCTCACCGACTTCGCCGCGCGACCCGACCTGCTGCGCGGGATGTCCCGGGTGGAGCACGAGGTCGTGGCCGACATCCCGCCGCAGGGTGACGAGCCGCACGCCCCGTTCCCGTTCGAGCAGTTCGAGCGGATCGTGCGCAAGCCGGGGCTCGACCCGCGGCTGACGATCATCGCCCTCGACGGCGAGGAGGTCGTCGGCTACGCGATGCTCAGCGTCAACGTGGCGAACCCGACGATCGGCTACCACTGGCTGACCGGGGTACGCCAGAAGTGGCGCGGCCGGGGCGTGGCGAAGGCCCTCAAGCAGGCCCAGCTCGTGGCCGCCAAGAAGCATGGGCGTGGAGTCCGTGCGCACCGACAACGACCTGCGCAACGCGCCGATCCGGCGGCTGAACGAGGCGCTCGGCTACGTCCGGCGGCCCGACGTCGTGCTGATGGAGGCGCGGCTCGCGGACATCCCGGACGGACGGCCGCTGTAGGCCTCAGCCCCCGAGCGCCGCATCGATCGACTCGGTCACCTCGCGCTGGCGGGTGGAACCGGCGGCGCGGCCGTCGTCGACCGCCGCCTTCGCGTCGTCCTTCAACCCCAGGGCGTCGGACTTCAGCGTCTGCGGGAGCGAGGTCACGACCTCGCCGAGGCCCACCCCGCGCTCGCGCGCGTCACGCTGGATCCGCTTGCCGAGAGCGGTCGCGGCGACGCCGGCGAGCGTCCCGACGGTGATCGCCAGCGCGCGCATCAGGCCGCGGGGGGCGGCTCGATGGGCGGTGGCGGCGGCGGGCCGCGTCTGCGGCGGCGGGCGCGGAAGCTCCCGACCGCGTTCTCGACCGACGCCGCCAGGCCGGCGATCTTGGCCGCCGGCGGCGACACGGCCCCGACGACGGCGCGCACGCTGCGGTCGGCGGCGTCCACCGCGTCGGCGGCCGAGGTGGTCATCTTGTCGACCTTCTCGAGCTGGACGTTCACCTGCTCGAGCGAGGTGTTGACCTTCGCCAGCATCGGCACGACCTGGTCGGTGACCTGGTCGAGCGTCTCGGAGGCCTGGGTGAGCGTGCCCGCGAGCCGGATCAGCATGTAGGACAGCGCGAGCCCGGTGAGCACCAGGAAGAACGCCGCCGCCGCCATGAGGATGTCGGACCAGTCCATCGCGCGCAGAGACTACAGAGCCTGACGACCGCCGTGGCCGATCCCGTTGCGATCATGTGTTCGGTGATCGCCCATCTGGACCTCGACGCGTTCTACGCCGCGTGCGAGCAGCTCGACGATCCGAAGCTGCGCGGGCTGCCCCTGGTGGTCGGCGGCGACCCCCACGGGCGCGGGGTCGTGGCCACCGCCAGCTACGAGGCCCGGGCCTTCGGGATCCGCTCGGCCATGAGCTGCGCCGAGGCCTTGCGCCGCTGCCCGAAGGCCGTCTTCGTGCGCCCCGACTTCGAGCGCTACCGGCGCCGCTCGAAGGCCGTCTGGTCGCTCGTGGCGAGCCTCGTCGAGCGGATCGAGCAGGTCGGCATCGACGAGGGCTACCTCGACCTCTCGGCCTGCGACGGCGACGCGGCCACCGCCGAGGCGGCGCTGCAGACGGTGCAGCGGGCGGTCCTGTCCGAGACCGGGCTCTCGTGCTCGCTCGGCTGCGGCAGCTCGAAGACGGTGGCCAAGATCGCCTCCGACCGGCGCAAGCCGGGCGGCCTCCTGGTCATCCCGCCGGGCGGCGAGCGCGGGTTCCTCGGCCCGCTGGCGCTGCGGGTCCTGCCCGGGATCGGCCCGCGCTCCGAGGCCCGGCTGCGGACGGCCGGGCTGCAGACGATCGGCGACCTGCAGGCGCTCTCCGACGAGCGGCTGGCCCAGCTCCTGCCGGGCAAGGTCGGGGTCGAGCTACGGGCGCGGGCGCGCGGGGACGACGACCGCCCGGTCGACACCGAGCCCGCCGCGCCCGTCTCGATCGGGGCCGAGGACACGTTCGACCAGGACCTGACCGACCTCGGCCGGCTCGACGCCGAGCTCGAGCGGATCGCCCGCCTCGTCTGGGACCGGCTCGACCGAAACGCGCTCCTGGCCCGCACGGTGAGCGTGAAGCTCCGCTATGCCGACTTCTCGATCGTCACCCGCTCGCAGACCGTGCCCGACCCGGTCGAGGATCCCGACGAGCTCGTCAGCCGGGCCCAGCATCTGATGCGGCGGGCGCTGCACGACCGTGCCGACCCGGTCCGCCTGCTCGGGGTCTACACCGCGAGCTTCGGCGGCGACCGGCCGGCCCAGCTGCGGCTGCCGCTCTCGATCTGAGCGGGGCTACCAGCGCTGGTGGACGAGCGGCGCGATGCGCTCGGCGTAGACCTCGGCGATCTTCCCGAGCGCCTCGCTCGAGAGCTCGGGCAGGTCGGCGGCGGCGATGTTGGCCCGCGCCTGGTCGGGCGTCTTCGCGCCCGGGATCACCGTGGACACCTGCGGGAAGCGCAGGATCCAGCGCAGCGCGAGCTGGGCCAGCGTGGCCCCGTCGGGCACCAGCGGCCGCAGCTCCTCGACGGCCGCGAGGCCCGTCTCGTAGTCGACGCCGGCGAACGTCTCCCCCACGTCGAACTGCTCGCCGTGGCGGTTCGCGACCCGGTGGTCCTCGGGGTCGAACTGGCTGTCCGCCCGGAGCTTGCCGGTGAGCAGCCCCGAGGCCAGCGGCACCCGGACGATGATGCCGACGTCGCGCTGGCGGGCCTGCTCGAAGAACAGCTCGGCCGGCCGCTGGCGGAACAGGTTGAAGACGATCTGGACGCTGGCGACGCCCGGGTACTCGATCGCCTTGAGCGCCTCCTCGACCTTCTCCACCGAGACGCCGTAGCTCGCGATCAGCCCGTCGGCGACGAGCCGCTCGCAGGCCTCGAACACCGACGGCGTGTAGTAGGTGTCCCACGGCGGGCAGTGCAGCTGGACGAGGTCGATGGTCTCGACGCCGAGGTTCTCGCGCGAGCGCTCGAGCCAGCCGCGGAACGTGTCGTAGGTGTACTCGCGCACGTCGAGGTTGCCGCGGCGGGCCATCTTGGTCGCCACGTACAGCCGCTCGCTGCGCTCCTTCAGCAGCTGCCCGATCAGGCGCTCCGAGCGCCCGTCTCCGTAGACGTCGGCGGTGTCGATGAGGTTGACGCCGGCATCGACGGCGGCATTCAGCGCCGCGAGCGACTCGTCGTCGTCGGTCTCGCCCCAGGAGCCGCCGATGGCCCAGGCGCCGAACCCGATCTCCGAGACCTCGTACCCCGTCTTGCCCAGCCGGCGTGTCTGCATGGGGCCTGACGATAGTCGTTGAGCGGGCTGTGAGCGATCGCTGAGCGGCGTCTCGGAGAGTGGCCTCGTCATCGACTGCAGGCCGTTCCTGGGAGGAGCCCGCCATGTCCGTCCGCACCATCTTCCGCTCGACCGTTCTCGGAGCTGTCCTCGTCGCCGCTGCAGCCGGCGCCGGCCAGGCGCAGGCCGCGAGCTACCAGTTCAGCTCGTTCGTGCCCGGCAACCCGAGCGTCTACCGCTTCGCCGACTGCACCGTCGAGGTGGGCGTGGTGCTCGACCCGTGGGGCCAGATGTCGAGCTTCCAGGTGATCGGCGGGGTCCGGGTGAACTGCCGGTATCGCCACCGCTTCATCCGGGCCACGGTGCGCGAGGCCTACTACCAGTCAAACCCCGCGGCCGCCTACTACACCGGCTCGCCCGGCGTCGGCTACGCGGCCAACAGCACCGGCTCGGGCACGGGCATCGCCCACACCAACGGCATCTGCGGCACCGGCTACTGGTACACGGTGGCCTGGGTCACCACCGCCGAGAACGGGACGTCGGCGGCGCTGGCGACGCCGGCGAACTACGCCGGCGCCACCCGCTGTTGATCTGGCCTAGAACGCGCCCAGGCCGTTCGGCGTGCCGAGCCCGGTCGGGCCGTCGTAGCCGACGCCGCCGTGGCACATGACGGCGCAGCTTCCGTTGCTGCCGGCCGTGACGTCCAGCAGCGACGTTCGGTTCTGGTAGAGCAGCTGCGCCGGGTAGGCGACGCCGCTGGTGTTCCCGGCGAGCGCGAAGACCGCGCCGATCAGCGGCGCCGAGAGGCTCGTGCCGCCGACCTGGTACCAGGTGCCGGCACCGCCGAGCGGGGTGAAGCGGATGGCGACGCCGGTGTCGGGGGCGGCGACGGCGGACACGTCGGCGATCGCGCGGTGCGAGCCGCAGCCGGTCGAGGCCCAGTTGGGCACGCTGGTCTGGAACGACTGCGCCGCGAGGTAACGGCTGCAGCCGCTACCGGAGCCTTCCCACACGGTCTCGGAGCTGCGCCGGCCGAGCCCGTCGAGCGTGAGCCGCGTCCCGCCGACGGCGACCACGTGCGAGTCGGCGGCCGGATACGAGGTGCCGAACCCGTTGTCCCCCGAGGACGCGGTGATCACGATGCCGGGATGGTTGAACGCGGGGTTCTGCTCGCCCGAGAACTCGGTCCCGCCCCAGCTGTTCGAGATCACGTTCGCGCCCATCGCGGCGGCGATGTTCTCGGCCTGGGCGAGGTCGACCATCGACGGGACGCTCGCCTCGACGAGCACGATCCTGCAGTTCTGGCAGATGGCGTGGGCGACCTGGATGTCGAGCGAGATCTCGACGGCCCAGCCGGAGTCGTAGCGCGGCAGCGGTGCGCTCTGGCCGTTCTCGTTGACCTTGCGGAAGCACCCGTTGGCGGTCGTGCAGGCCGGCAGCCCGTAGGTGGCGCTGTAGGTGGCCAGGTCGGCCTCGGCGTTCGGGTCGTCGTAGGCGTCGACGATGGCGATCGTCCGCGCCACCGGTGCGGTGAGCGGCAGGTTGTAGGCGGCGTGCAGGTTCGCCGGGGTGAGCGGCGCCTGGGCCACGGCCATGGCCGACGGCGTCGAGGCCGACACGGCGCGCCCGCTGCTGCGGGTCACGATCTCACCCAGGCACGCGACCTCGCCGCCCGCCGCCTTGCAGAGAGGGCGCGAGCTGTTGGCCGTCCCGGCGGTCGCGCTGACGGGAGCTGCCGCGGCGGTGGCGGCAGCGACGGCGACGGTGGCGAGCAGGGCCCGGCGGTGTCCGTACACGATCACGATTGGTGCTCCTCGGTCGTCCTTCGTCGGTTCGATCCGACACGAGGAAGCTATGGCCGGGAGGCCCCCGCCGTCTGTCGCGGCCGTGACAGAGCGCGCGTGCCGCCGGTGACGGCGGCGGTGCGGATGAGCGCGCCCAGCGCGGCCACCGTGGCGAGGGACGAGAGCGCCTCGCCGACGATCGGCAGGAACAGCGCGAACGCCAGGAGCCGGGCCGCCCGGGCGTCGCCGCCGAGCTCGGCCAGGACGATGCTCATGCCGACCACGCCGGCGGCCAGCAGGAGGCCCCAGAGCGCCGCCGCGGCGACCAGCCCGAGCAGGGTGATCGCCAGGAGCAGGCTTGCGGCGCCGATCCCGAACCCGGCCAGCACGCCGACCAGCAGGGTGCGCACCGGGTAGGCCAGGGCCTCGCGGGCGACGGTCGAGAGGCGGCGCTCGCGCAGCATCAGCTGGGCCAGCTCCATCACCAGCCAGGCCAGGATCGCCCGGCCGACGAGCAGCGCACCGAGCACCGCGGCGAGCGCCCAGCCGCCCGGCAGGTCGATCGGCGATGAGACCTGGAAGACATCGCCGTCGACACGGCTTCCGGGCAACAGGTGCGCGTGGCCTCCGAGGACCACCGCGCGGCCGTCGACGCGCCCGGCGGGCCCGACGGTGAGGTCGCCGTCGATGACCGTCACCGCGCCGCCGGCGACGCCGTCGATGCGCACGTCGTCGGCGAACACCGTCATCCGCCCCACGTGCTGGCCGGCGCGGACGTGCACCTCGGCCTGCGCCACGGTCGGCACGACCAGGCCGGCCAGGACGAGCAGGAGCAGCAGGCCGCGCGCCATCAGCGCCACCGGGCCAGCGGGTAGACGATCGCCGGGCGAGACGAGCGCGATCAGCAGGAGCGCGGTGAACGCCTGGCCGGCCGAGGCCCGGCCGAGCGGCGGCACGAAGCCGAACGCCCCGTAGACGGTGCTCGCGACCAGCGGCCCGACGGGCACCGACAGGATCCAGACGGCGGCCAGCGCGGCCGCGACGAGGGCCGCGGCCGCGCGGCCGAGTGCGACGTGTCGTCGACGCCGCACGGGTTCGGGGAGGTGCGCCAGCACCTCGGCGGTGTGTCCAACCGACCACAGGAGCGGCGGCTCGGCGCGCAGCGCGGCGGCCGCCTCGACGAGCTCGGCCTGGCGGCGGGCGCAGCGCGGGCAGCGCGTCACGTGGTCGAGCGCGGCCGAGCGCTCGGCGAGCGACAGCTCTCCGTCGATCAGCCGCGACAGCAGCTCGTCGTCGGTGTGCGCGAGCTCGCTCACCGCTCATCCCGCAGGTGGTCGGCGACGGCCGAGCGGGCTGCCGACAGCCTCGACCTGACGGTTCCGACGGGGACGTCCTGCAGCTCGGCGATCTCGTCGTAGCTCAGGCCCTGGATCTCGCGCAGGAGGAGCGCCTCGCGCAGCGGCGCCGACAGCTCGGCGGCGGCCTCGAGGGCCCGGCGGGCGTCGCCTGCCGGCGCCGGCGGCGCCTCGAGCTGGTGGTAGGCCTCGAGCGGGGTCGTGCGCGGCCGGACCGAGCGGCGCCGGGCCTTGTCGACGCAGGCGTTGCGGGCGATGGCGAACAGCCAGGTGGCGAACGAGGAGCCGCCGCGGAAGCGCGGCAGCCCGCGCCAGGCGGCCAGGAACACGTCCTGGGCCAGCTCCTCGGCGACGTGGCGGTCGAGAGACGACGCGTAGCAGAGCGACAGCACCGGCTGGCCGTAGCGCTCGACGAGCGCGGCGAACGCCGTGCGATCACCGCCGGCGGCGCGCCGGGCGAGCGCATCGTCGTCCCGCGCCGGCACCGCGGGCGGGGCGGCGGCGGAGGCGGGCTCGAGATCGTGGTCGTCGCGCATGGCTCGGCGCACGGACCGTCTGACGCGGCCGGGCGGGAGAAGTTCGTTCAGCGGTCGACGACGCCGGCTCCGACGACGGCGCCCTCGGCGTCGTACAGCACCGCGGTCTGTCCGGCGGCCACGCCGTAGGCGGGCTCGTCCAGGAGCAGCCGCGCCCGGCCGCCGCCGTCGTCGGCGACGCGGGCACCGACCGCCGGCGAGCGGGCCCGGAGCTTGGCCTCGACCCGGTCCGCGGCCACGTGCAGCCGGGCCTCCCGCAGCGGCACCTCGCGCCGGGCGAGCCGCTCCCGCGGGCCGGCGACCACCACGTTCGAGGCCGGGTCGGTGGAGAGGACGTACAGCGGCGCCCCGTTCGAGGACACCCCGAGCCCGCGCCGCTGGCCCGGCGTGAGGCCCGCGATGCCGGCGTGCCGGCCGAGCACCGCGCCGTCCTCGGCCACCACGTCGCCGCCGCGCCGCGGCACGCCCTCCCGCTCGAGGAACCCGCGCAGGTCGCCGCCTCCGAGGAAGCACACGTCCTGGCTCTCCGGCACGCCGGCGCAGACCAGGCCGGCAGCCTCGGCCTCGGCCCGCACCTCCTGCTTTCGGGACTCGGCCAGCGGGAACCGCAGCCGGCCGACCAGGGCCGGCGGCACCGTGGCCAGCATGTAGGACTGGTCCTTGCGGGCGTCGGCGGCCCGGGCCACCAGGGTCACCCCCGCGCGCGTGACGGTGCGCGCGTAGTGGCCGGTCGCGAGCGTGGCCGCGCCGAGCGCATCGGCGGCCGCGGCCAGGGCGTCGAGCCGGTAGTGGCCGTTGCAGCCGCTGCACGGGTTCGGGGTCTCGCCGGCGGCGTAGCCCGCGACGAACGGCTCGACCACCGCTCGGCGGAAGGCCTCACGGCCGTCGAGCGTGACGTGCGGCACCCCGAGCGCGTGGCACGTGGCCCGGGCCCGGCGCACGGCCTCGGGCGAGCAGCAGGCCCGCTCGACGTGCGGGGCCAGCGGGTCGATCCACAGCCGCAGCGTGAGACCCACGACCGCATGCCGCTCGTCGCGCAGGCGCAGGAGCGCCACGGCCGAGTCCACCCCGCCGGACATGGCCACCGCGACCCGGCCGGGAGCCGGGCCGAGCGACACCGACGCCGAGGGCGTCGCCGAGCGCGTCGTGCAGCGCGTCGAGGGCCACGGCGGCGCACTCGCGCCGGCCCTCGGCCAGCCCGCACTCGTCGAGGCAGTCGTCGAGCGAGAGCCGGGCGGCGTCGAGGAACGCGGCACCCTCGGCGCGGCGGGCGCACCAGGCGGCAGCGGCGGTCACCGCCGGGCAGCCCTGCACGCCGAAGCGGGACGCCGCGATCCGGCCGTCCCGCACGGTCAGGGTGAGCCGCGCGACGTCGCCGCAGGCGCTGCCGCCGGCCCGTCCGTCGCCGTCGGGCTGGTCGAGCGCTCCGGCGCGCCGCAGGTCGTCGATCCCGAGGCTCATGCCACCGCCGCGGCAGCCGCCCGCAGGGCCGTGACCGCACCGGCCACCGCCGCCGCGATCGCGGCCGCGTGGCCCGGCTCGCTGAGCGAGCCGAAGGTCACCCGCAGGGCGCCGAGCGCGCGCTCCCGAGGCACGCCCATCGCGGCCAGGACGTGGCTCGGCTCGGCCTCGCCGCTGGCGCAGGCCGAGCCCGCGGCGGCAGCGATGCCCTGCTCGTCGAGCAGCGCCACCAGGGTGTCCCCGCGGACGCCGCCGACCAGGGCCAGGCTGTGACCCGGCAGGCGCTCGCGCCCGCGAGCTGCCACGAGCACGTCGTCGACCTGCTCGATCAGGGCCGCCTCGTAGGCGTCGCGCAGCGCCCGAAGCCGTTCACGGTCGCGGGCCTGGGACTCGACCAGGGCCGTCGCCAGACCGGCCGCCAGGGCGGCGCTCTCGGTGCCCGGCCGAAGGCCGCGCTCCTGGCCGCCGCCGTGCAGGACCGGCCGCAGGCCGGCGACGCCGCAGCCGGCGAGCAGGCCGCTGCCCTTCGGTCCGCCGAGCTTGTGCGCGGCGATGGCCGCGGTGACCGCGCCCGGCAGCGCGCCCAGGTCGACCTGCAGGCCCGCGGCTGCCTGGACGGCGTCGAGGTGCAGCGGGACGCCGCGAGCGGCGCACAGCTCGGCGATCGCCGCCACCGGCTGGACGACCCCGGTCACGTTGTTGGCCCACAGGCAGCAGCAGAGGGCGTCGCCCGGCCGCAGGAGCCCGGCGAGCCCGTCGAGCTCGACCCGGCCGTCGGCGTCGACCGGCGCCCAGGCGACCTCGTGGCCGTCGCGGGCCAGGGCCAGCAGGGTCTCGCGCACCGCCGGGTGCTCGACCGGCGAGGCCACGATCCGCACCCGCTCACCCGGGGGGACGCGGCCGAGCACGGCCAGGTTGTCGGCCTCGGAGCCGCCGCCGGTGAAGACCACCTCGGCGGGCTCCACGTGCAGCGCTGCGGCGGCCAGCGCGCGCGCCTGCTCGAGCCCCGAGCGGGCGGCCCGGCCGGCCCAGTGCGGCTCGGACGGGTTCCCGAAGTCCTCCCGCAGGAAGCGCAGCATGGACGCGAGCGCGGCCTCGGAGACCGGCGTGGTCGCGGCGTGGTCGGCGTAGATCCGCACGGGGGCAGGTTAGACCGTGCCGGCGAGCCGCTCGGCCCGGAGCGCGAGCTCGAGCTCGAACCGCCCCTGGGGCTCGTCGAGGACGTCGCCGAACCGCTCGCGCAGCTGGCCCAGCCGGTAGCGGACGGTCTGCGGGTGGACGTGCAGCGCCTGGGCCACGGGCTGCAGCCGGCCCTGGTGGCCGAGCCAGGCGAGCAGCGTCTCGGCCAGCCGCGTCCGGGCCGCCGGCGGCAGGTCGGCCAGCGGGGCGAGCCGGTCGGCGACCAGCTCCTTCGCCAGGCTGCGGTCGCGGGTGAGCAGGAGCTCGGTGACGTGCTCGCGGGCCCGCAGGGCCCCGCCGCGCGGCAGGACGCCCTCGCGGATCAGCTCGAGCGCCGCGCTCGCGCGCGCGTAACTCGTCGCGGCGTTCCTCCACGGCACCGTCGGGCCCACGGCGAACGACAGACCGGCGGCCGCCCGGTCGACCTGGGTGCGCCGCGCCGGGGTGTCCGGGTCGGTCACCACGAGCAGCACGACGTCCTGCAGGCGCACCGCCAGCGAGCCCAGGGGGAGCCGTGCGGCGAGCTCCTCGGGCTCGGCCCCGTCGACGCAGGCCACCGCCAGGGTGCGCGGCAGGCGCCAGCCGAGCTCGGCCGCGACCGGCTCGATCGCCGCGGTCTCGGCCGCCGGCTGCTGCAGCAGGAGCTCGATGAGCCGGTAGCGGGTGCGCTGCAGCTCGCCGGCAGCGGTGGACTGCTCCTGGGCGTAGCCCTCGGCGGAGTCGGCCGAGAGCTCGTCGATGTAGGCGAAGATCGCCTCGGCCAGGACGTACAGCGTCTCGGGCTCGAACCCGGCGCGCACGCCCGCGGCCGAGATCCGCCGCCAGGCCACGCGGGCGCCGAGCCGGTAGGCCGCGAGCAGGACGTCGAGCCCGCGGCCGGAACGCATCTCGGCCCGGCCGAGGTTGACGTACACCTCGCGGGTCGGCCGCCGGCGGCTGCCCGGCGACTCGATCATCTCCACGAACTGGCGCAGCGCCGACTCCACGCCGATCCGGATGCCGTGCCCGAACGGGCCCTCGAGGGGGCGGGCGTAGTCGGGGACGCCCTCGCGCAGCGCCTCGATCATCTCCTCCACGAGGCCCGGCAGCTCGGGGCGCAGCACCTCGGCCACCGCGGGCGGCAGATCGTCCCAGGGACGTTCGGTCGACAGGTTCGTCATTTGTGTGGATCGTACAAATGGAGGCGGCAGATTCGCGCTGTAGCCGATGAGATGCGCCGAACCCTTCGCACGTACAGTCAGATCCATGCCTCTCGCCCGCAAGATCGCGAACCTCACCGCGGTAGTGCTGCCCTTCGTGGGGCTGCTGGCCGCGATCGTCCTGCTCTGGAACCGCGCCGTCGGCTGGCCCGAGCTGATCCTGTTCGTGAGCCTGTACCTGCTGACCGGCTACGGGATCACCGTCGGCTTCCACCGGCTGTTCACCCACCGCTCCTTCGAGACGTCGCGGGCGGGGCGGATCGTGTTCGCGGTGCTCGGCTCGATGGCCATCGAGGGCCCGCTCCTGTTCTGGGTCGCCGACCACCGAAAGCACCACGCGAACTCGGACCAGCCCGGCGATCCGCACAGCCCGCACCACCACGACGGCGCGTTCGCGGGTCTGTGGCACGCGCACGTCGGCTGGCTCTTCCGGGCCGAGGGCAACGCCTCGATCGAGCGCTACGCCAAGGACCTGAAGAAGGATCCCGACCTGGTGCGCGTCTCGAAGGCCTTCCCGCTGATCGTGGCCTTCACGTTCCTGCTCCCGTTCGCGCTCGGCTACGCCATCACCGGCACGCTGGCCGGCGCTCTCTCGTGCGCCCTGTGGGGCGGCCTGGTCCGGGTGTTCTTCGTGCACCACGTGACCTGGAGCATCAACTCGGTGTGCCACTTCTTCGGCCGGCGGCGCTTCGCCACCACCGACGAGTCGCGCAACGTGTTCTGGCTCGCCCTGCCCTCGTTCGGCGAGGCCTGGCACCACAACCACCACGCCTTCCCGACCTCGGCGGCGCACGGCCTGCGGTGGTACGAGATCGACATCTCGGCGATGCTCATCCGCGGGCTCGAGCGGCTCGGCCTGGTCTGGAACGTCGTGCGCATCAGCCCCGAGCGCCAGGCGGCCATGCAGGCCAAGCGGGTCGCGGCCCAGCAGGTGCCGCCGGCCGACGTCCTGCACGAGCAGGTGCCCGAGCCCGTCGGAGCCAGCAGCTCGGAGTGAGCACCGGCCTGCTCGTCCCGGCACGCCCGCGCCATCGCGGCGTCCTGCACTCGTGGGCCTTCGTCGGCTCGGCCGTCCTCACCTGCACCCTGCTGCTGGTCGCAGACCACACGGACGGGCGTCTCGCGCTCGGCCTCTACGCCATCTGCGTGACCGGGCTCTTCGGGGTGAGCGCGCTCTACCATCGGCGGCTCTGGTCTCCCTCGGCGCGTCGCTGGATGCGCCGGCTCGACCACTCGATGATCTTCCTGCTGATCGCGGGCACCTACACCCCGTTCGCGGTGCTGGCGCTCAGCGGCGGGGTGGCCACCGCGCTGCTGATCGTGCTCTGGACGGGTGCGCTGCTCGGCGTCGGCATCACGATGTTCTGGATCGACGCGCCGCACTGGCTGGTGGCGATCGTGTGCGCGGTCCTCGGCTGGACCGCGGTGGCCGCGCTGCCGTCGGTGGCGCACTCGCTGGGCCTGAGCGCCGTGCTCCTGATCGCCGCCGGCGGCCTGCTGTACAGCGCCGGGGCGATCGTCTACGCGCTGAAGCGGCCGGACCCGGTGCCGACGGTCTTCGGCTACCACGAGGTCTTCCACGTGTTCGTGGTGCTGGCCGCGCTGGCCCACTACCTGGCCGTGGTCGTGTTCCTGCTGCCTCGCGCGTAGGTCCCTAGACTCGGGGCGTGACGGCCTTCGAGATCACGCGGGCGCAGACGGACGAGCACCTGCAGCGCTACTACCGGGTCAACGTCGAGCTCCACCCGGACAACGCCAGCGACCCGGCCGAGATGCGCGACCGGCTCGCGCGGTTCCCGACCCAGCGGCAGTTCCTGGCCACGGTCGCCGGCGAGGACGTCGCGATCGCGGCCTGCGGCGAGCCGTCCGGCGCGCCCACCAGCCACTGCTGGACGCAGGTGGACGTGCTGCCGGCGCACCGCCGCCAGGGGATCGGCCGGGCCCTCGCGGGCTGCGTGCTCGACCACGTGGCGAGCCTCGACAAGGCCCACTTCGACTGCTGGGTGTCGACGGCGGACGCCTCGGGCGTCCCGTTCGCCGAGCTGTACGGCATGCGGGAGGTCGGGCGCATCCGGGAGCTCCGGCTCGAGCTGTCCGGGCCGCCGCAGGAGGTCGAGCTGCCCGCCGGGCTGACCGTCGAGCCGTACGCCGAGCTCGAGGACGTCGACCAGGGGATGTACGAGGTCGCCGTCGAGACCGTCCCCGACATGCCGGCGCCCGAGCCGATCGAGATCGGCTCGTGGGAGACCTGGGCGGGCCACGACCTGCACATGATCCTGATGGCCCCCGAGCTCACGACGGTCGCGCTGCTGGACGGCACGGTCGTCGGCTACGCCGTCGTCACCCCGCGGGCCAACGGCCGGGTCGGCCAGCACCGCGGCACGTTCGTGCTGCGGGCCCACCGCGGCCGCGGCATCGCCCGGGCGCTCAAGCAGGTGCAGATCGAGGCGGCCCGCCGCCGGGGCGTCGAGGTGCTGATCACCCAGAACGAGGACTCGAACATCCCGATGCGCCGGGTCAACGAGCGGCTCGGCTACCAGCCCGCGCCGGACCGGCTCTGGATGCGGGGCCCCGTGCCCTCGCGCTAGCGGCGCCCGTGCGCCACGAGCCAGTCGAGCAGCGGCTTCAGGTCGTCCGGCAGCTCGTGGTCGCCGATGACCGCGCGCTGCTCCCCGTCGGGCCGCTCGACGACCAGCTCGTGCTGGAAGCGGTCGGCGCCGGGCGGCGGCGAGCCCGAGGCGACGGCGTTCAGGTCGGTCTCGTGGAGCACCGAGCGCAGGTCGTCCGGCAGCTGGTCGAGCTGCGCCTCGGCGGTCAGCGTCATCCCGGCGAAGCCGCCCGTGCGGCGGTAGCGGACGCAGCCCGACATCCCGTCAGATTCCGGCCGTCGGCTCGACGTCCACGCCCGGCCCAGGCCTTCGCGACCGCCTCGGCCTCGGCGCCCGAGTCGCCGTACAGCGTCTCCGGCCACCCGCAGCGTGATCCCGGCGAACTGGGAGAACGTCGCGTTCGTGGCAGCGCGTCGTCGAGCAGCGTCCGGTACCAGATCGGGCCCGCCTTCTCCCAGGCGTTCCCGCCGAGGGCCACCGCCAGCAGGTAGAAGGCGTGGTTCGGGATGCCGGAGTTCGTGTGCACGCCGCCGTTGTCGTCCGCCGTGTCGAGGTAGTCCTTGAAGCTCGCGGGCTGCGGATCCTTGCCCAGCACGGGGTCGTCGTAGGCCGTGCCCGGCGCCTTCATCGAGCGGATCGCGACGCCGTTCACGTCCGGGCCGAGCACGTCCTTGCCGATGAGCCAGTCCGCCTGGGCGGCCGTCTGGCCGAGCTTGCGCTGCCGCACCAGCGAGCCGAAGACGTCCGAGATCGACTCGTTCAGGGCGCCGGGCTGGTCGAAGTAGTCGAGGTTCGCCTCGGTCTGGGTGACGCCGTGGGTGAGCTCGTGGCCGATCACGTCGAGCGACTTCGTGAAGCGCACGAACAGCTTCCCGTCGCCGTCGCCGAAGATCATGCGCTGGCCGTCCCAGAACGCGTTGTCGTAGTCGGTGCCGTAGTGCACCCAGCCGACCAGGGGCAGGCCCTTGTTGTCGATCGAGTCGCGCTGGAAGGTCTCCCAGTAGAAGTCGTAGGTCGCGCCGAAGCCGTCGTAGGCCTCGTCGACGGCGTCGTCGCCGGTCGGCTGATCGCCCTCGCTGCGCGCCGGCTGGCCGGTCGGGGCGCTCTCGCCGTTCTTCAGGTCGTAGATCGAGCGGACGGGCGAGCCCGCCTCGGCCGCCGCGCCCTCGGCCTCGCCGGGCGGCGGTGGGTGCGGTGCACGCGCCGGGCCCGCACGCGTCGCGTCGCGCACGAGCGTCGTGACCGCGGCGGCGCGCTGGTCCCCGCTGCCGTTGCGGGCGATGCTCTCGAGCATGTGCGGCGGGACGATGCACTGGATGGAGCAGCGGTGACCGGGCATGGGCCGCGGTATAGCACCACGCGCGGGGCGCCGGTACGTTCGTGGCCATGCGACGCATCCTCGTTCCTCTGGTCGGCCTGTCCGCCCTGGCCGCAGGAGGAGCCGCCTTCGCCGCGGCGCCCGCTGCCCCGACCTGCCGGCCCGCCCAGCTCGCCGGCCGCCTCGGCGGCTCGACCGGCGCGGCGGGCACGATCATGCTCGCGGCCGTCCTGCGCAACACCTCGCACGCCACCTGCACGCCTGCGCGGCTACCCGGCGCTGCGCCTGTACCGGCCGCACCGCTGGCTGCCGACGCAGGTGCGGCACGGCGGGCTCGTCCCGCTGAACCGTCGGGTCCGGACGATCACGCTGCGCCCGCACGGGCAGGCGACGGTGCTCGTGGCGTATCACGACGTGCCGAGCGGCAACCAACCGTGCCCGCTCGCGACGACCCTGTTCGTGCGTGGCGTGCCGGTGTCGATCCGGGCGAAGCCCTGCGGCGGCCGGCTGCTCGAAGGGCCGGTGGTCGCCGGCGTCATTCGGGCGCCCTAGGCATCCTTCTTCGGCGGCGGAGGCTTGACCTGCAGCGACAGCTCGTCGAGCTGCTCGGGAGCGACCGCGCTCGGCGCGCCGGTCAGCGGGTCGAGGCCGCCCGAGATCTTCGGGAACGGGATCACGTCGCGGATGTTCTCGTTGCGGGCCAGCTGCATGACCGTGCGGTCGAGGCCCGGCGCGATCCCGCCGTGCGGCGGCGCGCCGTAGCGCAGCGCCCGCAGCAGGAACCCGAAGCGCGCCTCGGCATCCTCGCGGGCGAAGCCGACGACGTCGAACACCCGCTGCTGCAGGTCGGGACGGTGGATCCTGATCGACCCCGAGGCCATCTCCTGGCCGTTGATCACGAAGTCGTAGGCCTCGGACAGGACGGCGCCCGGGTCGGACTCGAGGATCGCCTCGTGCTCGCGGTGCGGCGCCGTGAACATGTGGTGCTCGGCGACCCAGCGGTCCTCGTCCTCGTCGTAGGCGAAGAGCGGGAAGTCGACCACGAACAGCATCGCCCACTTCGACTCGTCGATCAGGCCGTGCTGGCGGGCCAGGTGCGGCCGCAGCGCGCCGAGCACCCGGGCCACGATGGCCTCGCTGTCGGCGGCCAGGAAGACGGCCGAGCCCGGCTCGGCGCCGGTCGCGCGTGCGGATCGCCTCGAGGTGCTCCTCGGAGAGGAACTTGGCGATCGGCGAGCGCACGCTCCCGTCCGGGTCGTAGATCACCCGTGCGAGGCCCTTGCCGCCCCACTCCCGGGCGAACGCCTCGAGCGCCTCGAAGTCCTTGCGCGAGAGCTGCGCGCCGCCGGGCAGCGCCAGGGCCCGCACCACGCCGCCGGAGCGTGATCGCGTTCTCGAACACGCCGAACTCCGAGCCCTTCAGCGCCTCGGTGAGGTCGGCGATCTCGAGCCCGTAGCGCAGGTCGGGCTTGTCGCTGCCGAAGCGGCGCATCGACTCGCGGTAGTCGAGCCGCTGCAGCGGCAGCTCCACCTCGACCCCCAGGATCTCGCGCCAGATCTCGGCGTACAGGCCCTCGCAGATCTGCAGGACCTCCTCGCGCTCGACGAAGCTCATCTCGAGGTCGAGCTGGGTGAACTCGAGCTGGCGGTCGGCGCGCTGGGCCTCGTCCCGGAAGCAGCGGGCGATCTGGTAGTAGCGCTCGAACCCCGACATCATCAGCAGCTGCTTGAAGAGCTGCGGGCTCTGCGGCAGGGCGTAGAACGAGCCGGGCGCGAGCCGGGCCGGGACGAGGAAGTCGCGCGCGCCCTCGGGCGTCGACTTCGTCATCATCGGCGTCTCCAGGTCCCAGAACCCGCGGGCCTCGAGGTAGCGGCGCATGATCCGCACGACGTTGACCCGGATCTCCTGGATGCGCTGCATCTCGGGCCGGCGCAGGTCGAGGTAGCGGTGGTGGACGCGCAGCGTCTCGTCCACGTTCTCCTCGTCGAGCTGGAACGGCAGCGGCTCGCTCGGCGAGAGCAGCTCGAGCTCGTCGACCTTCAGCTCGACGCCGCCCGTGGCCAGGTTCGGGTTGCGGGTGCCCTCGGCGCGCTCCTTCAGCTCGCCGACAACCCGGATCACCGCCTCGAGCCGCAGGTTGTGGGCCGAGGCGTGCGCCTGCGGCGCGTGCTCGGGGTCGATCACCAGCTGCACGAGGCCGGAGCGGTCGCGCAGGTCGATGAAGATCAGGCCGCCGTGGTCGCGCCGCCGCGACACCCAGCCCGACAGCGTCAGGCGCCGCCCCGCGTCGTCCAGGCGCGGCTCGCCGCAGTGCAGGTCGCGATAGGTCACTCGCTCGTCTCCAGTCGCCGTTCAAGCTCCCCCACGAGGCGGTCGAGCTCGACCTCGTCCTCCCGGATCCGCACCACTCCGCGGGCCCACTCGTCCGGGCCGCAGACGCCGATCACCCGGGCCTCGAGCCGGCTCGCCTGGCGCAGCTGCCCCTTCAGGGAGCGCCCGGCCAGGTCGGCCTCGGCACGCACGCCCCTGCGGCGGAGCTCGGCCACCGCGGC
Organism: uncultured Actinomycetes bacterium; assembly: GCA_963794695.1. GTDB lineage: Bacteria > Actinomycetota > Thermoleophilia > Gaiellales > JALYLC01 > CAWCFJ01. The sequence goes on along the minus strand of CAWCFJ010000010.1, from coordinate 116,753 downwards.
CAGCAGCTGCGGGCGGGCGTCCGGCGCGTCGATCGCCAGGTAGACGTCGATCGTTGCCGTCGCCGGCTCGGAGCCCGTGTCCTCGAGGGCCAGGACGAGCCGCTCGACGCCGCAGCCGAAGCCGACGCCCGGCGTGCGCTGGCCGCCGATCAGCCTCGGCGAGGCCGTCGTAGCGGCCGCCGCCCGAGATCGAGCCGGCCTGCGAGCCGCCCTCCGGGAACGCGAACTCCCAGGCCGTCCGCTCGTAGTAGTCGAGCCCCCGCACCAGCGCCGGGTCGACGACGTACGGCAGGCCGCGCGCGTCGAGGAAGCGCCGGACGCTCGCGAAGTGCTCGGCGCAGGCCTCGCACAGGTGGTCGGTGATCTTCGGCGCGTCCTTCGCGATCGCCTGGTCGCGCTCGTCCTTCGAGTCCAGCACCCGCAGCGGGTTCACGCGCAGGCGCGTGCGCGAGTCCTCGGAGAGCTGGTCCTCGAACGGCTCGAGGTAGGCCACCAGCGCGTCCCGGTAGGCCGGGCGGCAGGCACGGTCGCCGATCGAGTTCAGGTGCAGCTCGAGCCTGGGCAGCAGGCCGAGCGCGGCGTACCAGTCGGCCTGGGTGCCGATCACCTCGGCGTCCACCGCGGCGTCGTCCGAGCCGAGCACCTCGACGCCGAACTGCCAGTGCTCGCGGTAGCGGCCGCGCTGGGCCCTCGCGTAGCGGAACATCGGGGCCAGGTACCAGAGCTTGACCGGCTGCGGCTCGCGCGAGAGACCGTGCTCCAGGTACGCGCGCACGACCGGCGCCGTCCCCTCGGGCCGCAGCGTCAGCTCGCGCTCGCCGCGGTCGCGGAACGAGTACATCTCCTTCGTCACCACGTCGGACGTGTCCCCGCTGGTGCGCGAGAACAGGCCCGTGTCCTCGAACGTCGGCGTCACGACCTGGCCGAAGCCGGCGCGCTCGAAGATCTCCCGGCCGACGTCGCTGACGTGCTGGCGGAGCCGGATGCGCGGGGGCAGCCAGTCGAGCGTGGCCGGCGGCGCGACGATCTTCGCGCTCACTGGACGGCGATCCCCTGCAGGAAGGGGTTGGACGCGAGCTCGGCGCCCAGCGTCGTCGACGGGCCGTGGCCCGGGTGCACCGGCGTCTCGGGCGGCAGCGTCTCGACCAGCATCCGGATCGAGGCCTCGAGCACCTCCCAGCTCGCGCCCGGCAGGTCGGTCCGGCCGACGGAGCCGGCGAACAGGACGTCACCCGAGAACAGGTGGCCGTCGATGAGGTAGGCGAGGTGGGCGGGCGAATGTCCGGGAACGCGCAGAACGTCCACCGAAAGCTCCTCGAACCGTAGGTTCTCGTTCCCGGTCAGCAGCCGATCCGGACGGTACCCTTGATATGGGCCAAAGCCCGGGTACGTGTACTCGTTGATGTCCTCGAGGAGGGGGGCCTCGTCCTGGCTCATGTAGACTCGCGCGTTGTACGACCGAGCGATCTCCGCGACTCCGCCGATGTGATCGAAGTGTCCATGCGTGACCAGGACAGCCAGCGGCGCAAGATGCCGGAGTGCGAGCTCGGAACGGATGCGTGCGGGTTCTTCGCCGGGATCGACTACGATCGCCGTCGACGAGCCATCCCGATGCACGAGATAGCAGTTCGCCTGGATCGGCCCTACGGGCAGGCAGACGACGCGAAGAGAAGAGATGCCAGGCTCCTCGTGGAGGGAACGCGAGGGACGAGGCTCGGCCAGCGACGGCGAGCCTCGCGGGGAGTCGGCAGTCTACCGAGACGGCTCGTCCGGGCGCCGCGGCGCCCGCTGAGCGAATCAAGGGGGTAGGGAACCATCAGCATGATCATCGAGCAGAGTGAGCTGCGGGAGCTTCCAGAGGTCCAGCGCCTGATCGAGGTCGGCCTCGAGCGCGGCAGCCTGACCATGCTGGAGGTCGGGGAAGCGCTCACCGACATCGAGCTGGACGCTGTCCTCCTCGAGGAGGTCTACCGCGAGCTCGAGTCCCACGGCGTCGAGCTCCTCGAGGGGCCCGCACCGGTGGACGAGAAGACGGTCGCCCCGCGCGTCGTCATCGAGGGGACGACGGACTCCCTGCAGCTCTTCCTGCAGGAAGTCGGTCGCTACCCCTTGCTGACGAAGCTCGAGGAGATCCAGCTCGCCAAGCGCGTCGAGCAGGGCGACATGATCGCCAAGCGGCGCATGATCGAGTCCAACCTCCGCCTCGTGGTCTCGATCGCCAAGAACTACCGCGGTCAGGGCCTCGGCTTCCTGGACCTGATCCAGGAGGGCATCCTGGGGCTGATCCGGGCCGTCGAGAAGTTCGACTGGCGCCGCGACCTCAAGTTCTCGACGTACGCCACCTGGTGGATCCGCCAGGCCGTGGCGCGTGCGCTCGCCGACAAGTCGCGCACCATCCGCCTCCCGGTGCACGTGGTCGAGCGGCTGCAGAAGATCAACCGCGCCGAGCGCACGCTGATGCTGCGCCTGGCCCGGGAGCCGTCCAACGAGGAGATCGCCGACGAGGCGAAGCTCCCGCTCTACCAGGTGCTCGACGTCCGCTCGGCGTCGCGCTCGCCGATCTCCCTCGAGGAGCCCATCGGCGACGACGGGGAGTCCTCGTTCTCGGACTTCCTGGCCGACGACGAGGCCGTCGACCCCGCCGACGCGGTCGAGGACCGGCTGCGCCACGAGGCGCTGCAGCTCGGGCTCGACCACCTGCCCGAGCGGAACCGGCGCGTGCTCGAGCTGCGCTACGGGCTCGACGGGCGCGACCCGCGCACGCTCGACGAGATCGGCCGCGAGTTCGGTCTGACCCGCGAGCGGATCCGCCAGATCGAGGTCGAGGCGCTCCGCGAGCTCGCCGCCCTGCGCGAGATCCAGGGCCTGCGCGCGCTCGCAACCTAGTCCGACGACATCATCCGTACGCCGACGGGGCGGTGCCGAGAGGTGCCGCCCCGTCGCGTTGCGGGCAGCGTCGCTGGCTAGCGAGTGCCGCCGGTCTTGCGCTTCACCATGTTGTTCATGAAGCGGGTGGCGTAGTAGTCGAACGGGATGAAGACCGCCACCGGCAGCAGGACCGCCGTGGCGAAGGTCGCGACCGACCGCTGGTCGGGCTTGCTCAGGAAGTACCAGAGCAGGAGCAGCGCCGGCAGGACGAGCGTCCCCGAGCGACGGATCGAGCGCTGGAAGCTCGGCTCGGGCGGCGTCCGCAGCCAGCTGCGCGAGCGCGGCGCGGGCTTGGCTGGCCGGCGGCTGGCGCGGCGTGCGGGACGACCCTCCTGGGCCGGCCGCTCGGCCTGCTGCGGCGTGTCGCGGACGTAGCCGTGGACCCGGGCCTTCTGCTTGCGCTTCTGCTGCTTCCTGGTGGCCATTTCCGAACACGGTACCAGCGCGGGCAGCACCCTCGCTATGGGGTCTTCGATGGGAGTCAGCCGTACGGATCCTCGGTCTCGCCCACCGCCCAGACGCCGTCGACGATGACGTGCCGGATCGGCGGCGCGCCGAGGTGGTAGGCCAGGTGGCGCCAGTCCGGCGCCTCGAGGACCACGAGGTCGGCGGCGTACCCGGGGCGGGCCCGGCCGATCCGGTTCGCCCGGCCGAGGACGTGGGCCGCGTTGATCGTGCAGGCCGAGAGCGCCTCGGCCGGGCTGAGCCCCATCTGGGTGCAGGCGAGGCTCATCTCGATGGGCAGCGACTCGCAGAAGCTCGATCCGGGGTTGAAGTCGGTGGCGATCGCCACGGCGGCGCCGGCGTCGACCAGCGCCCGCCCGGGCGGCATCGGCCGGCGCAGGGTGAGCGCCGCGGTCGGCAGGAGGACGCCGGTCACGTCCGAGCCCGCCAGCTGCTTCACGCCCTCGGGCCCCGTCGCCTCGAGGTGGTCGACCGACGCCGCGCCGAGCTCGATCGCCAGCGCGATCGCGCCCATCTCCGAGAACTGGTCGCCGTGCAGCCGCAGCGCGAGGCCCGCCTCGCGGGCGGCCTCGAGGTAGCGCCGGGCCTGAGCCGCGTCGTAGGCCCCGCGCTCCAGGAACGACGTCGGCGGCGCTCGCCAGGTCCTCGTCGATGACCGCGGGGATGAGCTCCTTGATGCACTCGTCGATCCAGGCGTCGGCGCTCGACTCGGGCGGCACGGCGTGCAGGCCGAGCAGCGTGGCGAAGACCCGCTGGGACGCCAGGAAGCCGGCGGTGCGGATGCAGCGCAGCATGATCAGCTCGCGCTCGACCTCGAGCGCCGTAGCCGGACTTGATCTCGGCGCTGGTGGTGCCGTGCTTGAGCATCCAGCCGAGGTGGGTCTGCAGCCGCTCGGTGAGCTCGTCCTCGTCGATCTCGCGGGTGGCCCGGACCGTCGAGAGGATGCCGCCGCCCGAGGCCTGCAGCTCCTCGTAGGACGCGCCGCGGGCGCGCAGCTCGAACTCCGCGGCCCGGTCGCCGGCGAAGCACGCGTGGGTGTGGCAGTCGACCAGACCCGGCACGGCGACCATCTCCGGCGCGTCGACGACGACGCAGTCGAAGGTCATCTCGAGCCGGTCGCGCAGCTCGTAGCCCTGCCCGACGGCGACGATGACGCCCTCGCGGGCGGCGACCCAGATGTCCCCCTCGAGGACCTCGAGCTTGCCGAGGTCGTCGCCGCGCAGCGGGGCGTGGTCGCCCGCCGGGCTGACGAGCTGGGCCAGGCGCGCGACGACGAGGTCGCACTCGATCTTGTCCGGCGCGACGCTCATGCGAGACCGTAGACCGGGACGACGGCGCCGGAGACGTCCTGCGTGACCTCGGCGCACAGCGTCAGGATCGTGGCCGCGAAGGACGCCGGTGACACCCACCTCGACGGATCGCCGCCGCCGGCGCGGTTGGCCGGGGTGTCGATCACGCTCGGCAGGACGACGTTGACCCGGACGCCCTGGTCGCGCACCTCGACCGCCAGGGCCTCGCCGAGGGCGATGACCGCGGCCTTCGAGACGGCGTACGGGACGGCGGTGGCGAACGGCCGGCGGGCGGCCCGGCTCGAGACCAGCACGATCGAGCCCTCGCCACGCTCCAGCATCAGCGGCAGGAACGCGCGGCAGGCCAGGAACGCGGTGGTCGCGTTGAGGTCGAGCTGCGCTGCCAGTCGGACAGGCGGGCCTCGGCGATCGGCGTGCCGGCCGCGAAGCCGCCGGCCGCGCAGACGAGCGCGTCGCAGCGCCCGTGGCGGGCCTTCACCCGCTCGGCGAGGGCCAGGCACGAGGCCTCGTCGAGCAGGTCGGCCGCCTCCACCTCCACCCCGGGACCGGGCGGCTCGGCGGCGGAGCGGCCGACGGCGACCACCGCCGCGCCGGCGCGGGCGAACGCCTGGCAGACGGCGCTGCCGAGCGCTCCGGTGCCGCCGGTGACCACGGCGACGCGATCGTCGAAGACCACTCCCCCTCCTTCTCCTCAGAGTCCGGCCCGCTGGATCGCGACCTCGAGCAGCCGGCCGTCGTCGAGCTCGGGCAGCTGCAGGTAGGCGCGGGCCGCGGACGCGGCGACGTGTGCGGGCATCAGGCCGATCAGCTCGCCGCCGCGCAGGGCGACGCCGTGGACGGCCGCCTCGCGGCGGATCAGCTCGACGAGCCACCACAGCGGCACGCGCTCGGGCTGCTCGACGTTCATGGACACCTGCACGATCCCGAGCCGCGGCAGGGCGATGCCGAGCGCGCGCACGCCGGGCAGGCCGCTGTGCCGCTCGCGGATCGTGGCGGCGATGGCCTGGGCGACGTCGAGCCGGTCGCTCTCGAGCAGGACGTTGTAGGCCAGGAGCGGCGCGCGCACGCCCAGGATCACGGCGCCGGCGGACTCGTGCAGCCGCGACGGGCCGAGATCCGGCGCGAGCTCGGCCGCGGCGATGCGCTCGGAGAGCACGGCCGGGCCGCCGCGGCGGAGGTCGTGCGGCCGGCGTCCGCCGCCGGAGTCGGCGTACAGGAAGACCGGCAGGCCACGCGTGGCCAGGCCGTCCCCGAGCCGGGCGACCACGCCCTCGGCGTCGGCGCGCTGGCTCTCGTCGAGCGGCACCAGCGGCACGACGTCGGCCGCGCCGATGCGCGGGTGGAGGCCGTCGTGGCGGCGCAGGTCGATGCGCTCGGCGGCGAGCTCGACGGCGGCCAGCAGGCCGGCCTCGAGCGCCGCGGCGCTCCCCACGGTGGTGAAGACGGAGCGGTGGTGGTCGGCGTCGACGTGCACGTCGAGGACGCGCGCGCCGGCGTGCTCGAGGGCGGCGCCCAGCGCGTCGAGGAGCGTGGCGTCGCGCCCCTCGCTGAAGTTCGGCACGGTCTCGAGCGGCAGCACCGCCAGATCATAGGCAGCGGGCGGCCCAGTCCTCCGACAGTTCGTCCGCCTGGCGGGCCAGCGCCGTGCGCGTGCCCGCGCCGGCGGGGACCGGCAGGTCGAGCGCCTCGAGGACCCGCGCGATGGTGCCCTGCGGGTCGGCGGTGAGGTCCTCGTAGACCACCCGGACCGGCTCGACGCCGGCCTCGCCGAAGAACCGCTCCCAGGCCGCGTCCTCGTCGTCGAGCAGCCGGGCGAGGTGCTCGATGGCGCCGCGGTGGAAGACCGGCTCGGGGTGGTCGGCGTTCGGCTCGTGCCGCCAGCTCCAGGTCTGGATCGCCCGCCACAGCGAGATCCCCTGGCGGACGCGGTCGCGCCGGCTGCTGGTGGACGAGCCGGAGCCCGGGGAACGTCTCGCGCAGGGCCCGGTAGTCGGGCGCGGGCTGGCCGAGGCTGCCAGGCGAGGCCCTCGAGGTACGGCCACATCACCTTCGTGCCGAACATCGCCGTTGGGCGTCGTGCCGCGCTCGAGCACGGCCTCGATGGGCTCGGGCTCGTTCGGCTCGGCCTGCGCGCTGGCGCTCGCCGAGGATCTCCCGCAGCTCGCCGTACACCGGGCCGAGGTAGTCCTCCGGCCGCCGCGGCCGCCCGGTCTCGGGGAGCGTCTCGAAGTGCTCCGCAGGGTGGCCGGCCACGCCCGTCCGGTCGAGGAGGTCGCACAGCAGCGTGCTGCCGGAGCGTGGCGTCGCGCAGATGAGGTAGCTCGCGGTCGGGATCGTCATCGCTGTGCGGGGATCCTTCCCAGCCTGCCGCGCAACACCACATCGGACCGGCTCGCGCCCTGGCCGGCGAGGGCATGCTGCCTGTCGATGCCAACGCCGCCGAACGTCGTCTACCTCCACTCCCACGACACCGGGCGCTGCGTCCAGCCGTACGGCCACGCCGTCCCGACCCCGCGCATCCAGCAGCTCGCCGAGGAGGGCGTCCTCTTCCGCCAGGCGTTCTGCGCGGCCCCGACCTGCTCGGGCAGCCGCGCCGCCTTCGCGACCGGCCAGTACCCGCACGTCAACGGGATGATGGGCCTGGCCCACCGCGGCTTCGCCCTGCACGACATGGGCCGCCATCTGATCCACACCCTGCGGCGCGCCGGCTACACCTCGACGCTGATCGGCGAGCAGCACATCGCCCACGACCCGTGGGACATCGGCTTCGACCACGTGCGCTCCCCGGCCGAGCTGCACCACGCCGTCTCGGTGGCGCCGGCCGCCGCCGAGATGCTGCTCGACGGGCCGCGCCAGCCGTTCTTCCTGTCGGTCGGGTTCTTCGAGACCCACCGCGGCTACTTCGAGCCTGCGTCGCCCGCCCTCGCGAACTGGTGCCCGCCGCCCGACGGCCTCCCCGACACGCCCGAGACGCGCCGGGACATGGCCGGCTTCCGCACCAGCGCGACGGCGCTCGACCGCGGTGTCGGCATCGTGCTCGACGCCCTCGACGCGGCCCACCTGGCCGACGACACGCTCGTCATCTGCACCACCGACCACGGCCTGGCCAACCCCGGGGCGAAGGGCACGCTGAGCGACCGCGGGCTCGGGGTCATGCTGATCGTGCGCGGCCCTGGCGGCTTCCGCGGCGGGCGGGTCGTCGACGCCCTGGTGCAGCACCTCGACGTCTACCCCACCCTGTGCGAGCTCGCCGGCGTCGACCCGCCGCCGGGCCTGCACGGCCGCTCGCTGCTCCCCATCGTCCGCGGCGAGGTCGGACGAGATCCGGGAGGAGCTGTTCGCCGAGCTCACCTACCACGCCGCCTACGACCCCCAGCGCGCGGTGCGGACGAGGCGCCACAAGTACGTGCGCCTGTACGGCGAGCGTGCCGAGCCGGTGCTGGCCAACGTCGACGACAGCCCGAGCAAGGACGTCCTGGTGCGCGCCGGCTGGGGCGAGCAGCCGCGCGCCGCGGAGCAGCTCTACGACCTGGCGCTCGATCCCGTCCGAGAGCCGCAACCTGGCGTCCGACCCGGGCCACGCGGCGGTGCTCGACGACCTGCGCGGCCGGCTCGACCGCTGGATGCGAGCAGACCGCCGACCCGCTGCTCGACGGCCCGGTGGCCGCCCCGAGCGGGGCGATCCTGAACACGCCCGACCAGCGCTCCCCGGACGAGCCGACGTTCACCGTTCCCTGACGCGCCCTACGCTGTCGCCGATGGCGCACCCGGCGGAGCGAGCCCGCACGATCCCGCAGCTGGCGCGGCTGATCGCGCCGTGCAGGCTGTGCGGCGAGGCGATGACCCCGCCGCCGATCCTGTGGGCCCGCCCGCACCATCGGGCGCTGCTCGTCGGCCAGGCGCCGGGCGCGCGTCGAGGCCGGGCGTCGGCCTGCCGTTCCAGGGCGCGTCGGGGAAGCGGCTGCGCGGCTGGCTCGAGCCGATCGGCCTGTCCGACCCCGAGGCGTTCCTCGACGCCTTCGCGGTCTGCGCCGTGGCCAAGTGCTATCCCGGGCCGCATCCGGGAGGCCGCGGCGACCGCGTCCCGACCCGCAGCGAGCGCGAGCAGCTGCCGGCCCTGGACCGACGCCGCCCTCCGCCTGCTCGACCCGCCGCTGATCGTCGCCGTGGGACGCCTGGCGATCGCCGACTGGATCGGCAACCAGCCGCTCGTGGACATCGTCGGGCAGCGCTTCGAGCTGGACGGCCGCACCGTCATCCCCCTCCCCCACCCGTCGGGCGCGAGCGCCTGGGCGAACTCGCTCGAGAACCGCGAGCGGATCGCGCGGGCCGTCACGCTGATCGGCGTCGAGCTGCGCGCGCTCCGGGGCTCGGCCTCGCGCGCCTCGTAGCCGGCGTCGCCTACGCGATCTGCGGGCCGGCGCTGCGCGGCCGCAGGGCCGACACCCCGGCGGCGCGCGCGGCGTGGCACGCGCCCGCCTCGCCGAGGGCTGCATCGAGCGCGGCGGGCTCGACCGGCAGCAGGATCACGGTCCCCCGGAGCCCGTGCTCCTGCAGCCGGCCTGCCAGCGCCGGACCGTCGATCCCCGGTAGGCCTGTCGCGAGGACGTACGCATCCGGCGGTTCGACGAGCGCGGCGGCGAGGGCAACGGCCCCGTCGGCGAACGGGCCGACGGGGTCGTGGCCGAGCGCCCGGACGCGCTCGACGAGCGCCGCCGCCGAGGCTGCCTCATCCTCGCCGATCAGGACGCGCATCTGCGTTCGGGACACGATGCGTGGGGTCCACGACGAGTGGGCGGCGCTCATCGCACGATCCTACGCCGGTCGCGGGGTAGGGGTTTGGGCTGTCGCGCCCCACCCGATTTCCGCCTCGTGGGGTGCAACGCGACCCACCCTGGTGGCGTCCCATCTCGGCAGCCGCGACCGCGTCACCGGCCTCGTCTGACCCCTTCGCGTGTGACACTCTGGTGACGTTCGGTGACACCTCGTTGCGGTCCGTGACACTGGTGTGACACTCCTTCACACAGTTGGCACGGTCCGTAACGGACACGTAGCACCCTCACGCCCTAGCCTCGTGTCATGCACCGAGGTCAGGCCACCGTCGAGTACGTCACGCTGCTGGCGTTCGCCGCCGTGCTGGTCGGCGCCCTGCTCGCGCTGGCGCGCGGCGCACCGGCACTGTCACGCGCGGTCGCGCGGGCGATCACGCCGGGGCTCGGCCACGGGCGCACGGTGCACACGCCCGACGAGCGGGCGCTCGCGAACCCGCGGCTCGCCGCACTGGTCGCCCGGGCCGTTCCCGCCCTGGTGCTCGAGCGGGATCGCTACGGCGACGACGACGAGGTGCCGGTCGACGCCGCCTGCCGCGAGCCGGCCTGCGCCCGCTACGGGGCGGCCCAGCCGGCCCTGTACGTCCACCTGAGCGAGCGGCGCCGCGGCCCGGTCGTCGAGCTCTGGACGTACTACCCCGACTCGCGCACCGACCACCTCCCGGTACGGGCGCTGCAGGGCTACCACCACGACGACTGGGAGGGCCTGCTGGTCGCGTTCGACGCCGGCCGGCAACCTGCTCGGCGCCCGCGCCACCGCCCATGCCGGGTTCAACGGGACGACGCCGTGGTGGGACGAGACCCGCGACAACTGGGCGCCGTACGCCGGCATCGCCTACCGGGCCGCCGGAAGCCACGCCGTGAGCCTGCGCCGCGACGACATCGACCTGGCGGGCGACCGCTGGAGCGGCGACCTCGCGACCGTTCCGCCGGCGGCGTTCCGGCTGATCGCCGCCGACCGGGCCGCGATCTGGGCCCGGGCGTTCTCGGCCGACGTCTCGCCGCCGTGGCGCAAGAGCGCGTGGAGCGACCCCGGCGTCAAGGGCACCGGCGAGCGCGACGACGGGCTCGAGCCGGCTGGCCCGTGCGGCGCGTGCCTGGGCTCGCGGAGAGCACGTCTTCGACGGCGGGCCGCTCGACCCGGCTGACCGCCGCTCACGACGCCGGCGGCGGCGCGGCCAGCGACGGCTCCGGCGGGGCCGGGACGACGGGACTCTTCCCGCGGCGGCAGCGACTGCCTCGGCGGCTCGTGCCGCCGGCTGCGACGGCGCTGGAAGAGCCAGACGCCCGCCGCCGCGGCGATCCAGCCGATCCAGGCCAGGAACGCGATCGGAACCCACGTCGGCTGGTAGGTGAAGACGACCTCGTGCCGGCCGGCCGGCACGTCCACGCCGCGGAACACGCGAGTCGACGACGCGCTGGGACACGCCCTTGCCGTCGATCCGCGCCGACCACCCCGGGTAGGCCCGGTCGGCGATCACCAGCGTGCCGGTCCGGGTGCTGCTGGTGTCGGACGACGGTGCGGTCGGCCTCGCGGCTCGTGATCCTGGCGCTGCCGCCCGCGAGCCGGGCGAGCGGCATGGCCTTCGGGTCGCGGTAGATCGAGACCAGCCCGTCGTCGAAGACCTTCGGGTAGCCCTTGAGCGGCGGCCGGGTCGACGGCAGCAGGTAGTAGCGCACGCCGAGGGCCCGCAGCTCCCGGGTCAGCGGGCGCAGCACGTTCACGAAGTGGCGGTTCTCGAGCCGCCCGTTGCTCACCGCCATGTAGTTGCGGTAGTCGGCGAGCAGCAGCGGGTCGTAGCCCGACACGTCCTCGAGGCCGCAGCGCGTGCCCGCCATGTCCATCAGCAGGTCCTGCGCGAGCGGGTTCCGGCCGTAGCGGAGCTGGTACTGCAGCATGTGGCCGGACGGGACGTTGGCGAAGCGGAAGGGCCCCTCCTTGGCCTCCTGGGCGAGCAGGAAGCGCGCCGTCGGCGGAGCCGACGGGAACGTCTGGGCGATCGGCTGCCAGTCCGGCGGCGGCTGGTGGGGGTTGCCGATGCGGTAGTCGACGCTCGCGAGATCGAGCGCCAGCACGGCGATCAGCAGCCACGGCGCGAAGCGGGCCAGCCGCGGCACGCCGAGCGCCACCAGGCACGCGGCCGTCGCCGCGAAGGCCAGCCCGGCACGCCACGAGAGGTCCCGGTCGAAGTCCAGGCCCAGCGCCAGCACGGCGCCGACCAGCAGGACGGCGGCGATCTGCAGGCGCGTCGGCGGCGTGGCGTTCGAGAGCCAGGTCGCCGCGGCGACCGCCAGCGCCAGCAGGAACAGCGGCAGCGCCCGGACCGGCTGGTGGGCGGTGAGGGTCGCCAGCGCCGGCGCGAGCGCGACGGCCACGACGCCGGCGGCACCGGCGGCCCAGATCACGGCACCGGCGCCGAGGGCGGCGAGGTCGCGGACCCGCCGGAAGCAGAACACCACCGCCACCAGCGCCAGGGCGGGCGTCAGGATGCCGGTGTAGAGCGGGCCGCCCTCGTTCTCGACGGGGCCGGCGTTGCCGTACAGCGACTTGAGGTTGGCCCACTCGAGGGCCCCGAAGCCGTGCTGGTCGATGCCGCCCGCGGCGGCCGAGCGACCGGTGAGCTGGAGCACGCTCAGGAGCAGCGGCATCGCCAGCGCGATCGCGGTGCCGGTCGTCACGAGCAGCGCGATCGGCGCGTCCCGCCGCAGCCGCAGGACGAGCAGCGCGGCGCACGCGAGCGCCGTGACCAGGGCGACCTGCTGGGCGCCCGCGGCCACCTGGAACGCGAGGCACGCGCCGAGCAGCGCGGCGTCGCGCAGCCGGCGCGTCCCGCCGGCTCGCTGCGCGGCCCACAGGCACACGGGCAGCCAGGCCGCGCCGGCGAGCAGCGTCAGCGCCTGGGTGCGCGACAGGAGCAGCCCGGACACCCCGTACGCCAGCGCGGCGTAGGTCGACGGGGCGACGGCCAGGCCGCGGCGCCGGCACAGCAGGTACGTGCCGAGCAGCGCGATCCCGTAGTGGAACAGGCACAGCGCGATGAGCGCGCCCGTCGGCGCGAACAGGCCGTTGGCCACGAGCGCGGGCGGGTAGAAGACGCCGGACTGCGGCTCGCCGGCGAACGGCATCCCGCCGAACGCGTACGGGTTCCAGGTCGGCCAGTTGCCGGACGCGAGCTCCCGGTGCAGGAACTCCTGCATCGGCGCGTAGAAGCTGTCCGTGTCGTACGACGACGGGAACTGCCGCAGCAGCCGCGAGCGGTGCGAGGACCGCGAACCCGACGGCCAGCGGCAGCAGCGAGGCGAAAAACGGCAGCAGAGAACGGCCGCGGCGCTGCCCGGCGGCCTCGACCCCGTGCACTCGCTGGGCCACGCTTCCAGGACGATAGCCGGGCCGAGCCCTACCCTGCGCCCGTGCTGGCACCCGCGTCCACCACGCCCGCGGATGCCGGCAAGCTCCGGGGCGGCTACTACACGCCTCCGGCCGTGGCCGCCTTCCTGGCCCGCGAGGCCCTGCGCGACGGGGCGACCCGGGTGCTCGAGCCGAGCTGCGGCGACGGCGAGATCCTGGCCGCGCTGGCGGCGCTCGGCGGGCCCGGCCTGCGCACCTGCGCGGTCGAGCTGTCCGCGGCCGAGGCCGCGCTCGCCGCCGCCCGCGCCGGCCCGGCAGCGGACGTCCTCGTCGGAGACGCGTTCGCCTGGTACGACGAGCAGCGGCCGGACGGCGCGTTCGACGCCGTCGCGGGCAACCCGCCGTTCATCCGCTACCAGTCGTTCCCCGAGACGCACCGCGAGCCGGCCTTCCGGCTGATGCGCGAGGAGGGCCTCACGCCGACGCGGCTGACGAACGCGTGGGTCCCGTTCGTGGTGCTCGCCACGCGGGCGCTGCGCCCGGGCGGGCGCTGCGCGCTGGTGGTGCCGGCCGAGATCCTGCAGGTGGGCTACGCCGGCCAGCTGCGCGAGTACCTCATCCGGCAGCTACGCGCACCTCGAGCTCGTGACGTTCCGCCGGCTCCTGTTCGCGAAGGCCCAGCAGGAGGTGGTGCTGCTGCTCGGCGTCCGCGCAGGACGGGGACGGCGGACGGCGGCAGCCGTGCGACATCAGGATCCGGGAGGTCGACGGCGCGGACGGGCTCGCCGAGGCCGCGGGGCCGCGGCTGGGCATCGACCTCGACCACGCGCGGGAGAAGTGGACGCGCTACTTCCTGTCGGCGCGCGAGCTCGGGCTCGTGCGGGCGCTCGAGGAGGCCGGCGCGCTCACGACGCTCGGCGCGCTGGCCGAGGTCGACGTCGGCGTGGTGACCGGCCGCAACGCCTGCTTCGTGCTCGACGAGCCGGCCGCGCGCGCGGCCGGCGTGCTCGAGCACTGCCTGCCGCTGGTCGGGCGCTCGGCGCAGATCCCCGGGCTCGTCCTCGGGCGCGGCCAGTGGGAGGCGGACCGGGCCGCGGGCGGGCGCTGCCTGCTGCTGCAGCTCGGGCCGCGCGAGCGGGCCGAGCTCGACCCGGCCGCCGCTGCGCTACGTCGAGGCCGGCGAGGCCCAGGGCTGGCACGCGGGCTACAAGTGCCGCATCCGGCAGCCGCGCTGGTGGCACGTGCCGTCCGTCTGGGTGCCCGACGCGTTCCTTCTGCGGCAGATCCACGACGCGCCGCGCATCGTCCGCAACGACGCGGGGGCGACCTGCACCGACACCATCCACCGCGTCCGGGTGCGGCCGGGCGTGGACGCCGGCGTGCTGGCGGCGGCGTCGCTCAGCTCGCTGACGCTCGCGTTCGCCGAGCTGCGGGGGCGGAGCTACGGCGGCGGCGTCCTCGAGCTCGAGCCGACCGAGGCCGAGTCGCTGCCGTTCCCGCGGCTCGACGCGGGAGCGGCGGCCGAGCTCCCGGCGGTCGAGGAGCTCGACGCGCGGCTGCGACGGGACGGCCTCGAGACGACGCTCGACACGGTCGACCGGGCGCTGCTGCGGCCGCTCGGCCTGGCCGCGCGGTGACGTGGCGCAGCTGCGCGGAGATCTGGCGCCGGCTCGCGGCGCGGCGCCGGGCCCGGCGGCACTGACGCCCGTCCGGGCGCCCGGCGACGTAGGCTGTCGGGCCATGCTCCGACTGGGAATTCTCTCCACCGCGAACATCAACAGGAAGCTCCTCGCCGGGGCCGCCGCAGCCGACAACGTCGAGGTCGTGGCCGTCGCCAGCCGCGACGGCAAGCGGGCCGAGGCGTACGCCCGCGAGCACGAGATCGAGCGGGCCCACGCGAGCTACGAGGCGCTGCTCGACGACGACGGCATCGACGCGGTCTACGTCCCGCTGCCGAACGCGATGCACGTCCCGTGGACCATCCGGGCGCTCGAGGCCGGAAAGCACGTCCTCTGCGAGAAGCCGATGAGCCGCGAGCCGGCCGAGGTCGAGCGCGCGTTCGACGTCGCCGAGCACCACCGGCTGGTGCTGATGGAAGCCTTCATGTACCGGCACAACCCGCAGACCCGGCGGCTGCAGCAGCTCGTCCGGCGACGGGGCGATCGGACGGCTGCGGATCGTCCGGGCGGCGTTCAGCTTCCATCTGGACCGACCCGTCCGACATCCGGCTCAGCGTCGACCTCGCGGGCGGGGCGCTGATGGACGTCGGCTGCTACTGCGTGTCCGCGGCCCGTCTCCTGGCCGGCGAGCCGCGCAGCGCGACCGCCCAGCAGATCGTCGGCGGCGACGGCGTCGAGGCGACGCTCGTCGGGACGCTGGCCTTCGACGGGGAGGTCCTGGCGCACCTCGACTGCTCGCTGCAGACGGCCGGCCGCTCCGAGCTCGAGGCGATCGGCGACGAGGGCGTGCTCGTGGTCGACGACCCCTGGCACTGCGTGAGCTCGGGCATCGAGCTGCGCCGCGAGGACGGCAGCGTCGAGCGGATCACGGTCGAGCCGCTCGACTCCTACCGCCTCGAGCTCGAGGACCTCGCCGCCGCCGTGGCCGGCCAGCGGCAGCCGCTGCTCGGCCGCGAGGACGCGGTCGGGCAGGCGCGGGCCATCGACGCGCTCCTCCGATCGGCCGCCGGCGAGGGCACCGTCACCGTTTGAACCCCCGCCCGCGCGGGCACCCTGCTCGAGCGGCCGGTCCACCCGGCCCCGATGCCCCTGCGCAACGGCTGCGCAACCCTCCCGGCGGTGCGGCGTCGGAGTGGCCGCCCCGGCATTTCTTGCGGGTGCCGCTGGGACGTGATACCACACCCGAGTCCGAGTCCGACACCCCTCGACCGGGAGGCGGAGTGGCTGGGGTTCAGTTCGAGGGCGTCAGCAAGGTCTACCCCGACGGTACGCGCGCCGTCAACGACCTCAACCTCGACATCAAGGACGGCGAGTTCATGGTGCTCGTCGGGCCGTCAGGTTGCGGCAAGACGACCGCGCTGCGCATGGTCGCCGGGCTCGAGGAGATCTCCCACGGCGTGCTGCGGATCGGCGAGCGGGTCGTCAACTACGTCCCGTCCCGCGACCGCGACATCGCGATGGTGTTCCAGAGCTACGCGCTCTACCCGCACCTCTCGGTGTACGAGAACATCGCGTTCGGCCTGCGCGTCAAGAAGCTGCCGAAGGACGAGATCGACCGCCGCGTCCAGGACGCCGCGAAGACCCTCGACCTCGAGCCGTTCCTCAAGCGAAAGCCGCGCGCCCTGTCGGGCGGCCAGCGCCAGCGCGTGGCCATGGGCCGCGCGATCGTCCGCCAGCCGCAGGCGTTCCTGATGGACGAGCCGCTGTCGAACCTCGACGCCAAGCTGCGCGTCCAGATGCGCGCGGACATCAGCCAGCTGCAGCGCAGCCTCAAGGTCACGACCGTCTACGTGACCCACGACCAGATCGAGGCCATGACCATGGGCGATCGGGTCGCGGTGATGCGCAAGGGCGAGCTGCAGCAGGTGGCGACGCCGCAGGAGCTGTACGACACGCCGGTCAACCTGTTCGTCGGCGGGTTCATCGGGAGCCCCTCGATGAACATGCTCGAGGCCACCATCGAGCAGAGCAACGGCAACGGGCTCGCGGCCAGGATCGGCGACCAGACGCTGCAGCTCGACGACGAGCTCGTGTCGACCCGCAGCGACCTCAAGAACTACGTCGGCAAGACGGTGATCGTCGGGATCCGGCCCGAGGACCTCGAGGACGCCGCGCTGGCCCGTGACATCCCCGAGCGCGAACCGGCTGAAGGCCGCCGTGAAGCCTGCGGGAGGCGCTCGGCTCCGAGATCATGGTGCACGCCGAGATCCAGGCCCAGAAGGCCACCACCGAGGACGTCAAGGAGCTCGCCGAGGACGTCGGTGACGAGCGCCTCGCGCACGCAGACCGACGAGCACGCCCATCGTCGGCCGCTTCAACGCACGCTCGAGGGTCCGCGAGGGAGAAGACGTCGAGATCGCCGTCGACACCCGCACGACGCACTTCTTCGATCTCGACACCGGTCGCGGCATCTACGACGCCGCGACCCAATCGAACGGGGGGCAAGGATGAGGAGCAAGCACGTGGCCGTGGCCGTAGGGGCCGCGGCGATCGTGGCGTCGGCCATCGCCGTGACGACCGCCGGCGCCCAGCGCGACCACCAGGCAGCGCCCGGGCGTCAACACCGCCGTGTCGGGCAAGCTCTACGATGCTCGGCGTCTGGTCGGGCGCGGAGCAGAAGTCGTTCCAGGCCGTCCTGGACGCGTTCAAGAAGAAGTATCCGAACGTCACCGTGTCGTACAAGTCCGGCGGCGACCAGCTGCCGACGGTGCTCGCGACCCGGTCGCCGGCCACCACCCGCCGGACCTGGCGGCGGTCTCCCAGCCGGGCCTGATGCGCGACTTCGTCAAGAAGAGCGCGCTCAAGCCGATCACCTTCGCCCGCGGCGCGATCGCCGCGAACTACGCGCCGGTGTGGCTGACGCTCGGCACCGTCCAGGGCAAGCTCTACGGCCTGGTCTTCAAGGGCGCCAACAAGTCGACCGTCTGGTACAACGTCCCGCTGTTCAAGAACGCCGGCGCGAAGGCCGCCGAAGACGTGGCCGCAGTTCCTGGCGCTGGCGAAGCTCCTGCGGGGCTCGGGCACCAAGGCCTACTCGATCGGCGGCGGCGACGGCTGGACGCTCACCGACCTCTTCGAGAACATCTACCTGCGCCAGGCCGGCCCGGCGAAGTACGACGCGCTGACGAACCACACCATCAAGTGGACCGACCCGTCGGTGATCGCGGCGCTGAAGACGATGGCCCAGGTGCTCGGCGACACCGTCGAACATCGCCGGCGGCACGTCCGGCGCGCTGCAGCTCGGCTACACCGACAGCGTCGACCAGGTCTTCCAGGCCCCGCCGAAGGCGGCGATGGTGATCGAGGCCGACTTCGTCCAGACCGAGATCGACACCAACACTCCGGCCAAGCCGATCACGGGGTACAACGTCTTCCCGTTCCCGTCGATCAACAACTCGCCGCCGAGCGTCGTCGGCGGCGGCGACACCGTCCTGATGTTCAAGGACTCGCCCGCGGCCCAGGCCCTGATCTCCTACCTGGCCACCCCGGAGGCGGCGTCGATCTGGGCCAAGCGCGGCGGCTTCACCTCGCCGAACAAGAACGTCAAGCCCTCGGCGTACCCGAACCCGCTGCTGCGGATCATCGCGACCGCCCTCGCGGGCGCCAAGGTGACCCGCTTCGACATGTCCGACCTGCAGCCGTCGACGTTCGGCGGCACCGTCGGACAGGGCGAGTTCAAGATCTTCCAGGACTTCCTGAAGAACCCCAAGAACGTCACCGGCACCGCCCAGGCGCTCGAGACCGCGGCGGCCAAGGCGTTCAAGAAGTGAACCGATGAGCAGCGGCGGCAGCATCGCAGCGGAGTCGCCGGCAACGGCGGCTCCGCAGGCGGTCGAAGGTACCCCCGGCTCGCCCTGGCGCGGCTGGGGGGTCGCGGCCCTGTTCCTCGCGCCGGGCGCGATCTTGCTCACCGTGTGGCTCATCTGGCCGACGATCTACACGATCTGGCGCAGCTTCTACGACGCCGAGCGGCAAGCACTTCATCTGGTTCGACAACTACGACACGATGTTCCGCGAGCGGCACGATCCAGACCGCGATCAAGAACAACCTCATCTGGGTCGTCGTCGTGCCGATGCTGGTCACCGCGATCGGGCTGATCTTCGCGGTGCTCGTCGAGCGCGTGAGCTGGGCGGTGGCGTTCAAGACCGTGGTGTTCATGCCGATGGCGATCTCGCTGTTCGCCACCGGCGTGATCTGGCGGCTGATGTACCAGCAGGACCCGTCGAAGGGCACGGTCAACGCGATCGTGAAGACCTTCGAGGACGTCTGGAACCCCGGCGGCCCGCTGTCAGACGCCCTGCCGTCGACCGACAACGTCATCGGTGACCCGAAGACCGGCCTGACGCTGAAGACGCCGCTGCACAAGGGCTCGGTGGCCCTGATCGGGCTCACCGCGATCCCGCCGACGGACATCCCCTCGGGGGCCAAGCAGGCCGTGGCGGCGAAGCCCGACAGCAGCGGGATCGCCGGCACGGTGTGGCGCGACTTCAAGCCCGGCGGCGGCACGCCCGGCAAGGTCGAGCCGGGCGAGAAGGGCCTGCCCGGCGTCACCGTGGAGCTCAAGGACGCCTCGGGCAAGAAGGTGGCCTCGGCCAAGACCGACGACCAGGGGCTCTTCAGCTTCAGCAACCCCTCGGGGACGGCGCCCTACAAGGCGGCCATCGGCTCCGCGACCTTCGCCAAACCCTTCGGCGGGATCTCCTGGCTCGGCCCGAGCCTGATCACGCCGTCGATCATCATCGCCTACATCTGGGTGTGGGCCGGCTTTGCGCTGGTGGTGATCGCCGCGGGCCTGGCGGCGATCCCGCGAGACACGCTCGAGGCGGCGCGCACCGACGGCGCCAGCGAGTTCCAGGTCTTCCGCCGGGTCACCGTGCCGCTGCTGATGCCGGTCCTGACGGTGGTGTTCTTCACGATGCTGATCAACGTCCTGAAGGTGTTCGACATCATCCTGTCGATCGCCCCGGGCTCGACCCAGGACGACGCCTCGGTGATCGCCCTGGCGATGTGGCGCACGTCGTTCGGCGGCGTCAACGACTTCGGCGCTGGGCTCGGCGATCGCCGTGTTCCTGTTCCTGCTGGTGCTGCCGATCCTGGCCGCGAACATCCGCCGCTTCCGGAGGGACGTCTGATGGCCACCGCCGTCGTCGAGGCCGACGCCGACCTCGCCCCGACCGTTCCGAACCCGGACGACCGGCTGGTCGGCCAAGATCCTGCGGTTCGTCGCGAGGCTCCCGGTCCACCTCTTCCTGATCGTCGTCGCGATCCTCTGGCTGGTGCCGACGGTCGGGCTGCTGGCCACGTCGCTCCTGGCGCCGGCCGACTTCAACAACAAGGGCTGGTGGCAGGTCCTGTCGTCCCCGAGCAAGCTCACCTGGGACAACTACGACTCGGTCCTGCACAACAGCGACATCACCAGCGCGCTGTGGACCACGGTCCAGATCGCGCTCGGCGGCACCGTCGTGCCGATCATCATCGCGGCGCTGGCGGCCTACGCCTTCGCCTGGCTGGAGTTCCCGGGCCGCGACTGGCTGTTCATCCTGGTCATCGCGCTGCTGGTGGTGCCGCTGCAGATGGCGCTGATCCCGATCTTCAGCCTGTACAACCACCTCCACCTGTTCGACACGGTGTTCGGGCTGGTGCTGTTCCACACCGCGTTCGCCCTGCCCTTCGCGATCTTCCTGCTGCGCAACTTCTTCCTGGGGATCCCGAAGGACGTGTTCGAGTCGGCCCGCATCGACGGCGCCTCCGAGATCCGGATCTTCCTCCGGCTCGTGCTGCCGCTCGGCCTGCCGGCCATCGCCTCGCTGGCGATCTTCCAGTTCCTGTGGACCTGGAACGATCTGCTGGTGGCGCTGGTCTACGGCTCGCAAGACCCAGCCGATCACCGTGGCGATCTACTCGAACCTGCGGCAGTTCGGCTCGAACATCGACCTGATCGCGCCGGCGTCGTTCCTGTCGCTGGCCATCCCGCTGGCCGTGTTCCTCGCGTTCCAGCGCTACTTCGTGCAGGGCCTCCTGGCCGGATCCGTCAAGTAGGTTGGCCCTGCCATGACCGCAGCCCGCCGCCAGGACGTCGCCATCGTCGGCGGCGGGCTCGTCGGTCTGGTGACCTACGTCACGCTGGTGCACGGCGGCGTCGAGCGCGAGCGCATCGCGGTCTTCGCCGACGAGCCCGACCCGGTCGCCCGCTGGCGGACAGCGGGCGGCGGCGATCCGCCAGCGCGTCATGCGCTCCGAGAGCGACGGCCACTGCGTCGCGACCTCGTTTCCCGGGCCTGGCGTTCCGGGCGGCCGTGCGCGAGCGCCGGGCCGGCCCGCTGTGGGACTCGTGGCGCGACCGCTTCCACCCGACGGTCGACGACTTCCTGGCCGACGCCGAGCGCGCCCGGCTCCGCACCGGCTGGGACGAGCGGCTCGTCCGCTCCCGGGTCGAGCGGGTGCAGGCGGTCGACGGCGGCTTCGCCCTCGACGGGCAGGGGCCGTTCGCCCACGTCCTGCTGGCGCTCGGCCACCCCGGGCTGCACGTGCCCGGCGAGCTGCGCGGCGACCCGCGGGTGGTGCACGCCTACGAGCCGCACGAGTACGCCGCCGAGGTCACCGTCGTCGGCGCCGGGATGGCCGCGGCGACCGAGTGGCTGAACGCCCTCGCCGCGGGGTCGAGCGTGGTCTCGGTGCGACGGCGCGAGGCCGTCCGGCGGCCGCTGAACGTGCCCCGGCCGCTGTTCACCCGGCGCGGGCTGCGCCCGTTCCACGCGCTCACCCCGGCCGAGCGGGCCGCCCGGCTGAAGGCGCTCCTGGCGCCGTCGTACCCGCCGGGAGCGACGTTCGACGAGCCGCTCGCCGCCGCCGAGCGGGAGGGCCGCTTCCGGGTCGCAGAGCAGGTGAACGGCTCGCCCCAGGTGATCTGCGCGACCGGCTTTCGCAAGGGCTTCGCCGAGGAGCCGCTGCTCGCGCAGGCTGGCCGCCGAGCACGGCCTCGCGACCGAGGACCGCTGGCTCGTCCTGCACGACGACTGCACGGTGCCCGGCCTGACCGACCACCACCGCACGCTGGCCGTCGGCGGCGTGCACGCCCAGTGGGCCTTCCCCGGCGCCGACACGCTGGTCGGCGGCAAGTACGCCGCGCGCGGCCTCCTGCGGCGGGTGGCCGCATGAGCTACACGCTGCGCGGCCGGCTCGAGACCCGCGTCGCCGCGAGCCTCCTGCCGCTGCTCGTCAGCTGCATCCTGACCATCGCCCTCGACGCCTGGTGGCCCGTCGAGCTCGCTGCGCTGATGCTGGCGATCGGGCTCGCGCTCGACACCGAGTACGACCGGCTCCTCCCCTACCAGCCCGGCTGGTACGCGCTGCCGCTCGGCCTGCTCGAGCTCGGCCTGGTGCTCGGCGCGGCCCGGCTCCTGCACGTCATGGCCCCGTTCTGGGACGGGCTGGCGTTCTACGCCGCCGCCTGGCTCGCCGCCACGCTGGTGTCCCAGGCGCTGCTCCCGCTGGTGCGGCTCTCGTTCGCCGACGACGGCGGCGAGCTCGGGCTGGCCGGGCCGACCCTGGCCGCCGGCGCCGCGACGGTGCTGGCCGGTGCCGCCGGGCTCGCGTTCACCACCCAGCGCCCGACGCTGCACCTGACCCGCGGCGTCCACCAGGGCCCGCTGGTCATCGACCGGGCCGAGGACGTCGTCGGCGAGCCCGGCGCGGTGGTCCGGGGCGGGATCGTGATCCGCGCGAGCCACGTCACCATCCGTCACGTCACGGTGGTCGGCGGCACCAACGGGATCACCGTCCAGGGCGCCCGGCACGTCACGCTCTCGGACGTCAGGGTGAGCGGGTTCGCGCAGGACGGGATCCACGTCCGCCAGAGCCAGGTCATGGTCATGGACTGCTCCGTCACCGCGCGGCGCGGGCACCTACACCCAGGGCATCGACCTCTCCTACACCGGCCCGCCCGAGCCAGATGAGCATGGTCGAGGACTGCGAGGTCTCGGGCGTGCGCGAGGGCATCGTCACCCACTACGCGAGCGCGTCGCTCGTGCGCAACCGGGTCTCCGAGACGCGCCTGCGCGGGATCACGATGTCGGAGATGTCGATGGGCGACGTCACCGAGAACGTGGTCACCGACGCGGTCGGCGTCGGGATCATGTGCGGCGACCACTCGATGTGCACGCTGCGGCGCAACGTGGTCGCGGGCCTGCGGCCGGACCCGTCCGGGATCCGCAGCCAGGCCGGGGTCGGGATCTTCGTGCAGTTCTACGCCGAGGCGACTGCTCGACGGCAACCACGTCGGCACCGACCCCGGGCGGCGTGTTCGCCGACCCGCAGTCGACGATCTTCGCCGACCGCTGAGGCGGAATACGCGCGGCCGGTGGGTGTCCTTCAAGGCGATCCCCCGTTCCCAGCCGCGAGGACCGACCATGCCCGAGGACGCCCCGATCCACCGCCGTACCCGCCTCGACCCGATGGGGCTGCACGCCCTGTCCTGCGCCATGTGCCGGCGCCGCATCCATCCCCTGCCGGTGCGCGACCGAAGCGCTCTGCGATCAGTGCCACGAGTCGATGGTCGACTCGCTCGCCACGCGCGGGATCGCGCAGCTCGAACGGCTGCTCGGCCGGCAGGCGCGGGAGGAATAGGTCCGAAACGGGTAGCGTTGGCTCTGGTGGGAGGGCGCATCGCCGTGCGTCCCGACCCGGAGCTTTGTGACCGAACCCGCAGACCGACAGAACCTGCTCGCCATCTTCCGCCGCCTCATGGGGTACTGCCGCCCCTACCGGCGAAAGCTGATCTCGACGACCCTGCTCGCGATGGTCGCGCAGGGCGTCGCCCTGACGATCCCGGCCCTGACCGGGCGCGTGATCGACGACGCGCTGCGACCGCACGACGAGCAGCGAGCTGTGGCTCCTGGTCAGCCTGATCCTGGTCGCCGGCTTCGTCCGCTTCGGGCTGATGATCCTGCGCCGGCTGTACGCCGGCCAGATCTCGCTCGACGTCGAGTACGACCTGCGGCTGGCGATGTACGCCCACCTGCAGCGGCTCTCGTACGGCTTCTACGACCGAAACCAGACGGGCCAGCTGCTGTCGCGCGCGACCTCGGACATCCAGGTCGTGCGCTTCTTCCTGGGCTACGGCCTGATCTTCCTCACCCAGCACATCACCACGGTGATCGCGGTGAGCGTGCTGCTGCTGTGGACGAGCCCGCAGCTCGCGCTGCTCTCGTTCCTGATGGCGCCGCTGATCATCTGGGTCGCGGCCCGCTACTCGCGCAAGTCGCACCCGATCCTGCGCGACGCCCAGCAGAAGGTCGCCGACGTGACGACCCACGCCGAGGAGAACATCGTCGGCGTCGGGTGGTCAAGTCGTTCGCCCAGGAGGACGCCGAGACCGCGCGCTTCCGGGCCCGCAGCGAGGCCGTCTTCGACCGCCAGCTCGCGGCGACCCGGCTGATGGCCCTGTTCCGGCCGGTGCTCGAGTTCGTGCCGACGCTCGGGCATGGGGATGGTGCTGCTGGTCGGCGGGATCCTGGTGATCCGCGGCGAGCTCTCGGCCGGCGGCTTCTTCCAGTTCAACCTGTACCTCGCGATGCTGATCGCGCCGCTGCGCATGCTCGGCATGTGGATCGGCCAGGTGCAGCGGGCGATCGCCTCCGGGGAGCGCATCTTCGACGTGCTCGACGTCGAGCCCGAGATCGTCGACGTGCCCGAGCCGACGCCGCTGCCCGAGGGCGCCGGCGCGCTGCGCTTCGAGGACGTCACGTTCGGCTACGACCCGGCGCGGCCGGTGCTGCGCGGGCTCGACCTCGACGTCGACGCCGGCCAGACGATCGCGCTGATCGGCCGCACCGGCAGCGGCAAGACGACGCTCACCCAGCTCATCCCGCGCTTCTACGAGCCGCAGCAGGGCCGGATGCTGCTGGACGGCGTGGACGTGAACGAGCTGCGGCTGGCGGACCTGCGCCGCCAGGTCGGGATCGTGGCCGAGGAGACGTTCCTGTTCTCGACCACCGTGCGCGAGAACATCGCCTACGGCGCGCCCTGGGCCACCGACGAGCAGGTCGAGCAGGCCGCCCGCCAGGCCCAGGCGCACGAGTTCATCGCGGCCCTGCCGGATGGCTACGCGACGCTCGTCGGCGAGCGCGGCCTGACCCTGTCGGGCGGCCAGCGGCAGCGCGTCGCGATCGCCCGGGCGCTGCTGCTCGACCCGCGCGTGCTGATCCTGGACGACGCGACCGCGTCGGTCGACGCCTCGACCGAGGCCAAGATCAAGCTCGCCCTGCGCGCCGTGATGAAGGGCCGGACGACGATCATCATCGCCCACCGGCTCTCGACGATCGCCCTGGCCGACGAGGTCGTGGTGATCGAGGACGGCCGGGTCGCGGCGCGCGGCCAGCACTCGGCGCTGGTGCACCAGAGCCCGATCTACGCCGAGATCTGGCGGCACGGCCTGGTCGACCGGACGTTCGTCACGCTCGACGCCGACGAGGTGCTCCCGACGCGGGAGGCCGGCGACTAGTGGCGCGCCACGGCCCGATGATCGGCGACCTTCCGCCCGAGGGCTATCGCACCTCGTTCGGGCACAGCTTCCGCCGCGTCGCGAAGCTCGCCCGGCTGGTCCGGCCGTACAAGGGCCGCACGATCCTGGCGCTCCTGGCGCTGCTCGGCACGACCGCCGCGGCGCTCGCCGGCCCGTGGGTGGCCAAGCTCGCGATCGACGACGGCATCACGCCGCACGACGAGACGGCCCTGCTCGGCTTCGTGGTGCTCTACCTGGTGCTGGCGGTGGTCGGGCTGGTGCTCGAGTCGGGCCAGACCTACCTCACCACCTGGGTCGGGCAGCGCGTGCTGACCGACCTGCGGGTGGAGCTGTTCGGCCACATCCAGACGCTCGAGCTCGGCTACTTCGAGGAGCAGCGCACGGGCCGGCTGATCTCGCGGCTGACGAACGACGTCGACGCGCTCGAGCAGCTCGTCACCGACGGCGTGACGTCGAGCGTCCAGAACACCCTCACCCTGTTCGGCACCGCCGGGCTGATGCTGCTGCTCGACTGGCGGCTGGCGCTGGCGACGCTGGTCGTGTTCCCGCTGATGGCCCTCTCGACCGCGCTCTTCCGGCTGTACTCGTCGCGGGCCTACCGGCGGATGCGCGAGCGGCTCGCCGAGGTCACCTCGGCCCTGCAGGAGGACCTGTCCGGGGCCCGCGTGGTGCAGGCCTTCCGGCGCGAGGACCAGAACCTGAAGGCCTTCGCCGCGACCAACGAGACGTACCGCGAGGCGAACCGCCAGACGGTGCTCCTGAACGCGCTGTACTTCCCGTTCGTCGAGCTCCTGTCGTCGGTGGCGACGGCCATCGTGCTGGCCTACGGCGGCTACCAGTTCTTCCAGGGCGAGATGGAGCTCGGGACGCTGTTCGCGTTCATCGCCTACCTGTCGAACTTCTTCGACCCGGTGCAGGCGCTGTCGCAGCTGTACAACACGTTCCTGTCGGCCAACGCGGCGCTCGACAAGATCTTCGACGTGATGGACACGAAGCCGCGGCTGACCGAGAAGCCCGCCGCGGTGACCCTCGGGCCGATCGCCGGCCGGGTCGACCTCGACGACGTGCACTTCGGCTACGCCACGGGGCCCGAGGTGCTGCACGGCGTCGACCTGCACGTCGAGCCCGGCCAGACCGTGGCCCTGGTCGGCCACACCGGCGCCGGCAAGTCGACGCTGGTGAAGCTGCTGGCCCGGTTCTACGACCCGCGCGACGGGGCGATCCGGATCGACGGGCACGACCTGCGCGACGTGACGCTGGACTCGCTGCGGGGCCAGCTCGGGATCGTGCCCCAGGAGGGCTTCCTGTTCGCCGGGACGATCCGCGACAACATCGCGTTCGGCCGGCCCGACGCCTCGATCGAGGACGTCCGCGCCGCCGCCACGGCGGTCGGCGCCGACCGGTTCATCGACCGGCTGCCGGACGGCTACGACACGGCGATCGCCGAGCGCGGCGCGGTGCTGTCGATCGGCCAGCGCCAGCTCGTGGCGTTCGCCCGGGCGCTGCTCGCGAACCCGCGGCTGCTGATCCTGGACGAGGCGACCTCGAGCGTCGACATCGCCACCGAGGGCGTGATCGAGCAGGCGCTCGAGCGGCTGCTGCACGGCCGCACGGCGTTCGTGGTGGCCCACCGGCTCTCGACGATCCGCCGCGCCGACCTGATCGTGGTGCTCGAGCACGGCCGCGTCCTCGAGAAGGGGACGCACGAGCAGCTGCTCGCCGCGCACGGGCGCTACCACTCGCTGTACGACGACTGGGTCGAGGCGGTCGCCTAGGGCGTGCACCAGGGGTGGCCGGCGGTGAGCCGCTGGCTGGAACCTGCCAGTCCGTCGCGTGACGCTCACGACCGTCGAGCCCGGGTGCGCGGCGCGCTCGTCGAGCACGGTGAGGTTCTCGATCGTCGCAGGCGCGTAGTCGGCCGTCATCCGCCGGGAGGTGCTGCCGCCGTTCTGCGTGACGTCGAACTCGACCGTCTCGTAGGTGTCCTGGTCGATCAGGAACCGGGTGGCGCCGCCACCGTCGACGACCCAGACGGCCTGCCCGTCGAGCGTCCTCTCACCGGTGATCTTCGCGGTGCCCGCGTCGAGCGCTCGTCGCATCGCGGCCGCCGGGTCCTCGAACTGCAGGTTCGGGCTGTCGCGTCGTTGCCTCGTAGATCGTCCTGGCAGCCGGGTCGAACAGCTGCTCCGTGACGGTCTCCCCGCGCGGACGAGGGCCCAGTCGATCTGGTACCCGTCGGCGTAGCCCTGGATGTTGCGCTCCTGGAACGGCGGGCTCGTCGTCGTCCACCACTCGCTGCGCAGCGTCGCAGCCCGTCCGGTCGACGCGATCGACCTGCACGGTGTGCGGATCGAGTCGGCCGGCGCCTCGAGTGCCGCGGCCGCCCGGGCGAGCACCTCCTCCGGCGAGGGCCTCGACCCGCTCCCAGGGCGGAGCCCGATCAGCAGCGCCGCCAGCCCCAGCGGAATCGCCACGGCCACGATCCAGCGCGCGCGCCGACGTCGAGGCATCGGCGGCAGGCCCGCCGGCTCGAGCCGGCGCAGCGGGGCGAGCAGCTGCTCGACGCGCTGCTCCTCCTGCGTCTCGATCATGCGTCCTCCTCGTAGGCCGCGAGCAGCCGGCGGCGGGCCCGCGACAGGCGCTGGCGTACGGCGTCCGGCGTGCGGCCGGTCATGCGGGCGAGCTCGGTGGCGTCGAAGCCGTGCACGTAGCGGAGCACCACGAGCGTCCGGTCGTCCGCATCCAGCGTCCGCAGCAGCAGGTCGCGCACGGCGAGCGCGTCGGCCGGGTCGCGCGCCTCGGTCTCCCGGGCCCGGCCGGCGAGCCGGCCGAGGGCCGCGGTCGGCCGGCGCCGGCGGCGCAGCGCGTTCAGCGCCCGGTGGCGCGCGGCGGCGAACAGCCAGGCCTCGGCGCTCGGCGCGGCGGCCAGCAGGCCGCGGCAGCGGTGAGCCGTCTCGAAGACCTCCTGCAGCAGGTCCTCGGCCAGCGCCCGGCTCTCGACCACCTGGCGCAGGAACTGGCCGAGCCGCGCCTCGTGCTGCCGCAGCAGCGCGGCCAGGCCTCGTCGTCGAGCGGTCGCCGCCACCGGCGCGTCGGGCTCCTGCAGGGTGCGCATCCACTCCTACGGTGCCGCAGCGACCCGCGGTGTGACGAGGCGTCAGCGGCCGAGGTGCGGCTCGCCGAGCAGGCTCCGGCGCGCCCGGTCACCGACCACGAAGCGCGGCGGCGTGCGGTCGTGCCAGCGCTGCGCCTGCCGGGCTCGCCAGCGCAGGGGCTGTCCACTCCCTCGTCCGCCGCTCCTCCTCGGCGCGCGCCGCCTCGTCGATCGCGGGCTCGCAGCGCCAGGCTGCCGGAAGCACCTCGACGCGACCCGCGTCCCAGCCGCGCGGAAGCGCCCGGTCCTCGACGAGCTGCAGCGCGTCGGTCCAGGCGATCGCCGGGAGCCCCCGGCCCTCGCGTCGAGCCAGCTCGGCCTGCGCGGCCTCGAGGACGGCCAGGAACGACCCGCAGGCCGCGGGGAGGCCGAGCCGCTCGCGACCACGGACGTGCGGGTCGCTCAGCGGCCGGAGCAGCACCAGCCGGCCGACGAACCACGCCTCGCCGACCCATCGATTGCCGACCAGCGAGCGCGTCTCGTGCGGCCCGTCGACGACGGCCAGCGGTCTTCGGGAGTGCTCGGCCCGCGCCGGCGCGACGTCCTGCGCCTTCCCGAGTGCCCCGAGGGCCGCGTGCAGCTCGGCGAACGCCGCCTCGGACGGCGGTGCGGCGCGATAGGTCGCGAACACCTCCTCGAGACGGAGCTCGACACGCACCCCGCGCATGCGCAGCTCGTCACCGACGTCCGTGACGAACTCGTCACTCAGCAGCGGGACGACCGGGCGCATCAGTCGCCGTCGTCGACCTCGCTGGCGTCCTCGCCCTCGTACCGCACCTCGTCCTCGTGCTCGAGGCCGTCGTCCTCGCGCTCGTCGAGGATCTCCTCGAGCCGTTCCTGCTGCGCCGGGTCGCGCTCGCTGTCGTCTGCCATGCCGGAGATCCTAGGCCGCCGCGGGCGAGTCAGCGAGCCGCCCCTCCCCCGCCCGCTCGAGCGCCAGGAACCCGAGCGCCAGCACCACGCCGAGCACCGCGCATCCCAGCCACAGCGCCGTGCCGCCGAGGTTCGAGTAGACCGCCGTGCCGAGCAACGGGGCGAACACGAACGAGCCGGCGAACGCCGTCCCGAACAGCCCCATGTAGCGGCCGCGCAGGTGCGCCGGGGCGAGCGAGGCCACCAGCGCCGGGGTGACCGCCGTGGCCAGGATCTCGCCCGACCGTCCACACCAGCACGGTCAGCATGTAGCCCACCAGCGAGTCGGCCAGCGCGGTCGCGCCGAACCCGATCCCCACGAGCAGCGAGGAGCAGGCCAGCACCAGCCCGCGGTCGAACGACTGCACCCGCCGCAGCACGAACGGCTGGATCAGGATGATCGCGATGCCGTTGACCGCGATCGCCGTGCCGTAGGCCCCGGCGCCGAGCCCGTCGTCCTTCATCGCCAGCGGCAGCGTCGTGTACCCCTGGAAGTAGATCGCCCCGCTCGCGAGGGTCATCCCGCACAGGTACAGCAGCAGCGGGTCGTGCAGCGGCACGCTCCAGCCGCCGTCGCCGCCGGCCGCGGCGCGCGAGGCCTCGCGGACGTGGCTCGGCTCCCGGATCCCGACCAGCACGATCACGCCGAACGCCAGGCAGGTCGCCGCGTCGAGCACGAAGAACAGGCCGAAGCCGCCCGCCGCCACCACCGCTCCGGCCAGCAGCGCGGCGCCCGAGAAGCCGGCGTTCAGGGCCCAGTACTGCAGGCCGTAGGCCCGGGTCTGGTCCTCCGGCTCGACGACGTCGGCGATCAGCGCCTGGGCTGCCGGGCGGTAGATGCCGCCCACGATCCCCACCACCGCGGCCGCGATCACGATCGCCGCGACCCCGCGGGCCAGGCCGAGCCCGGCCAGCGCGATCGCGCTCAAGAGCATCCCGATCGCCAGCGTCGGAACCCGGCCGATCCGGTCGGCGAGCCAGCCGCCGATCAGCTGGGAGACCAGCCCGCCCGCCCCGATCGCCGTCACCGCGAGTCCGGCCGCCGACGTCGAGAGCCCGCGCGGCCCGGTCAGGTAGAGCATCGTGAACGGCTCGACGAACGTCCCGAGCCGGTTGATCAGCGTCCCGGCGAAGATCAGCCAGAACGCGCGCGGCAGCCCGCCGACGTACGCGGCGGCGGCCCGGCGGATGCGCGGCGGCACCGTCCCCACGACGCGAAGCCTTGCCGAGGGGACGGCGCCGCGGCAGCGATTCGGTCCCGGCCGAATCAGTCAGCCGCGGTGGAGAGCTCCTGCTCCTCCTCCTCGGCCTCCTCGGTGAGGTCGCCGACGTACTCGCGCACCCGCTCGCCGGGCAGCCGGACGCGGATCGCGTAGGCGTAGATCGCCAGGCTGAAGACGATCGTCGCCAGCATGTCCCAGCCGAACGGCAGCGTCCCGCGGCCGCCGAACGAGCTCAGGTAGGAGAGCAGCGCGATGCCTCCCATGTAGGGCCAGAGCCAGGCCGCCGGAGCCCAGTCGAGCGAGGGCCGGTTCTCGTTGGCGCCGGTCGTGGCGGACAGCGCCATCAGGACGAAGCCCAGGCCGATGGCCACGAACAGCTTCCAGACGACCTCCCACTCGGCGAACAGCACGATCAGGTTCGCCACCGTGAAGCCGACCGGAGCCAGGAACTGGCCGCCCGCCAGCCGGAACGGCCGCTCCCGGTCGGGCTCCTCGCGGCGCAGCGCGCCGAAGGCCACGGGCGCCATCGCGTAGGCCAGCACGGTCGCCGCGGTGACGAACCCGACCAGCGTCTGCCAGCCCGGGAACGGCAGGAACACGACCATCCCGACGGCGAACGAGAACAGGATGCTCACGACCGGGCACGCCGCGCACGTTCAGGTGGCCGAACGGCGCCGGGATGTAGCCGTTGCGGGCCAGCGCGTACGACAGCCGCGAGCTCGTGCCGGTGTACAGGAGGCCCGTGCCGCCCGGCGAGATCGCGGCATCGGTGTACAGGAGGTACAGGAGCCAGGTCAGCCCGAGGCTCGACGCGATCCCGGCGAACGGCCCGAACGTCCCGCCGAAGTCGACCTTGCCCCAGCCCTTGCTCAGGTCGCCGCCGCTCAGCGCGGTCAGGAACGCGAGCTGCAGGAACATGTACAGGACGATCCCGATCAGCATCGAGCCGATCACCGCCCGCGGGATGTTGCGGGACGGGTTGCGGCTCTCGCCCGCGAGCTGGATGGCCTGCTCGAAGCCGAGGTAGCCGAAGATCACCCCGCCGGTCGAGATCGCGACGAGCACGCCCTTCCAGCCGAACGGCATGAAGCCCGCCGTCCGCCGTCAGGTTGGCGGTGTCGAAGCGCGAGGCCATCAGCGCGACGACGGTGACGATCGGGATCGCGAGCTTCCACCAGACCATGTACTTGTTGGTCTCGGTCAGCCAGCGGACGCCCATCAGGTTGATCACGCGTGAAGACCAGCATGAGGACGGCGGCCACGCCGTAGCCGTAGACCGTGAGCACGGTGGTGTCGCCGGACTGCCAGGTGAGCCAGCCCGCGTAGTGGGTGGCGTACTGCAGCGCCGCCTCGACCTCGATCGGGGCGGTGGTGACCGCGCCGATCCAGGCGATCCAGCCGATGGCGAAGCCGACGATGCTGCCGTGGGAGAAGTGCGGGAAGCGGGCGCTGCCGCCGGCGACCGGATACATCGACCCGAGCTCGGCGTGGATCAGCGCCAGCAGGATGACGGCGAGCCCGCCGAGCCCCCACGAGACGAGCGCCGCGGGGCCGGCGGCCTGGGCGGCGAACAGGGCTCCGAAGAGCCAGCCCGAGCCGATGATCGACCCGAGCGAGGCGAAGGTGAGTCCGACGAGCCCCACGTCGCGACGCATCCGGCCCTCTCTCACGGCCGAGAAGCTCGCCACGCCGTTGCACCCGCGGACGGTGCTCTGCGATGGCCATCCGTCAGCGTTCCCCGAGCCGCAGGCGTCAATCGCGGCGCGGCGATCGGCTACGTTCCGCCCTGATGGACGAGCACGACGAGCTCGAGATCGCGCGGCCCGAGGGCCGGGGCGAGCAGGGCGTCTCGCTGGAGGCCGAGCGCGGCGCCCACATGGCGCCGGCCGAGGCGATCGCGGCGATGCGCATCCGGGTGCCGGTCCGCGGCAACCGCGCGCTGCGGGAGGTGCTCGCCCGGGCCAACGCCGACGCCCACCTGAAGGCCCTGTGGCACGTCGCCAACGTCAACGCCGTGCGCCGCCTGCAGATCAACGACCACTCCTGGGTGCACATCCAGATCGTCACCAACATCGGGCTGAAGCTCACTGCGCGACCTGGTGCGCGCGGGCGCCCGCATGGGGATGGTCGAGGACTACGGCATGCGGCCCGAGGACGCCGAGGTCGTGGTCGCGCTCGGCTGCCTGCTGCACTGCACCGGGATGGCGATCCACCGCCACGACCACGAGGACTGGAGCCTGTTCCTGGCCGCCGACCTGATGCCGCGGCTGCTCGACGGGGTGTACGACGAGCCCGAGAAGACGGTCGTCCAGTCCGAGGTGCTGCAGACGATCATCGCCCACCGGGCCGACGGCCAGCCGCTGTCGCTCGAGGCCGGGATCGTGCGGGTGGCCGACGCGCTCGACATGGCCAAGGGCCGCTCCCGGATCCCGTTCGAGGCGGGCCGGGTGTCGATGCACTCGCTGTCGGCCGCGGCGATCGAGGCGGTGCGCATCCTGCCCGGCCAGGACCGCCCGGTGCTGATCGAGATCGCGATGAACAACTCGGCCGGCATCTACCAGGTGGACGAGCTCCTGAAGCCGAAGCTGCGCGGCTCGGGGCTCGAGCCGTTCGTCGAGGTCGTGGCCCGGATCGAGGAGGAGGCCGAGAAGCGCCTCGTCCCGGTCTTCCGCCTGTGACGGCCGGCCACCAGGCGGCCGTCGAGCAGGAGTGGCGAGCGCTCCTGCCGGAAGGCGCCGCGGTCGTCGACAGCCACACCCACCTGGGCCTGGACGAGGACGGCCAGTCGCTCGACCTGTCCACCCTGCTGGCCCGCCTCGACGACGTCGCCGCCGACGCCCGCGCGTGTGCGTTCCCCCTGCACGACCCCGAGCGCAGGCCGGCCTATCGCAGGCCCAACGATCGCGTGCTCGAGTGGGCGGCCGAGAGCGGCGGCCGGGTGATCCCCTACTGCCGCCTGGATCCGGCCGACGGCCCCGTCGAGGAGGCGGAGCGCTGCCTGGCGCGCGGCGCCCGCGGGATCAAGCTGCACCCGCGCGCCCAGGCCTTCGGCTTCGAGCCCGGCCCGGTCGAGTCGATCTTCGCCGTCGCCCGCGACGCGGGCGTCCCGATCCTGATCCACGCAGGTCGCGGGATGCCTCCGATGGACGCGCTGGCCGACGTCGCGCTGCGCCATCCGGAGGTGCCGCTGGTGCTGGCGCACGCGGGCATCGCAGGTCAGGGCATGTTCGCCGTCCGGCTCCGCGAGCATCCCGCCGTGCTCTACGACACGTCCTGCTTCTCGCCGTTCGACCTCGTCGAGCTGTTCGCGCGCGTGCCTGCCGAGCGCATCGTCTTCGCCTCGGACGTGCCGTACGGGCGGCCGACGGGCGGGCTGTTCCTGGCGCTGCGCGTGGCCGCCCTCGCCGGCCTCGGCGCCGAGGACCGCGCCCGCCTGGTCGGCGGCACGATGGACGCCGTCCTGCAGCGCGCGCCGCTGGCGCCGCCGACGCCTCCGCGGCTCGCGGGGCTGCGCCTCGTGGACGGGCGCCTGCTGCGCGCCGCCGGCTACCTGATGATGGGCTTCGGGTCGATGCTCGCCTCGGGGCCGCCGCGAGACCCGAGGCTGCTCCTGCCCGGACTGGCGCTCGCGCGCTGCGTCTGCCGCGACCCCGAGGCGGGAGCGGCGCTCGAGCGGATCGACGGCCTGCTGGCGGAGGTCGAGGGGCTGATCGAGGCGGGCCCGGACGCGGCGATCCCGGCCGTCGGCCTGTTCCATGCCGCCCTGGTCATCGCCGGCACCGAACCCTCCTAGCGAGACGCGCGCCACACGACCAGCGCCGAGCCGGCGGCGATCCCGACGAGCGCCACGACCTGGTTCAGCCGCAGCGGGCCGAGGTGGTCGGCCGGGTCGATGCGCAGCCCCTCGATCCAGAGCCGGCCGAGGCTGTAGCCCGCGAGCCAGACGCCGACGGCGATCCCCGACCGGACGCGCCGGCGTCCCGCCACGAGCCGCAGCAGGATCGCCGCCAGGGCGACGTCCCAGAGCAGCTCGTACAGGAACGTCGGGTGGTAGCGCGGGTGCAGCAGGTAGCCCGGCAGCCGGTGGTCGACGTCGATCTCGAGGCCCCACGGCAGGCTCGTCGGCTCGCCGTACAGCTCCTGGTTGAACCAGTTGCCGAGCCGCCCGATCCCCTGGGCCAGGGCCAGACCGGGGACGGCGCAGTCGAGCAGCCGCCACGGGTCGAGGCCGCGCCAGCGCCCGAGCAGGGCCAGCGCGACGGCGCCCGCGGCGACGGCGCCGAAGATCCCGAGGCCTCCCTCCCACACCGCGACGCTGCGCTCGCCGGGCGTCGACCAGCCGCCGGTGGCGAGGTGGTAGAGCCGGCCGCCGACGACGGCGAACGGCATCGACGCGACGCACAGCCAGAACGCCTCCTGGAAGCTCCCGCCGCGGCGCCGCCAGAGCCACGCCGTGAGCAGCGCGAAGACGACGCCGCCGAGCGCGACCAGCAGCCCGTACCAGTGGCCGGAGACCGGGCCGAGCGCGAACGTCTCCGACGGCGGGCTCGGCATGGCCGCCGATCATAGGGGCGGGCTCCGAAGAGCCCGCCCCCATCCGATCGGGTCAGGAACCGCCGGGCTGCGTCACGCCGTTCACCGTGAGGGTGTACGGCGCGTACTGCTGGACGGTCTCGGTGCGGTCGTTGTAGGTCACGATCGCCGCCGCGACGTCGTTCGAGCTGCCCAGGAACCGCGCGCAGCTTCGCGCCGCTGGCGCTCCACGAGCGGCCGCCCTGGACGACGACGCGCTTGACGTACGCCGTCCCGCCGCCCGCGCTCGAGTACGAGATGAGCTGCAGCGTGATGCTGCGCAGCGGCTCCGGCGCGACCTGGGTCAGCGAGCGCCAGCCGTCGAGGCTGGTGCCGTCGGCGATCAGCGTGCTGCCGACCATGACGTTGTCGACCCACCAGCCGTTGCCCTCGGTGTTGACGTCCGTCATGTAGCGGAACGACAGGAGCACCGTCTGGCCGGCCCAGGCCGAGAGGTCGAACGTCTCGTGCTTCCAGCCGCCGGACTCGCCGTTGAAGCCGGGCAGGTTCGCCTGGATCCGCGGCTCGGTTCCGAACGTTGTCGCTGGTGGTGTCGGCGTTCGACAGGCTCGTCCAGGTGTGACCGCCGTCGGTCGAGATCTGGACGGCGCCGTAGTCGAAGCCCTCCTCCGTGCTCCACTGCGTGTCGAACGACAGCGTCGCGTCGCTCGCCGGGACGGTCACCTCGTGGATGATCGCGGCGTCGAGGTTCGAGTCGTTGTTCGGGTCGGCCGACGAGTCGAAGGCCGGCGTCGCCCTCGTGGCCCGTCGGGTTCGGGTCGACCGCCCACTGCACCGGGATCGGCGTGAGGCCGGCCGGCACGGACAGCGACAGCGAGCGCAGCTGGCGACGCGTTCAGGTACGTGCCCGAGCCGTCGCGCAGGCGGACGTAGTCCGACCCGTTCGGCGGCGCGCCCGGGCGTGTCGTACGCGTCGTCCGTGTCCCAGTTGATGGTCGCGTTCATCGAGTCGTCGCTGTAGCGCGCGGCGTCTGCCGCCGACCAGCGTGGCCCCGCTGTCGAGGGCGCCGTCGAGCGCCAGCATCCCGGCCCAGTCGTGGACGATGCTGTGGCCGCGCGCGGCCTCGGCGTCCTCGCGCAGGAGCCGGCTGACGGACGTCAGGCCGTGGTGCTTGTCACGGTGCAGCCGCGACATGAACTGCTCGCCGTAGCGATCGTCGAGCAGCGTCATGAACGAGAACGCGGCGCCGTAGTCGCACAGCGTCTCGGTGGAGTGGTCGAAGTCCTGATCGCCCCACAGCGTGAGCGAGTTCTCGGGACCGCCGTCACGAGGCGTCGGGTTGGCGTCGGTCTGGACGCCGAGCCAGCCGAGGATGCACTGGATGTGGCTGTCGAAGCCGATCTCGGTGATCGGCCGCGCCGCGTCGGTGTAGCCGGTGAGCTGGATCGCGAAGTCCGACAGGCCCTCGTTCATCCAGCTCGTCTCGCCGGGATCCTGATCTGCTTCGAGCAGGTGCTGGTACTCGTGCGCGAACGTGCCCTCGTACAGGAACGGGCGGGCGTTGGCGTTGAGGCAGTTGTCGCCGGGCACCGGGTCGTTCGGCGGCGTCGCACCGGTGCGGTGCAGCCAGTCGAACGCGTCGATGGTCATCATGTTGCGGCCGGTGAACCGGTCGAGGCCCGCCGAGAAGAACCCGGCGATGTACGACAGGTTGTTCGGCAGGTCGAAGTAGTTCGGGTCCTTGATGTTGTAGACCAGCGTCACGACCTTGTCGCCGGGCCCCTGCATGTCGTGCCCGTCCCGCGTGACGATGCCGGGCCGGCTGACCGAGCTGGCTGAAGGTCTCCGACTCCTTCGGGAACATGTTCGTGTCGAACTGGTCGGCCAGGTACACGGCCTGGCGCGTCGGTCACGGTCTCGCGAACGCCGTCGTTGCGGCAGTCGCCCGTCGGGAACAGCAGGTCGTTCGCCACCCACACCTCGACGTGAGCACCCACCGCGCGGAGCGTGAACGGCAGCCACTCGAGCGCGCCGGTCACCTCGTTGATCTGCGGCATGTCCTTGACCGTGCCGACCGGCGGCGACGGGACGTCCACGTTCGGCGCGAACGACCGCGACGCGCCGTTCTGCCCGGCGAGCCGGGCGACCTTCTTGTCGAGCTTCTTCGAGATGCCCATCTGGACATCGCCGGACTGGCCCGGCGCGGCCTGGGCTCCCGGCACGGCGAGTGCCGCGCCCCCGACCGCCAGCAGCGCTGCAAGGGCAGCGTGCCGCCTGAGACTCCTCAACTCCGTCCTCCTCCACATTGCAGACCGCGGCCTCCGACCGCCGCGGGCGGCATACCCTACCGAAAAACGGCATCCAAACCGAACGGTCGTTGTGATCCGTGTCGCCCGTTTGGCCGCAGGAGCCCTCTGGTACGATCCCGACGGCTCCCGGTGCGGGATCGTCTAAGGGTAGGACGCCTGGTTCTGGCCCAGGTAATCGGGGTTCGAATCCCTGTCCCGCAGCCTCTGAACCCCGCTCTGGTAGCGGGGTTCGGCGTTTCCCGACGATCAGCGCGACAGTCTGCGACGCGTTTGGGCTGCCGGGCGACGCACGGAAGGACGTGCCGATGATCGAGGTGCAGCGCGTCGACTTCATCCGGGTGCCGGTGACCGACATCGACGCGGCCGCCGACTTCTACGGGAGGGTGCTCGGCCTGCCGGACGACCCGAACTCTCCTGGCGGCGACTGGCGGGAGTACCGGCTTGGAGGCGTCACGCTGGCCGTGATGACGCCGGCCAGCCAGGGCGACGAGTTCGTTCCGCTGCAGAGCGGGATCATCGCGTTCCGGGTGCCCGACGTGGACGCGGCCAAGTCCGCCCTCGACGAGGCCGGGGTGCCGACGGGGGAGGTCTGGGACTCCGGCGTCTGCAAGGGCGTGTCGGTGCGCGATCCGGCGGGCAACTCGATCACGCTGCACCACCGCTACGGGCCGTACCCCGACGGGAGCTCGCCAGACGACCAGGCCTGACAGGCGCCGCTACCAGCCCGCGACCGACGAGCTCATCGATGCCGCGGACCCTGTGCGCGCCGACATCGCACCCCGGCCGCACGCCCGCATGAGCCGGTTCATCGCCCATGCGGATCGTTCGCCGCCGGCAGTCAGGCCGAATCCCGTATGGTTGCGCGACTGCGGGGGCAGTCGAATCCCTGTCCCGCAGCCCTCTTTCCATGCTCGATGCGACGGCCTGGGTCGACCGCTGGGATCACCAGCAGGAGCGGTACCTTCCACGCCGCGAGGACCGGTTCGCCCTCATGCTGGACGTCGTCGAGCTGCGCCGCGGGAGCGGCTCGCTGCGCGTCCTCGACCTGTGCTGCGGGCTGGGGTCGATCGCGGCGCGGACGCTCGCACGCTTCCCCTACGCCACCGTCGTCGGGGTCGACTACGACCCGGTGCTGCTCGAGGTCGGCCGGCACGCCCTCGGCGACCGGGTGGTGTTCCTCGACGCCGACGTCCGCGAGGAGGGCTGGGCCGGCGGGCTCGAGCCCGGCTCGTTCGACGCGGTGCTCAGCGCGACCGCCATCCACTGGCTGCCCGAGGACGCGATCACCCGGCTGTACGCCACGCTCGCCGCGCTGCTCGTCGACGGGCGGCGTCTTCCTGAACGCCGACCACCTCCCCGTCTCGACCGCCGTCGGTGGCCGAGTCCGGCACCCGGCTGCTCGAGGCCTGGCAGCAGCGCGAGCTGGCCGGCGGCGAGGACTTCGGCGACTACCACCGGGCCCTGGCCGCCGAGCCCGAGCTCGCCGAGCAGGCCGCCGAGCGCGCCCGGCGCTTCGCCCTGCGCGACGAGGGCCGCGAGCTCCCGCTCGCCTGGCACCGCGACCGGCTCCTGGCCGCCGGCTTCTCGGAGGTCGACGAGCTGTGGCGGCACCTCGGCGACGCGATCCTCCTCGGCATTCGCTGACGCGGGTCAGGCCGACGGGTCGGCGAGCGCCAGGAACGCGGCCGCGCAGCACGCCAGGAGCCCGGCGACGCTGACGATCCGGACCACGCCGCCCTCGGGCACCGCGAACACCACACCGATCACCAGCAGCACCCCGGCGCTGGCGAGCAGCCGCTGCCGGGCCGGCGCCGGGCCCGGCGACGCCGCCTCGGGCGGCGCCTCCTCGTCGCCGTCCTCGGCGTCCAGCCGGCCCCGCAGCAGCAGGCCGAACAGCAGGAGCAGCGACGGCGCCAGGATCACGACCCCGGCCGCCGCCGCGACGATCAGGGCGATCAGCGTGGCACGGCCCGCGGCCGCCTCGTGCACGTCGAGCCCCGGCAGGATGTACGGCCGCTGGGCGAACGCCCACCCCGCGAGCACGCCGGCGACGGCGCCGGCCCCGGCGACCCGGGCAGGCTCGTAGCGGCCGCCGCGCAGGAGGACGAGCGTGGCCAGGCCGCAGACCGCCGAGACGACGATCGCCGCCAGGCCCGAGCCGCGGGTGAGGCCGTGCCACAGCGTGGGCGCGTCCTGCCGCACGACGACCAGCCCCACGACCGCCAGCACCCCGACCACCCCGCCCGAGACGAGCGCCGCGCCGGCGGTACTCCTCGACCAGGTCGGGCTCGCGCAGCCGCACCGCGTCGGCCGCCAGGTAGATCGCTGCCAGGTAGATCCCGGTGCCGACCGCGAGCAGGCCGACCACGATCGACGTCGGGTTCCACCAGCTCGTGAGCAGGTCGCCGGCGGCGTTCCCCACGGGCACCCGCCCCGACGCGATCCCGCCCGCGACCGTCCCGAGCGCGAACGGCGTGAGCACCGACGAGAACGCGAACAGGCCGCCGATCAGCCGCTCCTCGCCGCGGGTCGCGCTCTGGCTGTTCAGCGCGTAGGCCGTCCCGCGACCGATGATCCCGACCGCCGCCACGAACAGCGGCACGACCAGCGTCGAGGCGATCGAGCCGAACGCCGTCGGGTAGGCGGTCCAGGCGACCACGAGCACGAAGATCAGCCAGACGTGGTTCGCCTCCCAGACCGGCCCCATCGCGTGCAGCGCGTGCTCCCGGCTGCGCCGGCCGTGCTCCGAGTCCCCCGGCGTGACGTGCCAGACCCCGGCCCCGAAGTCGGCGAACGCCAGCGACGGCGTAGGCCACCAGGCCGACCAGGATCAGGACGACCGGGACGTCATCCAGCGACACGGGTCTCTCCCGATGGCACGCGCTCGCCGGGGTCGCAGGCCCCCGGCTCGAGCGGCGCCCGTGCGAGCCGGCGCAGGACCCAGACGAGGCCGACCCCGAGCGCCAGGTAGACGGCGACGAGCACGCCGTAGCCGACCGGGATCCCTCTCGCCCCGGTCACCGCGTCCTGCGTCTGCATCACGCCGTACACCACCCACGGCTGACGACCCACCTCGGTGGTCACCCAGCCGGCGATCAGCGCGACCACCGACAGCGGCGCCGCGAGGATCACCCCGCCGGTAGAACCAGCGCGATTCGGGCAGCCGTCTGCGCCGGATCCGGACGACCAGGTAGACGACCGCCAGGAGCGCCAGCAGCGTGCCGATCCCGACCATCGTCTGGAACGCGAAGCGCACCACGTTGACCGGCGGCCGGCCGGCGGGCGGCACCGAGTCGAGGCCGATCACCCGGGCGTTCGGATCGTGAAACGCCAGGATCGACAGCATCCTCGGGATGCGGATGCCGTACTCGACGCCCCGTCCGTCGTACCAGCCGAGGACGTGGATCGGCGCGCCCGTCTCGGTGGTGGCGAGGCCCTCGAACGCGGCCAGCTTGACGGGCTGGGAGCTGGCCACGGTCCGCGCCGCCCAGTCGCCGACCAGGACCTGCACCGGCGCGGCCACCGCCGCGGCGGTCAGTGCCACCGACAGCGCCGTCCGCTCGTAGCGGCCGCGCCGGCCGCGCAGCCAGCCGTAGGCGTACCAGGCGGCGACCACGAACCCGGTCACGATGTAGCCGGCGACGTACATGTGGACGAGCTCGTGCCACAGGAAGCCGTTGCCGAACAGCGCCTGCCACGGGTGCACGTCGACGGCCTCGCCGTTCACGCAGCCGGAACCCGCCCGGGTGGTTCATCCAGGCGTTGACCGCGATCACCATCATCGACCCGGTGATCCCGGAGAGCACGATCGGGATGCCGACGAGCAGGTGCGCCCGCGGCGACAGCCGGTTCCAGCCGTAGACGTAGATCGCGATGAAGATCGCCTCGACGAAGAACGAGAACCCCTCGAGCGCGAACGCCAGCCCGAACACGTCGCCGAACGTGGCCATGAAGTTCGGCCACAGCATCCCGAGCTCGAAGCTCAGGATCGTCCCGGTGACCACGCCGACGGCGAACAGCACGAGCATCAGCCGCGACCAGCGGCGGGCCAGGACGTACCACAGCGCGTCCCCGCTGCGCTGGTAGCGCCACTCGGCGAACAGCACCAGCGCGGGGAACGAGATCCCGAAGCAGACCAGCGGGATGTGCACCGCGAACGACAACGCCTGCAGCTGGCGCGCCTCGAACAGGTAGCGCTGGTCGACCGGCCCGAAGGCGCCGTTCGTGGCGCCCTGGGCGGCGAATGCCAGGAGCGAGCTCACGGGTCCGGCAGAGCGTAGTCGCCCGGGGGCGCGTTAGCGCTGCGTTGCGGATCCGCTAACCGTCTTCCACCCGCTCGACGGGCATTAGTAGGCTGTGACGCATGCCGGCTCCTCGCCTCGCCCTGCGCCTGCTGGTCGCCACGGCGCTCCTCGCCGTCCTTCCCTCGCCGGCGCTGGCCGCCGGCGAGACACGAGCGCCGCACCTGCCGCCCGCCACGAAGCGGGCCATGGACAAGGTCTTCGACCGGTTCGTGCAGACCGCGGTTCGACGCCACGACGTGCTGGCGGCCTGGGATCTCGTGACCCCGGCGCTCAGGGCGGCGACCTCCCGGGCCGAGTGGGCCAAGGGCTCGCTGCCGGTCTACCCCTATCCCGCGGCCGGCGCGCACCAGCAGTGGCACCCGAGCTTCGTCAAGGGCAACGACGTCCTGTTCGACGTCCTGCTGCACGCGAAGAACCGGCGCAAGGTCGGCGACATCGCGTTCGGCGTCGAGATGAAGAAGATCAACGGCACGTGGCTCGTCGAGTCGTTCATCCCGAAGGCGATGTTCTCGCCGGTCGGCAAGGACCCGAAGATCTACGCCGAGCCCGACCTGGCGCCCGGCGCGGCCTCGCCGGGCAACGGTGAGCCCCAGCTCGGAACGGGCTGGATCGTCGGCCTCGCCGTGGCCTTTGCGGCGGTCTTCCTCCTGCCGGCCGCGCTGCTCGTGCGCCGCTCGCTGCGCAGCCGCCGCGAGATGCGCCGCTACGGGCGCTCGTCGCGCCGGTCGGGCCTGCCGCCCCTGCCGACCTCCGCCCTGGCCAGGGCCGGCGACAGCGCGACGACGACCAGGTCGTCGGCCAGCGGGCCGCCGTTGGCCGCCTCGACCTCGAGCACCAACGCCTCGATGTCCTCCTCGCGCAACAGCCAGGTGCCGCGGGACTCGAGCAGCGACGAGAGCCGCTCCGAGCCGTAGCGCTCGCGCGAGCCGGGGGCGGCGAAGCCCTCGATCAGCCCGTCGGAGTACAGGACGAGCGACCACTCGCGTCCGAGCGGGACGCAGACCTCGTCCCAGACGCCCTCCTTGACCGCGCCGAGCGGCGGACCGGGCGGCGGCTCGATCTGCTCGACGCCCTCGGCGCGCAGCACGAACGGCGCGACGTGGCCGGCGGTGGCAGCCCACAGCTGGTCGGGCGCGATGCGGATCGAGGCCACCGTGGCGAACAGCTCGCCGTCGCGGTCGTCGCGCAGCTGCTCGTCGAGCACCAGGGCGTTCAGGGCTCGCAGCACCTCGGCGTTCGTGGAGCCCGACAGCGTCATCGCCCGCCAGGCCGCGCGCAGGGCCACCCCGAGCGCCGCCTGCCGGGCGCCGTGCCCCGACACGTCGCCGACCATCACCGCCGTCTCGCCCGACGGCGTGACCGCCAGGGCGTAGAAGTCGCCGCCGAGCAGCAGCCGCTGCTCGGCCGGCTTGTAGCGCCGGGCGATGGTGAGCGGCGTCCGCTCGAGCGCCGCCCCCGGCGGCAGGAGGTTCGCCTGCAGCTCGTCCTGCAGCCGCCGCCGATCCGCCTCCGCGGCCCGGAAGCGGTCGCCGGCGAAGCCCATCACCCCGGACAGCGCGACCCAGACGGGGAACGAGACGGCGTGCTCGCCGACGAACCCGATCGCGAGCAGCGACGTGACGACCGCGAGCACCACGCGCCAGCTCCGTGCCGAGCAGGAAGGACGCGAGCACCGCCAGCACGAGCATCGTCGGAGCCGGGATGCCCCGCACGGCGGCGTGGCTGGCGCCCGCCATGAACGGCGCCGCGATCGGCGACCTCGATCAGGAGGGCGCCGACGAAGATCGCCGGCCGGCGCCTCCACCACGGCAGCGGCCTCGCCGACGTGACCGTCCGCGCTGGCTCGGCGGCTCGCGCCAGCGTGGCCCGCGCGTCACGTCTCGTGTCGGCCATCCACGGCAGGCGCGGCATGGGCCCAGCATCTCACACGGCGCGGCTGCGCCGGTCACCCGTCTGCCGCCGACGCCCGCAGGAGCACGCAGCCCCAGGTCCGGAACGGGCGCCAGGCCTCGGCGATGGCCTGCAGCCGATCGGCGTCGGCCGGCGCGTCGAGCTCGTAGCTGCCCTGCAGCGCCCGGGCCAGGCGCGGCTCGGGCTCCGCCGGCAGGACGTCGACCTGGCCGACGCCGCGAAGCAGCACCAGGTCTGCCGAGAAGGGGCCGATCCCGGGCAGCTCGAGCAGCCGCTCGCGGGCCTCGTCGGCGCTCAGTGCGCGAAGGTCGGCGGCGTCCAGACGTCCGTCGAGGGCGGCGTGGGCCAGGGCGCGCAGACGCGGGAGCTTCTGCGCCGGAAGGCCCTGCAGCCCGTCGAGCTCGACGAGCCGCAGCGCCGGGCAGACGTGCAGCCGCTCGCCGGCGACGTCGAAGCCGACGCCGCGCTCCTCGGCGAGCCGCCGGCGCAGCACCGCCGCCTGGCGCCTGCCGGTCCGCTGGCTCAGGAGCGCCCAGACGGCAGCCTCGAACGGCGAGCCGAACAGGAACGGGCGGAACCCCGGCCGGCGCGCCTGCAGCTCGCCCAGGACCGGGTCACGCCGGCCAGCCTCGGGCCACCCGGTGGCGTCGATGTCGAGCGACAGCATCCGCGCGAGCTGGGCGGCTGCCGCGGCCTCGTCGCCGTCGGTCTGCAGCTCGGCCCGGACCTCGTCGCCGTCCTGGGTGACGAGGGCCGCCGCGGCGTGCTCGCCGTCGTCGAGCGCGAACGCGAGCCGCACGACGCCGCCGCCGAGGCGGGCGTCCGCGGGCGCCCAGCCCTCGAGAAACGCCCTGGTCTGGGCCAGCGAGAACGGCCCGCGGGTCGTCAGGGTCACGGTGCTCACGCTCGCTCCTCCATCGTCGCCAGGACTGCCAGCCCACGCTCGAACGGCTCCCGTTCGGGCAGGGCGGCGAAGAACCGCTCGTCGGCGGCCTCGACCACCGCCACCGCGCGCCG
This sequence comes from uncultured Actinomycetes bacterium, assembly GCA_963794695.1. Classification (GTDB taxonomy): domain Bacteria; phylum Actinomycetota; class Thermoleophilia; order Gaiellales; family JALYLC01; genus CAWCFJ01. The sequence goes on along the minus strand of CAWCFJ010000010.1, from coordinate 72,305 downwards.
GGCCAGCTCGGCTCCGTCGGCCGTGGCCGAGACGCGCCGGGCCCGCCGGTCGCCCGCGTCGCTCGGGCGCTCGACGAGGCCCTTCGCCTCGAGCGTCCGCAGCACCTGCGAGGTCATCATCGGGTCGGTGCGGGCCAGCGCCGCGAGCTCGCGCTGGGTCGGGGCGAGCTCGTCGTGCTCGCCCGCCCACCAGACGACGGTCAGCAGCACGAACTGGACGTGCGTCAGGCCGAGCGGCGCGAGCGCCGCGCCGAGCTCGCGCTGCCAGCGGCGGGTGACCTGCCAGAGCAGGAATCCGGGGCTGTGCTCGGGCTCGGTGAAGCGGCTGCCATCGGTCATCGACGCGATGATATGCGCGCTTACTATATGTCGTCAAGGGCGCGCTGCGGGAAACCCGCACCGAGTCTGCGGGGCTCGCGCGATGCGCCCCGGCCCGGCTTGGCCGACGCTTGGAACGTCACGCCGAACTCCGCAGGAGCACCGTCATGAGCGCCGTCCACGCAGCGCACCCCGCCGTCATCGAGCACCCCGCCGCCCGCGCCATCCCGCGGCCGAGCCGGCTCCCCCGCGTCCGCACGCTGCTCGCCGCCTCGCTCGTGTTCTGCGGCCTGGCCGTCGCCTGGGCCTGGATCGCCGGCGAGACGGCGATGGCCTTCTGGGCCTCGGTGTCGGTCGTCCCGCTGGTCACGCCGGTGGCCTTCGCCTACGTGCTCGACCTCTCGATCATGCACGGCGTCTGGGCGCCGACCGTCCTCGACGCGCTCGCGGTGGTGCTCCTCCTCGCCGGCCTCGGCCGGGCGATGAGCCTGCTGGACGAGCTCTAACGCAGCGCGAAGAGCTCTTCGCGCGGCCGGCCGAGGGCCTCGGCGAGCGCGATCTCGAGCATCCCGAAGTGCTCCTCCAGGATCTCGTCGAGCGCCGCCGTGTCCCGGGCCCGCATCGCGGCGAGCTGGCGCACGTGCACGTCGAGCGTCTGCTGGTCGTTCTCGAGCCCGCCGCTGTAGGCGTCGCGGATCGGCGCCAGCGAGCGGCCGATGCCCCGCATCGAGAGCTCGAGCTGGCGGCTGTGGGCCGCCCGCACGACGGCCCGGTGGAACATGGCGTCGGCCCGCATCACCAGCGCCCGGTTCCCCTGGTGCTCGCGCAGCAGGACGATCGTGCGGTGGATCTCGGCGTAGTCGTCCTCGGTGGCGACGTCGACGGCCCGCTCGGTGACCGCGCGCTCGAGCACCCGCCGGGCCGACAGCACGTCGAGGACGTGGCTCTCCTCGAGGGCCACGGCGCTCGAGATCGACTGGGCCGGGATCAGGTCCGAGACCACGAAGATCCCGCCGGCGGCGCCGCGGCGCACGTCGAGCAGGCCGGAGTTCTCGAGCACCCGCAGCGCCTGGCGCAGGGTCGGCCGGGAGATCTCGAGCGACGCCGCGAGGTCGGCCTCGTTCGGCAGGCGCTCGCCGGCGCGCAGCCGGGCGCGCTCGATGCCGTCGATGATGTGGTCGATCGCGGCCTCGAACGTGCGGGGTGAGCGGATCGGCTCGGCGAACCGGTTCACGCCCATCAGACGACCTCGGCGAGGGCCTGCAGGAACGCCTCGTTCTCGTCGGGCGAGCCGACCGTCACCCGGATCGAGCTCGGGTCGCCGAACCCGGCCAGCGGCCGGACGATGATCCCCTTCTGCTCGAGCGCCGAGGCGAAGCGGCCGCCGTCGCCGACGGGCACGCTGAGGAAGTTCGCGACCGAGTCGAGCGGCTCGAGACCGAGCTCGCGGATGCCGGCGGCCAGGCGCTCGCGCCCGGCGCGGTTCTCGGCGCGGCGCCGCGCGATCTCGTCGTCGGCGCCGAGGCTCGCGAGGGCCGCCGCCTGGGCGACCTGGGGCACGTCGAACGCGTTCTTGACCTTGACGCAGCCGGCGGCGACGTCGGCCGGCATCACGCCGTAGCCGACCCGCAGGCCCGCCAGGCCGTAGATCTTCGAGAAGGTGCGCAGCACGACCACCCGGCGGCCCGCGGCGACGTGCTCGCGGATCGCGTCGGGGTAGTCGGGCTCGTCGCAGGCGTACTCGTAGTAGGCCTCGTCGACCACCGGCAGCACGTGCTCGGGCAGCGCGTCCAGGAACCGGGTCAGGGCCTCGCGCCCGACCATGCCGCCGGTCGGGTTGTTCGGGTTCGTGACGAAGACGACCTTGGTGCGCTCGCCGACGACGCCGAGCAGGGCGTCGAGGTCGTAGCTCGACCCCCGCAGCGGCGCCGTGACGCAGACCGCGCCCATCTTGACCGCGTCGATCCTGTACACCGGGAACGACGGCCAGCAGCAGGCCACCTCGTCGCCGGGCTCGAGCAGCGCCAGCGCCAGGTAGTTGAGCACGGCGTCGACGCCGTTCCCGACGATGACCCGCTCGAACGGCACGCCGTGCTTCTCGGCCAGCGCGCCGCGCAGCTCGTAGACCCCGCCGTCGGGGTAGCGGTTGACGTCGAGGAGCGCGGCCTGGATCGCCTCCATGGCCGCCGGCAGCGGGCCGTACTGCCCCTCGTTGGAGGCCAGCTTGACGCACGGCCCGGTCAGGCCGAGCTCGCGGCGGACCAGCTCCACGGGCCGCCCCGGCTCGTACGGGACGAGCTGCTCGAGGGCGGTGCGGAAGGGGCTTCGCTGCGTGCTTGCGGACACGGGAACGAACTACCGTACCAGGCTGTCGGGCGCCTGCAATCGGTCGATGACGTCGAGCAGGAACGCGCTCGCACGGGCCCCGTCGACCACCCGGTGGTCGAAGGTGCACGAGAGGAGGCCGATCGGGCGCACCACGATCTCGCCGTCGCGCACCACGGGCCGGTCGGCGATCCGGTGGACGCCCAGGATCGCCGACCTCGGGATGGTTCACGAGCGGCGTCGCGAACAGGCCGCCGAGCTTGCCGGCGCTGGTGACCGTGAAGGTCGAGCCGCGCAGCTCCTCGGGGGCCAGCGTGCCTTGCCGGGCGCCCTCGGCGAGGCGGGCCAGCTCGGCGTCGAGCGCCGCGAGCTCGCGCTCCCCCACCCCGGTCACGACGGGCACCAGCAGGCCGCGCTCGGTCTGCACCGCGAGCCCGAGGTCGAGCCGGTCCCAGTAGACGATCTCCTGGCCGTCCAGGGTCGCGTTCAGCTCGGGGTACTCGCGCAGCGAGGCGGCGACGGCCCGCAGCACCAGCGCCGGCAGCGAGCGCTCCCCGCGCGCGGCCTGCAGGGCGGCGTAGTCGCACTCCTCGACGACCGTGACGGCCGGCACCTCGCGCTGGGCCCGCGAGAGCCGCTCGGCGATCCGCCGGCGCACGGCCGAGAGCGGCTCGCGGCGGCCGCCCGTGGCGGCGCTCGGCGTCCCGCCGCCGGCGGCCAGGCGCACGTCCTCCTCGGTGATCCGGCCGCCCGGCCCGGTCGCCGTGAGCGAGGCCAGGTCGACGCCGAGCTCCTGGGCCAGCCGCCGCACGAGCGGCGTCGCCTGGACGGGCGCGGAGGGCGTCGGCGGCGTCGGCGGCGGCTCGACCACCCCGTCGCCGATGACCACGAGCGCGGTGCCGACCGGGACGACGCTGCCGGCCTCGACCAGGATGTGGCTCACCGGCCCGGCGACCGGCGAGGGGATCTCGACGGTCGTCTTGTCGGTCTCGATCTCGACCAGCGGGTCGTCCTCGGCGACCTCCTGGCCGACCTCGACGAGCCAGCGCGCGATCTCCCCCTCGGCAACCCCCTCGCCGAGGTCGGGCAGGCGAAACGTGTAGGACGCTCACTAGAAGGTCAGGAGCTTCCGCGCCGCGTCGGCCACCCGGGCGGCCGAGGGCATGTAGGCGTCCTCGATCGTCCAGTACGGGTAGGGCGTGTCGTAGCCCGTGACCCGCATGACGGGCCCGCGCAGGAAGAGGATCGCCTTCTCGGCCAGGATCGCGGCGAGCTCGGCGGCGAACCCGCAGGTGCGCGGCGCCTCCTGCACGATCACGCAGCGGCCGGTCTTCTGCACCGAGTCGAGCACGGGCTGCTCGTCGAGCGGCTTGAGCGAGCGGATGTCGAGGATCTCGACCGACGCGTCGAGGCGCTCGGCGGCCTGCTCGGCCACCGCGACCATGGCGCCGTAGGCCAGGATCGTCAGGTCGTTCCCCGAGCGCACCAGGCGCGGCGGTCCCAGCGGCACGACGTGCTCGCCCGACGGCACCTCGCCGCGGGAGCTGCGGTACATGACCTTCGGCTCGAGCACCACGACCGGGTCGGGATCGCGGATCGCGGCCGCCAGGAGCCCCTTGGCGTCGGCCGGCGTCGACGGGATCACGACCTTCACGCCGGGGCAGTGGGCGTACAGCGCCTCGGGCGAGTCGTCGTGCAGCTCGGGCGCCCGCACCCCGCCGCCGTAGGGCATGCGGATGGTGATCGGGAAGGCCATCTTGCCGCCGGTGCGCCAGCGGTAGCGGCCGACGTGCGTCCAGCAGCTGGTCGAGGCACGGGTAGCTGAACGCGTCGTACTGCATCTCGACCACCGGCTTCCAGCCGGCCATGGCCAGGCCGACGGCGGTGCCGAGGATGCCCGCCTCGGCGAGCGGGGTGTCGATGCAGCGGTCGGCGCCGAAGCGGTCGCGCAGCCCGGCGGTGGCCCGGAAGACGCCGCCGAGCCGGCTGACGTCCTCGCCCATGACCAGCACCCGGTCGTCGTGGGCCAGCTCGGTGTGCAGGGCGTCGTTGACCGCCTCGACCAGCGTGCGGGTCGCGGTGCCGGTGTGGGTGCTCATCGCGTGCCCTCCTGGGCCAGGATCCGGCGGAGGTCGGCCCGGTCCGCCGCCAGCTGGGCCGGCGGGTTCGCGTAGGCGTGGTCGAAGATCAGGTCGGGGCTCGGCGGCGGGAAGGCCTCGGCCTCGGCGATGCCCTCGCGCAGGCGCGCCAGCGCGGCCTCCTTGATCTCGCGCGACCAGCGCGTCGTCGAGCAGGCCGCGGCGGCGCAGGAAGCCCTCGTAGCGGCCCAGGCACTCGCGCGCCTTCGCCTCCTCGACCCTGGCCTGGTCGATGTAGATGCTCGGGTCGTCGGCGGTCGCGTGCGGCGCGGCGCGGTAGGTGACGGCCTCGATGAACGTCGGCCCCTCCCCCGCCCGGGCCCGCGCGACGGCCTCGCGGGTGGCCAGGTGGACGGCCAGGACGTCGGTGCCGTCGACCCGGATCCCCGGCATCCCGTAGCCCGCGGCCTTGTCGACCAGGGCCCGCGCCCGGGTCTGCTCGGCGAGCGGCGTCGAGATCGCCCAGCCGTTGTTGTTGCAGAACAGGACGAGCGGCGCCTTCATCACGGCGGCGAAGTTCGCGCCCTCGTGGAACGCGCCCTCGGAGGTCGCCCCGTCGCCGAAGAAGGCGACCGCGCAGGTGCGCTCGCCCTTGAGCCGCTCGCCCCAGGCGAGGCCCGCGGCGTGCGGGACGTGGGTCGCGATCGGGACGCAGATCGAGGCGACCCGGTGCTCGGCGGGGTTCCACCAGCCGTTCGGGTGCCCGCGCCACCAGGCGAGCACCGTCGAGACCGGGATCCCGCGCAGAAGGCCGATCGCCGACTCGCGGTAGGACGGGAAGATCCAGTCGCGCTCGTCGAGGGCCGCAGCGGCGCCGACCTGCATCGCCTCGTGGCCCCAGTAGACCGCGTAGGTGCCGATCCGGCCCTGGCGGTGGTACACCACGGAGCGCTCGTCGTAGGTGCGCAGCAGGACCAGGTCGCGGTACAGCCCGAGCAGCGTCGCGTCGTCGAGCTCGACGCGCTCGTCGGGGGTGTCGTCGTCGCCGATCACGCGGCGCAGAGGCGCCTCGGCGATGGCCGTGTCGGGCATGAGGGCTCCTCCAACGGTCGTCTCCACCGCCCAAAGTGTAAATGCGTTTCTCTTTGGTCGTCAAGGAACGTGTCCTGTGCCATCCTCATGGGTGTGACGGACGCCACCCTGCTCCGGCTCGACGCTCCGAGGGAGGACGTGCTGGCCCGTGCGAGCCGTCTCGTGGCCGACGCCTGGACGAGCTTCGACCAGGCCAGGCCGGGCCAGCCGCCCATCGCGCCGGAGCTCGCGCGGCTGCTGGCGCTGCCGCTTCCCGAGCACGGAACCGGCGTCCTCGAGGCGCTCGACGAGGCCGGGCCTGGTGCTCGACCAGAGCCTCGCCCAGACCCGGCCGCGGTGGTTCGCGTTCATCGGCTCGTCGGGGCTCGAGGTCGGCGTCGTCGCCGACCTGCTGGCGGCCTGCTTCGACGTGAACCTGGCCGGCGACGCGGCCGCCGCGAGCGAGGTCGAGCGCCAGGCGCTCGAGTGGCTCGGCCGCCTTCGTCGGCTACCCGTTCGCCGCCGGCGCCTGCACCAGCGGCGGGATGCTCTCGAACCTGACGGCGCTGGCCGCGGCCCGCGAGCGGGCGATCCCCGGCGTCCGCCAGGACGGGATGGGCGACCGCCGCGCGGCGGTCTACTGCTCGGCCGAGGCCCACTACTCGGTCTCGCGCGCGGCCGAGCTCCTCGGGATCGGCGGCGCCTGGGTGCGCGCCCTGCCGCTGGACGGGCGGCGGCGCCTGCGCTGCGACGCGCTCGCCCGGGCCCTCGACGAGGACCTGGCGGCGGGCATCGTGCCGGTGGCCGTCGTGGCCACCGCGGGCACCACGCTGACCGGCGCGATCGACCCGATCGCCCGGATCGCGGACGTCTGCGCCGAGCGCGGCGTCTGGCTGCACGTCGACGGCGCCTACGGCCTGCCCGCGGCGGCGACCAGCCAGCGCCGGGCCGCGCTTCGCCGGCCTCGCGCGGGCCGACTCGGTCTCGGTCGACGCCCACAAGTGGCTGTACCTGCCGAAGGCCTGCGGCGTGGTGCTGGTGCGCGACGCCGAGACCCTGGCCGAGGCGTTCTGCCACGAGGAGAGCTACATCCTGCACGACGAGCAGCACGTCCTGCACGCCTGCGACACGACGCTCGAGTACTCGCGGCCGTTCCGGGCGCTCAAGCTGTGGCTGGCGCTGCGGGTGCACGGCGCCGAGGCGTTCCGCGCGGCGCTCGAGCGCAACCTGGCCCAGGCGCGCCTGCTGGCGGATGCGGTGCGGGAGCGCGACGAGCTCGAGCTGCTGGTCGAGCCCGAGCTGTCGATCGTGCCCTTCCGCCACGTGCCGGCGGGCGTGAGCGACCTGGACGCCCACAACCTGCGCCTGGCCCGCGCGCTGATGAGCGAGGGGTCGGTCTACGTCGCGCCGGCGGTGGTCGACGGGAAGGTCTGTCTGCGGCCGTGCATCGTCAACTTCCGGACGACCGACGAGGACGTGCTGGCGCTGGTCGACCTGGCCTGCGAGGTCGGCGGCCGGCTGGTCGAGCACCCCGGGGCGTTCGAGCCGGTGAGCGTGACGACGCCCGAGTCGCCGCTGCCGGTCGTCCCGTCGCTGCCCGACAGCGAGGCGCTGCCCGGGTGATGCCGGCCGCCCCGCCTCCGGCGCAGGTCCTGGTGCTCGGCCGCTCGACCGACGGCCGGCCGATCCGGGCGGTGCGCGTCGGCCCGGCGGACGCGGCGGTGCGGATCGTGGTCGTCGGCTGCATCCACGGCAACGAGACCGCGGGGATCGCCATCACCCGCGAGCTGCGGGAGCTCCGGCCGCCGGCCGGCAGCGCGCTCTACCTGGTCGACACGCTGAACCCCGACGGCGTCGCCCGGGGCACCCGCCAGGACGCCCACGGCGTCGACCTGAACCGCAACTTCCCGGGCACCTGGCGGCCGCTCGGCTCGCCCGGAAGCGTCCACTACGGCGGCCCGCGGGCGGCCTCGGAGCGCGAGACCCGGATCGCCGTGCACCTGATCGGGCGCCTGCACCCTCAGGTCACGATCTGGTACCACCAGGCCCAGGCGGTCGTCGACCGCTCCGGCGGCAACGTGGCCCTCGAGCGGGCCTACGCGCGCCGGGTCGGGCTCCCGCTGCAGACGATCCCGCCCCAGCCCGGCGAGGCGACCCGCTGGCAGAACGCGACCGTTCCACGGCAGCACGGCGTTCGTGGTCGAGCTGCCCGGCGGGGCGCTGCCGGCGGCGTCGGTGACCCGGCACGCGCGGGCGGTCCTGTCGCTCGTGCCGCTGGCGCGCTAGGCGCCTGCCACAATCGCCCGGTGATCGTGCCGTCAGTCCGTCGGCTCGCGCGAGGCGCGATCGCATTCGTGCGCGAGATCTTCGACCGCTATGGCGCGGACGACGTCTCGCAGCACGCTGCCGCGATCGCGTTTCGGGCCCTCTTCGCCCTCGTCCCGCTGCTGACCCTGATCCTGGCGATCATCGATCTCCTGCTCCCGACGAGACCCGCAGCCAGATCACCGACTGGCTCGTCGAGACCATCCAGGCGCCGAGCCAGCTCGTCCAGAGCGTCGACGGGACGCTCGGCCGCTCGGACGCCAGCCAGATCGCGGTCGTCATCTCGGCCCTCGGACTCGCCTGGACCGCGAGCGGGCTGATCGCCGCGGTGCGGACCGCGCTGTCGCAGATCTGGGACGCACCGCGGGAGTCGTTCGCCCGCGGCAAGCTGCGCGATACGGGGCTGGTGCTCCTCGCCGGCGTGATCGCGCTGGCGGCGTTCACGCTCAGCCTGGTGGCCCAGACGATCTCGGCCGTCGGCGCCGACGTCCGAGGGGCGCTCGGCCTGAGCGCGAGGCGGCGACGCGCTCAGCTTGACCACCAACTTCGCCGCGGCGCTCGGGGCGACGACCCTCGGGTTCCTCGTGCTCTACCGCATCGGGACGACCCGCCAGCCGCGCTTCGCGGCGCTCTGGCGCGGAGCCCTCGTCGGCGCTCTCGGCTACCAGCTGGCGACGCGCATCTACTCGGAGTACCTCAAGCGCTTCGGCGACCTCTCCCTGGTCTACGGGTCCGCCGGGGCCATCCTCGGCTTCCTGCTGGTGCTCTGGGTCGGCGCGCTCTCGTTCCTGATCGGCGCCGAGGTCGCGGGCGTCTGGCGTCCTAGAAGCGAAGCCGCAGGATCCGAGCCACCCCCGTCCGGGTCGACCAGCGGGTGACGTAGGCGGTGCGCCCGACGAGCGCCGTCGTCCAGAGCGCCGTGCGCGTCCCGTGCAGGCGCAGCAGGGTCGTCGTCAGCGGCCGGCTCAGGGAGCGGGCCAGGAGCTGGGCGCCGCTCGCCCGGGTCTCGGTGTAGGCCAGCCAGCGGCTGCCGAGCGACGGCGCGCCGAGCACCCCGACGCGGGTGCGCAGCAGGAGCCGGCGCGAGCGGCCGTCGATGCGCGCGGTGTACAGCGCGGACTCGCCGCGCCGGGTGACCGTCCAGGCGACCCGGCCGCCGCGCAGCGAGGGCCGGCTGAGGACCGCGTTGGTGACCGAGGCGATGACCGTGCGGCGGCCGTCCTTCAGGTGCTGGACGACGAGCTGCAGCCGCGCGCCGCGTCGCCGCTCGAAGGCCAGGATCCCGGTGCGCAGGGCCGGCCGGATGGCGCCGTCGACGTGGGCCAGCTCGCTCCCGTCGGCCCAGCGCAGCACGCGCACGGCCCCGCCCTGGTGCACGGCCACGAGCGGCCCGTCGAGCGACGGCGTCGAAGCGCCCTGCAGGACGACCGGGGCCCTGGTGCGGCGCCGCGATCACCACCCGCACGCCCTCGCGGTCGCGCTGGGTGTAGGCCAGGGCGCCGTCGGAGGCCGCCGGGTCGAGCTGGCTCCCGGGCCCGAGCGGCAGCGTCGCGGCCGGCGCCGGCGCGGCCGCCACGAGCAGCGCGGCGACGCGCGACCAGGAGGACGGCGTTGGCCCGGCGCATCGCCCCGGTGCGGCCGATCAGGGCCCGCTCCGCCGCCTCGCCCCGCAGGCCGGGCAGCGTGGCCATCACGGCCCGGGCGGCGCCGAAGGCGCTGAGGCAGAGCGCCGCGCGCAGCGGGTCGGCCAGGCTCGCGGCGGCGGCCATCGCGACCCACAGCGTGGCCACCGGCTGGTAGGTGAGGAGGCCGGCGCCGAGCCCCAGCCCGTAGCCGAGCGGCCACAGCGCCAGCGGCAGCTCGCGCCGCCAGCGCTCCGGCACCTGGCGCCGGACCTGCGGCAGCGGCAGCGTTCGGGCGACGGTCTCGCGCAGCGCCGCGACGAGGGCCACGGCCGCGGCCAGGAGCGCCGCACGGGTGCCGCCGAGCCACAGGCCGGCGAGGCCGCACACGCGCGCCGAGCGCGGCGGACGACGCCAGCGCACCCGTGCTGAACAGGGCGGCGGCGGCGAGGTGGCGATGGCGTCCCCCGCACCCGGCGGGGCTGATCGTGGCGATCATCGCGAGCCCTCAGGGTGACCAGGCGCCGGACACCCCGGCGAGCAGGCCGCAGCTCACGACGAGGACCTCGGTCAGCACGGCACGCCCGTGTCCTGGTAGGTGACGCAGAAGACGCTGCGCTGCCCGTAGCAGTAGCCGCGCAGCGCGGCGTCCCCGTTGATCCGCCGGCTGCTCGTGGTGCAGCAGTCGCGGAGCTTTCGGATCTGGCCGTCGCAGCAGCGATGCCACGAGCCCTGGAGCACGGCGTCGACGCCGTGCTGCTCGGGCACCCAGTCCTCGCAGATCCGGGTGCGCGGGGCGGCCGCGAGCGGCGAGCCGTCCGGGCCGTGCAGCCGTCTTCCGTCCTCGCCGACCGGCTTTCCCAGGTGGTTCACGAGCCGGCCGAGGTTGTCGATCGGGCGCCCGTCGGACGGTCGCAGCGGCAGGCCGTGGGCGTCGATCCGGGGCAGCTCGGACGGCGACGGACACGAGGCGGTGGTGTAGGTGTGGCCGCAGAAGCCGTAGTAGCCGCCGGCGATCGGGTTCGAGCCGGGCGGGAAGCGGCGTCTGGCGGCGGCGGCCCGGGCAGCGGGCAGGCCGAGCAGGGCGCCGAGGCCGAGCGCGGCCCGCTCGAGGGCCCGGCGGCGGGTGGCCCGCTCGCCGAGGCGCTCGCCGGCGCGCAGGAGCGCTCGCTCGATCCCGTCAGGCATGGGCGGCCCGGGCCTCGCCGGTCGCGAGCAGCGCGGCGAGCTGGCGGTCGGTGTTGACGAGGCCCTTGGCCGCGACGATCCCGTCGATCAGGTGCACCGCGAACGGGGTGCCGGGGACGTTCCAGCCGCCGAAGGTCTCGGGCTCGGCGGCCTCGTCGACCAGGCGGAGACGCAGACCGTGGGCGGCGAGCTCGCGCAGCGCCGGGTCGAGCTCGCGGCACAGGCGGCAGGACGACGAGCCGAACACCACCAGCTCGGAGCCGGCGCCGGCGAGCCCGACGAGCGGCGGCGCCGTGCTGCGCAGGGCCGGCCCCTCGCCGTCGAGCTCGAGCGGCTCGCCCGGAGCGAGCTGGGAGCGAAGGCGGGCGAGCTCTCGGGCCAGGGCCGCCACGAGCAGGACGAGCAGGACGATGACGAGCGCCAGGACGGCGAAGCCGGCAACGGCCAGCGCCGTCCGCGACGGCGCCGACGGGCCGGCCGCGAGCGCGGCAGCGGCCGCCAGCAGCAGGCCGCGCAGGGCGACCGTGCGGGGCGACCGGGTGCGGGTCTCGCCGAAGCACCCGCACGGCACCCGGGTCGCGCCCCGCAGCGAGGCCCGACCGGCGAGGAGCGCGCCGCCGAGCCCGATGGCCACGGCCACGAGCGCCGCCGGGCGGGTGGCGCGGCCTGACACCAGCGCGGCCGCGGCGAGCGCCTCGAGCGGCACCAGCGCGACCAGCAGGGGCAGCGCGGCGCGATCCCCGGCCAGGGCGGCGACGCCGGCGCGCGCGGCGACGGGCCGCGCGAGCTTTCCGAGCGCGGCTGCGGCCAGGACCACGCCGACGAGCAGCTGCACCCAGGTCACGAGCAGATGGTAAGCGTTCCCCCATCAGCGGCATGCCCGGCACCCCGTTCCTGTCGCATCCTGAGCTGCAGTGTCCGCCAGCCGGACCTGCAAACGACCTCAGGTTCCACCCATGCCGAAGAACCCTCATCACGATCGCGTCCTGGCACCGCCGAGTGCCGCTCCCGAGCCGGCGCAACAGGCCTCGCAGGCGGCCTGGACGCGGGAGGCCTACGCCGCAGCGTTGCGCGGCCGGCGGGTGCTGACCGATCGCATCGACAACGACGGCTGACCGTCAGCTCGGGGCGAGCTCCTCGACCAGCAGCGCCGCGAGTGGGGCCAGCTCGGGGTCGAACTGCAGGCCGGCGAGCGTCTGGATCTCGACGAGCGCCAGCGCAGGGTCGATCCGCTCGCCGTAGCCCCGGCCGCTGGTCATCGACTCCCAGGCCTCGGCGATCGCCAGGATCCGGGCCCCGTCGGGAATGGCGGCGCCGGCCAGGCGATCGGGATAGCCCTGGCCGTCCCAGCGCTCGTGGTGGCCGCGGATCCACGAGGCCTGCTCCTCGCTCAGCACCTCGGCGGCGATGTCGGCGCCGACGGCAGGATGCTGGCGGACGAGCTCCTCCTCGGCGGCGTCGAGCCGTTCGGGCTTCAGCAGGACGTCGTCGGGCAGGCCCATCTTCCCCACGTCGTGGATCAGCGCGGCGTCGCGCAGCTGGTCGATCCGGTCCTCGGGCCAGCCGAGATGCTCGGCGAGCCGCGCCGCGACCCGGGCGACCCGCTCGGAGTGCTGGCGGGTGCAGGCGTCCTTGGCGTCGATCAGCCGGGCGAGCGCGCGCAGGGCGGCGAGCGCCTGACCGCGGGCCTGACGGCGGGCCCGCTCCTCGGCCGACAGCTCCTCGACCACCTCGGGCGAGTAGACGAAGCAGGTGTTGCGGCCCTGCTGCTTGGCCCAGTAGAGCGCGGCGTCGGCGAGCCGGAAGAGGTCGGCGCCGTCGCTCGCGTGGGTCAGGTCGCACACCCCGGCGGACACCGTCACCGTGCCGACGTCGCCGAGGTCGAGCGCCTCGACGGCCGCCCGGATCCGCTCGACGGCGGTGTAGGCCTCGATCGCCGGGGTCTCCGGGAAGATCATGGCGAGCTCCTCGCCGCCGACCCGGGCCGGGAGCTCGGTGGTGCGGGCGTGCTGCACGAGCACCTTGCCGATCGCCGCGAGCACGCGGTCGCCCTGCTGGTGTCCCTGGGAGTCGTTGAGCCGCTTGAAGTGGTCGAGGTCGAGCAGGGCCAGCGAGAGCGGACGCTCGTAGCGGCGGGCGCGGCCGACCTCGGTGCGCAGGCGCTCGTGGAAGGCGCGGTGGTTGGCGAGCCCCGTGAGGGCGTCGCTCGTGGCCTGCTCCTCGAGCTGGCGGCGGGCGTCGGCGTTCGACAGGGCCAGGCCGACGAGCTCTGCGAGGGCCTCGAGCCGGGCCTCGGCGCGCGGCCGGATGGCGTCGGGCGCGTCGGAGATCGCACCGAGGATGCCCCAGGTGCGTCCGGCGACCCGGACGGGCACGGCGACGGCGCTGGCCAGGCCCGCGGCGACCAGCGGAGCGGCGGCCCGGCCGGCGACGCGCAGGTCGTCGCAGCGTTCCGGGCGGCCGCTCTGCACGGCGCGGGCCATCGGCGTCGGGCCGTCGAGCGGCGCGCGCAGCAGCACGGCGGGCGGCGTCCCCCGGGCGAAGCCGAGCAGGTGCAGCTCGGCACCGGTGACCCGGCCGACGAAGCCGTACGGGACGCCGAGCAGCGACGCGGCCTCCTCGGCGACCAGGGCGAAGATCCGCTGCGGCTCCTCCGCCTGCACCAGCGCCAGCGAGACCCGGTGCAGGGTGGCGCTCTCGGCCCCGGACTCGCGCAGGCTGGTCTCGGCGCGCTCGCGCCGGTGCCGCAGGCGCAGGAGGAAGAACGCCGCCACCAGCAGCGTCCCCACCACCAGCAGCCAGCGCGCGGCGAGCCGGCTGAGGACGTCCCCGTCAGACGTCTGGGCCAGCGTGACCACGGCGTAGCCGAGGACGGCGAGCAACAGCTGGCCGACGGCGTGCCGGACGGGCAGGTAGTGGAAGGCGTACAGCACGGCCCAGGTGTAGAGCAGGGCGAACGCGCTGGTCGGGGCGCCGCTGAAGGAGATCGCGGCGCTGACGAGGACGGTGCTCAGCGCGACCAGGAGGTCGAGCTCGCGCATGCCGAGCCGGCCCTGGGCGAGCCAGGTGAAGCCGGAGACCACGGCGAACGCGACGACCACGAGCACGAAGCCGGCGTCGTCGGCCCGAGCGTCGTGCGGCAGGAGCACCCACAGGAGGGCCAGCGATGCGCCCGCGGCGAAGAGCCAGGCGAGTGCCCGGGCAGCCTGCAGGAGCTCGTCTACGACCGGCGCGTCGTCGTCCATGCTTCCCGCGCCCGTATGCCCGATCGGACCGGGCACTAACCCGAGAGCTTCGGAGACGGTTCGCTACACTGCCGAGCGCCGCGCGACCCCGCGGCCCGTGACGAGCCGCATTCGTCTAGGGGCCTAGGACGCCGCCCTCTCACGGCGGTAACACGGGTTCGAATCCCGTATGCGGTATGACGCGAAACCCCTGCTCCGGCAGGGGTTTCTGCGTTCTGGCCTGCGATCGGCCGCGTGGCCCTACGAGGCCTCAGAGGGCCGGAATGGTCCAGGAATGGTGCACGGTTGTCCGCGAAGTTGTCCGCGGGCACGATCATTCGCCGGCGGGACGGTCGCCGCCTGGCGGACTCCTCCGGATCTCAGGCTTGGCCACGCTGAGCTTCGACGCTGGCACCTGTTGGAGCCGCGCCGCAACCTCGGCGGCGGCCTCCTCGGGATCAACACCCGGTCGCTGCGTTCGCGTCCCCACGCGATCGCGGCCTCAGCACCCACGACGTTGTCGTCCTCGACGAGCGTGTCGTCCTGCCAGCTCACCCAGAACGTGGCAGTCGCCGGATCCACCATGCGCCCCGGCGCAACGAAGAACGTGATCGGGGCGATGAGACCATGCCGCGGCACCGGCTCGCGCCGATCGTCGGCATGTCAGGCGTCGTCCCTCCCGCGGGAGTGGTCGGCGATGTCGCTACAGCGAGCCGAGCGGGACTATGGCGCGCACGGGCTGGCCCGTGTGCGCGGCGATCGCATCGAAGTCGGCGTCGTAGTGGAGCACCGGAAGGGCCATGGCTTCGGCGGCTGCGGCGATCAGGCAGTCGGCGAACTTCACGCGACGATGATGGAGGCCGCCTTCTGCTGCGAACAGCTCCCAGACATCGAACGCACGCTCCCACTGCGGCGGCCCGATCGGGCAGGACGGCAGCCGACCCAGACGGCCGCGCTGCGCGCGGAACTCCTCCGCGTTGCGGGTCGAGAAGAGCAGCTCGCTCTTGACGACATCGCAGGTCGCGATCGCCTGTGCGACGACCGCTCGGTCGAACCAGTCCCGGACGGCGGGACCCAGCAGGTGTCGCTTACCCCACACGCTCGTGTCGGCGAGCGCGGCGGCGGTCACGCCGCCGAGCGCGGCGTCCGAAGGTCGGCGATCGTCGCCTCGTCGAGCAGCGAGAAGTCCTGCCGGACGAGCTCCTCGAGCTCGGCGCGATCGACCGCCCGCTGGAGCGCGGCGTGGATCGTCTCGGTCGTGCCACTCGTCCCGAGCGCGCGACGCGCCTGAGCGATCAGGTCGGCATCGAGGTTGAGTGTCGTGCGGGCACGTGTCATGGCGCGCTCCTTCGTCTGCATAGACCGTACCACGGCATGCAGACGATCCACGGTAGCCGCTCAGAGTCACACCAGACGCGCGCCTGCCAGGAGCGTCACTGGCGCGCAACTAGCGTGACCGGTTGACCACCTCGCGTACGAGGTCAAGGACTCTTCTGCGCTCCCATTGGCGAGGGATCACGACGACCGTCTGAGCGTCGTTGCCACACGCCACCGAGAACACGGCGGCCCGGACAATCGCCCGTGCAGCTTCCAGGTCGAGCGCCTCAGGCAGCGGCGGGATGATCGCATCATCGATCGGGTACGCCGCAACCGGTGCGCTCCAGCCGTTCCATGCGCGCTCGAGCAGCCGACGCAGGTCATCGCCACCGTCGTAGAGGAAGAGACGATCTTCGGTCCCGTTCGGCAGTCCTGCCATCTCGACAAGGGTGGAGCCTTCCGGCAGACCGTCCGTGAACGCGATCTCTGAAGCGATCACGACGCCGGTGCTCGGTAGGTTCGGAGCGATGCAGAGGTCGACGGCGATCTCGAAGAGCTGCTCGGTCTCGTCAATCGTGCCGTAGACCAGAACTGCTCCCAGCGCTCTCGACTCCTCGTCCAGAGGAATGATCTCGTCCCACCCTGGACCGTCTTCGACCCCAATCACTCGGCGCATCGTCCCACGACGGTCCAAGAGTTGTCCACGATTGCGACCGCCGGTGCGTTTGGCCTGCACACGCGACCGTTGCGTGCGCCCTCTCACGGCGGTAACACGGGTTCGACTCCCGCATGCGGTATCCGAGAAAAATCCCAAATTTGCGGGGATTTTCTTGTTTCGAGGCAAAGGGCAGCAGAAAGGTACGTGGGCTCAAGAGAGGAACATGGAAGGCGCGCCCTCAGGTGCTCGGGGCAGGCGGGCGGCGAAGCCATCGAACCTCGACGGCCGACGTGTGCCGCTCTCTCGCGCGGCGCCAGATGCGCGTGCTGTGCGCCGGGGTGCATCGCAGCGCCGGGGAACCGGACGGCCGGCCCATGCACGGCGCCGAGAACGAAGCGTGAGAGAAGGCTCGACGTTCTCACCAAGCGGCAGGCGAGATCTGAGAACGCGCATCCGTTGGCTGGAATTTTGATTGCTGTCCGTTTCGGCGCCTGCCGTTTCGTCGTCCTGGTGAAGGCGCCGAACAGGCGATGATCCGTATCGTCGACGGAAGCGAGGCAGCAATGGAGTACGTGGCGTTCATCGGGACCGAGGGCCCGTCGCCCGAGGGGAACTTGCAGGTGATGCGGCGCGAGATACCGGCCTGGGTCGAGCGCATGAACCGGCGCGGCGTGCGCCTGTTCGGCCGCGAGCTCCAACTGCCGGAAGAGGGCGCAGGGGTGGTGCGCGTGCGCGCCGGCGAGACCCTGGTGACTGACGGCCCGTTCGCCGAGACGAAGGAGTTCGTGGCCGGGTTCGACCTGCTTCGCTGCGCCGATCTCGACGAGGCGATCGAGGTGATGTCGGAGAGCCCGGTGGCCTGGTTCCACCCGGTCGAGCTCCGGCCGTTCCGGGACGGGCTGCTGCTGGGGCCCAGCGCGGCGGCGTTCGGGAACCGCGACGACGCTGCCGGCACCCCGTTTCTGCTGATCGCCTGGCTCGACGGCGCGCCGGCGGCGTCGCTGGACGAGGAGTGCGCCACCTGGCGGCAGGACCTGGCGGGCGGCGGCCGGCACGTCCTCGGCGGCGCGCTGGCCGGACCGGAGGGCGCGACGACCCTGCGCGTTCAGGGTGAGGGCGGCGAGACGCGGCTCGCCGACGGCCCATTCCTCGACCTCGAGGCCTTCATCGGCGCCATCGACGTCGTCGTCTGCGCCGGCCGCGAGCAGGCGGTCGAGCTGGCTGCCACGCACCCGCTGGCCCGCGACCACGCGATCGAGGTTCGCACGTACTACCTGGGCGAATGAGCACGCCGGCCGTCCAGCGCGCGGTCGATACAGCCTTCCGCGAGGAGTGGGGCCGCGTCGTCGCCACCCTGATCCGGCGAACTGGCGAGTGGGACCTTGCCGAGGAGTGCACCCAGGAGGCGTTCGCCGAGGCGCTGCGGCGGTGGCCGGTGGACGGCGTGCCGCAGCGCCCCGGTGCGTGGCTGACGACCGTCGCGAGCAACCGCGTGATCGACCGACTGCGACGGAGGGCGCGCGGCGCCGAGCTCGAGGAAGCCGTCGCGGACGAGGAGCCGATGACCGACTTGTTCGACGAGACCGACGAGATCGAGGACGACCGCCTGCGGCTGATCTTCACCTGCTGCC
This sequence comes from uncultured Actinomycetes bacterium, assembly GCA_963794695.1. Classification (GTDB taxonomy): domain Bacteria; phylum Actinomycetota; class Thermoleophilia; order Gaiellales; family JALYLC01; genus CAWCFJ01. Next base: position 54,548 of record CAWCFJ010000010.1, on the reverse strand, counting down.
ATCCGGCGCTCTCGCTGGAGGCCCGGGTAGCCCTGACGCTGCGGACACTGGCCGGGCTCTCCACGGCCCAGATCGCGAGGGCGTTCCTGGTGCCCGAGGGAACGATGACCCGGCGCCTTACCCGGGCGAAGGCCAGGATCGCGGCTGCCGGGATTCCGTATCGCGTGCCGCCGGCGCACCTGCTCCCGGAGCGGACCGCGGGCGTCCTCGCGGTGCTGTACCTGACGTTCAACGAGGGCTACTCGGCGCCGGCCGGCCGGGCGGACCTGTCCAACGAGGCGATCAGCCTGGTACGCGCGCTGCACGTCCTGATGCCCGATGAGCCCGAGGTGGCCGGCACGCTCGCGCTGATGCTGCTGCAGCACTCCCGCGTCGATGCCCGCACCGACGCCGAAGGTGATCTGGTCTCGCTCGAGGAGCAGGACCGGAGCGTCTGGCATCAGGCCGAGATCGAGGAGGGGCTGCGGCTCCTCGACGCGGCGCTGCGTGGCGGACGTGTCGGGCCGTACCAGGTGCAGGCGGCGATCGCCGCCTGCCACGCCCGGGCGGCGAGCGCCGCCGAGATCGACTGGCTCCAGATCGCCGCGCTCTACGCCACGCTCGAGGAGCTTTCGCCGTCCCCCGTCGTCCGGCTCAACCGGGCCGTGGCGCTGGCGATGGCCGGCGACATGGACGGCGGCCTGGCGATCGTCGACGAGCTCGGCCGCGACCCCCGGATGGAGCGCTACTGGCCCCTCGAGGCGACGCGAGCCGACCTCCTTCGACGGCGCGGCGACCGGATTGCCGCCGCGGCAGCCTACGAGCGGACGCTGGCGCTCGTGCCGTCAGAGGCGGAGCGCCGGTTCCTGCGGCGCCGTTTGAGGGAGGTCCGCGCTGAGACGTCGTGAGCCGAACCCGAGTCAAACCACCGGCCGCGAGCCCGTCGTCCCCACGCGACATCTCCACCATCGAGGCGTTGCGACCCTGGTCACGTGGCGGGCGGCGCATCGAACAGCCGTCGTTCGGCACTGCTCGGCGGCTGGAAGGAGGATGACCAGGCAGCCAGCTGCTCGGCGCTCATCTCGACGGTGATCTCGGGCGCGGCGGCGTAGCGCTGTGCCGTACGCCGTACCAGCTCGTCCAGCCCCACGTCCAGGAAGTGCAGCTCCACCCGCACCCCGAGCTCGCGGGCCCGCAGGCGCAGCGCGTCGCGCTCATCCCGGCTCCACAGGCCGAAGTCGAGGATGCAGCTTCGGCCGGCGGCCAGCAGCTCGAAGGCCAGCTCGATCAGCTTGCCTTCCAGCCGGACCCGGAACTGCTCGTCCCACAGGTCAGCGCCCAGGTCGCACACCCACTCGTCCTTCGTGAATCGCTGCGCGCCACGCTCGGCCGCCAGGCGGCGGGCGAGGGTGGTCTTGCCCGAGCCGGGCAGGCCGCACGTCAGGAAGAGGGTGGTCGTCATTCCACCGAGAGCGCGCCGGTCAGCCTCCGAGCGAGGCGTTCAGCGCGTCGAGCTGATCGGCGGCTCCGCCGACGATCGAGGGGCCGTGTCCGAAGACGATCGTGTCGGGCCGAAGCGACGCGACGGTGCGCACCGCCTGGCGTGCCTGCATGGCGTCGGCGGTGAGCTGGGGCGGTGAGCTGCTCAGCCCTTCGCGGTTGCCGAGGCAGTCGCCGGCGATCAAGATGCGTGGGCCCGGCAGAAACAGCGCGACGTGTCCCGCGGTGTGACCGTGGGTGTCCACGACCTCGATCCCGCCGCTGAGCGGCAGCGTGTCGCCCGGCTCGAAGCGTCGATCGACCCGTCCGCTCTCCTTGACGTCACCGCCGCGCCCTGGCTGCAACCCCTCGATCACGTCGGCCTCATGCGAGCCGGCCCACACGGTCGCCCCGGTGCGCTCGACCAGCGCGGCGAGACCACCGACGTGATCGCCGTCTGCGTGCGTGATGACCACGTCCGACACCTCCTCGGGCCGCCTGCCCTGCGCCTCGAGCGCCGCCAGGATCGCCTCCTCGCTGCCCGGGACCCCGGTGTCGATCACCGTCACGGAAGCACCCAACAGGATCGTCGGCCCGCCAATCACATCGGGCAGATGGATGATCGACTCACCGATCCGTTCCACGCGTACCACTCCTCTCCGAGTCGCTGCCGGCCGTCAGCTCGCCCGCCAGAGCGTACGTGCCGCTGACGACGAGGATGTGGTCGACGACCTGCCGGGTACGCTCCCGGCGTGCGCCCGCGCGTCGCCGCATACGCCCTCGTCGCGCTCGCGCTCAGCGGCGCGTCTCCGGCCGCCGCCGACACCGTCCCGCTGACCGACGGCTGGAGCATCCAGTCCGCCGCCGTCGTCCGGGCGCCCGGCAGCACCGTCTCCCAGCCGACCTACAACGCCGCCGGCTGGCTCACCCTCACCCAGCCCGAGACGCTGATGGCCGGCCTGCTCGAGCACGGCCGCTACCCGGGCGTGCTCTTCGCCGACCGCCTGGCCGCCGTGCCGACCGCGCCGTTCAGGGGCCGCTGGTGGTACCGCGAGGCGCTCGAGCTCCACCCCGCGCCGGGCCAGCACACGTTCCTGACGATGAACGGCGTGCTCTCGAGCGCCGACCTCTGGGTGAACGGGCGCAAGGTCGCCGACGCCTCCGAGCTGCAGGGCGCCTACTCCCGCTACGAGTACGACATCACCCGCCTCGTCCGCGACGGGAGCAACGCCGTCGCCCTCGACGTCTCGCCCAACGACTCGGGCGACCACGGCTTCCTCACCCTCAGCATGGTCGACTGGAACCCGGCGTCTCCCGACGGCTGGACGGGCCTACAGTTCACGCCCGAGCTGGCCCAGGACGGGCCGTTCTCGCTGCGCGACACCCACGTCGTCCAGCGCGACACGCCGGGCCTCACCCGGGCCGACCTCACCGTCCAGACGCGGCTCCGCAACAACTCGGGCCAGGCGCAGGTCGCCACCCTGAACGGCGTCCTGACCGGCCCGAACACCGAGGTCCGGTTCACCCGGACCGCGCGCGTTCCGGCGCACTCGACCCGGGTGGTGTCGATCGGGCGCTCGGCCGTGCCGCGGCTGCGCCTGCTGCACCCGGCCGTCTGGTGGCCCTACCAGATGGGCGCGCAGCCGCTCTACCGGCTGCAGCTCGAGGCGGACGTCGCCGGCGCCCCCAGCGACACCGCGAGCGCCAGCGTCGGCATCCGCACCGTCAGCTCGCGGCTCACGCCCGTGGTGAAGGGCCGGACCTACGGGAGGTCCGGGTACCGCCAGTTCCTGATCAACGGCCGCCCCTTCGTGGTGCGCGGCGGCGGCTGGTCGCAGGAGCTCTTCCTGCGCTACTCGTCCGAGAACACCGCCGACCAGCTCGCGTACGTGAAGGACCTCGGCCTGAACGCGATCCGCTTCGAGGGGAACCTGCCCCCGGACGACCTCTTCCAGCAGCTCGACGCGCAGGGGATCCTGGCGCTGCCCGGCTGGCAGTGCTGCGACCGCTGGGAGCAGGACTCGAGCCGCTGGCCGGCGACGCTGAAGCGGAACGCGGCCAACCAGGCGCTGCACGTGGCCCGCTGGCTGCGAGACCACCCGAGCGTGCTCGGCTTCTACCAGGGCAGCGACGAGGAGCCCGACCCGGCGAAGGAGGCGATCTACCTGCGGGCCTTCGGGGCCGCGGGCTTCACCCAGCCGATGATCGCCTCGGCCGAGTACAAGACGTCACGCCGTCTCGGACCGGCCGGGTCGAAGGAGGGGCCGTACAACTACGCCCCGCCCGCCTACTGGTGGGACGCCACCCCGCACATGGACAGCGGCGGGACGTTCACCAACGCCGGCGGCGCGTTCGGCTTCGACACCGAGGCCAGCCCCGGCAACACGATCCCCACGGCCGACTCGCTGGCCCGCTTCCTCAGCGACCGCGGCCAGGCGGCGATCTGGAATCCCGCCTCGACGCACGGCCTGAACTCGGGGCCGGTCCAGTTCCACACGAGCCCGCCGAGCTCGTACACCGACATCTCCCGGCTCGGCCAGTACAACACCGCGCTCTGGCGCCGCTACGGGCCGTGGTCGAACATGACCACCTACCAGCGCGAGGCCCAGGCCGGCGGCTACGAGGTCACCCGCGCCCTGTTCGAGGCCTACATCGGGCACTCGAAGGACCGGGCCAACCCGAGCACCGGGATCGTCTACTGGCAGCTGAACAAGGCCTGGCCGTCGCTGCAGTGGCAGCTCTACGGCTCGGACTTCGACCAGTCGGGCGTGTACTTCGGGGCCAGGAAGGCGAACGAGGCGGTGCACGTCCTGTACGCCTACGACACCCACGGCGTGAAGGTCGCGAACCTCACCAACCAGCGCCAGGCCGGCCTGCGGGTGCGGGCCGAGGTCCTCGACCTGGCCGGCACGGTGCGGCTGCGCCGCGCCGCCCGGGTGCCGGCGCTCGGCTCCCAGGACGTGCGCGCCGTGCTCGGCCCGATCGCTCCGCCGGCCGGGACGTCGACGACCTACTTCCTGCGGCTCCAGCTGGTGCGCGGCAGCGAGGTCGTCAGCCGCAACGTCTACTGGCTGTCGACGAAGCCCGACGTCATCGACTGGGCCCACACCATCGGCAAGGGCACCGGCGCCGCCCAGCCGGCCGACGGGTACGCCGACCTGACCGGCCTGCGCAACCTGCCGCCCGCGCCGGTCGAGGTCCACGCCACGACCCACGGCGACGGCGCCGAGAACGAGACGACGGTCACCATCACGAACACCGGCCACGACACGACGCCGGCGTTCCTGGTGCGAGCCGACGTGCGCCGTAGCGGCGTCCAGGGGGACGACCAGGTGCTGCCGATCCGCTGGAGCGACGACGACGTCACGCTCTGGCCGGGCGAGACGGCGACCCTGGTCGGCCGCTATCGCGCGGCCGACCTGAAGGGCGCGTTGCCGGTGGTCAGCGTGTCTGGCTGGAACGTGCAGCGGCGCCTGGCCGCTGCCCCGGTCGGCTGAAGTGCCGGCGGCCCGACTGGCCGCCGCGCTTTCCGCCCTTGCGCTGCTGCACGCCCTCGGGGCCCGGCAGCCCGCCGGCCTCGGCCGCCTCGTGCAGCGCCTTGGCCCGGGCGATCGTGGCGACCGCGTCCCGCTGGTCCGGCAGCACCATGGTGATGCCGATGCCGCTGCGGCCGGCCCGGCCGGTGCGGCCGACGCGGTGGGTGTAGGCGACGGCGTCGTCCGGCGGATCGAAGTTGATGACGTGGGTGATGTCGTCGACGTCGAGCCCGCGGGCCGCGACGTCCGTGGCCACCAGGGTGTCGGCGTGGCCGCGCTCGAAACGGTTCAGCGAGCGGGCTCGCTGCGGCTGGGTCATGTCGCCGTGCAGGGCCGCGGCGCGGACGCCGCGCTGCTCGAGCCGCTTGGCCAGCCGGGCCGCGCCGCGCTTCGTGCGGACGAAGACGAGCGCCAGCTCGCGCTCCTCGCCGAGGACGTCGACGAGCCGGTCGAGCTTGTGCTCGTGCTCCACGATCATGAAGCGGTGGTCGACCTCGCCGATCTGGTCGACGGGCAGCTCGGCCTCGATCCGCACCGGGTTCTGGGTCGAGCGCTCGGCGTGCTTCTCGACCACGCCGTCGAGCGTCGCCGAGAAGAACATCGTCTGGCGGCGCGCCGGCACCGCGGACAGGATCCGGTCGACGGCCGGGGCGAAGCCCAGGTCGAGCATGCGGTCGGCCTCGTCGAGCACCAGGATGCGGATGGCGTCGAGCTTCAGCAGCTTTCGGCCGAGCAGGTCCTCGAGCCGGCCGGGGGTGGCGACGACGATGTGGGCCCCGCGGGCCCGGCGGGCCTGCAGGTCGATGCCGACGCCGCCGTACACCTCGGCGACCCGCAGGCCGCGGGTCTGCGCCAGCGGCGCGAGGTCGTCGGTCACCTGCTGGGCCAGCTCGCGGGTCGGCACCAGGACCAGGCCAGCGGGCGTCGGGCCCTTCGGCTCGAGGCGCTCGACCATCGGGATGGCGAAGGCCAGGGTCTTGCCGGACCCGGTCGGCGACTTGGCGAGCACGTCGCGGCCTGCCAGCGCCGGCTCGAGCGCCAGCGTCTGGATGCGGAACGGGAACACGATGTCTCGCTTGCGCAGCGCCGCGCAGACACGGTCCGACACGCCCATGGCGTGAAAGGTCTTCTCAGTCAATTCGATCTCCTGCCGGCCGCTAGTCAGCCGGCGAACGTGGTCGGGAGGACTCGCGCACACCCGAGTCCACGAGGAGCCGAACGAGCAGAATCCCACGGGCAGCAACGCCGCCGTGCCTGCAGCGTAGCAGCGAGGGGCGGCAGCTATCCTCGGACGGTGCCGTTGCGCAACCGGGTCACGCCACTGGGCGAGCTCGAGGCGGTCCCCGAGCGGGGGCTGCTGTACGGCAACCGCGGCAACCTGCACCGCCCCGACGGACAGATCGTGCGCCCCTACCAGGTGCGCCGCTGGATCGCCTGCGCCCTGCACTTCCGCGGCCGCCGGCGCCACCCGCTGCTGCAGCCCGGCAAGTACACCGAGCTGTTCTTCCTCGACGAGGCGACCGCGTTCGCCGCCGGCCACCGGCCGTGCGCCGAGTGCCGGAACGCCGACTACAAGCGCTTCGTGCGGCTGTGGCTCGACATCCATCCCGGCCAGACGGGCGCGGACGCGATGGACGTGCAGCTGCACGAGGAGCGCTACGACCCCGAGACGAGGAGCCCCCGGCTGCACCACGAGCCATGGCCGTCGCTGCCGGACGGGACGATGGTGCTGCTCGACGGCGAGCCGTGGCTGGTGCGCGGCGACTCGCTCCGCAAGTGGACGCAGGGCGGCTACACGACCCGGGCGAAGCGCCCCGCCCGTGGCGACGCGGACGTCGTGACGCCGCCGTCGCTGGTCGCGGCCCTGCGCGCCGGCTGGCCGACGCTGCTGCATCCGACGGCCGACGGGTGACGAGTACTCGGGGCGTCCCGGCTCTCTCACCAGGACGCCCCGATCCCTCCCCAGGTCAGCACGCCCGCGATCGGTGCGGGCGTCCCTCTCTCGTAACGAGATCATCGGTACGAGCGCCTTTTTCCTTGACCGCGGGTGCTGCATCCGCCGTGGTCCGCGCGATAGGGTTGGCCCGGTGCAGAGCGCTCTTCTCATCGCCGCCGCTCCCGCGATCCTGGGCGCCCCGCTGATCGAGATCTGGCGGCGCCGCGCCGTCCGCGCCTGGAACAACGAGCAGTGGCGCGAGGCCCGGAGCCGAGAGCTCCGCGAGGCGATGGAAGGCGAGTACGTGCCGGACTACGAGCGCCGCCGCGAAGCCGCCTAGCCTCCGGCCTTCCTAGCTTCCCGCAGCCACTTCCGCCCGGCCGGTGACGAGGTCGAGCAGCGACGCCGCGTGCGTCTCGAGGAAGTGCGGCCCGACGCCCTTGATCGCCGCCAGCTCGTCGCTGGTCGACGGCCGGCGCGCCGCCACCTCCTTCAGCGTGAAGTCGGCGCACACCGTGTAGGCCGGCTTGCCGTCGGCGCGCTCGCGCCGCCAGCCGCGGAGCTGCTCGAACAGCAGCTCGTCCTCGGCGTTCAGGTCGATCTGGGGCACCGCCGCGCGCCCGGCGGAGGCGATCCGCGACGGCACCGTCAGGGCCGCCTCGTCGAGCCACTCGGGCGGCTCGCAGACGTCGCAGCAGCGCGCCGTCGGCACCGGCGTCTCGTCGTCGCCGAAGTGCTGCAGGATCCGGGCCCGGCGGCAGCCGTCGCCCTCGGTGAGCGACACGATCGCGTGGTAGCCCTCCCAGGCCGCGTTCCTGGCCGCCCCGCTCTTGCGGTCGATGATCCGCTGCAATCGCCCCAGGTCGGCGCGCATCGCGAGCAGCACGGCCCGCGCGGGCTCGCCGTCGCGGCCGGCGCGCCCGGCCTCCTGGTAGTAGCCCTCGAGGCTCGTCGGAATCGCCCAGTGCCACACCGAGCGCACGTTGGCCTTGTCGATCCCCATGCCGAACGCGACCGTCGCCGTGATCACGTCGACCTCGCCGCGCATGAAGGCCTCCTGGGCCTCGTCGCGGCCCGCGGTCATGCCGGCGTGGTAGGGCCGCGTCGGGATGCCGAGCGCCGTCAGCTCGGTGGCCACGGTGTCGGTGTCGTCGCGGGTGCCGCAGTACACGATGGCCGGCCGCATGTCGTCGCGCCGCAGGCCCGAGGCGAGCACCGAGAGCTTGCGCGCCCGGGCGCCCTTGCCGTTCAGGGCAACGACGTCGAAGGTCAGGTTCGGACGATCGAACGGGCGCCGCACGACCACCGGATCGCGCAGGCCCAGGCGACGCGAGATCTCGGTCGCGACCTTCGGCGTGGCCGTCGCCGTCAGGGCCATCGTCGGCGGCGAGCCGAGCGACCGCAGGGTGTCGCCCAGCCGCAGGTAGTCCTCGCGGAAGTCGTGTCCCCACTCGACCACGCAGTGGGCCTCGTCGACCGCCACGAGGCGCAGCGGCTGCGTCTTCAGCGCCGAGACGAACGCCTCGGAGGCGAACCGCTCGGGCGCGGCGAAGAGGATCTGCACCGTGCCGCTGCGGACCCGCGAGAGCGCGTCCCGGTTGGCCTCGAGCGACTGCGACGAGGCCAGCATGGCCACCGGATGGCCGGCCTCGGCGAGCCGGTCGTGCTGGTCCTTCATCAGCGCGATGAGCGGGCTGATCACGACCGTCAGGCCGTCGAGCACGAGCCCCGGCAGCTGGTAGCAGGCGCTCTTGCCGCCGCCGGTTGGCATGACGACCAGCGCGTCGCGCCCCTGCAGCGCCGCCGCGACCACCTCTCGCTGGCCCGGCCGGTAGGCGGTCAGGCCGAGCGAGCCGAGCAGCGCGTCGGGGTCGTGCTGCTCGCCGGCGGGCCGCGCCCGCCGGGCCTGGTCGAGCCGGGCCCGCAGGTGCTGGGCCAGCGGCAGCATGGCCGTCCGCTCGTCGGAGCCGAGCCCGACGTAGGCCGCGCGCAGCTCGCCCAGCGCCGCGTCGGCGGCGTCGAGCTCGCCGGCGCGGATCGCGCTCAGGGCGCGCTCCATCGCGGCGAACGGCAGCAGTGTCGGCTCCGGCATCGGACGGATAACGCTACACGGCGGGCCAGACGGCACGGGCTGTGCCATGCTCCGCGCCGTGCCCGACCCGCCCCGCCGGTACGCGGACCTCGACGCGCTCAGGCAGGCCGGCGAGCAGACGCTCCCGGGCCTGATCGGGTTCGAGGTCGTGGACGCGTCCCCGGGCCGCCTCGAGGCCCGGCTCGAGCTCCGCCAGCACCACCTGGCGCCGAACGGCTACCTGCACGCGGGCACCGTCGTGACCCTGGCCGACACGGCCTGCGGCTACGGCTGCATCCTCGGCCTGCCCGACGGCGCGACCGGCTTCACCACGATCGAGCTCAAGGCGAACTTCCTGCGCACGGCGCTCGACGGCACCCTCGGCTGCGTCGCCGAGCAGCAGCACGGCGGACGGACCACCCAGATCTGGGACGCCACCGTGACCCGCGACGACGGGCAGACGATCGCGCTCTTCCGCTGCACCCAGCTCATCCTCTGGCCGCGGTAGGCGGACGGGCCCGCCGGGTACACCAGCGGCATGGACATCGAAACGCTGGACCACATCGCGCTCTGGGTCTCGGACCGCGACGCCCTGGCCCAGTTCTGCACCGAGAACCTGGGCATGCACGAGATCGACCGCACCGACGCCTTCACCTTGATGGGAGCCGACGCGCGGCGCGGCAAGCTCACCCTGTTCGCCGCCGAGGGGCCGCGCGACCCGGGCCCGCTGGCGCGCATCGCGTTCCACACCCCGAACGACGAGGACGCCGAGCTCCTCGGCCCCGAGGGCCTGGTGTTCGAGCTCCGCAGCGGGCTCGGCGGGGCGCCGTGGGATCTCGCCGGCGTCACCCTGCGGGTGGCCGACCCCGCCGCGGCGCGCGGGCAGCTCGCCGCGCTCGGGTTCCGCGACGACCACGGCACGCTGCGCGCCGGCGACGCCGCGATCCGGCTCGAGCGCGGCACGGTCGAGCCGCCCGAGCGGCCGCTCCTGAACCACCTCGGCCTCAAGGTCGCCTCGGCCGACGCCCACCGCGAGGAGGCCGAGCGGCGGGGCCTCGAGATCGCCGGCTACGTGGACGGCCCGAACACGCTGGCCGTCTTCCTCTGGGGGCCGCCGGGCGTGAAGCTCGAGTACGTCGAGCACAAGCCGACGTTCTCGCTCGTGTGAGCCACCCCGACCTGGTGGTCGCCGGGGCCGGCCTCGCCGGCCTGTGCGCGGCTGCCAGGGCGCGCGAGCGCGGGGCCCGCGTCGAGGTCTTCGAGAAGGCCGGCCGACCGGGTGGCTGCGCGCGCCTGTCGAGCGGGTACGTCTGGCGCTACCGCTCCTTCGAGCGCTATCGCGACGAGTGCCCGACCGGCGACGAGGCGCTGCAGCGGGCGATCCACGACGGGCTCGACGAGGCCCTCGACTGGCTCGTGGCGCTCGGCGCGCCGCTGCGTACCCGCGACACCGGAAATCCGCTGACGAGCGGCGCTGCCTTCGACCCCGACGGCCTGGTCGAGGCGCTCGCCGCCGTCGTCGGGCCGATCCGGTTCGGCGAGCCGCTCAGCGAGCGGCCGGACGGCGTCCCCGTGATCCTGGCCACGGGCGGCTTCGCCGCCAGCCGCGAGCTCCTGCGCCGGCACGTCACGCCCCACGCAGGCGAGCTCTGGCTGCGGGCCACGCCGCACAGCACCGGCGACGGCCTGCGCCTCGGCCTGGCGGCCGGCGGCACCCTGTCCGCCGGGATGGACGAGTTCTACGGCCGCAACCTCCCCGCTCCGCCCGCCCGGATCGGCGAGGCCGAGTTCCGCGGCGCCCAGCAGCTGTACGCCCGGCACGCGACCGTCCGCAACGCCCGCGGCGAGTCCTACGCCGTGCGCACCTGGTCGGAGATCGACGTCGTGCAGTGGGCCGCCCGCCAGCCCGGCGCCCGGGCGTTCTACGAGGTGGCCGACGCCGCCCTCGACGAGCGGGTGCGGGAACGCACGGTGCGCGACATGGTCGAGGCCGCCGAGGCGGCCGGCGGGCCGGTCGAGCACCGCGACGGGTCGACCGTGGTGCAGGTCGCGCCGGCGATCACGACGACCCTCGGCGGGCTCGCGATCGACCCCGACGGCCGGGTCGCCGCGACCGTCCACGCCGCGGGGAACGACGCCGGCGGCTGGTCGACCGGCGGCTACATGAGCGGCCTCGCCGCCGCCCTGGTGCTCGGCCGGCGGGCCGCCGACGCCGCCCTCGAGGCCTCCTGATGTCCGGGTACGGCAGCGCGCCGTGGGCGCTCGGGATCGAGGAGGAGCTCCTGCTGGTGGACGCCGAGACCCACCGGCTGGCGCCGGTCTCTGCCGGGCTCCTGGCCGAGCTCGAGGTCGAGCGGGGCGAGGCCAAGCACGACCTGTACGGGGCCCTGGTCGAGATCGCGACCCCCGTCTGCCGCAGCGCCGTCGAGGCCGGGGAGGCGCTGCGCTCGCTGCGGGCGCGGGTGAACGCGGCTGCCGCCCGTCACGGCGCGGCCCTGCTCGGTGCCGGCATCCATCCCACCGCCTCGTTCGGGGATGTCGCCCTGGTCGACCTCGAGCGCTACCGGAAGGCAGCCGGCGCGATGCAGGGCCTGATGCGGCGCACGCCGGAGTGCGCGCTGCACATCCACGTCGGCATGCCCGACGCCGAGACCGCCGTGCGGGTCTACAACGCCCTGCGCGAGTGGATGCCGCTGCTGCAGGCCCTGGCCGCCAACTCGCCGCTGTGGTTCGGGGTCGACTCGGGCCTCGCCAGCGCCCGCATGGCCCTGACCCGGGCCTACCCGGGGAGCGGCATCCAGCGGGCGTTCCGCGACCACGCCGACTGGCAGGAGACGGCCGCCGCGATCCTGCGCGCCGGCGAGCTGCCGGACGAGACCTTCCTGTGGTGGGACCTGCGCCTGCACCCGCGCCACGGGACCGTCGAGGTGCGCTCGCTGGACTCCCAGTCCTCGCTGGCCACGAGCGTCGGGATCGCTGCGCTGGTGCAGGCGCTGGCGCTGCGGGCGGCCGACGAGCCGGCCGGGGCGCCGACGCCGGCCGAGGCGCTGGCCCAGTCGAGCTTCCGGGCGAGCCGCGACGGCCTCGGCGCCACGCTCCTCGAGAGCGGGCGCCTGCGGCCGGTCAGCGAGCTGGCGCGGGAGGCGCGGTCGCAGGCGCGCCCCCTCGCGCGCCAGCTCGGCTCCGTGGAGGCCCTCGACGAGCTCGGGGCCCTCCTCGAGCGAGGCGGCGGCGCCGATCGCCAGCGCGCCGCCCTGAAAAGCAACGGCGCCCCCGGCGTGTTGCGGTCGCTCGTGCGAGAGACCGCGGCCGGAGGCACCTGAAACGCGAGCCGGCGCCTAGTAGACGCGGCGGCCGAAGAAACCGAGCAGCGCGAGGATGAGAACGATCAGGAGGATGAGGCCGAGCAGGCCCATTGGGTGCTCCTCGTGTCGGGGACGGTGACGCCCGTCGCGGCGTCTGCCAGATCGTTCCCGGCAGCGGAGCGCGCCAATCCGCCTTTCCCTTTTCTTTACACCGCCGTCATGCCCGCGCGTTCCGTCATCCTGCGGTGGTGGAGACGCTCACGACCCGGCGGGTGGAGCTTCCCGGTCGCACCGTCGAGCTGGTGACGCCGGCCGCACCCGAGGCGCTCCTGGACGCCGCCGCGGCGGCCGGAACGGCGACGCCCTACTGGATCGACGTGTGGCCCTGCGCGGTGCGCCTGGCCGCCTGGGTCGACGAGCAGGCGGCAGCCGGGACGCGGGTGCTGGAGCTCGGCTGCGGGCTCGGCCTCCCGTCTCTGGTGGCCGCGCTGGCGGGGGCCGAGGTGCTGGCGACGGACGTCGAGCGGGACGCCCTGGCCTGCGTCGAGGCCAGCGCCGGGCGGCTCGGCGTGTCCGTGACGACGCTGCCGGCCGACTACCGCGACCCGCCGGCCGCGCTCCTGACCGGAGCGTTCGACCTGGTGCTGGCCGCCGACGTCCTGTACGAGCCCGACTGCGCCGCAGCCCTGTCGCGCCTCGCGCCGCGGGCGCTGGCCGACGGCGGCGCGCTGGTCGTGGCAGTGTCCTGGCAGGACCAGGAGGGCGAGCTGGCCGAGCGGCTGCGCGCCGACGGCCTGGTCGTCGAGGTCGAGGGGCCGCGACCGTGGCTGCTGCACGCCCGGAGCGCGGCGTGAGCCCGCGGCGGCGCGAGCGCCGAAACCACGTCTCGGAGATGATCGAGCGCCTCTACCGGCCGCCCGGGGCGTCGCTCTCGCGGGGCGAGGTGCGGAACGCGAGCGTCCGCGGTGACCGCGACGCGCTGCGCCGGATCGTCGAGGAGCGCGGCGGCCTCGAGGGCGCCCACGACGTCCGCTTCGGCCTCGACCTGCCGGGGCCGGGGCTGATCGGCGAGATCTCGACGACCCTGCGGGAGGAGGGCTACACGGTGACCTCCGAGCGCCTGGACGGGCGCGCCCTGATCGTGGCGACGATCCGGCTCGAGCTCAGCGAGGACGCGCTGCGGCAGCGCACCGAGCGCTTCTGCGCCCTGGCCGACGCCTACGCCGGGCGCTACCGCGGGTTCGCGCTGTAGGTCAGGCCGCGCCGGACGCCTGCCCGGCGACCCAGGTCTCGCGCACCAGCGCCGCCGATCCCGAGAACAGCACCGCCGCGCCGAGGTCCTCGCGGGGCACGTCGGCGATCGCCGGGTGGTGCAGGTCGAGGGCGATCAGGTCGGCCGGGGCGTGCGGCGCGAGCGCGGGCGCCGGGATCCCGAGAGCGCGGGCGCCGTTGTCCCACAGGCACTCCCAGAGCGCCGGCGCCGGGCCGTCGTCGCCCGGGCGCACGAGGACGTTGCGCCGGCCTGCCTGGCGACGGGCCAGGCCCTCGGTCTCGCGCACCTCCTCGAACGGGTCGAGCCGCACGTTCGAGTCGGACCCGACGGCCACGGGGACGCGCCGCTGCCACAGCGCCGCGGCCGGCAGGAAGCCGTCGCCGAGGCTGGCCTCGGTCGTCGGGCAGGCGCACACGGTGGCGCCGCGCCCGGCCAGCATGTCGAGCTCGCCCTCGCTCGCGTGGGTCGCGTGGACGACCGTCGTGCGCTCGCCCAGCAGGCCGCAGTCGTCGAGCAGCTCGATCGGCCGCACGCCGTGCTCGGCCAGGCACTCCTCGATCTCCCGCGGCTGCTCGCAGGCGTGCACGTGCACGACGAAGCCGGTCGAGCGGGCGTGGCCGGCGATCGTCTCGAGCCACTCCCGGGGCACGGCCCGGACCGAGTGCGGCGCGTAGCCGACCTGCACCAGCGGGTCGCCGTCGACGGCCTCGGCGAGCGTCTCGACCCGGCGCAGGTAGGCCCACACGTTCTCGTCGCAGAACCGCCGCTGGCCGGGCTCGGCAGGCCGGCCGGCGCCGGCCCGGGCGTAGGCCGCGAGCAGCAGCACGAGGCGGATCCCGGCCGCCCGGGCGGCATCGATCACCGCCAGGGCCAGCGCGTTCGGGTCGGCGTAGGGCGTGCCGTCGGGCCGGTGGTGGACGTAGTGGAACTCGCCGACGGCGGTGAACCCGGCGGCCCGGGCCTCGCGGAAGCAGGCCTCGCTCACCTCCCGGATGCGTGTCGGGGTCGAGCGCTCCCGCCGCGTCGTACATCGCCTGGCGCCACGACCAGAAGTCGTCGTCCGCGCCGCGGCGGCGCTCGACCCGGCCGCGCAGGGTGCGCTGGAAGGCGTGCGAGTGGGCGTTGACGCAGCCGGCCGTCAGCAGCCGGCCGGGCAGGTGCACGGCGTCGACGTCGTGCAGCATGCTCGCCGCGTCGTGCAGGGCGGCGATGCGGCCGCCGCGCAGCTCGACGGCGACGTTGTCGCGCACCGTTCCGTCGGGCTCGAGCACCAGGTCGGGGCAGAGGAGCATCGCCACGTCAATCGCCTAGCAGCATCGGCAGGTCGAGGCCGCGTTCCCTCGCGGTCTCGATCGCGATCTCGTAGCCCGCGTCGGCGTGGCGCATCACGCCCGTGCCCGGGTCGTTGCGCAGCACGCGCTCGAGCCGGCGCGCGGCCTCCTCGGTGCCGTCCGCAACCACCTGGGCGCCGGCGTGCAGCGAGCGGCCGATGCCGACCCCGCCGCCGTGGTGCACCGCCACCCAGGCCGCGCCGGAGGCCGTGTTCAGGAGGGCGTTCAGGATCGGCCAGTCGCCGATGGCGTCGGAGCCGTCCTGCATCGCCTCGGTCTCGCGGTACGGCGAGGCCACCGACCCCGAGTCGAGGTGGTCGCGGCCGATCACCACGGGCGCCTGGATCTCGCCGCTCCTGACGAGCTCGTTGAGCCGCAGGCCGGCCCGGTCGCGCTCGCCCAGGCCGAGCCAGCAGATGCGCGCCGGCAGGCCCTGGAAGGCGACCCGCTCGGAGGCCAGCCGGAGCCAGCGGTGCAGGCCCTGGTTCTCGGGGAAGAGCTCGACCAGCGCGGCGTCGGCGGCGGCGATGTCGTCCGGCTCGCCCGACAGCGCGGCGAAGCGGAACGGCCCGGTGCCGGTGCAGAACAGCGGCCGGATGTAGGCCGGCACGAAGCCCGGATAGTCGAAGGCGTGCTCGAAGCCGGCGGTGCGGGCCTCGGTGCGCAGGTTGTTGCCGTAGTCGAAGACCTCGGCGCCGCGCTCCTGGAAGGCGACCATCGCGGCGCACTGGCGGGCCATCGTGGCCCGGGAGCGCTCGACGTAGGCCTCGGGATCTGCGGCCCGCAGCTCGGCCGCCTCGTCCAGCGTCAGCCCGTCCGGCACGTAGCCTGCGAGCGGGTCGTGGGCGCTCGTCTGGTCGGTGACCACGTCGGGGACGACGCCGCGGCGCAGGAGCTCCTCGTAGGCCTCGGCGGCGTTGGCCACCAGGCCGATCGAGCGCGGCTCGCCCTGGCCGCGGGCCTCGTCGATCTCGCGCAGGGCGCTCTCGAGGTCGGGCGCCACGAGGTCGAGGTAGCGGGTCTCGACCCGCCGCGCGAGCCGGTGCGGGTCGACGTCGACGACCAGGCAGACCCCGTCGAGCATGGTGACCGCGAGCGGCTGGGCGCCGCCCATCCCGCCGCAGCCGCCGGTCAGCACCAGCCGGCCGCGGAGCGTGCCGTCGAAGCGCTTTCGGGCCACGGCGGCGAACGTCTCGAACGTGCCCTGGACGATCCCCTGGGTGCCGATGTAGATCCAGGAGCCCGCGGTCATCTGGCCGTACATCGTCAGGCCCTCGGCCTCGAGGCGCCGGAACGTGGCCCAATCGGCCCAGTCGGGGACGAGCAGCGAGTTCGCGATGAGCACCCGCGGCGCCCAGGGGTGGGTCGGGAAGACGCCGACCGGCTTTCCCGACTGGACGAGCAGGGTCTCGTCGTCGCCGAGCCGGCGGAGCGTCGCGACGATCGCGTGGAACGCCTCCCAGGAGCGGGCGGCGCGGCCCGTCCCGCCGTAGACCACCAGGTTCGCGGGGTCCTCGGCGACCTCGGGGTCGAGGTTGTTCAGGAGCATGCGCAGGGCCGCCTCCTGCTGCCACCCCCGGCAGGAGAGCTCCCGCCCGCGCGGCGCTCGCACGGTCGGCGGCGGCGTGGCAGCGGAGTCCATGGCCGCGGACGGTAGCAACGGGAACTAGGATTGGCGGGTGCTCACGCTGGCGCAGGTCGAGGAGGTCGCGCACGGCGCAGCGCCGCCGGCCCTCGGCGCGGACGACCGGGAGCGGATCGCGGCCGGTCGGGTGCTGGTCGACCGGCTGGTGGCCGAGGACGCGCCGGTGTACGGCGTGACGACCGGCTTCGGCGAGCTCTCGAAGGTGCGGATCGACCCGGCCGACGTCCGCACCCTGCAGCGCAACCTGATCCGCTCGCACGCCATCGGAGCCGGCGAGCCGCTGGCGCCCGAGGTCGTGCGCGGGATGCTGCTCCTGCTGCAGAACTCGCTGCGCAAGGGCTACTCCGGCGCCCGGGTCGAGCTCGTCGAGCAGTGCCTGCAGCTGCTCGCGCGGAACGTCGTGCCGGTGGTGCCGGCCCAGGGGTCGGTCGGCTCGTCCGGCGACCTCGCGCCGCTGGCCCACCTGGCGCTGGTCCTGGTCGGCGAGGGCGAGGCGACCGTCGCCGGCGAGCGGCTGCCGGGCGGCGAGGCGCTGCGGCGGGCGGGGCTCGCGCCGATCGAGCTCGAGGCCAAGGAGGGGCTCGCGCTGATCAACGGGACGCACCTGATGGCCGCCGCCGGAACGCTCGCGCTGCGCGAGGCCGAGCGGGTGCTGCAGGCGGCGGTGGTCGCGGCGGCCCTGTCGCTCGAGGCGTTCAAGGGCTCGACCGCGCCGTTCGACGCGCGCCTGCACGAGCTGCGCCCCCAGGTCGGCCCGCGGGCGGTCGCGGCCCGGCTGCGCGGGCTCCTGGCAGGCTCGCCGATCGTCGAGAGCCACGCCGACTGCGGCCGGGTGCAGGACCCCTACACGCTGCGCTGCATCCCGCAGGTGCTCGGGGCGATCGCCGACGCCCTGGCCTACGTCTCGGGCGCGCTGGAGCTGGAGCTCGACGCGGTCACCGACAACCCGCTGGTCTTCCCCGACGACGGCGACGTGCGCTCGGGCGGCAACTTCCACGGCCAGCCGCTGTCGCTGCCGCTCGACCACCTGGCCCTCGCGGCCTGCGAGCTCGCCTCGTTCGCCGAGCGGCGCACCTACGCGCTGCTCTCGCCGAGCTACGCCGGGCTGCCGCCGTTCCTCACCCCCCACCCCGGCCTGAACTCCGGGCTGATGATCGCCCAGTACGTGGCCGCGGCGCTGGTGAACGAGTGCACCGTGCTGGCCCACCCGGCGGGCGCCGCCTCGATCCCCACCTCGGCGGGGATGGAGGACTTCAACTCGATGGGCGCGTTCGGCGCGCTGAAGGCCCGGACGGCGGTGCGAAACGCCGCCCAGGTGGTGGCGATCGAGCTGGCCTGTGCCTGTCAGGGCGTCGAGTTCCACCGGCCGCTCGAGACGACGCCGGTGCTCGAGGCGGCGATCGCCGAGGTGCGCCGGCGGGTGCCGCGGCTCGAGCAGGACCGCAGCCTGTCGGGCGAGCTGACCGCCCTGGCCGACGACCTGCGGCTGGGCCGGCTGGTGCTCGCCGCAGACTAGGCTGCGCCGCATGGACTACAAGCTCGAGCTGATCGCCATTCCGGTGTCGGACCCCGACCGGGCGAAGGACTTCTACGTCCAGGCCGGGTTCAACGCCGACCACGACCACACGGTCAACGAGGACGTCCGCTTCATCCAGCTGACCCCGCCCGGGTCGGCCTGCTCGATCGCGCTCGGCAAGGGCGTGACCGACGCCGAGCCCGGGTCGGTGCGCGGGATGCAGGTGGTGGTCGCCGACATCGAGGCGGCCCATGCCGACCTCAGCGGCCGCGGGATCGCCGTGAGCGACGTGCAGGACTTCCCGTGGGGCCGGTTCGTGTTCTTCGAGGACCCGGACGGCAACCGCTGGTCGGTACAGCAGCTCCTGCGCCCGCAGTGACGGAGGCGCCGCGGATCCGGCGGCTCGCGGATCTCGACCCCGTCGAGCGCGAGCGGCTCCTGCAGCGATCGCTGCCGCAGGTCTTCGACCCCGAGCTGTGGGCCTCGATCCGCGGGCTGTACGACGAGGTCGCCGCGGACGGGGACGCGGCCCTGTGCCGGGCGCTCGAGCGCTTCGACCGGGTCGTCGTGGCCCCCGACGCGCTGCTGGTGGGCCCCGCCGAGCTCGAGGGGGCCGGCGAGCAGATCGCGCCCGAGCTGCGGGACGCGATCGACGCGATGATCACGGCGCTGCGGGCCTACAACGAGCGCATCCTGCGCGACGCGACCTGGCGCGAGGAGCTCTCGCCGGGCTGGGTCGTCGGCGAGCGGGCGGTCCCGATCGCCTCGGCCGCCCTGTACGTGCCGTGCGGCAAGGGCTCGTTCCCGTCGGTGATGGCCCACGTCGGGACGCCCGCGGTGGTCGCCGGGGTGCCCGACCTGATCGTCCTCTGCCCGCCCGTGCCGGGCTCGGGCGCCGTCGACCCGGCGGTGCTGTACGCGGCCCACCGCCTTGGCCTCGAGCGGGTCTACCGGGTCAACGGGCCATCGGGGATCGCCGCCGCGGCGCTCGGCACGGAACGGGTGCCGAAGGTGCGCAAGGTCGTCGGGCCGGGCTCGCCGGCGGTGACGGTGGCCCAGCTGCTGGCCCAGGAGCACGGCGTGGTGACCAACGTCCTGCAGGGCCCGTCCGAGAGCCTGGTGCTGGCCGACGACACCGCCGACCCCGACCTGCTGGCGGCCGACCTGGTGACCGAGGCCGAGCACGGCCCGGACTCCGCGGCCACGCTCGTGACCTGGTCCGGGTCCCTCGCCGCCGCGGTCGCCGAGGCGGTGCGCGGGCGGATCGCGCGGCTCCCCGAGCCGCACCGCTCCTACGCCGCGTCGTCGCTCTCGGAGCTCGGCGGGATCCTGCTCGTCTCCTGCGAGGACGAGGCCTGCCGCTACGCCGACGCCTACGCGGTCGAGCACCTGCAGATCGCCACCCGGGACGTCGAGGCGACGCTCGCGAAGGTGCGCTGGGCGAGCGAGATCCTGCTCGGCCAGGACGCCCCGATGGCCGCCGCCAACTTCACCATCGGCGTCCCGAACACCCTGCCCTCCGGCGGCTTCGCCCAGGTCTCGTCGGGGGTGACGGCGCGGACGTTCCTGGCGACGTCATCGATCGCCAAGCTCGACGCGGCCGCGCTGCGGCGGGCCGGCCCGCCGGCGAAGGTGCTCGCCGAGCACGAGGGGTTCCCGGGGCACGCGGCGGCGCTCGAGGCGCGCGGGATCTGACGGCGCAAGCCTGTTTCGGCATGAGACCGTGCCGTCTGGCGAGTGGCTCGCACCGCCAGGCTTCACCCGGCGGCGCAGCGCGTATGCGGGCCAATACGCGCAAGCCGCCGGGTACGACCTGGCAACGCGAGACGCCGCCAGGCGGTGGCGGGGCATGCCGAAACAGGCTTTAAGCCCGACGGCCGCCCCGATCCGATGGATCTGAGCGGCCGCCATGCCCACGTGACTCTTCCTCTCGGCGTCTGGGCCGAAGGACGAGCAGTGCCACGGACCCCACTCCGCGACGCACCGCAAGCCACACGGCAATCATCGTCGCGGTCTACCGCCCTGTCCTCCCTCTCCAGGGGGATATGGTGACCGCCCGTGACGGACTCCCTCACCCACGCGCTGGCCCACCGCGTGCGCACCGCCCAGGCCGAGCAGCGGATCCCGGGTGTCGCCGCCCTCGTCAGCCGCGACGGCGAGGCCGTGTTCTCCGACGCCGTCGGCGTCGCCGAGATCGCCGGCGGCACGCCGGTCACCGCCGACACCCAGTTCCGGATCGGGTCGATCACCAAGACGTTCACCGCGGCCGCGATCATGCAGCTGCGCGACGCGGGCGCGCTCCGGCTCGACGACGCGCTGTCCGACCACCTCTCGGACACCCCCCACTCCGGCCTTCGCCTGCGCGACCTGCTGTCCCACCTCTCGGGCCTGCAGCGCGAGTTCCCGGGCGACGTCTGGGACCTCCTGGTCATGCCGGACCGGGCCGAGCTCCTGGCCACGCTCGGCGACGCCGAGGCGGTGCTCGAGCCTCGCACCGCCTTCCACTACTCGAACCTGGCGTTCGCCCTGCTCGGCGAGGTCGTCGCCGAGGCCTCCGGCACCGCCTACGAGCAGTACGTGAAGGAGCGGCTGTGGGCCCCGCTCGGACTCCGGCGGACGTCCTGGACTGCCGAGCCGCCGGCCGCCTCGGGCTACCTCATCCGCCCCTACGACGACGGGGCCGAGCAGGAGCCGGAGCTCGACCTCGGCGGCGGCCGCGCCGCGGGCCAGCTCTGGAGCACGGTCGCTGACCTGGCCGTCTGGGGTGCCTGCCTCGCCGGCGCGCACCCGGACGTCCTGTCCGAGCGCGCCGTCGGCGACATGCACCACCTGCAGACGATGCACGACCAGGTGCGCTGGTCGCTCGGCTACGGCCTCGGGCTGTGCCTGTACCGCCGCGGCGACCGGGTCTTCGCGGGCCACGGCGGCGCGATGCCGGGGTTCCTCTCGGGCCTGATCGTGCACCGGGCCGAACGGCTCGTCGCGGTCGTCCTGACCAACGCCAGCTCGGTCGCGGAGCCCGAGGCGCTCGGCGTCGAGCTCCTGAACACCCTGCTCGACCGCGAGCCGCCGTTCCCCGAGCCGTTCAGGGCCAGCGAGCGGCCTCCGGCGGAGCTCGCCGAGCTCGCGGGGCGCTGGTGGTCCGAGGGCTCGGAGTTCGTCTTCCGGGTGCGGAACGGCAGGCTCGAGGGCCAGGTCGGCCGGGCCGCCAAGCACGTGCCGTGGGCGGTGTTCGAGCCGGACGGCTCCGACCGCTACCGGGTTGCGTCGGGACGGGAGCGCGGCGAGCAGCTGCGGCTCGAGCGCGACGCCGGCGGCCGCGTGCAGCGGATGTTCTGGGCGGGCTACCCGTTCGAGCGCACGCCGCGCCCGTCGGGCCCCGCCGGCGCCGGCTGATCGAGCTCGCGGGCCAAGAGCTCCTGCACCGTCTCGCGACGGGTCACGAGCGTCGCCACGCCGTTCTCGACCATCACCGCCGCGGCCCGCGGCGTGCCGTTGTAGGTCGACGCCATCGACTGGCCGTACGCCCCGGTGGCCGCCACGGCCACGACGTCGCCTGGCGCGAGCGGCGGCAGCAGCGTGCCGCGGATGAGGACGTCGCCGGACTCGCAGTGCTTGCCGGCCAGGTCGACGGGCTGGTCTGCGGGCGCGTCGGCGCGGTCGGCGGCGAGCGCCGTGTAGCGGGCGCCGTACAGCGCCGGGCGCAGGTTGTCGGACATGCCGCCGTCGACGGCGGCGAAGCGCGTGCCGTCGGCCGCGGTCTTGGTCGTGACCACCCGGTACAGGGTGATGCCGGCCGTGCCGACGACCGAGCGGCCGGGCTCGAGCACCAGCCGGGCCTGCGGGAACGTCCGGGTCACGGCCTCGGACAGCGCGCTGGCCAGCCGGCGCGGATCGGGCTGGGGCTCGCCCGGCTCGTAGGCGATCCCGAGGCCGCCGCCGAGGTCGATCAGCTGCGGCTCGAGCCCGTGCTCGGCGCAGAACTGCAGGATCCACTCGTCGATCCGCTCGAGCGGCGCGGCGTCCGAGATCTGGGAGCCCAGGTGGACGTGCAGGCCGACCCACTCGAGCGACGGCTCGTCGCGGCAGGCGCGGACGCAGGCCGCCGCGTCCTCCGGCCCGAGGCCGAACTTCGAGCCCGTCCCGCCGGTCTCGATGTGGGCGTGCCCGCCGGCCCGGATCCCCGGCGTGACCCGCACGGCGACCCGCTGGCGGCGCCGATGCCGCGTGGCCGCGGCGGCCACCCGGGCAGGCTCGTCCAGGTTGTCCACCACCAGGAGCCCGCAGCGCGCGCCGACGACGGCGTCGAGCTCGACATCGGTCTTGGCGTTGCCGTGCACCACGATCCGCTCCGCCGGCACCCCGGCGCGCAGCGCGAGCGCCAGCTCACCGCTCGAGGAGACGTCGGCCCCGAACCCCTCGGCGGACAGCAGCCGGAGCACGGCGACGCTCGGGTTGGCCTTGCAGGCGAACGCCACCAGGCCGCCGGCGGGACGCGCCTCGACCGGGTCGAGGTACGCCCGGGCGCGGGCCCGCAGGGTGGCCGCGTCGTACACGTACAGCGGGGTGCCGAAGCGCTCGACCAGCGCCCGGGCGTCGCAGCCGCCCACGGCCAGCGCGCCGGAGGTGACGGCGGCGGTGTCGGGCCAGGGCGCTCCGAGCGGCATGGGCGGTAGTGTCGCCGCCCGCGCCGGATTCCTACTCCAGCACCCAGACGTCCTTCGCGATGATCGGCACCGCCGCGCCGTCGGCGGTGATGCCGTCGACGTCCACCTCGGGCCCGCCGATCATGAAGTCGGTGTGCACCCGCGACTCGTTGCAGCCGGCCGCCAGCAGCGCCTCGCCGCGCAGCCCGGAGGCACCGTCGAGGCCCTGCGGGTAGCCCGAGCCGTAGGCCAGGTGGCTCGAGGCGTTCTCGTCGTAGCCGGTGTCCAGGAAGAGGATCCCGGTCTCGCCGACGCGGGAGGAGCCGTCGACCAGCGCGACCTCTCCCAGGAACGGGGCCTGCGGGTCGCTGGCCATCTGCTGGCGCACGCCCTCGGCGTTCGCGCTCGCCCGCACCTCGACGGCCCGCCCGGCCTCGAAGCGCACCTCGAGGTCGCGCACCACGGCGCCCTCGAGGTTCAGCGGCCGGGTCGAGCGCACGGTGCCCTCGGTGCGGCGCCAGTCGGGCGTCGTGAACACCTCCTCGGTGGGGATGTTGGCCACGTGGACCTGTCCCCAGGCGGTGGCCGAGCTCCCGCCCGTCCAGCGCGAGGCGGCGTTCAGCCCGACGAAGAGGTCGGTGCCCGGCCCGCGGAAGCGGATCCCGTCGAAGCGGCGCGCGGTCAGCGAGGCGGCTCGCGCCTGCAGCCGCTCGACGTGCGTCCGCCAGGCCGCCACGGGATCGTCCTCGTCCAGGCGCACGGCGTGGGCCACGGCGTCCCAGAGACGCTCGGTGTCGGGCTCGCCGAACACCGCCTCGGCCCAGCCCGGGCTCGGGCAGCCGATGATCGTCCAGGCCAGGGTGCCCTCGCGGACGCCCCGGCTCCAGGCCCGCTCGCGGCGCGGAAGCGCACCGAGGCGCGACGGGTCGACGTCGTCGAACAGGGCGGGCTCGGGCTCGCCCAGGATGCGGACGGCCGCGCCCTGCACCTCGACCATGTGCTCGTAGCGGCGCTCGCGCCAGGCGGCCAGCTCCGAGATGCGGTCGGGATCGCCGCGCAGCAGCTGCTCGTGGACGGCGCGGCGGTCGTGGTAGACCAGATCGACGAAGGACGCGCCTCGCGCGTACGCGCCGGCGACGACCGCCCGGGCCAGCGGGGCGTGCTCCACGTAGGAGTCCACGGCCAGCTCCTGGCCCGGCTGCAGCGCACAGCCGACCTCCAGCACGAGCGCCGCGTAGCGCTCGAGACGATCTCCCTCCGCCACGCCGGGAACGCTACCTGTTCGCGGGGGTCCAAGAGGTATGGCAACGTCCATCTTCATGCTCCGCACCCGCTTCCTGGCCCTGCTCGGGCTGCTGGCGCTGGTGCTCGCGCCTGCGGCCGCCCAGGCGACGACGGTCGCCGACGTCGCCGCGGCGCTCCGCCAGGACCCGGTCTACAACCAGGCCGGCGCGAGCCGCGCGCTCTCGGCCGACGACCTGGCCGAGCTGCGCCGGCGCATCCACGACGCCGACACCCCGATCTTCGTCGCCGTCCTGCCCGAGGCGGCGATCGCGAGCAACGGCGGCAACGCCGACGACCTGCTGCAGGCGATTGCCCGAAAGACCGGTCTGTCCGGCGCCTACGCGCTGGTCACCGACCACGAGTTCCGCACGGGCAGCCTGCGCGAGGGCAACGGTGCCGGCGAGGCCGGCACGCTCGCGTTCCAGGCGCACAAGGCGGACGGCACGCGGGCCGTGCTCGACGACTTCGTCGACCGCGTGGACGACCTCCACGCGGCCAGCACCGGCGCCGGCCGCGGCAGCGCGGGAGGCCTGTTCGGCCTGGGCTGGTTCTGGACGCTGTTCCTCGCCGCCGCCGCCTTCTTCGGGATCCGCCGGGTGGTCGTCGGCACCCGCCGCAGCCGCCAGGCTGCGGCCGAGCTGGCCGAGGTCTCCGACGTGGCGCGGGAGGACCTGTACCGCCTGCAGAGCGACATCGTCGAGCTCGACACGAGCTACCAGCCGGGCCGCGACGCGGAGACCGACGCCACCTACCAGGTCGCGGTCAAGGAGCTCGAGCGGGCCCAGCGCCGGCTCGACAAGGCCGGCTCGGTGCGCGATCTCGGCGTCGTCTCCCGGGCCGTCGAGGAGGGCCGCTACCAGCTCGCCTGCACCCGCGCCCGGATCGCGAAGAAGGAGCTGCCCGCGCGCACGGCGCCGTGCTTCTTCAACCCCCAGCACGGGCCGTCGACCGCCTCGGTGTGGTGGACGCCGCCCGACGGCGGCGCAGCCCGCGACGTCCCCGCCTGCGACGTCTGCGCCCACCAGGTCGCCGAGGGCCGCGAGCCGGCGGCCCGCGAGATCACCGTCGGCGACGCTCGGGTCCCGCACTGGCAGGCGCCGCGCTACTACGCGCCCTGGATGGGCGGCTACTACGGCTGGCCCGGCAGCGGGTTCGGCCTCGGCCAGGTGTTCACCGGGTTCATCATCGGCGACGCGCTCGCCGGCGGGTTCGGCCATCAGGGCGACGCCGGCGCGGCGGTCGTCGGCAGCGACGGCGGCTGGATCGGCGGCGGCGGAGGCGACTTCGGCGGCGGCGGGAGCTCGGGCGACTCCGGCGGCGGCTGGTTCGGCGGCGGTGGCGGCGACTGGGGCGGCGGAGGCGGCGGCGATTTCGGCGGCGGAGGCGGCGACTCCGGCGGAGGCGGCGGCGGGGACTCCGGCGGCGGCAGCTGGTAGGAGCTGGTCCTACAGCGCGAGCGTCATCTCGTGCTGCCAGATCCGGGCCTGCTCGAAGCCCAGCGCCTGCAGGAACCCGTCGGCCAGCCCTTCGGGGACGATCGGCGGGACGTTCCAGCCGCCGGGCTCGAGCGCCGCGGCCACGCCGGCGACGAGCCGCCGGCCGATGCCCTGGCGCCGTTCGGAGGGTCGGACGCAGACCGCCCGCAGCGCGATCCCCGCCGGCGTCGACGCCGCCAGCGCCACGCCCGCGTCAGCGAGCGCGAACCCGCGCGTCGGCCAGCCGAGGGCCCACAGCGACGGCGGCTGAGAGCTGCCACGGCAGGCCCGGCTCGCCGTGCGCCGCCAGGAACGCCACCGCGTCGGCCGGATCGACCTCGCGCACCTCGCCGGGCCGGCCCTCGATGGGCGTGCCCCGGGCGAAGCCCACGAGCCTGCGGCGGGTCTTGAAGCCGAGCCGCTGGTACAGCTTCAGCGCAGCGGTGTTCTCCCCGATCACCTCGAGCAGCAGCGTCTCGACGCGGGCCTCCCGCAGCACCGGCAGGAGCTGCTCGAGCGCCGCTCCGCCCAGCCGCCGCCCGCGCGCCGCCGGCACGAGCCCCATCGCCGCGACCCGCACCGTCGAGCCGCGCCGGCCGAGCAGCACGAGCCCCACGTCCTGGCCCTCGACCCTGACGACCCGGCTCAGCCAGAGATCGGTGCCGTCGGTCCGCAGCATCGCCGCCAGCGGCTCGGCGGTCATGGCGACGGGGACGAGGTAGCCCTCGAAGGAGCGCGTGAACAGCGCGGCGAGCTCGACGAGCGAGCGCTCGCCCGCCGGGACGAGCTCGACCGTCAATACCTGCGGCGGTAGCCGCCGTTTCTCGAGGCGGCCTTCGCCGAGCGGTGCAGCGTCTCGAACTCCTCGAGCGAGCGGCCGGAGCCGACCGCGACGCAGGTGAGCGGCGACTCGGCGATGTGCACCGGCATCTCGGTCTCGTGCCGCACCCGCTCGTCGAGCCGGTGCAGCAGCGCGCCGCCGCCGGCGAGCACGATCCCGCGGTCCATGATGTCGGAGGCCAGCTCGGGCGGCGTCTTGTCGAGCGTCGACTTGATCGCGTCCATGATCTGCTGCAGCGGCTCGTCGAGCGCCAGCCGCACCTCCTGCGACGACAGGACGACGGTCTTCGGCAGGCCCGTGACGAGGTCGCGGCCACGGATCTCGCACTGCGCCTCCTCCCGCATGGGCGCCGCCGAGCCGATCTCGAGCTTGACCTCCTCGGCCGTCTGGGTGCCGATGAGGAGCTTGTACTCGCGCTTGACGTAGTTGACGATCGCCTCGTCGAGCTCGTCGCCGCCGACCCGGATCGACTGGGACACGACGATGCCGCCGAGCGAGATCACGGCGACCTCGGTGGTGCCGCCGCCGATGTCCACGATCATGTTCCCGGTCGGCTCCGAGACCGGCAGGCCGGCGCCGATCGCGGCGGCCATCGGCTCCTCGATGAGGAACGCCTGGCGGGCGCCGGCGGACTGGGTGGCCTCCTCGACGGCGCGCTTCTCGACGCCGGTGACGCCCGAGGGCACGCACACCACGACCCGCGGATGGGCCCAGCGGTTCTGGTGCACCTTCTGGATGAAGTGGCGGAGCATCTGCTCGGTCACGTCGAAGTCGGCGATGACCCCGTCCTTCAGGGGCCGGATCGCGGAGATCGTGCCGGGCGTGCGGCCGAGCATGCGCTTGGCCTCGATGCCCACGGCGTGGACGTCGCCGGAGCGCTGGTCGATCGCGACCACCGACGGCTCGGAGAGCACGATGCCCCGCCCTCGCACGTACACCAGGGTGTTGGCAGTGCCCAGGTCCACGGCCATGTCGCGGCCGCCGAACCCGCTCAGGAAGCTGAACACGCCGATGGAAACACCGTTCCCCTCCGATGACGACCAGACCTGATCGCGTCGGGCGCGAGCGGTGAGGCCGAGTGAAGCCGGATTCTATCCCTGTGCGGGTGGTCCTGCCTCACGCTCTCGCGCGCGCAGGAAGCTGACCAGCAGCGCCACCGGCAGGCCGACGACGTTTGCGTAGTCCCCCTCGATGCGCTCGACGAGCGCCGCGCCGCGCCCCTGGATGGCGTAGCCACCGGCGCGCCCCTGCCACTCCCCCGCTGCGACGTAGGCGTCGACCTCGTCCGGATCGAGCTGCCGGAAGCGCACGGTGGTCACCGACAGACCGGTCTGTTCGCGTCCGCCGCCGCGCAGCGTGAGGCCCGAGACGACCAGGTGCTCGCGCCCGGCGAGCTCCGAGAGCATCGCCCGCGCGCCCTGCTCGTCGGCCGGCTTGCCGTAGACCCGCCCGTCGATCGCGACCTCGGTGTCCACCCCCAGCACCGGCCCGTCGTCCGGGCCGGGCTCGACCGAACGGGCCTTGCCCTGGCTGTAGGCCTGCACCAGCTCCTCCGGCGAGAGCGGCAGCGGGCGCTCCTCGTAGGCCGGCTCGACGACCCGGAACGGCAGGCCGAGCTGGGTGAGGATGGCACGGCGCTGCGGCGAGCGCGAGGCCAGGACGAGCGGGCGCTGCACGGCCGGCACGGTAACGCCCTAGCGGCCGAGGAGCTTCCGCAGCGCCTTCGGCGGGTCGTCCAGCACCACCGCCACCCGGATGGCCATCGCGCCTGGCGGCCGCTGGCTGCGGACGACGTGGGCCGGGCCGGCCAGGATCGCGCCGCTCCCCTCCGGGAGCAGGTCGAGACGCAGCGCGTCGCCCACCGACAGCCCGAGCTCGGTGTCGAACGCCACCCCGTTCTCGGCCACGTCGACGATCCACTCGCGCAGCCGCGTCCCCGGCGCGACGTCGGCGGCCGCGAGGACGGTCAGCTCGACCAGCGCCAGCGCCTCCGACCGGCTCGCCCGGCGCCGGTCGCGGTGCCGCTCCGGCCGGCCGGCGGCGCGCAGCCGCAGGAAGCCGGCGTCCGGCGGCTCGACGCGGCAGCGGAGCGACCACCAGCGCCCGTCCGCGGCCCAGCGCAGCTCGACCGCCGCACCGCCGGCGAGCGGGCCGGGCGGCGCCTCGAGCGTCAGCCTGCCGTCACCGGCCTCGCGGACCGTGGTCGGCAGCGCTCGCCCCGAGGGCAGCACCAGCGCGGCACGCTCGCCGGCCTGCGGCAGCCTGGTACCAGTCGGGCTCAGCTCGCTGGCAGGAGGTCGCCGTCGGCGAAGAAGATCGCGAGCTCCCGCGCCGCGCTCTCGGGCGAGTCCGACCCGTGCACCACGTTCTCGGACAGCACCAGGGCGAGGTCGCCCCGGATCGTCCCGAGCGGGGACTTCAGCGGGTCGGTGGCACCCATCATGGCGCGCACCGTCGGGATCGCGTCCGGCCCCTCGAGCGCCAGCGCGACCAGCGGCCCGCCGATGATGAAGTCGACGAGCTCGCCGAAGAACGGCTTGCCCGCGTGCTCGCCGTAGTGCCGCTCCGCCTGCTCCCTCGTGAGGACGAGCTGGCGCAGCCCTCGAATGCGGAAGCCGCGACGCTCGAACCGCCCGAGGATCTCGGCGATGAGGCCGCGGCGAACCGCATCCGGCTTGATCAGTGCGAGTGTGGTCTCCGTAGCCATGGCGGCCGGAGCCTAGCGTGCTAGACCCGTGAAGCGGCTGACCAGCTGCTCGAGCTCGGTCGCGATCGACGCGAGCTGCTGGGCCGACGCGCCGATCTCCTGGGCCGAGGCGCTCGACTCCTCGATCGCCGCGGACACCTCCTCGGTGTTGCCCGAAGCGGCCTCGGCGGACTCGGCCACCTCGGTCGTGGCGCTCGAG
Source organism: uncultured Actinomycetes bacterium (assembly GCA_963794695.1). Classification (GTDB taxonomy): domain Bacteria; phylum Actinomycetota; class Thermoleophilia; order Gaiellales; family JALYLC01; genus CAWCFJ01. The sequence goes on along the minus strand of CAWCFJ010000010.1, from coordinate 25,325 downwards.
ATGCTGGCGACGTTCTCCCGCACCTCGGCGACGGCGGTGGCGATCGCCTCGAAGGCCTGGCCGGCCTCGGCGACGACCGAGACGCCCTCGGCGACCTTCTCGGCGCCGGACTCGACGGCGTCCACCGTGCGGTTCGTGCCCGTCTGGATCTGCCCGACCAGCTCGGCGATCGACGACGCGCTGCGCTGGGCCTCCTCGGCCAGCTCGCGCACCTCGTCGGCCACGACCGCGAAGCCGCGCCCGTGCTCGCCGGCGCGGGCGGCCTCGATCGAGGCGTTCAGCGCCAGGAGGTTCGTCTGGGCGGCGATGCCGCTCATCGTCTGGACGATCCCGCCGATGGTGTCGGACTTCGCGGCCAGCTCGGCGATCGACTCCGCGACCTCGCCGTTGGCAGCCGTGAGGGAGGCCATCGCGGTGCTCGCCCGGGCGGCGCTCAGGCGGCCCGCCTCGGCCGTCTCGTAGGCCTGGCCGGCAACCAGGTCGGACTGCTCGGCGGCCTCGCGGGCCTGGCCCGCGGCGGTCGCCTGGCGCTCGGCGCCCTGGGCGACCTCGCCCACGGCCAGCGCGATCTCGCCGACGACGCGGCCCGACTCCTCGGAGCTCGACGCCATCTCCTGGGCGGCGGCGGCGACCAGCGTGGTCGACTCCGAGATCCGGCTGACGACGGAGCGCAGCTCGACGGCCATCGTCGAGAACGCCGTGCCCAGCCGGTCCTGCCCGCTCACCGGCTCGATCGTGCCGGTCAGGTCGCCGTCGGCCATCGCGTCGGCCACGGTGGCCATCCGGCCGAGGTAGCCGACCATCTCGCCGAACGCCGCGGCGGTGTCGCCGATCTCGTCGTTCGAGCGCACCTGCACGTCCTGGTCGACGTCGCCGAGGGCGATGCCCTGCGCGGCCCGCCGGATCTTGCCGACGCCGCCGACGATCGAGCGGGAGATGACGAACGCCAGCGTCGCGGCCAGCAGCAGGCCGAACAGGATCGCTGCGATGACGACGTCCTCGGAGGTCTGGTACTCGTCGGCCGCGCTGTTCACGTCGCTCACGGCGACGGCGCGGTCGGCCTCGGCCCAGCGGTCGAGGTACGCCTCGAGCGCGTTGAAGTCCGTCGAGGACTGGCCGTTCAGGGTCGACAGGTCGTCCTTCGAGGTCTCGTTCAGGTATCCCGCCCAGTGCCCCTGCGCGGCCTTCCAGGTGCCGCGGTCGGCGTCGTCGACGATCAGCGGCCCGTACGCCGCGAACAGCTTCGTGATCTCGGCCTGGCGCGTCTGCAGGGCGCGGGTGAACTCGCGCTTCGTGGCCGCGGTGGTCGCGACGGCGCGCTCGACCTGGTCGTCGCGGTAGACGGACTCGGCGGTGTCGATCCGGCCGATCAGGTCGACGGCCGGAAGGTCGGTCTCGCCGATGAACCTCGTGCGGTGGTCGATGCCACGCATCTCGAAGAGGGCGACGCCCCCGAGGATCACGAGGAGCAGGGTCAGGGCACCGAAGCCGCCGATGAGCTTGGTGCGGATGGGGAGGCGCAGGCGGTGAGTCACCCCCTGGCCATCGGACACCCAGTTGTCCGCCTTGAGCCGGCAGGAACAGGCTCCTCCGATCGACGGAGGAGCTGCGGGGCTCAGATCTCGATCGGCTCTGCGGCCCGCTGGACGGCGGTCTCGCAGTACGGGCAGACGCGCCAGTCGGGCTCGAGCGGGCTCTTGCAGCGGCGGCAGGCGGTCTTCAGCTTGTTCGTGCAGTGCGGGCAGACGAGGAAGCTCGGCTCGACGGCGTGCCGGCAGTACGGGCAGCGCGAGTCGCCGCCGAGACGCCGCTCCATCGCCCGGATCTCGAGCTCGCGCTCGCGCACGTCGTCGAGGTACTCGGGCGGCCGCAGCACCATGTAGATCAGCGCGCCGACGAACGGGAAGACGAGCGCCGTCGCCACCGAGACCGCGATCAGGATCGGGTCGGCGATCCGGCGCCGGGCGTCCTTGTAGGTCCAGAACACGATGGCCAGCGCGAGGACGACGAAGAAGAACAGCGTCAGCCGCTCGATCGCCTGGAACGTCGAGGAGTCGAACCAGTCCTGGACGCCCCGCAGCGGGTTGTCGTCGGTCGTCGTGGTTCCTGCTGCCAGGGGGAATCCGCTCACGTCACCCTCTCTTCGATGCGCGCACGCCGGCTCCTACAGCAAGAACTTGCCCAGGGCATATCCGACGCCGAAGAACACCATGACGGTCCCGGCGACCAGGGCGAGCATGAGAGCGATGGTGCGCAGCACGCCACGCCGACCCATGCTACCCCCTCTGCACGCGGTCGAGGAGGTACAGCGAGCCGGTGACCAGCACCGCCCCGCCGGGGCCGGCGCGTGCGACCGCCGCCCGGACGGCCTCGTCGGGCGGGACCGGCTGGGGCTCGAGCCCGGCCGCGGCGACGCGTTCGGCGAGGGTGTCCGGATCGAGCGCGGCGGCGGTGCCGGTGCTCGTCGCGACGACCGCGTCGACGTGCGGGGCGAGCACCGACAGCATCTCGTCCACCGCCTTCGTGCGCTGCACGCCGAGCACCGCCACCCGTGGCCGCCGCTCCCCGAGCAGGCGGTCGAGCTCGGCCACCAGCCGGCGCATCCCCGCCGGGTTGTGGGCCCCGTCGAGCAGCAGCGGCGGGTCGCCGTCGACGAGCTGCAGCCGGCCCGGCAGGCGGACGCCGCTGACCGCCTGTTCAGCGGCGGCCCGGTCGAGCGGCTCGTGTCCCAGGAACACCCGCGCCAGGAGCAGGGCGAGGGCCGCGTTGGCCGCGCCGCTCCTGCCCGGCGCGAGCCCGCGGGCGGCCTCGATCTCGGCGCCCTCGAGCCGGCGCACGCCGAGCGCCCCGAGCACGTGGGCCTGCTCGGCGCAGAACGCGAACAGCTCGTCGTCGAGCTCGCCACAGACCAGCAGCGCGCCCGGCGTGAGGACGCCGAGCTTCTGGGCGGCGATCTGCTCGGGCGTGTCGCCGAGCAGGTCGGTGTGGTCGAGCGAGACGTTCGTCAGGCCGACGACCCGGGCGGCGAGCACGTTGGTGGCGTCGAGCCGGCCGCCGAGCCCCGCCTCGACCACCGCGACGTCGACCGCCGCCTCGCGGAAGCCGAGCAGCGCCGCCGCCGTGAGCGCCTCGAAGCGCGTCGGCGGCTCGCCGTGCACCTCCTGCACGGCCTCGGCCGCCTGGCGCACCCGCTCGAGCAGGGCGTCGAGCTGGGCCGCCGAGACCGGCCGGCCGTCGAGGCGGATCGTCTCGGCGCTGCCGCCGACCGCCGGCGAGAGGTAGGCGCCGACCCGCCGGCCGGTGGTCTGCAGCGCGGCGGCGGTCATCGCCACGGTCGACGACTTGCCGTTCGTGCCGACGACGTGGATCGCCCGCAGCGACCGCTCGGGCCTGCCGAGCGCCGCGAGCAGGGTGTGGATGCGCTCGAGCCCCAGCCGGATGCCGGCGGGCCCGAGCGCATCCAGGTACGCGTCTGCGTCCAAGCGAGCTCGACCGTCTCTAGGCGAGGTCCGCGATGCGCCGCTCGTAGTCGGCGACCTCACGGCTGAACCGCTCGACCTTCTCGCGCTCGGCCTCGACCAGCTCGGGCTTGGCCTTCGTCACGAAGCGCTCGTTGCCGAGCTTGCTCTCGGCCCGGCGAAGCTCGTCGCGGGCCGTCTCGAGCCGGCCCGCGAGGCGCTTCTGGAGCTGCGTCGAGACCTGCTCGTCGGTCACCCGGAGCGTGAGGTCGCCGGCGCTGACGGGGATCCCGTGCGCCCCGTTCGAGCGCGCGAAGCTCACGTGCGCGAGCCCCTCGATCAGCCCCTGCAGCGGCGCGGTCAGGTCCGGATCGTCGGGCGTCACGGCGAGGTTCGTCCGCGGCGGCAGCTCGATCTCCCCGCGCAGCTGGCGCAGCTGGCCGACGAGCTCGAAGGCGTTGCCGACGGCCGTCTCGGCGTCGTCGTCGCGCGGCGCCTCCCCCGGCTTCGGCCAGGCCTGCAGCATCAGGAGGTCGTCGCGGCCGGACAGCGTCCAGAGCTCCTCGGTGATGTGCGGCATGACCGGGTGCGCGAGCCGCAGGGTGCGGTCGAGCACGTACAGGAGGGTCTTCGAGACCGCCTCGCGCACCGCCGGGTCGTCGGACTGCAGGCGAGCCTTGCAGGCCTCGAGGTACCAGTCGCAGACCTCGTTCCAGACGTAGCGGTAGAGCGTCTTGACCGCGCTCGAGAAGTCGTAGGCGTCGATCAGCTCGGTCAGCTCGGCCGTGGCCCGGTCGAGCCGGGCCAGCATCCAGGCGTCGACCGGCTCCGACACCAGCGGCTCGGGCTCGACGTCGGCCGCGCCGAGCAGGATCAGCCGCGACGCGTTGTACAGCTTGTTGCAGAGCCGCAGGCCCTCGTCGAGCATCCCCTCGGCGAAGCGCACGTCCTGGGTCGAGCTCATCTTGAGCAGGCCGTAGCGGGTCGCGTCGGCGCCGTAGCGGTCGATCAGCTCGAGCGGGTCGATGCCCGTGCCCAGGGACTTCGACATGCGCCGCCCGTCGGGCGCCAGCACGGTCGAGTGGATGATGATGTCCGAGAACGGCACCACGCCCAGGAACTCCCTGCTCATCATCATCATCCGGGCGCACCAGAGGTTGATGATCCCGCGGTCGGTCGAGTTGACCTGGGTCGGGTGGAAGGTGCGCAGGTCGTCGGTGTCCTCGGGCCAGCCGAGGGTGGCGAACGGCCACAGCGCCGACGAGAACCAGGTGTCGAGCACGTCGGGGTCGCGCTCGAGCTCGCTCCCGCCGCAGGACGGACAGCTCGTCGGCTCCTGCTCCTCGACGATGGTGTCGCCGCAGGAGCAGTACCAGACCGGCAGCTGGTGGCCCCACCAGAGCTGGCGGGACACGCACCACGGGCGGATCGCCTCCATCCAGTGGAAGAAGATCCGCTCGGCGCCCTTCGGGTGGAAGCGCACGGCGCCCTCGCGCACGTCGGCGATGGCCGGCGCGGCGAGCTCGTCCATGCGGCAGAACCACTGCAGCGACACGAGCGGCTCGATGCGGGTGCCGCAGCGTTCGCAGTGCCCCACCGAGTGCACGTACGGCTGCTCCTCGCGCAGCAGGCCGCGCTCGCGCAGGTCCTCCACCACCCGCTTCTCGGCCTCGGCCACCGGCAGGCCGGCGTAGCGCTCCCCGGCCTCGTCGGTCATGGCGCCGTCGAAGCCGATCACCGCGATCTCGGGCAGGCCGTGGCGGCGCCCGATCTCGAAGTCGTTCGGGTCGTGGCCCGGGGTGATCTTGAGCGCGCCGGTGCCGAACGCCACGTCGACGTAGTCGTCGGCGATGATCGGGACCTCCCGCTCGGCCAGCGGCACGATCGCGGTCTTGCCGACCAGGTCGCGGTAGCGGTCGTCGTTCGGGTTCACCGCCACGCCGGTGTCGCCGAGCATCGTCGCCGGCCGCACCGTGGCCACCGTCACGTGGCCCCCACCCTCGACCGGGTAGTCGATCGAGTACAGGGTGTCCTGCACCTCCTTGTGCTCCACCTCGAGATCCGAGATCGCGGTGTGGCAGCGCGGGCACCAGCTCACCATGCGGTTGTCGCGGAACAGGTAGCCCTTGCGGTACAGCCGCACGAACGCCTCGAGGACCGTGCGGGCGTAGGCGTCGTCCATCGTGAAGCGCTCGCGACGGTAGTCGAGCGAGGCGCCGAGCCGCTTGAACTGGTCGCGGATGATCCCGCCGTACTCGGCCTTCCACTCCCAGACCTTCTCCACGAACCGCTCGCGCCCGAGGTCGTGCCGGGACTTGCCCGTCCTGGGCCAGCAGCTTCTCGACCACGTTCTGCACGGCGATGCCCGCGTGGTCCATGCCGAAGACCCACAGGGCGTTTCGGCCCTGCATGCGGCGGAGCCGGATGAGGACGTCCTGCGTCGAGCCGTTCAGGGCGTGGCCCATGTGCAGCGCGCCGGTGACGTTCGGCGGCGGGATGGCGATCGTGTAGGGCTCGCCGGGGGCGTCGGCGTGGGCCTCGAAGGCGCCCGACTCGAGCCAGCGTACGAGGACGGCAGGTTCCACCTGGCCCGGCTCGTACCGGGTCTTGGCTTCCAGCGCCTGCCGTCTCTGCGTATCCATGCAGGGCAGTGTAGAAGGGCGGCGTTCAGGTACTGGCGTGAGCGACCGCGTACGAGAGCCGCTGGCGCAGCACCACCCGGCCGCCGCCCGCGGCCGCGCGCAGGGCGTGCAGCGTGCGGGCCCGGCCGTCGGCGTCCACGCCGGCGAGCCAGCCGGCCTGCTCGAGCCCGTCGATGGCCGCGGCCTCGTCCGGGTAGCGCAGCACGACGTCGCGCTCGCCGAGCTCGGCGATCCGGTACCCGGCCGCCGGCAGCAGGCGGGCCAGGTCGCCGCCGTCCGCGGCCAGCCCGGCGGCCCGCCGCAGCGATGCCAGCGGGCCGGTCTCGACGTCCCCGAAGGAGCACACGGCGAGCGCCGCCCGGCGGATGCCGAGCAGCTCGAGCACCTTCAGCGCGGCCAGCCGGTCGACGGCCCGGTGCAGGGCGCAGAAGGCGGCGACCCGGGTGAACCCGCGAGGGGCGAACGGCGCCCGCTCGAGCGTGCCGACCCGGAAGTCGCCCAGCGGGACCCGGTCGAGGGCCACCTCGAGCAGCGGCACCCGGGTGTCGAACCCCGAGACCTCGGCGCCGCGGGCAGCGGCGAGCTGGCAGGCGTACCCCGCCGAGCAGCCCGCCTCGAGGTAGCGCGACCCCTCCTGCACCCCGAGGGCGTCGAGCAGCTCTCCGTACAGCGGCGCGAGCGCCTGCTCGTGTTCCTGCACGACGTGACCCTCCCGGCTTCGGCACTCGACGGTCATCCGAGGGAGACGCTACGACCCGTCCGTGTGGGTCGCATCAGGGACGGCCCTGGTCCCGGGCGCCGGCCCGACCCGTACCCCTACACGGCCTCGCTGGCGGTCGTCTGCTCGCCGAAGCGGCCGCCGCCGAGCTCGGCCTCGCGGGCCACGACCCGGGCCAGGGCCACACGGGAGCGGATGCCGAGCTTGCGGTAGACGGAGCGCAGGTGGTACTCGATGGTCTTCGGGCTGAGGTACAGCGCGACCGCGGCCTCGCGGTTGGTGGCGCCCTTCGCGACGATCAGCGCGACCTGCAGCTCCTGCCCGGTCAGGGTGCCCGAGAGGGCGGCCTCGCCGCGGCGAGCGGTCTGGCCGGTGGCGGCGAGCTCGGTGCGGGCCCGCTCGGCGAACGCCGCGGCGCCCAGCCGGTCGAACGCCTCGATGGCGGCGCGGAGCTGCTCGCGGGCCTCGATCCGGCGGCGCTGGCGCCGCAGCCGCTCGCCGTAGCAGAGCTGGGTGCGGGCCACGTCGAACGGCATCCCCGCGGCCTGGTGCAGCGCGATCGCCTCGCGGAACGGCTCGTCGAAGGCATCCTCGGGCGCGAGCAGGCCGCGGCAGCGGGCGACCGCGCCGGGCGCCCAGACCTGCTCGCCGCGCTCGGCGGTGTCGGCGAAGCGGTCGAGCAGCGCGCCCGCCTCGGCGGCGCGGCCGGCCCGGACGTAGGCCTCGACGAGGTCGGGCGGCCAGCCGTGGATGGCGCCGTCGAACGTCCCCTGCTCCTCGGCGATCCAGGCGGCGGCCTCGAGGTGGTCGACGGCCTCGGCGACCCGGCTGCGCGACAGCTCGAGCCGGCCGAGCACCGCCTCGGCGTGCGGGCGGGCGGCGCCGACGCCGTCGCGCGCGGCCACCTGAAGGGCGGCGTCGAGGTGGGCGCGGCAGTCCTGGTCGTGACCCAGCAGGGCCTCGACGCGAGCCTGGCCCACCAGGGCGAAGGTCAGCGCCGCGCCCTGGCCGAGACCCTCGGTGAGCCGCAGCGCCTCGGCGCTCCTGGCGTAGGCCGAGGCCCACTGGCCGCCGCGCAGGTCGAGCTCGGCGAGCCAGGACAGGGCGTACAGCAGCACGCTGGTCGCGCCGGTGGTGCGGGCGGCATCCTGGATCCGCTCGAACTGGCTCCGGGCCGCGCCGTGGTCGCCGAGCCAGACGAGGCAGTGGGCGGCCGTCTCGAGCACCTCGTCGGAGCCGCGCTCGATGGCGTCGGCGTCGGCGTCGGCCAGCACCGAGCGCACGAGCGGCTCGGCCTCGCGGGCGCGGCCGGCGGCGATCAGCAGGAGCGCGTGGTAGATCCGGGCCAGAAGGACGGGGTGCTCGCTCCCCTCCCCCGCCACCGAGTGGGCCCGCTCGGCGTGCTCGAGCCCGGCCCGGGTGTCGCCGGAGAGCAGCGCGGCGCCGGCGGCCAGCGACCACAGGCGCGCGGCCCGGCCGCGGTCGACCGGGGCGGCGTGCTCGGCCTCTCCGGCCAGCAGCTGCACGGCGCCGGGCACGGAGCCCCACCACATCCCGATCAGGCCGCGCAGGTACTGGATGTCGGCGTGCACCAGGGGGTCGTGGGTGCCCTCGAGGGCCTCGCCGAGCAGGTCGCGGGCCCGGGCGAAGCCCCCGCCGAGCTGGGAGGCGTCGGCCGCCCGCAGGAGGCGGAAGGCGCGGGCCTCGCGCACCGGGGTGAGCCGGGCGGCGCGGTGGAACGCGCTCGCGGCCGCGGCGTAGCCCGAGCGCGAGAGGGCGTGGCCGGCCGCCTCCTCGAGCGCCCGGGCGACCTCCTCGTTCGGCTCGAGCGTCGCGGCGGCGAGGTGCCAGGCCCGGCGGTCGGCGGCGGCCGGCGCGTCGAGGGCCTCGGCGAGCGCCCGGTGGGCGGCGCGCCGCTCGGGCGGGGTGGCGCCGTGGTACACGGCCGAGCGCACCAGCGGGTGGCGGAACTCGAGCCGGCCGGCCTCGACGGCGACGAGCTCTGCGAGCTCGGCCTCGTGCAGGTCGTCGGGCCGGGCGCCGAGCGCCCGGGCGGCGGCCAGGATCGTGTTCAGGTCGCCCGAGTCGTCGGCCGCGGCCGCCAGCAGCGCCCGGCGGGCGTCGGGGCTGAGGGCGTCGGCCCGGCCGCGGAAGCGCCGCTCGACGGCGGCGGTGGCCGGCAGCGGCTCGGGGATCGGCTCGTCGCCGGCGAGCTGGGCGTCGGACAGGAGCGCCGGCACCTCGGCCAGCGCCAGCGGGTTGCCGGCGGTGAGCTCGACCAGCCGCTCGACCACGGACGTGGCGATGGGCCGGGCGAACGTCTGGTCGAGCAGCGTGCGGGCAGCCGCGGCGTCGATCCCGTCGAGGGTGAGCTGCGGCAGGCCGGTGGCCTCGACCCGGGCGGGCTCTCCCTCGCGGTGGGCCAGCAGGACGGCCACGCCCTCGTCGCCGAGCCGGCGGGTGGCGTACAGCAGGGCCTCGGCGGACTCGGCGTCGAGCCACTGCAGGTCGTCCACCAGCACGAGCACCCCGCCGTCCTCGGCGGCCGCGGCCAGCAGGCTCAGCGTGGCGGCCGAGACCGAGAACCGGGCGGCGGGAACCGGCGGGCGCAGCGCCAACGCCCCGGCGAGCGCGTCGGCCTGGGCGCTCGGGATCCGGTCGAGCCGGCCGAGCACGGGCCGGAACAGGTCGGCCAGCCCCGAGAACGGGATCTCGGACTCGGTCTCGATCCCGCGGGCCCGCAGCACCAGGAGGTCGCCGGCACGCTCCTTCGCGAAGCGCAGGAGCGCGCTCTTGCCGATGCCGGCGTCGCCGCGCACCAGAAGCGCCCCGCTGCGTCCCGCTGCCGCATGGGCAAGCAGGATGTCGACGCTGGCGCAGGCGTCCTGTCGGCAGAGCAACACCCCGAGCTCATTGTAGAGCCCGGAAAGGTCGAGATCGTCGAGAAGGGCGTACATGTGGACGAGAGGCGGAAGCGCCTCCCGAGATACACGTCCGCGGCTGATCCGACTGGATCTACCGCGGTCTTCGCCGGCCGCGACCAGGGCGTCCACGGCCGCTCGAGCCGCTCGCCGTCGACGACCAGGTCGACGCGCTCGTTGAAGAACGCGACGCGGCCGGTCACGAGCGCGGCCTCGCGCAGCGGCTGCTCGTAGCGCCAGGCGACGTCCTCGCCGCGGTAGTGCCAGGTACGACGCCTGGCCCTTGTAGGCGCAGGCGGTCCGGGTCGCGCTGGGCTCGAGCAGGTCCAGCCGGACGTCCGCCGGAGCCAGGTAGTAGCGCACCGGGAGCGGCGGCTCGAACAGCAGGATCGGCGTCCGCGACTCGGCCAGCGACTCGCCGTCCAGCTCGACGCGGACGTGGCGCGAGCTGCGGACGACGTCGATCCGGTGGAACGGGTCGCGCGGGTGGGCGACGTTCGGCTCGTCCTCCTCGAACCACGCGTCGAACCCGTCGAAGTCCAGCACCACGTAGCCGGCGAGCGCTGGATCTGCCGGTCGAAACCCGTTCGCCGTCCGGCCTCCGCGGCCGCGGACCGTCAGCGGCTGGCCGGGCGTGGTGTGCACCGAGAACGGCACGCTCGGGTCGTACACCGGCCGCTCGCCGAGCCGCGGAGGCGCGTCAGGCTCGATGTCCGCCCCGCCGCCGGCGAGGACCACGGCGGCGACGTCCTTCTCGGGCACGGCGTAGCTCGGCACGACCCGCTTCGGCTCCCACACCAGCAGCGCGCGCCGGCTGTCGACCACCGTCTCCGAGCCGAGGCGCGCCCGGATCCGCTTGTCGATCGGCTCGAAGCGCAGCTCCGACAGGTGCTCGAACAGCAGCTCGCGCAGCCGGATCGCCACGCGACGCCGGGCTTACGCGCTCTCGAGAGCGCCGGCGCCGAACTCCTCGTCGCCGGCCTCGGCCCCACCCTGGGCGACGAGCGTCGGGCGGATGCCCTTGTCGATCGTCTCGCGGGTGATGACGCACTTCGCCACGTCACGGCGCGACGGGAGCTCGAACATCACGTCGAGCAGCGCGTTCTCGATGATCGAGCGCAGGCCGCGGGCGCCGGTCTCGCGGGTGAGCGCGGCGTCGGCGATCGCCCACAGCGCGTCTTCCTTGAAGACCAGGTCGATGTGGTCGTACTGGAAGAAGCGCTGGTACTGGCGAACGAGCGCGTTCTTGGGCTCGAGCAGGATCTTGACCAGGTCCTCGCGCTGCAGCTGGTGCACCGCCGAGATCACCGGCAGCCGGCCGATGAACTCGGGGATCAGCCCGAAGTGGATGAGATCCTCGGGCATGACCTTGGCGAACAGCTCCGCGGTGTCGCGGTTCTTCTTCGACGAGACGCCGGCGGTGAAGCCGACCGAGTTCTTGCCGATCCGCCGCTCGATGATCCGGTCGAGGTCGGCGAACGCGCCGCCGCAGATGAACAGGATGTTCGTCGTGTCGATCGACAGGAACTCCTGGTGCGGGTGCTTGCGCCCGCCCTGCGGCGGCACCGACGCGACGGTGCCCTCGAGGATCTTGAGCAGCGCCTGCTGGACGCCCTCGCCCGACACGTCACGCGTGATCGACGGGTTGTCCGCCTTCCGCGCGATCTTGTCGACCTCGTCGATGTAGATGATCCCGGTCTCGGCCTTCTTCACGTCGAAGTCGGCGGCCTGGATCAGCTTCAGAAGGATGTTCTCGACGTCCTCGCCGACGTACCCGGCCTCGGTGAGGGCGGTCGCGTCGGCGATGGCGAACGGGACGTTCAGGATGCGCGCCAGCGTCTGGGCCAGGAGCGTCTTGCCGCAGCCGGTCGGGCCGAGCAGCAGGATGTTCGACTTGGCCAGCTCGACCTCGTCGTCGGTCGCGGCCATCTGGATGCGCTTGTAGTGGTTGTAGACCGCCACCGCGAGCGTCCGCTTGGCCTCCTCCTGTCCGACGACGTAGTCGTTCAGGACCGAGTAGATCTCCCGCGGACGAGGCAGGTTGTCGAGGTCGAGCTGGGCCGGGGTGGCCAGCTCCTCGTCGATGATCTCGTTGCAGAGATCGATGCACTCGTCGCAGATGTAGACGCCGGGGCCGGCGATGAGCTTCTTGACCTGCCGCTGGCTCTTGCCGCAGAAGGAGCAGAGAAGCTGTTCGTTGGTGTCGGTAGGACGCGCCATCGAAGTCTCAGCTTAGTCAGAAATCCGAGATCCGCCAGGGGGGCGTATCAGCGGTGCGAGATCACCTGGTCGATGATCCCGTACTCCTGGGCCTCCGCAGAGGACATGAAGTAGTCGCGCTCGGTGTCCCGCGAGACCTTCTCGAGGGGCTGGCCGGTGTGCTCGGCGATGATCTGGTCGAGGCGCTTGCGCATGTCGATGATCTCGCGGGCGTGGATCTCGATGTCGGTTGCCTGACCCTGGAACCCGGCCGAGACCTGGTGGATCAGGATCTTGGAGTTCGGCAGCGCCATCCGCTTCCCCTTCGCGCCGCCGGCGAGAAGCAGCGCGCCCATCGACATCGCGATGCCGCAGCAGATCGTCGAGACCTCGGGCTTGATGAACTGCATCGTGTCGTAGATCGCCATGCCCGCGTACACCGAGCCGCCAGGGCTGTTGATGTACAGCGAGATGTCCTTGTCGGGATCCTCGGACTCGAGGTGGATCAGCTGGGCCACGATCAGGTTCGCGATCTGGTCGTCGACCGGCGTGCCCAGGAAGATGATCCGCTCGTTGAGGAGCCGCGAGTAGATGTCGAACGCACGCTCGCCGCGCGACGTCTGCTCGACGACCATCGGAACCAACGGACTCATCGCTCTCGCTCCTTCGTACCTACGTGATGGGACGTCCCGGCTCAGCGAGGCTGGCCGGGGGTCCACAGCTGGGGCTTTGGCTTGTCGGACTCGTCCTGCTCGGGCGTCCACAGCTTCTCGCGAGCCTCGGCCTGCTCGAGGCTGATCGGCTGCGCGATCTCGACGGCCCGATCGAGCGCGAGCCGCAGGCGGACGTCCTCGCGCACGCTCTCCTTCGATGAGGAGGAGAGGACCTCCTGCACCATGTTCTCGGCGTCGTCGAGTCCGGCGTCCTGCGCGTCCTCGAGCACCAGGGTGTGCAGCTGCTCGTCGTCGACGGTGATGCCCTCGCGGTCGGCGAACGCCTCGAGGGCGATCTCCTTCTTCAGCGTGTCGACGGCCTCGTCGCGCAGCTCGAGGCGCGCGTCGTCGGCCGTCTTGCCCGTCTGCCGCAGCCAGGCGGCCAGCGAGACGCCGCGGCGGGCGAAGCCGCGGTCGAGGCTCAGGAGGAGCTCGTCGGTCTTGTCGGCGATGAGCTCCTCGGGCAGGTCGACCTGCACGGTACGCCCGAGGGCGGTCAGGACCTCGCTGCGGTACGCGGCGTCGGCCTCGTGCTGCAGGCGGCCGGTGAGCGTCTCGGCGACGTCGGCGCGCAGCCCGTCGAGGTCGTCGAACTCGCTCGCGTCCCGGGCGAAGGCGTCGTCCAGCGGGCGGACGTCGCGCTCCTGCAGGCCGCGCAGCTCGACGTCGAAGACGACCGTCTTGCCCTTGAAGGCGCTGTTCGGGTAGTCCGACGGGAAGTCGACCTCGATCTTCTTGCGCTCCCCGGGCGACATGCCGAGCACGCCGCGCTCGATCTCCTCGAGCAGGCGGCCGCTGCCGAGCTCGGCGTGGTAGCCGAGCGCCGTGGTGCCCTGGACGGGCTTGCCGCCGATCGAGGCCGAGAAGTCGAGCTCCACGAAGTCGCCGACCTGCGCCGGGCGGTCCTCGACGGCGCGCAGCGGGGAGGCGTCGACGCGCAGCCGCTCGAGCTCGCGCTCGATCTCGTCGCTCGGCGCCGAGACCTCGGCGCGCGGCGCCTCGATCGACAGGGCCTCGGGCAGGGCGCCCTTCGGCCGCAGGTGCACGGTGGCGTTGAAGCGGAACGGCTCGCCCTCGCCGGGGCAGCTCGTCGAAGTCGATCTCGGGGCGCCCGACCGGGTGCAGCGGCACCTCCTCGAGCGCGTCGGTGTACCAGCGCATGAGGTGCTCGCGCATCGTCTCCTCGAGCACCTCCTCGCGGCCGAGGCGCTGCAGGACGATCTGCGGCGGGACCTTCCCCTTGCGGAAGCCCGGAATGCGGACGCTGGTGGAGAGGTGGCCGAGCGTGTGCTCGATGTCGTGGGCCAGCCGATCGGCGGGCACCTCGACGTCGATCCGCGCCATCCCCTCCTCGAGCATGGTGTGGCTCGTCTTCACGAGACCCGCACCCTACCCGAGACTCGCTGCGCAGGAAGCCGAGTACGAGCGGGGTCACCTCGGAAGCCCGTTCCATGGTCACCAGGTGGGCCGCGTCGGGGTACTCCACGAGGCGCGCGCCGGGGATGCCGCCGGCCAGGAGCCGGCAGCCGTCGACGGCGTGCGGCTGGTCGAGCAGGCCGGCGACGACCAGCGTCGGCACCTGGATCTCGGCGAGGCGGCCGATGGCCGGCGGGTCGAGCCGGCGCTCGTCCCAGACGCTGTCGGCGACGGCCTGCCAGGCGGCCAGGTTCATCGCCTGGACCGCCTCGCGGACCGCCGTCGGCGTCTCGGCGGGCGCGCGCGAGGGGCCGTCGACCCAGATCCGCAGCTCGGCCTCGCAGGCGCCCTCGAGGTCGCCGGCCTCGTAGATCGCGTCGGCGGCGTCCATCTGCTCGCGCAGCTCGGCCGGCGCCGGCTTGCCGGTCGGGCCGCAGGCGGCGAGCACCAGGGCGCTCACCCGGTCCGGGTGCTCGAGCGCGGTGTCGACGCACAGCGAGCCGCCGTAGGAGCAGCCGACCAGCGCCGCCTGCTCGACGCCGGCCGCGTCGAGCAGCTCGATCAGGTCGCGGGAGGGCCAGTGGGCGGCCCGCGGCGGATCCGAGCGGCCGTGGCCGCGCAGGTCGAGGCGGATCGTCCGGTGGCGCTCGGTCAGGGCCGGCCACTGCGGATCCCACATGCGCCGGTCGGCGATCCCGGCGTGCACCAGCAGCACCGCGCGGGCCGTCGCCCTCGACCTCGGCGCGCAGGACTCCGGCGGGCCCGTCGAGCTCGAGCTCGCTCACGGCGTCACGCAGACCATGCGCACGTGCAGGTCGAGGGCCAGCTCGGCCCAGCGGCCGTCACCGCCCAGGACGAGCACGACGCCGTCGTCGCGGATGGCGAACAGGCCGGCCGGCGTGGCGGCGAAGCGCTCGACGATCGCCGCCGGCCAGGGGCCCTCGGCGCCCGGCTCCTCGGCGTACGTGCGCCCGCCGTCGCGGGTGCGCACGATGCGGCCCTGCTTGTCCGACACCCGGTGCGCGGCGCCGACGACCAGGTGGTCGAAGTCCTCCGGGTCGACGTGCAGCGCGCGCGTGTACCAGGCCGGGCTTCGCCGCTCGAAGCTCTCGCCGCCGTCCTCGCTCACGTAGATCCCGCCGGCGGTGGCGGCCGCCAGGCGGTCGGGCGACGAGGGGTGCGCCGCCACCGAGTGGACGTCGGGGTACAGGACGTCCGGCCGCGACGGCCCGAGGTGCGGGTGACCGTCGCTGCCGCCGCACAGCCGGAACGAGCGGCCGCCGTCGTCGGAGCGCAGGATCCCGCCCACCTCGACGGCGGCGTACACCCGCTCGCCGTGGACCGCGAAGCCGCGGACGCAGCCGGCCTCGGGGGAGTACGGCAGGAACCAGCCGAGCCGGTCGCGCTCACCGCTCACGCCGGTCGCCTCGACCCAGGTCTCGCCGGCGGGCGCGTGGAAGACGTCGGCCGGTTCGGTGCCCGCGAGCACGCAGCCGTCGGCGCCGTGCAGGAAGCGCACGTAGCGGACGGCGAGGCCGTCGCTCCGGTCGTGCCAGGTCTCCCCCGCGTCGCTCGAGACGAGCGTGCCGGCACGGCCGCCGGCGACCAGCGTGTCGCCCGCGCGCGCGAGGGCGTTCAGCCGGCGTCCCTCGAGACGCCGCCCGGCGGGGAGCCAGGTGGCGCCGTCGTGCTCGAGGAACGCGAGCCCCTCGTCACAGGCGGCCAGCAGGCGAGCGCTCACGAGGGCGGAGCGTAGCCGTGCTCGCGTTCGAGCTCCGCGAGACGGCCGTGCAGCACGCGTGCCAGGCTCTGGTAGCCGGGACGGCCGGCCAGGTTCTGGAGCTCGCACGGATCGCCGGGATCCCAGGCCTGCCAGGCGTAGCACGGGCCGTTCGACACGTCGTAGAGCTCGCTCTCGCCGTCGTCGTACTCGACGTAGTGCCAGCGGCAGCCGCCGGTCAGCGCCGCGGCGCAGCCGACGGAGGCCAGCGGCGAGGACCCGGTCGTGGTGACCGCGTACCACGGCGGCGGGGGCGGCGTGCTCGGGCCGACGGCCTTCACCTGTGGCATCTCGTCGAGCACGGCGTCGCGCTGCAGGTGGTTGCGGCGGCCGAGCAGGAGGTCGGCGAACGAGATCCCGTCGGGGTCGCGCTGGCCGTTCGGGTACGGCCCGAGGGTGCAGCCGGCGAGCTCGCACAGCGTCGGGGCGAGGTCGATGTTCTGGACGCGCTCGTCGATCGTGCGCGGCTCGGAGCCGACGCCGTCGGGCCACGACACGAGGAACGGGATGTCGGTGTTGTACGGCGCCTGCTTGTCGAGCAGCCGGTGCTCGCCGGTGTTCATGCCGTTGTCACCGGCGTAGATGAAGATGGTGTTGTCGAGCCGCCCCTCCTGGGCCAGCACGTCCCGGATCTTGCCGACCCACTCGTCGACGGCGAGCAGCGAGCGGCAGTCGTCGTTGAGCGAGAACCCGTTCGCCTTGCCGCCGCCGAAGCTCGGCGCCGAGCGCACGTAGCGCGGCTTGTCGGACACGTCGGCCTCGTCGTAGCTCGGCGGATCCCAGGCGCGGACGTGACAGTCGGCGTCGTCGTAGCGCGGCGCCGCCAGGATCGGCGCGTGCGGCGACATCGGCGCGTACCAGCCGAAGATCGGCTGATCTCGACGGCGCCTGCCTGATCTGGTCGACGAAGCGCTTGCCGAACACGTCCGGCGAGTAGTCCGACGCGTCGTGGCCGTAGTGGATCGGGTCGGGATCGCCGTCGGAGTACACGTCGTAGTCGTAGTACTCGGGATCGCCCACGGCGAAGAAGTGGTCCCAGCCGGGCGGCATCCCGCCACCCCGCTCGGCAACCCGGCCGTACTGGTTCAGGTACTTGCCCGAGAGGAACGTGGAGTAGCCGTCGCCGTGCAGCTGGGTGGCGATCGTCATCGACGGGTCGAGCAGCGACGCCTCGTTGAGCGTGACGCCGTGGTTGTGGGTGTGCTCCCCGGTGAAGAAGCCCGGCCCGGGCGGGGCAGCACAGCGGCGACTCGGAGTGGAAGTTCGTGAACGTGACGCCGTGCTCCACGAAGATGTCGTGGACGTTCGGCTCCCAGTCGAGCAGCCGCCCGTCGAGCGCGGGCTGGTCGTCCACCATGACGACGATGATGTTCGGCGCCCGATTGGGCGCTCTGGCGGCGGCCGCCGGGGCGCCGGACGATCCGATCAGCGCGAACGCGAGCACGGGCAGCACGGCATGCAGACGCACGGCACCTCCTGAGGAAGCCGGACCCGGCGCTGGGGACGTTGCCGGGTTGCCCGACTCCATACCCGGCGACGGGTGGCCTAGAACCACCAATCCCTACTCGATTGGTGGACTATAGGCTACCCGGGGCTCTCGTGCGGGCGTGGCGGAACGGTAGACGCGCCGGATTTAGGTTCCGGTGAGCGAGAGCTCGTGGAGGTTCGACTCCTCTCGCCCGCACCTCGCGCCCCCTCGCTGGCGGAGCGCACGTCGCACGTCTCTGTGACTGTGATGTGCCCGTACGACGCGTAGACTCGCGCCGGAGCTGGGGGGCAGCTCTCCGTCGTGCAGAAGCAGCCTGGTCGAAGACGCGGCGTCCGTCCAGGCTCGCCGAGAGCACTGGTCCCGCGCATCCGCGGGGGCGACGGGCGACGGCCCGTTCACACAACGAGGGAGCAACATGGTGTCGTTTGCGAGATGTCTCGCGCTGGCTCTGGCCGCCTGCGCGCTGGGTGCGGCCGGGGCGGCTGCCGACCCCGGCAAGTCCCCGCAGCCCGGCGTGCCCGGCGGCACTGCCACGCCCGGGAAGGCCGGCCCGGCGGCAGCTCCGGCGACGCCTGCCGGCAAGGTGCCGAAGGGCTACACCGTGGTCAGCAGCGGCTTCTTCAACGCGAACACGGGCACCCAGACCCGCGGCACCGTCGCGTGCCCGGCGGGTCTCGTGCCGTTCGGCGGCGGCGTCTACATCTCGGGAAGCAGCCTCAACGTCAACGCCAACAGCACGTTCCCGTCGGGAGCCGGCTGGGTCGCCGACGTCAACAACGTGAGCGGCGCGGTCGCCACGTTCCAGGTCTGGGCCGCGTGCGCGACGGCGCCGAAGAAGTACCAGGTCGTGGCCGCAGGGCCGTTCACGAGCCCGGCGAACGGCCAGAGCGCCGGAGCCGTCTCCTGCCCGGCGAAGACCGTCGTCCTCGGCGGCGGCAGCCTGTCGGCCTCGGGCAGCGTCGCGGTCAACATCAACAGCACGTTCCCCACGGCCACCGGCTGGCGGACCGACCAGAACACGAACACCAGCACCGCCAGCACCTTCACGGTGTACGCGATCTGCGCCAAGGCCCCGAAGGGCTACGTCCTGCTGCAGGGCGGCGCGGTGAGCAACCCGGCGAACAGCCAGACCCGCGCGGCGATCGGCTGCCCGGTCCGCACGGTGCCGCTCAGCGGCGGCGCGTTCTCGAGCTCGACCTCCGCGGCGGTCGACCTCAACACCACGAACCCGGTGTCGGGCGGGTGGCAGGTGTACGAGAACAACACGGCGCTGATCAACGGCGTGACGATCAGCGCCCTGGTGATCTGCGCCGGCAAGTGATCGCGGAGCCCTGACGCACGTGAGGCCCGGACGGCGGAAGGTGCCGTCCGGGCCTCGAACCTGGTGGGGCTACGGGCGGCAGCCGCCCTCGACCGCGTCCTCGCCGATCACGAAGCCGATGCGGCCGCCGGCGGCGACGTTCCAGGTGGCGGTGCTGGCGGTGTGCGACACGAGCGTCGCGAGCTCGGGGCTGTCGTACGCCGAGATGCGGCCGTTGGTGATGCAGAGCCGCGTCTGGCCGCCGCCGGTGCGCGTATCGCCGGGCGGCAAGGGCGTGCCGATGTGCACGTCGTTGACGGTCGCTAAAGGAGCTCGGGGTGACGTGAGGTTCGACTCCTCTCGCACGCACCTGTCCCGAGCGGTCGGCATCTGAACGAACGACCGCGGCCGGCAGGGCGTCGCCCCTGCCGGCCGCGGATGCTCAGCCGGCTGCGGTCACGGCGTTCAGGGCGTTGACCATGCCACGCCCGTAGAAGCCGTTCTTGCGGGGCTTGCCCTCGCAGGTGGCGTCGAACTCGGGCCCTCGGCCCTCGTTGACGTAGGTCACGAGCGGCGGGACCGGGCACGGCGTCCTGACGGCGGTCTTCTTCAGGATCCGCTCGACCGTGGCCGGGGCCAGCGTCAGGCCGCCGTGAACCGGGTCCGGCACGCCGTAGCGAGCCACGATCAGCGCGGCCACCCCGACGGCGTGCGGCGCGGCCATCGAGGTGCCCTGCAGGTACTGGTAGTAGGCACAGGTCTCGGGCGTGGGGTTCGCCTCGTCGAGGCACGAGCGCTTGACGAAGGCGCTGAGCGGCACGCCGTTCGGATCGAGCCCGCTGGCCACTGCGAGCGCCAGCGGCATCGTCGAGAGCACCTCGTTCTCCGGCAGCCGGAAGCGGTCGGTGCCGAAGCCGTCGCGGAACCAGCCGCCGGGGGCCGAGACGTCGATCTGCGTGAGCCCGTAGCTCGAGTAATCGGCCTTCTTGCCGCTCGGCCCGTAGGAGGCCACGTCGATCACGTTCTTGCCCTCCGAGGGCAGCGAGACGCAGCGTGTCGGGATGACGCGCTCGTGCGCCGTGCCCGGCGGGTAGTCCGGGCTGCTCGAGTCGACCAACGTGCGGGAGAGGTCGAGATGGTCGTTGCCCGCGGCCGCCACCAGCGTCACGTTGCGGCGGTGGGCGTACTGCAGGGCGCGCTTCAGGCCGGCGATGATGGCGCGCTGCTCGGCCTGCTCCTCCGGTGTGTCGGCCGGGTTGTCGGAGCAGTTGAAGAGCCACGGGTCGACGTAGAAGCTCATGTTGACCACGTCGATGCCGTGGTCGGCGGCGTAGGTCAGCGCGTCGACGGTGGGCTGCAGGAAGAAGTAGCCCGAGTCCTGGCCGGCGCGCAGGTTGACCAGGTCCACCTGGGGGGCGATCCCGGCGATGCCGAGGCCGTTGATGGCCGCGCCGACGGTGCCGGCGGTGTGGGTGCCGTGGCCGTTCTCGTCGACGTTCGACGGGTCGTTGCAGGAGCCGTCCGGATCGGTGGCGCAGTCGCCGTCGATGAGCGGGATGTCGACGGTGAAGTTCTGCGAGAGCGCGGAGTCGAAGTTCGAGGCCAGGTCCGGATGGCTCGCGTCGATCCCGGTGTCGATGATCCCGACGCGGACGTCGTGGCTGCCCTGCTCGACGGCCAGCGACCCGTCCGCCGTCGCGCCGACGTTCTGCATGTCCCACTGCAGCGGCGCGAACGGCTCGGGCGTGACCGCGGTGACGGTGGACGGCGCTGCCGCGACGGCCGTCGGCGGGGCCGCCAGGGGCAGTGCGAAGCTGGTGGCCTCGCGCGCCATCTCGTCGGCGAACTTGCCCGGCAGCCCGCCCGGCACGTCGAAGCCGATCGGGGTGTTGCGGGCGGCCAGGGCGATGACCGCGGCCTGCTGGCGCACCCGCGCCAGGAAGCGCGGGTTCGTCGACCGGACGGTGGCCAGGCCGATCTGGGCGTTCTGGCGCAGGATCGTGCCGCCGGCCTGGCTGATCGCCTGGCGTGCGGCGGCCGGCGAGGCCCCGGCCTTGAAGAGCACGGTGTAGCGATCCGCGTGCCGGGCCTGCGGCGAGGCGCCGGCCGACGGCAGGACGATCGCCAGCCCGGCCAGCCCGACGGCGGCGGCCGTCAACGTCGTGCGCATGTCTGTCCCTCCCGAGGAGACGTGCCGGAACTGGGATGCCGGCACGGCGACTCTACCCAAACGCGATGAGGCCCGGACGGGCGGAGAGCGCCGTCCGGGCCTCGGCGTGCGGCGCCTACGGGCGGCAGCCGCCCTCGACCGCGTCCTCGCCGATCACGAAGCCGATGCGGCCGCCCGAGGCGACGTTCCAGACGGCGGTGCTCGCGGTGTGCGACACGAGCGTCGCGAGCTCGGGGCTGTCGTACGCCGAGATCCGGCCGTTGGTGATGCAGAGCCGCGTCTGGCCCGCGGGCTGCACGGTGTAATGCCAGCCGGCGGCGAGGGTGTTGGTCTGGGTCGTCCCGGGCTCGCCCTCGAGCTGGAAGAGGCCGCCCTGGTGACAGTCGTTGGCCTGGATCTTCATCGTCTGCCCGCCGCCGCTGCGCTGCAGGACGAGGCTCGACTGCTTGATCTCGAGCGACAGGTCGGACGTGAGCGGCCGGCTGTTCGGCACCTTGCTGGTGAAGATCGGGGTGCGGCCGTCGAACGGCAGGTTCTTGTCGGGGCGCGGCGAGGCCTTGCCGGTGTGCAGGTAGTTGACGGTCGTGAAGGAGCCCGGGGTGACGTCGAACTCGATGTACGTGCCGCGCACCTGGATCGAGCTGATCGGCCCGCGGATGGTGCGCTTGACGTCACCCGTGAAGGTCTGGCCGTTGACGGTGACGGCGAAGCCGGCGCAGATGCCGCCCTTGGACGTCGCCACGGCGTGCCGGGCCGAGGCCTGACCGGGAAGCAGGGCGGCCGTCGCAGCGGCGACGGCGACGCCGGTGAAGGCTGCGCGCAGGGCGCGGCGGGACCGGTTCGGGGTGGTGCGCTCGCTCATGTCTCGGGCTCCTCGGTGGGGACGACCATGCGCGGCGCAGCGTCGCCGCCGGCTGGTCCGGACGGCAACGGGACGTTGGTCGTAGGACCGCTCAGGGGCCGCCGGCGAGCAGCCGCTGCAGGGCCGTGCGGAGCCGCGAGGTGAGGAGCGAGGCCGTCCGTTCGGGCGCGATCGGCTCGCCGACGTGGACGAACGCCTGCCGGCGCCGCACCAGGTGGTGGCCGCCGATGGCCACGGGGACGATCGGCACGCCCGCGCCGATGGCGATG
Source organism: uncultured Actinomycetes bacterium (assembly GCA_963794695.1). Taxonomy (GTDB): domain Bacteria; phylum Actinomycetota; class Thermoleophilia; order Gaiellales; family JALYLC01; genus CAWCFJ01. The sequence goes on along the minus strand of CAWCFJ010000010.1, from coordinate 3,388 downwards.
CGAGCCGCGCCGCTGCGGACCCGGCCGAGGTGCGGGCCGGGGTTCAGGGTGCCCTCGGGGAAGATCGCGACGAGCTCGCCGGCGCGGCAGAGCTCGACGGCGGTGTCGAGCGCGGCGCGGTCGCCGCGGCCCCGCTCGACCGGGAACATGCCGCCCGAGAGCAGGAGCGACCCGACGAGCGGGAGCCGGAACAGCTCCGCCTTCCCCATGACGCGGAGGTGCCGCCGGCTCACCTGGGTGACGAGGAGGGCGTCGAGGTAGGAGTCGTGGTTGAACGCGACGACCGCTCCCCCACGCTCGCGGGATCCGCTCGAGGCCGATCAGGCGCGGCCGCAGCAGCGCGCGGCCGAGCGGCGCGAGGACGCCGAACGCGGCGACCCGGTAGGCGAGCGGGACGTCGCCGGGCATCGCTCCCGGTCAGCCGCGCTGGATCAGTGCGGCGAGCCGGTCGAGCTCGGGCAGGACGACGTCGGCGGTCGCCGACGGCAGCTGGAAGCAGACGCGGTCGACGCCGTAGCCCGCCATGCGCTCGAGGACGCCGTCGTCGGACGGGGCCCCGAAGTAGGTGACCGAAGGGCGGCCGCGACCGGCGTCGGCCGCTCGCTGCCGGAGGTCGGCGATGCGCTCGCCGAGGCCGGTCTCGAGGTTCGGGATCCAGCCGTCGCCGTAGCGCAGGACGCGCTCGCAGGACGCGCTCACCGTTCCCCCCGATCAGGATCGGCAGGGGGTTCTGGACGGGCTTGGGCCAGGACGCGATGGCGTCGAAGTCGACGTGCTTGCCGTGGTAGCTGGCCGCGTCCTGCGTCCAGATGGCCCGCATGGCCTCGGCGCGCTCCCGCATGACCCCGAAGCGCTGGTCGAACGGCGTCCCGTGGTTCTCGATCTCCTCGCGGTTCCAGCCCGCGCCGATGCCGAGCTCGACGCGGCCGCCGGACAGCAGGTCGAGCGTCGCGACCTCCTTGGCGGTGACGATCGGATCGCGCTGGATGAGCAGCGAGATGCCCGTGCCGAGACGGAGGCGTTCGGTGACCATCGCCGCGGCGGTGAGGGCGATGAACGGGTCGAGGATGCGCTGGTAGTAGGTCGGCAGCACCTCGCCCCGAGCGTTCAGCGGGGTGCCGTCGCCGACCGGGATGTGGGTGTGCTCGGTGACGAAGAGGGCGCCGAAGCCGCGCTCCTCGGCGGCGCGAGCGAGCTCGGCCGGGCCGATCGACTCGTCGGTGAGGAAGATTGCGAGGCCGGTCTGCATGCCGCGGGAGTGTAGGTGGACGCGAGGGCTACACTCCTGGCAACCAATGGGTCCGTAGCTCAGGGGACAGAGCAAGAGCCTTCGAAGCTCTGCGTCGCAGGTTCGAATCCTGCCGGGCCCACCTCTTCGTCAGCGGAAATTGCCTGCTCGTGCCGCGTTTCGGTGTTGGTCGCCGGCGTCCGCGGTTGTCCGCGGTGTCCGGGTTTTTGGAGGGGGTTACCCCTAGTTCTCCCCCTGGAGTCGGCGGCTCAGTGGCCCTGAGCCCAGGTGCCGAGCCAGATACGCCTCCAACATGGCCGCTGCTTCGGCCTCGTTTCCGGGCATCAGGTGCCCGTAGCGGTCGAAGGTGACCTGGATCGAGGAGTGCCCCATGTAGGCCGAGATCGTCTTCGCGTTGGCGCCGGCGGCGATCATCAGCGAGGCGTAGGTGTGCCGCGCTTCGTGCAGGCCGATCGGGTTCAGGCCTGCGTCGCGCCAGGCGTTCTGCGCGCGCCGGTTGACGGCGCTCGGCGTGAACGGCGCTGACCGGCGTCGTGCCGAAGACGAGGCCGCGGTCGCGGTTGGTGGCGAGCTGGTGGAGGACGAGCTCGTCCCGCAGCTGCCGGACGATCGGGACGCGCCGGCGGCCGGCGCGGGACTTCGGCGTGATCAGGACGCCGCTGTTGTCCATCGCCCGCTCGACGCGGATCACGCCGGCGGCGTGGTCGACGTCGTCCCAGCGGAGCGCCCGGATCTCCCCCATCCTCAGCCCGGCGTAGAAGGCGCAGGCCCAGAGCGCGCGGTCGCGCTGGCTCGAGCGCCGCGATCAGGCTGGCGGCCTCGGCCGGGCTGGCGATCCGCTCGCGTCTGTCGGGCGCCGCCGGCAGCCGCAGGTGTTCGCACGGGCTGATCGCGAGGTCGCCGTCCTCGACGGCGCGCCGGCAGATCGTCTGCAGCGGCTTGACGGCGTTCCGCACGGCCGACGGCCCGACCTTCTCGGTGAGCCGCTCGACGAGCGCCTGGACGTCGCGCCGCTCGAGCTTGGCCAGCTTCTTGCCGCCGAGGTCGGGCAGCACGTGGTTCCGGAGGCTGGACTCGTAGGCCCGGATGACGCTCGGCTTGTACGCGACGCCCTGCCGCGTCCGGATGGCGCCCGACTTGAGACCTTCGATGAACGCCTCGGCGACCTCACGGACGGTCTCAGGCGTTCCAGCGAGGCTGAACCCGCGCCGCGCGAGATCCTGCATGCGGGTGCGCCAGCTGCGGGCCTGGGCGAGCGTCGGGAAGGTGCGGCTGACGCGCCGTCCGGTGCGGCGGTCGCGGACGATCGCGCGGTAGACGGGGTAGCCGCGACTGGTGCGCTTCTCGATGCCCTCGGCCATGGCCGCGGACGCTACACCCGGGCGGCGCGCTCCGACAGCCAGCGCTCGAGCTCGCTCGTCGGAACCAGCCGCCGGCGCCCGACGGTCGCGACGCGGAGCTGCGGCAGCACGATCTCGTAGAACGTCGAGCGAGCGATCCCGAGCGCCGTCGCGGCCTCCTCCGGGCTGAGCGCCATGCGCGGCACGGCCTGCGGGTCCGGCTGCCCTTCCCGGTAGGCTTGCCGCGTCGTGGCACTAGCCGCCTCGCGGATCGAAACCGTCTCCCCCACCACGTCGATCGCCAGCTGCTCGGTAGCGTTCACGATCTTAGGATCATACATGACTCACGATCCGAAAGCAACTACCTCATGACCGACTACACGGTCAAGCCGCTCGATGCGACCACCTGGGATGCCTACGCGCGGATGATGGAGCGGCACAACGGCGTGTTCGGCGGCTGCTGGTGCACCCACTTCCACACCATGCATTCCGAGAAGACGTTCGACGCCGACGACAACCGCGCCCTCAAGAAGCGCCTGGTCGAGGAGGGCCGCGCGCATGCCGCGCTGGTGTTCGACGGCGACGAGGCCATCGCGTGGGCCAGTACGGAAGTCCCGCCGAGCTGCCCAACATCCAGCACCGCAAGGAGTACGAGGCCTTCGGCGACCCGCCGCCCGATTACCGCATCACGTGCATCTTCGTCGACAAGAAGTACCGCCGGAAGGGAGTGACGGCCGCGGCCCTGAGCGGCGCCGTGGAGCTGATCGCGCAGGCCGGCGGAGGCGTTGTCGAGGGCTAC